>CAWCWB010000012.1:0-133719 GCA_963799155.1 uncultured Acidobacteriaceae bacterium
GAAGAGATCCTCGCTGATCCACGCATCCTCGAAAAGCACGTGCGCGCCACGGCCGGCGTCAACCGGCTTGAAGGCGCGGGCCAGGCCGAGGCGCCGCGCGGCGTGCTGCACCACCACTACAAAGTCGACGAGAACGGCAAGATCACCTGGGCCAACCTGGTCATCGCCACCGGCCAGAACAACAAGGCGATGAACCTGGGCGTGCTGCAGGCCGCCAAACACTACGTGAAGGACGGCAAGTTCACCGAGGGGATTCTGAACCGCGTCGAAGCGGTCGTGCGCACCTTCGATCCCTGCCTGAGCTGCTCCTCGCACGCCATCGGCCAGATGCCGCTGGTGCTCACGCTGCTTTCCGCCGGCGGCGAGGTTGTGGACCGGGTCGCGCGAGACTGATTCTTCGCGCGATCCATGGAAGTTGATTCGGGACGAGTTGGTGACTCAGTTTGAAGTTGTTTTGAAGGGGCACGACTTCAGTCGTGCCGTAAATGGCATGAAATGAGAGTGGGCTTTAGCCCCTGAGGGATGGATTTTCTCGAACTGAGCCACGACCCGAGGCGTTTCCCAAGAGACCTGAAAAGGGATTCGTGAGATCTTCAAATATGGAAACTGGAGCTCGTTGTCTGGTCCTCGCCTGCGGCAATACACTGCGCCGCGATGATGGCGTCGGCCCCAAGCTCGCCGAATGGGCCGCGGAACGATTTCGCGAGGACTCGAGCGTTCGCGTCATCGCTCGCCAGCAATGGACACCCGACCTGGCCGCGGAGATCGCAGCCGCCGACTCCGTTCTCTTCGTCGATTCTTCGGTCGAATCCGCTCCGGGCCAGGTGAACCTCGCCCCTGTGCCGCCCCATTTCAATGGCTCCGAACCCCCGACGAGCCATCCCACCACGCATCACATCGACCCGCCCGGTCTCCTCGGCCTGACAAATGCCCTGTATGGCTCGATGTCCGCCCACGCAATGCTCCTCACGGTCGGTGCCGGTTCCACTGAGCTGGGCGAAACCTTCAGCACACTTGTCGAAGCCGCCCTTCCTCGCGCACGCGGCATATTAGAAAAAGCCGTGCTTCGCTTCCTGGCGAACTAATTAGCCCGCATTTCTCAGCAATGGCAGGCAAGCGTACCGCCGGTCTCCAGACCGGGGTCCTCAACGACAGATCTTCGTCGTTGGGGTGGAAGACCGGCTGTCGTGCGGGTCTCCAGACCCGCACAGCAGTCGTCCGTCAAAACACGCCGTGTCTGGTCACCATTGGGCTGGATTCCCCATCGCGCGTCGTTGCTCTGAGAACTGCAGGCTAGGCCCCTCCGCAACAGCACGCGAGCAAAACAAGAACGGCCGCATCTTCATGCGGCCGTTTTCGTTTTCCTGCAACCAAAAGGGGGAATCCAATCAGAACGCCGCCACCGTCTGCCGCAGACTGTACGAGCTCAGCGTCTTGATGTAGTTGCCGCGGTCGTACGGCGAGGTGTCGGGCACGGAACGCCGGCTCAGGCAGCCGCGCGTCTCAGCGAGCGATGCGTACTCGCGCTTCTCCAGCCAGTAGCGCAGGTCCGCCAGCACGCGGCCGATGTGCTCGATGCCGTGAATGTGCAGCGCGGAAACCATCATGGCGACGCTGCCGCCGGCCATGATCGCCTTCAGCACGTCTTCGGCGGAGTGGACGCCGCCGGTGATGGCGATGTCGCCCTTCAGATGGCCGTAGAGAATGGCCGCCCAGTGCAGCCGCGGCAATAATTCTGACGGAGTAGAAAAGTGCAGCGTGGGCCGCACCTCCAGCGCTTCGATATCGAAATCGGGCTGGTAGAAGCGGTTGAAGATCACCATGGCGCGCGCGCCGGCTTCCTCTAGCCGCGCGCACAGATGCGGCAGGCTGGTAAATGATTGCGAGAGCTTGACCGCCACCGGAACCTTGACCGCTTTGCAGACACTCGAGACCAACTCCAGCAGCAGCCGCTCGATCTCGTCTGAGGTCTGGCTACTGTCCGTCACCAGCGCATAGGTGTTCAGCTCGATGGCTTGGGCGCCGGCCTGCTCCATCTCTTTGGCAAAGCGGACCCAGCCGCCGCTGGTGGCGCCGTTCAGGCTGGCCATGATGGGAATGTTGACTGCTTCACGGGCGCGCCGCAGATGCTCCAAATACCCTTCGTGCGTCATGCGGTAGTCGCTTACTTCCGGCAGAAAATGGAGCGACTCGGCATAAGAATCGGTTCCGCGCGACAAGTCCTCGTCCAGCGCGCGTGACTCCAGCGCCAACTGCTCCTCAAACAGCGAGGTGAGCACGATCGCCGAGGCGCCCGCATCCTCCATGTGGCGCACATTATCAATCGACTCTGACAGCGGTGTGCTGGCGACCACAATCGGGCCGTTCAGCTTCATGCCCAGGTACTGCATGGAAAGTTCGGTCATTCTTCACCTCCGGCCGCCGTGGCCGCCAGCTTCTCTTCCGGCTTTTCTTCAGGCTTTTCCAGGGGCGCGATGTGCGGCGTCTCTCCGCGGCCTGGCATCGCGGCGCGCGCCGAGTACACCCGCCACTGGCGCTCCACATCGTCCTGCGCTTCCTTCAACAGCTCCGCGGCCAGATCCGGATTGCTTCGCGCCAGCATGGTGTAGCGAGCTTCGCGGTAAGCATACTCCTTGAGCCGGATCGCCGGCGCTTTGGAATCGAGCTGGAACGGATTCTTGCCCTCTTCGCGCAGCACAGGATTGTAGCGCATCAGTGGCCAATACCCCGATTGCACGGCCAGCTTTTGCTGCTCCAACCCGTGCACCAGATCGTAGCCGTGAGCGATGCAGCTTGAATAGGCAATGATGATCGACGGCCCGTCGTGCGCTTCGGCCTCCTGGAAAGCCTTCACCACGTGCGTGTCGTTGCCGCCGATCGCAACTTGCGCCACGTAGACGGAGCCATAGCTCACGGCTTCCATGGCCAGGTCCTTGCGGCTGGTCGGCTTGCCGCTGGCGGCGAACTTCGCCACCGCGCCGCGCGGCGTAGCTTTTGAAGCCTGGCCGCCCGTATTCGAGTAAACCTCGGTGTCGAGCACCAGCACATTCACGTTTTTGCCCGACCCGAGCACGTGGTCGAGCCCTCCAAAACCAATGTCGAAGGCCCAGCCGTCGCCGCCCAGGATCCACACACTTTTGCGCACCAGCGCGTCGGCAATGGCCAGCAGATTCCTGGCGTCAGAGGAGCTGTTTCCGGCCAACACGGCGCGAAGCGCCTTCACGCGCTCGCGCTGCTTGTCGATCTCCGGTTCGGTCTTTTGCGTCGCGCCGATCAGGCCCGCCGCAAGCTCTGCGCCGATCTGCGGCGCCAGCCGTGTCACCAGCATTTCGGCGAAGGCCTTCTGCTGATCCAGCGCCACCCTCATGCCGAAGCCGAACTCGGCATTGTCCTCGAAGAGTGAATTTGACCACGTAGGTCCGCGGCCCTGCGCGTTCGAGGTGTAAGGCGTAGTGGGCAGGTTGCCGCCATAAATCGACGAGCAACCCGTCGCGTTGGCAATATACAGCCGGTCGCCGAACAACTGCGTCAGCAGCTTGATGTACGGCGTCTCGCCGCAGCCCGCGCACGCCCCTGAGAACTCAAAGAGCGGCTGCAGCAGTTGAAGATCTTTGACCTGTGTATGCGAGAGCTTGGCGCGGTCCACTTCGGGCAGGCTCAGGAAGAACTCCCAATTCTCCCGCTCCGGCTCGCGCAGCGGCGCTTGCGGCGTCATGTTAATAGCCTTCTTGCTGGCTTCGCTCTTGCTCTTCACCGGGCACACTTCCACGCACACGCCGCAGCCGGTGCAATCCTCGGGAGCCACCTGCAGCGTGTAGCGCTCCTGCTCCATGCCGCGCCACTTGGGCTTGGCCCACTTGAAGGTCGCGGGAGCTTTGTCGCCAAGTTCGGGATTGTAGATCTTCGCGCGGATCACGGCGTGCGGGCACACCATCACGCACTTGCCGCACTGAATGCACAGATCCTTGTCCCACGCCGGAATGAACTGCGCGATATTGCGCTTCTCCCACTTTGCCGTGCCGCTGGGGAATGCGCCTCCCGCGGGAATCGCGCTCACCGGAATCAGATCGCCCTTCCCCGCCGCAATCTGGCCCAGCACGTCGTGAACGAACTTCGGCGCTTTGTCTGAAAATGCTCCAGCCAGATCGAAGCTCGACGAAGCCGCCGCCGGAAGCTCCACCTTCTCCAGATGCGCCAGCGCATGATCCACGGCAGCAAAGTTCTTTTCGACCACCGTTTCGCCGCGCTTGCCATAAGTCTTCTGGATCGACTTCTTGATCTGCTTGATCGCCTCCTCGCGCGGCAACACGCCGCTGATGGCGAAGAAGCAGGTTTGCATGATGGTGTTGATGCGCGAGCCCATGCCGGCCTCGCGCGCCACTTTGTAGCCGTCGATCACATAGAATTCGATCTTCTTGCGCAGCATCTCTTCCTGCATGGAGCGGGGCAGCTTGTCCCACACCTCGGCTGCCGAGTACGGCGAGTTGAGCAGGAAGACCGCTCCCGGCATCGCCGCTTCCAGCACGTCCATCTTTTCCAGGAAGCTGAAGTTGTGGCAGGCCACAAAGCTCGCGCGCGTAATCAGATACGTCGAGCGAATGGGATTCGGCCCGAACCGCAGGTGCGACGTCGTCATCGAGCCCGACTTTTTCGAGTCGTAGACAAAGTAGCCCTGCGCGTAGTTGGGCGTCTCGCTGCCGATGATCTTGATCGAGTTCTTGTTCGCGCCCACAGTGCCGTCGGAGCCCAATCCGTAGAACAGCGCGCGTACGGTCTTCGGATCCTCGGTCGAGAATTCCGGATCGTAGTCGAGGCTCGAGTGGCTCACGTCGTCGTTGATGCCGATCGTGAAGTGGTTTTTGGGGGAGAACCTGGCTAACTCATCGAAGACGCCCTTGACCATCGCCGGCGTGAACTCCTTCGACGAAAGGCCGTAGCGCCCGCCGATAACGCTGGGCATGGCGGCAAACGGCAAGTTCGCGGCATTCTCCGCCAGCACCGTCATCACGTCCTGATAGAGCGGCTCGCCTGCGCCGCCCGGCTCTTTGCAGCGGTCAAGAACGGCGATCGATTTCACGCTTCCAGGCAGCGCGGCCAGAAATGCCTTCGCGTCGAACGGCCGGTAGAGGCGAACCTTGACCAACCCAACCTTCTCGCCCTGGCGCGTCATCGCGTCCACGGCCTCCTCGGCCGCTTCAGCGCCCGATCCCATCAGCATGATCACGCGCTCGGCGTCCGGCGCGCCGTAATAGTCGAACAGGTGATAGGCGCGGCCGGTCTGCGCGGCAAAGCGGTCCATCACCGACTGCACGATTCCAGGAACTGCGGCGTGGAACGGCGTGCACGCCTCGCGCGCCTGGAAAAACACGTCGGGATTCTGCGCCGATCCGCGGATAAACGGGCGATCCGGCGAAAGAGCGTTCTTCCTGAAAGCAATCAGGTATTTGTCGTCGACCATCGCGCGAATAGTTTCGTCACTGATGGGCAGAATCTTGCCCACTTCATGCGACGTGCGGAAGCCATCGAAGAAATGGATGAACGGGATGCGCGATTCGAGGGTGGCGATCTGCGCCACCAGCGCCATGTCGGCGACTTCCTGCACGGAATTCGAGGCCAGCATCGCCCAACCGGTCGCGCGGCACGCCATCACATCGGAGTGGTCGCCGAAGATCGACAGGCAGTGCGTAGCCAAAGTGCGGGCCGAGACATGCATCGTCGCCGGGGTCAGCTCGCCGGCAATCTTGAACATGTTGGGGATCATCAGCAGCAGGCCCTGCGAGGCCGTAAATGTCGTGCCAAAGGCCCCGGCCTGCAACGCCCCGTGCAACGCGCCCGCCGCGCCGCCTTCGCTCTGCAGTTCTTCCACAATGGGCAATGCGCCCCAGATGTTCTTTTTCCCCTCCGAGCGCCACTGATCGGCCCACTCGGCCATTGGCGACGAGGGGGTGATGGGGTAGATGGCGATGACTTCGGAGAGCCGATAGGCAACAGAGGCCGCAGCCTCGTTCCCGTCCAGTATCACAGTCTTCGGTTCACTCATTCGCTTCGCTCCACAGCGCGGCCATTGAGGGGATCGGCCGCTAAGCTGAGTCTCTTCTTTGAGGCAGTTAGCGGCAGTGATGGGGGGCACAGGAAGGGGTGGAAATCCCATCCTGTGAAACGATGTTTATATCGTGCAATCGGGCGTCGATGGAGTCGTTGGCGTGCCAAACCGCTATTGACCCCTGGACAATTGATGATTCTCGCGCAAACCTCAAGCGAGCTTCGCCCCGTTCAATACCCGCCGACCCCGCGCCGCCTTCACGGCAAATGCACCGCGTTCCCGAGCTCAAACACCTCAATCGCCCCGCCGTTGAGAATCGCGACCCGGCGCCCCGACGGCGAGATGGCCACGTTGCCTCCGCCATCAAGCATTGGAGTCAGCGGCGCCTCCAGCACAACCTTGCCGTCGGCCGCATCCATCACGCGCACCACCTGGCCCATCAGGTCCTCAGCGCCCACCAGTTTCTTGTGTTTGTAGTGGGCGGCCGGGTGCTTTAAAAGCAGCGTTTCTCGCGCCAGCAGCGAGCCATCCGGCGCCGCCACCAGCAGCGGCCACGTGGCATTGGTCGCCGTCGTCACTCGCCAGAGCTGCGCGCCATTGGCCGTCGATAGCGCCGTCAGCCTTCCCCCGCCCCCGACGGCGCACGTATTCACCAGCAGACTCCGTTTCGGTGACAAAGGCAGCGCTTGGTTGGCAGTTCGATTCCACCTGGCCCACCGCCCGGCTTCTGCCGGCAAAGAGATTCAGCTTCAAGGTCCACTGCGCGCCGCTGCCTCGCACGCTTTCCACGTAGCCGTCCGCATTGACGGGCCAATCGCTCGTCTGCGCGTCCCACGGCACGCGCATCGTCTGGATCACCTCGCCAGATTCCCGCTTGAGCGTGCGAACCACCAGCGTCTGCTGCGCACCCGGCTTCTTCGCATCACCCGTGGTCGCGGTCTGGACCGCCGCCGGACTGCTGGCCTCGCCGGACCCTTGCGCTGCTCCCGGCTCCAGAGAATTGGTAATCATCACCTTCTGCGCGACATCCAGCTCCACCCACAACAGACGCCCCGGCAGCCGCAGGTTCGGCGTGGTCTTCAGCGTGGCGTCGCCCTGCTCAAGGCCATCTGAGTCCCGCAACAGAAAATGACCGTCCTTGAGCATCCACAGGTAGCGCGCCTCGTCGGGAACGGTCCACAGCGCTTCGGACTCGATCTTCCCCTCGGGCAGTGCCACCACGACGGCTCGAATCTGCCGGTCCTTGTCGCCCATGTCATCCGCGGCGTCGCGGGGCAGCAGTGCCGGCTTGTGAAAGGTAAACAGCAGCCGGTTCTCGTCGAGAAAATCCAGGCTCACCAGCGCATGCCGACGCAGAAGGTAGAACGGGCCGGGCGCAGAGAATCCCAGCGGGCCAACCGGGATCGTGTACGCGGGGGTCAGGCTGGGATTTTGCGGATAGCGGTCGAAGACTTTCGGCTCTTCGTGGAGATCGGATGGGAGCGGCGGAAACCGTAAGCCTGCCTGCGCTGGCCCGGGCGCTGCCGCAGACAGCAGCACGGCGCACCCGGCGAAGACCTGCGCCACCCGCCAAGACACTTGAGCAAGTTGATTCTCCATCGCATCCTATTCTTACTCATGCCGCCGCGCCGCTCCTGGGATCGTTGCTCCTCTATGCCAGCAACTCTGCCACCTTCGGCATCCATTCCGAGATCGGGATCTGTTGCGGACACAATCCTTCACACGTGTCGCAGTCGATGCATGCGCTCGCGCGCTCCTCTTCCTTGAGCACAAAGTGGTACCGGAACCGCGCCGCGCCCACGTCATCGTACGTGTGGGCATAGTTGAAGAAATCGAAATTGACCGGGATATTCACGCCATTGGGGCACGGCATGCAGTAGCCGCATTGCGTGCACGGAATCGTGATCCGCGACCGGTATTGCTCCCGGACCCGCCCAATCAGCGCCCGATCCGCCTCAGTCATCTTGCCCACCCGCGCCTCATCGGCAATCCGCAGATTGTCGATAACCTGGCTCATCGTGCTCATGCCGCTCAGCACCACGGAGACCTCCGGCTGATCCCACACCCATTCGAGCGCCAGTTGCGGCCGGGCTCCGCCCTGCCGGATCGCTCGCCATCATCTCCCGAATCGCCGGCGGCGGATCGGCCAGCCGTCCGCCCATCAGTGGCTCCATCACCACCACGGCCAGCCCCTTTTCCGCGGCCAGCTTCAGCCCGCGCGTGCCCGCCTGGTTCTCCGCGTCCATGTAGTTGTACTGGATCTGGCAGAAAGTCCACAGATCGCTCGCCTTCACGATCTCTTCGAAGCACTCGTAGTTGTCGTGAAACGAGAAGCCCAGATGCCGGATGCGCCCGTCGGCCAGCGCCCGCTCCGCCTCGCGCAGATAGGTTGTGCTTCAGAACGACGTTTGCCCAGGTGGCCTTGTTCAGCGAATGCAACAGGTAAAAGTCAATGTGTTCCGTCTGCAAGCTTCTGTTAGCTGCTCGTTCAGAAACCGGTCGAAATCCTGCCGGCGCCTGCACCAGCCACGTCGGCAGCTTGGTGGCCAGCCGCACTTTTTCGCGATATCCATCCCTGAGCGCCTTGCCGACCACAATCTCGCTCTTGCCTTCGTGATACGGATAGGCAGTATCGACGTAGTTCACGCCATGGTCGATGGCATAGCGCAGCATGCGAATTGCTTCTGCCTCGTCGATATTGGCGACTGTGCGCGCTGCCCGTCCGCGGCCGGGAACCGCATGCAGCCGAACCCCAGCGCCGAAGCCTTCCAATCCAGCTTTCCAAACTTGCGATATTGCATGGCTCGCCTCTTTCGCGCTCCCCACGCGAACAGAGGATTCTACACCGGATTAGCTGCCCGCCCGTAACCGCTGTCACGCCTTCCAGGCGCGCGTTTGGCACTCCTTCGGCAGGTCAGCGTGGAATGGGCGGAGCCGGCGTGCCATCGGACCACCTGCCCACCCAAACCATGAAGACCGTCGTCCGTTCTTCAGGGTCGTTCGCCGCCAATCACCGGCGAGCCCGGCAGATTGGCTCCCCAGCTTTTGGCCGCATCGCCCGCAACAAAAAACATCAGATGCGGATGCCAGTTCTTGCCGCCGTCGTTCAAATATTGCTGCTTCGACATCATGTAGCACATGGCGCCCGGCTCCAGCGCCGGCAACTCCTTCTTGCGAATGCCGCTGCGATCGCCTGCGCGATCTCGCTCTGCGATTTTCCCGCCAGCACCAGTTTCGTCTTCATCAGGAAGATGGGAGCGAAGCTTCTTGCGGCCTGCGGATTAAAGCAGATGGGCGCGCGGATCTTGGGGTTCCAGAATTCCGCATCGCCGGTGGCGTTGGCCCACGATCGTCTCCACGATGCAGAGAAACCCATTCGTGCCCTTCACCGCGGTCGTGAATCCCTCCCGTCCCAGCACCATCACTTCGGCTCCGTCCGAAATCGACGCTGGAGCCGCACTGCGCGCCAGCGCGATTTCAGAGTTCCTGTCCGGGATCAAGTACCGATCCAGTGGGGCCATGGCCGGATACGGCGTTTTTCCCGCCTGCGCTCGCGCCTGCCAACCCGCGCCCCATAAGCCAACCTGAACCATGAATGTGAAAGCAATGATTCTGGCATACTTCATCCGCATTGGTTTCTCCTGTGCGCGCACATTCGCGTCGCGTTGAAGAGTTTCAAGATCGCTACCCATCCCTCTACCAGCGCCCGCCGCTCCGCCTCAAGCGTCGCCCGGCGAATCTTCCGCCCGCGCGCCTCAATTCCGCGCAGCCAGAGCCGCCCGGTCGCTGCTTGAACTGGTCGCATAAATCCGCCCTTGAAAGCGCACGACCTCACAGGCTGCGGAAGAACTTGATGTTTTGAAAGGGCACGGCTTCAGCCGTGCCGTAAATGCTGCAAATTGAGTGCGGCTTTAGCCGCTGAGGGATGGTTTTCCCCCTCCCGGCGATTTGTCCGCGAATTGTTCAGTGCTGCCATGAATGGCGCATAAAATCTGGGGCTTTAGCCCCTGGGGGCATCTCCGCTGCCCCGCCAACATGTATGCAACCAGCATTACAACACCGGCTCCGCAGACATCGCCTGCGCCGCCGGCTTGGTGATCCGCGCGGGCTCCAGTGTCAGCTTCACCACCGTTACATCGTCCTTCTGGCCGAACTCGCGCGCCTTTTCGGCAATCGCCTCGGCAGGCTCAGTGGAGATCGCGGCAGTGCTCTCGAAGCCAAACAATCTTCCCTCTGCGTTGCGCGCTTCGGGAACACCGTCCGTCAGCAGCGTTAGTGGCTCGCCCGGCTTGAGGTGGAAGCGCGATTCGACGTATCTGGAATCCGCGGCCAGGCCCAACGGCAATCCGTATTCGACCGAAACTTCCCGCCCGCCGAGATACGGCGCCAATTGACCGGCGTTCGCGGCCGTCACATTTCCATCGCAATCCGCGCGCAGCACCAGGCAGGTTGTAAATCCGCCGTCGGACCGCGTCAGCATGCGCTGGTTCATGGCGCGCAGGATCTCCGCCGGGCTCTGCGTGTAATGAGCCAGCGTCCGAAACGTCCCCACCAGCAGCGAAACGGTCATGGCCGCGGGCATGCCCTTGCCGCTCACGTCGCCGATCGCAATCAATGCGCCGCCGCTTTTGGTGGCAATAATTTGAAAGAAATCGCCGCCCACCTCGCTCGCGGGCTTGTAGACGGCCTGCACCCGGAATCCGGGAATCGTCGGCACTTCGTCGGGGATGAGGACTTTCTGCACCGTGCGCGCGGCTTCGAGTTCGGATTCGAGCCGCTCCTCATCGCGCCGGCTGCGGGCGAAGCGTCGAATAAGCACAATAAGCACAACGAGGTTGACAAGGTCGCCCGATAGGTTAGCCACCCAGTAGGGGAACGGCCATTGGATTCCGCTGCGATAGAAATGGAGATACGCCTGCATCCAGGCCTGATGACCGAAGGCCGGTAAGGAGCCCAATGCATGAAGGACGGGGTTGGGCAAGCTCCACGACACTGGAAACATCAGAATCGCGGCATCCCCGCTCCCGGCCCTCCACGAGCGGTACACGATTGCGAACAGGCACGCATTGTAGCCTGTGAAAACCCAGTAGAAGCCAAGACCCCAGTGCCCTTGAGGCTGGAAGACGCTGACCATGAGCAAGAATGCACCCGCGATCCCCAGGAATTCGGCTGCTACGCGAAGCCAGCTCCGGGTCTGCCCGCACAGAGCCGCCAAAAACTGGACGAATGCGTAATACCCTAATCCCAACAGCAGATACGTAAGGACCTGCGACGCATCGTAGGGGACGGGCCGGAACGCGGAGTAAAGCTGGTGGACGTTATAGAGCGACCAGTTCAGTAGGTAGATGCCGAACCACAGGTATTCGCGCTCCTTGCGGCGCAGCGCGAACAGGATGAGGCTGGCCAGCCCGCCAATAAAGTTCGCGAACAACTCAACCATTTGCGAGCTGTTTTCCCAGCCGAGTTCATAGCCCGCGAGCGTGCGGAAACGCGCGAGGTCATGGGCGTCGCCGATGCGCGGCGCGGGATACAGTCCTCCGGGGAGAGCCGTGGCGTAGTTAGCCGGCTCCCATATCCTGATGGCGAGCAGCAGCCGCCCAGTCGCTGCAACATCGTTCGGTATCGCAAACAGAATTCGGCTTTGCGAAACCAAATGCGGCTGCGGAGGCAAACCGCCCACCTGTCCGATCAGTCGGCCATTGGCGAACACCTGGCAACTGACGTCGACATTAGGGATGTAGAGCGCCAGCGGACCGTGGTGCGCGGGAAGCGCAATGGCGAGCCGGTACCACGCCACGCCACCATAACCCGCGTATCCCTGCTCAGACCATCCCTTGTCGGCGTTGAGCAGCGACCAGCCTGAGTCGTCAAATGCTGGATTGGCCCACGACGCATCGTCACCCGCGTGAAATCGCCACGGTCCGTGGAGCACGGTCATCGGCACGCGGTCTTTGTCGAAGTCGACCGTCTGGGCGTAAGCAAAGGAGGCGGCAGAGCACGCCATCACGAACAACCCGGCCGAGAGTACGAAGGCTCGCAGACGCATTTTTTGATCCAGCATTCGCTTAACGGCTCACACTCGAGCTCGTTTTGAAAGGGCACGACCTGCCGGGGTCCCCAGCGACAGGTCTTCGTCGCTGGGGTGGCTTGAGTCGTGCCGAAAGCGCTCAAAGTGAGTCCGGGCTTCAGCCCCTGAGGGCTGTCTTCCATCAAACTGAGGCACCACCGGAAATGGATTGAAAAGCGAGAACGGGGACAAGCTGATCATTACACGCCACATGCAAAGGCGCAATCCAAAATCACAGGAAGAATCCGAAGCGTCTCCGCCACCAATTCGCTGACTCGCTGACTCGGCCGCCGCGGCGGACCGACTTGCCGACTCGCTAGCTTTTCAGCAGCCTCTCCACCAGCGCCTCCCACTCCGCCTCAAGCGTCGCCCGATGAAACTCCCGTCCCGCGCGCTTGTACCAGTACTCGGCATTCCACTCGACGCCCTCTTTGCGGTGCAGGTAGGCGTGCACGGCCATACCCTCCCGCGTTTCAAGATCGTCGACCATGCCATGTGCGCGCGCCCAATCGCCTTTGGCGTCCCACCACAGCGCCGCCAGCGGAGCGGGCAGCTCGCCCGGCGGCTCGGCCAATGTCAGCGAAGCTCGGAATTCCTCAAGCGTCATGTTTTGCTTGTACCATCCGCCCTCGGCCCCTGCAACTCGACGATCTTCAGTCACATCCTGTGATTTAGATCACTTCCCCGGGAAAATCAGCCCTGCTAGAAAAGAATCATCGTTCCGATGAATTGAGCACAGGGTCCGCCAGGGGGCTTGGGAGGGGGCTGGGGGATCCCGGCTGATCCCCTCTCCTGGAGGTCAGGTCATGGGAATGCTCGATCCAAAAATCTCGGAAAAACCAGTTTGCGATCGCAGGGGTTTTCGCCGTATACTTAAATCCGACCATTCTGGTCGTATTTTCATGCTGCGTCGCCGCGGCGACCGGCATCATGGAGCCCGGCAGGTGAGCGTTCTCAGCGAATTGCCCGTGGGTGAAAGCGGCATCCTGGTCGCCCTCGACCTGCCTGAAAATGTCCAGAACCACCTGATGCATATGGGGTTTGTGCCCGACTCGCTGGTCACGGCCCTGCGCCGTGCCCCGGCCGGCGACCCCACCGTTTACCTCGTTGACGGCCTCGAAATCGCCCTCCGCCATGAGACCGCGGCGGCCATTCGCGTCCGGCCTCTCGACGCCGCCCAAGCCGAATCCGCCGCCGCCCAATCCGATGCCGGCCAGCAAGACTCTCCCTACCTCGCCGAGGCCGTGCGATGAACGCCTGTTGCGAAACTCCGGTCTTTGAGCCGCCCGTGGCGCCGCTGTCCCCCAGCTCCCTCCGCACCGTCGTCCTCATCGGCCCTCCCAACTCCGGCAAATCCACCCTCTTCAACCGCCTCACCGGCCTCCGCCAAAAAGTCGCCAACTACCCCGGCGTCACCGTCGAGCAGCGCATGGGACTCATGGCCGGAGTGGGCCGCGAAGACCTCACCCTCATCGATCTGCCCGGCATCTATTCGCTCACCCCCTACAGCGAAGATGCGCGCGTCGCCGTCAACGTCCTGCGCGGCCGCATGCCGGGCACGCCCAAGCCCGACGCCGTTCTCCTCGTTCTCGATTCGCTTCATCTCACGCGGCAACTCATGCTCGCTGCGCCCGTGCTCGCCGTCGGCCTGCCCACCCTCGTGCTCCTCAACATGTCCGACCTGATGCAGTCGCGCGGCGGCCTAATCGACACCCTCCAGCTCGCCCGCGAACTCGGCGCACCCGTCGCGCAGATCAGCGCCGTCAACGGTGCCGGCCTCGACGCCGTCCCCCTCTTCCTCAATCAGCAAAACGGCCACGGCTCCGCCGGCAAAGCCCCGCTCACGCTGCCCGTCGTTGGCAATGCCGCCAGCACGCATACCTGGGCCGCGCAGGTCAGCCGCCGCACCGGTTACCAGGCCCCGCTCTCCGCCGAAAACACGCGCCGCATCGACAATGTGCTCCTGCACCGCGTCTGGGGACCGCTGCTCTTCCTGCTCGTCGTCATCGCCGTCTTCGAGGTGGTCTTCTCCGTGGGCCAGCCGCTCTCCAACGGCTTCGGCGATCTGCTCGCCCGCCTGGCCGACCTCGCGCGCCCGCTGCTCCCCGTCGGCTGGCTGCAGTCGCTGCTGCTCGACGGCGTGTGGAAGGGCGTCTGCTCCGTGCTCGTCTTTCTGCCGCAGATCCTGTTGCTCTTCCTCTTCATCGGCATCCTCGAGGACTCCGGCTACCTCGCCCGCGCCGCGCTCATCGCCGACCGCGTCATGCGCACCATCGGCCTCAACGGCAAGGCCTTCATCCCGCTGCTCTCCGCCTACGCCTGCGCCATTCCGGCCATCATGGCCACGCGCACCATCGAGAACAAGCGCGACCGCCTCGCCACCATTCTCGTCACGCCTTTCATGACCTGCTCCGCCCGCCTGCCCGTCTACCTGCTGCTCATCGCCGCCTTCATCCCCAACATCTACTATCTGCACGGGCTCCTCGGCCTGCAGACGCTGGTCATGCTCGGCCTTTACCTCGCCGGCTTCGTCGCCGCCTTCACCACCGCGCGCCTGCTCAAAAGCTCCATCCTCAGGTCCAGTGACACACCCTTCATTCTGGAGCTGCCGCAGTACCGCATGCCCACTCTCTACTCGCTGGCCCTGCGCCTCATGGACCGCGCGCGCATCTTCATGAAGACCGCCGGAACCATCATCGTCGCCGTCACCCTCGCTCTCTGGGTGCTGGCGCATATGCCCGTCATCCAAACCGCCGCGGGCACGCTGGCCGCACCGCAGTTGACCCAGAGCCTCATCGGCCGCCTCGGCCACTTCATTGAGCCGGCCATCGCCCCGCTTGGCTTCAACTGGAAGATCGGCATCGGCCTCTTGTCCAGCGTTCTCGCCCGCGAAGTCATGGTCAGCACCATGGGCACTCTCTACGGCGCCGACCCCAGCACCCAGGCGCTCAACCTCCAAACCGCTCTGCACCACGACATGACCCTCGGCGGCGCGCTGGCCCTCATGATCTTCTTCGCCTTCGCCATGCAGTGCACTTCGACCATCGCCGTCGTCCGCCGCGAAACCAATAGCTGGCTCTGGCCCGCCGTCCAATTCCTCTACATGCTCGCCCTCGCCTACGCCGCCGCCTTCGCCGTCAACCACATCGCCATCGCGCTCTTCGGCTGAACGCACACACGCTGTCATCCAGAGCGACCAAGAACCGGCTGTCATCCTGAGCGGAGCGCGTTTGGGGCCCCGTGATCGCCACGCGATCATGGGGTAAGCGCAGCCGAAAGCCTGCCCTGAGCGAAGATCGTCCGCCCTGGCGGACGATCGAAGTCGAACGGGGACCTGCTTTTGTCTTTCGCCTGAACGCAGTCGAAGGATCTGCGGTTGCCTCTCGCCTTGTATCAGGGCACGGCTTCAGCCGTGCCGCAAACCGCCCCCACTTTTTGAAAAATGAAGAGCGCGGCGAAGCCGCGCTCGGAACCCCGCCTCAAAACCCGATCGGCCACCCGCCGATCTCGCCCAGCATTGCCAAGGATTCCCTCCCACAAGCCGACTTCAGGGGACCTATCCGAGGAGCAGCGTGCAATCGGGGGCACTTCCGGATTGTCGATCCAACAGCTATCGCGCAAATCGGGATGATTGGTGATATTCACACCAATGAGTGAACTGCGCGACTTCATCGTTCGGCGTTTGCCCAAGCAGAACAGACAAATTGAAGAGGGCCCCGGCAGCGTCCGATTCGCAGGGTCGGCAAACGGGCTTGCGGGGTATCCTCGCGTTTCGCGGAATTTTCCGGGCGCACGACCTGCTAGTTTTCAGGGCAACCGGTCGTACATTCCCTTGGCATGCGAGGTCACGTTTTAGAGGGCGGTGAGCGGGGATGCACCGGCCGGCAGGCGCGAGAATGCCACGCCTGGAGATTGTGATCACTTGCCTGCCGGGGCCGCCTTCTTGTGCTCCACGAAGGTGTGTGCT
Source organism: uncultured Acidobacteriaceae bacterium (assembly GCA_963799155.1). GTDB lineage: Bacteria > Acidobacteriota > Terriglobia > Terriglobales > Acidobacteriaceae > Telmatobacter. The sequence goes on from CAWCWB010000012.1 coordinate 16,078, forward strand.
TGATGACAGCTCACACACGTCTTGCCATTCATGAATGGATCAGACTTCAGTTGTGCCACCTGATCGGTGTGACAGGCGTCGCATGTGCTTAACCCCGGCGTGCCCGCGAAGTCCTTTGCTGTTGTCTCGCCATGGCACACGGTGCATTCGACGCCGTTGGCTTCATGCGGGCTGGCTTTCCATTGGTCATAAATCACCTTGTGGCAGGTGGCACAGGTATCCCCGGCTGGAATCAGCCGATGCATCACATGCTTGGCTTGATCCTGCTGAGCAATGGCAGGTTGGACGGCAATCGCCACAACGAGAAAAACGAATAGGGTGAGACCGAACATGCGCGCACAGAAACGATTCACGGGCAGATCTCCTGAGTAGGATGTCGCAGTATGGAACCGGCGATGGCTGCCGATCAGTGATGCCAATCACGTCTCACCGGAATGCGATCTGCGCACTGGCCGCGAGGTCTGTTGCCAAAGGAATGGTCACAAACCTCGCTTTATACCGCTGCCTTCGGGGTGAATCACATCGCCATGGCGCTCTTTGGATGAGCTTTTGGCTCTTAGCTGTTAGCTATTAGGTACTGCGCGTCGCGACGAAGATGCGCGCAATACGAGAGCGAAATACGCGAAGCTGAACACGCAGCAAAAACAAAACGATCAGAAACGAAGCCGTGAAACTGTGAGACTGTGAAACTGTGTCCGCAAGTGGCTGATTCGGCGCGGTCCACAGTTTCACGGTTTCACAGTCCAGGTTTTTCATAGGGGGGTGGGTAGGTGGGTTGTATGGGGGGTGGCGTGGTGAGTTGTATGGGGGGTGGGGTGGGAAGGCAGCTTCTAGCTTCTAGCTCCTAGCTTCTGGCTCTTCGTGCCGAGTGGACCGTGGGCGGCGGACAGTGGACAGCCGGTAGCCACTAGCCGGTAGCGAGCAAAGGAGACAGTGGTCGGTGGTCAGTGGTTAGCGGGAGTGGAGGGGGATTTGGAGGGGGGTTGCTGGTTGGCGCGAGGCTGCTCCTCCATTTGCTTAAGGATCTTGGCGACCATGCGGGAGATGGAGGTCTTGTGTTCGGCGGCCCAGACACGCGCCGCGTAGTAGGTCTCTTTGGGTACGGAAACGGTGATGTTTTTCATGGTTATTCACTCCGATTGTCTTCGAATTTGCGGGCGCGTTTCGCTGCGGAATTTGTGAGACTGGCGTAAGGCGCGGGCGAGTTCTGCGGATTCGGATCGCTTTTTGCAGCGGCGAGAGCGACCTGAACGGCGTAGAGGAGCTTGCCGCCGTTTTTCTCGGGGATCGCGCCGAGCAGAATGCCCTGGGCGACGCAAGCGATGAAGTCGCGGCAGTTCTCGCGGGTGGTGAGCGGAGGCATGGCGGCGCGATAGGCCTCACCGGCTCTTTTGGCGATCTCGCTCCTGGTTTCTTTGTCCTTCTCCACTTCGGCGCGATAGACCTTTTTCCAGGCCTTGCAACAGCGCGCAACGGCGGGGCTGGCAAAAGAGGGATTGGATTTATCGACCTCGTTCATCATGGTTTCCGATGGGTAAGACGAATCGAATGCCATATGGCCCTTCCTCCTGAAGGGACAGGGATGCGCGGTGACGGCGAAAGCTGCCTACCGGATTCCTGTGAGTTTTGGCGCTTTTCTTCATTGTGCGCCGAAAGGGGGAAATTATCTGCAAATGGAAGTGATTGGAGTGCGGGGACTTAGCGATTTTGAGGGTTGACAGCGGAAAGGCAGCTTCTGGCCTCTAGCTTCTAGCTTGCGGGGCGGCGGGGCTGGGGTTGGAGATTTGAGCGCGGCTTCGACGCGCTCTTCATTTTTCAAAAAGTGGGGACGGTTTGCGGCATGAGTGAACTCATGCCCTGATACAAGACCTGTCGATTTGGGTTTGCGGTTTCCCCGGTCTGAGGGTCGGGGCGCGGGGTGCCGGTTCATTTGTCTGATTCTGGACCATTCTTCGCTCCTTGTATCGGCGGAAACTCTTTCAGGAGGGTAAGAATGCGGGACCCTATTATCCAGGCTTCGTTGGTGAATCGCTTCACTACTATCCATTCGTGGTACAGGCCGAGCAGGATTAGGAGGACGGCTGGAAGGAGGAAATACAGATTCTTTAGTGACGGAGCGAAATGAAGTGCGACTAAGGCATACCATCCGACGGCCTCCAAGGTTCTTTGTAGGCTGTCGCCGCGTAATTCGGGAATTCCGGGTGATCCTAGTATGTCAAACCAAACTCGCCACTCAGGCGCCGAGCGAAAATTGTCTGGTGAGGTGATTCCGTAGCGCTCCTTCAATACCCGGGAGGCGATTTTGGTCCAGGCAATTAATCCTGCACTTCGCAGTTCTTCCTCTTTTGATGAGACCTTGGCAGACCACTCGAGGAGTCGCCTCTGGATGTCAGGCATGCTTCGTTTCTTGGGTTGAGGTGGCTTCCGCCGGGCCCAGCGGAACAGTCGGGTCCGCAACTGGACGTAGGTTCGATAGAAGAAGGAGAGAAGCATGCGGAGCGCCCGGGTCCAGGAGTCGGCTATTCCGCCAAGCACAAGGGCGATGAAAAGCACGATCGCAGTCGTTAGAAGGCCCCCAGGTCCGTTCGTCGATGGTAGATGCGCGAGTACGTCGCTTGCGAACCCCGGATTCCCGATGGCAACAATTAGTTCCAGAAACAGTCCCGGGACAAACAGGAGGAGCGAGTTTACCAAGCTGGGATGCGGCGCCTTTGAGAAATCGATCTTCGGGAAGTCCAATTCAGGCTCCAGTTGAGTCGCAAGCTCGGGAGCGGCCGGCCCCGCGAGTTAGCGCCTCCCATCTTATTCCTGCGGGGGCCCGAGGACAACCTCCGGTCGCTCGGGATGACTTACGAGGGGTTTGAGCGCGGCTTCGCCGCGTACTTTATTTTTCAAGGGCGGGTGGGCCGGAATTCGTAGGGCTAAAGCCCCACGCTCCCTCCGTCTTGATCCCGGCCGGCCCGGGCCCAGAGGGCGCCCCGGTGCCCCGGAGCTTGCACGGGGCGCCCGGCTCTTCATAGCAGGGGAAAGAATGGGGCGCACGGCATGGCGAAAGCGGGGGCCGCGGAGGGAGGAAGGGCCTTCAGGCCCTGGGACACGGCGGGTCATCGAGGCGCCTTTAGGCCCGGGCCTTCTTCTCGCCCTCTGAGCGGCCCCTAAGGTGGAGGGGCATAGGATCCAACGGGCCGTATGCAGCGGAACTGAATGGATGGGCTTCGGGCGTCATTGCAAGTCCACGGCGGATGGGGTTCTCCTCGATGTAGCGCACGCAATTTACGAATTTCGCCTCGGTCATGATTTGGGTTTCGTTGAAGCTGTGTGTCCATACCTCGAGTCTGCTTTTTAGACGGAAGGAGAAGCCTCCCTTGATGAACTGCATGGCCTTTTCGAGCGAAACATCCGGAGCCGGTGTGATGAGAGCGTGGAAGTGGTCAGGCATGATGACGAACGCGTGCAAGAGAAATTTCCCCTTTGCGCGGTAATCGAGGATCGTTTCCTTAAGCAATTCCGCCGTTGAGGTGACCTGGAAGAGGCGGCGGCGCTGTGCCGTCACGGCGGTGACAAGGTATGTCCGCGTTTCTTGTGGCGCAAGCCGCACATCGGCAGAATAACCGAAAGGCCCGTGGCTAAAGCCGCTCTGATTGCAGCTTCGGTTTCAGGGGCCTGAAGGCCCCTGCTCCCTCCGTTATTGCCCCGCCCTAGCGGAGTTAGGACTGGGCATCCGGCTGACTTGCTATTCCAGCGCTTCGGGATGAAGGGCGATGTTCTTTTCGCCGGCGGCTTTTTTCTCGTTGTAGGCTTTCACCCAATCTTCCCAGTGCTTGCCTGCGGCGCGGTCCTTGCCGAATTCAAGCCGCGCAATCTGGTCGTACCTGAGCTTGCGCTTTTCGGGCGAATTAGCTGCGAAGTATTGCACCCACGATTCGGCGAGCGTTGAGCCGGTCTGCCGATTGAAGATGTAGGCTTCGATCTTTTCGCCGGACTTGAGCGTGATGGTCACGTCGCCGCGATAGTCGAAGGCTTTCTCGAGAGCGCGGCGCAGGTCGTCGTCGGTGGCGAGCGACGGGACGGAGCCTTCGAGCTCCTCGTGTGCGGCGCCGGGCGCCAGTTCCAGCGCTTCGATCTGCTCGCGCGTGTAGCGTTGCACTTCCGCGGTCATGCGCGCGTCTCCTCAAGCTCGCGATCGGGATGGGCGATCTTCACCAGCGACGACGGGCCGTGCGGCATGGGCTCATTGAGCAAATTGAGCGCGTGCCGATCGGGGTAGAGCGAGAAGCTGCCGCGCACCATCGCCCAGAATCCTTTGATCGATCCGAAGCCGTCGAGGACGGCGGTGGGCTCGTAGCCGCAACTGACCATGCAGTTGGCGCACTTGGGATTGCCGGAACCGACGCCGTACTCTTCCCACTTCGTCGTCTCCATCAGCTCGCGGAAGGTTTCAGTGTAGCCATCCTGCAAGAGGTAGCAGGGGCGCTGCCAGCCGAAGATGTTGTAGGCGGGCGAGCCCCACGGCGTGCAGTCGTAGTTGCGGTCGCCCATGAGGAACTCGAGGAACAGGGGCGACATGTTGAACTTCCACGTCTTCTTGCGATTCGACAGGATGGCGCGGAAGAGGCGGCGTACGCGGGCGCGGCCCATGAAGCGGTTCTGATCGGGCGCTTTGTCATAGCTATAGCCGGGCGAGAGGACGATGCCCTCGACGCCCATGGCCATGACCTCGTCAAAGAAGGCGCGAACAGGGTTAGGATCGGTTCCGTCAAAGAAGGTAGCGTTGGTGGTGACGCGGAAGCCGCGGCGGACGGCCTCCTTGATGCCTTCGACGGCGATGTCATAGCCGCCCTCGCGGCAGACGGAGAAATCGTGCTCGTCGCGCTGGCCGTCGAGATGCACGGAGAAGGTGAGGTACTTCGACGGCGTGAACTCGGGCAGGCGGCGCTTCAATTCGAGAGCATTCGTGCAGAGGTAGACGTACCGTTTGCGCGCCACGAGGCCGTTGACGATGTTGACGATCTGCGGATGCAGCAGCGGCTCGCCGCCGGGGATGGAGACCATGGGCGCGCCGCATTCCTCGGCCGCGGCGAAGCATTGCTCGGGCGTGAGCTGCATTTTCAGGATGTGCGGCGGATATTGCACCTTGCCGCAGCCGGCGCACGCCAGGTTGCAGCGGAAGAGCGGCTCCAGCATGAGCACCAGCGGATAGCGCTTGTTGCCCTTGAGCCGGTTCTTGAGTACATACGTGGCAACCGTAGCCATCTGGGAGATTGGAACTGCCATCAGCGTTTTCCCTCAGGGGCAGAGGCCCCAATCCTTTGCGTCTTTCGTGCGGAGGCTAAGTCCCGGGCCTCATCCGTCGTGCACTTCAAAAAAAGCAAACTCGCTGCTAACTCGCTGCTAAATTGTTTGACGATCAAAACAATTTAACGATCGGTAGCGCCCAGCGTGGCGCGTTCCATGGCCCGCTTGTAGGCAGTGAGCGCCATGAGCGGGAAGTACTGGCGGTACATGGTGTATGCCAGATAAAAAACTTTGGGGAATCCGGTTCCGGTGATGATGGCCTGGCGCGTGGGCCCTTCGCCCATGGACTCGTCCCAGCTTCCGTCAGCGCGCTGCCGCCCGAGCAGCCAACGCACGCCCTTGGCGATCGAGTCGGAGCGGTCGTCGCCAGCGGCCAGCAGAGCCAGCAACGCCCAGGCGGTTTGCGAGGGGGTGCTGGGACCCATGCCGCGCGTGTCGGGGTCGTCGTAGCTGCCGCATGTCTCGCCCCAGCCGCCGTCGGAATTCTGCACCATGCGAATCCACTCCGCCGCCTGCTGAATCTGCGGCTCCAGGTGGTCCACGCCGATGGCATCGAGCCCGCGCAGCACCAGGAACGTTCCGTAAATGTAGTTCACGCCCCAGCGCCCGAACCAGCTTCCGTCAGGCTCCTGCTCGCTGAAGATGAACTTGATGGCGCGCTGCACCCGCTTGTCCTCGCGCGTATAGCCGTAGACGGCCAGCATCTCCAGCATGCGGCCGGTGATGTCGGCCGACGGCGGATCCAGCATGGCGTTGTGATCGGCGAAGGGAATGTACTGGAAGATCATCTTGGTGTTGTCTTTGTCGAAGCTGGCCCAGCCGCCCTTCCGGCACTGCATGGCGAACTCCCATGCGACGGCGCGCTGCGCCACCTGGTGCTGGTAGCGTTCGCGGGGGTTGTCCACTTTGCTCAGCGCCAGCAGAACCTGCGCGGTGTCGTCGGTGTCGGGATAAAACTCGTTGTTGAACTCGAAGTACCAGCCGCCGGGTTCGCAGTTGCGCACCGTCACGGCCCAATCGCCTTTGTGGCGGACCTCTTTGGAGAGCATCCAGTCGGCGGCTTTGACCATGCGCGGATGGTTGCGCGGCACGCCCGCGTCGCCCAGCGCGCAGACCGCCTGCGCGGTATCCCATACCGGGCTCATGCACGGCGTCATGCGGAAGGTCGGCTCGGGCATCCCGGGGGTGGGCGCCTGCTCGATGCCCAGCTTCTCAAACTCGTCGCGGGCGCGGATCACCTGCGGATCGTCTTCCGAGTAGCCGAGGCAGCGCAGCGCGATGATGGCGTTGAGCATGGCCGGATAGATGGCGCCCAGGCCGTCGGTCATCTCCAGCCGCTCCAGCATCCACTTTTCCGCGCGCTTCATTGCCAGTTTGCGCAGCGGGCGAATGTGCACGGCTTCAGACAGGTGCATGATGCGGTCCAGAATGAGGAAGAAATTGCGCCAGGAGAGGATGCGCTTGCGATCCATGCGCAGGCGCAGGATGGAGTTGGCGCGCCCGCCCACGAAGAGCTCGTCGATGCCCTGCTCCGGCGGAATCTTCTTGTACGGCTTCTTGGCGTACATGATGGCCAGCGGGACGAGAATGGAGCGCGACCATGCCGAGATTTCGTAGATATTGAAGTAGAACCACTTGGGGAAGAGAACGATCTCCGGCGGAATGGCGGGCACGGCGTCGTAGTCGTACTGGCCGAGACCGCAGAGATACATTTTGGTGAAGGTGTTGCACGCCGTGACGCCGCCGTGGGCCAGAACCCACTCGCGACACTTGGCCAGGCGCCGATCACCGGCCGGAATTCCCATCAGCTTGGCGGAGAAGTAGCACTTGACAGAGAGCGAGATGTTGCCCGGCCCGCCGGGATAGATGCTCCAACTGCCGTCGGGGTTCTGGTAGCGCATCATCTCAGTGCAGGCGCGCTTGAGCCGGCCGGGGTCGCCGCTTTCGAGCAGTTTATGCAAAAGAATATAGTCGGCCTCGAGCATCGAGTCGGCCTCAAGCTCGCTGCACCAGTAGCCATCAGGATGCTGCAGGCCGAGAAGGAAATCGCGCGCGCTGGCGATCGCCGATTCCACATCGGCCATGTCCGCGTCAATCCGGCCAAAGCGTGGCGCGACGGATTGGGTCTTTTGCTGCTCTAGGCTCATGGAATCTCGAAAATCCGATTAATCAACCGGAACACGGAAATCGGTCTGAATGTTCCGGTGCATTGCGAATCTGTTGGTTGCGTGCCGGGCTGATCCGCGGCCGGCTCAGTCAACGAACGGGAACAGGCTCAGCCCCGCCCGCGCTGCCGATGGCTTGCACAATCTCAGGGGGCAGGCCGAAACGAACGTTTTCCGGCATGACCTCAACTTCTTCGACGCTTTCGAAGCCGTTTTGCCGCAGATAATTGACCACGTCTTCCACCAGTATCTCCGGGGCCGATGCGCCGGCGGTCACGGCGACATTTTCAACGCCGACGAGCCATTTGGGATCGATGGCCTGGGAGTTATCGATGAGATACCCGATGGTGCCGAGGTTGCGCGACACCTCGACGAGGCGGTTGGAGTTGGAGCTGTTGGTGGATCCGACCACCAGCACCAGGCCGGCCATGTGGGCCACGTTGCGCACGGCCACCTGGCGATTTTCGGTGGCGTAACAGATGTCCTGCGAGTGCGGACCGACGATATTGGGGAATTTCAGTTTAAGGGCGTGGATGATGTCGCGCGCCTCGTCGAGCGAGAGCGTCGTCTGGGTCAAATAGGCGACGCGATCGGGATTGGGAAGCTCGAGCGCCTCGACCTCAGCCACGTTTGAAACCACATGGGTTACATCTGGCGCCTCGCCCAGGGTGCCCTCGATCTCGTCGTGGTCGCGATGGCCGATGAGCACCAACGAATAGCCCTGCTTGGCGAACTTCACGGCTTCAAAGTGCACCTTGGTGACCAGCGGGCAGGTGGCGTCGATGACTTTCAGGTTGCGGCCTTTGCTGCGCTCGCGGACGGCGGGCGACACGCCATGGGCGCTGTAGATGACGCGCTGGCCGTCGGGCACGTCGTCGATCTCGTGGACAAAGATCGCGCCTTTTTCCGCCAACTCGTTCACAACATAGCGGTTATGGACGATCTCGCGGCGGACGTAAATGGGGGCGCCAAAGGTCTCGAGAGCGATCTTGACGATATCGATGGCGCGCACCACTCCGGCGCAGAAACCACGTGGTTTGAGCAGCAACACCCTCTTCTTGCTCGGGGAAGTTGCGGCGGGGCCGTGATGGGGAATGGATTCGAGGACACTAGTCGTCACATCTCCAAGTATACCAATGGCCGGGATGAAACGACAGCAAAGAAATGGCGATGGGCGCAGAGAAGCGCTTCAGCCTGCAAGGGCAGGCAAATCAAGGCGATCCCGCACTTCGGCCCTTCAGCAGAAGCACGGGACTCGCCGGTTTGGGTGGTGAATGGGATCGCAAGGCGCATGCGCCGTCAGGGACGGGGCTTGAGCGCTCTAGTGCCGGTTGGCGGCTTCGGATGCCAGCCTGATCTGCTCTTTCGCCTGCCCGAGCAGCTCTTTTGCCTTTGCGGCATGACCGCCCATGTCCCACTCGTTGGCCTGCTGCGCTGCGGTAATGCGGTCCATGGCCTGGTTGATCAGATCCTGGGCCGCCCTGAGGTTGGGGTGCCGGCCACCCTGCGCGACGAGCATGCCGCCCGTGAAACTTGCCAAACAGAGAACGGAGCCCAAAACGAATTTGCTTCTTGTCATAGGGAAAACCTCCGGCAGTCACCATACCAGACTGGCTTGTGCCCTTGGCAACAAAAAAATTGATGAAATTTCGGCCGGTGCGGGGATCGCGAATGTTCCGGAGATATGAGCAACGCCTGGGGCGAGGCTTCAACCGTGGCACACAGGCCGTGGCCGGAAAAGCTGAGGTGGCCGGACCAGGATTGACGTCTTCATCAATTTGTGGTATTACTTTTCAAGAAAAGTAAAGGAAACTTATGGAATCCGCATTGACCATCAAAGGGCAGGCAACCATCCCTAAAGCGGTTCGGGAGCATCTGCGGCTCAAGCCAGGTGACCGGGTGAAGTTTTTTGTCCATCCGGACGGCAGCGTGGTGATTTTGCCAAAGCTCTCAACGTCAGCGTTGCGCGGCATCGTCTCGTCGCGGCGCAGGCGGCCAGCCACGATCGATGAGATGGACAGAGCAGCTGCGGCTGGAGGTATACGCGGATTCCGGCGCGGCAAGCTCCAGTAGGTACGCCGATGCACGGGCTCGATACCAACGTTCTAATTCGCTACCTCACGCAGGACGACCCCGTTCAGTCGCGAAAAGCAACCGAGATCGTTGAGCGCCGCTTGACTCCCGAGCGCCCCGGGTTCGTCAGCCTCGTCACGATGGTGGAGACGGTGTGGGTTCTTGAAAGCGTGTATGGCCTGACCAATCGAGAGGTGGCAAACACCGTCGAGCGCATGCTTCAGGCCGATACGCTGATCATTCAAAACGAACAGCAGGTCTTCACGGCGATGGTGGCGCTCAGACGGGGATGGGGCGCGTTTGCCGATGCGCTGGTCGGAGCATTGGGAGATTGGGCCGGCTGCGACAGCACTCTGACGTTCGACAGGAAGGCTGGGCGATTGGCAGGGTTTGAGGTCCTGTGAGGGCCGCGGACAAGTTCGACCTTTTCAACCGAAGCGGATTTCATCCGCGATGAACCCTGACCGCTGCGGCGTTGGAATCGTCGACGACAATTGAGATTTTCATGCCTAATGCGCCGAGAACCGACGAGAGCGTTTCAAAAGTAGGATTTCCCTGTTCGGAGAATGAGCGGTAGAGAGTCTCGCGCTGGACACCGGCATCCTTAGCCACGCGGGACATCTGGCGGGCCTGAGCGACGTTTTTGAGGGCCTTGAGGAAGGCTTGCGGGGAGTCTTCGAGAGCGGCGTTGAGATAGGCCGAGGCCTCAGTGGGGTCGGCGAGAGCGGTCAACAGAGATTCGCGGTATGACGTTGTCTTAGCCATGTTTCCTCCACAGCTTTTTTGCGCGGCGGATGTCGCTTTCCTGGCCTTGCTTTGAGCCTCCCAGCAACAGATGGACCTGATTTCCCTTCTGTCCGAAGTACACGCGATAGCCGGGACCGAAATCCAGCCTCAGTTCCGAGACGCCTTGGCCTACCGGCTCGACATCGCCAAAGAGCCCGTCCTCCAGCCGGTCGATACGGACACGGACTCTGGCTCTGGTCTGGACGTCGAGGCTGTTGAGCCATTCTGTGAACGGTTCGCCTCCGGCGTCGTCGTGACAAATGAGAATCTCCCGCGAATTGGCTTCCAAGGCGATTCACCGGCCAGCCTCGTGTGTGACATTTAAGTCACACCTTAGCGTAGCACCGTCCTGCCGTATTTTCAAGGCGAAGATCAAGGATGCATGAGGCAGAGGTGGAAGCGCAACGGCGCATGGGGAGCGGGCGTCACGGGGGCTGGCTCGGGACTAACAACTTGGGGCTGTGAAGAGCCAGTACCGGCCGCGCTCGGGGCGATTCCGCCTTCGCTACAATGTCGCGAAAACTAAGGTTGTGCTCCACTATTGCGGGCTGCGGCGCGAGGGGACGTATTGACTGAACTCCCGGGACCTAAGGGCGAAACCTGTGGCACCCGGCGATGATAGAGGCTCGGGTCGCCCTTCAGTCGCAGTGCTTCAAGCAAAGATCGCGTCCGGAAATGCGTTTCTCGGAACCTTTAGCGCCTTTCCGAGCATCGTCTTTCTCTTTCCCGGCGCGTTTACGTAAACGCGAAAGCCCTTCCCCTTAGGCGCCGTTACAAGGACCACGTATTGTTCCTCCGGGCTGCCTTTGGCCTTCTGCCGCAATGCCACAAGGCTCATGAGCTGGCCGTATGTGATGCAGCATATCTCCCGATCCCTCACGCATACCATAACAACGAATTCCTTGGGATTTACCTTCGAAATTCTTTCCAATTCCTCGAGTTGATGTTTCGTAAAGGTGAACGGATATTCTTTGAACGCCTTAGTAGGCTTCGAGGCGTATTTTAGATAGACGGCAATGTCGTCGTTAATTCTGTAGGCAACCGAGATAATCGCTCCGTCGCACTTCAGCGAGTTTATGGCTGTGAACAGCTCATGTTCGGCAATCTGAATCAGTGCTGCACCGTGGTACATGTGGTCATCATGGATGTTCATGGCTCACCCCGTGATTTCCAATGCTGAGGTTGCTGATTGGCAAGCAGTATACTCCGGCATTAACCTCCTTTCAAACGACTTTGAGTGATTCTGTACCGGTTTTCCTCAGCCGCCGCAGGAATCTGCCTTCGCCCGTCCAGCCCAACCCCATCCATAGCTAGAATCAATCTAGCCATGTCCGAATTCACACACCTGCATTTGCATACCGAGTACTCGCTGCTCGACGGGGCTTGCGACGTGGTCAAGCTGGTGGACCGCGTGGCGGCGCTGGGGCAAAAGTCCGTCGCCATGACGGACCACGGGAACATCTACGGCGCGGTGCACTTCTTCGAGGCGGCGAAGGAAAAAGGGATCAAGCCGATCCTGGGATGCGAGCTCTACGTGTGCAAGGCGGAGGACCATCGTGTGGAGGCGGCCAGGAACGCGAACGGCTCCGGCTCTGCGAGCCTGCCGTCGGCGGGAGACGCGCGGAGCAGCGAGTACAACCACCTGCTGGTGCTGGCCGAGAACGAGGAGGGATATCAGAACCTGATCCGGCTAACGTCGGAGGCATCGCTCAACGGGTTCTACCGGCGGCCGCGAGTGAGCAAGAAGTATCTGGCGGAACATGCGAAGGGGTTGATCTGTTTGTCGGGTTGCCTGAGCGGCGAGTTGTGCGAAACGCTGTGCGACGAGAAGCTCGACCCCGCGGAGAGATACCTGAAGGCCAAAGCGGTGGCCGAGCAGTATCAGGACATCTTCGGAAAGGGAAACTTCTTTCTCGAAATTCAGGATCAGGGTCTCGATGCCGAGAAAAAGATTCGCGCCGACCTTCTGCGCCTCGAGCGCGAGCTGGAGATTCCGCTGGTGGCGACTAACGACTCGCACTACCTGTGCGGCGAGGACTTTCATGCGCACGAAGTGATGCTGTGCGTGCAGACGGGCGCGAAGATTCACGAGGCTAACCGCTTCAAGTTCGACAGCGACCAGTTTTTCGTGAAGAGCGCCGCCGAGATGGCGCACCTCTTCAAGGATTCGGCCGCGGCGGTGAAGCGGACGATGGAGATTGCCGAGCGCTGCAACCTGACGCTCAAGAAGGTCGACAGTCCGTTTCCGGATTTCGCCGTGCCGCAGGGGCACACGGCGGAAAGTTACTTTGAGGAAGTGTGCCGCGCGGGATACAAGCGGCGGCTGGAGACATCGGTGCGGCGGCTCAAGGAGCGCGGCGTTCTGCGCGCGCCCATCCATGAATATGATGCGCGGCTGGAGCGGGAGATCGGGATCATCAAGCAGATGAACTACGCGGGCTATTTCCTGATCGTGTGGGACTTCATCAAATATGCGCGCGATCACGGAATCCCGGTCGGGCCGGGGCGCGGCTCGTCCGCCGGCTCGCTGGTGGCCTATTCGATGGAGATCACGAACATCGATCCACTGCAGAATGGGCTGCTCTTCGAGCGGTTCCTGAATCCGGAGCGCATTTCGCTGCCCGACATCGATGTGGACTTCTGCATGAACCGGCGCGGCGAGGTGATCGACTATGTGACGCGCAAGTACGGGCGCGAGCAGGTGGCGCAGATCATCACCTTCAATACCATGGCGGCGAAGGCGGCGATCAAGGATTGCGGCCGCGCGCTCGACATGCCCTACGGCGACGTGGACCGCATCGCCAAACTTGTGCCGGCCACGCTGAACATGACGCTGGACAGGGCGCTGGAAGAATCCCCGGACCTGCGCAAGGCCTATGACAACGACAAGCAGGTTCGGGAGCTGATTGACACGGCGAAGAAACTGGAGGGGCTGGTGCGCGGCTCGGGCGTGCACGCGGCGGGAGTGGTGATTGCGCCGCGCCCGCTCAAAGAGCTGGTTCCCCTGGCCAAGACGAAAAACGACGAAATCGTGACGGCTTACGACATGAAGTCGGTGGAGAAGATCGGGCTGTTGAAGATGGACTTCCTGGGCCTGACGACGCTGACCATCATCAACGACTGCATCAAGCTGATCGAGCAGCATCGCGGAGAGAAGCTGGACATGGAGGCGATTCCACCCAACGACGAGGAGACCTTCAAGAAAGTTTTTCACGCGGCGCTCACTTCGGGCGTGTTCCAGTTTGAGTCGGGCGGAATGCGCGACATGCTGCGGCGCTACAAGCCGGATACGGTGGAGGATTTGACGGCGCTGAACGCGCTCTACCGGCCGGGGCCGATCCAGGGCGGCATGATCGACGACTTCATCGAGCGCAAGTTGGGCCGGCGGCGCGTGGAGTACATGCTGCCGCCGATGGAAGCGGTGCTCAAGGAAACCTTCGGCGTGATTGTCTATCAGGAACAAGTGCTCCAGTTGGCGAACCTGCTGTCGGGTTACTCGCTGGGCGAGGCCGACATCCTGCGCAAGGCAATGGGGAAGAAGAATGCCGAGGAGATGGCCAAGCAGCAGGAGCGGTTCGTCTCCGGCGCAACGGCGCTCAGCCATCCCCGAGCCGAAGCCGCCGCGGTCTTCGAGCATATTGCCAAGTTCGCCGGTTATGGATTTCCCAAGTCGCACGCGGCGGCGTACGCGCTGCTGGCTTACCAGACGGCGTATTTGAAAACGCACTATCCCGTGGAGTTTATGGCGGCGCTGCTGACGTCGGAAACGTCGAAGCCCGACAGCGTGGTGAAGTACATTAGCGAGTGCCGCGAGATGGGCATTCGCGTGGAGCCGCCAGACGTGCAGGTGTCAGGAGCACAATTCACGCCGCACACGATCGAGGATCGCCAGGGGATCCGGTTCGGCCTCGCCGCGGTGAAGAACGTCGGCGGCAATGCGATTGAATCGATTTTGAAGGCGCGCGCGGAGGCGGGCGGGCGATTCAAGAGCTTTTGGGAGTTCTGCGAGAAGGTCGATCTGCGCTTGATGAACAAGCGCGTGATCGAGTCACTGATCAAGGCGGGAGCGCTGGACTCGCTGGGCACGCGCGGGCAACTGATGGCGGCGGTGGACAAGGCGATGGAGCGGGCGCAGAAGGCGCAGCGCGATGCCGAGCAGGGGCAGAGCGGATTGTTCGGGCTGTTCGACGAGACGCCGGCGCGCGGGCGCGAGGCCGATGCCCTGCCGCCTGCTGCCGACTTTGAAGAGAGCGAGCGGCTGGCGAATGAGAAAGAGGTGTTGGGATTTTTTGTGTCGGGGCATCCGCTGGACAAGTACGCGGAAAAGCTGCGCAACCTGACAGGCGTGATCACAACGGCCGAGGCACTGGAGCGCAAGCCGCCGGAGCGGCGCTGGGGCGCGCAGCAGGACATGGCGGACGAGATCCAGGTCGCGGGGATGCTTGTTGGAGTGGCCCCGCGCAAAAGCAAGAGAGACCAGCGGCTCTACGCGCAGGGCGCTCTCGAAGACGCGACGGGCAAGATCGAGTTGATCTGCTTTGCGCGTGACTACGAGCGACTGGCGCAGCAGTTGAAGATTGAGGCGCCGGTGCTGGTGCGCGGACAATTGATGGGCGATGAGGATGCCGCACCGAAGATCGCGGTGAGCCAGGTGCAGGCGCTCGAAGACGTGCAGGTGAAGCTGCCGGGGGGCGTGCGCATCCGGATCAATCTCGACCGCGCGACGGAAGAGATGCTGGCGCAACTGAAGAGCGCCGCGGAATCCGCGCCGGGACCGGGCAAGGTGATGCTGCAGCTCGAGAAAACGGGCGAGTATGCGGTGATTCTGGAGCCGGACGGCATGAGCGTGGCGGCGGATCGCGGCTGGGTGGAGCGCGTGGAGGGGCTGGCCGGTAAGGGATCGGTGCAGGCGGTGGGTTAGATCCGCGGGGGTGAGGCGTTCATCCGGGCTTCCGCGTGCTATCCCAGGGCTCAAAATCGAGACCTGGGGCACCCGCTCTTGGTACGGAAATAAGCAGTCAGAAACCTTCCCGAGTACATGCGCGGACGCCGCGCTGATCCTGCCCCGCTGGCGAGGCGCTTGCCGCGCTACCGCAAAACCAGAGTAGTCGTGTCCCGAAGCCACGATACTCAAGTCGACGCGACCAACAGGAAGTGGCGACGCTGAAGATGCGGAACAGGAAACCGTCACTCTGGTTTTGCCGTAGAATGATCGACATGCAAATCAGAAAGGCCGTGATCACAGCGGCGGGGCGCGATCAGCGCAACCTGCCCATGCAAACTCTGTTCGACCAGCAGGGCAAAGAGCGCTCTGTCCTGAGCCTGGTGGTGAGAGAGGCGGTTCGGGCCGGCATCACCGACGTTGGCATCGTTGTGTGGCCGGGCGACGAGGAGCCGTACGCGCGGCTGCTGGCGGACGATGGGGCGCGGCTAACCTTCGTGCGGCAGACCGAGGCGCGCGGGTATGCTCACGCGGTGCTCAGCGCCCGGAGCTTCGTGAAGGACGAGCCGTTTCTGCACTTCGTTGGCGATCATATATACGTTGGGACGGAAGCCAGCGGCAGCGCGAGGCGGCTGGTGGAGGCGGCAGCCGCAGAGGGTTGCGCCATCTCCGCGGTGCAGGTGACGCGCGAGAGCCTGCTTCCCTTCTACGGAACGGTGGGCGGGCAGCCGGTGGCGGGCAAGCCGGGATTCTATCGCGTGGAGACGGTGCTGGAGAAGCCCACGCCAACGGAGGCGGAACAGCGATTGATCGTTCCCGGCCTGCGCAGCGGCCAGTATCTCTGCTTTTACGGCATGCACGTGCTTACGCCGGCGATCTTCGAGATCCTTTCCGACACGCTGGGCGCGGCGCCCGGGGGGCGGGTGAGCCTCTCCACGGCTCTTGCCGCGCTCGCCGCACGCGAGCAGTATCTGGCGATGATCCAGACAGGCCAGCGGTTCGACGTGGGCGTGAAATACGGATTGTTTACAGCCCAACTGGCCCTGGCCTTGAGCGGGCAGGACCGCGAAGAGGTGCTGACCCAGTTGGTGGATGTTCTCAGCCGCCGCGAGACGCACTCCGCGAAGGGAGACGGCGCGTGAGCGGACTGTGGACGATCATCACGGCCGCTGACCCCGCGATTCGTAATCGTTCTCTCGACGCATTTTGCCGGAGCGCGACAACGAATCAACTGCTGGCCGAAGCGGCGGAGCTCGAGAAGCTCAGGCGCACCAGCGAGAATCTCTACGAGCGGGTGCGGGCGCTCTTCTTTCTTTACGCCATTCATCGATTTCATCTGCCGGCGAAGCCGGAGGCGATCGAGGCCGGCCGGGCGCTGATTCCCTTTGGCGGCTACGAAAAGCTGCTGAGCCGGAGGTATGAGGAAGCTATCGGCGCCTTTCTCGCCGCGCAGCGGACCGAAGGGTTGAGCGACGGTCTTTCGAGCGCGCTGGCAGCGGCTTATCGCGGGCTCGCGTTCCAGACGCTGGCCGACCAGGTGCGGCGAAGCGTGCGATCGGTGCGCGGCAATCAATGGATGTTCCGCGCCGGGCACCCCGCGGATTATGCGCTGCGGATTTGGCCCGAGTTGCTCGAGCACGGTAATGGCGATCCGTTTCCGATCCTGCACGAGGCCACGCCGGTGCGTATGGACCTGAGCCACAGCGGCTGGAGCGACATCTTTTTTCTGGGCATGGATCTGCCGGAGATGGCGCGGGTGCTCAATGTATCGATCAACCTGGCGATCCATGGACGGGAAGGGGGATCGGGCGGGTTATCGGGAGCGCCGGCGCCGAAACCGCCAGTCGAGGCGTATCTGCGCGTCATCGATCGGCCAGTGATCCGCCTGGTCAGCGTCGACCTGGATGCGACAGCGGAGATCAGCGACCTGCAGGAGCTCTTCGATTTCGGCCGCGATTATCTCGGCCTGCTGAAGGCGGCGGTGATCGCCTCGGGGATCGTGCCGCCGGGGTTCGAGGGCTCGGGCCAGCCGCTCGCGTCTCTTCTCGCGCAATTGTTGCAGCGCGAGGGCCTTGGCTTTGAGATTGTGAGCCACGTGAACAATATTCCCAAGGGCTCACGGCTGGCGGTGTCAACCACGCTGCTGGCGTCGTTGATTTCTGTGTGCATGCGCGCCACGGGACAGGCGACGTCGCTCAAGGGACCGCTGACGGAACCGGAGCGGCGGCTGGTGGCGGCGCGCGCCATTCTTGGCGAGTGGTTGGGCGGGTCGGGCGGAGGTTGGCAGGACTCGGGAGGCATTTGGCCGGGGATCAAGCTGATTGAAGGGGTGCTGGCGGCCGAGGGCGATCCGGAGTTCGGCATCAGCCGCGGCAGGTTGCTGCCGAATCACCGCATCCTGACCGAGGCCGAGGTGAGCGCGCGGACACGGGAGCGGCTCCAGGAAAGCCTGGTGCTGGTGCACGGCGGCATGGCGCAGGATGTGGGGCCGATCCTGGAGATGGTGACGGAGAGATACCTGCTTCGGTCCGACGCCGAGTGGACTGCGCGGCTGACGGCGTGCGGAATTCTGGACGAGATCATCGAGGATCTGCGCAAGGGCGATGTGCGCGCGATTGGCGGCGCCACGCAACGAAACTTCTTGGGACCGATCCAAACCATCATTCCCTGGGCCAGCAATCTCTATACGGAGACGCTCATCCGTGAGGTGCGCGCGCAGTTTGGCGACGCGTTCTGGGGATTCTGGATGCTGGGCGGGATGTCGGGCGGAGGGATGGGCTTCATCTTCGATCCCCAGCGGAAGCCCGAGGCGCAGCAGCGCCTCGGCAATCTGATGCGGGAGGTGAGCAACAGGCTTGCCGGCGGTGTGGCCTTCGCAATGGAGCCCGTGGTGTACGACTTCTCGATCAACGAACGCGGGACCTGTGCGGAGCTCCAGACGGGAAGCGCAGCTATTTTGCCCGACGGCTACTACAACATCGTGCTGCCCGCGTTGTTGCGCAAGGATCAGCGGCTGCTTTCGGCGTGCGAACGTGGCGACCTTGAGCGCTTCAGCACACTCTCTCACGACGTGCCAGGCGCTCGTGACCGCACACGGGGACTTCTTGACCGGCTCTTGCCGCATGAGACTCACGGCGAAGAACAGACGGAGTCGCTCGATTCTCTGCTGGCCGAAAACGGATTCGATCCGATCCAACATGAGCGGATTCAGGCGGAGCTGCGCGGCGGACAGATCGGACTGGCGCAGAACCGGCTTCCTGCATCCATCCAGATTGAAGATGTGGAGCAGGAGCAACTCTTCGACGCAAGGCAGGGAGTGGACGCGAAGTTTCGTTCGTTGGGCGAGGCCGCGCTAGCTCGAGGAGCAGTCGCGGTGGTGACGTTGAGCGGCGGGGCGGGCAGCCGATGGACGCGAGGCGCGGGCGTGGTGAAGGCGCTGAGTCCCTTCTGCCGCCTGGCGGGCACGCACCGCACCTTTCTCGAAGTGCATTTGGCGAAGAGCCGCCGCACCGGCCGGACTTATGGATGCGCCGTGCCGCACGCGATCACGACGAGCTATCTGACGCACAGACCCATCGATGAACTGCTGCGCCGTGAAGGAGCCTACGGGTACCCGGGGCCGCTGTATCTCTCGTCGGGGCAGAGTGTAGGGCTGCGCCTGATTCCAACGGTGCGAGATCTTCGTTTTGCCTGGGAGGATACGCCGCAGCAGATGCTCGACGCGCAGGCGCAGAAGGTGCGCGACAGCGTGCGCGCTGCGCTGATCGAATGGGCTAGGGCTAAGGGCGAGGCAAATAACTACACGGATAATCTTCCGCTGCAATGCCTGCACCCGGTGGGGCACTGGTACGAAGTGCCGAATCTGTTTCGCAGCGGCGTTCTTAAAAGCATGCTGGAGGCGCGGCCGAATCTGCGCTACCTGATGGTTCACAACGTGGACACAGTGGGCGTGGATCTTGATCCGGGGATTCTGGGCCGGCATATCGCGCGCCAGGCAACCATGACGGCGGAGGTGGTGACGCGCCGCATCGAGGATCGCGGCGGAGGACTGGCGTGCGTGGATGGGCGCGTGCGCTTGGTGGAGGGCATGGCGTTGCCGTCGGAGGAGACGGAGTTCCGGCTTTCTTATTACAACTCCAACACGTTCTGGATCGACATTGACGCGCTGCTGGAGGTATTTGGCTTGAGCAGGGAGGATTTGCAGGATCAGGACAAGCTCGCGGCGGCGGTTCGCTCCATGGCCGCCCGCATGCCGACGTACATCACGCTGAAGGACGTGAAGAAGCGTTGGGGCAAGGGACAGGAAGACATCTATCCCTTGGCGCAGTTTGAAAAACTGTGGGGTGACATGACGGCCCTGCCCCAGATGGCGTGCGAATACGTGATTGTGCCGCGGGTGCGCGGCCAGCAGTTGAAGGAGCCGGCGCAACTGGATGCGTGGCTGCGTGATGGCTCGGCCGAGTACGTGACGGGGTTGTGCGAGTTTGCGGGGTGATGCGCAAGCTGTGCCGCGCATTGCGGAGGTCTCGATCGATGCGGTGTCCGATCAGTGCTCTTTGGCCTCGGATGCGACGCGAAGCACCGCATCGTAGGCCGGCTTGGGTTGGCCGTTGCGGTCGAAGAGCAGCGGATAGCTGGTGCGGCCTTTTACCGGCCAGTTATTGAGCCATGAATCCGCGTCGGTGACGCCCCAGAATGTGACCCGCTCCACCGTGTCGCGGTGCTTGAGGTAGACGCGAAACAGATCGGCGTAGCGCGCAGCAAGTTGCTGCTGGACGGAATCAGGAAGCCCGTTGACGTAAGGATTCAGCGCCGCGTTCTCGGCGATCTTCAGCGTGACATCGGCGGTGGGCTGATGCCCGGCTGAGGGCAAGACGTCCATGTCGAACTCGGTGATGGAAACCTTGACGCCCAATGCCGCAAACGCCGAGATCGTGGCGTCCTCCTGCTCGACTGTGGGCCAATTCATGTGGTCGTGGCCCTGGATTCCGACGCCGGTGATGGGGATTCCTTCGGACTGCAGCTTTTTAACGAGCGCAATCGCTCCGCTGCGTTTGGGCTCGTTCTCAAGGCTGTAGTCGTTGTAGATGAGCTGCGCGTGAGGATCGGCCTCGTGCGCGTATTGGAAGGCCTTTTCGATGTAGTCGGGGCCGATGATTTTGTACCAGAGCGTCTGGCGCAGCGTGCCGTCGTCGTTGAGCACTTCGTTGACCACGTCCCAGCTCTGGATCTTCCCCTTGTAGCGGCCCACCACCGTAAATATGTGGTCCTTCATGCGCGCGAGAAGAGCGTCACGGTCGAGGAGATTGCCTTTATCGTCGCGAAAGACCCAGGCCGGAACCTGGTTATGCCAGATCAAAGTGTGGCCGACGATGAACATGTGGTATTCCTCGCCGAACGCGACGTATTTGTCGGCCAGATCGAAGTTGTACTTACCCGGCTGGGGATGGATATTCTCCCACTTAAGTGCGTTATCCGGCGAGATGGAGTCGAACTGCGACTCGATGAGGGCATCGCCGCGCTGATCCAGCCCGGCGATCTGCGTCTCGTTCATGGCCGCGCCAATAAGGAAGTCGCCTTTGTAAGCATCTTTCAAAGAAGTTGGGGCATGAGCAGTGGCTGCCGTGCACACGGCGATGAGGATTGCCCAGGCGGCTGGCCGCGCTTTGGCCCAAAGCTTGATTCGCATGATTCCTCCTTGCCGG
Source organism: uncultured Acidobacteriaceae bacterium (assembly GCA_963799155.1). Lineage (GTDB taxonomy): Bacteria > Acidobacteriota > Terriglobia > Terriglobales > Acidobacteriaceae > Telmatobacter. The sequence continues at coordinate 37,044 of CAWCWB010000012.1, forward strand.
AACCGTGCCCGAATCCATGATAAATCCATCAAGCTTTGTTCGCGGCAAACCCCTTGCGCCGCTCGGCCAGTTCGTTGGCGATTTTCTGGTTCAACTCCCGCGTGATGGGATAAAAGAAGAAGCAGACAGCCGCAGCAAAGAAGGCCAGACCCGCATAGACACTGCCCGTGAGCACGATGCCCGTTTGTGCGTGAGCCGATTCCGTGGCGGCCTGTGACACAAAACCATAGAGGGAGAGGAGCTGACCAGCGATAAATCCGCCGAGCGCGAGTCCCGCCCAGAGAGCGAAGACCACCGCGGAGGTCACCGTGCCGCTGGCGCGGCGGCCCGTCTTCCACTCCCCGTAGTCGGCCACGTCGCCCATCATGGTCCAGATGATCGGCCCCGACAATCCAAACGAGAATTGGCGCAGCACCTCGATCGCGATAATCTCGACCGTGGCATGCGGCGAAAGAAAGAGCAGCGCTGTGGCGAAGGCCCCGGACAGAATCATGCTGACGATAAAGAGTTGGCGCTTGCCCACGAGCTTCCACACGGGGGTGGAACAGGCGACGCCAGCGATCAGCGAGGCCAGCCCGAATCCATTGAACCAGGCGAAGAGGTTGGCGTTGCCGGCAACGTAACGGAAGTACGGCAGCATCACGTTGCCGCGAATCACGATGGCAGCGAAATAGAAGAGCGTGGCCAGGAAGAGCACTACCCAGGGAGGATTCCGGAAAAGGTCGGAGAGATCCTGGCCGAGCGATGTTTTCTGTTGCGGGTCGGGCTGCACGCGTTCCTTGCTGACCAGGAAGGCGACGACGAAAAGAATGACGCTCAGGCCCGATAGCAGGCCCATGGTGAGCTGGTAGCCGCGCGCGTCGTTGCCGTGGCCGAAGAGTCCGACCATGGGGATGGCAAGGCTGGAGACGATGAAACCGGCGGAGTTGGCCGCGATCTGGCGGTATGACGCGATGCTGGTGCGCTCATCGGGGTCCAACGTCATGACCGCGTTCATCGAAGCATACGGCACGTTGTTCATCGTGTAGACGACCCTGAGCAGGATGTAGGTGGTCCAGGCATAGACGAGCTTGCCAAGGGGGCTAATGCTGGGCGTGGTGAAGGTGAGAACGCCGATGATGCCGAAGGGCAGGGCCGTCCACAGCAGCCAGGGCCGGAACTTGCCCGATCTCGTGCTGGTGCGGTCGGCGATCACGCCCATCACCGGATTGAGGCAAGCCACGCCCAGGCCGACGACGAGGAATAGCGTGCCCGCTTGCGCCGCCGTAAGGCCAAACGTGTGGGTGTAGAAATCCAGTTGCAGCGCCAGCATGGCCTGGAAAACGAAGTTGGCCGCCATGTCGCCCAGTGCGTAGCCGGATTTCTCTGTGAAGGAAAGTTTCTCGATCATCGCTGCCTCGTCTTTCGCCGGCGTTCCCGGCCGCGCCTGCTTCACCACTCCTGTTTTCGACTTGCCGTCCCCGCCCTCAAGCGGCCGTCGCAGGGCAATGCCACAAAACGGGGCAGTCAAGGAATCCTACGGAAACCGGTGAAGCGCCCAAAACCAAAGCGCGTCGCTGCATTCGATCCCTAACCGAAGCGAGAATCCTTCTGCCCATGCTCGATGCGCGTAGGTTTGCAGATTAGTGTACCCGGAGAAGCGGCAACAGGCAACTAGAAAAGCGATTTTCTTCGGGATAATCTCTCACCCGCCGCAATGGCAGCCGGGATGCCGGGCACGAACCGAGGCATGGTGAAGCCGGACGGCGAGCTCATCCCGCAGAGGGGGAGCGTTTCACGATGAACCCTCGCCGAGCCTTGCACGGACAACCTTCACGGTACGCCTGGGCGGGCCTGACAGCCCCGGTCAGGAGCCGTCAGGAGCGGTCGCGGCGGATCTTGCGGTTCAGCGCGAACTGACCCAGGTATCGCGCGCGAAGCGAATGCGCGCTCTTCCCTCTGCTCGCTCTCCGCGGCGAATCCCCCCGGCGGACAGATTACGCAAATCCTTCCCGGCCCGAAGAAGATTCCTCAACCTCGGATGGCAGGAACGCCAGAAGTCCTGCTCATCGCCTCGATCAAACCCGCGCACGAGCCAATTGGATCAACGACTTAAGCTCAGACTCGAACTGCAATCAGGGCATGGCAGCCGATCGGTGCGCTGCTCGCGGAAGGCGAATGGGCCAGCGGCAAGGCCCTGCAAGCTGGAGCTGCGCGCCAATCTTCCCACTGGACCGCTTCCGCGAGGCGCAAATTCCACCCCAGCCTGCGCCAGATAACGGCCCCGGCCTGGCAGGCATCTTTCCCAATCGGGGCGGCAAAGAAATTACAAGAAAAAGACTAGTCAGGTGAGCGCTTGCCTGATACTCTCGGTCTACGCGCGGAAAGATCACCGGAACAGGTGAATGCTTCCCCACGTTCCCCCTTCCTTTGGTTGGTAGATTCGGCCCATCTTTGATTGGCCTCCAATTTCGGCGAGGCGCCTTCGGGCCGAGGGCAAGACCTCTTATCCGCATTGATCTTGTACGAAGAGTGGAAATCCGGGTTGCGCGACAGAGCGAGAGCAACCGCGGTTCTCCTGCAGGCGTAGACCAAGGCGCAGTCGTTAAGTGGCTTTTTCGCCAAGAAAAAGCCACCTTGAAATACGCCGGAAATGGCACGTAGTTGCAGGAGAACCGCCTTAATTCCCGCCTCGCGGCTTGGTGAGAACGCCCCGCCCGGCTTTCTGCTTGACGTCGAGAGAGATCCCTCGTTGGGGCCGATTCACCGGAAATCTGAAGGGAGCAATCGCGATGAAGTTCCCACACTGCAGGCTCGCTACTCTTGCCGTAGTTCCTCTCATCCTGGGGGCCTGGTGCCTGGCGCGCGCCGCCGAGCCCGCCCAGGCTTCCACGTCCCCGCAGGATGCGACGGCCGGCGACGATTCCCTGCCGGCTCAGCCGGCGCACACTATTGTTCTTCCGGGCCCGTTGCGATCGTTCCTTCGCATGACCGGCATCAGCCAGGAGGTCACTGCAAGCGAGGTGATGCCGCTGCTGTCTCGCAACGCATTTCTCTACGGGCGCCAACTGGGGAAGCCGACGGAGTACATGATCCTGGCAGACCGGTATGTGCAACAGGCAAGGGAGCTCAAGCCCCTGGCGGGGCCGGATGGCATGATCCATGTTGCGCGTTGCGATGACGCGGAAACGCTGATTCGGGTCCTGGGGTACGAGTTTGAAAATGGCTGCAGCCGGGATAGCGCAACGCTGGTCACCGCCAATGCGGAGCGCGCATTTCTTACGGTCGATTCCGGTTTCCCCCTCACCAAATTGGAACAGGCTCTTCAGCAAGGCACTCCCTTTACCTACGCTTTTCCCGCGACCCGCATTCCGATTCTGTTCGAAGAGAAGGACTGGTTGGCGCTGGTCCCGGCTAAACAGCGGGCCAGCGGGAATCTGCTCGACCTGTTGATGAACGATCAGGATGTGGATCGTCTTTACTCTGGCCTGGCCAAGCTGGACCCGAGAACAAGACTTGCGCTCTACCGGTCGCCAGGGCTCAAGCGGCTGCTCTTTTATGCACCGGTGCTCGACTTCTATGGAAGCCGGTTGTGTGTTCGCTCGGGCGCCGTCTTGGTACCCGGAGGCGAGGCCGCGGAGCGCGACTGGCAGGAATTGGTGGGAGCGAGTCCAAATTCGCCTGGAGAATTTGTCATCCGCTTGTTGGCTAAGGATCAGGGATGGCTGGCGGCGTATTTTGATGCTCTGGCGCGCGTGAGTCCCGAGCAGCAGACGCGGCTCGTGCAAGGCGGACGCCTGAAAGCTCTCTACGAGGCCTATCGATCGGCGATTCCCGACGTGGCCGCGGCAACGAGCGTCTTCCCAAGAAACGCCAATCTGCTGCTGCTCTTCACCCGCCTGCAATGGGACGCGGCAGGTGAGCCGCTGATTCCGGGAAACCTCAGCGTTTGGCAAGCGGTCTTCGCGCGGGAGAACAAGCTTCACCACTGGCATAACTGGTCCAGGCGCTTCGGCGCCTCAGAGGACCCGGAGCGCTTCCTCGAGGCCCTGGTGGCCTATGCCAACGTGATGACCGCGGACGGGCCAACGCAGATTTATCTGGCGGTGAGCGCAATTGACGGTGCCAGACCGCCGGGAAGGCGTTTATCGAATGATGCTGCGCGCTTGCTTGCCGCCAAGTATGCCGAATTGAACGACTGGTATCCGATCTTCGTCGAATTCCCGGCCCTGGATGACGCGTCGATCGCTGATTTTGCCGCAACCGCCGATCGAATCAACGGGATTTCGAATCCGGCGCTGCGGTCGAATGCTCTGGGAGCCTTCCAGGCCGAAATTGGAATCTGGCAGATCCTGGCCCGGCAAAATCAGATCGCGGACGAGGATCTGAACTCTTCCTGGCAAGGCGCCACCCAGCCGTATGCCGGAATCTCTTCGTCGGCCCAGCTTTTCGAAGCGGCGCGCAAGTCGCTGCGGTCCATCGTGGTGGCCGCGGGCGGCAACGCGAACCAGACGCAGGATCAGGTGGTTGATCTGCTTGCGGGCCCGTCGCAGAAGAGTCCCGAAGCTGTGCGCGTTCACGCGGAGTTGGCGCAAAGAATGCGCAACGTGCTGAACGACCAGCGCCTTGTTTCTCTGGACACGCTCTTCGGGCTTTACGACGGATTGGGCCAAATGGCGCATGGAGCAAGCATTGGCGACAGCCTGCTTCCGCTGGCGGGGGCGTTGCGTGAATTCGAGTTGCCGCGGCCAATCTTCACCTCCGGCGAGCGGGTGTCGTGGTCGCCGACGGTCTACGTCAACCGGCACGCGGAGCTGCAGGTGCGGACCGACCTGACCAGGGTGATCCATGCTCCGGGAACGCCGGCGCAACTGCAGGCTGCCCGCGCGCGCCTCGCTCCCTTCCTCAGAGACACGCTGGTGGGCTTGAATTACGCGTACTATGAGCCGCCCGGCGCGCAGGTGCTGCATAGCAATCCGCTCTTCGTGCGCTCTCACGACTTCTCGGCATCTTCGATTCAGGGCATCAACGACGTGTGGGGCGCTCCTGAGGTGATCGGCATCGGCGCCACCGCCGGCGGAGGCGCCTACCTGATCGGCTCGCTCGCCGATTTGCCCTACGTGCTGGCTTTGACGGAAGAGGATTTCATCTCTCCGCAGAAGCTTCAGGCGCTGATCTGGAAAGAGACGGTGCCTGAACTGCTGGTGAACGCAGTTCTGCCGCGGTGGTGGGGCGTGAGCCGCGACGAGTTGCACGCCACGGAACTCTACCAGCGCGCCGGGGAAGAGCTGCTGACCGCGTCGCCCGGCGATGCGGAGTTGCGTGAGAAAGTCGTGGGCGTCTTCTCTGGCCGCATGGGATGGGGACGAGCGGAGGAATTGGAACATTCGCTCGAAACCAAGGAGGGGGCAGCAGCAGTGGCCGCTCAGATGCTCCCCACCGACACCTTTTATCTGGCGGCCGAGTTTCGCAGAAGGTATCCGGAGCAGGCCCCGCTCTGGGGCGACGCAAACCGGGAACTGGACGAGCTGTCGCGCAACCACCCTTCCGATACCGACCCGCAGAGGATTGCGAAGGATTTTGGCGTGCCGCATCCGACACTGGCGGAAACTAACTCCTGCGCGCTGCTAGCGACCGAGCCGTTTCCCGTTTCCGGGGGGGTTGCCAGCAGGCTGTTTGGCGAATCGTGGGAGAGCGGCAACTTGTATTGGGCGCGCCTGGCGGACGAAAAGGGCTATGCCCCGGCGATGCTCAACGTCCTGATCCCCGAGCTGACGCGCCAGATGGTGGCCAACATCTCCGCAACCAGCATTGACGATTGGCCGGCATTGCGGCGAGCCATGGAGCAGACCGGGGCAGAGTTTCTCCAGGGCAAGATTGCCATGCACGCCGCAGGCCCGGCCGGCAACAACAACGAGATAGCGAATGGGGGATCACATGGTGATGATTAAGAGACACAGGATCTTCACAGGCATCGGCATAAGTTTCGGAGCGCTGCTTCTCATCGCCGGTGAACCGCGGTTTGCGGCTCAGGATGAGGCAACCCATCTACACGTAAGTGTGAACCTGGTGCAGCTCAACGTCGCCGTGACCGACAGCAAAGGAAACTACATTGGCGGCCTGCACCCGGCAGACTTTGTCATCACCGAAGACAAGATTCCGCAAAGGATCGCCACGTTCGAAGAAGGCAACGGACCCGCGATCCGGACCGGCGAGGGTCATGTCTTGCAGAGTTCCAGCGAAGCTTCCGGGCCAGAGACGCCGGGAGCAAATAGCGATTCGTCGGCGGCAACGACTTCGCCTGAGCCTGGGGCGACAGCTTTGCCCGCGCCTGGCGTAATGACCTCTTCGGTGGCCGGGGCCAATATCTTCATCCTCTTCGACACCAGCAACTACATGTACCGGGGCTTTGTTTACGCGCAGGATGCTATCTCCGATTTTGTCCGCTCCATGGACAGCGCGAGCCAGATCGCGTTCTACTCCTATAGCCGCGACCTTTCGCGGGCGACGAAGCTCACCGCGGACCACTTCCGCGTGGTGAACGGGGTGCGTAGCACGGTGGCCGGCGACGACGCCGCGCTGTATAACAGCCTGCTGCTGACGGTGAAGGATGCGGCCTCGCTGACCGGACGCAAGGCGATTGTGGTCTTCTCCAATGGCCCCGACAACGCGAGTTCCGTTCCTCCCGAGGACGTAGCGGAGCTGGCCCAGGACACCGGCACCATCATCTACATTGTGAGCACCCGCCTGGCGCAGGACGATCCTGTCTCCACCGCTTCGTTTGAGCGCATGAGCAAGGCGACCGGCGGCAAAGCCTACTTTGCCGGCAACTGGCGCAAGGAGAAGCAGGCCTTCGCTTCCATCCGCGAGGATTTGGGTCATCTCTATTCGATCAGCTACTATCCGCAGCCCAATCCCAACCGCGGCTGGCGCTCCATCAACGTAAAGCTGACCGGCCCGGGTTTGCAGAGGTATCATATTCGGACCCGCGACGGATACCGCCTGTTGCCGCCGACCGCAGTCACCAGTGATACCTACCTTTCAGCAGGAGCGGATCTGGATCAGAAATGACCGGGGCCAGCGCGTGCGACGATCCAGCCGATCCCGGCGCGACATGCAGGCCAATCAGCCCCGCAGCGCTTTGAGCACCTTGGCCGTGGTGATTACCTGGCCGGTGTGGCGCTGCGTGTGGTCAGCGACGTGAATCAGCGCGCCGCCGATGGACGTGGGCAACTGCTTGCGGCCGACGAAGCGCGGAGTGTTGAGGTCGGCCGTTGCCAGCACGCGGATGCGGCCGGCTGCGTTGCTGAATGATGCCTGGACCTCGGCCAGTAGTTCCGCCAACGTTTCCTGCTTCCCTTCCCCGCCCTGCCCGGCCCCGCCCTTCTCGGCCCCACTTTGTTCGGTTTTGAGCGCGCTGAGTTGCGCGGCAGAGAGTTGGCCGCCTTCGGCGTAGGTGAGGATGCGGTCGGTAGAGCGAGCGATGTGGCGCAGATGGAAGGCGATGGGCGTGAGGCCGAGCGGCTGCGCGTACACTTCGGCGTCGGTCATGCCGGCGGTCCATTTGGCCAGGTCGTCAAGCGCGAGCTCGAGCGCGTGCAGAACGGCGCGCCCGGCGGCGGGAACGTCGGCGTGAGTGCCACGGAGCCAGGGCTCGGTGTAGGGAGTTGGGGAAGCGCCCATGGCCGTAGTCTAACGCCCCGAATCAGCCATTCCGCCGACTCCCTGCACTGCGCTCCGGTCGCTCAGGATGACAGCTTATACGTTTTGATTCGCAGGCCTTATGTCGTCGTATTTTTTGATGAATTCGATCGTGTTCTCGTATTTCGCCTTTTCTGCGGCCGGTGCAGTCTTCAGCATTTCGTCCAGATCGCCAAGCAAGGGGTTGGAAAAATTGGCACTGCCTTGACAAAACGTATACGCAAAAACATCCGAATTGAATATCGAATGCCGTCTCAATGGAATATCCCGATTGATGTAAAAATGGTCCAATGGATTCAGAGAATACTCAGACACCTTTCTTGTTGCAGAAGGCGTGAGGAGAAGTCCCAGCCAATTCTGATCTTCGCTATACTCGTAGCTTTCGAGAAAAGCCTTTCCCATCAAAAGTTTCTTTTCTTGCCCGAAGATCAATTCGCCAAAAGAGATTGCGCCCCGGACAGGAAGCTTGATGGAGATGCATTTACGAATAAACTTCTGTGCAATAGACAGCATTGAAGGGTAATCTTTGTAGTGCTCCCTGCTAGAACTGGACACATGATTTAGATAAGGTAGAGGCCTCCGCCAAAGGAGGCGCAGATGGGGCGTAAAGCACGTGTACAAAGGACTGTTGAAGAGAAGTGGCAGATCGTGTTGGAAGGTCTGAAGAGCGGCAACATCGCTGAGACCTGCCGCAAGTATGAGATCGCGCCGAATCTTTACTATCGTTGGAAAGACGAAGTGGAGCAGGGCGCCAAGGCTGCGCTTGGGGGGAGAAGCGCAGCCGCGCACCCGGACCAAGAGCAGGCCAAAAGGATCAAGCAGTTGGAGCGGGCGCTGGGCCGCAGCGCGCTGCAGATCGAGATACTAAAAAACGTGCTGGGCGAGTGAGCTGCGGGCAGGCACATTCGCAAGCCAGAGAACTTGTTGCCCAGGGCACGGAAGCCAGTCTGGTGGCCGAGACGCTGTCGATCAGCCGCTCCAGCCTTTACTATCGGAAGCGCCCGCACACGAGCCGCGCTGACCGCTCCGAGGACATGCGGATCGTGGAGGCGTGCGGTGAGAAGCCGGCCTACGGCTATCGCCGCGTGGTCTGGTGGCTCAAGCGCAAGCAGCAGCTTGAAGTCAACGGCAAGCGTGTGCTACGCGTGATGCGTGAGCGCGGCCTGCTCGTGCGCCAGGGTCGTTATCGCGTCATCCGGAAGAAGGACTGGAGCCGCGTGGAAGCGCCGCAACCGAACCTGGTCTGGCAGTCGGACATGACCAAGGTCTGGGCCGGACCTTCGACAGGATGGTCTTATCTGGTCAGCGTGATCGACTGCTGCACGCGCGAGATCGTTGGCTGGGATCTGAGCCTGCGATGCCGCTCTGCCGAGGCGCTGTCTGCCCTCGACAGCGCCGTGCTTAACCACCTGCCACGCGGCCCGCGTGGACTCGGGCTCACGCTCGCCACCGACAACGGCACGCAGTTCACCTCGGCGCGCTACGTGGAAACCCTCAACCGGCTTGGCATCCAGCATCGCCGCACCGCTTACAATCATCCCGAAGGCAACAGCTACATCGAACGATTCCACCGCAGCCTGAAAGAAGAGGAGGTCTGGATCAACGAGTACCAGAGCTTCGACCATGCACGGCAGTCCATCGCTCGATGGATCGAGGAATATAATCACGACCGTCCGCACCGCGGACTCCGCGGCCGAACTCCGCACGAAGCAAGTGCGCAGTTCCAAGCCAAAACACTTACTTCAAACTCGGCCTCTAATGTCTAAATCAACAGGGAGCACTACATCTTTAACCTGATCCGACTTGGAATAAAAGATAAAAGTATCTGCGTAAAACAAGTAGTCGATATGCTCACGATGCAATGCTGGCATATCATTTATGGATTCAATAATGTCGTCTATCCTTGACTGCGACAGTACAGTTTTAAACTCCATCCACCCTCGGTCCAGGAGTGATTTAAAGCCAAGAATATCGAAGTGAGCGACCCAGCATTCGTGTGTTTCCCATTGTTCCAGCATAGGATTCGCTCCCTTGAGTGCCACTAGGACAAACATGTACAGCAGTGAACCAAAATATGCGCAAGACCGATTGCAGATCGCTAGTTCGCGCTCTTGACGCGCACCACCGTGATCTTTTCGAATCCCTCCTCGAAGACCGGCGGTTTGAGCTTCTCGGCCATCTTGCGCATCACGTCTTCACTCACCGAGCGGTCGCGCTGGCGGTTGCGGTCGAGGCATACCTCGAGCGGCACATCGAAGAAGACGGCCTGCACCTCGTAGCCGAAGCTCTTGGCCATCTTGATCCACTGGCGGCGCTCGTGGATGGAGAGGTTGGTGGCGTCAACGTAGTTCATGGGCATGCGTGCGATGAGCCGTGCGCGCAGCAGCGAACGCAGCGTGGAAAAGACCAGCCCCTGGTAGCGCTGCTCTTCGACGTCGTCGAAGAGGATGTTGCGCAGCAGATCGGATGAGAGCGGGGTGATGCCGCGGCGGCCGAACCAGGTGGTTTTGCCTGAACCGGGCAGGCCGATGGCCAGCACCACGCAGCCCTTGGGCGCCTGGGTCGAGCGCTCGCCTGCGACGGGAGGACGATTGGGCATCGCGGGCATCTCCGGCTGGGTCTCGACTTCAAGCCGTGCGGAAGAGCCGGGCGGGACATTCCATTCCTGCTTGGCGTGCGACTCTTGCTTGGCGAGCCGTTCTTGCTTTGCGGGCTGCTCCGGCCGAGCGGGCGGATTTGGCTTCGCGGGCCATTGCGGACGCTGCGGTCGCGTCTGAGCTCCGTGCCGGGATTCCTGAGTGTGGTGCGTGGCGGGCTGCCGTGCCGGCACGTCATCTGGATAGAGCGGCACCAGCGGAGCCGGTTGATTCGATGGGAGTTCCTGACCGATTTTGCCTGTGGATTCCGAAGTATTCGGACCACGTCTGGAGCGTCTTCTCATGCTGCTGTTCGTCCTTGCTGAAAGCCTTCGCTTCCACCCGAATACCATACTCGGCGAGGGCGCTGCAAATCGTGTGCACTCCGTCACATACAGTTCCATTGCGGGAACTTCATCCTTACGGTAGGGAATCGTGTCCGCAGGGCGAGACGGATCTCAATGTTCCACCGCCGCCGTGGATGATACGATCAAGGGTTTGGTGAAATTGATTTGAGCCTCACTGCAGACGCCTGTAACCCAAGTTCTGAAATCATCAGCCTTACCGATCACGAAGGAGAAATCACACATGGCAGTAAAGGTTGGAATCAACGGCTTCGGCCGCATTGGACGCAACGTGTTGCGTGCCGCACTTGGTAATAAAGAAATCGATTTTGTTGCCGTCAACGACTTGACCAGCCCGGCGACGCTGGCCCACCTGCTCAAATACGACTCGATCCTGGGCAATCTGGCCAACGAGATCAAATCGGGCGAGGACTTTATCACAGTCGACGGCAAGAAGATCAAGGTGTACTCGGAAAAGGATCCTGCCAAGTTGCCCTGGGCCGACGTGGGCGCGCAGGTGGTGATCGAGTCCACAGGGCGTTTTACCGACGCCGCCGCGGCCAAGGCGCACCTGGGCCCGACGGTGAAGAAGGTCATCATCACCGCCCCGGCCAAGAACGAGGACATGACCATTGTGCTGGGTGTGAACGACGACAAGTACGATCCGGCCAAGCACAATATCCTCTCGAACGCAAGCTGCACCACGAACTGCCTGGCGCCGGTGGTGAAGGTGGTTCTGGAAACATGCGGCATTGTTTCCGGCGTCATGACCACGATTCATAGCTACACGAACGACCAGGTGATCCTGGACTTCCCGCACAAGGACCTTCGCCGCGCCCGCGCCGCCGCGCTGAACATGATTCCCACCTCGACCGGCGCCGCCAAGGCCCTCAAGCTGGTGATCCCGGAGACCGCCGGCAAGCTCGACGGCTTCGCCATCCGCGTGCCCACGCCTAACGTCTCCATCGTCGACCTGACCTTTATTGCCGAAAAGCCGATCACTGCCGAGGCTCTCAACGCCGCCTTTAAGGCTGCCTCTGAAGGCAAGCTGAAGGGCATCCTGGGCGTCGACGCGAATGAGCTGGTCAGTTCGGATTTCAAGGGAGACGCGCGCAGGCTCGATCGTGGACACGCCGCTGACGAAAGTTGTCGGCCAGAGCGTAAAGGTGCTGAGCTGGTACGACAACGAGTGGGGCTACTCGAGCCGCGTGGTCGACCTGATCAGCTTTCTGGCCAAGAAGGGGCTGTAAAAACAGTTGTCAGTAATCAGTTGTCAGTGGTCACTTTTGGCATACCTGGTTCTTGGGGTACAGAACCCGAGCAGCCGCAACCCTCCTGTCAAGGCTGGCCGCCGATCAACGGCAACTGACAACTGATAACTGAGAACTGACAACTTAAGAAAGGCACGATCCCATGGCCAAGCTTTCGATCAAAGACATCGATGTGACCAACAAAAGGCTGTTCGTCCGAGTGGACTTCAACGTCCCGCTGAGCGAAGACGGCTCGACGATCGCCGACGACACGCGCATTGTGGCCACGCTGCCCACCATCGAATACGCGCTCCGGCACAAGGCCAAGGTGATTCTGGCTTCGCACCTGGGCCGGCCCAAGGGAAAACCGGATCCGAGGTATTCGCTCAGGCCCGTCGTCAGCCGGCTGCGCGAACTGCTCAACAAGAAGGTGGCGGACAGCGTGAATGTGGCCTTCGCGCCGGACTGCGTAGGCGAGATCGCCGAGGAGATGGCGCAGCAGCTTGAATCGGGCCAGGTGCTGCTGCTCGAAAACCTGCGCTTCCACGCGGAAGAGGAAGCCAACGATCCGGCCTTCTCGAAAGCGCTGGCCTCGCTGGCCGAAATCTACGTCAATGACGCCTTCGGATCGGCGCACCGCGCGCACGCATCCACTGAGGGCATTACGCACTACCTGAAGCCTGCCGTTGCCGGCCTGCTGATGGAGAAAGAAATCACCTATCTCGGCAAGGCGCTCGAGTCGCCGGAGAAGCCGTTCGTGGCCATCCTCGGCGGGTCAAAGATCTCCGGCAAGATCGACGTAATCCACAACCTGCTCGACAAGGTGGACACGCTGGTGATCGTGGGCGGCATGGCCTACACCTTTGAGCGCGCGCTGGGCGTGAAGACCGGCAAGTCGCTCGTCGAGGAAGACCGCATCGACATGGCAAAGGACGCGATGGCCAAAGCGAAGGCCAAGGGCGTCAAACTGCTGCTGCCGCTGGATAACATATTGGCCGACAAGTTCGCGCCTGACGCCAAAACGCAGGTGTGGGACTGCTCGAAGGACTTTCCTGACGATTGGCAGGGCCTCGACATCGGGCCGAATTCGATCAAGGCAATCGAAGACGTGATCTCGACAGCGAAGACCATTGTGTGGAACGGACCGGCGGGCGTTTTCGAGTTTCCTCGTTTCGCCGTGGGCACGAATGCAATTGCGCATGCCGTCGCTGCCAACCGGACAGCCACGACGATCATCGGCGGCGGCGATTCAGTGAGCGCGATCAACCAGGCCGGCGTTGCCGACCAGATCACGCATATCTCGACCGGCGGCGGCGCTTCGCTGGAGTTTCTCGAAGGCAAAAAGCTGCCCGGCGTCGAGGCGCTGACGGATAAATAACAGTCGTCAGTGTTCAGTTGTCAGAGATCGCATCCGGCTAAGGACGCTGGGCGCGATTTCCGCATCTTGTCTCGGCCTCATCCGACGCCCGACCCCAAAACAGGTAGTATGACGCGAGTCGATCAGCCCAACTTTAGTTGTTCCACTTGCTCCGAAGTCTCATGAGACTTGCACAAACGGACGCGCCGTTATGCTGATTTTCTTGGCCGTGGAGGGTAGCGCGCTCGCGGCTGCCATCCTGGTAAAGCAGCATTAGCGCCCATTCATCATTCGCTTGGTCATCTAGCAAAGAGGCCACCCATCCCTCCTCCCACATGCTCGGGTGCTGTTTGTTCAGGTCTTCCATTTCACAAAATACTGATTCTGGAATGCCGGTCGCTCGCGGACGGTCTATGCGCAAAGCCATAGTGTCTCCTTTCGATCTCAGGCATCTTTCAGACCGTTCGGCGATTCCAGTAGATAATTTATGAGCGTTGTGCTACGCGCGTAGGGGGATCGGATACTCAACGGCGCGGTTGGCGTCCCGCATCGAGCGACGATTCGGTGCTGTTTGGGGAATTTGAGATGCGCGGCTCCATTCCGGCATTTCCAGCTCCGGCGCTCAGAGGCCGCACTTGCACAACCGGGCGGCCTCGCTTCGTGACCACGATCGTTTCGCCCGTCCTTGCGACCCAATCAAACAAGCCAAGGCATTTAGCTCTGAACTCAGTGGCTGTAATCACTTTTGCCATAAGTGTCGCCACCCCCAAGAGTCTATCGGCAAATCCACGTTTTTTCTCTAGAATCCAGCCTTGTGCCGCTCGTCACCCTGCGCGCCCGGACTCGTCCTCTAAAATTGAATTGCGAAAGCCTTACCATCCGAGGAAACCAGAAAAATGTCTCGTAAAGCACTCATCGCCGCCAATTGGAAGATGTACAAGACGCCTGCCGAAGCCAAGGCGTTTGTGGATGCGTTTCTGCCGCTCGTCGCCGGGCACACGCGCGACGAGATCGCGCTGTTCCCTTCTCCGGTCCTGCTTCCGACGGTGATTCCGGCCTGCAAGGGATCGAATGTGGCCGTGGGCGCGCAGAATATTCACTTTGCCGAGGAGGGCGCTTACACGGGCGAGACCTCGATTTTGCAACTGAAGGCCGTGGGCGGCACGCATACGCTCATCGGCCACTCTGAGCGGCGCCAGTACTTCGCCGAGACCGACGAAATCGTGAACAAGAAGCTGCACACTGCGCTCAAGCACGGCATCGTGCCGGTGGTCTGCATCGGCGAGGTTCTGGAAGAGCGCGAGGCGGGCAAGACGGCAAGCGTGCTGAAGACGCAGGTGACGGGCGCGTTTGCCGGAATCGCCGGACTGGCGGCAGAGGTCATCTCCTCGATTGTGATCGCGTACGAGCCGGTGTGGGCCATCGGAACGGGCCGTACGGCGACGCCGGAGATCGCCGCCGATGCGCACCGCATCATTCGCGCTGAAGTGGCCAAGCTGCTGGGAGCCGATGTGGCCGCGGCGATGCGGATTCTTTATGGCGGCAGCGTGAAGCCCGACAACATCACCAACCTGATGGCTCAGGAAGAGATTGACGGCGCGCTGGTTGGCGGCGCGAGCCTCAAGCCCGATTCATTCACCGCGATTGTGAAGTACTGACAGAAGCAGCGAGTTAGCGTGCGCTGCGCGCACGTTAGCGAGTTAGCAAGTCAGCGGCGTTCGCCGAGTTAGCGGGGTTAGCGGAGCTAGCGGCGCCAGATCAAACGCATGATTCCTGGAGCGTGCTCGTTTCGGGTTGCGCTTTCAACTCTTGCGAGAAATACCAGCACGAGGTCTTGTATCAGGGCACGAGTTTACTCGTGCCGTAAACGCTCACCCTGGGTTTGGGCTTTAGCCCCTGTGGGAGATTTTAAGAGGGAGCAGAGGCCTTCAGGCCGCGGAAATCTCCAGGCGCGGTTGCCCCATCCTTTTCCGTTCGCCGCGGCGAACGGAAAGGGTGGGAAGTTGCGCGGCTGCCCTACATCGCCGGATAGAAGCTCGCGATCCAATCTTGCAGCAGCGCCGGGAAGCAGCCGAGCACGACGACTGCGGCGGCGATGGCGAGAAGGACGGACAGCGTGACAGGATGGGCGCGAATCGGCGTTTCGTCGGCCCCGGGCATGACGTAGGCGCGCTTGAGCACCTGCAAATAGTAGTAGAGCGATACGGCGCTGAAGACGATGGCCAACACAACCAGCGCCAGAGCATCGGTAGGCAGCGAAGATAGCGGCCACGGCGCAGGTGACGGTCCCGACCCCAGCGTGAGCACCGCTGCAAACAGATTGAACTTGGCCCAGAAGCCAACCAGCGGCGGAATACCAGCCAGTGAAAGAAAGTACACGAGCAGCGCGACAGCGAGGATCGGGTTGCGCTTGTGCAACCCGAGGAAGGCGTCCATGCGGTCGGAGCCCGTGGCTCGCTCCACCACGCCCACCACGCCGAATGCGCCGATCGTCGTCAGCCCGTAGGTGACGATGTAATAGAGGATGGCCTGCGCGCTCAAGTTCGTCCACCCGAAGAACGCAAGGCCAAGCAGGATGTAGCCGGCGTGAGCGATGGCCGAGTAGGCAAGCAGGCGGCGCACGCTCGATTGCGCGAGCGCGGCCAGGTTGCCCAAAACCATGGAAGCGACGGAGAGCACGACCAGGATCAGCCACCAACCATAGAAATCGAGCGCGGCATGCGGTGGGCCACTCACGGACCTGGTGCCTGTCGTGAAATAGACATGGCCGGTTTCGTGAGCATCCCGCATCAGGATCTGGAAATATTCCAGTGCCGTGTAGCTGATGGAGATGAGCAGGGCGAAGCTCGCGACCTTGGAGACAGAAGCGATGAAGGCTGCGGCGGGAGCGGGAGCGCCTTCGTAGGCATCCGGCGCCCAGAGATGAAATGGAACCGCTGCTACCTTGAAGCCAAGCCCAACGGCGACCATCACCAGCGCGATCAAGAGCAGCGGCGAGGCGCCGTTCGCGGAAGACATGTATGTGCCGAGCACGACTTTGGGTAGGCTGGTCGATCCGCTCATTCCGTAGAGATAGCTGAAGCCGAAGAGCAGGAACGCCGCCGACATGGCGCCGAAGAGGTAATACTTTATCGCGGCTTCGGCGCTTTTGCCCGACTTTTTCGCAAAGGCGGTGAGAATGTAGAGGCCGAGCGAGAGCAACTCCAGGCCAACGAAGATAACGAGCAGGTCCTGCGCGGCAGCGATGATCAGCCCGCCGGCAGCGGCCATGAGGACCACGGCGACGTACTCGCCCGCATTGCGCGTGAAGTCAGAGCCGATGAGCAGGAGCAGCGTGAGCGCGGTGAGGATGAGGATGGCGCACTGCGCGACGCCTGCGGAGCCGCCCGCCGCGAGCAGCAGATCATTGCCCGCACTGAACGGCCCAGCGATCGAAACCGTCCAAAGCGCAGCGGCGCAACCCGCTACGCCGAGCAACGCAGCTACCGCAATACGCGTTTTGTTCGTAGCCTTGCGCAGAAACCCAAGATCGGCAACGAGCACCAGCAGCGCGGCGACTTCGAGCGCCGTTTCAGGCAGCGTGGCGCGGAAGAGGGCGGCGTAGTTCACTGCATCCCTCCCGCGAGCAGCGCTTTCACTGCCGGCTCAATCGAATCGAGAAGAATGCGCGGATAGAGGCCGACGACGAGCGTGGAGACGCCGAGCAGCGCGACGCCGGCGATCTCAGGCCAAGTGATGGGATCGAGTTTGTGCGCTTGCTCGGATTCGAGCTCATGCGCGGTCGGCAGCGCATCGGTGAAGAAGGCCTTCTGCAGCGCGCGCCAGATGTATGCGACTCCGACGATGATGCCGATGCCCGCAACCGCGGTCCACCAGGGGTTGGCCTTCCATGCGCCGACCAGCACCTGCAGCTCGGCCACGAAGCCGGAGAAGCCGGGCAGGCCCATGGACGCCACGCCGGCCACGACGAAGGCCCACGCGGCGAAGGGCAGTCGTCGCGAAAGATGCATCGGTTCAAGCTCGGCAAACTGGCGCGTGTGCGTGCGGTCGTAGACGATGCGGCCGACGATGGCGAAGAGCAGGCCGGCGATGACGCCGTGCGAGAACATCTGCAGCACCGCGCCGTCGAGGCCGATCTGGTTGAGCGTCATGAGGCCGAGCAGCACGAAGCCCATGTGGCTCACGCTGGAATAGCCGATGACAAATTTGAAGTCCGTTTGCGCCAGAGCGACCAGCGCACCGTAGACGATGCCGATCACAGCGAGCCACGCGAAGACATCGCGCCAGGAACCGATGCCGAGAAAGGCGAATCCCCAGGGATCGAGTCCATGCGGGAAAACACCCATGGCGACGCGCAGGCAGCCATAGGCGCCAAGCTTCATCACCACGCCGGCAAGCAGCATGGAAGCAGCCGTGGGCGCGGCAACGTGGCCGGTGGGCGCCCAGGTGTGGAACGGCCATAGGCCGGCGAGGATGGCGAAGCCGACGAAGACCAGCGGGAAGCACCACATCTGGAAGCTGACAGGCAGACCCGCGTGGGCGAGATCGATGAGCGCAGTCGAGTGGGAGCCGGCGGTGGCATACGCCGCGAGCAGGCCGATGAGCACCATGGCCGAGCCGACGAAGGAGTAGAGCACCAGCTTCATGGCGCCGTACTCGCGGCGCGTGGAGCCCCAGATGGAGATGAGGAAGTACTTGGGGACGATGGCGATTTCGTAAAAGACGAAGAGCAGGAAGAAATCGAAGCTCAGAAAGACGCCGTAGACGCCGCCGATGAGCGCGAGATAGAAGGCGAAGAACTGATTGGTGCGGAGATCGACGTTCCAACTGAAGAGAACGCCAGCAACGGCGGCGATGCCGGTGAGCAGAACGAGGACGCGGCTGATGCCGTCGGCGGCGAGCAAGTAGTGAATGCCCATGGAAGGCACCCAAAGCGCGTCGACGATGACCTCGCGGCCCTGGCCAAAGCCGGCGGCGTAGCCCGCGACGGCGATCGCGAGGCCGGCCACGGCTACGGCGAGCGCCCACCAGCGCGCTAGGCCGGGTTTGCCTTTGGGCAGCAGCGCCGAAACCAGTGCGCCCAAAAACGAAATGTAGATCGCGAACGCCAACATCAGAATCTCCAGTGCGCCAGCAGGTTCACGACTGTGGGGTTAATCGTGTCCAGAATCAGCCGGGGTACAAGGCCGACGAGAAACATGAGGCCGATTACGGGCGCAAGCGCCAATCGCTCGCTGTGATGCAGGTCGGGAAAATCAGTCCAATGCTCCGGCACGGGACCGTTGAAGACCTTCTGCATCACGGTGAGGATAAAAATTGCGGTAACGAGCAGACCCAGGATCGAGACTGTGGCCGCGACCCACGCAAGCGGAAAGACGCCGCGGAAGATCAGAAATTCACTCACGAAGCTGTTCAGGCCGGGCAGGCCGAGCGAGGAAAAGAGCGTAATGCCCATAAGCCCGGCGAGGACCGGCGCGGGTTTGCGCAGGCCGCCGAAATCGTCGATGCCGCGCAGGCCGCCGGTACGGAACTGGATCATGGCGATGAACCAGAAGATCGTGGCCGCGGTAATTCCGTGATTGAACATCTGCAGGATGACGCCGTTGAGTGCGGCGGCCTGGCTGGCTTGGGCTGCCGCGCCGGAGACGGGGATCGCCAGCGCAAAGATGCCCAGCAGGCAATAGCCGAGGTGATTCACCGAGGAGTAGGCGAAGACGCGCTTCAAATCCTTCTGCGCCGCGGCGGCCCACGCGCCCATCACGACCGTCGCGACGGCGAGAACCAGCAGCGGCGTACGCATGGCGGAGATCTGCGCGCCGAAGATGGGGAGCGCGATGCGCAACAGGCCGTAGACGCCCATCTTCGACATGGCGCCAGTGAGCAGCATCGTCACCGGCGACGGCGCCTCAGCATAGGCAGCGGGCAGCCAGGTGTGGAACGGCATGAGCGGCACTTTGACCGCGAAGCCGGCGAGCACGCCGATGGCAAGCCACGGCATCGCCGCGCCCAGATGCGCCGTGACCATCTGCCCCAGAGTGCCGGATGAGGCCATCGCGGCGAGCTCGACAAAGTCCATGGAGCCGGTGGAAAGAAAGACGGCGAGAAACGAGAGCAGCAGCGCCACGGAGCCGGCCATGGTGTAAATGAAGAACTGCGTGGCTGCGGGGCCGCGGCGCGGGCCGCCCCACAGTTTGATGAGGAAGAATGCGGGGATGAGGCTGAGCTCCCAGAACAAGAACCAGTGAAGGAAATTGAGAGCGGTGAAAGAGCCGAAGAGTCCGGCCTCGAGCATGAGCACCAGGCCGTAGAAAAGGCCGGGCATGTGGTGCACGCGATGCGCCGCATCGACCGACATGAGCGTGACAATGGCGGAGAGCACGAGCATGAGCGCGCCGAGGCCATCGACGCCGAGGTGATACTCGATGCCGATCGAGGGCGCCCAGGCCGCGCGTTCCACCAGGCCGATGCTGCCGTCGGCGGGCAAGCGGGTCCAGATGACGAGCGCCACGACGAGGCAGGCGAGCGAGGTGAGCAGCGCCACGCCGCGCGCATGCCGTCCGACAAAGAGTGCGATGGCCGCGCCAACAAGGGGCAGCACCGTGAGCAGCGTCAAGATCGGGAATCCGGTCGCAACTTCGCTCATAGCCGGCTGCTCCAAAGTAGAACTGCGGCGAGCGCAACGACGGCCACCGCAAGAATGCGGAGATAGTTTTGCACGCGGCCGTTCTCGACGCGCGCCAGCAGGCCACCACCTTCAGAGAGCTCCTCGCAGGTTTTGTCGAAGCCGCCGTCGACCCAGTAGACATCGAGCAGGCGGTTAAGCTGCGCCCAGAGGCCGAAGAGCCACGCAACTGCGGCCACGATTCCGCCCCACACTCGGCGGTCGAACCAATCGGCCACGCGCGCCCACCACGCGTAGAACGCAATCACCGTGACGCCGTAGAACTCGTCCACGTAAAGGCGGTCGCGAAGGCCGGCCCACAGCCACGGTGCGGACTTTTCGAGCGCGTCAGGCTCCTCCGGCTTGGGCGACTTGTTGCCGTAGACCCGCCAGCCGAGGCCAAGGCCGAGAAAAACGACGAGCGACGACGCGCCCACGAGCACGAGGAAACCGGACTCGATGAGGCTGTGGAGGTCGAGCGTGGCAGCGTGGTTCGAAAGAAACGCGTGGAACCACGGCCAAGCGGGAGTGCCAATGACGCCCAGCGCCATCGCGAAAAAGGCAAGGATGACGAGCGGCAGCGTCATCACCTTCGGGCTCTCGTGCGCCACTTGATGGCCGCGCCAGTAGCCAAAGAAGACGTAGCACACCTGCCGCGTCATATAGAACGCGGTGAGCAGCGCGCCGAAAACGAGCAGATAAAACGGGCCCTTCGAAATATCCCAGTGCTGCGCAGCTTCAAGGATGCCGTCTTTCGACCAAAAGCCGGAGAAGAAGAGCGGGAATCCGCACAGCGCCAACATGCCGATGGCGTAGGTGGCGAAGGTGAGCGGCATGTCGGCGCGGAGACCGCCCATGCGGCGGATGTCCTGCTCCTCGTGGCAGCCGTGAATCACCGAGCCCGCGCCGAGGAACAGGAGCGCCTTGAAGAACGCGTGCGTGATCAGGTGGAACATTCCCACGGCGACGCCGCCCAGGCCGAGGCCCGCCATCATGTAGCCGAGCTGCGAGATGGTCGAGTAGGCAAGGATGCGCTTGATATCGTTTTGCGCGACGGCAATAAGCGCGGCGAAGACCGCGGTGGCCGCGCCCACCCAGGTGACGACGGTGAGCGGCGTGGTTGTGCCGCCGGGCTGCCCGCCGATTTGCATCAGCGGATACACGCGCGCAACGAGGAAGACGCCTGCGGCGACCATGGTGGCCGCGTGAATGAGCGCGGAGACAGGTGTGGGGCCTTCCATGGCGTCGGGCAGCCACACGTGCAGCGGTAGCTGGCCGCTCTTGCCCACCGCCCCGGCAAAGATGAGCAGGCCGATGGCGCCTGCAGCGCTGAGGCCAAGTCCCGCGTGCTGCGTGAGCAGGTTGGCGAGGGCAAGGCCTTCGAGCGAGCCCACACCATGGTTGTAAAGGAGCAGCGTGCCGGTCTGCGAGAACAGCCAGACGATTCCCAGCAGGAAGAAGATATCGCCGACGCGCGTAGTGATGAAGGCTTTTTTCGCGGCTGCCGCCGCCGATGGCTTCTGATACCAGAAGCCGATGAGCAAATACGACGTGAGGCCCACAATCTCCCAGCACATGAAGAGCAGGAGCAGGCTATTCGAGATCACCACGCCCAGCATCGCCCCGGCAAAGAGCGACAGGAAGCAGAAGAAGCGCGTGAAGTTCTCGTCGTGGGCCATGTAGCCGACGGAGTAGATGAAAATGAGCAGGCCGACGAAGCTGACCATCACCAGCATGATGGCGGCCAGCGGATCGAGCACCCAGCCGAGCTCGACATGCGCGGAGCCGAAGCGAAACCAGGTGAAGCTGACGATTTCGCGAACGACCGCACCGTGCGCCCAACCAGCGAGAACGTGTCCGAAAGCGATGAGCGACAAAAGCAGCGAGAAGCCGAGCGAACCGATGGCGAGAGTCGCTGCGGCTTTGCGCCGTGGCTGCTTGAACAAGGCAATGAGGCCTGAAGCAACGATCGGCACTGCCGGGATGAGCCAAAGCATCTTCGTGATCGTGAAGAGCGGGCCGTCGACGAATTGTGGAGTGAAGGAGGTAATGCTCTCTTGGATCAGCATCCGTTCACCCCTTCATCCTGTTGATCTGGTCGAGTTCGGTGGTGTTGGCGTGGCGATAGATGGAGATGACGAGGCCCAGGCCCACGGCGGCCTCGGCCGCGGCCACGGCGATAGAGAAGATGGCGAACATCATGCCGGTAAGCGCCTCAGGATGCGGCCCAAAGCGCCAGAAGGCAATCAGATTCAGGTTGGCGGCGTTGAGCATCAGCTCGATGCCGATGAGCACCATGATGGCGTTACGGCGGGTGAGCGCGCCGGCGAGGCCGATGGCGAACAGAAGTGCCGCGACAAGAAGATAGCCGGCAAGAGGCGTAGTGAGAGGCGTCATTGCGGCCTCTCTTTCTCGTGCATGGCCACAATGACCGCGCCGATAGTCGCTGCGGTAAGCAGCAGGGCGACGATCTCAAGCGGCAGCACGTAGCGGCCAACAAGTGCGTTGCCGATGTCGTGCACCGTTACGGAAGGCACGGCGTTCTGTTGCGGAATCGCGTTCGCGCTTTCGAGCACGGCCCATCCCAGGACGGCAAAGATGCCCGCGGCGATCACCAGTCCCACCAGCCAGGTGCGGCTGAAGACGCCTCCCTTCGGCAGCTCGGATCCGCGCGTGAGCAGGATGGCAAAGACAATGAGGATGGCCACGGCGCCGATGTAAACAAGAATCTGCGCAAACCCGGCGAACTGCGCGTCAAGCTGGAGGAAAAGCAAAGCCAGGCCTGCGAACGCCACTGTGACCGCGAGCGCGCAGTGAACCAGGTGCTTGAGCAGCACCGTCGCCAGGCCGCCGGCCAGCGTGAGGACCGCGAGCAGATAGAAGGTGACGCTCACCGATCGCACTCCCTACTCAGCATAGCGGTAGCTCCTGCGGCCGAAGTGCTCGCTGCGCATGCCCACGCGGCCCATGAGCACATATGCCGCGGCGAGAATGACCGTGCAGACCACCCAGCGTGCCCACCCCTCGCCCATAAACCGCCAGAGCGCGGTGACCACCAGGTTGAGCAGCGTGAAAGGCAGAGCGAACTTCCAGGCAAAGTTCATGAGCTGGTCCTGGCGCAGGCGGGGGAGCGTGCCGCGCAGCCAGATGAAGACGAAGATCGATACCATGACCTTGCCGAAAAACCAGATCCACGAAGGAACCCAGGTGAGGAACGAGAACGGCGCGGACCATCCGCCGAGGAAGAGCGTAGTGCCCAGTCCGGAGATGGAAAACATGGCCAGGTACTCGCCGAGAAAGAACAAGGCGAATTTGAAGCCGGAGTACTCGGTGTGGTAGCCGGCCACGAGTTCCGACTCGCCTTCCGGCAGATCGAAGGGCGAGCGGTTGGTCTCAGCCGTGGCGGCGATTGCGAACATGAGAAAACCCGCGAGGCCCCACGGCGTGAAGATGTACCAATGCGGGAAAACGCCGGTGTACTGGTTCTGCGCCGCGACGATCGCGGGCAGCGAGAGCGAGCCGGAGATCATGACGACGGCCACCCCTGAAAGCAGCAGCACCACCTCGTAGCTGATCATCTGCGCTACGGCGCGCATGGCGCCGAGCAGCGAGTACTTGTTGCGGCTCGACCAGCCGGCCATGAAGACGGAAAGCTCCGTCGCGGCGCCCATGGCGAAGAAGAAGAGCAGGCCGGCATCCATATCGACCAACGCCATGTTGCGACCCATGGGCAAAACCGCGAATTCCATGAAGACCGCGACCACCAGCACAAGCGGTGCGAGAAAGTGCACCACCGTATTGGCGGTGAGGGGAACGATGTCTTCCTTGATGAGCGCCTTGATGCCGTCGGCGACAGGCTGAAAGAGGCCATAGGGACCTACGCGGTTGGGTCCGAGGCGGTTCTGGATGCGACCGAGGCCTTTGCGCTCGAAGACCGTGGTGAGCGCGAAAAGGCCGGGGAAAACGCAGACGATGGCGATAACGCCGAGCAGCACGTCTGCCGCGGGGCGCAGCGCGGCGGGCAGGAATCCCACGAGCCAGTCTCGAAGGAGGATGAAGATCTGGTCGAGATTTGCGAAGAGGGGATTCGCGCTCATGGTCTAGCTTCCTCCCTCGGCGGGTGGCTTTGGAGCTTGCGGGGTGGAATCGGGTTCGGGAGCGGCAGCAGCTTTAGCTGCGGCGGATTCAACCGCAGCCTTGGAGGCGGCGTCCGCAGCGGCCTTGGCCTTCGCTTCCACCTTGGCTTTTTCCTCGGCGAGGCGCGCGTCCACCTCGGAGGCTTCGGTCGGGTGGATCGAGTGATAGTACTCGTTCGATTTAGCCAATTCTTTTCGGTCGAGCAACAGGGCCGCGAAGCGGTCGTCAGTGGCCAGCTCAAACTCGGTGTCCATCTTGATGGCCTCGAACGGGCAAACTTCCACGCAGATCTGGCAGCTCATGCAGACGGAGACATCGATGTCGAAGCGCGCGGGATAAAACTGCTGCTTGCCCACGTAGTCGGGCTTCTTGCCGTTGCTCTTTTCGATGTAGATGCACTTGGGCGGGCACTCTTTCTCGCAGATCTGGCAGGCCACGCAGCGCATGCCGGCTTCCCAGTCAGAGCCGTCGTACACCAGAAAGGGAAAGACGCGCGCGGCTTCGGCGGTGGGAATCCGGTGTTCCGGATACTCGACCGTCGTGAGCCGCTCTTTGGAGACATAACTGCCGAAGAAATTTCTCGCCGTCTCCGCCATCCCTTTCAGGATTCCATCACCAAGCAAGGTTGTTACTCCATAAGGTTGTCAGTTGTCAGCTATCTGTCCACTTCTCCGAGAACAATATCCACGCTGCCAAAGATCAGCACGACATCGGCGACATTGTGCCCCAGGCACATGTCTTCCAGAATGGTCAGGTTGATGAGGCTGGGCGGGCGCACGCGATAGCGATAGGGGTTTGGCCCGCCGTCGCTGATGAGATAAAAGCCCAGCTCGCCTTTGGGCGCTTCAATGCGGCCATAGGCTTCGCCGGGCTTGGGCCGGAAGCCGCGCAGCTTCGCCTTGGGATCCATGATCGGGCCGGCGGGAAGATCCTTGAGGGCCTGCTCCAGAATTTTGATCGACTCGCGCATCTCAAGGACGCGAACCATGTAGCGGTCGTAGATGTCGCCGTGGTCGCCGAGCGGGACGCGGAAGTTGAAGCGATCGTAGATGCCGTAGTGGTCGACTTTGCGGATGTCATAGTTGACGCCCGAAGCGCGCAGCATGGGGCCGGTCACGCCGGCATTCACGGCCAAGTCCGGCTTCAGGATGCCGACGCCCTGGCAGCGCGCCATCAGAATCTCGTTGGTGGAGAGCAGAGCCTCGAACTCATCGACAAACGTGGGCAGGCCGGCAACGACTTTGCGCGTCGCGTCGAGCCAGGCCGCGGAAACATCCACGCGACAGCCGCCGAAGCGCATGTAGTTGCACATCATGCGCGAGCCGGTGAGCGATTCGAAGAGGTCGAGAATCTTCTCGCGCTCCCGGAAGGCGTACATGAGCGGCGTGCCGCTGGCGCCCATCTCCTGAATGAGAAAGCCGATGGACGAAGCGTGATTCTGCACGCGCGTCAGCTCGGCAAGGATGACGCGAATGTATTCGGCGCGCTCGGGAACCTCCTGGCCGGCGAGCTTTTCGACTGCCAGCGCATAGGCCCAGTTGTTGGTGAGCGAGCAAATGTAATCGAGGCGATCGGTGTACGGCATCGACGCCAGATAGGTTTGCCCTTCGCCAAGTTTTTCGTGGTTGCGGTGCAGATAGCCGAAGACCGGCTTGAGGCCTACAACGCGCTCGCCGTCAAGCGCCACGTCCATGCGGAAGACGCCGTGGGTCGAGGGATGGTGCGGCCCCATGGCGACTTCGAGCAGCTCGCCCTCGCCGTCCGGCTCAATCACCGGCGGGCGGTTCCAGCCTGCGGCTCTCTCGATCTTGGTCTCCGCTACACTCATCGAATCCTTTTTCGTGACCCGTGAACCGTGGATCGTGTTCCGTGACGCTTGTTCCCTGGTCCCTAGTCCCTAGTCCCTAGTCCCTCGCTCTTATGCGTCTGCGCTCGCTTGAGCACTTCATCGTGCGCCGTGGGCTCGTACTCGAAGTCGTCCGGCTCCACATAATCCTTGCGCATGGGGTGGTCTTTGAAGCCGTCCCACATCAGCAGGCGGCGCAGGTCCGGGTGGCCGGTGAAGACGATGCCGTAGAGATCGAAGACTTCGCGCTCCTGGAACTCCGCCGAGCGCCAGACGGATGTGAGCGAGGGCAGTTCGACCTGATCGGTGCGGTTCGCTGTGCGCATGCGGACGACCAGCGGCCCGTGCTTCTTCGCCACCGAATAGAGGTGGTAGACCGCTTCAAGGCAGCCGGGCTCGACGCGCTTGCGGGTCTCTTCGACGATTTCCTCGACGGGTTGTTCGACACCGTCGACGGTCTTCGTCACCGTGCGCGTGACTTTCACTTTTTCGGCGACTTCCCTGCCGGGCCAATCGACGCCGGTCAAATTAGAGAGGAAGTCGAAGGCCAGCTCGGGATCGTCGCGAAGAAATGTTGCGACCGCGACGGCGGACTCGGGCGCGAGGCGAAGCGAGTGCTGCGCCGAGGGGCTGGGGTTGGGCACAAACTCGACGCCAGCGCCGGGAACCGCCGCTTCAATCGCCGCCTTGATCTCTTCGACAGTCTTCAAAATCAGCTCCTGGCTTCTAGCTGCTGGCTCCTGGCCGCGACTTCATCGCTACCGGCGATTCCCTGATCTCTGTTCCCTACGTCCCTAGTCCCCAGTCCCTAGTCCCTGTATTCATCGAATCGTGATCGGCACAGGCCACACGCCTTGGTTCGATGTTGGCTCAAGATCGTGCTCTCCCTGCTCGGGCACGGGGAACTCGCCCTGCGCATTGGGATCGAGAAAGCGCGGCCGGTCCTCCCCGGTCAAGTGCTGGCCGTCGATCTTCTTCTGCAGCGTGATGAAGGCCTGAAGCAGCGCCTCAGGCCGCGGCGGGCAACCGGGAATGTGCACATCGACAGGAATGTAGCGGTCGATGCCCTTGAGCACGTTGTAGCCCTGCTTGAACGGCCCGCCGGAGATGGCGCACGCGCCCATGGCGATCACGTAGCGCGGCTCGGCCATCTGGTTGTAAAGGCGCACCACCTGCGGCGCCATCTTCTTGGTCACCGTGCCGGAGACGATCATCAGGTCGGCCTGGCGCGGCGAAGGCCGGAAGACCTCTGCGCCAAAGCGCGCCATATCGTAGCGCGCCATCGTGGTGGCGATCATCTCGATGGCGCAGCACGCCAGCCCGAATTGCATGGGCCACACCGAGCTGCGCCGTCCCCAGTTATCAGAGCTCCTCGATGGTCGTCACGAAGACGCCCTGCTTGCCCAGTTCGATCTTCAGTTGTTGGTCAACTGCCATCGTCGCTTCGCTCCTTTGAGCCGCATCGGCAGATCAGGACCACGTCAGCACGCCCTTCGCCCAGGCCCAGGCCAGTCCTTCCACTAATAGGAGTACAAATACCAGCATGGCGATGCACGCCGCCGCGCTCAAACCCGTAAATGCCACCGCAAACGGAAGCAGGAACACGGCCTCCACGTCGAAGATGAGGAAGATGATGCCGTAGAGGTAGTAGGCCGAGCGGAACTGCATCCACGCGTCGCCTTTCGACACCAGCCCGCACTCGTAAATGGAGTTTTTCGTGGGGTTCGGCTTGGGCGGGGAAAAAACCCTGCCCCAAAGCCAGGCCAGTCCCAGCGGGGCAAGGCCGAAACCCAATGCCGCCACGAATAAAACCGCCAATGAAAAGTAGGGACTGGAAACCATTGCGGGAAAGAAACGATTACTCTTTCAAGCTACCAGTTTGGGGCTTGGTTTGGCTAAGGCGTTTGGTCCATTTCCCGCGGTTCAGGCGGCTTTTTCCGCCATTCATCCCATCCTGTGAACCGTTGGCTGCGCGAGGTTGCGTCAACACGCCTGATGGAATCCAATCCCCATCAGCGCCGCGGCCTTGCGCAGGGCGGCGGCCACGTTTCTAAGACGAGCCCGGCGCGTTCTACCGCGCGTCTTCAAGCCGGTTCGCGGGATGCTAATCGCCGTCGTCCCCGGAGGATTTTTTGATATGCGCTTTCAGCATCGCCGGCACCGGTGCATTGCCCATGGCGTCTTTCCACAGGATGACGTTGAGCTTTTCCGTCGGGGCGCGGTCGGCGTGGCTGAAGTCCATCTTGATGCTGGCTCGCGCGCCCACGGCGTTGTTGGGATTGGCCGAATAAATGAGGCCGTTGTCGCGATTGGAGTAGTCGGCTGTGTACGGCGGCTGATCGCCGGGACCGGTGAGCAGCGAGGAAATCATCGGGCAAAAGGCGTCGTTGTTATTCATCGGCGGCAGGCTGAGCAGCGCCTCCATGGTGCGGATGACGCTCACCGTCGTGTAAAACCGGCTGTCGACAAACGGCGCGCCGTTGGGGCCGTGCGGCGCGTACTTGCTTACCACCAGTGCGATGCTGCGGTGCGCGTCCACGTGGTCGGCGCCGCTCTGCGCGTCGTCTTCGAGGATGAAGAACGCCGTGTCGTCCCAGTACGGCGAGTGCGAGACCGCATCCACCGCACGGCCAACGGCGAGATCGTTATCGGCGACGGAGGACTTCGGCGTAGGCCCGCCCCGCCGTGTGCCCGCCGTGTGATCGTTGGGCAGGCGCAGCAAAACGAAGTCGGGCATGGTGTCGTGGCCGCGCTCGCGATCGGCAACCCACTGCTTCAGATGGCGCAGAAAGATGGCGACCCTGATCTGGTCGGGAAACATAAGATTGAAGTCCGGCGCCTCCGGTGCAAAGTGGCCCACCAGCTCAGGCTTGGTGGCAACGTTGGCGGCGAGCAGCGGAATGGGCCACGGCCACTGGTTCAAGCCGCCGCCCCACTCGGCAGGCAACGGCTCGCCCGGCAAAATCCCTTTGCGCGCGCAGCTCGGGCCGGCCAGCATGCCGCCGAGCGACGTATCGGCGATGGCTTCCTGACCGCAAAACGTCGACGAGATGTACTCGCCGAAGTGGTAGTAGGTCTTGCCGTGCGCGGCCAGATCGCCCCAAAGATAGCCGCTGGCCGGCTCATTCACGTCGGGAATCTTCTGTAGCAGCGGATAGCCGTCGGCCACTACGCCTTCGTAGTCGTAGCTATGCTGGCTGCCGCGGTAGTCCTGCTGCCAGGTCTTCTCCAGATAGTCCGTGCCGATAGCCGCGGTGGACCAGACGTGGCCGTTGCCGGAGACTTCGCCAGAGTCGAAGAAGTTGTCGAGCAGGCCGAACTGCAGGGCCAGTTTGTGCTGGTTGGGCGTGATTGCCTCGCCATACATGGCCAGGCCAGGATCGCCATTGCCCACCTGATGGCCATTCTGCTTCAGATCGCCGAGGAGCTGGTCGTAGGTGCGGTTTTCTTTGATGATGTAGATGACGTGCCGAATGCGGCCCCTTTCTTGGCTTTGCCCGCCGCCGGCAAAGGCGATCTGTTCCTGCGCGGCCTTCATGCGATTCGAGGCCAGCACGGTCAAGGTCCAGGCGGGCAGGTTGCTCGCGATCTCCTGCTCGTCAAGCGTGGCCAACGAGCCGTAGAGGAGCGTACCGATGTAGGTACTCGGCCTCACCGTCCATTTGTGATCCGGAGTCTCTACCCGGCGCTGAGGAAAGCTATTTGGCCCGGTTCCCTTGCCCTTCGCCGTCGCCACATAAAGCTTGCCGCCGGAGGGTGATGGAATGAAGGCCATCGAAATCGGCATCCATTCGGTGGGGACAAAACCGTCGGGCTCGACCATCCCGGTCTTTGCAGCCTGCGAAGTAAGCTTTTTCGTATCGATCACGGCGACGGCGTTGCTGGCCATATTCGCTGCATACAGCCGGCCGCCGTTGGCGTTGACGGCGAGCGCATCCGGTTCAGCGCCGAAGTAGCTCTGCCCCGGCAGGCGCGTGTCGAAATAACCTTTCACGGTAAACTGACCCGCGCCAACATTCACGGCTGCAACGGCGTCGCGATTGGCAAGCGCGACATAGAGCGTCTTCTCGTCGGGCGAAAAAGCCAACGCACATGGATGCGTTCCCGGAGCGATGGGATTCCCCGGCTTGAGCAAAGCCAGCTTGCGCGCCACCGTGCCTCGCATGAGATCGAGCTCCGCAATCTCCGAAGCGTTCCACAGCGCAACGAATGCGCGCTTGCCGTCTTTGGTGACGGCGAGAGCAATCGGGTACGTCGCAGGCACGGCATCGCTCTCAGACAGATCGAAGCGCTTGCCGATCGCGCCGGTCGCGGCATCGAGCAGGACGACGTCGTCGGAGAGATTCTCTGCGACCAGCAGCTTCTCATGGCTGGCGGTTCCGACGACCGCTATCGCCGCCGGGTAGGGCACGCCCTGATCGCTATCCGTCCCCGCGGGCAGGCGGGTCTTGCGTCCCTGCGGGAGTCGCTCGACTGGCAGAGGAATCAGGCGCTCCGGCGCGATTTTTCCAGCCCTGAAGCTGTAGACCGCGATGCCGCTGCCCACGTCTGCCTTGCCATCGCCCTTGGGATCGGTCAGCGAGGCCATGCTGGCATAGATGTGGCTGCCGTCGCGGCTGAACGCAAGTCCGGAGTAAAGCGTTTGTCTGGCGATGCGCGCCAGTGTGCGGTTGTCGGGAAAATCGGCAAGAGCGCCGGTCTGCGTGTCCAGCACCGCGAGCGACTGATCGTACTGCGACTCGAATGTTCCGTAGCCGGCATTCACCGTGACCACGTAGCGGCCATCGGGCGAGACGGCCATCGAGATGGGCAGGCTGTTGGTGCGCCGCGGATGGCCCGGAGCTTCGCCGATCAGTTGCTTGCTCGACGGCAGGTCGATGGTTTGCGCAGAAAGAAAGGCGGGCGCAATGCATGAAGCTGCACAAAAAAATGCCGAAAGAATCTTCAATCGCACTGAAAAAACCTCGATTTGATCAAACGCGGCTTTCGTGAATCTGCGATGAATCGCTCGCGCGCGCAGTTGACCAACTCCAGCAGTCTATTCATTATGATGCGCCGTTATCCGAACCAGTGGAACTGCTGCCAGAATTCCGGCCAGGGTTGGCGTAAATTTCTGCAGACCAGGATGTCTGTGTTCTCTCCGATGGCGGAGTTCTCGATGCCATAGCGATTGGTCACGCGCCCCGCGAGTTGGCAGGATTCGAAGGCCCCGGTAATCTCTTTTGGGAAAGCGATGACAATCAGCGTTGACGGCGGCGGATCGCCATAGCCGCGCAGCCAGTCGGTATCTGAGCCGCTGATCGCCGCCGGCAAACCGTAGCGCGGGCCGAAGATCGCGATCGCACCCGTCGCTCCCGAGTCACTCGTCAGGATTCCCAGATGGCCGCGGTCCCCAGCAGGCAATGAATCGCGCACATGAGCGGCAGATTCGGCCATCTCCGGCCAATCGAACTCCTCGTTGAAGTTCCCGTTCACCTTGTCGGCGAACCTCCACCACGCCGAACCCGCCGGTGCGATGGGAAGCACAAGCGCGCCCACACACACTGCCGCCCACATCAGTGAGTGATAAGTTGAGGTGCGAACGGCGTGCGCGCGTGCCGCGGAGAAGCTATTGACCCACTGTTCTCCCCGCTCTGAACCCGCGGCCAGCAGCATGGGATAAGCCGGTGCGAGGTAATAGTCGCGGCCGCGCGCAAACACGAAGAGCACGAGCGGCACAAGATACATCCACGCAATCATGCGATAGCGCCTTCCGCCCGGCGCCGCGAGGAAGAAATACAAGCCCGCGAGCCAGATCGGCGCCGTGATGATGTTCGTGCATACCCAGAATTGGTTCCGCAGAAAGAAATCGGCCTCGCCGCGCCCAACGTCACGAGCGTGAATGTACTTAAGGAAATCGAGCGTGATGAAATGGTGATTTGCCTCCCATAGAAAATTCGGAAGACAAATCAGCACCGCGAGCAAAACACCGCACCAGAACCAATAGCTTCGCAGGAAGCGGCGAGCATCAGTGAAGAGAACACCGCACAGAATTCCCGCAATAAAGAAAGCGATCGTGTATTTGGTCAAGGCGCCAAGCCCGGCAGCAGCGCCGATGGCGAGGCACCAGCGCGCATCTTCAGTCCGCAAAAGGCGAATCGTGAACCACGCGATCAGCACCCACCACAGATAATCGAACGACACGTATTGGAACATCGCCCCCGACGCTAACGAGACCGGAGCAACGAGCGCCGAAAGCGCGGCGGTTATCTGGGCAAATCGGCCGCCGCCCAGTTCGCGCGCCATCAGGCCCGTGACCACCATCGCCGCTGCTTGTGCGACATCTGCAAAAAGCCGGAGCCCAACGAGTGAAGGCCCGAAGAGGATCAGCGACACTCTGGCCAGGAATGGCGTCAGCGGCGGGTAGACCACATACCCCCAGGCGAGAAATCGCGAGTCATCGAGGGCGAGAAGTTCGTCCCGATGGAAGCCGTACTGGCCGTTGGTCAGCGTGTGCAGCAGGATGCGGCCGAGCGCGAGCAAAATCAGGACCGCGAAATCGCTGGCGAGGATTCTCTTCGTGAGTTGAGAACTTTCCATGAGGAACTACGCGCTGAAAATAGAGACGGGACTCGTCGATTGGGCGCCGCCAGCCAGGTTCTCCAGGTTTTACCCGGATGCGCACCACTATACACCCGGTCCGCCTCTGCTTCTCGCTTTGCGAGCAACCTGCGACCTTTCACCCCTTCCGTTCGACGTGGCGAACGGATTGGAGTGGGGTAACGCAGATCACGGGAAGCTCAAAAAATGCTGTCCGAGCTTTCTTCATTCCTATCCCGCCTCCGCCACGCGCGACTGTGGCGGAGACAGGATGGGCGCGGGAGAATCCCACAGTGCGGGTTACGGATAGATGCCGCGAATCTGCACGGCTTCGGCCACGCGGCCGATGCCGAGCATGTTGGCGGCAATCCGCATGGGCACATTCCGATCCAGGTGAATCTTGAGCACATCGCGGAAGGCCGTCTTCATTACGTGATCGAGGCGCTTGTAGATATCCTTCGCCTCCCAGAACAGGTGCTGCTCGTCCTGCACCCACTCAAAGTACGACACCGTGACGCCGCCCGCGTTGCACAGAATGTCGGGGATCACGAACACGCCTTTGCGCTCGAGGATTCTGTCTGCCGCGGGAGTGAGCGGCCCGTTCGCCGCTTCGGCGATGATGCGCGCGCGCACCGCGGCCGCATTGTCTGCTTGAATGGTGTTTTCGAGCGCGGCGGGCACCAGAATGTCGCACTCCATCGCCAGCAGCTCCTGGGGCAGGATCGGCTCGCTCTCCGGGAACCCGTCCACGTGGCCGCAGAGCGATTTCATGTGCATCAGCTCGGGGATGTTCAGGCCGTTGCGGTTGTAGACGCAGCCGGTGGAATCGCTCACCGCGATAATCTTCGCGCCTGCTTCGTGCAGCATCTGCGCGGCGATGGAGCCGGCGTTGCCGAAGCCCTGCACGGCGACCGTCGCGCCCTTCAGCGGCAGGTGCAGATGCTCGCACGCGCACTCAATGGTCGAAAACACGCCGCGCCCGGTGGCTTCATTGCGTCCCAACGATCCGCCCAGGCTGATGGGCTTGCCCGTCACCACGCCGGGAATCGCGTAGCCCTTGGTCATCGAGTAGGTATCCATGATCCAGGCCATCGTCTGCGGGTTTGTGTACACGTCGGGAGCGGGAATGTCCTGCTCCGGCCCGATGAGCGGCAGAATCGCGCTGGTGTAGCGTCGCGTCATCCGTTCCAGCTCGCCCTGTGACATCTTCTTCGGATCGCAGGTGATTCCGCCTTTGGCTCCGCCGAAGGGAATGTTCACCACCGCGCACTTCCACGTCATCCATGTGGCCAGCGCCTTCACTTCGTCGAGCGTGACCTGCGGATGGTACCGGATGCCGCCCTTGGCAGGCCCGCGCACCGAGCTGTGCTGCACGCGGTAGCCCTCAAAGCGGTGAATATGGCCGTCATCCATGCGCACCGGCACGCCCACCATCAGCATGCGCTCGGGCCACTTGATCATCTCGCGCGTGTTTTTGTCCAGGCCTATGGCGTCTGCAGCCGTGTCGAAGTTCTCCATGGCCACGTCATAGGCGTTGGTTTGACTCATTGTCATTAGCATTCGTGTTTCCTCCTTGCCTGGGCGCCGAGGTTGCCCCATCCTTTTCCGTTCGCCTTGGTCCGCCGCGGCGGAGAAAGGGTGGGATGCGTCTACCGGCATTCGCTCAGGCGAAACTCGTTGCCGCCGCCGGCACGGCGGGCTGTTCCGCCGGGCCGCCCTTGCCATAGACCGGAAACAGCCATTTGCGGTACGCCGGCAGATGCCCGTGCGTGGCATCGAAGTATATCTGCCGCAGTCTGCCGCGTCACCGGGCCGATGGCGCCTTCGCCCACGGGCCGATGATCGACGCGCACCACCGGGGCCACGCCCACTGCCGTTCCGGTAAGGAACAATTCGTCGCACACGTATAGCTCGCTGCGGTCAATGGGCCGCTCCACGATCTCCAGGCCCAGCTCGCGCTGGGCAAGCTCCGCAACGCGAATCGCGCGTGATGCCTTCGAGCACGTTCTCCGTAGACATCCGGCGTGATCAGCCGCCCTTTGCGCAGCATGAAGAGGTTGCAGGTAGCGCCCTCGGTCACATGGCCGCTCTCGTTCAGCAGGATGGCCTCATCGAATCCGCAGCGGCGCGCTTCGTCGCTGGCCAGCGCGCTATTGGCGTAGGCGCCGCAAATCTTGCCGCGCGGCGGAATGGCATTGTCCTCGATCCGCCGCCAGGAGCTGACGCCGGCGTGCAGCCCGTTCTCGCTGTGCAGATACTCGCCAAAGGGAACTGCGACGATGGCAAAGGCGTCCTGATCGTCGATGGCCACGCCGATGCGCTCGGCGCATTTGTAGGCCAGCGGCCGGATGTAGAGATCGGTGCGGAACGCGTTGCGCCGCGCCAGTTCGGCAGTCATCGCGCACAACTCCTCGGCTTGAGCGGCAGGTCGATGTGCAGGATTCCGCAGTTCTTCTTCCAGCGCTCGTAGTGTTCCCTGGGCCGCAGAACGAACAGCTCCTGCTGGTTCTCGTTCCAATACGCGCGAATCCCTTCAAACACGCCGGTTCCGTAGTGCAGGGCATGCGTCAGGATTCCGACGCGCGCCTCGCGCATGGGCACATACTGCCCGCCGAAATACACAATCAGGTTGGGATCGGCGTCCGCCTTCATGTCACACCTCCACAAGCGATTCCCGGTACAGTTCCCTTCCCCGCGCCATGGCGCGCTCGTCCAGTTCCACCCAGCGCGGATTCTTCATCAGGCGGCGCAGCGCATCATCGATGCTCGCTTGCGGCAGCGCGCCCGCAATCTCCAGCAGCGCGCCCAGCATCACCATGTTCGCCACCCGCTTGTCGCCCAGTTCATCGGCCAGGCGCGTGAAGGGGAGGGCGAGCACATGCACACCGTCGCGCGCGCAATCGGCCGGAAACTCGTCGCCGTCGTAGATCACCCATCCGCCGGCGCGCACACTTTTATCGAACTTGCGCAGCGAGGGCTCATTCATCGCCACCAGCACATTCGGCGCCGTCACCAGCGGCGAATCGATGGTCTGGCGCGACAGCCGCACATGGCAGTTCGACGTGCCGGAACGCATTTCCGGCCCATAGGAAGGCAGCCACGAAACCTCGAGCCCGGCATCGAGACCAGCCTCGGCCAGCACTTCACCGAGCAGCAAGACTCCTTGCCCGCCAAAGCCCGCGATGCGCACCTGGAGATCGATCTCTTTCTCGCGCGCCATCGCCGCCGCGTTGCCTTCCGGCAAATCCCCTTCCGCCACGCCAAGAATGCGCGGCAATTCGTCGAGCGCCGGATCAGGCGCCACTGGCCTCAGGTCCGGGGCCCCCACGGACAGGTCTTCGTCCGTGGGGTGGAGGTCTGCCGTCAACATCCGCTCTTTCGTCCGGTCGCAAAAAACTCCCAGCGGAAAGGTCTTCTCCATCACATCGCGCACCCAGTGCTGCGCCTCGACTGGGGTCATCTTCCAGATGGTCGGGCAGGGCGACAGCACCTCGATCAGCGAAAAGCCCAATCCGCGCACCTGATTCTCAAGGGCGCGCCGTATGGCGCGCGCCGCCTGCGCGATCTGCTTGTTGTCGCCCAGGCCCACGCGCTCAATGTACACCGGCGCCTCGAGCGTGCTCAGCAGCTCGCTCACGTGCAGCGGGTAGCCTTCGGTGGCAGCGTTGCGGCCGTTCGGCGTGGTGGTGCTCTTCTGGCCCAGCAGCGTGGTGGGCGCGGCCTGCCCGCCGGTCATGCTGTAGATGGCGTTGTTGACAAAGATCACGGTGATGTTTTCGCCGCGATTGGCCGCGTGCAGAATCTCCGCCGATCCAATGGCCGAAAGATCGCCGTCGCCCTGATAGCTGATCACGATGCTCCCGGGGCGGCTGCGCTTCATGGCCGTGGCCACGGCCGGCGCGCGCCCATGCGCCGCCTGCACGTTGCCCACGTCGAAGTAGTAATAGGTGAAGACCGAGCAGCCCACGGGCCCGACCATGATGGTGCGGTCCTGCACGCCCAGATCGTCGATGGCTTTGGCCAGCATCTTGTGCACGGTGCCGTGGCCGCAGCCGGGGCAAAAGTGCGTCTGGTGCTGCAGCTCGTCCTTCCGCTCGAAGCGCTCGTAGAAGGACTTGGCCCTGCCCTGCGCGACTGCGTACTCTGGAACCGCCTCGCTAGACATTTGCCATTTGC
This sequence comes from uncultured Acidobacteriaceae bacterium, assembly GCA_963799155.1. Taxonomy (GTDB): domain Bacteria; phylum Acidobacteriota; class Terriglobia; order Terriglobales; family Acidobacteriaceae; genus Telmatobacter. The sequence goes on from CAWCWB010000012.1 coordinate 73,710, forward strand.
TCCTCTTCGAGGTTCCCCGCCGGCAGCCCGCCGTCGTTGCTTGCGGCGCCGCGCCGCGCCAGCTCGCGCACGAACTTGAGCACTTCCTCGTGCGACGGCACGTTGCCGCCCACGCGGCTCAGGAATTCAACAGGCCGCGAGCCGTTCAGCGCCAGCTTCACGTCTTCGATCAACTGCCCCATGCTCATCTCCACCACCACAAAGACGCGCGCGCTGAAGGCCAGCCGCTGGAATTGCACCACCGGGAACGGGTAGAGCGTGATGGGCCGCAGCACGCCCACCTTGATCCCTGCGGCGCGCGCCTCGGCGGTCACGGCCTTCAGAATGCGTCCCACAATGCCGTAGCCCACCAGCACAATCTCCGCGTCCGCCGTTGACCACTCTTCGGCGCGCGCTTCGCGCGCTTCGGCGGTCTTGTACTTGGCTTCGAGCCAGCGAATATGCTTCTCCAGCTCGTCGCTGTCGAGATGCAGCGAGTTGATCAGATTGCCGCGCGACGCCGCTGTTCCGGCCACCGCCCACTCCGGCAGGTGCGGCGGGTTGGCGCTTTGCGGAAACTCTACCGGCTCCATCATCTGCCCGATAAAGCCGTCGGCGAGAAGAACCACCGGATTGCGATAGCGATCGGCCAAATCGAAGGCAAGCGCGGTCAAATCCGCCATCTCCTGCACCGAGTGCGGGGCCAGCACGATGGTGCGGTAGCTGCCGTGGCCGCCGCCTTTCACCACCTGGTGATAGTCGCTCTGCTCGGCGGCGATGTTGCCCAGGCCCGGCCCACCGCGCGTAATGTCGGCGATGACGCAAGGCAGCTCCGCGCCGGCCATGTAGCTGATGCCCTCCTGCATCAGGCTGATGCCGGGACCGCTCGACGCAGTCATGGCGCGCACGCCCGCCGACGCCGCGCCGTACAACATATTGATGGCCGCGACTTCGCTCTCCGCCTGCACATACACGCCGCCGGTCTTGGGCATGAACTCCGCCGCGGCCTCGGCGATCTCGCTGGCCGGAGTGATCGGATAGCCATAGAACGCGCGGCATCCGGCAAGAATGGCGCTCTTGACGATGGCTTCGTTGCCCTTCATCAATTGCTTGCGCATGCGATCGCTCCCCCCGCTGCGGCTTTTGCCGCGCGCGCCTCGACCTCGTGTGCGCTCACCAGCCGGTACACCGTAATCGCGCCCGGCTCCGGGCACACCATGAAGCAGATGCCGCAACCGGTGCAGCCGGCGCCCGCATACACCGCCGTGTGGTAGCCGTAGTGATTCAGCCGCTCGCTCATCGAGATCACTTTGGGCGGGCAGGCTTCGATGCAAAGCCCGCAGCCCTTGCACTCCTGATCGTCAACCCGCAACAGGCCCCGATCCTGTTTCTGATCCGGCTTTTTCGCGTCGGTCATCCCGTTCATCCTCTCCACGCGTTCCGTAGCGCCGGTCTCCAGACCCCTTGTAGCGCCGGTCTCCAGACCGGCTGTCGTGCGGGCGTCCTCGCCCGCACTCGCTGACTCGCTACACCAGCGCCGCCTTCCGCTCCATATAGTGCGAGCGCACCGCAAAATCCTCCAGCTCCGCCTGGAAACGCGGATCGGCGACGGCCATCAGCGCCTCGGCCCGTTCGCGCAGCGTTTTGCCGTGCAAATAGGCGATCCCGTACTCAGTGACGACATAATGCACATCGGCGCGCGAGGTGACCACGCCCGCGCCCGGATCGAGCACCGGCACAATACGCGACAGCGTTCCGCCCCGCGCCGTCGATGGCAGCGCAATAATCGGCACGCCGCCTTTCGACCGCGCCGCGCCGCGAATGAAGTCAATTTGCCCGCCAAACCCGCTGTAGGGCCGCGTGCCGATCGAATCGGCGCACACCTGCCCCGTGATGTCCACCTGCAACGCCCCGTTAATCGCCACCATGCGGTCGTTCTGCGCCACCACAAACGGATCGTTCGTGTAGCTGATCGGCCGGAACTCGAAGCTGGGATTCTCGTGGATGAAATCAAACAGCCGCTGCGAGCCCAGCACAAAAGCCACCACGGCCTTGCCGCGGTGCAGCGTCTTGCGTTCGCCGTTGATGATGCCCGATTCCATCAGATCGACCACGCCGTCGGGGACCAGCTCGGTGTGAATGCCCAGGTCGTGCTTGTCGCCGAGGCAATGCAGAACGGCATCCGCGATGCCGCCGATGCCGGTCTGCAGCGTGGCTCCGTCGGGAATCAGCGAGGCCACGTTGCGCGCCACGCGCATGTGCACCTCAGTCAGCGGCTCCGCCTCTAGTTCCAGCAGCGGCCGATCCGACTCCACGATGGCGGAGATGCGGCTCACGTGCACGTTCGTCTCGCCATGTGTCCGCGGCATCCTGCGGTTCACTTCGGCAATCACCGTCTTTGCGTAGCGCACCAGCGTCAGCGTGCAGTCCACTGTGGTCCCTAGGCTTACGAATCCGTGTGCATCCGGCGGCGACACCTGCATCAGCACCACATCGAGCGGCAATTCGCCCTTCTCGAAGAGGCCTTCGATTTCACTCAAAAAGATAGGGGTGTAGTCGGCCCTCCCGTTGCACACCGCCTCGCGCACGTTGTCGCCTAGGAACAGGCCGCGGTGGCGGAAGTGTCCCTCGTACTCGGGCCGCGTGTAGTCGGCGCTGCCCAGCGTCTTCATGTGGATGATTTCGACGTTGCGGAGCGCGCTCGCACGAGCCACCAGCGCGTCAACCAGGACAGAAGGGGTGCCGCAGCCCGACTGGATCCATACACGAGCGCCCGATGGTACTGCCTCCAGCGCCTGTGCGGCGCTCATACGCTTGCGCTGGTATTCCTCGTTCCAGGTCATCTTGAGCCGCCTCCGCACATTCGCATCGGAACGTGCATCGGCGTCGATTGTCCCATCACGGATTCCGCCTCCGGGTCACGAGCGGTTTCACAATTCAGGCGCCGTTTCCGGCCGTGCACAAGGTGGCATTCTCTTAAGGAAAATGCCACTCGGCGGTCACGGCTTCGGCGTGCAGCAATCGTGGAACCGCTATCGCTCTCGACTCCCTTCAAACCCGCGTTATTCTGCGCTTTAGCGGTGGTGTCCGCAGTGACGGGTGTCACCCCTTCCTTTGCACGTTCGAGGCGGAAATCTGGGCCGAATTCGCCGCCTTTTTCCACATCAGTCATGAACGAGGTTGAAGTGTGCAGAGTTTCCCATATCTGCGCACAGAATTTGCGTAGCGATTCGGGATTCGAGGGCTCGATGCACGGATATTGCGGGAAGGCCGGTCCGGACTCAAGCGGCACAAGGCGGACCAGGCGTCTGCCTGCGGTCAGAATCCGGCTTGGAGGGCGCAGGAGGGCGCAGGAGGGGGACCGAGCGGGCCCGCCCTGCAGTGCAAATGGGTTTAGTCGCTTTTGCCGGATTCGCCGACGACTTCGGCCGGCAAATCGAGCGCGATCAGAGCAAAGTGGGTCTGGCCGGGCGCGGAGCTTTCAAACCCCACGATGTGTTGGTGGCGCTTGGAGCCGGCCTTCAGTTGGAAGCCCCCTGGCCCGAGTTATACCCGTAGCCTTGGCTGCTGGTGTCGACCTTGACATGGGCGCCACTGTCGTCCGCGCAGGTCAGGCCTTCGGAGGTCGTAGTCGGCGTGCCCACAGGAGCTTTATTCTGGCAGGCGATCACGTCGCCGTAACGAGTCAGTGCCTTCTTGTAAAACGCGACCACCTTGTCCTGGCTGTCAGGGGTGGTGTAGTTGACGACCTTCACGCGCAGCTCCCACTCGCCAAAGCCCATGTGAACGTCCGCCGATTTGTCGTTGTCTTTGTCCTTCGCGATCTCCGCGCCGGGATACACCGGCAGGCCGAGATCCGCGGCGGTCGTTTCGTCGGTATTCACATGAATCCCGCCAAAGGGCATGTCGATCTGGACGTGCTTGTCCTCGCCATTGGCGCCCTTGTCCACGTGGATTCTGCATCCCGCCACCCCCGCCGCCAAAACCGAGCCTGCGACCAGGCAGGCAGCCAAACCGGCCCTGTCGAGAATCGCATTCCGTGTCGAGTATCGTGTCGAGTTCCGAGTCATGGCTATCGCCCTCTGGCCTCGTTATACGCCCAGGCGGGCCAAAAGGTTCCGCAAATCGTGGTGCGCCGGCCTATCAGCCGTCAAAAGGTTCCGCAAAAAGAGGATCGGAAGACCGGAGCCTGATCTCGCGAGAGAACAACGGAAGGAGCATGGGACTTCAGGCCCATGAATCTGCATGACTGAAGACGAAGGGCTTCAGCCCCGGAGAAATCGGCGAGTCGAAGGGAAGCTGCGGTTGCAGCGGCGCCGCCGCATCAATGTTCCGAGGGTTTATCTTCCTTGCTGCTGGTGGCGAAGAGGATCGACGCCACAAAGACCGCGATCATCACGGGAACCACAATAAACGGGGAAGCGATGTGCATCGTGCAGGCTCCTTGCTGCTTCCAGAGTAGCAAATCAAGCGGTCAGCTTTCAGCTCTCAGCCTTCAGCTCTTAGCCGTTAGCTCTTAGCTATTGGCCGTTCGCTTTCGGTCTTCGGCCCTTGGCTGCGTAGCTCTCGAGTTTCAGCCCGGGGGGTCTCCGTTCATCGCTCATGACTGCAACCGCCAACTGAGAGCTGACGGCTGAAAGCTGAGAGCTGCTTTTCTGTTCCCTGTTCCCTGTTCCCTGTTCCCTATTGCCTACCCCCACGCCCTACTGGCTGCTCCCTGCCTTTCCGTAATCGACTCTGATCGTCAAAATCTCGTAGGGATGAATCGGGACCTTCACCACATCGCCCGTGACTGCAAGCGGATCGCCTTCGGGCTCCTCCATCAGATTCGTGACGGTCGCTCCGCTCGCGCCCGGCGGCACATGAAACTCGGCCGTCGTCTCCTTCCCTGCCCACTCATACGCCCGGAAAATCAGCGCGTTCGCATCCTCGGCCTTCTTCACCGCCGTCAGCACCACGCCCTCCGGCTCAATCGAAGCAAACGAATACTCCGCCGGCAGCGATCCCGCGTGCGCCGTCGTGACGACAGCCTGCAGCGGGTAGTCGTACTCCCATCCGTGCCGCACCGTCAGCGCGTCCTTCCACGTGCCCGCGTGCGGGTAGAGCGCGTAGTGGAAGTGATGATGGCCCTGGTCGGCGTCGGGATCGGGCCAGGTGGGCGAGCGCAGCAGCGTCAGCCGCAGCACGTTGCCCACGGCGTCGTAGCCGTACTTGTCCTGGTTGAGCACGCTCAGTCCGTGCACTTTTCCGTCCGGGCCCGCGCCGCTTAAATCGGCCCAGCGCATCGCCGGAACCTCGAACTGCGCTTTTTCCCAGCTGTTGTTCCGCGTGGTCGGCCGCTCGATGGTTCCATAAGGAATTTCGTAGGTGGCGAAGTCGCTCGTCACGGCAAGCGGAAAGGCCGCCTTGAGCAAAACATGCTTTTCGTGCCAGTCGATGTCGTTATCGATGTCGACGATGTCGCCCTCGATCCGAATCGTCTGCACGAACTTGGAGTTCTGCCAGTGATAGGTGACTCGAATGGCTGAAGTCCCATCGGACGCGGTGACTTCCTCGACGGAACCTGCCTTGTCGATTGTTCCCGGAGGGACGTCAAGCGTTCCCGGATCGATGTTCCACGCGTCATATTGCTTCGGCGTGTCTTTGAAGAACTGCAGCTCGGTTTCCGCAGGCACCAGGATCGAGTGCCTCTTCTCCGCCGTCTGGATCGAGAACGCCAACGCGAAGACTGGTCATGCAGCCCGTCGTTCCATCCACAACGACTCCTAGCCGACTGTTACGTATCGTGACGGCTCCGGCTCCGATTACACGCGGGGTGGCGGGTTTCGACGAATCCTCAGTTGGCGCCGGCCCATGCGGTTGCTCGGTGCCATTCTTCAGAAACGTTAGGATCCGCGTGGAATTCTTCGTGACGTTTGCGCCTGAGGAGCCCGATGACGTTATAGATACGTGTATTGTTTGATAGCCGAGCGGGGGAACATCTTTCACAGGAACCTCAAGTTCAAGCTGCTCTGACGCCTTGTCGTAGGAAATGATTCGCGCCTTTTCCGAGTCGCCCGCTTCGGGAATCACCAATGCGGAATCTCCGGGTTGTCCCTCGACTGGAACATGAACCAGGACATTTCCGGTACGTTCCCAGGCAAGGGGGTTGAAGACCACGACAGTCTGTGCATTCCGCGCACGTCCAGCTGCTTCTGTTTTGATCCTTGCGAGGAGCGATTGTTGTCCCTCCGCCGAAATCTCGTCCGTTGACATGAGTACCCAGTCGTAGTCCTTCTGCGCGTCCTTGTAGATGTCGGCGATACCAGAACCAGCGGCCAGATCGTGGAACTGGTTGAAGAGCACCTTTTTCCAATCCTCGGTCAGTTCATCAGCGGGGTACCTCGCGCCATAGAGCCACGCGATCGAGGAAAATTTTTCCGCGTTCAGCATCTCCTCTTCCGCGGTGCGCATGTTGTGCTTGTGGTTGGCCTGCGTAGTGTAAACGCCGCGGTGATATTCGAGATACATCTCGGTATCCCACGTCGGAATCGCGACCTTCCCCGGCACGGGCAGCGGAGGCGTGTACCCCTTGGCGATCGTCTGGTAATTCCACACCGGGCTCTCCGGCGCGATCTCTTTCTCGACGGCCGAGAAGAAGCTCTGCGCCGTACCGAACTCATAGTGCGGCGTCACCGGCGCGCCGCCGTTCGCGGCGATTGACGCCGCGCCGGGCGCATCCCAGTGGAAGCCCTGGTCGAGCATGGCCCGCGTTGGCCCGCCGCCGTGATCGCCCACGCCGTAGAGGTCCATGATCTCCGTCATACCGGGCGAGTGCTCACGCGCGGTCACCAGATCGTCGCCGAGGTGCAGGGGCCTGAGATCGTCGTTGCCGTAGCCGTGCGGAAAATAAGTGAGCACCTTCGACCCGTCAGGCGACTCCCACCAGAACAGCTTGAAGGGAAGTTGATTGGTGTCGTTCCACTCCATCTTCTGCGTGACGAAGTAGTCGATGCCGCTCTTCTTGTAGATTTGCGGGAGCTGCCAGTTGTATCCGAACGAATCCGGGTTCCAGCCGATGCGCACGTCCACGCCGTAGGCCTGCTTGTACCAGCGTTTGCCCACCAGCAACTGGCGCACCAGACTCTCGCCATCGGGCATGTTCAGGTCGGGCTCGACCCACATGCCGCCTACGATTTCCCACCGGCCCTCCTCAATACGCTTCTTGATTTCGGCGTTCATCGATGGGTACTTGTCGGCCATCCACTCGTTGTAGGCGGCAGCGGACTGCGTAAACGTGTAGCCGGGATATTCGTTCATCAACTGCAGCGCGGTCCCGAACGTGCGCCGGACGACGTCGACCGTTTCGGTCCACGGCCACAACCACGCCGCGTCAATGTGCGAGTTGCCGGTGAGGTGGAAGGTCGCCGTTTCGAGCAGCGGCCGGAGCGCTTCAAGCTGGCTCTGCGCGGCCTTCAGGCTGGCATCGAACTTGGCCTCGGCCTGTCCGCGCGCATCGCCGTTCGCCGTTTCCGCCGCATCGAGCGCAGACATATCCACGGCGCCGATCGCATGGTTCAGCACATCCATCTTGCCGGCATCGCTGGGCGCAAGCGAGGGCAGTAGCACAGCAGCCGAGAGAAACTCCTGGGCCAGGTCTTCAGGATTGGGGCGGTTCTCAGCAAACTCGATGCGCAGGGTCGCGCCGCGGAAGATCTTCACATCCACCGTCGCAAGAAGCTTCACCGCAATCACAACCTTGTCGCCGGGCCGCACATCGTCGAGGAGCACGATCGGCTCCAGGTCGTCGCCCATGGCCACGCGGCGGCCGTTGAAGTAGAGAATCTGGGGCATGGGGCCGTTGGCGGTGGCGTGGAACTGGAACCAGATGCGCGCGCCGGTCAGGTCGTAGCCCAAGAGCGTGTCAGGGACTTGCATTGTCTGGCGAAACCACACCGCGCCAGTCGGCGCCTGCGCGCCCACCGTCATGGCCTGCCATCCGTTCTCGTCCAGGTTCACCGCCTCGCCGTGGGCCAAGTCGCCCGAGTGCATCTTCCACGTGCCGGCCGGCAGTTGCGACAGGCTGATCAACCGCTCCACCACGGTACGTGATTGAGCCGGCAGCGTTGCGGCGACCCGTTCAACCTCGCTGCCGGGTTGGCCCGCGGCGGGCTGCGCAGCGAAAAACGCTCCCCCAAAAAGAAGCAGACTGACGAGAACAAAGAAGCGAACTTTCGAAGAGGAATTCATGGCCGATCAAACCCCCCGCTGCATTGTAGCCCCTACCGTCCCGCGCATGACGCATGTGGGGCAGGCAAAACGGCGGTTGCGGCGCAGAGCAGAAAACGGGAATCAACCGCTCCGATCCCACCACGTGGTACGAATAACCGAATTTTGATCCTCCGGTTTTCCTTCCTGTGGCCGCTGTCACATCACCCCTAACGGCCGCGCGGCCAACATGAAAGCATGGATGCCCAGACCCTGATATCGACCCTGATTCTGATGGCTCCATGCTCGCTTTTGCTGGGCGCAGCGCTGCAGATTCTGGTAGCGCCGCTCTTCTCAGCCCGCACCAAGGGAATCCTCGCATTTCTCACCTGCTTACCTGCCCTCGCCGCTGTCGCCGGCATCGCGCCTTCGGTCCGCAACGGCCAGGCCATCGACCTCCATGCGCTGCCCTGGGACGGGCCGCTGGCGCTGGTGCTTCACGTCGACGCGCTCAGCGTGCTCTTCGCCTTCATGGGCGCCTGCATCGGCGGTCTGGTGCTGCTCTATTCGATTGGGTATATGGCGCACGACAAGGCCGCGACGCGCTTCTATGCGACGATGCTCGTCTTCATCGGCGGCTTTATCACGCTGGTGTACAGCGCCAATCTCTTCATCTTCTATCTGTGCTGGGAAGTGGTAGGGCTCTGCTCCTTCACCCTGGTCGGCTTCTGGTACACCAATCGCGAAGCAGTGGACGGCGCGCGCAAGGTGCTGCTGATGACGCATATCGCAGGCTACGGACTGCTCGCCGGCATTCTGGTTCTCTATCACCGCGCCGGTAGCGCCTTGTGGACCGATCCCGCCGTGGCGCACAGCTTCACCAGCGGCATCTTTGTTCTGATGCTCATTGCGCTCGTCGCCAAGAGCGTACAGGTTCCGTTGCACACCTGGATTCCCGAGGCCATGGCCGCGCCCACTCCGGTGAGCGCGCTGCTGCACGCTGCGTGCTATGTGAAGGCCGGCGTCTATCTGGCTGCGCGCATGCACAGCTTTGGCGCGTGGCCGCCCGCATGGGGCGAGAGCCTGATGTGGGTGGGCACCGTCACCATGGCCGTGGGCGTGATGTACGCGATGGTGCAGACCGATCTCAAGCGCATGCTGGCTTTCTCCACCGTCAGCCAGATCGGCTACATGATGATGGGCCTCGGCATCGGCACGCCTCTGGCCATCACCGCCGCGCTTTTGCACTGCCTCAATCACGGTTTCTTCAAGGGCGGACTGTTCTTGACTGCCGGCTCGGTGCAGCACGCCTCAGGCACGCGGGACATGAACCAACTCGGCGGCCTGGCCGCAAAGATGCCACACACCACGCTCTCATGGTTGATCGGCGTGGGCAGCATGATGGGCATTCCCCTGATGAGCGGCTTCGCCAGCAAGTGGATGCTTTATGCCGCGGCGTTGCAGGCGGGCTGGGCCGTGCCGGCCATGGTAGCTTGGGCGGCAAGCCTGGGCACGGTGTTTCTCGGCGCCAAGGCAACCAGCGCCGTCTTCCTGGGACCGGCGACGGAGCAGACCAAGGACGCGCATGAATCGCCGCCCTCGATGCTGTGGGGCATGGGCTTGCTCGCTGCGGGCAGCATCGTCCTGGGCGTGGCGCCGCAGTTAGCTGTCAATTATCTCTTGAATCCCATTCTCGCCGCGCTCGGTCTTGGCGCAGGCGTGCACGTCACGTGGCTAGGCCTCTCGGCCGATGCGGGCAGCTTCTCTTCGACCGGCGGCCTGGTGCTGGCTTTGGTCTCGCTGGTGGTCGGCGGCGCAATCTATGCGATCGCGTATGCCGCGCGGCCTGCAACGTCCGGTGCGGCTCTGGCCGGTGCGGGCGGGGGCGTGTTCACCGGTGGCGAGCCGCTGGGCGATCAGGGCCGCCTCACCGCAGGCGATTTCTCCGAGATATTCCACGAGCACTGGCATTCGTTCTTCCGCTGGTCCAACGTCGATCGCGCGTATTTGGATGTGTGGGCCGGATTGCAGTGGGTTTCGCGCCTTCTCGGCATCGTGTTCGCGTGGATGGAGCGCCGCGCGGCGCTGCTGGTCGTCGTCTTCGCTGCGGCGATACTTGCGGGCGTGCGCTGGCTGGCTCCGGAAGTCCCCATGATTGAGCCTACCGTTGCATCTCGCGTGCCGGCGTTGCTGATCGCATGCTGCGCCGTGGCCGCGGTCGCCTTGGTTCTCGCCGCTCTTTCCAGCAGCGCCTGGCGCCGCCTCGCCCCGCTGATGACACTGGCCTCCGCAGCCGCCGTTGCGGGCCTGGCCGTTTCCGATCCTTGGCTCCGTCTTGGGCTTCTGGAGCTCGGCGCTCTGTTGACGATCCCGCTGGTATGGCAAAGCGCGCGGACGCAATCCGCGAAGCTCGCCTATCTGGCGGTCGTCGTCATTTCGGCGTTGTCCCTGATTGCCAGCGATCTGCTCGGGAGCGCGGGCAGGACGAATGGGCGCGCGCGCTGTTCATCACCAGCGTCTGCGTCAAGCTGGCCGCGGTTCCGCTGTTCTTTTGGCTGCTTAAGCTGGCCGACGAAGTTCCGGCGCTGGTGCTTGGCGTCATCATCGCGGTCGTCGATATGGCCGCTTTCGGCGAACTCTATGTGGCTGCACTGTCGACTCCAGTCTGCGGTCACGCCGCAGGCGCTCTGGATATCGCTTGCCGTGGGAACGTCGTTCCTGGCTGCACTGCTCATGTTGACCCAGCGCAGCCTCAAGCGGCTCTTGGTACTTTCGACGGCTGAAGACGTCGGCTTTTTGCTTCTCGGCGCTGCATCGATGAGCGTCATCGGGGTGCAGGGCGCGCTGATTGCCGCCTGCACTCACGCACTTGCCAAGGCGCTGCTTTTTGCCTGCCTCGCCGCGCCGGAAGCGGCAGGCGCGCTGGAATCTGAGTCGGTTGCGCTGGCCATGCGTTACCCGGTGAGCGCCTTCGGTTTTCTCTTCGGCATGCTGGCCATGCTCGGCGTGCCGCCGACACTCGGCTTCATCGGCCGCTGGCGGCTTTACTCAACGGCGTTGCATCTCGGCCCCGGAGTGCTCGCCCTCTTCATCCTCTCGTCCGTCTTCGCGCTGATCGCCTATGCTTTGGCACTAGCGCGCAACTGGTGGGGTCCGCCGTCCGACTCGCCGCCTGACAAGGCCCCGCCGCTCGAGGCGACGTCCAAATCGGGCGCGCGCGAGCCATTCGCCCTCAAGGCCGCGATCGTCGTGCTCGTCGTTCTACTGCTGGCAGCAGGCGTCTGGCCCAACGCGTGGCAGATGCTCGTGGGGGTGCAGCCATGAAGCTCTGGAATCGACTCATGTGCACTGCCCGCCGGCGCAGTCCCTGGCTCTTCCACATGAACTCGGGAAGTTGCAACGGCTGCGACATCGAGATTGTGGCTGCGCTCTCGCCGCGCTACGACGCCGAGCAGCTGGGCGTGCGCCTCGAAGGCAGCCCGCGCCACGCCGACATTCTCTGTGTCACCGGCCCGGTCACGCGCAAAGTCGTTGGCGCCGTCAAGACCGTCTACGGCCAGGTCCTTGGGCCCAAGGCCGTCATCGCCATCGGCTCCTGCCCGGCCACCACAAATGTCTTTATTGACAGCCGCACGCTCGCGGGACCGCTGGACAAGCACCTTCCTGTCGACGTCTTCGTTCCCGGCTGTCCGCCACGGCCTGACGCGATCATCCAGGGCATCGCCAAAGCGGCGAAGATTTTGGCCGAGCGCGGGAACAAGCCGCCTGAAACCATCGTCACGCTCGTCGCCGAATCCCAGGTCCCCGCGGACAGGCCTTCGTCCGTGAAGCGTGAGGAGGTGCAGCCATGACCCTCGTCAACCCCCTCGTCACCGCCCTCGCGCGATTGCTCATCTTTCCCGGCGTGCTTTTCGCTGTGCCCGCCGCGTGGTTCTTCCTGTGGGTGGAGCGTAAATCGGTCGCGCTCATGCAGGAACGCGTTGGCCCGCCGTTCATGCAGCCGTTCTTCGACTTCGTCAAGCTGCTCGGCAAAAGCACGCCGCCGCGACCAGGCATTGCCGGTCTGCTCATGCGCGCCTGGCCGCTGATTGCCGTCTCAGCCGCTGCCGGAGCTGTCGGCCTGTTGCCCGTGCTGCCATCGTCAGGCGGCTTCGAGGGCGATCTGATCCTGCTGCTGGCCCTGCTGGAGCTGCCTTCGGTGTGCATCATCGCCGCCGGTTTCTCGTCGCGGTCGATCTTTGGCGAGATCGGTTCGGCGCGCGAAGCCGCACTCAGCGTCTCCTACAACATCGTCTTTCTGCTCGCTATCGTCTCCATCGCCGCTTCGCAGCATACGTTCAGATTGGAAGCGCTGGCCTCGATGCACCCGTCGTTCCTCACCGTGCTGGGCATCATCGCGATTCTGGTCTGCCTGCCCGCCAAGCTGCACATCAATCCCTTCTCGCTACCCAACGCGGAGCAGGAGATCTACGCCGGACCCATGACCGAGTACGCCGGCCCCGAGCTGGCCATGTGGGAGCTCTCGCACGGCCTCGAGTGGGTTGCCGGCACGGGCCTCGTGGCCACACTGATCGCGCCGCACGTTGGCGCCGCCTGGCTTGCCGCTTGCCTCTTCGTCGCCATCTCGTTCGCCGCGGTGCTGCTGCTTTCGGCGCTTGCCGCGGCCACAGCGCGTCTGGCCATCGACTCCAGCGTGCGCTTCTACTGGCAATGCACGCTCATCTTCGCAGTTCTTGCCGTGTCCTCCGCAATCCTCGTGAGGTTCCGGCCATGAACATTCTCACCATGATGTGGAAGAATCTGTGGCGCGGCTACCAAACCCTGCTCTTTCCCGCGCGGCCCAAGATCACTCCGCGCTTCCGCGGACGGGTGCTATTCGATCCCGCGCTCTGCACCGGCTGCGCGGTCTGCCGCTTCCGCTGCACCACGCGCGCCATTGAGTTCAAAGCCGGCAAAGGCGAGTTCACCTGGAGTTACAACCCCGGCCAGTGCACCTTCTGCGGGCGCTGCGTCGAGGGCTGCATCGAGCATGCTCTCAAAGAAGGGCGCACGGAGCACGCGCTCAGCCAGGAAGAGGCCTGCCCGCCCATTTATCTGTTGCAGGGCGAGCTCAAACGGTCCTACACCATGGCGCGCAGGCCGCCCACGCCTAAACCCGCCGCAGCACTTTCTGCCGCACCGCACGCTGCTCCGCCCGTAGCGCCGGTCTCCAGACCGCCTGTTGTAGCGCCGGTCTCCAGACCGCCTGTACTGGCGGCGTCCACGCCGCCAGGAGGAGACTCCCAATGATCCCTCTCGATTCCATTCGCGAAAAGCTCGGACTCGCCGAACCGTGGGTGGAGAGCCGCGGCACGCACTGGCTCAACCCCGGCGCCGCAAGCGTCCGTGAAGTGGCCTGGGCGATGAATTCGGTCGGGGCGCGCTTCATCACCATCACCGCATACGAGTTGGCCGCCAGCGAGGGCTTCCGCCTCGAATACCACTGGGACCTCGAAGGCCGCCTGCTCGGATTCCCATTCCGGATTGCTGGCAAATCGACCGAAAGCGCCAAGATCGAGAGTATCTGGGACCTGTGCGAGGCCGCGGACTGGATCGAGCGCGAAGTGCACGAGGGCTTCGCCATCGATTTCACGGGCCGCGAATACGAGCCGCTGCTGCTGCGCGAGGGCGAAAAGCCGGGGGTGAACCTGCGCGAGGCCCCGGCGCCGGACGAGCCCGCTCCCGGCACGCCGCCGCAGAAGGAGGTCGCGAAATGAGCTACAAGATCCCCATGGGGCCGTACCATCCCGGCCTGGAAGAACCCTACAAGCTCGACATGATCTGCGAGGGCGAAACGGTGCGCGACGCCGAGCTGCACATCGGCTTCAACTTCCGCGGCATCGAGCACCTGGCCGAAACCCGCAACTACATCCAGGTCATCGCGCTCATGGAGCGCGTCTGCGGCATCTGCTCGTTCATTCACACGCTCACGCTCTGCCAGGCCATGGAAAAGCTGGCCGGCCTTGAGCCGCCGCCACGCGCCAAATACATTCGCGTCGTGATGGCGGAGCTCGAGCGCCTGCACTCGCACGTGCTGTGGGCCGGCATCGCCTCCAAGCTCATGGGCTTCAAAACCATGTTCATGACCTGCTTCGCACTGCGCGAAAAGGTGATGGACGTGCTTCAGGCCATCTCCGGCAACCGCGTGAATTATTCGATGAACTGTGTGGGCGGCGTCAACCGCGACATCGAGGACCCGATGGCGCTGGTGCCCATGATCGACGAACTCGAACGCGAGATGATGCGCACCATCATTCCCATCTTCACCACCAGCTCCACGGCGCGCTCGCGCTGCGCCGGCATTGGCATTCTAACCCACGAAAAGGCCATCTCCTGCGCCGTGGTCGGCCCCACGGCTCGCGCCTCGGGCATCGCGCAGGACCTGCGCCGCGACGCGCCCTACGCGGCCTACGAGGAGATGAAGTTCGAGGTTCCAGTGGAGCAGGCCGGCGACGTCCGCGCCCGCCTTTTTGTCCGCGCCCTCGAGATCATTGAGAGCTGCAGCATCCTCCGCCAGGCGCTCGCCAGAATGGCCCCCGGCGAGATCGACTCTGCCGGCGATAAGCTGGTCTTCGCCGCCGGCACGGCCACCAGCCGTGTCGAAGCGCCGCGCGGCGAGGTCATGTACAGCGTCTCCTGGAAGGAGAACTCGCGTAATCCGGCTCGCGTCCACGTGCGCACGCCCACCTACGTCAACATGCCTGCCGTGCGCTGGATGGTGCGCGGTGCGCGGCTCGCCGACACGCCGTTGATCCAGGCCTCGATCGATCCCTGCTACTCCTGCACCGACCGCTGACGCCCGCTCGATTCGCATCAACGTGCCGCCACGCGCCGCCGGCCCCAGTTCATCGAGATTCGACCATCGCGATCCGGGCCAACTCGCCAACTTGCTAACTTGCGAACGTGCGCGCCAGCGCACCCTAACTCGCTGACCGGCAGTTCTACTTCTTGCTCTCCACCGGCACATCGTGCGCCTGCGCCAACTTTTCCAGAAGCTGCAAATGCTGGCTCAGCACCCGCGCGTCCATCTTGGCCAACTGCTGCACGGCTGGAGTCTGCGCTGACTGCGCTTCATCTTTGAAATCCTTCACATCGCTCTGTTGATCCTTCAGCATGGCTTTAATGAATTCTGCGTCGAAATCCGCGCCCGAGAGCGTTTGCATCTTTGCGATCTCCTGCTTGTCTTTCTTTGACGGCTCCCTGGGTTCGCTTACGCCGAGTTTCTGGGCGACCGGCTTCAGTTGGTCGGTCAGTTGCTCGTGAACCTGCGCCACTTTTTGTCCATACTGCTTCACGTCGTCGCTGGGCGACTTCTGCGCCGCGAGTTGTCCCATCTGCACCTGGGCAACATCGTCTTCGAGCGTTTTGCGCAGGAAGGACTGGTCGACGAATGACGGAACCGTGTTGTTTTGCATAGCGGGCAGGTTATCGCCGGGATTGAGTGATCCATTCGGTTGCTCTGGCATCGGGGACTGCTGTCCTGGCGGCATTTGTCCGGCGTCCCCGCCAGGCATCTGAGCCATCGCGGCGCCGCACGCCAGCAACGCGGCCGCCGCGCACAGTGGAATTTCCTTCCTCCATCGCTTTCGTTGCATTTCGTTCCTCCTTTCTCCTGGATAAGAGATTTGGAATCATGCCAATGACCGCCCGCAACGCACCGGCGCCTTCGCCCCAGCGTCCTGCGGGCCGTTCAGGCTTCATTCGATGCCGAGATCGAAGCAGCGGGTTGCCCTTCTCCCCAACGCACCCGCCACGATCCGGGCCGGTCAGTCGCGCTCCGTTTCCCCCGGGGTTCCT
This sequence comes from uncultured Acidobacteriaceae bacterium, assembly GCA_963799155.1. Lineage (GTDB taxonomy): Bacteria > Acidobacteriota > Terriglobia > Terriglobales > Acidobacteriaceae > Telmatobacter. Next base: position 89,712 of record CAWCWB010000012.1, read on the forward strand.
GTCTCTCGTCTGCGCTTGCCAGAGTCCCTTCATCCCTATGTCCCTGCGTCCCTGTCTTTTCGTTCCATGAGTCCCGCTCTTTCGTTCCTTGTTCCCTTGGTCCCTGTTTTTGCAAACACTTATCGCCGTAACCGGGCCAAATGCTCTACTCTGGCCTGTAACGCAAATGACGAGCTATTTTGCCAAGATTCGGGAAGCGCTGCTCCAGGCCCTGGTTCATGACATCGTGAACACGGCAAAGGCCGCCGCCTATTCGGGGATGCTCATGTTCTTTCCGGCTCTCCTGGTCATCACCACGGTGGTGGCTCAGGTGGAGGAGGGACCGACGCTGACCGGCCAGACGCGCAACGTCCTTGAGCAGTTTTTGCCCGCCGATACCCTCGATCTTGTGCAGTCGTCCATCCTCGCGCACCACCTCCACTCCGGCCGGTTGATTCTCTCCGCCGCCTGTCTCAGCCTTTTTGCCGGGCTTGGCGTCATGCTGTCGTTCATGGAGGGATTTCGCCGCGCCTACCGGCTCCCGCCCGAGAGTTGGACCTTCTGGGGACGCCGCGCTCGCGCCCTCATGCTGGTGCCCATCGCGCTGGTTCCTCTCGCGGTGGCTTCGCTGGCCATCGTCTTTGGCCACCAGATCGAACTCTGGATGATCGACAATGCGGGCCACGATTTGCGCTACATCGTGATTTTCTTTTGGCGCATGGTGCGCTGGTCGGTCAGCTTCGTTGCCATCCTCGCCGTCCTCGCCGCCCTTTATCATTTCGGCACGCGGCGCACGGAGAGCTGGCATTGGGTCGCGCCCGGCGCCATCGCCGGCACCATCATCTGGTTCCCGGCCACCCTGGCTTACGGCTGGTATGTCACCAACTTCGCCAACTACACCCGGCTCTACGGCTCCTTTGCCGCCGGCATCGCCACGTTGGTGTGGCTTTACATCACTTCCTTCAGCGTGCTGCTGGGCGCGGAGCTGAACGGCGTTCTCTACTGGGAGCGCCAGAATCAAACGCCGGCGGCGCCCTCCGCCCGCGAGCCCGCTCGCCTCTCCCGTTAAGCCCGTTTGCTTTGCCAGCTTCCCTCGCGACGCGCAGCGCACGCTCCTCGTCCGGTTGCCCCGCACGTTACAATGATTGTGGTAGCGCTCCGTTTCCCCATTTTTCACCTGCTCAAAATCTCTTTTGACTGAACTTGAAGATGCCTCCGGAGCCTGTCTCTTATGCCCTTTGACGATCTCTCTCTTTTGGAGTCCCCTGCCCAGCGCCGCGCCAAGATTGTCGCCACGCTCGGCCCGGCTTCGAACACCGAGCCGGTCATTCGCGCCATGATCCGCGCCGGCGTCGACGTGCTTCGCCTGAATTTTTCCCACAGCACCCACGAGCGAAAGGCCGCGGTCATCGAGAAGATTCGCAAGGTAAGCCGTGAAGAGCGCAAGCCGCTCTGCATCCTGGCCGACTTGCAGGGGCCCAAAATCCGCACCACGCTGCTCAAGGATCATCAGCCAGCGCTGCTCAAGGAGGGTCACCGCCTTACCATCACGCCCCGCGACGTTCTGGGCACGGCTTCGCTCGTCGGCACCACATTCAAGACCCTCGCCGAAAACGTCGAGCAAGGCTCGCGCATTCTGCTCTCCGACGGCCTGATCGAGCTGCGCGTCCACGAGATCGACGGCGAAGACGTGGTCTGCGACATCGTCAACGGCGGCTTGTTGGGCGAATAGCAAGGGCATCAACCTTCCCGGCGTTCTGGTGCGCACGCCCTCGCTCACCGAAAAAGATTCGCTCGACCTGGAATTTGCGCTCAATCACGACTTCGACGCCATCGCCGTCTCCTTCGTGCGCACGCGCTGAGGATGTCGCCCTAGTGCGCAATCGCGTGGCCGCGCACGGCGCCGATACCTGGATCATCGCCAAGCTGGAAAAGCCGCAGGCCGTCGAGCATCTCGACGCTATCCTGCAGGTCTCTGACGGCATCATGGTGGCTCGCGGCGACCTCGGCGTCGAAGTGCCTCCGGAAAAAGTTCCCGCCATCCAGAAGCACATCATCCGCCGCGCCGCCGAGTACTCCAAGCCAGTGATCACCGCCACGCAGATGCTGGAATCGATGATCGAGAATCCGCGGCCTACGCGCGCCGAAGTCTCCGACGTGGCCAACGCCATTTACGACGGCACCGATGCCGTCATGCTCTCCGGCGAATCGGCCGTCGGCAAATACCCGGTCGAGTCGGTGGAAATGATGGCGCGCATCGTCACCGAGACCGAGCGGCACATGAGAGAAGACCTCGAGGCCGAACCGCGCGAGCGCCGCAGCGGCCTTTCCATCGCCGAAACCATCTGCGAAGCCACGGCCCACGCCGCCGATGACCTGGACCTGCGCGCCATCGCGCTCTTCACTGAGTCCGGGGCCACCGCGCGCCAGCTTTCCAAGTACCACCCCACCGCGCCCATCTTCGCGCTCAGCCCGGTCGGGGTCACCGTCAATCGCCTCAACCTGTTATGGGGCACCACGCCCATTCGCTGTCCTAAGGTCAATTCGACCGAGGCGCTGGTGGATTGCGCTGAATCCCTGCTCGAGAAAGGCGGCTACGTCCGCCCGCGCGAAGTCATCGCGATTGTGGCCGGCACGCGCACCAAATCCGGCTCAACCAACTTCCTTCGCCTGCACGCCATGGGCGAGAATTCGCTCAACGGCCTGCGCTTCCGCGCTCCCCGCGCCGCGCTGCCCGCGCCTGGTGCGGCCGCCGCGCCAAAGAAGCGCCGCGCTGCCCGCCACGCCAAGACCGCCGAAGCGCGAAACTAGAAGTGGTTGCACAAATCCGGTCTTGAAGGGGCACGGCTTCAGCCGTGCCGAAAAATATGCATAAATAGCGGGCCTTTAGCCCCTGAGGGAAGCCTTTTCCCTGCGCAATGCCATCTGTGCAACCAGTTCTAGCCGCGTATCGCGAAAAGCAACAGCTTACCCTCCCATGATCTCGTTCATGTTGCCGCGCACAGCGGGTTTTTCCCGGCAGGAGTATGCTGGGACGTTCTCCGAAACAGAGGGCTGAAGCGGTTCTCCAATTGGCGTAGCGCGAAACACAATCGCTAAGTGGCTTTTTCATCAAGAAAAAGCCACCTTGAAGGGTGCAAGAAACGCCACATAGTAATTGGAGAACCGCCGTAAGAACCGGCTCAGTCCGGATCAAGGGAGGAATCATGTCCGAGGGCACGGCGTCGTTCGCTTTTCTCTGGGAACTCGTCATTGTTCTGGCGGTGGTGTTTCTCATCGTCCTTATCTTCAAATCCATTTACAGCATCGGTCCGACGCAAGTTGGACTGGTCCGCAAGCGTTTTGGCGCAAAATTGCCCGGCAGTAACCCGGTGGCGTTCAAAGGTGAAGCCGGCTACCAGGCTCAGTTGCTTATGCCTGGCCTTCGCTTTAAGTTCTGCCTGATTTACGCGGTGGCCAAGCATCCGTGGGTACAGGTCCCCGCGGGTCAAATCGGCGTAGTCATCGCTCAAGTGGGCGACGCGACACCCATCGGCGCCAAGTCGGGTGTGTACAAAGCCGAGTTTGGCAACTTCACTGATGTATCAAACTTCGTCACGCACGGCGGCCAGAAGGGCGTGCAGAGGCCGGTTCTCTCTCCCGGCATGCTGGCTCCAATCCATCCTGTGGCCTTCCTGGTCATCACCAAACCCTATGTCTTCGGCGTTCCCATCACCGACGCATACCGCGAGCTGGCCGCAGCAAAAGGCAGGCTCACCTTCGAAGCGTTCGGTCTCGATGAACGGCAGCTCGAAGTCACGCGCATTGCGCCGCGACCGACCGAGGGCGGCAAAGTCGTCGACATGATCGGCATCGTGACGGCCCTCGAAGGCCAACCGTTGCCGGCCGGAGCCATCGCCAGCAGGCTGGGAAGCTTCGCGGACGTCGAAGAGCTCGAGAAGAACGCCGGTATCACTGACTTCCAGCTCATGGCATCCATCCTGGGCAGCAAAAACACCCTGCACAACAACTACCAGGATTTCCAGCAATTCCTGGACGCCGGCGGAAAGATCGGCCTTCAGCACGATCCGCTTCTCTACGGCGCCTTCAACCTGAATCCGTTTCTGGTGCGCGTGGAGCAGGTCCCGATGCTGGTCGTCGAACAGGGCCAGGTTGCCGTCATCAAGGCCTACGTCGGCCTGCCGACCCAGGACACTTCAGGCGTCGGATTCAAATTCGGCAGCCTGGTGCGGCCCGGCCATCAAGGCATCTGGCAGGAGGCTTTGAGAACCGGCAAATATCCCATCAACCCGCGCATCTACGACGCCAAGGTGGTCCTCACCGCAATCCTCAAGCTCGACTGGGCCAAGGACGTTACCGGAGCCCATGGCCTCGACGCGCGGCTTGAACCCATCATCGCCAAAAGCAATGAGGGCTTTGTCTTTTCCATCGATCTCCAGGTCCTCATCCACGTTCCCGACACCAAAGCCCCTCGGGTGATTTCCATGGTCGGCTCCATGGAGAATCTGGTGAACGAGGTTCTGCAGGCGGCCGTCGGCAATCTCTTCCGCGACAAGATCGGCGGCATGGAAGCCATCAAGTTCATCCAGACCCGCCAGATCGTCCAGGAGGAGGCATTCGAATACATCCAAAGGAAACTCGCCGAGTACGAGATCGAAACCCGCGGCGTCTACATCCAGGACGTGGTCTACCCGGCCGCGCTGGTCACCGTGCTCACGGAGCGCGAGGTCGCTCACCAGGAAGTGGAAACCTTCAAGATGCAGCGCCAGGCGCAGGACCAGCGCATCGAGACCGAGAAGGCTCGCGGCACTGCCGACATGCAGGCTCAGCTTGCTCAATCCGCGGTGGGCGTCGACATCAAGAAGAACAATGCTGAGGCTCGCAAGGCAGAAGCCGATGGCGAGGCCACCTTCATTGAGCGGACCGGCACGGCCCAGGGCGCGCAGGTTCGCGCTGTCGGCTTGGCCCGTGCTGAGGCCTATCAAAAGCAGGTTGCGGCATTGGGCCAGGGAGCCACGGCTCTCGTGAATGCAGTCGAGGCCCTTGCCAAGAGCAACGTCCCCTTCATGCCCAACACGCTCGTTGCCGGAGGCGGCGGCTCGGTCGGCGGCGTTTTGGAGGGTCTGGGCGCGCTGCTGATGCAAAAAGTTGCTCCCGGCGCGTCTGCCAGTCCCGGCACAGCAGCGGACTCGAGCCAGCCCGCCTCACCGGCCCCTCCGCCTGCGAAATCGCCCAAAGCGTAACAGCGGCAACCGGCCCACTCACCCGCCCCGATTGAATCACCTTGCGGCGATTCAATCGGGGCTCGCTGATTGTAGCGCCGGTCTCCAGACATCGATGAGAAATGCGGCCTCGCGTTCCTGCTTCCTCAAGATCCTGGCCACCCGCCGAATCGCCCGGCTTCTCCCTTGAAACTACCTCGTTGGTTTTGCAGTTTGCGCTAACGGGCGTAAAATTTCGGCGAGCTCATTTTTCAAAATGGAGATTCCAGGCTAAAGCCAATTCACGGAGGTCCCAATGAAGCTGTATCGATTGCTCATTTCCCTGACCTTGCTCGCCGTAATGACAGGCTGCAAGAGCACGCCCGCAAACCCGCTCCTCGGTGGCTGGACCTCAATCACCGACCCCAACGCAACCGGCGCCGGCGGCTGCTCCACCCACTTGAACTTTACCCAGCAGATGGCGAGTCACACCTGGAACGGACAGACCAGCTCGGTGCTTGTGACCTACAACGTCCAGCCCGGCGAGGTCTTCGCAATCGACCAGGTACAGTCCGTGGGCTATAAGTTCCTCACACCCGACACCATCCTTATTGACGGTGGTTACCTGGACTGCAAGTACAAGCGCGACTGACCACGAACCGCCCTCCCGTAGCGTCGCCGGCCGGCGGCGCGGATCTTAAGGAAGAAAACTCGCCACCGCACGGGGTGCCCCGTGGTCCCGATTTTTGGACCCGGGAGACCACGGAGCTTAACCCTCCTTCTCTTGGTACCGGAATGCTTCGGGCAGCTGGTTTCTGCGCCGAACCCGCTTGCCTTCACTTCGCAAACAAGCTCAGCGGCACCGCCTCCCCCATCGCCTTGTATCCCGCGGGCCCTGGATGCAGATGATCGCCGCAATCGTACGCGGGGAGCAAACGATCCGGATGCTCGGGGTCGCGCACCACCGCGTCAAAATCGATCACCGCATCGAAGTGGCCGTCAGCGCGAATCCACGTATTCACCGTCTGCCGGTCCGCTTCGCTCACCGGCCCCGGATGATAGTAGTCCGATCCCACATACGGCGTGATCGTGGCCCCGTAGACGCGCAGCCCATGCTCATGCGCGCGCTCGATGATCTGCTCATATGCCGCAATCACGCGCTCGACCATGGCCGCATGCTGCTCGGCGGGAACTTCGCCGATCCGCGCCAGCGCGCCCAGATCGTTCACGCCCTCGAAGACAATCACCCAGCGCACGCCCCCCGGCGCCAGCACATCGCGGTCGAACCGCGCCAGCACATTCGGTCCCAGGCCGTCGGTGAGCAGATGGTTGCCCCCAATCCCCTGGTTCGATACCCCGACGTTCCGCCTCTTCCGCGAAGCCTGCAACCGCGCGGCCAGCACATCCGTCCAGCGGTCGTTGCCGTTGGTGGTTGAGGCGTGGCCGTCGGTGATCGAATCGCCGAGCGCCACCACTACAGCCGCTTTTGCCGCGGCCCGCACGTCAATCTCCGTGATCTGGTACCAGTGATCGACATGCTTCGCGCCGGGCAGATCCGCCGCGCCCACCAGGTCACCGTGCTCGTAGTATGTGGTCGACCTCGATCCCGGATGCCCCGTCTCCTGCGCCGGCGGCTCATCCAGATGGAACGTCACCGCTACGTTTTCGAGCGGCGCTACTGGCTCCTCCACCGGATCAGAAACGTACTCCGCTCCCGGCGGAATCGTCACGTCAGTTTTGCCGGCGAAGCTCAGCGCGCGATCGCTCGCCGGATCAATCGCCGCCGTCTTTGGCGACACCGGGTGCGCCACGTGCACCGACGTGAAGTGCAGCGCCGCCGTGCCGAATGCATTCGACAGATGCACGCGCAGCGCGGAACCGCCCAGCGACAGATGAACGATCTGCCGCACGGTCGCGTCGCGCAGATCGTCCGCGGGCAGCGCATTCTGCGGCTCCGGAATCTGCTGCGAAGCGCCCCAGCTTGCTACCCACACGTCCGCCTTCGCGCTATGCTGCGCCAACACGCAGCTTGCGGCCAGCACGAACCCAAAAACCAGAGCGAATTTCCGTGCCTGTCTCATAGCCGATGCTTTACCATGTTCTCCGAAGTCAATCGCTCGTCTAATGCGGTTCTCCTGCAAGCGTAGACCAAGGCACAATCGCTAAGTGGCTTTTTCAACAAGAAAAAGCCACCCTGAAATACGCCGGAAATGGCACCTAATTGCAGGAGAACCGCCGTAAAAAAGCGCTGCAAGCATATCATCCTGGAGCCCGCCCATGCATCCCTGGTTCAAGCCCCCCCTTCTCCCGTGTATAGTCGCCTGCGTTCTCGCCGCCGCGTCTGCGCTTCAAGCGCAGACTCCCTGCACTCCGGTCACATTCACCGCCGATCAGGATCGCCAGAACATGATGGACCAGCTCGGCATCAAGACGCTGCGCCCCGGCTTCAGCGGCAACGAGAATGCTCCCAACCACGCCAACTACGACGAGTCGAAGGCCAATCCCTACCCCAACGTTCCCGATCCGCTCACCATGAACGACGGCACCAAGGTCACCACTCCTGAAATGTGGTGGAAGGAGCGGCGCCCCGAGCTCGTCGACATGCTTTCGAAAGTCGTCTATGGCTTCGTGCCCGCAAACGTTCCCAAGGTCCATTGGACCGTAACCACCGTCGATCACGAGTTCATCGGATTCACACCTGTCATCGCCAAGGACCTGATCGGCGAGGTCGACAACTCCGCCTGCCCCGCGATCAGCGTCAGGATTCACATGACGGTGGTGACGCCGGCAAACGCGACCGGCCCCGTTCCCGTGCTCATGGAGTTCACCCGTGCCGGATTCCCCAACCCCAACGAGCCGCGCGGCGAGGAGCTGGACAAGATCAACGCAGCGATGAAAGCGCTGCTCCTCCAGCAGGACCCATCGCTCAAGGATGTATTCGCGCAGCATCCCGCGTGGGAGCCGTTCAAGGAGAGCCCCTTCTTTCAGCCGCCGCAGTTGAACGCTGACGGCGATCCTCCCAACGAGTGGCAGCTCGTGGCTGCCGGCTGGGGCTTCGTGCGCTTCGATCCCGCCAGCGTGCAGGCCGACAACGGCGCGGGCCTTACGCGCGGCATCATCGGCCTGGTGAACAAAGGCCAGCCGCGCAAGCCCGACGATTGGGGCGCGCTGCGCGCCTGGGCGTGGGGAGCCGGCCGCGGCCTCGACTATCTTGAAACCGATCCCGCCGTCGACGCGAAGCACGTCGGCATCGATGGCGTCTCGCGCTACGGCAAGGCCGCGCTCGTCACCATGGCCTTCGATCCACGCTTTGCCATGGTGCTGGTCGGCTCCTCCGGCAAAGGCGGAGCCACGCTGCTGCGCCGCAACTTCGGCGAGGGCGTGGAGAACCTGGCTACCGGTGAGTATTACTGGATGGCCGGCAACTTCATCAAGTACGACGCGTCCGATGCCAATTTCGGCAGCATGAACCCCGGCGACATTCCCGTCGATTCCAACGAGCTCATCGCGCTCTGCGCGCCGCGCCTCACTTTCATCAGCTACGGCGTTCCGGAAAAGGGCGACGCCAAGTGGCTCGATCACGAGGGCAGCTTTATGGCCACGGTCGATGCCAGCCGCGTCTTCGCGCTTCTCGGCGCCAAGGGCCTTGCTGTCGCAGGAGACTACCGCACGGCCACCATGCCTCCCGTCAATCACGGCCTGCTCGACGGCCAGCTCGCCTGGCGCCAGCACGACGGCGGCCACACCGATGCGCCCAACATGAAGTGGTTCATCCAGTGGGCCGACGGAATGATCGGCCACACGCCGCCGCAATAGCCGCGCTGGCCGGGTGGGCGCAGGCCGCCCGCCTTCCCTTCAAGCTTCGCCGGCGAGCCTGCTTGTTTGCCTCGCCCGGGAAAGGGTTTTGCCTATGCTCCGCCAATTCTCGATTTCCTTGATCCTCGCGCTGGTTCTCCACACAACGTTTGCGCAGCCCGCCGGCCTGCAGCCCGTCCGCGTGGATAAAAGTAGCGGAATATTGTTCGTGCAGGGCAAGCCCTTCCTCATCTTCGGCGGCGAACTCGGCAACTCCTCCTCCGGGACCGCCGAACAGGCAGATTCCATCCTCCCCAATCTCGCGCGAATGCACCTGAATACGGTTCTAGTGCCTGTGCCGTGGGAGCAAATTGAGCCCACCGAGGGCTCCTACGACTTCCGCATCCTCGACCACTGGATCGACGTCGCCCGGCAACAGAACCTCCACCTGGTGCTCTTGTGGTTTGGCAGTTGGAAAAACGCATTCTCTGAGTACGCTCCCGCGTGGGTCAAGTCAGACACAACGCGTTTCCCGCGTGCGCTCGCTGCCGATGGTACGCCTCTCGAGATTCTCTCCACCTTCGGCGCAGAAACCCTCCGTTGCGACAGCCGCGCATTCGCCGCGCTCATGGCGCATCTTCGCGAAAAGGACGCCGCGCAGCAGACCGTGCTCTTCGTGCAGTTGGAAAACGAAGTCGGCTACCTTGGGCCTGAGCGCGATCGCTCGCCTGAGGCGAACCGCGAGTTTGCCGGTGCTGTTCCGTCCGATCTCGTGCAGAAACTCGCGGCCGATGGTGCGCAACTTTCCCCGGAACTCGCCGCGCAATTCAACCCACGGGGCGGCACATGGCGCGAAGTCTTCGGCGACGCAGCCGACGAGGCCTTTATGGCCTGGCGCTACGCAAGCTTCATCGACTCGGTTGCAGCGGCGGGGAAAAAAGAATACACGCTGCCCTGTTACATGAATGCACAGCTCCCTGCGCCGCTCGAGCGCCCCGGGGACTACCCCAGCGGCGGCCCGCATCCCGGTAACCTCGACGTTTACCGTGCCGTGGCCTCGCACATCGACTTCTACGCGCCCGACATGTACTGGCCTGAGTTTGAATACTGGGTCAAGCGGTATCAGCTCCCGGGGAACCCGATCTTCATCCCTGAAGCCCGCGCCGACACGGCCTCCTACAACGCGCTTTACGCCTACGGCGCTGCGAAGGCCTTCGGTTTTTGTCCCTTCGCCATTGACAACCTGCGCGTCGAGGCGAAGCCCGACGACGCCGCTCCGGCCATCGCGCAGGTTTACGCTGCGCTCGCCAGCCTCGGCGATCTCCTGCCACAGGCGCAATCTGACGGCCGCACGCGCGCCATGGTCCTCCACGCCAACAGTCCACGACCCGCGCAAACAGTCGCGCTCGGCGGTTATCTGTTTCAGGGCAGTCTTACGCGAAACTGGTTCTCCGGTGCACTCCAGGCCAACGACGGAGCTGTTCTTATTCTCCAAACCGTGCCCGATGAGTTTCTCGCGATTGGCAGCGGCTTGACGATCAAATTCAGTCGCGACCCCGACACCGACGACAAGATTGCAGGCATCGCCAGCATCGACGAGGTCGCACCCGACGGCTCAGGCTGGAAGGTGCTCGAGCACATGAATGGCGACCAGAGCAACCAGGGCCGCCAACTTTCCATGGATTCGCACGAAGTGAAGATCTATCGCGTCCGCTTGTACGCGGCTCCGCGATAGCCTCGCCGACGGAAACCGAGCGACGTCTGCAGGCGTGTTCCCTCAGTCCCTTGGCGGGGTCCCCAGCGAGCGATCTTTGCTCGATGGGTTGGCTTGGCCCCTGCCTCAGTCGTCGTCCGGGGGTCCGCTGTCCCGTTCGCGGATCAGCTGGTCCGCCGTCACTTTGGTGGGAATCGGCGTGAAGGCCGGCGGCTTTTGCGTGTAATCGAAGCAATCCTGGTAGGCGTCTGACCCCGCGTCCCGCGCGCCCAGCGTGCCCAAATCAAAGTTGTGCTCGATGAACGCGATGAACCCGCTGGCTTCATGGATGTGGTGCGAGACATACCCATGCTTCGCATAGGGCGAGATAACCAGCAAGGGAACGCGGAATCCCGGCCCCATGGCATCCACCTTGGGAGGATCGACATGGTCGTACCAACCGCCCCAGTCGTCCCAGGTGACAAAAATCGCCGTCGAATTCCAGAATGGGCTGTTGCCGATGGCATTGACGATCGACGCCACCCAGTCCGGGCCTTCACTGCCCGAGCTCGGATGGTCGGAGTGCGCCCAATCGGGCACAATCCACGTCACCTGCGCCAGCTCTCCGTGCTGAATGTCGGTGAGCACGCGGTTCTGCGGCGAGATGACGTTGTCGTTCCAGTCGTTGCCGAAGCGGATGTGCCGGATCGCCTGGTAAGCCGAGAGAACGAAGAATTTGTCGCCGCTCGCGGGAGCGTAGTAGCGCCAGGTTACGCCTTTCTCGTCCAGCAAATCCGCAGTGGTCTGGTAATCGAAGCAGGGATAGACACCCGGCAAATCGGTGCCGTTGGGGCCGACCAGCGCTGCCGTCGAGCCGGGGCCGGCGTCGCAGCCCCACACTGAGCCGGTGGGGTTTTCCGCCACGTTCGCCGCTTGCCCAGCAATCATGTACTGATGCGCCACAAAGCTGGGGCCGGTGTTCGACTGGAACATCCGGTCGCCGAGCACATACTGCTGCGCCAGGGTCCAGTACGGTTCCACGTCCTTCTCAGGGACGTAGGAATACGGCAGCGTGGACGGATTGGCGCTGTCCTGCGCAAAGCTGTCCATCTTTCCCTGGTTCCAATCCTTCCACCAGCGCCGGTGCGAGTGGTCGAGGTCGCGCGAATCGCCGAGCGCGATGGGGGTGAGCGCGATCGGTTGGCCGCCGTTCATGCCGGTCTGTGCCGTATCGGCGCCGGGAAAGCCGTTGAACAAGTTGTCGAAGCTGCGGTTCTCCTGCATGATCACGACGATGTGCTCAATCGGCGAACCGGGAATGGGAGAAACCGTGCTCTCAGGCACGGGCGGCGACGCGCTCAGGAGAAAAGAAGCGCCGCACCCGGTCACCCACGCAAGGAACAGCGCGCCCGCAACCAGAAGAAAAAGAAGGACCGGCCCACGCCAGCGACGCAGAAGCATCGCAGCCAGCATGATTCGGATCTGTCGCAGTTTTCGCAGGCGCATGTGCCCCCGCACGGCGTCTGAGTGCGCAGCAAGAATACGCCCGATCCTCAGGTATCCATGTGATTTTAGTCACTCGATGACATTTCAGTGACATTTCTTCGGGGTCTTCCGGCGAGTCTTTGGTTTTAGCATGCTGGTTACTTTCAGGGCCGTCGGACCGTGTCACATTTCATTTGCATTCGGGTGTAAAATTCTTGCCAAACTTACAATTCCATCGTTTGCGGGAGGGAATCCTCATGTCTCGCTGGACCGGTTTTAGCTTCGCAGGAAAGTTGGCGATCGCTGCGGCGCTTTTGGCGGCGTGCATCGCCGCGCGTGGCGCGCCCGATCAGGCCAAGCCCGGCGAACCCACCGATTCCAAGGCGCGCAAGACCTTCGCCGAGGCCATCGACTGGCAGAACCACGGTGACAAGGCCGCGGCCCTCGACGACTTTCGCAAGGCCAATAAGCAGGACGGCGGGCATTGCGCGCAGTGCCTCAGCCGTGCCTACTTTCTTGCCCAGCAGCTGAATGACTATAAAGCTCAGGAAGGAGTCTTGCGGGACTGGCTCCAGTTGGAGCAGTCCGATGCGGCAAAAGCGACGCTGCACTTCGAACTCGGAATCGCTTTGCAGCGGGAGGGCATTGGCGAAAAGGGCGAAAAGAGAGACACGTGCCTGAATCAGAGCTGCGAGGAGTTCAAGACAGCGCTGCAACTCGACCCGAAGTCCGCCATCGTGCACTACGGCATCGGTGTCTCTCTGGCATACCTGCACCAGGACGACGAAGCGCGCGCCGCATTCCAGCGATTCCTCGACCAGGACACGAAAGTGCCCAATCTCCACGTGCGCGCCGAGCGTTTCCTGGATCGGATCGAGTTGGCGCGCGCCCGAATGGCCCCGGCGTTTGAGTTGACCACCCTCGACGGTCAGCGCATCTCTATGGACAGCCTCGCCGGCAAGGTGGTGCTCATCGACTTCTGGGCCACTTGGTGCGGGCCGTGCCGCGAGGCCTTGCCACACATTCGGGACATTGCTCGGAAGTACCAGGGGCAGCCTTTCGTCGTCCTCAGCGTGAGCATGGATAACGACGCGGACAAATGGAAGGACTTCGTAGCCAAGAACGGCATGACCTGGCTGCAATACCGGGACGGGCGATTCACGGGACCGATTGCAACGCGGTTTGCAGTGAACGCCATTCCGGCTACGTTTTCCATCGATGCCGATGGCGTGCTCGAAGATCAGCACGTGGGCGACGCGGATATCGAAGGCAAATTGAAGAAGATGATCGCGCATGCTGTCGAAGTCCAAAATCGCAGGCTGGCTCCGGTGCCTGCCAATCAGGGCCCCGGCGGTGGTGGAAATTGAGCTGTGGCGCAGATTGAGCAGAGCTAGTGCCATTTTGGGCAACCGGTTCCCAAAATGTGCGGGGCTAGACCGTACCACACCTTGCCTGTCTTGCACAAGACTTGCAATTTTTCCGCGCCGCCCCTACTATCCGCATTAGAAACCGGCCTGCAAAGCAGGTGGGTAGTCAACGCTGGTTGAACCAACATTCAACGAACAGGGGCTCGACTCGATCATCGGTTCTGTGTGCAGTGTCCGCCAGTCCGGAATGCCTAATGAACCGCGGGGAGCTCCACCGTCTTAGGACGGGTTCACCGGCGCATTGCCCACGGCCCCGCGGGCCGGGTTCTACTTTTCCCCTCCCTTGCCGCAATCCCCGCACCTCATAGCTACAGCGGTTCCGGAATTGCTGTACCCCGGAGCCACGGATTCCGGTTGGCATTTTCTTAAAGATAATGCCACCTTTCACCGCCCCCAAGAGGGCACGTGAATTCTGGAACCGCTCTAAATCCCTTATTCTGTCTTCAGGTGCATCCCGTTCTCTTTCACATCGGTTCGCTGCTGATCCCGTCCTACGGCGCGATCACGGCGTTTGGCGTGCTCGTCGCGCTCGCCCTGGCGCTGCGCACCGCGCGCATCGCGGGCGTGGATGCGGGCAAGGTGTGGAACCTGTGCATCCTGAGCCTGTTTGCGGCGCTGGCTGCCGCGCGGCTGCTGCTGGTCGTGGCTAACTGGAGCGTCCTGCGCCACCATCCTGCCTGGGTGCTGGGCCTGGCCATGGTGCATCATCCGCTGCTGGCTGGGGCAGGCGCACTGGCCGGCGCGGCTTGCGCCGCGTGGTACGCGCGCCGCAGCAAGCTCGCTTGGCGCGCCACCGCCGATGCCCTCGCCCCGCCGCTCGCCGCGGGCCTGGCCTTCGAGCAACTGGGCGCGCTGGCCGCCGGCTCGGGCTATGGCACCGACGCCGGCCCTGGAGTCCCTGGGCCGTCACCTATACCAACCCGCTGGCCGCCATCTGGAGCGGCGCACCGCTGGGCGTTCCGCTGCATCCCGTACAGGCCTATGCCGCGCTGGCCTTCCTCGCGCTCGCGGTCCTTTTGCTCGTCTGGCTGCCGGTCGAGCGGCGCAAGGCCGACGTAGCCGGCCTCTGGCTGATGGGAACCGGCGTGGCCATCTACGTGACGGAGCTGTGGCGCGATCCGGTGGGCCGCGGCTCGCTGCTCCACGGAGCCATCGACGGGCCGCAGATCGCCGCCGTCTTGCTGGTGCTTTTGGGCGCGCTGGTCTTGCGCGAGCGCAAACCCCCGCCGCGCGCCGGGGGTGACGCCGCGCCCGCTGCTGAAAATCGAGGCTCCGCATGAACGTTCCGTGCGCCTCCATGAAACGTGGCCGCGAAATCACCGTGCCTGCCGACGCGCATGGTCAGCGTCTCGATGTTTTCCTGGCCGCATTCCTGGCCGCGCAACCTGACGGCGTAAGCCGCTCGCGCGTGCGACTGCTCATTGACCAAGGCGACGTGCTGGTCGATGGCGAGCGGGAGAAGCCTTCAATAAAGCTGCGCGGCGGCGAACGGATTACCATCACCGGCGAGCCGCATCCCGCGCCTCTTAGGGCCGTGCCGGAGGCGATTCCGCTCGACGTCGTCTACGAGGACGCCGATCTGGCCGTGGTCAACAAGCCGGCGGGCATGATGGTCCACGCCGGCTCGGGCCAGACTGACGATGCGCGCAGCCGCGGCACGCTGGTCAATGCCCTGCTCCACCGCTTCAAGACGCTTTCTTCAACGGGGGGCGAACTTCGCCCCGGCATCGTGCACCGGCTCGACAAGGCCACCAGCGGGCTCATCATCGTGGCTAAGAACGATCGCGCTCACGCCGCCCTCGGAGCGATGTTCGCGGGCCGGCGCGTCGAAAAAACCTATCTCGCCCTGGTGCACGGCTCGGTGGCGCGCGAGAAAGGCACCCTCAGCGCTGCCGTCAGCCGCGACCGCGTACGCCGCACGCGCATGACGACGCGGCCCAGCGAACATGCCCGCTCGGCTGTGACGCACTACGACGTCGTGCGGCGGTTCACAGGCCGGTTCGGCAAATTCACCCTGCTCCGCGTACGCATTGAGACCGGCCGAACGCACCAGATCCGCGTGCACATGGCCTCAATCGGCCATCCCGTGGTGGGCGACACGCTTTACGGCGGCACTGCGCAGTTGACCGCGCGGCCGGCTGCGCAGTTGGCGCGAGCCGCGCGGGCAAAGGCAGAGCCGGAAACACTCCGCCTGGGCCGCAACTTTCTTCACGCTGCGAGGCTCGAATTCGCGCACCCCTTGACGGGTAAGCTGCTCCAGCTCGAGGCGCCGCTACCCGAGGAGTTAACTGCTTTCCTCAGCCGCCTGGAATCCGTCTAATTCTCTGAACCCGTCCAGTGAATCGATTCACGAGCAGCCTTCGGGATTCGCTGACGAAAGTACTTGGAATGTCAATCCCCATCGCCGATGGGCAAGCGCGGCGATTGTTAGAATAAAACCGTGATGACCAGACAGCTTTTCCCGCCTCAGGCAATGGCACATCCGCGGCTGCGGCCATGCGTTTCCGTCGCGCTCGCGGCTGCGTTTCTTTGGGTTGCGGCGCCGGCTCAGCAACCCGCGCCAAACGCCGCAGCTCCGCCCGCCCAACCTGCCGCTCAACCCACGTCACAACCACCGCAACCGGCCGCGGCGCCGGCCGATATCGGCACCCCGACGATCAAAGTGCCCGTCAACGAGGTCAGCCTCATCTTTACCGTCACCGACAAGCATGGGCACTACATTGCAAATCTGAACCAGAGCGACTTCGCCCTGCTCGACGACCAGAAGGCGCCGCAGAGCGTGAACTCGTTTCATCAGCAGATCAATTTGCCGCTGCGGGTGGGCATCATGATCGACACCAGCACCTCGATCCGTTCCCGCTTTCAGTTTGAGCAGCAATCGGCCATTGAGTTTCTGCTCGAAGTGCTCAAGGCCAAGAACGACCGCGCTTTTGTCATGGGATTCGATGTGACGCCGACGGTGACGGCGGACTGGACCAACAATCAGGACGCCCTGGAGACGGGCGTCGACAAGCTGGAACCCGGCGGTGGCACCGCGCTCTTCGACGCCGTCTATACCGCGTGCCGCCAAAAGCTGCTCACCGAGCGCGGGCCTGAACCGGTGCGCAAGGCCATCATCCTCATCTCCGACGGCGACGACAACCAGAGCCGCGTCTATCTGCCTGAAGCCATCAAAGAATGCGAACGGGCCGAGACCATCATTTACGCCATCAGCACCAACTGGACGCCCAGCCGCGGGCCCGGCGACAAGGTGCTGCAGGAGCTGTCAGAACAGACAGGCGGCGAGGTCTTTTTCCCGCCTTCGGTGGAGGACATGGCGACGAGCTTCAAAGACGTCGAGGAAGAGCTGCGCAGCCAGTACGCGCTGGTCTATACGCCTGCGGATTTCAAGACCGACGGATCCTTCCGCACCATTTACCTCTACTGTTACGACCGCCGCTACACGGTGCGCGCGCGCAAAGGCTACTTTGCGACGGGCCAGTAAACAATGCACCACCGCTACGGCGCGCTGTCGTCGCACCTGAGATTCTTCTTGGGAATCTCTGAAGAAGTAGATTTTTGAAAGGGCACGACTTCACAGCTTGCGGAAAAACTCAATGGTCAAGGAGTTTTGTAACAAGGGCACGAGCGGGGCACCCTCTGGGTCGCGGGCCGTAACCGCCCCAAAATGAACGAGGGCTTTAGCCCCTGCTGCCTGCTTTTCGCAATCTGGCAACCAGTTCGAGACTTTTTCCGCAAGCTGTTCAGTCGTGCCGCAAACGCCGCAAAATGAGCGCCGGCTTCAGCCCCTGAGGGAAGGTTCGCTACGCCAATCGGATTTGTTCAGAGATTCTCCTTGGCCGGACCAAGGAGATCGCCGCGCTCTTTCTGTCGATGGCGCCGATCCTCCCTTCCGCTTGAGTTCCATGTCCCAAATCAGGACGAACGCCGGCTTCTCTGTCCGGATTTGAATCATACCCGGATTTCAGTCCCGCCTGCCTCATCCCATTCCACCCTCCGCACGATGAAATAGACGTGGGAGATTCCAGGCATCTCAACGAGACTTGCTGCGGAGTGAGGGATTTGCAGTGATCCGGCAGGCCATATCGTGCGACATCTGTGCATCGGAGAAGCGGCAGACCAACCACTGGTTCGTCGCCTACGAACAAGCGGGGGAGCTGCGCGTCAGCGGTTGGAAATCGCGCCACCGCCTGCGCCCCGACGCAAAGCATCTTTGCGGGCAAACTTGTCTCCACAAACTGGTGGACGAATTCATGGCCAAATCCATCGCCGTGCGGACCCAGCGAACGATTGCGGCGGATGAGGTGGACGCGGAGCCGAAGTTGCCCGCCGATACCAGTCTCACCTCCGCCGCGGCCTATGCGGAGCCGGAGTCGTCGGCGCGGTTGATCCCGCCGCCTGCGCCGGTACTGCCCAAGCCTGCTTCCCGGCCCACACCCGAAGTACTGACCATGCCGGCGCGGCCGCATCCCGAGGAACATGCTCCCAATCCCGAAGAGACGCCGCGCTACGCCTCGCGCAGTTGGCGCGCCGAAGCCTGGGAGCGGGAACGTGAACGCGAGTTGCGCGCTATCGAGAATCGTCCCGACATCGCCGCGCGCCGCCGCTTGAATGCCTGACCCCGCCTGCGCCTGAGGAGGCTTTTATGTGGATCGATTTGACGTTGGCTCTCCTGGCTCTGCTTCCATTGCTCTTGACGAAGCCGCCTCACACGCAGAATGCTCCACGCCTCCGCGATTGAGTTCCGCGCGAATCGTCTATTTTGGCTGCGCCTTGCCCGAAAGCAGCGCCTGCAAGCCCGCTTCGTCAATCACCGCAATCTTCAGCTCGCGCGCCTTATCGAGTTTTGAGCCGGCCTCTTCGCCAGCCACCACATAGCTCGTCTTTTTGCTCACCGAGCCTGCAGTCTTGCCCCCGGCGGCCTCGATCTGCTGCTTGGCCTCGTCGCGCGTCATCGTCGGCAGCGTGCCGGTCAGCACAAACGTCAGGCCCGTAAGCTGCGCCGTGCGCTGCTTCTTCTCTGCGGTCATGTTTACGCCCGCATCTCTCAGCGCTTTCACCAGCTTCCGATTCGCCGGCTGCGCGAAGAACTCCAGAATCGCCTCGGAGATGCGCGGGCCAACCTCTTCCACGCGCTCCAGCTCCTCGGCCGTCGCGGCCATCAGCGCATCGATGGCGCCGAACTCCTGCGCCAGCAACTCCGCGGTGCGTTCGCCAACAAACCGAATGCCCAATCCCATCAGCACGCGCGCCAACCCCGCGCGCTTGGAATCCTCAATTTCCTTGAGGAGCGTCTTCGATGCCTTCGGACCAAGCAATCCTTCTGTCTTCGTTTCGTCGGCGCCGGTGGCCTTATTCTTGCGGGTGACCTGTTTTTCAAGCGAGAGTAGGTCTCGCTCATCGAGCCGGTAAAGGTCGGCGACGCTCTCGACCAGCCGCTTCGCCGTCAGCTCTTCCACCACCGCGTCGCCCAGCCCCTCGATGTTCATCACCTCGCGCCGGCCAAAGTGCAGCAGGCTCTCGCGCAACTTGGCGGGGCAATTCAGATTTACGCAGCGGAAGTCCACCTCGCCTTCTGCGCGAACGACCTTGCTGCCGCACTCCGGACACTCCGATGGGAACGTGAAGCGGTGCTTCCCGCGCGGATGCTCGGCATCCTCGATCACCTCCACCACCTTCGGGATTACATCGCCGCCCCGCTCCACCTTCACCCAGTCTTCCAGTTTCAGTCCCAGCCGCTCAATGAAGTCGGCATTGTGCAGCGTGGCGCGGCTCACCGTGGTGCCGCCGATGAACACCGGCGTCAGCTCCGCCACCGGCGTCAACTTGCCGGTGCGGCCCACCTGCACCGTGATGTTCTTCACCTGCGTCACGCCCGCCTTGGCGGTGAACTTGTACGCAATGGCCCAGCGCGGCGCGCGTCCCGTATAGCCCAGCCGCTGCTGCGTCAAGTGCGCATCCACCTTCAGCACCACCCCGTCGATCTCGTAGCCCAGCGATGCCCGTTTGCTTTCGGCGTCGTCGACGAATTTGACCATCTCCTCGACGGAACTCACGCGTAGGCGATGCGGATTCACGCGAAATCCCAGCGCGGTGAGCGTGTCCAGGGTCGCGGTCTGGCCGGCGGCAAAGTACTCGCCGTCAACGAGCAGGAAGTACGCGAAGAAGACCAGCCGCCGGTTGGCGACGATCGAAGAATCGAGCGTGCGCAGCGTGCCTGCGGCGGAGTTGCGTGGATTGACGAACGCCGGCAGCCCGTCGCGCTCGCGCTCCTCATTCAGGCGCTGGAAAGCCGCCTCCGGCATCACCACCTCGCCGCGCACTTCAATTGCCTGCGGCAGCTTTGCCTTTCTCAATCGCTCGCCAGGAATTTTAAGCGGCACGCTGCGAATGGTGCGAATGTTCGAGGTGACGTCCTCGCCGGTCTGCCCGTCGCCGCGTGTCAGGCCTGCAACCAGCCGCGCTCCGCCGCCGGGGGCCGGCTCGTAGCTCAGCGCCACGCTCAGGCCATCGAGCTTCAGCTCCGCCGTATATTCGACCGGCAGATTGCCCGCCAGCTCGCGCACTCGCCGGTCCCAGTCCGCCAGCTCCTCGGCCGAGTAGGCGTTGTCGAGCGAGAGCATGGGCCGCGAGTGCTGTGCCTTCTTGAATCCCTCGGCCGGCTTGCCGCCCACGCGCTGCGTCGGCGAGTCCGCCGTCACCAGCTCGGGATGCGCCGCCTCCAGCTTCTTCAGTTCGTTCATCAGCGCGTCGTACTCGGCGTCGCTGATCTCCGGTGCGTCGAGAACGTAGTACAGATGCTCGTGGCGGCGAATTTCATCCCGCAGCTTCTCGATCTTCTGTGCCGCGTCCCGCTCGCTCATAGCTAAGGATTATAGTGACGTGCGAAGGGGTGACCCACCTGGGCGCCGGGGCACCGGGGCGCCGGGGCGCCCTCCGGGCCGGGCCGGGCGCTGGGTCTCTGTTTCTCCGGCTAGGGTGGGTATTTCTCGATCACAGGATCGCGCCGGCGCGCAACACCTAGCTCCGCTAACTCCGCCAACCCCGCTAGCCCGTATTTCTCACGCGTCGCAAAGAGCCTGTACCGCCGGTCTCCAGACCGGCTGTCGCGGGGGTCTCCAGACCCCCGCAGGGCAGATGACGGCTGCAAATCCGCCATTTTTCCCTACCGTCGAGACGAGTGTGAGAAATGCGGGCTAGCTCCGCCTACTTTGTTTCCTCCGCCAGCCCGCGGTCCTTCAGCATCGGCTCGATGCTCGGCTCGGCGCCCAGCCACGCCGCATACATCTTTTTCAGGTCCTCAGTGTTGCCGCGCGACAGCACCATCCGCCGGAAGCGGTCGCCATTGGCGCGCGTCATGCCGCCGTGATCCTCAAACCACTGGAAGGCGTCATCGTCCAGCATCTCGCTCCATGTGTACGCGTAGTAGCCGGCCTGGTACCCGTTGGCCCAGATGTGCAGGAAATAGCTGGAGCGGTAGCGCGGCGGCACATAGGCGATCCACAGATGCGTCTTCTTGAGCGCCTCTTCCTCAAACGTATCCGGATTCTCCAGCGGCGCGCTCTTGGGCAGCGTATGCCACTCCATATCGAGACGACTCGCTGCGAGAATCTCGGTGAAGTCATAGCCCTGGTTGAAGGTCTTTGCCCGAACGATCTTCGCCGCCAGCTCCTCGGGCATGGGCTCGCCGGTTTTGTAGTTCCGTGCGTAGTGCGCAAACACCGCGGGATAGCTGGCCCAGTGCTCGTTGAACTGCGAGGGAAACTCGACGAAGTCGCGCGGTACCTGCGTGCCCGACAAACCGGGATACACGGTGTTGGCAAACATGGCGTGCAGCGCGTGGCCGAACTCGTGGAACATCGTCGTGACATCGTCGAAACTGAGCAGCGCCGGCTCGCCCGGTGCGGGCTTCTCAAAGTTGGCCACGTTAAACACCACAGGCATCGTGCCCAGCAGCTTCGACTCGCCCACCAACGTGTCTTCCCACGCCCCGCCGTTCTTGTTGTCGCGCTTGAAGTAGTCGCAGTACCACAGCGCCAGCGGCGTGCCATCGGCGTCGAAGACCTCAAAGACACGCACGTCCGGCTGGTAGACCGGAATGTCCTTGCGCTCCTTGAAGGTGAGCCCGTAGAGCTCGTGCGCCGCGTAGAAAACGCCGTTTTCGAGCACGTTGTTCAGCTCGAAGTACGGCTTCACCTGCGCCTCGTCATAATCGTATTTAGCCTTGCGCACCTGCTCGGCATAGAACTCCCAGTCCCATGGTTCCAGCGTGAACCTCCCTTGCCGCGAATCGCCCTGCGCCCCACTCTGGGAATCAATCAGCGCCTGAATGTCTTTGGCTTCTCTGGCCGCTCTCGCCTTGGCAGCCGGCGCCAGCGCGTCCAAAAAATGAATCGCAGCCTCCGGCGTCTTGGCCATCTGGTCGGTCAGGGTCCACGCCGCATAGTTGGGATAGCTCAGCAGTGCCGCTTTGGCGGCACGAAGCTGCGCCAGCCGTGCAATGGTCGAGCGCGTGTCGTTGGCGTCGCCGCGCTCGGTGCGGTTCCATGACTGTTCAAAAAGCGCCTGGCGTGCGGCGCGGTTGGTCAGGAACGCCAAATCGGGTTGCTGTGTGGTGTTCTGCAGGGAAAGCAGCCAGCCCTGCTGTTTGCGGGCCTTCGCGGCCTCCGCTGCCGCGGCCATCTGCGCTTCGCTCAGTCCGGCCAGCACCTTCGCGTCGGTGGTCGTGTAGGCGCCCGCCGCGGTGGCGGCCAGCAGCTTGGTCATGAACGCATTTTCGAGCGTCGATTCCTCTTCGTCGAGCTTTTTGAGCTTGTCCTTGTCCGTATCCGAAAGATTCGCGCCGGCCTTTACAAATTGCTGGGTATCGTACTCCACCAGCCGCAGCGATTCGGGATCAAGATGCAACGACCCGCGCTCGTCATAGATCGCCTTCACGCGCGCGAAGAGTTTCGTGTTCAAGTAAATTGCATCTTCGTGCGCGGCCAGCCGCGGCGCCTCGTAATCCTGCACCTTTTCGAGCTCCGGATCGGTGTTCGCGCCAGTCACACAGTTGAACGCGTTCCACGCCCGGTTGAACAACTGGCCCGAGCGCTCCAGCGCCACCAGCGTGTTCTCGAAAGTAGGCGGCGCGGGATTGTTGGCGATTGCCTCAACCTCTAAGATCTGCTGCGCCATCCCCGCATCGATGGCCGGCTGGTAGTCGCTGTCCTTGATCTTGTCGAAGGGCGGCGCCTGAAACGGCAGCGTGCTGGGCGCATAAAACGGATTGCCCGGACCGAAACTGCTGCCTGCTTTCTGTGTCTGCGCGCTGCAGGCTGCGGCAGCAATAACTCCCAAAAGAAGGGCGACTCCTGCGCCTGGAGTTCGTCTCATCCTCAAATTCAGTCGCGAATCAATCATGACGGTATGGCCCCTCAGGCGGCCTGTGAATCCACCCTTCATTGTATGAGAGACGGCGCGTGCTGCTAAAAACGCGGGACTCGCGCCGCCGTCACCCTCGAAAGGAACGATTCGGCCGGCCCTCGGGCGCTGGGAAGTGGTCGTGCGACTTGCTTAAGCCATCCGGTAGAATGGCGGCCATGGCCAACCTGGATCTCTCCAAGCTCAGGGAAGAGCACACCAAGCATGAGTTCGCGACGCGTGACACGGAGGCCACTCTGGTCACGATGGTCGAAGATGCGTACGTCAACCACATTCCGGTCATGACGGGAGGGAACGGCAAAGCAGCGCTACGCGAGTTTTATTCGCGTGACTTTATTCCGTGTATGCCGCCCGATACGAAGCTTACCCCGATTTCACGCACCGTGGGCCAGGATCAACTCGTCGACGAGATGATTTTCTCGTTCACCCACACGCAGGAGATGCCGTGGATGCTGCCGGGAGTTTCTCCCACGCATCGCCGCGTGGAAGTTGCGCTGGTGGCGATCGTGCGCTTCCGGGACGGCAAACTCGCCCACGAGCACATTTACTGGGATCAAGCTTCGGTACTCAAGCAGATTGGCTTACTTGCCGATCCGGCACTCCCGGTGTGCGGGGCTGAAGCCGCCCGGAAGGTTTCATCAGGCAAGTAAGACTGGGACTCATTCATGCCCGCTTGCCGCTCTTCAATCGTGCGGGCGCGCTGGTCTGCCACCGGCGATATCTACGATGCAGCCGGCGTGGTGTGCCATTCTCTAAAGGGGACCGCCCGCACTCATGGAACCCGTCACTCATTTCCTTACCGGCGCCTGCCTGGGCCGCGCCGGATTCAACCGCAAGACCGCCTATGCGACGCTGACCGCGGTGCTGGCCTCTGAAGCCGCCGATCTCGATGTTCTGTGGGGATTCGCCGGGCCGGTTGAGGGGCTCAAGCATCATCGCGGCATCACGCATACGTTCTGGGCCGTGCCTGTGGTGGCCGGCGTGGTGGTAGGCGCGGTTTGGCTCTTCCACCAGTGGAGCGAAACCCGGCGCCGGCGCAAAATCGATGCGGCCGCCCAGGGCAGCGCTCTCAACAAGACGGCAAACGCGACCTCATCGCCGCCCACCGCCCCACACTCGCAGTTGCCGCCAGTGCGTTGGGGCTGGCTCTACTTGACGGCCTTCGTCGCCGCACTCAGTCATCTCCTTCTCGACTGGGGCAACAACTACGGCCTGCGCCCATTCTTCCCTTTCAATCCCCACTGGTACGCGGGCAGCTTTATGTTTATTGCCGAGCCGATTCTGTGGGCGCTGTTCCTCGTGGCGCTCGTCATGCCGTGGTTGCTTGGCCTCGCGGACCGCGAGATGGGCGCGCGGCAAAAGCCGTTCCGCGGGCGCGCCTGGGCCATCTTTGCCCTTGCCGGAATGGTCGTGCTGGGTTGCTGGCGCTGGGCCGAGCACGCGCAGGCTCTGGCCATGCTTGACAACACGAACATCGCCTCTGAGCCGGTCCTGCGTATCGCTGCCGAGCCGTATCCCGTGAATCCCTTCCGCTGGCACGCGATCGTCGAGACGCCCGATTTCTATCAGACCGCCGAGATCAACACGTGGACCAACTCCATCGACAGCGACCCGCACCGCGACGTGCTTTACAAGCCGGCCGACACACCGGCCGTCGAAGCCGCCAAGCGTACCCTGCTGGGTCGCGTGTATATGGACTGGGGGACCTGGGCCGTGGTCCGCGACGTAGGCCCCGAACCGATTCCGGGCCCGGTGCCCGGCTTGGACCCTCCCGAGCTCCCGCCCAATCGCATCTGGACCACCGTTGAATTCACCGATCTCCGCTTCGACTACCCATTCATCGGAACCCGCAGCGCCGCCGCGCACGCACCGCTCGCCGGCTGGGTCTACATCGTCGATGGCCGCGACGAAGCTGGCGAGGCCATGAACGGACGGCAGCAACGGTAGACGAAACTACTAACGATTTGATCGGAGATTTGTTCCGGCGGAAAAAATTGTTGGTTTCGTGGAACGGCCTGGGTTGACCAAGCGGCTCGTGGGCCGCAGAATAGATTCAGTCCCTTGACTTGCGAGGTCGCCTCGCGGGATCTCCGTTTCAGATCGGAATTTCTCTTAACCGTAACCAAGAGGTGGTCATGGTCGCTTATCTGTTGCTGCTGGTTGCTTTGTTGACTCGCGTGCTGCCCCATGCGGGGTGGTGGAACTTTACCGCTGTCACCGGCGGCCTGCTCTACTTCGGCGCGCGGCGTCCCTGGCGCGAAATGTTTGCTCCCCTCGCGGTGCTGATCGCTGCCGATTGCTACCTGACGATCTTCGTCTACCACTACAGCTTCCGTTGGCAGGGCTACGTGACCACTTGGCTGTGGTATCTGGCGGCCATGGTGCTGGGATCGATTCTGCTGCGCAAGCGCGTGACCTTTGCGCGCGGAGCTGCGGGTGCGCTCCTGGGACCGACCTCGTTCTTCCTCGTTTCCAACTATGGCGTATGGGCGGCGGGCGGCATGTATCCGCACACCCTCGCCGGGCTTTCGGCCTGCTTCCTGGCCGGCGTGCCCTTCTATCGCAACGACCTGGTCGCAACGTCGATCGTTCTCGGCGTGGCGCTCGGTGTGCCTGCGCTGGTGCGGCGATTGCGCCAGCCGCAAGCCACCACCGCGCCCGGAGCGGCTTGATTCTAATAACACTTCCGTAACGCCTACGGGCATTCATTCGGTTGACAGTCGTGTCTGCGGCACGGGACGCTTATTGAGTTGAGTGTTCCCCGTCGCGTTCTGGAGGTCAACCATGAAGATGCGATTTCCGTTGGAGGAAAGCTTTGTCCTCCTCGCGGTCGCGTGCCTGCTGGCGCTCATTCCGGTCGGGGCTCAGCAAGATCGTGCCGGGCAGCAGCAGAACGCCGGAACCGCGCCTGCGCCTGGCGGCAAGGGCACCGAAACTCGTGTCGAAAAATTCAACGTCAAGCAGGACTTCGGGCCGCAATCCGTGCCGCGCCGCGGCGACCGGACGACCGCGGCAACGCCGCCGGGCCAGGGCAACGGCGGAAAAGGCCAAGGCGGATCCGGGGCAACAATTCACCAGGAGTTTGGCCCAGCGGCCCATGGTTCGCGCCACCAGACCACGAATTCAACTCCTAAAGGCAATCGGAGCTTCAACTCTCTGCCCACCGCCGGCTCGCAAGGGTGGGCCGAAACAGACGGCAGGGCGCCACAGACTGTTGCCAACGCCATCGCGCCGGGCGGAATCCCTCAGTATCTCAGCCCGCAGCCGGGCCCACAATCTTCCCAGTAGTTCTCCATCACCAATCGATCTGGCGCTTGCCTGTGAAGGCGCATCCCTCTTCACTTGTTCGTCGTCGCGTTTGGCAGAACCCGCGCCGTCGATCCGAACCGGCGATAAGCGGTAAATGCGATATCGTTCACGCGGATTTCGTTCCAGACCCGCTTTTGAGCAACCCACGTCGAACGTAGAGTGACAGCGCTGCGCAACGGACAAATCAGGCTCTTCCCGGCAATCTCGACCGCGCCGTAGCTCACCAGGAGGCCGAATCGCTGCGGCGGTTCGAAGTCGTCGATCAACGCCTCGAGCGTCAACCGAAGTACATCGCCGGTTGCCGGATTCACCGAGATGAATCCGCTGTACGCTGGCTTCCCGTGGTACGACACCAATTCCTTTGTGTCGGGATCCTTCGCGCAGCAAAGGTCAATCTGATAATGGGAGCTTTCCTTCGGGACTTCGTAACGAAACACCGCGATCGCTCCAATCGAATCCTGCTCCCAGTGACTCCACTCAATCGTTTCATGGGCAGAGTCGCTCAGAATCGTCGCCAATACCGGCCCAAATTCTCCAGCGGAGCTCAAGCCCGGCAGCGATGCCTTCCCTGGGCCACCTGCTTCCGGCGCGGCCGCGGCTTCTCTGGTGAACTCCAGTCCGTTGCGGTAGGCGGCCTCTTGGACCAGGGTGCCTATTGCATGCATTCCGCTCTGGGTGGTGCTATCCCCTGTCTCGATTGGGATGTCCTCGAAGCTTCGTGTCGTGCGCGTTGCCAGAAAATCGGGGAGGCGCTTCAGTGTCACAGTCGCAAAATTCTGCGCCGCATGGATCATTTCCCGCCGGGTGGCTGCATCCGGCACCGCCTTGGTGGAGATCTCGCTGGCTGGCGGGCCCAGGAATGCCGACAGATCGGCGAGCAGGTTCAATCTCGTCGCCGTCTTGCCGCCCAGCTTGAGCTCGGCCTTTAGCCGGTCGAGCCGGAACTCGGTCAACTGCTCGCTCAACTCAACTTCAGCCAGTTTTTGCGCCAGATCAGCGTCGCTCACATGGGCTGCTTGCTGCTGTGCCAGGTACTGCTCGAGTTGTTCCACCGTCACTCGCTGGGCGGCGCGCGCCATAAACGCGCTCGACAGCAGCACCAGCAGCAGCACCGATCTCCGCATTTCTCCGTTCCAAACCTGAAGCCCCTGCCGCCAACCGGAACTGCTGCTCGGCTCCTGGGTGCTTCATCTTCCGGTCGTTACCAGCCTATTTGGACGCGCATCGACTCAATACGACTCTCGGGGAGAGCAAAGGAAGCGTCCAAGAGACCGCTTCAAACTGTGGAAATCGTCGATTGCTGGTCCGTGCCAGGGCCCAGCCAAGCACACTCGGGTCTTTTGCCCTGAAATATACGTGGAAAAAAGATCGCGAGAGGGGGCAACCGGGGGTTATATAGTTGGTTCATAATCTGTATTGCAGGATAGAAATCCCGGATTCATACCTAACCGTTTGACAAGCTGAGAACGAGGCTTGTGGAAGTCTTTTCCTGGAGTAGTGCCTGGAGGTCAAACCGGCTATGCAGACTCTGCCCAGTCTGCGCCGCGTCCGCGCGTTCGCCATCATCGTCGAGTTAGCTTGTAGCATCGGATTCTTGCCCGAGGCACACGCCTTGGCATCCTTTGTGCAGGTCGTGGCCAGTACGACTTCCGGAACAGCTAGCTCTTCGTCCCTTTCCTTCTCCAAGAACACCGTCGCGGGCGACCTCATCGTGGTTGGATTCGATTTCAACTCGAGCGCCAAACCATCGTCCATTACCGATTCCCAGGGAAATATCTTCACCTTGGTTGGAACCGAATTAACCACTCCCGGTGGCGCTCATGGCGCGGTCTACTACGCTAAGAACATCAAAGGCGGGGCCGACAAGGTGACGGTCACCCTTTCGGCGAGCTCCGCCTTCCTTGAGATTTATCTCACCGAATACTCCGGCGTGGATCAGACGAATCCCATTGACGCTCAGGTGGGGGCCTCGGGCAGCGCCGGTTCCGTCTCAAGCGGCAACGCCACGACGACCGTTACCAGCGACGTGATCTATAGCTACTGCGTGGGCGACATGGCGTGTACCGTGGGCTCGGGCTTCACGGCGCGGTCGACCTTCGACGGCAACCTCATTGAGGACAAGACCGCTGGTAACGCCGGCACGTATGCCGCAACCGGCTCCGCGACCGCGGGCTGGACGATGCAGCTTGTGGCTCTCAAACCGGCCGCGGCGGCGCCGGTGATCACGAGCAGCACAATCGCCAGCGGGACAGTAGGCAGCGCCTTCTCCTACCAGATCACGGCGACGAACTCGCCCACCAGTTATGGGGCGACAGGTTTGCCGGCGGGCTTGACAGTAAACACCGCGACAGGGTTGATCTCGGGGACGCCCACGGCGGCGGGAACCTCGACCGTGACGTTGAGCGCCACCAACAGTGGGGGCACGGGGACCGCCACTCTGACGCTCACCATCGCCTTGGTGGTGCCGGCGCCAGTGATCACCAGCGCCTCAACGGCCAACGGGACGGTGGGCAGCGCCTTCTCCTATCAGATCACGGCCACGAATTCTCCCACCAGCT
The DNA here is from genome assembly GCA_963799155.1 of uncultured Acidobacteriaceae bacterium. Lineage (GTDB taxonomy): Bacteria > Acidobacteriota > Terriglobia > Terriglobales > Acidobacteriaceae > Telmatobacter. The sequence continues at coordinate 118,582 of CAWCWB010000012.1, forward strand.
ACGGAGCGGCGGGATTGCCCGCCGGATTGACCGTGAACTCCGCGACGGGGTTGATCTCAGGGACGCCCACCGCGGCGGGAGCCTCGACGGTGACGCTGAGCGCCTCCAACAGCGGCGGTACCGGGAACGCGACGCTGACACTCGCCGTCGCCGCCCCGCCGGCGCCAGTGATCACCAGCAGCACAACCGCCAGCGGGACGGTGGGCAGCGCCTTCTCCTACCAGATCACGGCCACGAATTCTCCCACCAGCTACGGAGCGGCGGGATTGCCCGCCGGATTGACCGTGAACTCCGCGACGGGATTGATCTCAGGGACGCCCACCGCGGCGGGAACCTCGACGGTGACGCTGAGCGCCTCCAACAGCGGCGGTACCGGGAACGCGACGCTGACACTCGCCGTCGCCGCCCCGCCGGCGCCAGTGATCACCAGCAGCACAACCGCCAGCGGGACGGTGGGCAGCGCCTTCTCCTATCAGATCACGGCCACGAATTCTCCCACCAGCTACGGAGCGGCGGGATTGCCCGCCGGATTGACCGTGAACTCCGCGACGGGATTGATCTCAGGGACGCCCACCGCGGCGGGAACCTCGACGGTGACGCTGAGCGCCACCAACAGCGGCGGTACCGGGAACGCGACGCTGACACTCGCCGTCGCCGCCCCGCCGGCGCCGGTGATCACCAGCAGCACAACCGCCAGCGGGACGGTGGGCGGCGCTTTCTCCTATCAGATCGCGGCGACGAATTCCCCAACCAGTTACGCGGCCGCAGGCTTGCCGGCGGGATTGACGGTGAACACCGCGACAGGGTTGATCTCAGGGACGCCCACCGCGGCGGGAACCTCGACGGTGACGCTCAGCGCTACCAACAGCGCGGGCACCGGGAACGCCACGCTCACGCTCACCATCGCCTCGGCGGCGCCGGTGATCACCAGCAGCACAACCGCCAGCGGGACGGTGGGCGGCGCTTTCTCCTATCAGATCACGGCGACGAACTCGCCCACCAGTTACGGTGCGGCAGGATTGCCGGCAGGCTTGACGGTGAACACCGCGACAGGGTTGATCTCAGGGACGCCCACGGCGGCAGGAACTTCGACAGTGACGCTGAGCGCTACCAACAGCGCCGGCACCGGAAACGCCACGCTGACGCTGACCATCGCCTCGGCGGCGCCGGTGATCACCAGCAGCACAACCGCCAGCGGGACGGTGGGCGGCGCTTTCTCCTATCAGATCACGGCGACGAACTCGCCCACCAGTTACGGGGCGGTAGGCTTGCCGGCGGGATTGACGGTGAACAGCAGGACAGGGTTGATCTCGGGGACGCCCACGGCGGTGAACACCTCGACGGTGACGTTGAGCGCCACCAACAGCAAGGGCACGGGAAACGCTACGCTGACGCTCACCGTCGCCTCGGCCGCGCCGGCGATCACCAGCGCCACAACGGCCAACGGAACAGTGGGCAGCGCTTTCTCCTATCAGATCACGGCGACGAATTCGCCCACCAGTTACGCAGCGGCAGGCTTGCCAGCGGGATTGAGGGTGAACAGCAGGACGGGGTTGGTCTCGGGGACGCCCTCGGCGGCCGGAACCTCGACCGTGACGCTAAGCGCCACCAACAGCGAAGGGCACGGGGGACGCAACGCTAACCCTCACCATCGCTATCCCGGCGCCGGTGATCACCAGCGCCACAACGGCCAGCGGAACAGCAAGGCAGCGCCTTCTCCTATCAGATCGCGGCGACGAATTCGCCCACCAGTTACGGCGGCGGCGGGCTTGCCGGCGGGATTGACGGTGAACAGCGCGACGGGGTTGATCTCGGGGACACCCACAGCGGCGGGAACCTCGACGGTGACGCTGAGCGCTACCAACAGCGGAGGCACGGGAAGCGCCACGCTCACGCTCACCATCGCCGCGGCGGCGCCAGTGATCACTAGCGCCACAACAGCCAGCGGAACACAGGGCAGCGCCTTCTCCTACCAGATCACGGCCACGAACTCGCCCACCAGTTACGCGGCGGCGGGCTTGCCGGCGGGCTTGACCGTGAACACCGCGACGGGGTTGATCTCGGGGACGCCCACCGCGGCAGGAACGTCAACCGTGACGCTGAGCGCCACCAACAGCGCGGGCACGGGGAACGCCACGCTCACGCTCACCGTCGCCGCGGCGCCGCCGGTGATCACCAGCGCCACAACCGCCAGCGGGGCGGTGGGCAGCGCATTTTCTTATCAGATTATGGCGACGAATTCGCCCACCAGTTACGCGGCGACTGGATTGCCTGCAGGATTGACCGTAAACAACGCGACGGGGTTGATCTCGGGGACGCCCACCGCCGCGGGAACCTCAACGGTGACGCTGAGCGCCACCAACAGCGGGGGTACGGGGACCGCCACGCTGACGCTTACCATCGCCTTGGTGGTGCCGGCGCCGGTGATCACGAGCGCAACAACAGCCAGCGGAACAGTGGGCAGCGCCTTCTCCTATCAGATCACGGCGACGAATTCGCCGATCAGTTACGGGGCGGCGGGATTGCCTGCAGGATTGACCGTAAACACCGCGACGGGTTTGATCTCGGGGACGCCCACCGCGGCAGGAACCTCGACCGTGACGCTCAGCGCCACCAACAGCGGCGGCACCGGGAACGCGACGCTGACACTCACTGTCGCCGTCCCGCCGGCGCCAGTGATCACGAGCGCGACAACGGCCAACGGGACAGTAGGCAGCGCCTTCTCCTATCAGATCACAGCCACGAATTCGCCCACCAGTTACGGGGCGACTGGATTGCCTGCAGGATTGACCGTAAACACCGCGACGGGGTTGATTTCGGGGACGCCCACCGCGGCAGGAACCTCGACGGTGACCGTGAGCGCGACCAACAGCGGCGGTACCGGGAACGCGACGCTGACACTCACTGTCGCCGCCCCGCCGGCGCCAGTGATCACCAGCGCGACAACCGCCAGCGGGGCGGTGGGCAGCGCATTCTCCTATCAGATCGCGGCGACGAATTCCCCAACCAGTTACGCGGCGGCGGGCTTGCCCGCAGGCCTGACCGTAGACACCGGGGCGGGGTTGATCTCGGGGACGCCCACGGCGACAGGAACTTCGACAGTGACGCTGAGCGCTACCAACAGCGGAGGCACGGGGAACGCCACGCTGACGCTCACCATCGCCGCGGCGGTGCCGGTGGTCATCAGCAGCGTAACGCCGAACAGCGGTTCGACGGCAGGAGGGACGGCGGTAACCATCACCGGCACAGGCTTCGGCGCGGGAGCAACGGTGGCCTTTGCAGGGGCGGCCGCGACCGACGTCGTGGTGACCGACGATACGACCATCTCGGCTGGCGACGCCATCGTGGGGCGCGGGAGCGGTAACGGTGACGGTGACCAACCCCGATGGCGAGAGCGGGGGTTTGGCCAACGGGTTTACCTATGTCGCGGTCCTGCCGCTGCAGAACAGCGCCAATGCGAGGTACTTTGTCGATCAGAACGATACTCCGTGGCTGCTGATGGCGGATTCTCCTCAGGGCATGATCTGCACCATCGACCCCAGCGACATGGCGACATACATGAGCGCCCGGCAAGGCCAAGGATTCAATGCGATCAATGCTGACGCAATCTGCACCATGTACACCGGCGGCAACGCAGCCGGGACGGCCTTTGATGGAACGCCACCCTTCACCAGCGGGTCGTCTCCAGCAAACTACGACCTCTCCACGCCCAACCCGGCCTACTTCGCCGAGTTGGATAGCGCGATCAACCTCGCTGCCTCCTATGGATTGGTGGCGATTCTGGATCCTATCGAGACCGGAGGGTGGCTGGGGACTCTGGAAAACAACGGAGCCACGAAGGCATTCAACTACGGAGCCTACCTGGGAAATCGCTACAAGAGTTTTACCAACATCATGTGGGAGTCGGGGAACGACTTTCAGACCTGGTCAACCAACAGTACCGACAATAACCTGGTCTATCAAGTCATGGCCGGGATTGCCAGCGCCGACCCCAATCATTTGCAGACCATTGAATTGAATTACAATTTCAGCTACTCCAACCAGGACACGCTTCTTTCCGGCGTCCTCACCGATGACGGGGCTTACACCTATTACGAAACTTACGATAACGTGTTGCAGGCGTACGCCAGCAGCCCGACGCTGCCGGTTTTCCTCATCGAAGAAAATTACGAAGCGGAGAACGACACCGGAAACCTGCCCGCCCTCGCGGGACCCTACGTGCTGCGTGAACAAGCCTATTGGACGCTGACTTCGGGCGGCGTCGGCCAGATTTGGGGGAATCACTATTTCTGGGGCTTCATTTCAGGATGGCAGAGCCAGCTCAGCAGCCCGGGCGCGCTTGAGATCCAGTACATCAACCAACTCTTCAGCAACATCTCCTGGTGGGATCTTGTCCCCGACACGACGCATGAGGTGGTCACCGCGGGGTACGGCACCTATGATGCCTCCAATTTGAATCTCACTACGGCTACTTACTGCACCACGAGTTGGATCACCAGCGGAAGCCTGGCGCTGACTTACTGCCCCAATACGTCCACGTTGACGGTGAACCTTTCCAACTTCTCCGGTCCGGTGACGGCGCAATGGTACGATCCCTCCAATGGCGCAACCACCACAATCTCAGGTTCGCCGTTTCCGAACTCCGGCCTTCAGGACTTTACTACTCCCGGCAACAACCACGACGGAGACCCCGACTGGGTCCTGTTAATGACTGCCCCGCCCGGCAGCTAAAGCGGTTCTCTAATTGGTGTAGTGCGAAGCACAATCGTTAAGTGGCATCTTCACCAAGAAAAAGCCACCTTGAAATGCGCTGGAAATGGCACAAAATTGCAGCGGAACCGCCTTAGTCCTCCAGCAGCTTGCCCGAGCGCTTCTTCCGCATCCACCACCACGTGAATCCCAGCGCTGCCAGAGCACCCACGATCAAAACGGTCGTCAGGGCGTGGCGCGCCACCAGGTCGACCGCACCCGGACCCAGTTTGAGCACCAGCAGCGAAAGCGCAAGCCATCGCAGCATCCGTCCCACCAGAACGGCGAGCAGAAAGTCCACCACCCGCATCTCAAAGACGCCCGATGCAAAGACAAAGATCTTCCACGGCGCCGGCGGAGGCATCATTGAGGGAATCATGACGGCCAGAAATTCCTGGCGCTGAAAGCGGTCGCGCAACCGGTCGAACCGCGCCCGGTTTACGCGTTTGAGCAGGAACAGCTCGCCTCCGGCGCGGCCCAGCCCGTAGGGCAGCAGGCCGCCGATCGCCGACCCCGCCGCCGCCATCAGGCAATACACCCAGAAGTGGCGCTTGTCGTTCCACACATAGAGGGCGAGAATCGCATCCATGGGCACGGGGATGCTTGACGAGTCGAGCACTGCGACCGCGCCCACGCCCCAAATCCCCCACTTCAGCAGCGCCGGCAGAATCGCCAGCTTCCATTCCGCCGCGACATGCGCAAAAAACCGCTTCAAACGCAGTCCCTTTCCGCCTTGTTCTGCGTCAATTCAATAAGATCCATTGTACGTGGCGACATGTTGCGCGAATGATTGTCAGAAATGAGAGAATAGACAGGAAGGACCTGAATATGGAGCCCCGGCGGCGCGTGTGTGCGCCTTGAAAGGCTCCTCAACCGCGAATGCCCACCAGCGAAGCGCCAGCCGAAGTGAACGAGCCCAAGGGACCAGCCGAGCCGAGCCCGCAAACTGGCAGCCCCGCGCCGGATACCTCTATCGCGGGTTCGATCCTGGGACTGGACACGTACTCCGAGCGCGACCTCAAGGCGCGCGAGGCGTCTTCCCCTGTCGTGCGTGGCTCGCGCTGGGTCGACTACGACACCCACGAGCTGCTGGAGATGATCAGCGTGCTCGAAGACGAGCGGCGCTGGTCCCGCTTGCGGGAGGGCTTCTGGCTCGCGATCCTCATCCACATCGTGTTCTTCTCCGCCATCACCTGGATTCCCACTTACGTCTTCAAAGTGCCGAGGATCGATCCCTTCGACGTGATTAAGGAGCGCAAAGATCTCACCTATCTCGACATGCCGCCCGACGCTCTGCGCGAGACCCAGCCCAGGGTGGCGCCCAAGCCCTTGCTCAACAAGCCGCAGATCGACAAGAAGACGCTGGACGAGTTGAATCGCGAGTCACCGCCCACGCCGCCTCCGCCCCAGCAGCAACAGGCTCCGGTCGAGCCCAAGCCGCAGCCCTCGCAGCCGATTCCGCCCAATCCGGATTCACAGGTAGAGGCGCCGCGCCCCGCTGCCGTCCCGGCCAAGCCCAACTTCGCCTTGGGCTCGCAGAATCCCGCCGATCAACTCCGCAATGACATGCGCAACGCCATGCGCGGTGGCCAGCAGAGTTACGGCGATGTGCCTTCAGGCGGACTGTCGATGCACCCCGGCGCGGGCACCGGCGGCGTCGAGATTCTTTCCCCCACGCAGGGCGTCGACTTCAGCAACTGGCTTCAGCGCTGGCACTACATCACGCAAATGACCTGGGATCCGCTGATCCCCGACGAAGTCAACCCGCCCATCCTCAAGTCGGGCGTGGTGGTCATCCACTTCAAGGTTCTGCCCAACGGCCAGGTCATCGACATGCAGTTGGACGGCCGCTCCGGCGACTCGGGTCTTGACCGCGCGGCCTGGGGCGCCATCACCGGCTCCAGCTATCCCGCCCTGCCCCGCGAATTCCACGGCCCGTATCTTGAGCTCCGCGCTTACTTCCTCTACAACATGGAGCCGCGGTAGCAGCTCAGGCCGTCGGCGTTCTCGCTCCACGTCGTTCCCTATGTCGCTTATTCCGGGAGCGGCCCCTCTGCGTTTGGCTCCTCCTCCGGCACTGCGCCTCCCGCACCGGGATCGTACGGTTTGTGCTTCTGATGCAGATCGATTCCGTCCTGCTCCAGCAGCGCATCGTACACCGACAAGTGACGCCAATAGCGAGCCAGTGCAAAGGCGCTCATGTTGGCGATCATCATGGGCAGCACCAGCCCGTATCCGCCGGTCATTTCGAAGATGATCAGAATTGACGTCATGGGCGCGCGCACAATGCCCGCAAACACCGCGCCCATGCCCACCACGGCGAAGGCCCCGATGGAGTCGGCCGGGTGGTGGAAGACCGTGACATCCAGGTAGCCGACTGCGCCTCCCAGCATCCCTCCCATAAACAGTGCCGGAGCAAAGATGCCGCCCGACCCTCCGCTCGAATACGACGTCACCGTAGCCGCCAGTTTGAGAACGCACAATACCGCCATCGCCGTTACCGGCAGATTGCCCAGCAGCGCCTGCGTCAGCGTAACGTATGGATTGCCCGCAATGCCGTTCACATGAAAAAGCTGGATTGCCACTACGGCCAGAGCGCCCGTGGCCGCTGCGCCGATGGTCGGTTGAACCCACTTGGGAACCCGCTTGAGCCCTCTGAACCACGCGCGCAACCCGAGCAGCGAATCGGTAAACGCCACCGAAACAATCGCCGCCAGCAATCCGAGCAGCGCATACCACACCAGCGACGAGGCCTTGGCCAGCGTGTACGTCTGCAGGCGCGGCACTTGGAAGATTGGATTCGAGCCCAGGATGCCGTGTTCCACCACAGCCGCCAGCGCCGCGGCCACAATCACGCCGGCAAGCATGGTCTGGTCGAGGCTCCCGATCAGCTCCTCCAGCGTGAACGTCACCGCCGCAATCGGCGCGTTGAAGGCCGCGGCAATGCCCGCCGCCATCCCCACCGAGGCCATGCGCCTGCTGTTCACCGGGCTGAGCCGCGCCATGCGCGCCAGAAAGCTGCTCACCCCGGCGCAGATTTGCACCGTCGGCCCTTCCACGCCCAACGACGCTCCGCTGCCCAGCTGCAACGCGCACAGAACAAACTTGCCCACCGTCTCTTTCATCGTGATCGCGCCGAAACGAAACGTGTAGGCCGTCTTTACCTGGGGAATGCCGCTTCCCGCCGCCGCCGGGGCCCAATAGGTGAGCCCTAGTCCGGAAATGAGTCCGCCCACCGCCGGCGTCAGAATCGTCCACCAGATCCACGCATGGCCAGGGGCGCCGGTAGCGCGATCGATCAGCAGCGCGTACAGCCGAAAGCAACTGAGGTGAAAAGCCACCGCGGCCAGCCCGCACAGTCCGCCGGCCACGATCGTGATCGCAAGCAGCCGCTGCCGCTCGTTGGGCATTCGCCGCCCGAGCCAGGCGAAAAAACGCGAAAAAAGCCCCTCAAATCCAACCCAATATTTCAATTCCAGGGAAACCTCGTCGCGAAGAGCATCGCACTTCCAGTATAGGAGCAACCTCCCGCAGCTCTGCGCATCTTCGGCGTTTGCTGCGGAAAAATAGGCCCCGATACATCTTCCCGCCGCCTCCACCGCAGCCGGCGCGAATATGATCTCCTCAAGATTCGAGCTTCCGTTCCGCCCCGCATCCGGGTTACACTCGTCTCGTACCTATGCGCCGCCTTCGCCCCATTGCCGGCTCGCCCTTCCTCAAGCGTTTCCGCCGCGGTCGCCCCGACCGTGGACGTTAACCACACGCGCTGAGTAATCTAGTTCCGTCGAGAGTCTTTCCCGCGCGGGCCATGCTGTGTTCGCTCGGCTTGCCGGATCTCCGCGGTTCAGAACTCCGCGAACGCCGCTAATCCGCCGCGGCGGACTAGCGCCGCTCGCAATTGAACTCATCCGCCCCATTGCGGATAGAAAGGTCATCCCCCGATGAACAGCTTCGCCTCTCGCGCCGTGCTCACCTCCGGCAGCCGCTCTTACACCATTTACCGCCTCCCCGCGCTCGCCGCCCACGGCTTCAACCTCGCGCGCCTCCCATTCAGCCTCAAGATCCTGCTCGAAAACCTGCTCCGCCGTGAGGACGGAGTCAACGTCACTGCCGCCGACATCGAATTCCTTGCCCGCTGGGATGCCAAAGCCGAGCCCAGCCGTGAGATCGCCTACATGCCCGCCCGCGTTCTCATGCAGGACTTCACCGGCGTCCCTGCGGTCGTCGATCTGGCCGCCATGCGCGACGCCATCAAAACTCTCGGCGGCGATCCCGAGCGCGTCAATCCCCTCGCCCCCGCTGAGCTCGTCATCGACCACTCCGTCCAGGTGGACGAATACGGCACGCCCGCATCCTACGAGGCCAACTCGCTCCTCGAGTTCCAGCGCAACCGCGAACGCTACGCCTTCCTCAAGTGGGGCCAATCGGCTTTTCGCAACTTCTCCGTCGTCCCGCCAGGCATGGGCATCTGCCACCAGGTCAATCTCGAATATCTCGCTCGCGTCGTCTTCACCGCCCAAGTCGGCGGCGAATTGCTCGCATACCCCGACACCCTCGTCGGCGCCGACTCCCACACCACCATGATTAACGGCCTCGGCGTGCTCGGCTGGGGCGTGGGCGGCATCGAAGCCGAAGCCGCCATGCTCGGCCAACCCGTCTCGATGCTCATCCCACAGGTCGTCGGCTACAAGCTCACCGGCAAGCTGCGCGAGGGCGCTACGGCCACCGATCTCGTCCTCACCGTCACGCAGGCGCTACGCAAGCTCGGCGTGGTCGGCAAATTCGTCGAGTTCTACGGCCCCGGCATCGCCGAGCTGCCGCTCGCTGACCGCGCCACCATCGGCAACATGGCCCCCGAGTACGGCGCCACCTGCGGCATCTTCCCCGTCGACGCGGAAACCCTCCGCTACCTGCGTCTCACCGGCCGCAGCGAAGAGCAAATCGCGCTCGTCGAGGCCTATTACCGTGAACAGGCTCTCTTCCACACCGCCGGCGCGCCCGAGGCCGAGTACTCGCAGACCCTCGAGCTCAATCTCAGCGACGTAGAGCCCAGCGTCGCCGGACCCCGCCGCCCGCAGGATCGCGTGCTGCTCAAAGACGCGGCCGCCAGCTTCGCCCAGCAACTGCCCTCGCTGCTCGCGCCCACGGCCAAGCCGCTCGGCTCGCGCACCGCCGCCGCGTGGCAGCGCCAACCGGCCGCCGATACTGCGCTGGCCGTCGCCGCGGAAGACAGTGAAGGCCCGGCGGCATCGTCTGCGAGAACAAGCGCGGGCGCGACCGCGCCGCTCCACGTCACCACCACGGTCGCCACAAACACGGTGGAAGCCCGCTTCGGCATCGATCCCGACAAGTATCTCGATCACGGCTCGGTCGTCATCGCCGCCATCACCAGTTGCACCAACACCTCCAACCCCTCCGTCATGATCGCTGCCGGCCTGCTCGCCAAAAAAGCCGTCGAAAAAGGCCTCACCGTTCCGCCGTGGGTCAAGACCTCGCTCGCGCCGGGCTCGCGCGTCGTCACTGACTACTACCAGAAGGCCGGCCTGCTGCCCTATCTCGAAAAGCTGCGCTTCAACGTCGTCGGCTACGGCTGCACCACCTGCATCGGGAACTCCGGCCCGCTTCCCGCCGATGTCTCGAAATCCATCGACGAGCATGGCCTCGTCGCCGTCAGCGTGCTCTCGGGCAATCGCAACTTTGAGGGCCGCGTCAACGTCGATGTCCGGGCAAATTATTTAATGTCCCCGCCGCTTGTCGTCGCCTACGCGCTCGCCGGTCGCATCGGCCACAACTTCGACGCCGATCCGCTCGGAGTCGATCCATCCGGCCAGCCCGTCTTCCTGCGCGACATCTGGCCTACGCAAGCCGAAGTCTCCGCCACCATTGAGCGCGCCGTCACGAGCGATGGCTTTCGCAAGGAATACTCGACCGTCACCAAAGGCGACGCCAGTTGGCAGGGCCTCAGCTTCCCCACCGGCGACGTCTACCAGTGGGAGCCGCACTCCACCTACATCCGCAAGGCGCCCTACTTCGACGGCATGACCATGACCCCCGCGCCCGTCACCGACATCGCAGGTGCGCGCGTCCTCGCCGTCCTCGGCGACTCCGTTACGACGGATCATATTTCGCCCGCCGGCTCCATCAAAGCGAACGGTCCCGCTGGCCAGTATCTATCGGCCCATGGTGTCAAGCCAGCCGACTTCAACTCCTACGGCTCGCGCCGCGGCAATCACGAAGTCATGGTACGCGGCACCTTCGCCAACGTGCGCCTGCGCAACAAGCTCGCGCCCGGCACCGAGGGCGGCGTCACGCGGCTGCTCCCCGAAGGCGAGCCGATGTCCATCTTCGACGCCAGCGTCAAATACGCAGAGCGCGGCGTGCCGCTCATCATCCTGGCTGGAAAAGAATACGGCTCCGGCTCCTCGCGCGACTGGGCCGCCAAGGGCCCGCGTCTGCTCGGCGTCCGCGCCGTCATCGCCGAAAGCTTCGAGCGCATTCACCGCTCCAACCTCGTCGGCATGGGCATCCTGCCGCTGCAGTTCGCGGCGGGCGAGAACGCAGAATCCCTCGGCCTCACCGGCGAAGAAGTCTACGACTTCCCCGACGTCGCCGCGCTTCTCAAAGACCGCTTCGCCCACGGCCGCACGCTTCTCGTCAAAGCCACATCGCCCGGCGGCAAAGCGAAGGAGTTCTCGACCGTCATCCGCATCGATACGCCGCAGGAGATCGCGTACTACGAACACGGCGGCATCCTGCAGTACGTTCTGCGCCAGTTAGCCGCGAAGTAGCAGCGTTCTCGCCGTCGCCGGGATTGAAAGAGGCCGCGAATGCGGAGCGTTTTGCAATTTCGTCTAGACGGAATCTCGACAGATTGCATCCAACTGGCTAAAGTAGGGCAACGGAGCTTATGTTGATAGCGCGGCAGACCCGGTTCTATTGGCTGGCCATCGCCCTTTCCGTGGCGCCAATCTGGGGTTGCGGCGGCAACTTGGCGAGCGGAGGCACCGGGGGAAGCGGCGGCAGCGGGAGCACTCCTGACTTTTCGATCTCAGCGAATGTCGCGAACCTGAGTCTGACAGCCGGAACCCAGCAGCCAGTGATACTGTCCGCAACGGCTCTCAATGGATTCTCCGGAACCATCGGCGTCGCGGTCAGCGGCCTTCCCGCGGGGGTCACCGCTTCCCCTTCGAGCTTCAGTCTCGTTCCAGGAACGCCTCAACAGGTTAGCCTTTCAGCGTTCTCATCGGCAGCCGCCAGTACATCGACGGTGCAGTTCGTCGCCACGTCCGGCGCGATCAGCCACACTGCTCCCATTGCAGTCAGCGTGAAACCCGCCGTGACACTATCGGGCGTGGATGTCGTCACCTACCACTACGACATCGCTCGGGACGGCTTGAATGCAAGCGAAACCATTCTGACCCCGGGCAATGTCACTCAATCGAACTTCGGGTTGCTGATGCTTCTGCCGGTCGATGGAAAGTTGGATGGGCAGCCGCTTTATCTTTCCAACCTGACGGCCGGCGGCCAGCAGCGCAACGTGGTCTATGCCGTAACGGAAAACGACAGCGTCTATGCGTTCGACGCGGACAGTGGCGCTCAAATCTGGAAAACTTCCGTTCTCGGCGCCAGTGAAACCACCAGTGGAGATCGCGGCTGCAGCCAGATCTCGCCTCAAATCGGCATTACTTCCACACCAGTGATCGACCGCTACGCAGGCCCCAATGGCGCTATCTTCGTGGTGGGCATGTCGGTGGATCAGTCGGGCGCCTATCATCAACGCCTACATGCGCTGGATGTGACCACGGGCGCGGAGCTTCAAAACAGTCCCGCAGAAATCCATGCGTCTTATCCGGGCAGCGGCGCCAATAGTTCCGCGGGAAACGTGATCTTCGATCCGAGCCAGTACGCCGAACGAGCAGGGCTGTTGTTGCTGAATGGCGTCATCTATTTGGGCTGGACTTCGCATTGCGATACGGAACCGTATACGGGCTGGCTGATGGGTTACAACGAATCGACGCTCGCGCAAGCCAGCGTGCTCAATCTCACGCCCAATGGCAGCGAAGGCTCCATCTGGATGGCAGGCGCGGGCCTGGCCGCGGATTCCAGTGGAAACATCTACTTTCTCGATGCCAACGGAACCTTCGATACCACCCTGAATGCGAACGGGTTCCCTTCAACGGGCGACTTTGGCAACGGGTTCCTGAAAGTTTCCACTGCGGGCGGCGCTCTTGCAGTGGCCGACTATTTCGAGACCAACAATACAGTGAACGAATCGGCGAACGACCTTGACCTCGGTTCCGGCGGGGCCCTGGTGCTGCCTGATATGAGCGATGCGTCGGGTACAATTCATCACCTGGCGGTGGGTGCGGGAAAAGACCAGAACATCTACGTCGTCAATCGCGACTCAATGGGCAAATTTAATGCGCAGAACAACAACGCAATCTACCAGGAGATCACTGGTGCGATTGGCGGAGTGTGGTCTATGCCCGCCTATTTCAACAACACCGTTTATTACGGAGCGGTCGGCGATACACTCAAAGCCTTTCCGATCACCAATGCGAAGCTGGCGACGACCGCGAGTTTTGCAAGCGCCACCAGTTTTCCCTATCCCGGAACTACGCCCGCAATCAGCGCCAGTGGAACCACAAACGGAATTGTGTGGGCGGTGGAGAACTCCTCGCCGGCAGTGCTGCATGCTTTTAACGCAACCAACTTGCAGGAGCTTTACAACAGCAACCAGGCGGCGAATAGCCGCGACCAATTCGGAAACGGCAACAAGTTCATCACGCCAGTGGTGGTCAATGGCAAGGTGTACGTCGGGACGCCGTCGAGCGTCGCCGTTTTCGGTTTGCTGCCCTGATCGAGAATCGCGCCGGCAAATTGCCCCAAACATAAGCCGCTGAATACTCGTGCATGGTGTGCGGGTATCCTCGGGTTTCAACGAATCCTCGGGATCGGCATTTTCGGCGATGCCTTTTCTCGATCGAGCGCCTGCAGCCAGGCTTGCACGCTCTCGCGAAGAGCCTCAACTTCAATTCCTCCGTAAGCAACCGGGAACGCTTCGAGCCGGCGCAGCGCCGCGCGCAGCAGTGATGCTGCGCCTCTGGGGTTCTTTCGCTGAAGATGGTGAAACGCTGCCGTAATTTGAATCAAAGCCTGGAGGAACGTCTTCTCCGGTTCCTCACACTTCAGCCAGACGCCTTCCCAATGTTCATGCGCGAGAAAAAACTCGCTGGCTTTGTAGCATCGCAGCCCTTCCGCCAGCGCCCCGCAACTCCAGTCAAGCGACATCGTTCCCTCATTATCGTTCGGCCTCTGGCAATTCATGGAGCTTGGCCGAAACGTGGCGCCTGCGGGACGCTCCAATCGATCTCAAGCCCTGGCCCAAACGATTCGCCGCATCTCCTTGATTCCAGGGAGGCAGATCCCGAAAGTCTGATTTCAGATATAATTCCCAGTCAACAAAGCTTTTCATTCGCATCCAATCGGACCCGTCACACCGGAGGTCCGCATGAAAGCTCGCGCTGTATCCGCGATTTTGCTCCTGTGCCTCGGCTGTGCTCTCAGCGTGGCCGTGGCGCAAAAAACTCCGGTCCAGCGAACCGTCGCGGCAGTTGTCGTCAATGCAGCCGTGCAGCCGGCCCAGCCCGTCCCCACCGTGCGCGTTTCGCTCGGCTATCTCGACGGCTCGGTGCTTGTGACTGAGGCGCGGGATGTGACCAACCCCAAAGGCCAGGCGTGGCTCGACGTGTCGGAGGATGCGGCCCAGCGCGGGGGCCTGCGCATCGCGATCGACGGCGCCACCAATCTCGTCATCTATCAGCCGGCCGACGGCCAGTTGAACGCGCTGCCAGCGGCCATCAACGTCAGCATGCTTCCCAAGGGTTCGCCCGCTCTGCTGGGGCCGGCGCAGATTGAGGCCATGCTTCACCGCACTCTGGTGCAGGTGAGCAGCCTGCAGAAACAAGTCAGCGCGCTCAAGCAGAACACCGCAGCGGCGCAAAACCAGGAGCCTGACCTCGGCGCGGCCATCGCCGTGTGGGCCCAGGCCAACGGATTCTCCGCCGCCGAGGCCGACCGGCAGGTCGAGCAATGGGCCGAGGGAATCGAGAAGCAATCGGGCCAGGTTACGGCTGAGCAAAAGGCCCTGTCGGAACTTGCGCTCAAGCACTATGAAAACGCTGCGCGACTCTTCAACGCGGCCGGCGACGCAGACCGCCAGGAGATCCACGCCGAGGATGCGCAGGAGCAAGCCCTGGAGGCGCAGGTCAAGGCTCTGCAGGCGGCGCAGCAGGCGCTTTTGGACAAGCAGCGAAGCACGTTGCAGCAGCTCCTCGACCACAGCCAGCAGGCAGCCGGCGCGTATCAGTTCGATTTGCAGTATCACCA
>CAWCWB010000013.1:0-59626 GCA_963799155.1 uncultured Acidobacteriaceae bacterium
ATAAGAACCCTCATACGTTCATCGGTCCCTTCCCCGCTGGCCCTGGGCGCCTCCGCTCGCGCGTTGGCTGCCGGCTAAAGCGCCGCCCAACACGTGAGGCCAATTTCTTGATCAGATCAATCTTAACCACATTAGGCGCCAGACTCCGCTCAAAGTTGGCGGGGCCGTGCATCATAGGACAACGGCCTGGACAGGCACTCGATGTGCGGGATCGGCGCGGTCACCGCGCGGGCCACTCTTCCACAACCACGCCGAGCTCGTTGAGCTGGCGAATCACGGCTTCGACGTTGCGGCGGACCTTGGGCCGGTCTTTGGGCGGGGCGGAGGAGGACTCAGCCACTGCGATGACGCGGCCATAGCGCCACGCGCCGGGAGGAATGGCGACAACGGCTTGATCGAGATCCGAGAGGCGCAACTCGAGCTCCTGGCGCCGTGCGGCCACGGGGCGGAGCATGGTTCCCTGCCCCACCGGGCTGGGGTTCGCATCGGGAAGCAGGATGCGCAGGGAAAGCGTGTCGGCGCCGACGGAGAGAAATGGATTGGCCCACGCAGCGGGGTCGTGCACATCGACGTACAGGCTCTTCGTGGGCAGAGGAATCAGTTCCAACTCAGCGCGCTCCTGATCGCGCTCGGTCGCAGTCGCCTGCGCCTGGTGCTCGGCCTTGGCGGCGTTCTTGGCCACGCTCTCCACGGCCTGCTCCTCCTTGTGGCAGGCCGCAGGACAGATGGCCAGAAGCGCAGCCATGGCCAGAATCCCTCTGATGCGGGGATGCAGAATCACGAAATCAAGGATAGCAGGGCGGCTGTTGCGCCCATCCCGAGGCTCGTGCGGATGCGGCGCGGAACAACGTGCGCATGATCAAGGCACCGACGCTCGGCGCAAAGCTGTGGACAAGCAGGGGATCGGTTTCGCGGCCGGAGGACTGCGCCACAAGTTGCCGGCGTGGATGGTGCTGCGGGCGTGGCGGATGGGAATGAAGCTCAAGTAGGCGCGACAAGCGAATCTACTGCGCGATGAGGCTGCGGGCGATGGAGTCGAGAACTCCGTTGAGGAAGTTGACGGACTCGGGCGCGCAGTAGCGGCGGCCGATCTCGAGGGCCTCATTGATGACCACGGGGAAGGGCGTGGACTTGAAGCCGATCAGTTCAGCCACGGCCATGCGGAGAAGATTCCGATCCACGGCGGGCATGCGTCCGAGGCGCCAATGCGCGGAGTGGCCGGCGATGAGCGCATCGATTTCTTCCTGTTGTGCGATGGCCACGCGGAAGAGGTCTTCGGCAAAGCCGCGAACCTCGGGATCGACTTCGTCGCCTGCCTTCCAGAAAGTGGCGTTCACTTGATCGGCCGTCTGATGCCCGACGTCTGCCTGAAAAAGCATCTGCATGGCGAGTTCGCGGGACTTGCGGCGATGGCGCGAGGTCAAGCGGAACCGCCTTGGTCAAGCTTTCTTCCCCAGACTGACCATCTCGATCGCGGCCGCACGGCCGCTTCAAAGCCTTTGTTGCCGCCCTTGATGCCCGCGCGGTTGAGCGCCTGCTCCAGGGTGTCGCAGGTGAGCACGCCGAAGCTGTGGGGAATGCCGGTCTCCTGCTGCGACTGGCCGATACCGCGGGCGACCTCGTTGTAGATGGCCTCGTAGTGCGCGGTCTCGCCGCGCAACAGGCAACCAAGTGTGATGATGGCGTTGGCGCGGCCGGCATTGGCGCAGGCGCGGGCGGCGGCGGGAATCTCCCACGCGCCGGGAACGCGCACGATCTCGACATCGGAGCGGTCGGCGCCGCTGCGCAGCAGCGCGTCCAGAGCTCCATCGAGAAGGCGATCGGTCACGACGGCGTTCCAGCGCGAGACGATGATCGCGAACTTCATGCCCGCGGCGGAGAGATCGCCCTCGAGGGCCACAGGTTTGCCCTTCATAGGATCTGACCATGCCCAGAAGCTGAAACGGTGGCCCGGTTCGGGCTCAACTGTGAAGAGGCGCGAGCGCCAGCCGGTTTCGGCGATGGGCGAGATGCGCGCGACGGAAGCGTCACCGGACTGGCCCGGAACTGCATGGGCGCGGAGCCAGGACTCAGCTACCTGGTGGGTGGAGTCGAGCGACGTGACTTCGACGAGGACATCGGCAGTCGACGGGAAGCGGCCGTCGACGAATTCGAGATTGCCCCGCGGAGCCAGGAACGATGCGCCGCGCGATCCCGCTTCCTGCCAGCCCTTGCCGGGCTCGAAGCCCAGCGCTGCAAAGAACCCGGCCAGCCGCTCAAAGGCCGCCGTGCTGCCCGCAGGACGCAGAATCGAAATGCCCTTGATCATGGGTCGATTCTATCTTGCGGGGCCGGGCGGTAACTCTTTCTCTAAAATTGTCAAAAAAACGTATCGCAAACTCAAAATGCGACGATTTCGCTCGTTTCCATAGACCTGCAGGTCGAATTTTCCAGCGATTCGACGACCTGCAGATCATATTTCTCGCGAGCTCGCAATGCGACGATTTTTCCCGCTCCGCAAGTTGCGATTTCGACGACCTGCAGGTGGAGGGTTCGACGAGCATTCGACGACTTGCAGGTGCACGGTTTCCAGATTCAGTCGACGCGTTTTTGCGCTTGGCGCGGCTTAGGTTACGGCGCGCGGCTTGACCGCGATAGCCGTCGCGGGAACGACGGTATTCGGCCCTGGCGCGGTTGGATAGAGGCAGCCTGCGTCGACGCCGCCGGCTGAGGGCGGCGTGCAAGCGGGCAGATTGGGGCTGAACTGCTGCGAGTCGGTTGGCGGCGCGGAAGTGCTCAGGTTCGCGGGAATGCTGATGAAGTGAATCTCATTATCGCCCGCGGTCGAAACGAAGAAGATCGAGTGATCCGGCGAAAAAGCGCCAGTCAGGGGAGCGGTGGGTGGCGTGGCCGACGAGCTGTCAGCGAACGTAACATAGCCAAGCGGTCCGGCGCCGCTGGTTTGGGGCAGGTAGAAAGGAAGCGGCGCGGCCGCCGTGGAGGCGCCAGGAGTGTTGTAGGTGACAAAGGCGATGGGCGCGGCAGTGGTGACAGAGGCCGTGGTGGGTGCCGTGCCGATGACGACTTGGTTGATGGCGTTCGCGCCGGTCACGCCGGTCAGGTTCACTGACCCATTCAGCGTGGGGTTGGTGGCGAGCGCGGTCATGGTTTGCACCTGATTCGGGGGCGTGCCGGTTGTAGTCACAGAGCATTGGGCCGCTGGAAACAGCGTCGTGGGAGGAATATTGACGCCGATGTCGTCGAGAGTGATGGTGGTGCCGCTGAGCGACGCGCCGAGAATATGTTGCCCATCACTCGTGGCGCCCAGCACGCTGGTAAGGAGGTTGATCGAGTCGCTCTGGGGATAAAACTGGATGCTGGCGTTATTGCCGACTGTGCCGGAGGGGCACCAGGTATGGGCGACCGTTGGATTGCCGGCGAGATAGACGCCGATGCCGGGAACGGTGATGGCCAGATTCTGCGCGCCACCGGAGGCGCTCAGGTCATACGTGCTCCAGCCGGAGTTGGTGTTGTACACGTAGAGCGTATTGGTGTGGCTGCCGCCGAGCGAGGAGCTATCGATGATATAGAGGGTACTCGAATCCTGGGTCCAGGCGGCTGCGGCTCCCAATCCGCTGAACGTGGAGAGCGTGCCGCCAGAAGTGTTGTAGAGGTAGAAGAGGTCGCGTATCTGATCGTTGATGAGCGCCCGATTGCCATCCGGAGAGACGGCCAGCACAACTCCCGGAACCGTCGGGTCCTGTTTAGTAAAGCTGTTGCTGTTTGTTGAGTAGACCATTAGCTCGCGGGGCGAACCGAAGTAGAGATTGTTGCCTACCTGGTCCATCAACATCGAATTGGGCACGTAGGGCAGACGCACTGTGGAGCCGGGTGTTCCGGTGAGCAGCTCCATCGACGCAAAGTATTGCGATTGACCGGGCGCCGCAAACCAGACAAAGTCGCTGGTGGTGCCCGGGACGATGACATCGACGGGGTTGGAGGAAATGGACAGTCCGGTGCCATTCAAACCAAGCTCGTTGATGGGCGCAGGATTGCAGTTTGGCGGTTCGCATGCCGCAGTCACCGTCGCGACGCCGGGGAGCGAGGGGGTAATGGCGCCCGAGCCGTTGGTCGTGATTTCGATGGGGTTTGTGGATTCGTATTCCAGCGAAAGGCCGGTGATGGGATTGCCCTGTGTATCGATGACTTTCGTGGTCAGGTCCTGTACAACGCCCTGCGTGACGACGCCTTTGGTGCTCCCGTTGGCGAGAGTGACATTGATCGATTTGGGCGGGCACGTGGAGAAGTAACCCGCCGAAGAAGCCGATTGCGCGATGGTCGCGGTGATGACGGTCGTTCCCGGTTGCTGCGCCGTGATGGTGGGCTGCGGATTGGCGATGGTTCCGGGGTTGATGGTGGCAATTGAAGAGTTCCCGGTGGAAAAGCTGAGCGTGCCGATGGAGGCCGTGCACTCGGGAACCGAGGCGACGCCCGGAGGCAGCCCGCCCGGGCATGCGAAGTTTGCGGCCGTCACTGACGATGGCGCGCAGAATTCATACAGCGTGCCATTACTCACATAGCATGCCTGGGCGTCGAGTTGCGCTTGCTGGTTCTGCGAAAAGCATTGCTGCGGAGCAGAGCTCGAGACAGAATTCGTCACCAGGCTGATGCTGGAAATCGGGGCGTGAACATAAACGGTGACGGGGTTGGATGTGACCGAGTCGGCAGTGGCCGTGATGTAAGCGATGCCGTAGGGCAATCCGCCGGTCGACGGTAACGGATTGGGGTAGTAGCAGTAGGTATAGTCGGCGATGCCACCGCCGGTGTTGCGGTTCCATGTCCCGGCGCAGAGGCCGCCGCTAGGCGAGATGTCGACCAACTGATTGTTGGTGGTGCCGTAACTAAGCGATCCTGAAGCGATCGAAGCCTGGTCGCCCTTGCAGGTGGTGGCGGTCGGCTGCGTGATCGCGGTCGTCTGCCCGTAGGCCAGCGAAATGCCCGAGATCTGCGGTTGCAGCGTGATGTTGGCCACCTGGGTGTCGAGCAAGCCATAGCCGAGGCCGTTGCAATACTTCCCCGCCGGATTGCGGGTGCAACCGGAGATGGAAATTCCGGCCGGAACGGCCAAGCCAAGCAGACAAATAAGCGTCAAGAACCGCCGCATGAATCCTCCCCGCCCCGCGCCGTCGAACTGCGGAACGGTCTTGAAAAAGCACGTAAAGAAGAGTGAGTTATAACCGCCCCTTCCCATGTCCAGGGTTGGACCGCACCAAGTGAGTCGCACCCAAGCCACAGGTTCCCCCCGGCACGCTGCCGCATGCGGCCGGAGGGGAGCAACGCACGCTATAAACTCCAAGGAAAAAGTGTATCAGGACGGGCCTGCCTCTGGCATCGAGTGGAATGGCTATAAGCCTCTGCCGAATAGACTGTCGCAGGGCTGGATGGCGAGCAGAAAGACGATCAGGGACTGGGCGGCATGTACCGGGCAAACCAGTCGACAGCGCGCTCGAGCACGTCGCGCCGGTGTGTTGGATCAGCGAATGCGTGGCCCTCGTTGGGATAAACAACCAATTGCGTGGGAACATGCAGATCGCGCAGTGCGTGCCAGAACTC
Organism: uncultured Acidobacteriaceae bacterium; assembly: GCA_963799155.1. GTDB lineage: Bacteria > Acidobacteriota > Terriglobia > Terriglobales > Acidobacteriaceae > Telmatobacter. Next base: position 5,593 of record CAWCWB010000013.1, read on the forward strand.
GAAGGACTGCGGCGCGGGGCATTCACCGTCGCGGTCGCCCACGACAGTGAGGGTGGGGGTGGTGACGCTCTTGATGAAGTTGATGGCGGAGCTTCGGGCGTAGACCTGCGGGTCGTCATAAACCGAGGCGCCGAAGTACGGAATCATCCACCTGTCGATGGAGTTTTCACCGTAGTAGGAAAGCCAGTCGGAAATGCCCGCTCCCGCCACCGCGGCGCGAAAACGATGGGTCTGGGTGACGGCGAACATGGCCATGAATCCGCCGTAGCTCCAGCCGGCGATGCCGACGCGGCTGGGATCCACAGGGTACCTGGCGAGGACAGTATCGACGCCGGCAAGAATGTCGCGGAGGTCGCCATAGCCGAAGTCCTTGCGGTTGGCCTGTGTAAAGGCTTCACCCTGGCCGAAACTGCCACGAGGATTGGGCATGAGGACGAAGTAGTCGAGCGCGGAAAAGGCTGTGGCGCTGAAGCCGCCGGCGCCGCCGTTCCAGCGCGAGAGCACCGACGAGGCAGGACCACCGTGAACCTCGACGAGAAGCGGGTACTTCTTTGATGGATCGTAGTGCGCGGGGAGCAAGAGCCAGCCCTGGATGTGAAAGCCGTCGTTGGTCCAGGCGAGCGAAACGGATTCGCCCCATGACGGCTTGACGCCATCGTTGAAGTGGGAGAGTTGGGTGAGGCCGACGAAAGCGCTGCGGGCGCCGGACGCGGCGCCGGCGGAGCCGGACGCAGCCCCAGGGACAGATGCTGTTGCGACGTAGATCTCGGGTGGATGGTCAAAGCTGCTAGCCTGAAAGACGAAGAGCGAGCGGCCGGCGGTGGTGGAGAGACTGGGATCGAATTGGCCGGAGCCCACATCGCCGGGAATGGTGAAGACGGGTTCGCCAAAAGTGGTTGCGGCGCCAGCGGTCGCGGGGATTTGCAGACGAACGAGCCGGCAGTCGCCGCCGGCAAGCTCGCTGACGTAGAGGTGTTGGTTGTCATCCCAGGCGATCCACTCGGCGGAGGTTGGACGGCCGGGAGTAAGGTCGCGGGGCTGGCCGCCGGCAGACGAGACGACCCAGACGTCGCCGCCGGTAACGCCCTGATCGCTCATGAGGCCGCCAATGAAGGCGATCCATTTGCCATCGGGCGACCAGCGGGGCACGGCGATTTGCAGGCCGTGGAGCGGGCCGGAGACGTCAGAGGGGGCGAGGATGGCGGTGGGCTTGCCCTCCGATCCTTCTTGTTTTCCTCGATTTGACGCGGAGGACGGGAAGGATGGGCCGCCCGCAGCGATGGGTTGCGTGTAGAGCTTGGCGACCCACCAGTTATCTTCACCGGGCGGATCGGCGGCGATGTAGGCGAGAGATTGGGAATCGGGCGACCAGTCGAACTCAAAGACGTGAAGGTTGGGAGGCGTGACAAAGTCGGGGACGGCGGGTTGGGAAGCACCGGCCGGGACCAGGGCGACACGCTGAACTTCAATGTGATCTTCACCGATGACGCCGGAGGGCGGGGTTTCGGCGGCGAGCGCATCGGGCGGGCGCGTGGCGCCTTCGACGTAGAGAAAAGCGATGAAGGCAGAGTCGGGCGAGAATGCAGGCGCATCGACGTAGCCATTGAGATTGGTGATGCGGCGCGCGGGGTTGCCGTCGAGATGAGAGAGATAAAGGTCGGTTTGTTCGCCGGGGTCGGCGCAATCGGAGAAGAAGGCGAGGGCGGTGGAATCAGGCGACCAGACGAAATCGGAGGCGTTGCAGAGCTGGCCGGGCGAGGCGGCGGTGACGGTCTGGCTTTGGTCGAGGTTCAAGAGCGGGGCGACGCGAATTTCGCCAGCTTCAAGCCAGGCGAGGCGTTTGCCATCGGGCGAGACGGCGACCTGGGCGATGGAGCGGCCGCGGCTTTGATTGGCGAGGACTTCGTCGAGGCGAGCCGAGGAAGGCGCGAGGGTGGCTTGCGCGGGGGATGCGGCCGAGTCCTGGGAGCGGGCGGAGTGGATGGAGGCTGCGCCGAGAGCCAGCGAAAGAGCTGCAAAGCGCAAGCTGCGCGTCATGGGAGGCATAGGGGAATGGTAGCAGTGAGGCAGCGGGGTTAGCGGAGTTAGTGGGGTTGGCGGAGCTAGCGGAGTTGGTGGGGTCAGCGGAAGGAGCGAGACGGAAGGCGATGAGGCGGAAAAGTGACGACCTGCAGGTGGAGGAAATGGAGATTTGTGAGCAGGAGAAAAATCGTCGCATCGCGAGCTCGCTGGAAATATGACCTGCAGGTGGAGGAATTGGCGAATCGCTCCACCTACAGGTCGTCGGAAACAAGAAAAATCGTCGATTATTTGTTAAACGTTGCAGATTAATTCGAAGAAGTAGGTACAGTGGTAGATAGAGAACAGCGGAGTTCGCGGGGCTAGCGGGGCTAGCGGAGTTAACGGAGCTAGCGGAGTGAGCGGGGCTGGCGGGGCTCCGAAATCAATGACTTAGCAGGTTGGCAGATTGGCGGGCGCGGGTGCGCACGTGGGCGAATTGGTGCGCCTGCGGGGCGGAGAGGAGAGACTCGAGAGTTGAGCAGGCGTGTCAAGGAAGACAGGGAATAGGGAGTAGCCAGTAGCCACCCCAGCGACACTGGCTCTTCGAGCCACCTGTCGCTGGGGACCCCGGCAGGGAGTAGAAAGACAGGGAGCGAGTTAGCGGAGTTAGCGGAGTTAGCGGAGTTGGCGGAGTTAGCGGAGTTGGCGGAGTTAGCGGCGCTGGCGGGGCGGAGAGATGGGAACTTAGAGATCAGTGAACAGAGACCGAAGACGAGGGGCCAAGGGCCAGAAAGAGAGAAAAACAAAGATGGAAAACGAGGAACGGGTGTTGGCGCGGGCGAGGATGGACAGGGAACAGCGGTATTTCAGGATTGCGGCGAAGAAGGCGTCGTATTCTCCGCAGTGGCTGAAAAGGGTGCGGCAGGCGCTGGGGGTTCATGCGACGGATATGGCGCGAGAGCTGGAGGTGAACGCCTCAGTGATTTACAGGCTGGAAAGGAGCGAGGACCAGAAGTCGATCAGCCTGCGGGCCATGGAGAAGGCAGCGGAGGCGATGGACTGCAAGGTGGTGTATGCGATTGTTCCGCGCGCGGGCAAGACGCTGATGGAGCTGGCGGAGCGGCAGAATTGGAGGAAGAGGCTGGGAAAAGGCAGGGAGTAGGGAGTAGCCAGTAGGGAGCGGGAAAACAGGGAGTAGGGAGTAGCCAGTAGGGAGTAGAAAGGCAGGGAGCGAGGAGCGGGGAGCGGTCGGCGAGTCAGGATTCAGGGCACTGCGGAGGGGCAGGCACGTGGTAAGGAGGGCCGGAGCGGCGTCTGACTTTCTGGCCCCCTAGTGACAGAGAAGAGATGAGGGACAAGCCCGTTTGCCAGTATCGATTCGGTTCACAAGGTTAGATGAGTGCGTTAGGCGTCAATCGAGATTCCACACAGAGATGGAGTCCGTTCGTCAAATCAGCGCTGGCTTTGTGACTTCCTGCATCGCAAACTCTGAAGCCATTAAGTAGATGAACTGCAGCGGCTGAACGCTGACAAATTCTTCGATTCTAGGGCCGGAAGCTTCCGCAAGAAACGTATCGAAAAGCTGGGGCCTATAGCGAGTGATTGAACCCAAGTAAAACGTAACCGCGTAGATGGAAAGCAACTGATGAAGAACCGCACCATGTTCGGACGTTGGGGCCAAGTAGACGTAATACCTCCGGTAGGGCTGAGCACCATTTACCGTAACCCAGATATTCCTCTTGAATCCGTCAACAAGCGATTGGATCTCGTCAGACGGTCGGTGCGCGAAGTGTGTGCGCGAAGTCTGCTCAAAGCGGAGGAGTTTGCGCCCGTCCTGAATTTCGGAGCATTGTACTTCGTGGAATGTCGCGGAAAGGCGCGATTCCTCGAGGAGTTGCTTCCGGGTTATTCCTAAACGAGTCAGATCGTCAGCGATAACCATAAGATCTAGCCACAGTTCATTTGCCGAATTCTGCATGAACCGAATTTCATGGATCGAAATGAATCGCTCCTGCTTATTCGCAGCCCGCGCCCAAAGCCTATGCCCCGGAAGGATTTGCGGTATCAGCAGAGATAAATCGAATCTTGTATTGGCTGCGACATTCCGACCGTAAAGGAGCTTGTAGAATTCGCCGAAAACTTGGCGTCTTCCTTGCGTCCCCGGGGAAGGGTAGGCGTCTAGGTACGCGTCGCGTAGTTCTCTTCCCCCCGTTGCGAGTCTTTCGCTCAGTCCGTGGCCAGCTTGGTCAAAGGTGGGAACTTTCCCTTTAGTAAGTATCAGTGCCTTAACAAGGTTCAAGAAGCAGTAGTAGAGTTGCAACGGGCGCGCTGCTGTGATTACAGAGGTCTGAGACGAACTGAAAAAATCGCTCGCCTGCTCTACGCATGCATTCGCCTCTTGGCGGGCAGACGATGGGCAGTCGGTGCGGATTTTGTCTCTTATGATCGTCCACGGGTCCGCGGCAAAAAGATTGGATTGTAGCCCATAACGCCGGCTTCCTTTGTGCATTGGCCAGTACGAGAAGTGGAGCGGCCGTTGGAGTATCGAAACCGGGATTCCCACTGTTGGCTTGGCCAATTTGGACATATGGATTTGTCTCTCCAATGTAGCACTTTGGTCGAGCCTGTGCGTCAGTAATCAGGTGCCTCCGTCCGTGTTCGGCGCTCAGTTTATGCATCATCGCCGAGTCACTCACCGGGATGGATCAGCAACGGTAAGGCGGCTCTGGTGGAGGCGGCCGGGAGGTGGGCTTCGATGGGATGGCTTGGCAGTTCTCCAATTTCTGCGGAGTGTCCGGCGTCGTTCAAGGTGGCTTCGCTTTACATCGATTGGAGAACCGCTCTGGCGCCGGCAGGTTAGTCCGCATTTCTCACAGCCATGGCGATCATCGAAGGAATCATGCGTTTTCGGCCACCGCATAACCGGTGCGGGCCTGGAGGCCCGCACCACAGCCGGTCAGGAGGCCGGCGCTACAAGTTTCTCGCGCCGTGTGAGAAATGCAGGTTAGGCGTTACCGGCCCGGTTGGGGGCGGGCAGCTTAACGGCCTGTGGTGGAACTCAAGCTCTCGGAAAACCCATCCCTCAGCGGCTAAAGCCGCGTTGATTCTTGAGGCTTTCCGGCACGCGACCCACCCACAGGGTGGGTGCCCCGGTCGTGCCCTTTCAAAACCGGGTTTGTGCGACCGGTTCGAGGTGTTTTCGCCAAAGGGAGCCCGAATGGTGGCTGAGGGAGTTTTTTATCGACGGTGGGCGAGGGCGGGTTTGGGCTTGTCAACTGTCCGCGGGGCGGATTTTTGCGTAAGTGACTGAAAACATAGCGTAGAATTTGATGCGCGAAGTTTGCAGGTAATTTATGCCGGATGGAGTAAGCTAAAAGCAATCGTAACGAAATGATTCTGACTGACGGAGGAGCCGAAGAGGCTTTTCCGATCTTCTTCAGGCCACGGCCGCGGGGCGCGCCGGCAAAGGGAAGAAGAAAAGAACGGAGGGGCGACTCGATGAGCGAGTTGCCCTTTTCCTTTTCTGCGGCAAGAAGCGGGGCCGCGTGAGTAGGTAATCGGGATCCGCGCGAGGGGGCGGAGTGGAAGCGAAGATCCGCTCCGCGGCGGGTTCTGAAAGCCGCGGTTCAAAAGCGAAGGGGCGCAAGGGAAGTACCGTGGATGGGTGGCCGGAATGGTGGAGCGATGGGCAGGAGCAACCTGGACAAGAAAAAGCGAGAGGCGAAGAGCAAGGCAGTGAAGGCGCCGCGCAAGGCCCGCGGCAAGGATAACGCGAAGGCCGGCGGGGCTGACAACGCAGAGGTGAGTGGAATGGGCGGCGAGGAGGCCGCGGGGAAAAAGCCGAAGAGCAGCACCAAGGCGACGAACCCGAAGAGGGGCGGAAAGAAGGCGGCGGAGAAAATCGAGAAAGAAGAGTATAAGGGGGCGAGAAAGGCGCTGCGCCACTGGGTGAAGAAGGTGGTGAAAGCGAAGTGCGACAAGATCGCGGTGAGCCTGGTGAACAAGACGGAGGACGGCGACATGCGTAGCGCGGCGATGGTACTGGCGCTGATGGAGAAGAAGAAGAAGGACGGCGAAGACGACTCGGGGTGGGAGGGGCTGAGCGTGGCGGAGAAGCTGACGTTGGAGCCGCGGTGGAACGAGGAGATGGAGAAGGAGAAGCAAGCGAAGGAGAAAGAGAAGGAGCTGGCGGCGTGAAAAGAACAGCTATTAGCCGTTAGCTTTTAGCTTTTAGCTTTTAGCTTTTAGCATACAGCTGCCGGCTTGGAGCGATTGGTTGCGGGCTTTGGGCATTTGAAATGTGGCTTGTGTATGGCTGAGGCGGATCGATCCGCCATGGTCCGCCGCGGCGGGCAGGGTTTTTTGAATTCGCAACGAGAAGAAGGATGCGATGGAAATGGAGCTCATGATGGACGAGAGTTTGCAGATTCCCACCCTAGGCACAGAAACAAAGGCGCGCCGAGGGTGGGGCACCCAGGAGCGGCGTATGGTGCGCGGAGTTGGCGTGTGCCTGCTGGCGATGGCGCTGGCGGCGATGGCGTGGGCGCAAGCGGTGAGCACGACGACGGTCGAGGGGACGGTGTTTCTGGCGAACGGGCAACCGGGCGGGGGAACCGTGGCGATCAGCTGGCCGGCGTTTACGACCGCGGCGGGACAGGCGGTAGCGGCGGACCGGACGACTGTGACGATCGGGACGGATGGATTTGTGAGCGTGAACCTCGCGCCGAATGTGGGAGCGACGCCCGCGGGAGAGTACTACACAGCCGTTTTCTACATGAGCGACGGGTCGACAAGCACGCAGTACTGGGTGGTTCCGGCGGCGGCGCAGGCGACGCTGGCGCAGGTGCAGGCGCAGGTGATGCCGGCGGCGCAGGCGGTGCAGACGGTGAGCAAGGCGTACGTGGACCAGGCGATCGCGGAGCTGAGCGGAAGCGGGATGACGGCGACGGGCGGAACGCTGACGGGGCCGCTCTATTTGAGCGCCGATCCGACGCAGCCGTTGCAGGCCGCGGATAAGCATTACGTGGATGTGGAGGTGGCGACGGCGGTGCCGCTGGCGGGGGGAAATATGACCGGCGCACTGACGACGCCCGCGGTGAATGGCGTACAGGCTCCGACGGCGGCGAGCGCGCAGACGACGCTGCAGGCCGCGATGAACGCGGCGGGGGCGAATGGGGCGATGGTGATTCCGCCGACGTACGCGGGGACGGATACGTTTACGAACGTGAGCGGAGTGCGGGTGACGGATCTGCGGACCAGCGGAGCGCAGCAGGCGGAGCGGAGCGTGAAGGAGTTCGGCGCGGTGTGCGACGGCGTGACGGACGACACGAACGCGCTCGAGGAGGCGCTGGACTACGCCAATGCTCACGGGGTGGCGCTGACGATTCCCCAGGGAACGTGCAAGACGCGGGCACTGGCCTGGCATGGGGAGTCGATTGGAGGGATGGGTAAGCAGGTTTCGGCGCTGATGGGGTTTCCGGGACAGGACGTGCTGGAGACGGGGCCGGACGCGACGAACATCCTGAACAATGCGCGGCTGCACGATTTGACAATTTACGTGGACCAGAGCGCGGATGTGTCGTGCATGCCCGCGGAGGGGCGCGCGGCGGCAGGAAGCTGCCAAGTGAGCCGGCCGATGGAGACGAATTCGATTCTTTCGCCGGGGGGGAACGGACTGACGGGAACGGCGGGGATAGGCGCGGCGTGGTGGGTAGGCAACTGCGGGATCGCGATGCAGGCGGCGACGGGCATGGGCGGCAACGGGCTGCGCGTGGCGGAGGTCGAGAACGTGGAGATCGCGACGACGGGCGTGGATCCGATGGCGGCGCAGTATGGGGGCGCGCACTCGACGCATACGTGCGGGATCTACCTGGCGCAGTGGCCGCAGTGGAGCGAGTTCCGGAATATCGACGTGCGCGGGGTGAATACGGGGATTGCGATTCCGGGGCTGCCGGGGACGGCGCCAGCGGGATTGAGCGCGGACTCGAACCGGTGGCAGAACGTGACCATCCAGGCGACGCACGCGTTTGCGGCGGCGGCGGGATCGAACAACGTGCTGGATAACGTGGTGGCGCTGGCGGGGAATTCGGCGGCGACGGGCGAGCCGCCAACGGGACTGGTGCTGGACCTCGGCGGAAACGGGCAAAATCCGCAACAAGGCTGGACGGTGCGAAACGCGGTGGTGATGCCGGAATGGAACGCGGTGCAGCCGGCGCTGACGGTGACGACGGCGGTCGGCGCGGTGACGGCGGTGACGTTGGGCAGCGAGCACGGATTGGGATGGGATCCGTATGGGACGAGCGTGCCGGTCGCGTTCAGCGGGATGTGTTCGGCGCAGGCAACAGCAGCGGTGAATGCGGACGGTTCGATTGCAAGCGTGACAGTCACGCAAGGTGGAGTGGGCTGCTCGGCGACAACGACGGCGAGCCTGAACGCGGCGGGAACGTGGGATACGGCAGCGCCGGTGAATCTGATCGGCGGGCAGAATATGACGTTCTTTGCCGGAAATCTGCTGAAGGGCAACGGCGGATACACGGTGTGGAACGCGACGAACTCAGCGAGCTACGGAACGCAACTGGATGGCGGAGGCGGGACACTGCCGGGCGGGGGCGCTTACTCAGCCCTGGCCGGAAGCGGCCGGGTTGGTTCAGCCTTTCAGGTGGATCAATTTCCGGGCGCGGATATCGGGGCGAAGATCCAGGCATGCGTGAACGCAGTGAATGCGAGTTACGGCGGGACGTGTGACGCGCGGAACTTTACCGGCAACCTGACTTGGGACGAGAATCTGACGATCGCGACGGGGAACGTGGCAGTGCTGCTGCCCTGCGCAACGATTACAACGGCGAACCAGATTATCGTGACGGCGGGGACGCGGAATGTGGCATTGCGCGGCTGCGCGCTGCGCGGCGGGACGGCGGCAAGCGGAAGCATCGGCGGAACGGTGTTGGCGTACTCGGGCGCGAGCGCAATGGTGCAGGTAGGCGATGCAACCTACGCGACGGATACGCAGGGCTTCCACATGGACAACATGGTGATCAACACGACCGCAGCCACGAGCGCGGCGGCCGAGGGATTGGCGGCGTACCGGACGCAGGAGATGGACTTAGAAAGCCTTTATTTCCTGGGTAACTCAAACCAGACGGGCATGACGCTGGATGGGACGGGGAATTACACCGGCGGAACGTTTCTGGATGACCAGCTCAGCGGGTTCGGGACAGCGGTGAACGCGATTGGGCATCAAGTTGCGAATCCGGCGACAACGGATTGGATGAATGCGAGCGAGTTTGTGCGGCTGCATATCGATTGTCCGACGAGCAGCGGCGCGCCTGTCAGCGCCACTTACGGAATCAACTTACAACAAGGCGATGGAAATACGTTTACGGGAGGAGATGTAGAGGGATGCTCGACGGCGCTGCACTTAGGACCGAACGCACAGAACAATACGATCGTAGGATTGCGGAACGAGAACTCGACAAACCAGGTGGTGGCGGACGCGGGGAGCGCGTACAACAACTGGATGACGGGCGGCACGATGTTCACCGGCAAACTCACCGACAACGGCACGCGCAACAGTTTCCTCGATACGTTTCATCGGAGTTTCAACGCATTGAATGGTGACTGGTACATGAGCCAGCAGGACGCGACGCTAACCAATCACTTCCGGCTGGGAATCGCCCTTGGAAACGAGCGCGGATTACTGAATGAGATTCAGACCGACTACGGTTACCGCTGGCTCTACGGGTTCAGCGACGCCACGGGCGGGCAGCAGCTCTACCAGATGCAGGATCTGCTAAACAACGTGTACCGGCTGCAGATCCAGCAGTGGAATCCAGGGCAGAGCAGCACCAACAATCAAACCGCGCTGAACGCCGCGGGGACGGGAATGGTCTGCTTCAATTGCTCGACGAACTCCGGCACGGGGGGCGTGACCTTTGCCAGCGGCGGCGCTACGCCGGCGGCGGTGGCCACTGTGGACAAGGCTGGAGACGCGCAGTTCGACGGAACTCTGCAGGTGGATGGGACTTCGCAATCGGCAGGAACGATGATCGTCCGCAACAATGCGGATGCGGAGGTCGATTACTATCTCACTCCAGGGCTTACGACGAGCCAGAAGGGGTCTTTTACTTATAAGGACTGGAACAATGTCAGCCAGTGGTATCTGGTAAAGGACGCGAACAATAACTGGGCGCTAAACTCGGCGACAGGCGGATTGGACAGCTTTAAGGCGTACCAGAACACGAATAGCGGGGATACTTACATTGATGCGAGCAACTCGACGGGACATATCCGGCTGAACTACGAGACCGGATCCGGAGCAGAAACGGATATCTATTCGGGATCGAGTACGAGCCTCGAAGCCGCATTCGTGGCGCCGAATGCAATCAAGTTTCCCGGGCTGGCGGCTTCGTCGGGGGACTTTTGCCTGCAAATCGATAACTCGGGATACATTACGAACACCGGTTCGCCCTGCGGAACCGGATCAGGAACGGGAGGCGCGGACGGTACGATCAACTCGGGGAACTCAGGGCAGATTGCATACTACACGACGAATGGCACGGCAATCGGAGGCATGAGCGCGGTCCCGTTGACTGCGGGAGGAACCGGAGCGAGCAGCGCAAGCGGCGCGCTAGCAAACCTGGGAGGTCTTTCCGCTGCAGCCACAACTGCGCAGACTTTTGCAAGCCCACTGACCGGGCCCGCCCTAAATGCCAGCGTCAATACGAGAATCAATGTAATGGCGCCGCCCTACAACGCTAAGGGCGACTGCTCGACTGACGACCAGACAGCGCTTACCGCCGCATTGAACGCTGCCAATGCTACGAGTCCGCCTGCGGTGGTCTATTTTCCATTGCCGCCGGGAGGCTGCTACCTGACGAGCACCTTGCCGTGGTATGGCGTCTCGTTGGAGGGTCAGCAACCAGTTGGAATCAATCCCGCAGAGGGAAGCGCTGGAGTTGTCATTAAAGGAATGCCGGGAGAGGATATTTTTGAAGCTCCCGATCCGACGACAGTCATTACTGCTGCTCCTAGAATCTCGTGGTCGATTCGTGACATTGTTTTTGAAGTAGCCGATTCGGTCAACGCTTCTTCCAGTTTTCCGCACCGCTGGCCGGGTCGCTGGGTACAAGATGCTGCGATGAGTCTAGGTAGCGCGGTCATCACCTCTCCCCACGCGCTGTTCACTTGCGGCGATGTGGGACAGGCCATTCAAGTGAATGGAGCAGGGCCAAGCGGCGGGAATCTCGTTACTACGATTCTTTCTGTTTCACCTTGTCCGAGTTATTCAACGCAGCCAGATACGGTAACGCTGGCTGCTACGGCCTCAACTGCTGTCTCTGGCGTTGTGGCTTATATTTCTGTCGCGGGATTGGCTGTTACGCAGACTATCGGGAACGCTGGTCTGGCCTTTGACTGCAAGGACGGGAACAGCGCGAACTGGACAATGAGAGGACGTCCCGGCAATGACGCCGATGAGTTAACGAACGTTAAATTCTATGGTCTGTCGAACGCGAACCAAAACGCTTCTACCGGATTGTTTATGCAGGGTTGCTATGCACCGTACGGTTTTATGGCGAACAACGTGACTGTGGCAGGAACCGAGTTTGGTGTGATGTTTGTTGGTACGGAACTAAATTCATATCTCTCACAGGGCTTGCAGGATTACATGAACTGGCGAGGGGGCGGGATATGGGCTGCTTATCCTTGGATCAGTTATGACGGAGCTTTAGCTAACCTCAGTGAGATGCAGTTCTATGATACGAGTGGTTATGGCCCACAGATTTTGAGTTCAGGTGTTTCTGACAATGACGGCGCGAACAACTGGAATGTTCAGGTTCCAGAGATCGAAAGCAACGCTGCAAATTCTACGGGTTGGCGCGTGGGTGGTGACGGCGATACTTTTATGAATACATATTTAGGGGGCAGTCCTGGTAGTTCGACTGGCCCGATCTGGGATGCTTCTGATTCGGTCTGTATCGGCTGTGGGTTCGGTGGCACTTTGCAGGTGCATGGCTCAAGAAACAATCTCGGAATTGCGAGCGGATTACAGCCTGTAGTGAACGAGGGGGTCGGTAATCAGATTCCTTTTAGCGGCTTCGAGCCTAGCGGAGGCGGCAGTAGCTCTAGGCGTGCAGTCAATTTGAAGACGATTTTCGACCAGCCGGCCGGTGTGCAAACAGCCGATTTCATTCTAGGGGGGAACGTCGCAACGCCGTACCCGAATGCCCTCGACCTTCTGTTCGGTCCAGACGACTTCAAGAGCAGCAGTTTGAGCCAGGGGGCGGGGGTCTCCCTCGATTCCACCGCGCTCCTCGGTGAATCCTTCGCTGTGCCCGGCGCGAATCCCTATATTGCGGATTTCTATAGCCTACTCGCACAGGGGAGCGGCGGAGCGGCGGTCATCGGGACGACCGTTCCGGCGACGAAAGGAATCGTCTATTTCGGGATCAAATGCGCTGCCTCTCCATCTGCGACGGTCGCGGTGCAGGCAGGAGCGACACAGCTGGGAATTGCCTCGCCAAGTTGCTCGTCAACGTGGTCAGTTGCTTCGGTGCCGGTTGATTTTACATCCTATTCCGGTCAGAACTTTGGGGTCAGCGTCACGAGCACAGACAACGACGCGCAACTGGAGTACATTGCGATCCGGCCATACCAGCATGATTACAACGGCCAGCAGCCGGTGTTGAGTTCAACACCAATCAGCACCACGGGCGGCGGCGCTGCGGTTCCTACCGGCCCAGCAACTTCCGCCTCCGGCGACCTGGTTACTTACACCGGCACTTCCGGCCAGGAGCAAGATAGCGGCGTGCCGCTATCGAGCCTGACGGCAAAGGCCGGGACAAGCTCCTGCCCCACGAGCCAATACGAGACGGGAGACACGACCAGCGGTCCATCGTGCGCGCAGGTGGCGTACTCGCAGATCTCGGGCACGCCTTCGGGCCTAGCTCCGAGCGGCGCGGCCGGCGGCGATCTTGGGGGGAGCTATCCGAACCCCACCGTTACCCAGATCAACGGCGGAGCCGTGCCCGCCTCGGCTAGCGTGCTGGGAACAAATGCGAGCGGGCAGCCGGTGAGCGCGACGGCGGCGCAGATTGTGAGCGCGATCGGTTCGACGCCGGTTGCCAACGCAACGAGCGCGACTAACGCGACGAATTTTACCGGCAGCTTGAGCGGCGATGTGACGGGAACGCAGGGCGCGATGACAGTGAGCGGGATCAACGGCGGAGCGGTGCCCGCCTCGGCCAGTGTGCTGGCGACGAACGCGGGAAGCCAGCCGACAGCGGCGACGGCGGCGCAAATTGTGAGCGCGATCGGCTCGACGCCGGTCGCTAACGCAACGAGCGCGACTAGCGCGACGAATTTTACTGGCAGCTTGAGCGGGGATGTGACGGGAACGCAGGGCGCGACGACCGTGGGCATGATCAACGGCGGCGCAGTGCCGGCTTCGGCCAATCTGCTGGCGACAAACGCGAGCAGCCAGCCGACCGCGGCGACGGCGCACAATGAGTCGGTGCCGCGCTCGTGCACGACGACGAACAGCGGCAACGCTTACTCGTGCACGACTTCTCCAGCGTTCACGCCCGCCGCAGGCGACACGATTTCGATCAACTTCAACGCGGCGAACACGGGATCGGCGACGCTGGCGGTGAACGGAGCTTCGGCGGCGACCATCAAGAAGTGGGGGAACAGCAGCAGCCTGGCGGCGAACGACGTGCTGGCCGGGCACTGGATCAGCACGACCTATGACGGGACGTACTGGCAACTGGAGGGACAACTGGGGAATGCCAACGCGACGCAGATCAACGGCGGAGCGGTGCCCGCAAGCGCAACGGTGATGGGCAGTAACAGCAGCGGGCAGCCGGTAAGCGCGGCCACGACGGGAAGCGGAAACGTGGTGCTGGCGACGAGCCCGACGCTGACGGCTCCCACGGTGAGCGGAACGCTCGGTGGGGCGTCGGAGACGCTGAGTGGAACGTTGAGCGTGACAGGGACGCAGACGCTGACCGGAGCGACCACCATGCAGAGCAACGTGACGCTCGAGAATGGGGCGAATTCGAATCAGACGCTGGCCATCCAGCCGGGATCGAGCGCGGACCAGATTGGCGCGGTCGAGTTCAACAACTATTCGGGGACCGCGGAATGGCAGGTGCGCAAGGACGCGAGCAACTATCTGCGCGTGACCGACTCAGTGAATTCGCTGGACCGCGCCATTTTCCCGCAGAACGCGAATACGACGATCAATGCCGGAGCCGGGGCCAATGCGGTGGTGATCAACAACACAAGCGGGTCGGGAACGGCCGGGTTCATCGTGTATGAGGGCGGCTCGAATTACTCGACTTCGGCTTTCCAAGTGACGGGCAGCGGAAACACGACGGCGACGGGCTTTCTGCAGGGGAAATTCATCATGGGGACGGGCACGATGGGCGTGGCAGCGGGCGCGGCGGCCGGGTCGGGCCCGTCGATTGCATGCGCAACGAGCCACGTGTGCGACGGCGTGAGCGGATCGGTGACGCTAACGACGGGGACGAGCCCGACGACGGGAACACTGGCGACGCTGAGCTTCCCGAACACGCATACGAACCAGGCCAACTGCATGGTGACGACCGAGAGCGCGACCGCGGTGATCACGAGCAATACATGGACGGAGAGCACGACGGCGATCACAATTACGGCGAATACGGCGCTGACGGCGTCGACGGCATACACGATCAAATACTGGTGCGGCGGGTACTGAGGCGTAGCAGCACTTGGGGATTGGAGGTGCGGCTCGGGGCGGGCTTGCGCCTTCGCTTGGCGCGCGGCCGGGGCAGCCGCGCGCTAAGCCTGTTTGCGTGGAGCGCTCGAAACCATCAGGAACGATGCCATAGGAGGAGACGTGTGGCGGCAGCGGAGGTAGAGTGCGCGTTTGAGACGCCGGTATGGAAGGTGTGCCTGGTGAAGCGGGGCAGAAAGGAGTTGGAGCAGTACGGGCGGATTCTGGACCAGCAGCCGGCAAGCCTGGGCGGGCGCACGGCGGCGATTGCGCTGGCGGAAGAGCTGCTGGTGGTGAGGACACGCAAGGGACGGCCGGCCAAGTTGAAGGCCAATGCAGTGCAGAAGGCGTTTGAGGAAAAGCGCGGCCAGCGGAACATTGTGCTGAAGGCGCGGCAGATGGGACTGACGACGTGGGTGGCGGCGCGGTTCTTTTTGAAGACGATTACGCAGCCGGGGACTCTGACGCTGGAGGTGGCGCATACGCAGGAGGCGGCGGAAGAGATCTTCCGCATCGTGCACCGGTTTGTGGATTGGCTGCCGGACGGGCTGCGCAAGCGACCGCTCAGAACGGCAAAGTCGAACGTGCGGCAGATCGTGTTTCCGGAGATCGATGCGCAGTACCGGGTGGTGAGCGCGGCGGACCGGAACGCGGGGCGAGGACTGACGGTGCAGAATCTGCACTGCTCGGAGCTGGCGCACTGGCCGGGGGATGCGGCGGAGACATTGGCGGGGTTGAGGGCGGCGATGGCGCCGGGAGCGGAGCTGGTGCTGGAGTCAACGCCGCTGGGGTTGGGAGGGTGCTTCCACGAGGAGTGGCTGAAGGCCGATGAGACAGGGATGGTGCGGCATTTTTTCCCATGGTGGATGGAGCCGCTGTACCGTGCGGAGGCGGTGGACGAGGCGAGCCTGACGGAAGAGGAGCGCCGCCTGATGGCGGCGAACGGGCTGACGCTTGAGCAGATCGGGTACCGGCGGCGGATTCGGGCGGACTTTCGCGGGTTGGCGCGGCAGGAATATGCCGAAGACGAGGAGAGCTGCTTTTTGGCGAGCGGCGAGAGCGTGTTTGAGCTGGCGGCGGTGGAGGCGCGGTTGAAGACGGCTCCGGAGCCGGTGAAGCGGCGCAACAATGGAGAGCTGGAGATCTGGCTGCCGCCGGTGAAGGCTAGGGAGTATTTGGTGGCGGTGGATCCGGCGGGAGGCGGGAGCGAGGGTGACTACTCGGCGGCGCAGGTGCTGGAGATGGAGACGGGCTTGCAGTGCGCGGAGTTTGCCGGGCACTTGGGGGGGCTGGAGCTGGCGCGGTTTGTGACCGATCTGGCGACGGAGTACAACGGGGCGTGGCTGGTGGTGGAGCGGAACAACCACGGCAGCGGGGTTCTGGCGCTGGCGGAGACGGCGTGCAAGTACGGGCGAATCTACATGCAGGGCGGGCGGCAGGGCGGGCAGGCGGGCTGGCTGACAACGAGTGTGAGCCGGCCGGCGATGCTGGGACGGCTGGACGCGGCGCTGGTGGAGGAGCCGGAGCGGTTCCAGAGCCGGCGGCTGCTGGGGGAGTGCCGGAGCTTTGTGCGGATGTCGAACGGGAGCAGCGGGGCGCAGGCAGGGACGCACGACGACCGGGTGATGGCCATGGCGATGGGGCTGGCGGCAAGGGCGGAGCTGGCGGGAAAGCGGGGTTAGTCCGCCGCGGCGGACGGGGTTGGCGGAGTTAGAGAAGTTATGCGGTGGAGGGCTATGCCGCCTTCTGTAAGTGTGTAAGCTATATATAATTCATAGAGTTACTGTGGGTCGTTCCGCAAGTTCTCCGTCTCAAAGCCGGGAATGGGAAACCGGCCAGAATTCAGAAGAATCTGTGGATTTGGGCTTTGACAGGCGGGGTGTTTTAGCGGTACAGTAGGCGAACAAAAGGCGAAAATACTAAGACGCCTCGGATCGTATGCCTACTGCCGCCGCACTTCGTTTGGAGATCGAGCGGGCGCTGGAACGCAAGTTTCCCGCGGCGCTGACGCCTGCGCCGCGCGCGATTCGGGAGGTTGCGGCGACGGGGATTGCGGCAGTGGACGAAATGCTGCATGGCGGGCTGCCGGTGGGCGCGATCAGCGAGCTGACAGGAGAGGCGTCGTCGGGGCGGACGAGCCTGGCGCTGAAATTTGTGGCGGGGCGGACGGCGGAGGGGCGGTCGGGCGCGTGGGTGGATGTGAACGATGCGTTCGATCCGGAGTCGGCTGCGGCGAATGGAGTGCGGCTGAAACAACTGCTGTGGATGCGCTGTGGGGAAAGACAGGGAACAGGGATCAGCCACCCCAGCGAACACAAATCATTCGCTGGGGACCCCGGCAGGGATCAGGGAACAGAAATGCAGGGACTGAGGGAGCGCGGGAGCGGAGCTAGTTCCCATCCTAAAGTTCGCCGCGATGCAGCGAACTTTAGGATGGGGCACCCCATGTCGTGGACAAGACCCGAATGGGCACGACTCGAGCAAGGGCTGAGGGCGACGGATCTGCTGCTGCAGACGGGTGGATTCGCGGCGATTGTGCTGGACCTGGGCGATACCGCTCCGGAGCAAGCGAGCCGCATTCCGTTGGCGACGTGGTTCCGATACCGGCAGGCGGCGGAGCGGACGCAGTGCAGTCTCGTAGTTCTTGGCCGGCGGGCGTATGCGCAGTCGGCCGCGGGGGTGGTGCTGGAGTGCGCGGCGAGGCGCGCGGAGCCGGCGGGTGGGACGGTGCTGCGCGGCTTCGAGTTTGCCGTGCGGCACGAGAGAGAGCGGTCAGCTCCGATCGAGATCACGACGCGAAAACCTCCGGCCGCGACCTGGCAGGCATATGCGGCGTGGGATCTGGAGAGACGCGCATGAGCCGGGGACTGTATGCGTGCACATGGGCGGCGGAGTTTCCCGCGCAGGCGCTGCTGCGTCTACGGACTGATTGGCAGACTGAGGCGGTGGTGGTGCTGGATGGGCGCGCGCCCGAGGAGTGGGTCTGCTCGCTGAACCGGCAGGCGGCGCGGATGGGCGCGACGGCGGGGATGACGCGGCTGGAAGCGGAGAGCATGAACTCACCCCAACGACCCCGGCTCTACGAGCCACCCGTCGTTGGGGACCCGGGCTCGGGCTGACGCCTGCTGAAGCGCTCGGCGGAGAGCGAGACCGCGGCGCGGGCGGTGATGCTCGAGTGCGCGGCGAAGTTTTCTCCGCGGATCGAAGAGGCTGGTCAAGGAGCTGGCACTGGCGAGGCTGGCGGCGGAACGGCGTGCGCCTTTGTGCTGGACATTGCGGGCACGGAGCGACTGTTTGGGCGGTCTGAGCAGTTGGCGGAGCGGCTGCGCGAGGAGCTGGCCGGGGCGGGATTCCGCGCGTCGATTGCGGTGAGCGCGAACTACGATGCGGCACGGATGAAGGCGGCCGGCATCCACGGGATCGCGGTGATCGCAGAAGGCGCGGAGGCAGGGGCGCTCGAGAAGCTACCGATTACAGCGTTGGGACTGGATGAAGAGTACGCGGCGACCTTCGCACTGTGGGGCATCGGCACGCTGGGCGAGTTGGCGGCGCTGCCCGAGGCCGATCTGGTGGCGCGGATAGGGCCGAAGGCGCGCGTGTGGCGGGCGTTGGCGCGCGGCGAGGCGGAGCATACGTTCGAGCCCATCGAAGCGGAGTTTTCGCTCGAGGAGTTTTGCGAGTTTGAAACACCAGTGGAGCAGATCGATTCCCTGCTCTTTGTGGGCGCGCGCATGATCGATTGCCTGGTGACGCGGGCGGCGGGGCGGGCGCTGGCGCTGCGCACGCTGACGGCGGAGATGGGGCTGGAGGGCGGAGGAACGCATTGCGGCACGATCCGGCCGGCTGTGCCTTCGACGGACCGGAAATTTCTGCTCAAGCTGCTGCAACTGGAGATCGGAGCACATCCGCCGCAGGCAGCGGTGGTTCGGCTCACGCTGCGAGCGGAGGCGGGAGCGCAGGGCAAGGTGCAGTTGGGATTGTTTGCGCCGCAGACGCCCGAGCCCTCGCGGCTGGATGTAACGCTGGCGCGGTTGCGCGCGATGGTGGGCGAGGAGCGGGTGGGTTCGCCGGTGCTGGAGGATACGCATCGCGCGGGCGGATTCCGCATGGAGGGGTTCGCTGCGAGCGGTGGAAGCGAAGCCGAGATTGAGGCGACCCCGCGGATGGCATTGCGGCGAGTGCGGCCGGCGCGGTTGGTGCGGGTGACGGTGCGCGCGGCGAAGCCGGCGGTTTTTCGCGATCAGGAGAATTCTTACGAGATTGCGGCGGCGTATGGACCGTGGAGAACGAGCGGTTGCTGGTGGGCGCTGAAATCGTGTGACGGTGCGTGGGACTGTGAGGAGTGGGATGTGCTGGCGGTGCGCGTCGAAAAACTTCCCTCAGGGGCTAAAGCCCCAGCCTATTTGGCTGATCATACGGCACGGCTAAAGCCGTGCCCCTTCAAAGCATCGAGTCTTCCCTCAGGGGCTGAAGCCCAGGATCATTTTGCGAGCGATACGGCAGTCGGGGATGAATCCCCGACCTACCAGCCGTGCCCTGATACAAAACTCGCCGATGATCATTTTGCCGACGATGAGGAAGCCAGTGTCAGCGATAGCTCAAAAACAAATGTCCCGCCTGCAGGAGAAAGACAACCGCAGATCCTGCGACTCGGCCCCGCTGTGCGGGGCTTCGCTCAGGATGACAAACATTCCATGGGTTTTACAAGAACCCAGGATCATTTTGCGAGCGATACGGCAGTCGGGGATGAATCCCCGACCTACCAGCCGTGCCCTGATACAAAACTCGCCGATGATCATTTTGCCGACGATGAGGAAGCCAGTGTCAGCGATAGCTCAAAAACAAATGTCCCGCCTGCAGGAGAAAGACAACCGCAGATCCTTCGACTCCGCCCCGCTGTGCAGGGCTCCGTTCAGGATGACAAACATTCCATGGGTTTTACAAGAACCCAGGATCATTTTGCGAGCGATACGGCAGTCGGGGATGAATCCCCGACCTACCAGCCGTGCCCTGATACAAAACTCGCCGATGATCATTTTGCCGACGATGAGGAAGCCAGTGTCAGCGATAGCTCAAAAACAAATGTCCCGCCTGCAGGAGAAAGACAACCGCAGATCCTTCGACCCCGCCCTGCTGTGCAGGGCTCCGTTCAGGATGACAAGCAGGAAACTTTTGCTGAAGTCAGTGAAGGCGCGAAGGTGGCGTGCCTGTTGACGCGCGACCGAACGCGGAATACGTGGCGGCTGGAGGCATTTTACGACTGACCAGAGCATCGATATTCAGAATACGCACTGGGTTCCGAATGCACACTCGCCGGGAGCTCCGGTTTGCCATCCGAACGATGAGTACAGGCCTGCGATCGCGGCGGAGCCACACGTAGGTATGCCGATGCGAGCGGCGGCGTTGGCGCGAGACGGCGAGTACGTGGAGCTGCACGCGACGAGCGCGTTTAGCTTTCTTGCTGGAGCGTCGCTGCCGGAGCGGTTGATTGAGCGCGCGGTGGAGCTGGAGATGCCAGCGATGGCGCTGGCCGACCGGAACGGCGTGTACGGCGCGGCGCGCTTTCATACCGCGGCGCAGCCGTGCAAAGTGAAGGCGCAGATTGGCGCGGAGATTGCGGTGTCGTCGTTCGGCAATCGGGCGACGCCGGCGAGCTGGCTGCCGCACCAGTTTCCCGAGGAGCCGGCGCGGGTGGTGCTGTTGTGCGCTTCGCAGGTGGGCTACCAGAATCTTTGCCAACTGATTACGCGCTTCAAGATGCGCGAGACGACGAAGGCGGAGGGCGCGGCAACGGTTGAGGACCTGGAAGAATTTTCGGCCGGGCTGATTTGCCTGACAGGAGGCGAGGAGGGACCGCTGGCGGCAGCGCTCGCGCGCGGCGGAGAATGCGAGGCGCGCAAGATTGCAGAGCGGCTGGCAGCGATTTACGGGCGCGGCAATTTGTATCTCGAATTGCAACGGCACCAGGAGCGCGAAGAGGAGTGCCGCAACCAGATGTTGCTCAGTGTGGCGGAGAGCCTGGGCCTGCCGGTGATTGCGACCAACGGCGTGCGCTATGCCGAGGAGAAGGATCGCGAGCTGCTCGACGTGTTCACCGCGATCCGGCATCATACGACGCTGGGCCGCGCGGGGCGACTGCTCACGCGCAACGATGCGCGGCATATGCGCACGGCGCGCGAGATGGCGGCGCTGTTCCGCGACATTCCCGAGGCGATTGCCAACACGCGCATTGTGAGCGAGCGGCTGGAGTTCACGCTGGCCAATCTGGGCTACGAATTTCCGCATTATCCGATGCCGGAGGGCGAGACGATGGACAGCTTTCTGGCCAAGCGCGTGGAGGAGGGCGTGCACAAGCGGTACGGTTCGCCGGCGAAGCGGCATTTGCTCGCGAAGGCGCGCGCACAGGTGCGGCACGAGCTGGCGCTGATCGCGAAGCTGGGGTTTGCCGGATACTTCCTGATCGTGTGGGACATTATTCGCTACTGCCAGTGGCGCGGATTTCTGGTGCAGGGGCGCGGGTCGGCGGCGAACTCGGCGGTGTGCTATGCGCTGGAAATTACGGCGGTGGATCCGGTGGGGATGGAACTGCTGTTCGAGCGATTCCTGAGCGAGAACCGCGGCGAGTGGCCGGACATCGATCTCGATCTGGCATCGGGCGACGAGCGCGAGCAGGTGATCCAGTATGTGTACGAGCGCTACGGCGCGCTGGGCGCGGCAATGACAGCGAACGTGATCACGTACCGCGGGCGGTCGGCGGCGCGCGAGGTGGGCAAGGCGCTGGGATTCGAGGAGGAACAGTCGGCACGGCTGTCTGGCCTGATGGGCCACTGGGAGTGGCGCGGACCGAACGACACGATGGAGAAGCACTTTGCGCAGGCGGGCTTCGACGTGCGGCATCCGCGGATTGCGCGCTATCTGGACCTGTGCCTGCGCATCAAGGATCTGCCGCGGCATCTGGGGCAGCACTCGGGCGGCATGGTGATCTGCGCGGGACTTCTGAATCGCGTGGTGCCGATCGAGCGCGCATCGATGCCGGGACGGACGGTGGTGCAGTGGGACAAGGAAGACTGCGCGGACATGGGGCTGATCAAGGTGGACCTGCTGGGGCTGGGGATGATGGCAGCGCTGAAGGAGTCGATCGAGCTGATCCCACGGCACTACGGCAAGCAGGTGGATTTGGCGCTGCTGCCCGAAGATCCGCTGGTGTACGAAACGCTGCGCAAGGCGGACACGGTGGGGATGTTCCAGGTGGAGAGCCGCGCGCAGATGGCGTCGATTCCGCACAATGCGCCGGTGCGTTTTTACGACCTGGTGGTGCAGGTGGCAATCATCCGGCCAGGGCCGATTGTGGGCAAGATGATGCATCCATATATGCGGCGGCGGCAGGGCACGGAGGCGGTGACGTATCCGCACCCGTTGCTGGAGCCGGTGCTGAAGCGAACGCTGGGCGTGCCGCTGTTCCAGGAACAGTTGCTGCGCATGGCGATGACGGTGGCGAGTTTTACGGGCGCGGAGGCCGAAGAGCTGCGGCGCGCGGTGGGCATGCGGCGGTCGATGCAGCGAATGAAGGACCTGGAGGGACGGCTGCGCGCGGGGATGACGCGCAATGGCGTGGATGCGGCGGCGCAGGAAAACATTGTGCAGGGGATCTCGTCGTTTGCCATGTACGGATTTCCCGAGAGCCATGCGGCGAGCTTCGCGCTGATTGCGTATGCGTCGGCGTACCTGAAGGTGCATTATCTGGCGGCGTTCACGTGCGGATTGCTGAACAATCAGCCGATGGGGTTTTATTCGCCGGCGGTGCTGGTGAAGGATGCGCAGCGGCACGGGCTGCGCGTGCGGCCGATTGACGTGCAGCGATCAGAGTGGCTGTGCACGCTGGAGGCGGAGGCCGATGGATCGCTTTCGCTGCGGCTGGGGATGAATTACGCGAAGGGATTGCGGCAGAGCTCGGCGGAAGCGGTGATAGCGGCGCGCGGCGCGGGAGGGTTTGCCAGCGTGGACGATTTAGCGCGGCGCGTGCCGGAGCTGAATCGCAAAGAGTTGGTGGCGCTGGCGCAGATTGGGGCGCTGAATGCGTTGGGTGAAGTGGAGCACCGGCGCGATGCGCTGTGGCAAGTGGAGTGGGCGGGAAGGCCGGTGGGCGATCTGCTGCGCGGAGCGGAGGCCGGGCGGGAGCGTGGGCGCGGCGATGCAAGTTCGCGAGCTGATGGGACGAAGTGGTGTGATGCGGCGCCGCGGGGCGAGACAGGGTGTGGGGGTGAGTGCAGCGAGGCGGCTGCGGGCGGCGGGGCGGCGATGCCGCTCAGACAGATGACGACAGAGGAGCGGCTGGCGGCGGATTATGCAGGCACGGGACTGACGACGGGGCCGCATCCGATGGCGTATCACCGCGCGGCGCTGCGGGCGGAGGGGATTCTTGCGGCGAGGGAGCTGGAGGCGTGCAGGAGCGGCAAGTACGTGCGCACTGCCGGATGCGTGATTGCACGGCAGCGGCCGGGCACAGCGAAGGGATTTGTATTTTTGTCGCTGGAGGACGAGACGGGAATCGCCAACGTGATTCTGACGCCGGATGTTTTCGAGCGCGACCGGCTGGTGGTGACGCGGAACCGGTTCCTGCGCATCGAGGGGCCGGTGCAGAACCAGGAGGGGGTGATTCACATGAAGGCGCAGAGGATTGTGCCGCTGGAGATCACGCGAGTGGAGGTGCGGTCGAGGGATTTTCGGTGAGGCAGCTATTAGCCATTAGCTTTTAGCTAGTAGCTTGTTCGTGCTGGGTGGACTTTCACGGTTGAGTTGGAGCCTTAAGTCATTGCCGGAGAAGCTAAAAGCTATAGGCTAATGGCTAGAAGCTGCTTTTGCAGTTCCCTGCCCTGAAGATTGCGCGACCGCGCGAATCCCCCTACAATATTGATAGAGAAGAATTGCAGGAAGGGTTCAATTCAGACGATGCCAAAGGAAAAGATTCATCCCAATTACGCCGCGGTGCGGGTGATGTGCGCCTGCGGAAGCAGTTTTGAGACGCGGTCGACGCACAAGGGCGACATTCACGTGGAAATTTGCTCGGTTTGCCACCCGTTCTTTACGGGCAAACAGCGGTTGGTCGACACGGCGGGGCGTGTCGAACGGTTCCGCCGTAAGTACGCGAAGGCCGCCGAGGCGAAGGCAGCGGCAAAGTAACCGAGGCGACGGATTTCAGGGACGGGCCTCCGCCGCGGCGGAGGCTCACGCTTGTTTGGGGGAAAAAGACAGATACTAGCTGCTGGCCTCTAGCGATTAGCAGTTCGTGCCTCCGGAGACAAAACGATGCCGCGAAGGGGATTCACGGTGAAGAAGAACTGGGACAATCCGGTGGAGCATGCGATGCCCGCGGCGGCGCGGGTTCCTGCGGAAGTGCGGCTGGGCGCGGTGGCAGTGCGGCCCGCGACGGTGCTGGCGCCGATGGCCGGGGTGACTGATACGGTGTTCCGGCGGTTCATTCGACATGCGAGCTTGTTCACAGCCTCGGGAGCCACTGGGGCCGACATCATGCTTTCCCAGGTCCCAAAAGCGGGACCTGGGGCACCCAAGTCTGTCGATGGGCCGCAAATCGATGCCACGATCACTAATGCGCAGTCGGGCTGTGGGCTCATCATGACCGAATTTACTTCGGCGGATGGGCTGGCGCGGATGCGCGAAGCGAAGCGGCGGCGGTATCTGACGTTCTACGACGATGAGCATCCGATTGGAGCGCAACTGTTCGGGTCGAATCCCGAGACACTGGCCGAGGCGGCGCGGATTGTGGAGGCAACGGGCTTCGACACAGTGGATTTGAACCTGGGCTGCCCGGCGAAGCGCGTGGTGGGGTGTAACGGAGGGTCGGGGTTGCTGTGCGATCTGCCGAAGATTGGCGAGATTTTCCGGGCGATCCGCAAGGCGGTGACGATTCCCTTCACTGTGAAGTTCCGCATGGGCTGGAACGAGAGCCAGATTGTGTGCGTGGAGCTGGCGCGGATGGCGGAGGGCGAGGGACTAAACGGACTGGCGCTGCATGCGCGCACGCGCGAGCAGGGCTACAGCGGGCAGGCGCAGTGGGGATGGATTGCCCAAGTGAAGCAGGCAGTGCGGCTGCCGGTGATCGGGAACGGCGACATTCGCACGCCGGAGGATGCGGCGGCAATGGTAGCGGAGACGGGCTGCGACGCGGTGATGATCGGGCGGGCGGCGCCGGCGAATCCGTGGATTTTCAGGCAGATTGCGCAGTACACGGCGACAGGCAGCTACGAGCGGCCGACCACCGAGGATCGCTACCGGATGATTCGCGCGTATTTCGAGATGCTGTTGACTGAGGTCGAAGCGACCAAGGATCTGCCGCGCGATGCGAGGATGGGCGATCCGGTGGGAAAGATGAAGCAATTTGCCACGTGGTTCACGCATGGCGTTCCGGGCGGGGCAAAGCTGCGCGCGGCGATCTATCAGGCGCACAGCGGCGCCGATGTGTTGGGCGAAGTCGAGGGCTTTTTTGTGCCGCGGGTTGAGGCGGGGGAGCGGTTTGAAGGTGAGGCCGACGCGGAGAGCGACGGCGCGCCGCAGGCGATACCGGATGCGGAGCTGATCTGCGACTGAGCATGCGGCTTGTTCCAGATTGAGGACAGCCCGCTCGTGCCCTGATACAAGCCTCCTCTTCCGTCGGATTCTTCGGCAATCCGATGTAACTTGTGCCTCCATCACCCCGTATATATCCAGTGAGAGCGCCTGATTCGGAATAAGTCCCGGAGAAGGCCCCCGTCGTGCCCTTACAAGACGGCGGGGCTTCTTCGCGGGCGGCGAAGCGGAATCCCTCAATAGCACGATCGATACGACCGCGTCCCGGCAGCGGGATTCTCTGCACTTGACATTTCAGGCGACTTCCAGTACAAACTTGACTGTAAGTCAACTATGAGTTGCGGACGAATATGAGGGACGGTCAGAGCAAGAACCGCAAGGATGTGGCGAAAAATCGGCGCAAGGCGGCCGAGCCAAAGGCCCCAGCCATGGGCCGCCGCGAGCGCCGCGCCGCGGAAACGCGATTGCGCCTGTTCCGGACCGCGCTGCAACTTTTCGCCGATCGCGGGTTCCAAAATGTCACCGTCGAGGACATTACGGAGGGCGCGGACGTAGGCAAGGGGACGTTCTTCAACTATTTCGAGAGCAAGGACCATGTTCTTGGCGTCATGCCCGAGTTGCAACTGGCGCATGTTCGCGAGGCGGTTCAGGCGGCAGCATCGGGCAAGAACAGCATCTATTCCGCGATTCACCGCTTGTTTCTTGGCCTGGCAGAGGAACCGGGCCGCAGTCCCTATCTGGCCAGAGCCGTGATTGGATCGTTTCTGGCCAGCGACGTGGTCCGCAAGATCATCGAGCGCCGGATGTCTGAGGGCCAAGCAATGATCGCGGGCGTGATTGCGGCGGGGCAAAAGCGAGGCGAGATCGACCCAAAACTGAAGAGCGAGGACATCGCTCGTCAGATTCAACAAACACTTCTTGGGACTGTTCTGGTCTGGTCGCTGCACGGCGAGCCGGAGCTGAAGACCTGGGTGGAAGACAGTTTTCGCCACTTTTGGCGAGCCATCGCCGCAAAGGGGCGCGAGCGGAAGCCATGAAATCAAATCACCAGTTTGCAGCAATCGTCTTCTTGATCCTGACGCTCGGCGGCGGAACAGAATGGCCACGCGCCGCGGCGCAGGCGCCCGCACCTTACCGGCTCACACTCCAGGAAGCGATTCAGAAGGGGCTTGAAGCCAATCTGAACGTTCTGCTGGCCGGCGCGCGAGTGGGCCAGGACGCAGGGGCGCGCCAGCGGAGCCTGGCTGCCGCGCTGCTTCCCCGCGTCAGCGCTGAAACGTATGCCAACTATCAAAACCGCAGTCTGCGAGCCTTCGGCATTTCGATTCCCGGCCTTCCGATTCCCGATGTGGTGGGGCCGTTTTCGAATTATGACTTCCGCCTTTATGCGCAGCAGAACGTGGTTGATCTGACGAGCTACCGAGGTCTGAAGGCTAGCGAACAGGCGCTCAATGCGGACAAATTGAGCTACGAGGACGCGCGCGACGTGATCGTTCGAGCGGTTGCCGAAGTCTACCTCAACGCCGAATCGGCCGCCGCGCGCGCAAAGGCGGCACAATCGCGCGTGACCGACTCGGCGGCGCTCTACCAGCTTGCCAAAGACAAACACGACGCGGGAACGGCGACGGGCGTGGATGTGCTGAGAGCAGACGTACAACTTGCCAACGACAAGCAGGCGCTTCTGATCTCGCAGAACCAATACCAACAGGCTTTGCTCGAACTGGCGCGCGACATCGGCATCGATCCGGGTACGCCGATTGAGCTTGCCGAGGCGCTGGAATTTCACCCGTTGGCTGCGCAGGAGGCCGAGGCGCTGGTGCCTGGGGCGCTGGCCGCGCGCGCCGACTATCTTTCGCTGGCTTCGCAACGCCAGGCGATCGTGGAGCAGCAGCGCGCCAACCGCGCCCGTTCGTATCCGAAGTTGAGTCTGAATGGGAACTACGGCGGAATTGGGCGGAGCATCGGCGGCATCCAGGGCACGGGCCTGATTCAGGGGCAGATCGACATCACGTTGTTCGACCGCGATCGCAATGGGGAGGCGCAAGAGCTGGCGGCGCAACTGAAGAGCGTCGACGACCGCATCGCCGATCTGCGCCGCGGCATCGAAGAGGACATCCGCCAATCGCTATTGAATCTTGACTCTGCCCGGCAACAGGTGGATGTCGCCAGCCAGGGGCAGGACCTGGCCCGCCGCGAACTGGAGATGTCGCGCGATCGCTTTCAAGAGGGCACTGCAAACAACGTTGAGGTGATCACGGCCCAGGACGAGCTTGCGCGCGCCGAAGAAAACTACATCGTTGCGGTTTCGAGTTATCAGGATGCGAAGTTTGCGCTGGCCCGCGCTCTAGGCGATACGCAAAAGAACGTGGCGGAGTTTGCCAAACCATAAGACCGTCCGCATGAGGATGAATCTCGGAGTTCCAGGCAGGGGTTTGCGATGAAGAAAAAGATACTAATACCGATCTTGCTGGTCGCAGCGGCCGTGGCGGGGATTTATTTTTACCCGAAGCTGGTGCGAAAGCCGGCGCCCGTAACTGAGCTTACGCTTTCAGGCAACATCGAGGCCCACGAGAGCCTAGTCAGCTTCAGGGTTCAGGGCCGGATCGCCGAGCTGCCCATCGAAGAGGGCCAGGAGGTAAAGCAAGGCGCTTTGCTGGCGCGGCTTGAAGATGCGGACTACCGGCAGAAAGTTCGCATGGACGAAGCCAGCGTTGGAGTGCGCGAGTCGGACCTGGCGCTGACGCTGGCCGGCACACGCGAGCAGGAGATCAAGGCATCGCAGCAGAGCATGCTTGATGCGAAAGCCGATCTTGATGAGAAACAGATCGACTACGATCGCGCGCAGAAGCTGTTCGCCAAGGATGAAGTTGCCGCACAGGATCGCGACCTGGCGGCAACAGCTTTCAAGCGCGCGCAGGCGACTTACCGGGCTGCACAGCAACGCTACAACGAAGCCGTGGAAGGCAGCCGCAAAGAGGACATTGCCATTGCGAGAGCCAATCTGACGGAGGCTCAGACTGATCTCGGTCTATCGCGAGTCGATCTCGGCTACACCGTTCTGCGTTCGCCTTATGCCGGCGTGATTACCGTGCGCGAGGCGGAGCTGGGAGAAGTTGTATCTCCCGGAACTCCGATCATCACGCTTGCCGATCTCGATCACGTCTGGCTTCGCGCCTACATCGCGGAAACCGATCTGGGCCGCATTCGCTGGGGCCAGGAAGCAACCATCACAACGGACACTTATCCCGGCAAGCAATACCACGGCCGCATTTCGTTTATCTCGCCTTCCGCCGAGTTCACTCCCAAGAGCGTTCAGACCTACACAGAGCGAGTGACGCTCGTCTATCGCATCAAGATCGACATCGACAATCCCAACCACGAGCTGAAACCGGGCATGCCCGCCGACGCGCACATCGAAGTCGCCGCCGCGAGCCCCGCACCCGCCGCGGCGGGAGCTGCGCCCAGCGGAAAATGAACGATCAAGAAATGAACGATCAAAAAACGAACGATCAAGCCCAAGCCGCGATCGTTGCCGATGGCCTGACGAAGACTTTCCCTGGCATCTGCGCCGTCGATGCGCTCAGCTTCGACGTGCGCGCGGGCGAAATCTTCGGACTCGTCGGCCCCGACGGCGCGGGAAAGACGACGACCCTGCGCATGCTGGCCGGCATTTTGCCGCCCGACCGAGGCAACGCGCGAATTGCCGGAACGGATGTGGTGCGCCAGCCGGAGCGCGCCAAGCACTCGCTGAGCTACATGCCGCAGCGCTTCGGTCTTTATGAAGAGCTCTCCGTCGACGAGAACATCCGCTTTTACGCCGATCTGTTCGGCGTCAAGCGGAGCGAACGTGAGACGCGATCGGCGGAACTGTTGCGCGCCGCCGGAATGAGTGAATTTCGCAGCCGTTATGCAGGCAAGCTGTCGGGCGGGATGAAACAGAAACTGGGCCTGATCTGCGCGCTGATTCATCGGCCCAAAGTGATCCTGCTCGATGAGCCGACGACGGGCGTCGATCCCGTCTCACGCCGCGATTTCTGGCGAATCCTTTATGAGTTGCTCGCGGAAGGAGTCACGATTCTGACCTCGACTGCATATCTTGACGAGGCCGAACGCTGCCATCGCGTCGCTCTAATGCATCAGGGCAGACTGCTCTTTTGCGATACACCGGACAACCTAAAGAGCAAGTTGCACAAGGGCGTGGTGATGATCGTTTCATCGGATCCGCGGAAGGTTCGCGATGAGTTAAGAGACCAGGATGGCATCTCAAGCATGGTTTTGCACGGGGATGGCCTGAGGGTTGTGGTGGACGATGCGCCGCGCCGCGCGGCCGCGTTTGAGCGGCGATTGCGCAGCGCAGGCGTGGCTTTTGATTCCATTCAACACGTCGCTCCGACGATTGAGGACCTGTTCGTCGACACTGTCGGCGCGCAGGGTGCAGCCCATGCATGACCTTGGCAGCTCGGTTGTGGTTGAGGATCTGGTGAAGCGGTTTGGCGACTTCACTGCTGTCGACCACATCAACCTTTCGGTTCGCAAGGGCGAAGTCTTCGGGTTTCTCGGGCCCAACGGCGCAGGCAAATCGACGACGATTCGCATGCTCTGCGGGTTGCTTCGGCCCACATCGGGCCGGGCGTTCGTTGCCGGTCTCGATGTGGCGCGCAAGCCCGAGGAGGTGCGGCAGAACATCGGCTACATGTCGCAAAAATTCTCTCTCTATAACGACCTCAAGGTTATCGAGAACATTCGCCTGTTCGCGGGCCTCTATAGCGTCAGCCAGGCGGAACTGGCCAGCCGCATCGAATGGGCGCTTGAGATGTCGAATCTGAAGGGCCGCGAGAATCTCATGACGGGCACTCTTCCAGGCGGATGGAAACAACGGCTCGCCCTGGGTTGCGCGGTCCTGCACAAGCCGCCGATTGTCTTTCTCGATGAGCCGACTTCGGGAGTCGATCCTATTTCGCGCCGCCAGTTTTGGGAATTGATTCACCAGATGGCTGAAGAAGGCGTGACCGTTTTCGTGACCACTCACTACATGGAGGAAGCCGAGTACTGTAATCGCCTCGCGCTTATCTTTCGGGGAAGGATTGTCGCTCTGGGGACGCCGACGGAGTTGAAACAGAAATCCATGAAGGGCGATCTGCTTCTGGTGGAGTGCGCACCTCTGGGCGCGGCGCTCGAAGTTCTGCAATCGGCTCCCGGCGTGCTGGACGCGGCGGTTTTCGGCAATGCATTGCATCTGGTTGTTCGCAGCGCCGACGAGACAGAATCGCAGCTACAGGACTATCTCGCCCAACGCGGCATCAAGCTCAATCGCACGGAAAGAATTCGCCCCAGCCTGGAAGATGTGTTTGTTTCGCTGACCACCGAGCGCGGGACGGCGCAGGAGGCCGCGGCATGAGCTGGAGACGGTTGTGGGTGATGGCGCGAAAAGAGGTGGTGCAGATCCTACGCGATCCGCGCAGCCTGATGATCGTCATCGTGATGCCGGCAATCCTGGTGGTGCTTTTTGGCTACGGCGTGAGCCTGGACCTCAAGGGACTGCCGGTTTACGTATATGACCAGGAGGGCAGCCAGCAGAGCCAGGATCTGCTCAAGCACTTTCAGTCGAGCGCGTATTTCCACGTGGTGCGAGCCGTGAATAACTATACCGATCTCACGCGCGCGCTCGACGATGGCAGCGCGAAGATGGGCATCGTCATTCCCTGGGACTTTTCGCAGAAGCTCGCCGAAGGCGGTCCAATTCAGATCCAGGCTCTGGTGGATGCGACCGACGACAACTCGGCCAATGTTCTGATCGGCTACACGCAAGCCGTGGTGCAGGAGTACTCGGCGGAAGTGCAGTCGGAGTACTTCAACCGGCTTGGAATGGTTGTCCCGGCAGCGCCCATCAGCATCGAAACGCGCACCTGGTACAACGAGGATCTGGAGAGCAGCGCGTTCATCATTCCCGGAGTGCTGGCGCTGGTGATGTCGGTGATCGGGGCATTCCTGACGTCGCTGACCATCGCCCGCGAGTGGGAGCGCGGCACCATGGAGCAACTGATCTCTACGCCGGTGAGCGCCGCAGAAATCATGTTCGGCAAACTCGTGCCGTATTTCGTTCTCGGCATGGGCGACACCATCATCAGCGCGCTGATTGCCATCTACTGGTTTCGCGTGCCGTTTCGCGGATCGTTCCTCACTCTTCTTGGCAGCTCGGCCATGTTTATGGTCGTGGTGCTTTCGCTGGGATTTTTCATCTCGGTGCTTGCCAAGGGGCAGTTTGCAGCCAGCCAAATCGCGCTGCTGGTCACATTCCTACCAGCTTTTCTGCTTTCGGGGTTCCTATTCGCGATCGACCAGATGCCTACCGCTTTGCAATGGATTACAACCATCATTCCCGCGCGCTACTTCGTCAGCGTGCTGAAGAGAATCTTTCTGAAAGGCACGCCCACCGCCATGCTGTATGGCGACCTTGTGCCGCTGGCGCTGTTTGCGATCGTGCTTGGCGTGCTCGCCACGCGTTCATTCCATAAGAGGCTGGCGTAGGAGGGGACTCATGTTCGCGCGCATGAAGCAGATGATCATCAAGGAGGTGATCCAGGTCCTTCGCGACAAGCGGACGCGCGCCATCCTCATTGTGCCCCCAATAGCTCAGATGCTCATCTTCGGGTACGCCGCCACCTATGAGGTCCGTCACGTTTCCACGGTGGTGGTCGACTTTGACCATAGCCAGGAAAGCCGCGATCTGATTTCGCGTTTCACCTCGAGCCCTTACTTCGCTGTCGAGCGCCAACTGGATAACCCGACAGAACTTTCGAACTTCATTGACGAAGGGAAGGCCACCGTCGGCCTGGAGATCAATGCAGGTTTCGCACAGGCGCTGCGAAAGGGCCAGCCTGCGCCACTGCAAGTGATCGTGGACGCAACCAACTCCAACAGCGCGCTCATCGCCGCCGGGTACATTACGCAAATCGCCACCGGTTTCGCGCAGGATTACGAGAAAGACCGCATCTCGCGCATCGCGCCGCAACTGGCGCAGGTTGCGCCATCGGTGGAACTTGAATCCCGCCCGTGGTACAACCCCAACCTGAGCAGCCAGTGGTTCTTCATCCCCGGGATTATCGGCAGCCTCACGCTTGTGCTGGTCATCACTCTGACTGCTTTTGGCGTGGTCCGCGAACGCGAGATCGGGACACTGGAGCAGATCATGGTCACACCGATCCGCCCGGCAGAATTCATCCTGAGCAAGACACTGCCGTTTTTCGTGATTGGCCTATTCGACGTCTCGCTCATCGCCGCGGTCGGATCGTTCTGGTTTCAGGTGCCGTTTCGGGGCCACTTCTCGGTGTTGCTTCTCGGCTCCGTCCTGTTTCTGCTGTGCATGCTCGGCGTTGGCCTGCTGATTTCGACGGTTTCGTCGACGCAGCAGCAAGCCATGGTCACAGCGTTCTTTTTCATCATGCCGGCCATCGTTTTTTCCGGCTTTGGATTTCCCATCAGCACCATGCCGCAGTGGTTGCAGATCATGACCTACGCCAGCCCGCTGCGCTATTTCCTCGTGGTGCTCCGTGGAACGTATCTGAAGGGCGTGGGACTGGATATTCTGTGGCCACAGATGGCCGCCATGGCGGGCCTGGGTCTTGGCCTGCTTTTCATCGCCATCCTTCGTTTCCGCAAGTCACTCGACTAATTGCAAAAACAAGGACGGACTAGAGCAGTTTCGGAAATAAGTGTCCGGTCAAAGCGTTTGCGAAGGTCGTCGCTCCCTCCACCCCACGGACGAAGACCTGTCCGTGGGGGCCCCGGTCCTGCTGCTCCCACCCCAACGACAAAGACAATCGTTGGGGACCCCGGGTTGGTCGCGCCGACTTAGCTTTCGTCAATGCGGGTACACCATTTCCGAAACTGCTGTAGCGGCGGGGGCAGGAAAAGGCCTGCCGTACCGCCGCGAGAGTTGCTCCGGCCCGAGTTACGGGATGTTGGTTTGGAATGGGGCGGAGGCGAGGCCGCCATCGTTTTTGACGATGACATGCACGTCTCCCTGCACTCCGGCAGGCATAGTGGCAACGATTCGGCCGTCGGTCCAACCGCCGGCAGCGACCACGCCCGCCGCGTTACCGATCGTGACTGAGCCATGCCCTTGTTGCGCACCAAAACCAGTGCCGGTAATGGTGAGCTGCCTGTTGGCGGCAGCCCACTGGGCGGCGGTGATCGTCGGCGTCGTGGTCCCCGGCTTTGCTCCTCCGTTGTCCGGAGTCTTTTGCTGCGCGCCTTCGCTGGCGGCTTTGGAACCGAAGTAGAAGCCTGTGATCGCGGTCAGCGTTCCGGCAAGCAGCATGATGAGCTTATCAGCGATGTCAGGTATGCCTGCAGGAGCAAAGACAATGAGGTGAAATGCCGCGATGGCCAGGGCAAGAACGAGCGTGATGGCAATAAGCCCTCGCGTCAGGCCCGTGAGGCCGGTTGGCCCCTGATCCATCTTGCTGAGGAGGGCCGCGACGTGATCCATGGTTGCGTGACTGGGGAGCTTGTCGAGAACGACTTTGCGTTCCTGGTAGCTCCTGCGGATGTCATAGATGGTGCAGATGAAGGGCAGCGAGACGAGAAGCAGCACGTAGAGCAAGAGAAGGTACAACTGTGTGTGAGATGTGGCCGGTTGCGGCGGGCTAGGCTGCGCGGAGTCGACGAAAGTCAGCTTTCCCATGGCCAGTGTCGCGCCGTCTTTGTCGAGAACATCGACGTCGACCTGGCCCACGATCTGAAGCTGGGGAAGCTGCACGGTGAGCTTGCCATCCGGACCCGGCGGATTGACCGGGATGAGGGGCTTGGCGCCGATGAGAACGTTGGCGATTTGATCCTGGCGCGGGACACTCTTATCCAAGGTGATTGTGATGGAGGGAGTGGCGCCCTTGCGGACGCAATCGGGGCTGAGCGTGACGAGCTCGAGGCTGGTCGGCGCGGGCAGCGGCGACCGGCACGAGGGTGGCGGCAAGGACGACGGCGGCGAGAGAAATAAGGCGGCGCCTGGGCATGGATCCTCCATTGGGAGTGCTAGCGAAGGTGAACGTACCCTGGGGTGAGCGCCTTCGGGAGCGCGTCCACTCCATTGCGAAAGGAATTTGGAACGGGGAGCGGATTCGCGAACATGATACGCCGAATTTGCCGCAGGAGGGCTGGCTTTTCCACATTCGGGCATGGGACGTGCACCGAGGCCCGGTGAGGCCGAGTGCGCTAGGCTGGAAAGCGGAATGACGGTTTGCACGATTTGCAATGGCGTGGGGCTGGTCCGGGTGATTGACGCGGCCGGAAACTGGGTGAGCCGGCCGTGCGAGTGCCAGGAAGCGGAGCGGGAGCAGCGGCGGCTTGCGGCGGCGCATATTCCCGCGCGCTACAGGGACTGCACGCTGGACACCTTTCACGTTTACCATGGGGCCGACCGTTTGCTGGCCGAGGCGCTAACGACCGCGCGGAGGTTTGTAGACGAGTATCCGGTCGACACCGCCGGGAAGGGACTGCTCTTCACCGGGCCGATGGGGGTGGGCAAGACGCACCTGGCCGTGGGTGTGCTACAGCGGCTGGTGAGGGAGCGCGGGGCGAAGGGGCTTTTCTGCGACTATCGCGAGCTGCTCAAGAGTATCCAGAACAGCTACAACCCCGAGGTGAGGACCACCGAGCTCGAGCTTTTGAAGCCCGTGTTTGCCGCGGAGGTGCTGGTGCTGGACGATCTGGGCGCGCAAAAGCCTAACGAGTGGGTGTGGGACACAGTGGCGCTCATCCTGAACACGCGCTATAACGATCGCCAGAGCACCATCATCACTACCAACTACCCTGACCTACCCGCCGGGGCCGGCGCCAAGACCGAAGCGGAGCGCGCCGCGCGCGAGCCCACGTTAGGCGACCGCATCGG
Organism: uncultured Acidobacteriaceae bacterium; assembly: GCA_963799155.1. Lineage (GTDB taxonomy): Bacteria > Acidobacteriota > Terriglobia > Terriglobales > Acidobacteriaceae > Telmatobacter. The sequence goes on from CAWCWB010000013.1 coordinate 40,818, forward strand.
CGACCGCATGCTTTCCCGGCTTGCCGAGATGTGCATCCAGGTGAAGATGAGCGGGAAAGACTGCCGGCAGACGGAGATCAAGCGGGCGCGGTTTGGGTAAGAGGCTGCGCGCTGGTTTACCGTTTGAATACACGCCCTCATCATGGCCGGTTGCAATGGCTACCGATGGTCTACCGTTTGGATAACCCCATTAGATACCCGCTAAGGAAGGGTCCCATGCGAAAGATCCTGGAAACCATCTCCGTTGTAATGCTGGGCGCCCTCATCCTTGTCACAGCCTACGCTCTCTATGGCCCAGACCATCTGCCAAGCCGCATTCCCACACATGTCGATATCGTTGGCAACACTGACAGCTGGAGTTCTACGTTCTCGTTGCAGGCACTGCCCTTCGTCGCTCTTGTCCTGTACTTCATCCTCTTCCTCCTGGCGCGGTTTCACTCGCTGGCCAATTATGCAGTCCAGGGGCCCGCGAAGAGCCAGCCGCGGCTGGAGGAGATGACCCTTGGGATGCTGGCCTGGATCAAGGCGGAAATCATGGGGATTTTCCTCTACGTCCAGTTGGTTTTGATCCAGGCGGCGCGCCATCCGGAGCGGGGAGCATCGCTGCTGGGCGTGTGGATCCTGTTCGGAGCCGTTTTTGTCACCATCGCGTTGTATGGCATCGGGATGGTTCGGGCAGGACGTTCCGGTCGAGCGGACCCTCACTCCGATGAAGCCTCGTCCCCTCCTTAGAGCAGTTTCGGAAACCCTGTGTCCGGTCAAAGCGTTTGCGAAGGTCGTCGCTCGCTCCACCCCACGGACCAAGACCTGTCCGTCCACCCCAAGAAGCAAAGACCGCTTCTTGGGGACCCCGGTCTGGTCGCGCCGACTTTGCTTTCGTGAATGCGGATACACCATTTCCGAAACTACTGTCGGCGGCGGACCGTGTGATGAGATGAGCCGCTGATCCCGTAGCGTGCGCCGGTTCGGTGTGTTACCAGAAGAACAAGAGACTGCCGAGAAGCAGGAGCATGGCCGCAATGGTCAAGCCCTGGTATGCCCAATCAGCCAACGGGCCGGGCTGCTGAGCAGCGCTGGTGGAGGCGGGCGGCGAGGTGGGGGCGGTCGTGGGGGAGGGTAGCATCGGTTGGCCTGCCTTTCGTTCGTCTTGCTGTAAGGTTTACGGTTCGATCACGTTTCTGGTTCCTCTTTGCCCGCTTCCTGTTCCCCGGCGCTGCGGTTTCTTGAGCAGTTTCGGAAACACTGTGTCCGGTCAAAGCGTTTGCGAAGGTCGTCGCTCGCTCCACCCCACGGACCAAGACCTGTCCGTCCACCCCAAGAAGCAAAGAACGCTTGCTGGGGGCCCCGGTGTCCGTGGGGGCCCCGGTCCTGTTGCTCCCACCCCAACGACAAAGACCTGTCGTTGGGGACCCCGGGTTGGTCGCGCCGACTTAACTTTGGCGAATGCGGATACACGATTTCCGAAACTGCCGTAAGCCTTTCTGGCTCGGGTCGCGAGCAGATCCGTCTCTCTTGCCTGCTTAGACGCGCAAGTTTGGCACAGGATTCAGGCGAGAGATGCAGATTCGATGAAAAGTCTTGGGACGTGGCAGACGGGCGGTGCGGGGGAGCCGGCGTGGGTCGGCGCCCGGTTGCCAATGGGCCGTGGGGCTGCCGAAAAGGGGTGTACAATCTCGCTCGTGAGTACAGGTCCGCAACTTGTGCGTCCTGCGGCCGCGCCTGAACGTAGCTGGGTGCCCATGGCAGTGGCCGCGGCGATTGTGCTGGCCGTGTTGATTGGATTGATGCTCATCTTCGGGCACGGCAAGCGCGCGCCCGCGGTGACGCCCATCTCGGCAGCCACCGATCCCTACGCAGCGAACCTTGCCATCGGCCAGCTCAAAATGAGCGAGTCGTCTAACCTCGCTGGAGGGAAATCGACCTACCTCGACGGCCGGATCACGAACAATGGAAGCCGGACGGTGACTGGGATCACGGTTCAGGTACTTTTCCGCGACCCGGCACACGAAGTCGCGTGGAACGATACCCAGCCGTTGCGGATCATCCGAACACGGGAACCCTATATCGATGTTGAGCCGCTGTCGGCTGCTCCGCTTGCACCCGGCGATTCCCGGGATTTCCGGCTCATCTTCGACAACATCCCGCAGGACTGGGATGGCGCCTTCCCAGAAATCCGGATCATCCACGTCGAGCTAAAGTAAGCCCCCTCCGCAGGACCGGGACAAGGGCTCGCCTCTTGATTGAGTAGAAAGTACGCGTGCGTGCAAAATTTACCCGCCTACAACTGTTTACAGTGGCCAAAAACCGCCTATTCTGCACATCTCCAGATCTCATTAGTGTCCATATTTTTCAAATAGATACGGGTTTTCCTTTCGGGACCCTTTCTTTGGCAGCAGCCTTGCACTTCTCAAGGGCGAGCGGAAAGCAGCGCTTATCCCGCGGAAGGCGATTTTTTTAAGACCGCGAACCGAAAGGGACAGGACCTATGACAAAATCTGCGAAGGTATCGATTTCGTTCCCCCGCCAGTGGGTAGTTCTCGCATTGGCATCTGCGATCGCGATTCCGGTTTGGGCACAGGATCAAGTGTCGACCGGGACTTCGTCTGGAATTTCCTCTCAGAACACGACTTCCTCGACAAGCGCCACTCCGTCGGCGCAGCAGCCCTCCCAAAACATGCCGATGGCCGAGCAGCCATTGAGCCAACCCAAGGAAGGGTTCTGGGGCAGGATTTACCCCTTTGCCCGCAAAAAGTGGGTGAAGAGGCAGACTGACCCGATCAATGACCGGTTAACCGAGCTGGATGAAGTAAACGCAAAGAACGCAGCCTACATCAAAGATGTAGACGCGCGGGCACAGGCGGGCATCCAGAAGGCGCAAGGCTCGGCAGATGCGGCCAATCAGATGGCAATGAACGCAAATAATGAGGCGCAGAATGCCAGCGGTGCGGCGCAGAATGCATCTAACCACGTGGACCAGATCAATTCCACGGTGAACGGGCTGGACCAGTACAAGCAGATAACGGACGTGGAGCTTCGGTTCCGCGGCTCGAGTCCCTACGCTGACCAGCGATTCGAAAACGAAACTGGATGAATTGGCGTCAAGCCTGACCGGCCGCGAGGGCTACATCGTAGAGATGGAAGCGTTCTCGCCTGGAGCGGGCAGCGCCGGCATACAAAATTCCGAGCGCCTGGCGGAAGCGGTCAAGCGCTATCTCGTAACCGAACACCAGATTCCCGTCTATCGCATGCACTCCGTGGCCCTGGGCAACGAGGTTGAAATGGCCTCGACCGATACCGGCAGCCAAGATCAGAAGCCGGAGCGGGTCCACTACAGCAGCGTGCATTTGCGGTTGATGGAAAACAGTTTGGCGGCCCGGGCAGAAGCGACACCCCAAAGCGCTCCTGCCGCAGCTGGCGCAGAGCAGCCGTAGTATCGCGGCCATCCTCCCCCGAGGCTCTGCTCCTGCGCCAACGGCCACCCCGCCGTTAGGCCGCCAACCAAGCTCTCGCAACGCGAGAGAACCAAGGCAACTTGGCCCCCGCTGAAAACGGGGGCCGTTTTTTGTCTGGGTGTGAGCAATTCGCGGGCTGCCCGGATGGGCCGCTCATCGCGTACCACGCTACAATGCTTCCATCGCACGGACGGAGGCAACTATGACGAAGTTGACGCGCAGGATTGTTCTCGCTGCGGTGGTATTGACGTTCGCGGCGGGCTTTTCCAGGCCGCTTTGGGCGCAGGGCGCGCCGCCGCAATCGAGCGCCGGGGCACCATACACCATCGAGTACTACTACAAGTGCCAGTGGGGCCATCAGCAGGAGTTTTACGACCTGTTCCTGAAGAACCATTGGCCGCTGCTCAAGAAGATTCAGGCGACGGGGCGGATTTTGTCGCTGAAGATTGAGTCGCCGGCCTACCACACGATGGAGGATGAGCGGTGGGATTATCGCGTGACCATCGTCTACAAAAACTCGACGGTAGCCACAAGCTCGAACCCGGACGAAGAGGCATTTATCAAGGAGCTGTGGCCGGACCAGGAGACTTACAAGAAGGAAGAGCAGCGGCGGTTTGAGATTCTGCTGGGGCACTGGGATCTGCCGGTGACGGATATAACGCCGAAGTAGCAGTGAACAGCGGAAGGTGGACAGGGGTCGGCGATCGGTGGTCAGAGATCGTCACGCGCGCGCCATTGCCGGACGAGGTCCGCGGCGGCTTCGGGCCAGGTCGGAAATTCGAAGTGGAATCCGGCCTCGAGGAGGCGGCCGGGAACGACGCGGCGGCTTTTAAGGATCAATTCCGATTCGGTGCGAAGGAAGAATGATCCGATTTGGATGAGCGGCGCGGGTGCCGGCAGGCCGTTGGGCATGTCCCAGGCCTCGCGCAATGCGGCCATAAATTCGCGGTTGGGCAGCGGGTTGGGTGCGGCGAGATTGACTGGGCCGTCGATCTCCTCGTGGTCGATGAGGAATTCAAGAGCGCGGGCGAAATCGGCCTCGTGAATCCAGGAAACATACTGGCGGCCGTTGCCTTGAGTTCCGCCCAGGCCAGCGCGGACCAGATTCGAGAGGACCGCGAAGACGCTGCCCGACGTTGGGCTGAAAACCAGGGAGGTGCGCAGCGCGATCTTGCGCGTGCGCGGCGTTGCAGTTGAGAAAAATGCGGCTTCCCAATCCTTGACCAGGCGGACGGTCCAGTTCCACTTCTCGGGTGCGCGGCGGCGGCGCGAGACGAATTCGTTGCCGCCCAGCTCGCCGGCGGCTTCGTCCATGGGCCGGTCAAATTCCGTTCCTTGGGGCGCGTGCCGGTAGATGGTGGCCGTTGAGGCGTTCATCCACAGGCGCGGCGGATCTGCGAGGACGGCGAAGGCTTGGTGCAGCAGCCGCGTTGGCCCGATGCGCGAATCGTAAAGTTCGCGGCGGTTGCGCGCGGTGTAGCGGCAGTTGACGCTGCGGCCGGAGAGATGGATGCAGACGTCGGCGCCTTCGAGTGTCTCGACCCATGGACCGAGAGTTCGCCCGTCCCAATGAACGGTTTGCCAGGGCGCAGTATAGGGTCCGCGCGTGAGGACCGTGACGTGGTGGCCGCGCTCCTGAAAGAACTTGGCCAGCACGCGGCCAACCTGGCCGCTGCCGCCGGGCAGGACAATGCGCAAAGCGCGGGCGCCCTGAAAGCCTAGATTGCCCATGCAATCAGCGTAACGCGCAGACGGGCTCTTGACGGCTCTTACGGCGGTTCTCCAATTACTATGTGGCGTTTCTGGCACCTTTCAAGGTGGCTTTTACTTCCACCCCAGCGGCGAAGGCTTGCCGCTGGGGACCCCGGCTGATGAAAAAGCCACTTAGCGATTGTGCTTCGCGCTACACCAATTGGAGAACCGCTCTTATTGCCTTGGCGGGAGCGGGTAGCTTTGCAGGAAGCGGCGCCTGCGCGAGACCTGGACTTCGTGGACGATGACAAAGATCACCAAAAAGATCACCAGCAGGGGGCCAAAAAAGATCCAGGGCGAAAATACGAAGCGGTCCTTGCCGACGGTGACGGATGCCGGCCAATGCGCGGCGCCGAATATCGCGACCACGTCTTTGTGGACGGCGACGTTTTCGCCCAGGCGCACGGAGCCGAAGAACGAGACCAGGTCGCCTCCGATCGAGGAGTTGTCGGCGGCCGTGACGTTGCCGAAGAAGTTGACTACGTCGTGGTGCGCTTCACCGTCGAGGCGCACGTTGCCGAAGAAGACCACGATGTCGCCTTTGACTTCGCCCTCGACGCGCACGCTGCAGAAGAAGCAGACAGCGTCGTGCGTGGGGGTATCGGGGGTTACATCGATGTTGCGAAAGAACTGGACTGCGTCCTGGTCGGCGCGGGCAGGCGCAGCGGCAACCGCCAGGGCGGCGCCGAGAAGGCAAAGGACGAGAGATTTCCTATGCATAGGCGCAAGAATCCTCTCTTTACGCTCACTATACGCGGTGAGGCGGCTGGAAGTTCCCTGAAGTCCGGGCTCGGGGCAGGGGCTGAGATGGGGAGGTTCTGGTTCGAGTTGCGTATTTTGATCGGCCGGTAGGGAATCACTTTGTGGCGGGGATGACGCCGGCACTCACAGAAAAGTGCTGTGTGATTTTCCACTGTCCGCCGATCTTCTCCATCACCATCAGATACTGGCCGAGATGAAGTTCGGTGCCGACGAGCCTTTTGGTTTGACCCGTCTCATAGGCGAGCGTCCCTGAGCTCCTGTCGACGTGAGGCTCAATTGCTTCCAGCCGGCTCCCCTGATCGATTCCGGACAGGAGCCAGTTGCGGATCTCGCCTCGCCCTTTGAAGGTGCCTCCGTCGCTGACCAAGGTAGCGTCGTCGGCGTAGAGCGCCAGGATCGCGTCCACATCTTTCGCGTTGTAGGCGCTGAGGAATTTCTGTCTCATTTGCGTCCACGGCACGGAGCCGGGCGGCGTCGTTGGCGCCGGTTGCTGCGCCAAGGAGCTCAAGCCAAACATCAGCAGCAAAGCAAGTTGTGCAGATTTTGCCATTTGTGCATCGCCTTGGTTCAATCAATCGACGTTTTCAGGAATCTCCGGGAACCGATTTTACGCAGGATTCAGGGCCCCCGTCCATTCGGCGGCCGAGTCGACAAGCACATCGGGCGGCGTCTGCATCAGGTTTTGCGGCCCGAAGCCGAATGTGCAGCCGAGGGACCACGTTCCGGCGTTGCGCGCGGTCTGCACGTCCACCTGGCTGTCGCCGATCATGACCGTTTCCTCTGGTGTAGCGCCGGTCTCTTCCATCAGCGAGCGCAGGCCCAGCGGGTCAGGCTTTTTGACGGGAAAGCTATCGCCGCCATAAATGTGGAGGAAGTAATCCGCAAGGCCCAGCCCCTCGCAGATGCCTCGCGCCGGCCGCACCGGCTTGTTGGTGAGCACGGCCATGGTTCTTGGAGGGATGCCGGGAGCATCGTGCAGTTCGTGCAAGGCCTTCAGCGCGTCGAGAACGCCGTCGTAAGCGTAGGTAAAGTCGAGCTTGTGCTCGCGGTAGTACTGCAGAAAGAATGCGTAGGCCTTCTTAAACAGTTCGTCGTCAATATCACCTGGAGCCATGTGGCTGGCCAGCGCCAGCGAGCGGCGCATCAGCATGGGCGCGCCATTGCCCACAAAGCCGGCAATCGCAGGATCAGGCAGTGGGCCCAGGCTGAATTCCCGGAGGGTCACGTTCACGCTGTTGCACAAGTCCTGCGCCGAGTCGATCAGCGTGCCGTCGAGATCGAAGACGAGCAGCTTCAATCGCTGCACGGGGATGGGGCGGAAAACGCGGATCATGCGTCTAGTGTAACGGGAGCAACACGACGCGGCGGCAGGGCGCCGGCATCGTTTACACTTGGCAAGCAAAGCCTGGGGAGAGGAGTGTCGAAGTTTGAAGAAGGTTCTGGCAATTGGGACGGCAGCCATGGTTCTTGCGTTAGGCTCGTGCTGCCTCGCCGCGCAGCAGGCGCCGCGGCCGGTCTTTAGCACCGACGCCGCGGCGGAGCGTATCCCCAACCTCGGCACGCTCAAGACGGAACTGAAGGAGTACCACGATTGCACGTGTACCTGCGGCTGCTACGCGCACGACTTGGACGTTCAGGCCAATCGCGCCATCGAGTTTCTGCACCGGCTTGTGGCGCATCGCCGCCCGCACGAAAAACTGGCGGTGATTCTCGATATCGACGATACCGCGTTGTCGACCTACCAAGAGATGTTAGACGCAGATTTCGGGTACATTCCTGCCGTTTTCGACGCGTGGGTTGAGAAGGCGCAGGCGCCAGCGATTCCCGGCACACTGCGACTCTACGAGGAAGCGCAGCGGCTGGGCGTGAACACCTTCTTTATTAGCGGCCGCACGGAAGCGCAGCGGGCCGCCACGGAACGCAATCTGCGCGCGCAAGGCTTCGATCACTGGAACCTGCTCGTGATGCGTCCGGCCGCGAACAGTTCGCAGACCATTGGCGCTTTCAAGGCCGTGGTTCGCGGACAGATCGCCGCCGCGGGATACACGCTCGCCCTCAACGTAGGTGACCAGTGGAGCGACCTGAAGGGCAAGCCGGAGGCGGAATACTCGGTCAAATATCCTGACCCGTATTACTTCATTCCTTAGCCTGTCCTAGGTCTCTGGCCGTGTGATCTCGAACCTAGCGATTGCCAATCCCAGGTCCCAAAATCGGGATCTCCACCCCACGGACGAAGACCTGTCCGTGGGGACCCCGAACCTGGGGCACCCCATTTGGCACAAAACTTAGCGGTCAGAGACCTAGTGGATGCGGATGTTGCCGGAGCCGGTTCCAACATGCACCACCGGACCGCCGCCACCGATGTTGCCCTTCACGTGGTGGTGCCCCACCGTCCCTTGCGACACGATCTCGCGGTCACAATGAACGTTGCCTGAGCCCGTCCCGGCGTCCAGTGTCAGCGCGGCGTTGCCCGTCCATAGCTCCACGTTGCCGGAGCCCGTCTGGATCCGCCACGGGGCGGCTGGCGTTCCGGCGACCTTGATGTTGCCCGAGCCGGTCCCGGCGCGCAGACCGCCACGAAGGTTCTTCAGCTCAATCGATCCCGATCCCGTCCCGGCCTTTACATCGCCTGCACCAGCCTGCTCAGCATAGATATTGCCTGATCCGGTCTGCAGCGAGAACCCGCCTTGCAGGCCGGTGGCGTGGATGGAGCCGGAGCCGGTGCTCAGTTTCGCGTTGGCGCCCACACCATCGTCGGTCACATTGCCCGAGCCTGACGCGGCGTCGAGAAAAGCCTCGGGCGGGGCCTGAACCTCGTAATCGATGCTGATGTTGTTGAGATTCTGATGCTTCAATCCGACGCGCACAATGTTGCCGGTCTGCTCGATGGGCGGATGCGCAGCGATCTCGCGCACCTTCGCATCGCTTCCGCCCCAGCCCGCCTTCACGCGCCCGAAGACGTGCACCCGTCCCACGGGGCCGACAGTGAGATGAATGGAGCCCGAGCCCGTGGTAACGGACAGATCCACCCTTCCGTTCACCGTCAAGTCACGCTCAAACGTTGCCTCAGTGGCGCGTGCCGGAGCTGCCGCCAATACAGAAGCCACTGTGAATGCCGCTGCAACTGCAAGAAGACGCTTCATCCCCATCCTCATTTCTGTCACACTTCCCTTTTCACACACCAATCCCTTCGTCTTGTACGCGCTGGCCGGCTGACTGGTTCCAGGATATGTTACGGCGGTTCCAGGGTAGCTATACCCATTTCTGGGTTTCCTCGAGGTCGCTGCTCCCTGATGGTCGCATCGACTTGAATGGAGTGGCTTCGCGGTACAGTAACCCTGGAACCGCTATAGAGGCCCGCCTGACCTCTGGCAACCGGAGCTCGAGGGGCAGCTGCGAATGGAATCTTGCTTCGCGGGAGTAGCTGGCCTGCGCCCAATGCTATCCTCTGACCCAGATGCACGAGCTATTGCTGTTCAAACCGGTCGCCGTGGCCATGCTGATTCTGGCCAACGCCTACTTTGTGGCGGCCGAGTTCGCGCTTGTCTCTATACGCGACACGCGTGTGGAGCAACTTCTTGCGGCGCGGGTGCCGGGATCGCGAGCCGTGCGGCGGCTGCAGCGGAATCTTGACGACCTGCTTCCCGCCGTGCAGCTTGGTGTGACCCTGTGCTCACTGGCTCTTGGCTGGCTGGGCGAGCCGTTGGCCGCGCAAATTCTCTCGGGGTGGATGGGAAGGCTTCCGCACGCGCAGATTTACGGTCACGTGGCTGCGGTGACGCTCGGCTTTGCGCTCATCACGTACTTTCACGTCGTGGCCGGTGAGCTGGTGCCCAAAGCGCTGGCCCTGCGCCGCGCCGAGGCGCTGGCGGTGGCGGTGGCGCCGCCCATGCTGGTGTTTATGGCCGTGGCCCGGCCCGCGGTGCGCCTGCTCAGCCGGTCGGCGGCCATCATACTGCGCGGGTTCGATATTCCCAAGACGGAGCGGGCAGCGTCGATCCACTCCGCTGAGGAACTGAAGCTGATCGCAACAGCGGCGCGACGCCTGGGCCTGCTGCCCGAGTTTCAGGAGACGCTGGTGCACCGCGCTCTCGAGCTTGGCGACGTTCCCGTGCGCGAAATCATGACGCCGCGGCAAAAGATCTTTTCATTGCCTTCCAACATGCTCCTTGAAGAGGCCTGTTTGCGGGTTTTCGGCCGCAACCACTCGCGCATTCCCGTCTACGACGAGGCCCGCGGTCCCGAGTACATCGTCGGCGCGGTCTACGCGCGCGACCTAGCCCGGCTCTTTTACTTCCGCACGTCGGGGACCGCCCCCGCAGCGTCCCAGGCCGAGCCGCGTCTCGCCCAGATCATGCACGAGGTCCTGGTTGTGCCGGAAACCAAATCCGCGCTGGATCTGCTGCGGGACTTCAAGCAGAACCGGCGGCATCTGGCCATCGCGGTGGATGAATATGGTTCCACCGTGGGGCTGGTGACCGCGGAGGATGCGATCGAGCAGCTTGCGGGCGAGCTGGAAGACGAGTTCGATACGCCCTCGCATCCCGTGCTGAGCCGCGCCGGCGGGGCGGTGCTGATGGACGGCAGCGTGAACTTGCGCGACCTGGAAACGCAGATGGGATGGAGCCTGCCTCGCGATGGCGGGGTGGAAACGCTAGCAGGATTCGTGCTGGCGCATCTTGGACACATTCCCGAGCCGGGCGAATGGGTGGACTACGAAGGCCGGCGGTTGACCGTGGTGGAGATGGACGCGCGACGCATCGCCAAAATTCGCGTGGAAATGGTCGAGCCGAAACCGCCGGCATCGAGCTGACCCATCCCAGCGCCACGGCCGAATTCTCGTTCAATGCGCCATGGGAACCGCAGGGGACTCTGCGGCGAATGCAGTTTTTCGCGCGCCTCGTGGCGGAACGCGGCGCAAGCATGATGAATTTCCTGTGAAAGGCAGCGCGCAGATGCCCTCGATTGAGTTGCCTCTATTGGCTCCTGTGCCGAGCGAGGCATTGAAATCCGGCCTGCATGGATGAAAATAGAATTGGATGAGTCATTCAAAGAAGAATAAGGGGCGATTAGCGCCCGCTCAGGTGGAAATTCACAAATGGACCGTAGAGGAGTTTGAGCGGCTGGTTTTCGAGTGCAAGCCCAGGGTCGCGGTGTTCGATTGCGACGGAACGCTGTGGAGTGGCGACGCCGGTTTCGGATTCATGGCCTGGTCGCTGGAACAAGGCCTGGTGTCGCGCTCAACGAACGACTGGATCGATACGCGATACCGCGACTACCAAGCGGGAAACGTGAGCGAAGAAGCAATGTGCGGCGAGATGGTGCAGATCTATGCCGGCTTGCGTGACGCGGAGCTGCGCGCCGCCGCCGCGCGGTATGTCGATGAGTTTGTGCGCAGGCGCATCTTTGCGGAGATGGCCGCGCTGGCGGCGAAGATGCGGCAGGCCGGGATCGAGCTTTGGGCAGTGAGCTCGACCAATCGTTGGGTGATCGTCGAGGGCCTGCGGGATTTCAGCATCCCGGAGGAGCGGGTCTTGGCGGCTGAGGCACGCGTGGTGGACGGGATCATCACCAGCGAGATTGTCGACGTGCCCACCGGCCCCGCCAAAGCGACTGCACTCAGGCGTTTGGGATTGGCGGCGCCCGATGCGGTCTTCGGCAACTCGGTGCACGACCTGGCGATGCTCGAAATGGCGCAATGCCCCTTTCCGGTGAACCCGTCCCCGGCGTTGCTGGAGGCCGCGGCAAAGAGAGGCTGGGGCTACTTCAGGCCGCAGGCTGCCGAGGGCGTTGAGGCCGCAGTGGCCGGCGAATCGAATCCGGTCTCCTGACGGATTCGCCGTCCTGGTGCGAATCTGGCCCGGTGTCTGTGACGCTGCTCTGCGGGGCGTTCGTTTTGTGGCCGGATATCTCTTTTGTTTCGTTTACACTGGAGGAAGTGGAACCGAAGCAGACCAAGGCCAGAACGCATACACCGGGTCCCGCCCTCCGCTTTGTGGCGGCCGCGCTGATCGTGCGTGACCGGCAAGTTCTGATTGGGCAACGGCGGGCGGATCAGCCCATGGGGTCGTTGTGGGAGTTTCCGGGCGGGAAAATTGAGCCCGGCGAAAGCCCCCAAGAGGCGCTAGCCCGAGAACTGGCAGAGGAGCTTGGCATCCACGCCGAGGTGGGGCCGGCGGTGACGCGCATTCGCCATCACTATCGCCGCGGCGGAGCCGTGGACCTGCAGTTTTTCGCGGTGCGCGAGTTTACAGGCGAAATCGACAATCAGATTTACCAGCAGGTGCGCTGGGTCAACCTCGAAGATCTGACAGGTTACGAGTTTCTGGCCGCCGACCGCGGGCTGATCCGGGATTTGGCGGCGGGGAAATTCCTGTAAGAACCATCTCTCTCATCAGGAGCGCGGAAAAGCCGTGGCGCTCTGCCCGGACAGTTCTCGCGACGCTCCGCTCGCCGTGCCGATCGCTCCTTATTGCACTCTGGTCATGGTGATCGAGCCGTGCGTCATCTGATCGGTCAGGGTGACTGTGTTCGGCCCATTGAAGACCACCGTGTCCGTGGCGCCCGGAGGCTTGGCGACGACCTCGGTGGTGTAATAGCCGCCTGCGCTCGGGGTGCCGTCCCTCAAAGGTGGATATGGGTGATAGATCTGCTGCGTCCTCGGCGCCCAGGCTGTGACGGAAAAGATGATGGTGTTGGAGGCAACGAGCCGGTAAGGCCCCGATTGCTGGGTCATGAGCGTGCCGGATTGGGCGAGTTGGCTGTATTGGCCGTTTGGCTGGATGACGATGGTGAGCGTGATGCCCTTGAACACGCCGCGCCATTGGCCAACGAGGCTCGGCTGTTGCGCGGGAGCCGCGACAGCGCTAAGCGCTAAAACGGCCGGAAGGGCGAACTTGCAGAGCCGCAGAACCCGATTTTCGGTCCCTGCGTTGACTCGCGATTTCATCTTCGGACCTCCTTGCCTTGATGTGGATTTGAGGGATCATACCACGCCATCTGCGCGGCGGCACAGGCTTTTGCTCCGTATCCTGGCGCGATTTCCCACAGCATGGCCACGGTCATGGAGCGACCTCGAAAAAAAACGTGCCATCCGCTGAGCATTTCATGTATCCTTGCCGCGGCTAGAGCGGTTCCGCAGTTCTTGTAGCCTTTTCCTGCCGTGTCGCAGGGTGGATTTTACTTCCACCCCACAGACGAAGGCCTGTCTGTGGGGACCCCGGCTAAGGAAAAATCCACTTGGCGTCAGTGGCTTCAGGACACAGTAACTGCGGAACCGCTGTAGCGAGCTAAGTCAAAATCGCCCGGCTATTCACCCGAACCTGGACGGCAATGAAGCGACCGGCGAAGGGAACCAGCCAGGAACGGAGAGAAGTCATGGAATGGTATCTGATGGTGTGGAAGCGTTATGCCCAGTTCAGCGGCCGTTCGCGCCGCAAAGAGCTTTGGATGTTTGTGCTCTTCAATACAATCATCGGCACTGTGCTTTATGTGGGCGGCCTGGTGGCGGCGGCACAGAGCAGTTCCCTTAGCACCCCACTCTTCGCGCTGTACTTCATCTACCTGCTGGCCGCACTGGTGCCGGGGTGGGCTGTCGGTGCGCGCCGCCTGCACGATATCGACAAGAGCGGCTGGTGGCAGCTCGATTGCCCTTGTTCCCCTTGTGGGCGGGATCATCCTTATCGTTTTTTGGGCGACAGATGGCCAGGTGGGCGACAACCAGTATGGCCCCAATCCAAAAGCGCCGGCACCCGCAGGAATCATCGGCTGACGAACGCCCACATCCCTCCCCTGCCGCTTCCACCAGCGCCCGCTTTTGTAGCCGCGGGCGCCGCGGCCTTCTCTGCCGTCGATTGACCTGAGGCCCGCCCGCTCGCTGCTTGCACCCGTTGCCGGCTCCTCCACCACTCTTGCCTACGCTTCAGTGCCCGGGGATCATTCCCCAGAGCATGACCAGGGTCATGCCGATCACGATGCTGCTGGTTCCCCACGCGATCCAGTTCCAGAGGCGGGAGTTCTTGTGCTCGCCCATCAGGTCCGTGCGGTTGATGAGCAGAAGCATGAGGATGATGACCACCGGGAGCAGCACGCCGTTGAGGACCTGGGAGAGAATCGCCACGTTGATCAACTGCAAATCGGGCAGCAGGAGGACGGTGATGGCTCCGCCGGCGATGAGCAGCGTATAGAGCCAATAGAAGAACGGCGCCTCGCGGAAGTTCTTGTCGACGCCCGATTCAACGCCCAGCCCTTCGCAGACGGTGTAGGCCGTGGAGAGAGGCAGAATGGAGGCCGCGAAGATGGAGGCGTTGAAGAGCCCGAAGGCGAAGAGGAGGAAGGCGTAATCGCCGGCCAGCGGGCGCATGGCTTCGGCGGCGTCAGCTGCGACCTGGATGGCGCCCATACCGTGCATGTAGAGCGTGGCCGCGCAGGCCACCACGATGAACCAGGCAATGAGGTCGGTAAAGAAGCAGCCAACAATCACGTCGAGCCGCGAGGCCGGATAATCTTTTACGGGAACGCCCTTCTCCACGATCGAGGATTGAAGGTAGAACTGCATCCACGGAGCGATGGTGGTGCCGATGACGCCGATGGCCATGTAGATGTAGGCCTTATCGCGCCAGACGGATTTGGCGGGCAATTGGACCGTAGCCAGCAAGGACACGTGCCAGTCAGGCTGGGCGAGAATACCGGCAAAGATATATGTGATGTAGACCAGCGAGGCCACGAGGAAGATCTTCTCGGTGCTTTTGTAGTCGCCGCGCAGCACTAGAATCCACACCAGCATGGCGCACATAGGCACGGAGATGAATTTGGAGACATGAAACAGGTGCAGCGAGCCAGCGATACCGATGAACTCAGTGACCACGTTGGTGTAATTAACGACCACGAGCAGCACCATGAGGACGAAGGTGATGCGCAGGCCGAATTCCTCGCGGATAAGATCGCTCAAGCCCTTGCCGGTGACCACACCCATGCGGGCGCACATCTCCTGCACCACGATGAGGGCGATGGTGATGGGAATCATGGTCCACAGCAGGGTGTAGCCGTATTGAGCGCCAGCCTGAGAGTAGGTGAGGATGCCGCCGGAGTCGTTATCGACATTGGCGGTAATGAATCCGGGACCGAGAACGGCCAGAAAGAGCAGGATCCGGATTCGCCAGCGCTTCCACATGGTAATGCGAGTTCCTAAGGTGGATTCATTGCAGTTTGGATTTCAAGGAAAAAGTATTCCTCACTGAACATAGCAGGCAAGACCCAAACGCGCGAAGCCGGAGGCGCAAATTGCTCGCTGGACTGTCCCACGCAAAAAGGGTGGACGCTCCTTGAGGAAGAATCCACCCCTTTCCGGTTTAAAGAATCTAAGCTCTTTGTGATGCTGCTTTAAGCCGAGGCCACCAGTACTGTCTCCGTCTCATCCGCACTCAGGCTCAGCAGGTTCTCCACGACGTCCGCTGCGCTATAGCTCTCGCGCCCGGGCGAAATGAACTGCGCGATGGTATTCAGGTCGTCGCCCACCGTCACCAGCCCCGGCTCAACTGAGCCGTTCTTGCGCGTCTGCGCGTGCCCTATATTCGCCAACAGCGTGTTGCACAAGCATTTGCGCCCTACCGTGTCTTCGATCTTGCCGCCTTTGGCCACGTAACTTTCCACCGGCTCCGCCGCGCAGCGGTAGCCGACCTGGTTATCGCCCGTCGCGTACGGCTCGCGCAGATAACCCAGATCGCAGATCCGCTTCCGCGCCTCGTATATCTTGAGCGCGGAAGAAGTGCCCTGGAGCTGCGCCACCTTGAACGGAAATCCCGTCGGTGATGCCAGTGGATCGGTAAACACTTCGCCGGCGCCCGCGATCGCCTGCTGGATCAGCCGCGTTTTCAGGTCGGCCCTCATGCCCGATTCCCGGCTGAACGCAAATGCGGTTCCCACCTGCACTCCCGCCGCGCCCTGGTCCAGCGCCTCGCGCAGCTTCATCGCGTTGCCATACCCGCCGGCCAGCCAGAAAGGAACGCCCAGCGCCCGCAACTCCTCGATGTTGACCCGGTCGCGCTCGCCATAGAGCGGCTCTCCGGCGGCATTGAGTTGCAGCTTGCCCCGCGGCGGCGCATTGTGCCCGCCTGCAATGGGGCTTTCGTTCACAAAGCCGTCTACGCGCCCGCTGGCCCGGCGCAGCATGGTCGCGGCCAGCGTGTTCGACGAAACGATTGCCAAAAACCTGGGCCGGTCGAGCGCCGGCAGCGGTCCTTCCGCGTATTCGGCCGGATCAAGCCGCATCTGCGCATCCATATCCGCAGGCTGCCCGTGCGGCGCTCCGGTTATCGCCAGGCGGTACTCCGCCGCATATTGCGCCGCAAACGCGTCCAGGATGCCGGGAATGTGGAGCGGGATTCCCGCGCCCATCAGCACGTAGCCTACGCCTGCCAACATGGCGCCATAGATTGAAGGCAGATGGGGAATTTGCACTTTCTCAAGATAGTTGATGCCCACAGGATTGTTGTGGCCATCCCTAGCCAGAAAAACCTCAACGAAGTTGCTCACCATGCACAGTTCGACGAGCTTACGAGAATCCAGTTTCTGGTGCATGGGCAGGTTGGGATAAGAGGCTCCTGCAGCCTTTCCGCCGGGAACGAAGTACTCCTGCCAAATGCGCTTGGCCATTTCCGGAAATGGAAAAGCATCCAGTCCCCTGCGCATGTGCCCGCCCTGATCGCCGTCGGCGAGACGGCGCACAAAGACCGAATCGAGCGCCGTGCCTGACACGACACCCAACTGGCCAAGTTTGGAAACGGCCTGGGCCAGGCGCCAATTGGACACACCGACACCCATTCCACCTTGGATAATTCTTGGAAATTGGAGCATCTTAGAATTGTTTCACAGATTCCGATGCAACCGGAGTTTTTCTCGCAAATTGGTAACAAGAGGATCGTAGGCGACGGCCGGAAATGGAAGAGGAAGTGTCTCGACGAAATGCAGCTTCGACTGGAATCTAAAGCTTTTCGCGCAGAAAGCTGATGACCTGCTCAGCCTGCACCACGCCGACCATGTGGCCCTGCGGGTCAACGACGGGAAGCGCGTGGAGGTTGTACTTGTCGAACATCTCGGCCAGCTCGTTTTGCTTCATGTCGGCGGGGCAGGAGAGCACGCGGGGCTCAGCCAGGACGGCGAGCCGCGCCTCAGGCTGCGCCATGACCAGCCGCGGCAGCGGGATGGCGCCGCGCAGGACGCGTTTCTCGTCGAGCAGGAAGACTTCGGTGACGCTTTCCGGGTCGCCGTCGAAGCTGCGCAGCGCCTGCACGGCCTGCGCAACGGTTGCATCCGTGCCCAGGTAAACAAATTCGGTGGTCATGCAGCCGGCAGCGGAGTCCTCGTCGAACTCGAGCAGCTCCTCGACCTCCTGCCGTTCCTCCGGCTCCATTTCTTCCAGGATGGCGTCGGACTGGTCCTCGGGCAGTTCGGAGAGCAGGTCGGCTGCGGCGCCGGGGTCCATCTCCTCCACTATGTCGGCGATGCGCTCATCATCGAGCTTTTCGAGCAGCGCCTTTTGCAGCTTGGGCTCGACTTCTTCGAGGGTCTCGGCGGCCACTTCTTCGTTGAGCGAAGTGAAGACTGCCTCGCGCTCGGCGGGCGCCAATTCTTCCAGAATGTCGGCCAGCTCGGAAGGGTGAATGTCGGCCAGGCGCTCATGCTCGATACGGAGCTTGACGCGGCGCGCGGGATCGGGCTCGATCACATCGACAAACTGCCAGGGAATGGCACGGGCGCTGAACTTGCGCGAGATGGACTCAAGCCGGGCTCGCGGCAATATGCCTTTGAAGACCCTGCGAAACGCGCCACGCAGCCCCACTTCGACTTCGGCCACGCGCAGCATGTGGGCCGCCCCCTGGTCCGTCCACTCCAGGTCCACATCGTTTACCCGGACCACTTTGCGACCGTTGATGTCGATAATCTGGCGGTCGACGAGATCCCGCTGCAGGAAGAGATAGCTGCTTTCGTCCTTGAGGGGGACGAGCGCTTCAGCCGAGCGCAATTCAAGAGTGCCGGCAGGGGTCTCCCTTACTTCCTGCGAGGGCACGATGGAAAGGCCGATGCGGGTCTTGAGCACAAGGCCTGCCACCTTGCCGCCGTCCGGTCCCGTGCCCACAACAATGTCTTTGAGCTTGCCACGCAACTGTCCTTGCGCATCGGTGACCGGAGCGCCGAGGAGCGCCGTCAGGCTGGCGCGGATTGAGGTGGGCTGGTCCATGCGCTGGAAAGTTCGCGGGGCGATTCACGACTCCCAAGGTTGAGTGTAGACCTTTGCAACGCAGTTTACTCCCAGGAGAGCGGCGGTTGCCCGCGAGAAAGTGCTCCAGGGGCGGCCGAAGTCATCCCGGCCCGGCTTGACACAATCGCATCCAGACTTGAAACTGCTGCAAGATTGATGGAGCAAGCGGCGGAGTTTCAAAAATCCACTCCGGCGGAGGCGGAAAGCAGCCCGGTGAGCATGCCAAAACGAGGACGGCAGAGTTTGCGGCTCAGCTCCACCATGGAAAGCGTCGGCAAGGTAGAGGCGGCCGCGGATGAGTTGGCCACCGATGCAGGTCTCGACGAGGACCAGCGCTTTCACATCGTCATGGCGGTGCGCGAAGGTGCGATCAATGCCGTGCTGCACGGCAACGAGTACGATCCCACCCGCCAAATCGAAGTCTCGCTCGAGAATACAGGCGCCGATTTGGTCTTTGTCATTGCCGATCAGGGGCACGGGTTCGACCCCGACCACCTACCCGACCCTCTCGCGGCTGAGAACCTTCTCCGCGGCACCGGCCGCGGCATCGAGGAACACCAACTGAAAAGTCGAGGTACAGGACA
>CAWCWB010000014.1:0-117580 GCA_963799155.1 uncultured Acidobacteriaceae bacterium
CGTCGCCGACTAGCAGAAATCAGCACGCCCAGCCGGTCGCGCATGGAATTCCCGCGAAGGGCAACGATTCATTGTCAGGAATGATTAGCCGGGAGTTACGTCCCGACCTGCGATGAATACGCGAGAAAACTCTGCGGCGGCGATGAAATAGGCGATCTCGCGGAAATCGGTGAACTCGTGGATAAGAAAGTCAGCCTGCTTGCCGGTTTCGAAAGAGCCAATGCTGTCGCCAAGGCCAAGGCTCCATGCAGCATTGACGGTCGCAGCGGCGAGCGCTTCAGCCGGGGTGAGCCCCATGTAGAGGCAGGCGAGCGAGACGATAAACGGCATGGAGGGAATCGGAGATGAACCGGGGTTGAAATCGCTGGCCAGCACAATGGCCAGGCCGTGCTCGACCATGGCGCGAGCGGGCGGATAGGCGGTGCGCGCCAGCGCAAAGACCGAGCCGGGAAGCAAGACCGGTTGCACCGCGGCGGCACGCAATGCATTGAGAGTGTCCGCGGTGGCAGTTTCAAGATGGTCCGCGGTGCGGGCGCGCAGTTCGGCGGCCAAAACGGCTCCCGTGCCGGGGCGGAATTGCTCGGCGTGGACGCGCAGCTCCAGGCCATGGGCGCGCGCGGCGGTGAGGACCTCGCGCGTTTCTTCGACCGTGAAGGCGTGGTCATCGCAGAAGGTGTCGCAAAAGCGCGCCAGCTTGAGGTCTGCAACCTCGGGGATTAGTTCTTCTGCGATCCAGCGAACGTAATCGTTGCGCCGGCCAGAAAACTCCGGGGGCAATGTGTGCGCTGCCAGCAGCGTGGGCACGATCCGCATCGGGCCCTCGGCGTTGAGGCGGGCCATGACACGAAGCATGCGCAACTCCGTTCCGCGCTCCAATCCATAACCGGACTTGGCTTCGGCGGTCGTCGTGCCAGTGCGAAGCATCCAATCGCGATGCCGGCGCGATTCTGTCAGCAGATCGTCTTCCGAGGCGGCGCGCGTGGCTTTCACAGTGCTCAGAATGCCGCCCCCGGCGGCTGCAATCTGCTGATAGCTGGCGCCGGCAATGCGCCGCTCGAATTCGGCAGCGCGGTTGCCCGCGAAGACCAGGTGCGTATGCGCGTCAACAAAACCCGGCGTAACGCAGCAGCCCTGCGCATCCACAACGACGGCCTCGGCGGGAATGCGGGCACGCAACTCTGCGTAAGGTCCCGCTGCAGCGACGCGGCCGTCTTCAATCAGAAGTGCCGCCTCTGGAATCAGGCTCAGCTCGCTCGAGCTCCAGGCCCACGCGCGGACGTGCGGGTCCCGCAAGCGTGACGAGCTGCCCGATATTGACGACTGCAAGCGATCTGGACACTGTCATTTTTCCGCCATTGGAATGGCGATGCCGCGTTCGCGCGCGGTTTGTTGTGCCAACCCGTAGCCCGCATCAGCGTGGCGAACCACCCCGAGGCCAGGGTCGTTATTCAGGACGCGCTCGATTTTCCGCGCCGCCAGCTCCGTGCCGTCAGCCACGGTCACTTGTCCGGCGTGCAGCGAATAGCCCATCCCCACGCCGCCGCCATGGTGGAAGCTGACCCATGTTGCCCCGGATGCAGTGTTGAGCAGCGCATTCAGGATCGGCCAGTCCGCAATCGCATCCGAGCCATCGAGCATTTTTTCTGTCTCGCGATAGGGGCTGGCCACCGAGCCAGCGTCGAGATGGTCGCGGCCCATGGCGATGGGAGCCGAGATTTCGCCCTTGCGGACAAGTTCGTTGATCGCTTCTCCCATGCAGGCGCGCTCTCCATAACCGAGCCAACAGATTCTCGCGGGCAATCCCTGGAAAGCGAAACGGCCGCGCGCCAGCCGCAACCAGCGCGTGAGAATCTCATTGTCCGGAAAGAGTTCGAGGGCCAGATCGTCGGTGCGGTCAATGTCCCTGGGGTTGCCCGAGAGCGCCACCCATCGAAACGGCCCTTGGCCTGTGCAGAAGAGCGGACGGATGTACTCCGGCACAAATCCGGGAATCCGGAAGGCGTCTGCGCATCCGGCATCGAAGGCGAAGCGGCGAATGTTGTTGCCGTAGTCGAAGGTCACAGCGCCGGCGCGCTGCAACGCCAGCATCGCGTTCACATGAACAACCATGGTCGCCGTCGAACGGCGCACATACTCCGCGGGATCGCGGCGCCGCAACTCCGCAGCCTGATCCAAAGTGAATCCCTGCGGGATATAGCCGTTGAGGGGATCGTGGGCGCTGGTCTGGTCGGTTACCGCATCCACCTGTAGACCACGGCGCACAATCTCGGGCAACACATCGCCGCAGTTACCGGCCAGGCCCACAGAAAGCGCGCGGCCCTCGTGCCGCGCCTGCTCGCAGAGCTGAAGAGCCTCGTCAAGGTTATGTGCAATGTAATCGCAATAGCGCGTGGTGACGCGGCGCTCGATCCGGCTGCGGTCGGCTTCGACAACCAGCACCACGCCGCCGTTGAGGGTGACGGCAAGCGGCTGAGCACCACCCATGCCGCCCATTCCGCCGGTGATCACAAGTTTGCCCTTGAGCGACCCGCCGAAATGCCGCTCCGCGAGTGCGGCCAAGGTCTGGAAGGTGCCCTGCAGGATGCCCTGCGTGCCGATGTAGATCCAACTACCCGCCGTCATCTGGCCATACATCATCAGGCCTTTGCGATCGAGCTCGTTGAAGTGCTCCCAAGTGGCCCATTTGCCCACCAGGTTGGAGTTGGCGATGAGAACACGCGGGGCCATTTCGTGCGTAGGAAACACCGCGACCGGCTTGCCCGACTGCACCAGCAGCGTCTCGTCGCCGCCGAGCCGCTCCAACTCGCGCACGATGGCGCGGTAACATTCCCAATTGCGCGCTGCCTTGCCAATGCCGCCGTAGACGACGAGATCCGCGGGGCGCTCGGCGTTTTCGGGATCCAGGTTGTTCATCAGGCAACGCAGCGCCGCTTCCTGCTGCCATCCCTTGCAGTGCAACTCTGTGCCGCGCGGCGCGCGAATGATGGGAGCTGCCGTCGTTGCCATAGACTCCTCCCGATGAGATACCGCGAGAGCAGCGAAAGGGCACATTTCGTCGCAGTCCCGGAGACTGATCCACAGGATACTCCCACGGATAGAAACGTGTTGTGATGGGGCTCCGCTCAGGGAGCGTATTTGAGCTGGGCGCGAAAGGAATGGAAGAAGAAGTCTCCGGCGCCTCTGTGCTGGTTGCCGGATTGAGCCGCGAATCGTATCCTTTTTGCCGTGGCTACCACCGTAATTGAATGTGTACCGAACTTCTCTGAAGGCCGCGACTCCGCAAAGGTCGATGCCATCGTCGAAGCCATGAAACTGCCCGGCGTCTATCTGCTCGACCAGGAGATGGATGCCGATCACAACCGCTGCGTCATCACGCTCGCCGGTGACCGCGAGGCAATTCAGGAAGCCGCGATTCGCGGCGCCGGCAAGGCCGCCGAACTGATCGACCTTACGCGGCACCAGGGCGCGCATCCGCGACTCGGTGCGGCCGATGTGATTCCTTTCATTCCCATCGAAGGCGTCACACTCGAGGACTGCGTGGCCATGGCGCGTCACGTTGGATCCGAAATCTGGAAGCGCTACCAGATCCCGGTCTATCTATATGAGGCCGCCGCCACGGCGCCCGAACGCCAGAACCTCGAAAACATCCGCCGCGGCCAGTTTGAAGGAATCCGCGAAGAGATCGCTACCAACCCGGCACGCAAACCTGACTTCGGCGAGTCGCGCCTGCATCCGACGGCCGGAGCGACTGTCGTGGGCGCGCGGAAGTTTTTGATCGCATACAACATCTTTCTGAATTCGCCGAACGTCGACATCGCCAAGAGCATCGCCAAGGCAGTGCGTTTTTCCTCGGGCGGGATGCGCTTCGTAAAGGCATCGGGTTTTCTTGTACGCGGTCTGGCGCAGGTTTCCATGAACCTGACCGATTTTGAGCAGACGCCGCTGCATCGCGTCTTTGAGTTTGTGAAGCGTGAAGCTGAGCGCTATGGTGTGTTGCCCATTTCCAGCGAGATTGTGGGCCTGATCCCGAAGCGGGCCATCGAGCAGGCCGCCGAGTGGTTTCTTCAGTTGCAGAACTTCGACTCCTCGCTGATCCTTGAGAACCGGCTGACTGCGATCGTAAGCGGCAAGGTGGCTGTTGGGGGCTTGCGTTCAGGAATCGAGCCGTTCATTGAGCAACTGGCCGCGCCCACGGCGGTTCCGGGAGGAGGCAGTGCTGCCGCTGCGAGCGGCGCCATGGCAGCCGCTCTGGCTTGCATGGTTGCATCCATGTCGCGCGGCAAGAAAGCCTATGCGCAATATGAATCTCAGCTCAGCGAGGCGCTCAAGCGCCTTTCCCAGCTGCGCGAGGAGCTGAAATCGGCGATCGACGAGGACGCCGAGGCATACAGCGCGGTCACGAAGGCATATAAGCCGGCAAAGGATGCTGCCGACGGTCAACGCCTCATGATCTCTGCGTTGCAGCAGGCAACAGCAGTGCCACTGAGTGTGGCCGAAAGATCCGCTGAAGTTGAGCGGATCGCCAATACGTTGAAACCGATGACCAATCCGAACCTGGTGTCGGACCTGACGACTGCAATCGCCTTGGCGAGAGCCGCTATTGCTGGGGCAATCGCCAATGTGGAGATCAACCTCGAGTCGATCAAGTCCGAGTCGGCCGGGAGCGGCGAGTTCGTTGACCTGGCGCGAAGCCGGGCACAAGCGCTGAAGGCCAGTGCTGCACCAGTTCCTGGCTCGTGATTGTTCAGCAGGCTCAATTCCCGCCTTGGCGGGACGAGGCCTAGCCCATAGGCTTGCGCAAATTGAGGGCGGCGAGTCCTTTGGCTCTAGAAGTGGTTGCATAAATCCGGTCTTGAAAGGGCACGGCTTCAGCCGTGCCGCAGAATATGCATAAACAGCGGGGCTTTAGCCCCTGAGGGAAGCCTTTTCCCTGCGCAATGCCATTTATGCAACCAGCTCTGGCTTGCCACTGAAGTTCGGCAGCCGGAGTGGTTCCTGGCTGGTTTACTGCCAGTGGGGGCAAGTGAGCGGTTTCTCGGAAGTGCTTCTCAGGTGTAGCGTTCAGGCGCAGCTTAACGAAGATTCGATTGAAGTAAACCAGGGACGTTGAAGGCCAGGAGAGAACCTCCTGGCCTTTTTGTTTGACCGGTTGCCGCGAAGCTCGAAGGTGCGGACGGCGGCTACGGCGGTTTCGGAAATACTATGTCCGGTCAAGGCGGCATTTAGGGTCGTCGCTCCTTCCACCCCACGGACCCCGGCTCTTCGAGCCACCCATCCGTGGGGGCCCCGCTCCTTGGGGTCGCGACGACTTGACTGACCTGAGTGCGGATACGCCATTTCCGAAACCGCTATAGCGGTTCCAGGGTTTCTGTACACCGAAGCCACTCCACTCAAGTCCGGGGTCCCCGGGCGACAGGTCTTGGTCGCTGGGGTGGAAGTCGATGCGACCACCAGGGAGCAGCGACCTCAAAGAAACTCAGAAATGGGTATAGCTATCCTGGAACCGCCGTAAAGGCGACAATTGCCGCGTCCCATGACGACCTGGGAGCGAGAAAAGCAAGGCATCCGAAATTTTGGGCCGTGATGCCGAAGCGCCATGTAATGACGCTGAAGTGTCATTGAGCCGGCAATGGTAACCAGTTTCAAGGTCACCAGAGCGATATTGACGGGGGGACGCAGGAGATTCACGATTACTCTACAGTTGCTTGACACAGGGGCCGCGTCATTAGATGAACCGTTAAATTCGAATACGCGAGGTCGAAATGAATCATCTGTTTCTGAAGCTGTATATCAAGTTCCAGGATTTGACGAATAGCGAAAGAGGCCAGGATCTGGTGGAATATGCGTTGCTGTGCTCCTTGATTGTACTTACGCTCATCACCGGCATGAAGAGCATCGCGACAGCCGTGAACAACGCGTTCACTAACATCAGCAGCTCGCTGGCGTAGTTTCTGGCAGAGGATTGCCGGGAAGACACAAAAGGCCGGAAGTCCGGAATTCAGGTTGACCCGAGGTGGACTCGCGCCGCGGCATTGACCTGCCGCGGTGGAGTTCCGGCGAGGCACGCCATCAGAAGATGCGCACGCGCAGGCCGGCGCTGGCGCTCAAAGCCGTCATGTTGCCGAAGGTGAACTGCGGCCAGTTCTGGTATTCAACGTCGACCGCACGGATTTGAAACCTGCGACTGAGCCGGTAATCGAGTCCGCCTCCGCCGGTCAGAACCAGGAATTGGCCGGTGGCCAGGTTATAGGGAAAATTGAAATTGCCGAACCCGACGAGGCCCTTTACGTAGGGCTCAAAGCGGCGGAACTCGAAGTGGTAGCGTGCTCCAATCGAGTAGGTTTCGACATGAACGTTGGCTGATTGACGCCACTCCACCCATCGCCCCTCGGCTTCAATTCCCAGACGCCGCCGCGTGTCGGCATCCACAAAACCGGACACGCCCACCATTTTGCGCTCGCCGTACTGCAGGTAATAGCCTGAGCCGGTGGCGCCTGCCGAAAGGCTCAGCCCGCCCTGATTACCCGAGGGCGCAGTCTGAGTCCGCGCCAAAGCCGCCAGCACCCAGGCAGAGAGCCAGCGTGGCGCCCGCCCGGATCATGCGGACGCCGAGGCGGGCGCCCGCATCATTATTCCACCGTTTTCCGAATGCAGAGAACATCCTCATGCCTCTCCCCGCAGCCTATGGCCACGGGTCGTTGCAGTTCTATTGCGTAATCGTCAGAGCCACGTTCTGAGTCTCGACGACACCCGTAGTTGTGCCCGAGGCAACCACCTGAATGGTGAAGGTGCCCGGCGGCGCACTGGTGGTGCTGATTCCGCTGCAGCCGGAGGCGACCAGCGCCAACCCCGAGAGCGCGAAGAGCAGAACCATCGCGAGCAACGAGGCCATGCGTCTGCGCGAGCGCCGGAAGATGAAACCAAAGAGGACGCTGAATGGCAGCAGCAGGCCAGCAAGGACCACGCGTTCGCTTCCCGCACGGCGGTTCATGGCCGTGGAACCGCCTGTGAGCGGCGAGTTGGTGTCGATCGTCAACTCCGCGGTCGCGGTTCCGTTCGCCGGCAGGATGACCGACGGGCTGGAGAAGTGGCAGTTCACGCCTGCAGGCAACCCCAGGCAACCAAACGCGACCGTGTCGGTGAACCCGCCTTCCGAGGTCAGGATCACGCCAAGCTGCGCGTTCTGCGATGTCTTGAGGGTCAACGAGGTGGGCGACACCGCCAGAGTGAAGGCCACCGGATTGTTGGTTACCGTGATGGGCAGCGACGTGGAGCCGAGGTGCGTCGCGTCTCCGCTGTACACGGCCTCGACGACATAGGTGCCCGCGGGAAGGTTCCGGATCAGGTTGGCGACGCCGGTGGCATCGAGCGTCGCCGTGCCCAGCGTGGCTGTGGCGTCAGAGAAGGTGACCGTTCCCGTCGGCACCGGACCCACGTTCGCCACGACTGTCGCCACCAGATCGACCTGCGAATTGGAGCCGCTGGTCATCGAATAGCCCAGATCGGTCGTGGTGGGAATCTTGCCCACCGTCAGGCTGACCGCGGAGCGATGTGCTGCCCGCGTCGTTGGCGTCGCCTTCGTAGGTCGCGGTGATCGCGTAGGTCCCGATCGCCAGGTTCGAGTAAGTCAGCGTAGCCACTCCGTTCAGGTTGAGGGTCCCGGCGCCGATCAGGCCGCCGTTGGCGAAGAACTGCACCATCCCCGTCGGAATTGCGCCATTGCCGGTCACCGTCGCCGTGAAGGTCACCGACTGGAGCCACGACGAAGGATTGGGCACCGCGGTGAGTACGGTCGCCGTCTGCGCCTGCGCTACAGTCAGCGCGAACGGGGCGGACTGGCTGCCTCCGTCATCGGCGTCGCCCGCGTATGTGGCCACGATTGAGTAGGTCCCCGGCGCCAGCACCGGACTGATCGTCGCGGTTCCGGCGGCGGTCAGGTTGGCTGCGCCAAGCACCGTCGCTCCTGAGGTGAAGGTCACAAGTCCGGTTGGCGTCCCGCCCCCTGGGTGATCGTGACCGTCGCCGTAATGGTCTCCGGAGTGCCCGCGATCCCAGGATTCGGCGCCGCGACGACCGCTGTCGCGGTCAGCGTCTGAGTCGACCACCTGGATGATGG
Source organism: uncultured Acidobacteriaceae bacterium (assembly GCA_963799155.1). Taxonomy (GTDB): domain Bacteria; phylum Acidobacteriota; class Terriglobia; order Terriglobales; family Acidobacteriaceae; genus Telmatobacter. The sequence continues at coordinate 8,117 of CAWCWB010000014.1, forward strand.
GCGCCGAAGCCGCCGCGGTGTTGGAATTATCCCCGGCGTAGGTGGCGGTGATGGAGTGGGTCGCCCACGGCCAACACTGCAGTCGTGAATTGCGCGATGTCCGGGTTGGCGCCATTCAGCGTACCCGTTCCGATCTTGGCACCGGCGTCGAAGAAGGTCACGACTCCGCCGGCCGGCGTCGTCGCGCTGGACGTGATGGTCGCGGTAAAGGTCACCGGGGCGCCGTAATAGGACGGGCTACCCGACGTCGCGACGGTAATGGTTGCCGTCGCCTGCACAATCTGGTTGAGCACCGCCGAGGTCTCTCCCAGAATCTCCTTGGCCGCGTCGCCGCTGTAGACCGCCGTAATCGGATGCAGGCCGTTGGCCAAAGTCGCAGTGGTATAGGTGAGCACGCCGCCGACGCAGTTGTCCGGTAAAGAGCGTGGTAGCTCCGTCAAGGAACGTCACCGTGCCGTCGGGCAGGATTCCTCCGCCGTTCAGCGCGGTCACTGTCGCCGTGAAGGTCACGCTCTGGCCAACCAGGGAAGGATTCACGCTGGAAGTGAGCGCGACCGCGGTCTGTTCTTCCACGATCTGGCTCCAGGGCGACGCCCCGTTGTCGGTCGAGGTGCTTGCGGCATGGGATGCGTCGCCGCTATACGACACGGTAATCGAGTGCGCTCCCACGGCCAGCGTCGATGTCGTGAACGTGGCCGCTACCGGTCGCGTTCAGCGCCAGCCCCGCGGCCAGCGCGTTCTTCACTCCGTTAAAGGTGTCGAAGAGTGGTGACTGTCCCCGTGGGAATTGCGCCTCCGGCCCCCGAGGTCACCTGCACCGTGAACGTCACCGACTGGCCGAACAGCGAGGGATCGGGTGTCCCTGTCACCGTCGTCGTGCTCGAGTTCTCGACGGTCAGCGACAGCGGAGCCGATTGGCTGCCGGCGTCGTCGGCGTCGCCGGCGTAGGTGGCCACGATCGAGTAGGTCCCCGGCGCCAGCGTGGGGGTGATCGTCGCGGTTCCCGCCGCGGTCAGGTTCGCCGTGCCCAGCACCGTCGTTCCCGAGGTAAAGGTCACAGTCCCGGTCGGCGTCCCGGCTCCACTGGGTGATCGCTACTGTGTCCGTGAGCGTCTCCGCCGTGCCCTGAACCCCGGGATTCGGCGTCGCTGCGAGCGTATCCGATGTCCTGTCTGATCGACCACTTGGTTGATCGCGACGGAGGCCGCCGAGGTGTTGAAGTTATCCCCGGCGTAGGTGGCGGTGATGGGATGCGTCCCCACGGCCAGCGTCGCAGTGGTGAATTGCGCGATGTCCGGGGTGCCGCCGCTCAGCGTGCCCGTTCCGATCTGCGCGCCGGCGTCGAAGAAGGTCACCGTTCCGCTGGCCGGCGTCGTCGAGCTGGACGTGATGGTCGCGGTAAACGTCACCGCGTGCGCCGTAATAGGACGGGCTGCCCGAGGTCGTGACAACGAGGGTTGCCGCCGCCTGCACATCCTGGGTAAGCACCGCCGAGGTTTCTCCCAGGATCTCCTTGGTGTCATCGCCGCTGTAGACTGCCGTGATCTGATGCGCGCCGGCGGCCAGCGCCGCGGTGGTGAACGTGGCTATCGCCGCCGCTTAGCTGCACGTCGGCCAGCGTCGTGGTTCCATCCAGGAACGACAGCGTGCCGTCGGGCTGGACTCCTCCGCCGTTCAGCGCGGTCACCGTCGCCGTGAAGGTGACGCTCTGGCCAACCTGGGATGGGTTGGCGCTGGAAGTGAGCGCGATCGTGGTCTGCTCTTCGACCACCTGGCTCCAGGGCGAGACCCCGTTGTCGGTCGAGGTGCTCGCGCCGTGCCCCGTGTCGCCGCTGTAGGCCGCCACGATCGAGTTCACAGCCCACGGGCAGCGTGGTGATCTGGAAGGTTGCCGCGCCGGAGGCGTTCAGCGCCAGCCCTGTGGCCAGCGTCGTGGTGTTTCCGGCGAAGGTGTCGGTGATGGAGACCGTCCCGGTGAGTGCGCCGGTTCCGGCTCCCGTGGTCACCTGCACGGTGAAGGTCACGTTCTGGCTGTACAGCGATGGATCGGGCGCGGCCGAGACCACGGTCGTGGTCGAGTTCAGCGGCTCGGCCACGCCGACGGCCATAATCGGCCAGCGGCGAGTTGGGGCCATTGACGGCCGGAGCCGTGGTGTACGCAGCGTCGACAGTCCCCGCCTCGGTGGTGTTCACGGTAAGGACCGGCGTCGCGGCAGGCGCAAAGTACACCCCGATGGTGCATTCGCTATCGACAGCCAGCGGCGACGTGGTCGCGCAGGCGCCCGCGCGGATCGTCGTGTCGATCTGTGCGTTGGCCGAGGCGGTCGATCGAGGTAAAGGCCAGCGGGTTCGCCGCATCGTTGCCATCGTTCTCCACGGTCTGGAACATGGCGCTCGATACGTCGCCCTGCCGCACCGGCGTGGCCGTAAAGTCCAGCGCCGCCAGGTTGCTCTCGATCTCCCACACCTGCATGCTCAGCGTGTTGGCGAAGAACACGTTGCCTTTGGCATCCACCAGGAGGCCCTTGCGGCCCCTTCACGGCAATCGTGTTCGCGATACTGTCGGCATCCAGCAGATACTCTCCGCCGCTGACTGCCAGGGTGTTGATATCTCCGCTGGCGGCGTTTACCTTGCGGATCCGGTTGTTCTGCGTGTCCCCAATGTAGAGATCGCCCGCCGGATCGAGGGCGATGCCGGTGGGAGCGTCGAGCTCCGCCGAGGTCGCGGCTGCGTTGTCGCCGGTCGCGCCGGCCACGCCGTCGCCAGCCATCGTGGAGATCTTCAGCGTCGTGGCATTGATCTCGCGGATGCGATTGTTGCCGGCGTCGGCGATCAGCGCGTCGCCCGCCGCGTCGAAGGCCACTGCGTAAGGACGGTTCAGCGTCGCTGCCGTGGCCAGTTCTCCGTCGCCGTTATAGCCGCCAACCCCGTTGCCGAAGGGGCCGAAGTATTCGCCCGCTACCGTGTTGATATCGCCCGTGGCGGCGGAAACTTCCCGAACCACCTGGTTGTTGGTGTCGGCGATATAAAGATCGCCTGCGGCATCCACGGCGATGCCCTGCGGGCCGTCGAGCAGCACGGTCCCCGAAGTGGCAAGTGAACCGTCCCCCCCGAATCCCGGAAGTCCGGAGCCGTTTCCAGCCACGGTGGTGATCACTTGAGTGACCGCATCCACCCTGCGGATGACGTTGTTGCCGGTGTCGGCGATATAGAGGTTTCCCGCGCCATCGAGCGCTATGCCGGAAGGCGTATTGAGCGTGGCGGCCGTGGCTGCCGCGTTGTCGCCCGTATAGCTCGCCGTGCCGGTTCCAGCGATGGTGGAGATCTGCCCGCTGGCGAAGCTCACCATCCGAATCCGGTTGTGATCGCTGTCGGCAATGTACACATTGCCTGCGCCGTCTATCGCCACGCTGGTCGGCGAGTACGAGTTCCGCGTTGAGCGCGGGAATGTTGTCCACTACCGGATCGAGATAGTTCCCGTTACCGGCAAAGGGAAGCGTATTGCCCGGAACCAGGACCGCCAATCCGCCTACGCCCGTGCCCGAAATGAGCGCTTCGCCCAATAAGTCTCCGGCCGCGTCGAAAAGCTCGACCGCGCCGATGCGCAGGCCGGGCGCGGCGGGAGTGAACGCCACCGACTGATTGCAACTGGGAGTGGCGCCGCCTACCGTCAGTGTGACGCCAGTACAAGTGGATGCCGGAACCGCGGGGACCGTGAAGTCCAGTCCTGGCTGGCCTAGAGTCACAATCGTTGCATGATCCACCGTCCCCGCGGCCTGCGCGGTGACGGTAACGGCCTGCTGCGCGGCCGGCGTGCCGACCGCGGTGGCGGGAAAGATGCTTTGTGCCTGGCTCACCGTCGCCGCCAGCGCCAGCGCCCCCAGACTCGCGGCATAGCTTCGGCTTCGTTTCCACGAGGAACGTGCCGCTTGGGTTGGGGATCGATGCAGGTTGTCTTTTGGATTGTGCGCGCGGCGGGAGAAAACAGACTTCAGGCTCATGTGCGGGCTCCGTATAAAGCGTTCCGGCAATGAAGTGGTTCCGAACAGCAATACAGCCACGGCCTGATCGTACGTAACCGGCTATTCGGGGATCGCTGCCGATTCGCCAAACAGTTCACTGCTCCACATAAATCCAGGGGACGGTGTGATGCGCAGTGATAGTAAGTAATGTTCGCATAGATTACCGAAGGTTTGTACATGAAAACTCTAGGAACTCCACGAAAGTTGTACCGAAAAAGTACTCATCTTCAAAAGAGGACCGAATGGATGTCAACCCGCTCAAGAACGGGTCTGGCTTGGTTGGCATCCCTTGGTTCTTGGCCTTCAGCACGCAGGCCGGCCGGATTCTCCCCTGATTCATCTCGGAGATGGCGGCTTTTTGAGTTACGCGGACAGCGATGGAGCGGCAAAAGGCAGATGCATGCCGGGGAATGGCAGTATCTCGGGAAATATCAATCATCTATGTTGGCCGGGCGGAGGGATTACGGCGGTTCCAGGGTAGCTATACCCATTTCTCGGTTTCCTCGAGGTCGCTGCTCCCTGGTGGTCGCATCGACTTGAATGGAGTGGCTTCGCGGTACAGTAACCCTGGAACCGCTATAGAACCCCCGGCCCTCGGCGTCGCAGTGCCGGTTCGGAGCCGCCCAAAGTTTGGCGCACATGCTCCAGCGCGTGCAACCATTCCAGCGTTTTGTGCGACGACATTTTGCGAAAAAATCACCTGAGAGCTCCCCATTGATACAGGGCTTTCGATGCGGGGCTTTCGAAAATCTTCCGATCAGATACAAGCGATGAACGAGGCGCCGCTTTTCCATTCATGATGAGAAATCCGGGAGGGGCGAGAAACGAATCCCGGCAACGCTGCCAAGTTCCTTTCTTCTTCTAGTTCATCCCAAGGGAGTAGTCTGGCTACCATGAACTGGCGGCGGGGAATTTTGCTGGCTGGGATTCATTTGGCGGTGGCGGTGCCGCTGATCGTCATGCTCGAGGCGCGGGTCGAGGCCTTCATGCACGAGGACCACGCGGACCACGCGCCGCCCGCCTGGATTGCGAGCGAGCCAGTACTGAAAGACGCGCCGTCTGGCGAGGAGGGGCAGTCGGTCGAGCTCGATCCGTGTCAGATGTGGAGTCATTATTCAGCGGAGCCGGAAGTAGTGTGGTTCGCAAACCTTCCCGCTACGACCTTGTCTGGATGGCAACAGGTATGTCCTCCTCGATGGACGCTGGCAGGGAGGTTGAATGTCGGCTATTCCTGGTGGTCATCGCCTGATACGATTCCTTCGCGCAGAAAGGTCTGCTGGGGATTTGGGCTGCTGATCGCTTTGCAGTGGATTCTCGTGGGCGGGTTCCCGCTGATCCGGTCGAAGCGCTGGTGGGCTGAACCGGGCGCTTTCATTACCTGTTGCGCAGTCATCGGATTCGTACTGGTGCTCATTCGTCCCATAGACGACTTCGCGCGGATTCCTGCGCTGCTCGCCGCGATCGCCTGGCTGTGGTGGTTCGGCCTGCTTGTCTGGAAGGGCGCTCGTTTTACCTTGAGCTTGCTAGCACATTCCAGAACTCAAAGCGTGTGAGGAGGCTTGGGGCTACCGCGGAGGTCCCTGTTTGCGGAATTGGCCGATGCGTAGCCCGTGAGCTACAATCGGTTTGTGCTCGAAATTCGCGAGACCGACACTTTCTCTGAATGGCTGCAGGCGCTCAAGGACAGTAGGGCAAAGGCAAAGATCGCCGCCAGAACCCGGCGGTTAGCCTTCGGCAATCCGGGAGACGTGCGGCCAGCCGGCGGAGGAATCAGCGAACTCCGCATCGATTTTGGGCCAGGCTATCGCGTCTACTACGTGCAACGCGGCGCGATGTTGATTGTCCTCTTATGCGGGGGCGACAAGAGCACGCAAGACAAAGACATTAAACTAGCTCGAAAACTGGCGAAGGAGGTGCGATGAGCGCGGTGAAGACAAAGCCGTTCGATCCGGCAAAGTACCTTGACAACGACGAGGCGATAGCCGCTTACATGACCGATGCGCTCGAAACTGGAGACCCGGCGTTTGTGGCGGATGCGCTGGGAGTGGTGGCACGGGCGCGCGGCATGAGCGACGTTGCGCGGGCTGCGGGTGTGTCGCGGGAAAGCTTGTATCGGGCCCTAAGCGCGAACGGTAGTCCAAAGTTCGACACAGTGTTGCGAGTGATGCGCGCGCTGGGGCTGCAATTCTCAGTCAATCCCTCGCGGCGTAAGAAGGTCGCGTGAACGGTCGCGATCGCGTCCCATTCGGGTAACGGCCCCGGTGATAGCATCAGAGATGACCGATGCAAACCAAAAAACTGCAGATCATTCCCCTGGGCGGGCTGGGCGAGTTCGGCATGAACTGCCTGGCCGTGCGCTGGGAAGACGACATCATAGTTATTGACGCGGGCCTGATGTTTCCCGAGACGGAGTTGTTGGGCGTGGACATTGTTGTGCCCGACATCACCTACCTGATTGAGAACAAGAAGCACGTGCGCGCCATCGTGCTGACCCACGGGCACGAGGACCACATCGGCGGGCTGCCCTGGATCCTGAACGAGCTCAAAGTCCCGGTGTATGGTACCGAGTTCACGCTGGCCTACGTGGAAGACAAGCTGGAAGAGCACCAACTGCTCGACGAAACGGAGCTGATCGAGATTGAGCCGCGGGCGAAGTTCACGATCGGGCCGTTCACCATTGAGCCCATCCACGTGACGCATTCGCTGGTGGATTGCGTGGCCCTGGCCATCGAGACGCCAGTGGGCGTCATCATTCACAGCGGCGACTTCAAAATCGATCTGGCGCCGCTCGATGACAAGGCCTTCGACCTGCACACCTTTGCCGAATATGGAAAGCGGGGCGTGCTGGCGCTGCTGCAGGACTCGACCAACGTGGAGCGGCCGGGCTATACACCCAGCGAGCGCGCGGTGATTCCGCGGCTGGACGAGGTGTTCACTCAGACGCGCAAGAAGCTGTTCTTCAGTTGCTTCTCGTCGTCGATTTATCGCATCCGTATCGCCATGGAGCTGGCGCGCAAACACGGACGCAAGGTAGCCGTGGTGGGCCGTTCGATGGTAGAGAGCACTGAGATTGCGCAGGACCTTGGCTACATCGAGATTCCGCCAGGGCTGATGATCAATCCCGGGGAGATTCGCGATTTCCCTCCCGAACAGTTGATGGTGCTGATCAGCGGGACGCAGGGCGAGCCAATGAGCGCGCTGAGCCGCGCCGCGGTGGACAACCACAAACATGCGAAGGTTGAGCCGGGCGACACAGTGGTGCTGAGCTCGAGGATCATTCCGGGGAACGAGAAGGGGATCTTCCGGGTAATCGACCACCTGAGCCGGCGCGAGGCGAATGTAATTTACGACGACGGACAGCACGGACTGATCCATGTGAGCGGCCACGGCAGCCAGGAAGAAATGCGGCTGCTGATCAACTTGTTGCGGCCGAAGTTCTTCATCCCCATTCACGGCGACTACCGCTATTTGCGGCGGCACGCGCAGGTGGCCATGGAGACGGGCGCGGTGGAACATGCCATGGTGCTCGAGGACGGCGACGTGCTGGAACTGGACAAGAACGACGCGCGCAAGCAGGAGAAGGTGACGGCGGGACGAATCCTCATTGATTCCGGCTCGTCGATCGACGTGGTGGAGGATCTGGTGATTCGCGACCGGCGCATTCTGTCGGAGGACGGGGTGGTGCTGGCGGTGCTGGCCATCAACAAGAAGACGGGCAAGGTGGAGCGCGAGCCCGAGGTGCTGATGCGCGGATTCGGCGGCGCGGATATCACGGACCAGGCGCGCGAAACGGTGCTGAAGACGCTGGACGGGCTGACTGCCGAGCAGAAGTCCGACTACGGCATGGTGAACGAGCGGGTGCGCGTGGAGCTGAAGCGGCTGATCCAGAAGAGCACGGGGCGGCGGCCGATGATCATGCCAGTGATTCTGGAGATCTAGAACCAGGGACCAGGGAACAGAACGACGATCTCTGGACGTTGGCCGGGTGCGCGATGCACGTTCGTGATCGGCGCGGAAGCGCGTCAGGCGATGAGTGCAGCTTGCGCGTGATTCTGAGGAAGCTTCTCGAAGCCACTGCGGACCACGGAACCCGCGGGAAAACGAGCGGGCGGTTTGGCGGAGGCAACGGCGGGACGATTCGTGGCTCGGCAGGGCAGCGAGCGCATGCCGATGAAGAGCTCGCCCACCGACAGGCGGGCATTGCCTTCCAGGTCGAGGAACCCGGCATGGCTATCCTTGCAGAGTGCCTGTGCCTCAGGCGAAAGACAGGGCGCAATGACGACCAGCGTTGCGTCTCCGTGAAGCTGAGGTGCGCCGCTCAAGAAGTCACGGAGTACCGCGCGCAGGCGGCTCGGCTCCGCATCCGACTGGAGTTCGCAGGCCAGTGTGTGGCTGTGGCCGAACACCTCGATGTGCGCCAGGAACGCGGCGGCTTGGCCGCGGTCCGCCGGCGCGCGTCGTATCGCCTTGAGCTTGACTCCCGAAACCTGCCCCAGCAGCGCCGCCAACGCTTCGGCTGCGCGCGACTCCAACTCAATCGTCGCCGTGTTCGTTTTCATAGTGAACTCCCTTTTCTTCGTGCGTCTGTTTCGCGCTCTCTCTATTGACGAGACCGAGGATGAACGAGTTTTTTCCCGAGGGGACCATGGCGATAGGCACCGCCGCATGCCCGTTTCCGTTCCACTGCTTCGATTCCAGCCAGAGGCACAGCCTGGGATCGTGAATCTCCGGCTGGTCCAGCCAGAAACCCGGCGCCAGTCCGCACTCGATGCGCAGGTGATCGAGCTGCAATTCAATCTGCGTCATGCGCTTGGAGAAGTAGCGGCGCACATTGCTGGCGCCGACATAAAGCCCCGTCACCCTGTGACCGATACATTGGGATGTGACAACCATGGAACACCTCCACTCAACCCAGTGCCTGTTGAAACAGGCTTTAGAGAGAAATCCGGCGTCAGGATTTCCGAAGGAATCCGGATCGTGCAACGTCAACCGGCAAAGATCTTGCGAAACGAGAAAGCTCTTTGGATGCTGCAGGATCAGCGGATGCAGAGTGACGCACCTCGAGAAACCTGCGACGATCTTGGTTGGCTAACAAACCCGAGGAGTGGGTGGTTCCAAAGCGCAACTTGCGGCGCACAGGACAACGGCGTGCGAATTCGCCGAGCGAGAAGGGGAAAGGAAGGCCAGGATGGATTCCGAAGTTAGCTTAGCGGTCACCCTGACCGCTTACTTTTGTTCCCTCACGTTCTGTGGAAATGTTGGACCGAATCTTTCCTCTTGTCAAGGTGATTCGATAAATACTCCGAAAAAATCCGACGGTCGCATGTGGAAAAGCCCAAGCGTAGCGCGGTGTTGAATCAGTAAATCGATTTGCGGAGCGAAGCGGTCCGCGGAGTAGAGGAAGCGACGATCCTGGTAAACGCTTTGACCGGACATCGCATTTCCGAAACTGCTCTAGCTGTGCCGCGGCGAGGGCTCGTCAGAGAAGATCTGGCCGTCGCGAATGTGCACCACGCGATGGGCAAACTGAGCGATGTCCGCCTCGTGAGTGACGAGCACGATGGTGTTGCCGCGTGCGAAGAGCTGATCCAAGAGGGCCATGATTTCGAGGCCGGTCTTGGAATCGAGGTTCCCGGTGGGCTCGTCGGCGAGGATGATCGACGGGCTGTTGACGAGGGCGCGGGCGATGGCCACGCGCTGGCGCTGGCCGCCGGAGAGTTCGTTGGGCTTGTGCATCATGCGCGATTCCAGACCCACGTCGGCGAGGGTTTGCTTGGCGCGCGCGATGCGCTCGGCGGCCGGGGTGCCGTTGTAAATGAGGGGCAGTTCCACGTTGTGCAGCGCAGTAGCCCGGGCCAGAAGATTGAAGGTCTGGAAGACGAAGCCAATCTCTTTGTTGCGAATGCGCGCCAACTGGTCGTCGTCGAGGTCGCTGACCAGTTGGCCGTTGAGCCAGTAGCGGCCCTTGGAGGGGGTATCGAGGCAGCCGATCAGATTCATCAGCGTGGACTTGCCCGAGCCCGAGGGCCCCATGATGGCCACGTACTCGTTGTGGCGGATGCGCAGCGAGATGCCGCGCAGGGCCTGCACCTGCTGCTCCGAGCCCATGTCGTAGGTGCGCCACAGATCTTCGACGACGATCACATCGTCCGCGGAGACGACCGCGGTCTGCGGAAGCTCCTCAATACCGATGCCGTTCAAAGCCATCCGAAGCTCATCCTTGTTCGAAATTCAACTGCCATCGTCTGCCGGACTGCGTCGAGCGCGTCAGCTTCGCGCTGCTGGTCAGAACCACCGTGACAACAGATTGGTGGCGACGTATCGCGCTTCAGCAGCGCGCCACCCTTGAGGTCGCGCAGCGTCTTATAGGGGCCGGTGACGACCTCCTGGCCTGCGGTCAGGCCGGAGAGCACTTCAATGTCGGTGGCGCCGGTGATGCCAGTGGTGACGGGAACGAATTTGGCGCGCAGCCTGCCGTGAGGATCCTTCTCGACGACGAAGACACCCTGCACGGGGTTGGACTTCGTGGTTGAGCTTGAAGGCAGCGACGCCGCCTGCACGCCGCCTTTGCTTTTGGCGACATCGGGCGCCGGATCGTGCATGGTGAGAGCCTGGATGGGCAGGGCGAGCACATTCGTCTTGTGCGCGGTGGTGATTTTGGCGGTGCAGGAGAGGCCGGGCCGGAGCTCGTTCGAGGGATTGTCGAGGGTGACGACCACCTTAAAGTCCTTGGCTTCCTCGGTGCCCGTGGTGGACTGCGAAGTGGCCACGCCGGTGGAGCGCAGCAGCGCCTGATCGCCCACCAGGGTCACGTGCCCCTTGAATACCTTGTCCGGCAGCGCATCCACGGTCACTTCGGCGGGCTGGCCGAGCTGGACGTTCACGATGTCGGTCTCATCCACCTTGACCTCGGCGGTGATGACGCTCATATCCGCGATGGTCATCAATGTGGAGCCCTCGGTGTTCTGGATGCCTTCGACGACGGTTTCGCCTTCGCGGATCGGCTCGTTGGTCACGATGCCGTCAAACGGCGCGACGGCGATGGTGCGGTTGAGCTGATCCTGATTCACCTTGAGGTCGGCCACCTGGGTCTGCAGGTGGCCACGCGCCGAGTCGGTGTTGGCCTTGGCCTGGTTCACGCCCGCCTGCGCCTGGGCAACCGACGCCACGTCCAGGTCGTAGGCCGCCTTTTTCGCGTCATAGTCCTGCTTGGCCATGATGCCCTCTTTGTAAAGCGCCTGAGCCCGGTCCCAGTCCAGCTTCTTCTGTTCAAGGTCGGCCAGGGCGTGGGCGAGATTGGCCTCAGCGGTCTTCTCTGCGGCAATGTAGGAGGCAATGTCGGTCTTGGCGGCGGCGATGGAGGCTTCCTGGCCGTTCACGTTGGCTTGCTGCTGCACGTTCTCGATCTGGGCGACCACCTCGCCCTTAGTCACACGCTCACCTTCCTTGACGTAAAGGTGGGTGACGCGGCCCATGGCGGTGGCGCCCACGTTCACATAGTTCGTGGGCTTGATCTGGCCGGTTCCGCTCACGACGGTGGAGAGATCCTGGCGCACTACCTAGGCGGTGAGAACCTTGGTGTAGCCGGCTTGCTGCTTGTGGACCATGAAGGCGACCAGCCCGGCGGCCACAAGCACGGCGAGAGCAATAAGGAGGATTTTCTTCATGGGCGAATCGTATCCCTGGATTTTTTCTACATTCCAGTGTACGCGAGGAGACGGCCAAAGGTTCCGTGGAGGCTAAAGTCTGCACCCGGTTGCGGATCGTGCTTTTCGACTCCCCGCGGCAAGCAAACTTCGGGCGCAAGGGCGCCTGAATTGTCCCAAACGCCGGATACGCGGGAAATATGAGCCTGACAATTGGACGGCTGAGCCCCATTCCGGCGAGCCGCGAAGCCCCGAATTCTCGCTCAGGCTGCCTGCCGGAACGTTGACTTTGGCGCCGCTCGAGCGTCCAACTGGGGAGGAACTGCGCACTGAACCTTGCCCGGCATCTCGGGGAGCCGTAGAATGAAGGGATCGCAGGAGTATTCAAGGCAATGATGTTCAATAGCCGCCGTTTTCTTTTCACAGCTCTAAGTTGCGGCCTCATCTCGATCCCTGTCGCCGGTCTTGTGGCCCAGCAGAACGCCGCGCCGCCGGCCGCGAATCAGCCGCAGGCCGTGCCGGCGGGCGACCAGGAACAGGAAGCAAACCCCCTCAACCGGCCGCTCTCCGATAAGGAAAGATACAAGCAGCAGAAGGCTCTGCGGCAGGAGTTGAAAGGCCCCTATAAGACGTGGTTGAACGAGGAAGTGCCCTATATTATCTCCGACGATGAGCGCAGGGCGTTCCTGAGCTTGAGCAATGACGAGGAGCGCGAAGCCTTTATTGAGAACTTCTGGCAGCGCCGCAACCCCGATCCCGATTCTCAGGAGAATGCGTTCCGCGAAGAGCACTACCGGCGCATTCAGTACGCCAACGACCACTATGCAGCCGGCAAGCCGGGGTGGAAGACGGATCGCGGGCGCATCTACATCATGTGGGGTCCGCCGGACTCGATCGACTCCCATCCCTCGGGCGGGCTGTATGAGCGGCCGATAGAAGAGGGCGGCGGCGAGACGTCCACGTTCCCGTTCGAAATTTGGCACTACCGCTATCTCGAGGGCATCGGCGAGAACATCGACATCGAGTTCGTTGACACCTGCCAGTGCGGCGACTACCACTTCACCATTGACCGCAGCGAGAAGGACGCGCTGAAGAACGTGCCCGGCGCCGGCCTCACCACCTATGAGGAGATGAGCCACAAGGGCAAGCAGGACCGGTTCGGAGGCAATGGCATCGAACAGCTCGGCACCGGCCCCATGGGCGCCGAGCAGCAGGGGAAGGAATTCGATCGCATCGAGATGGCCGCCAAACTCTTCGCGCCGCCGCCGATCAAGTTCAGCGATCTTGACGCCGCACTCGACGCCTTCAGCTCTTCGCACAAGCTTCTCGCCGGACCGCCGTTTCCCTTTGACGTGCGCACCGACTTCGTCAAGGTGACCGACAGCATGGACCTGGTGCCGATCACGCTCCAGATCCACAACCGCGACATCACCTTTGTGACCAAGGATGGAGTTTCCAAGGGAGTGGTGAACATCCTGGGCAAGGTCACCACGATCATGCACAAGACAGTGCAGACCTTCGAGGACACCGTCGAAGTCGAAGAACCGTCTGAGCTGCTCGAAAAGTCTCTCGACGGCAAGAGGCTTTACCAGAAGTCGCTCCCTCTGCAGCCCGGTCTCTACCGCCTGGATATCGCCATCAAGGACGTGAACAATCCGGATCACATTGGAATTTACGGAAGAGGGATTGAGGTTCCGTCTTACCAGGACGACAAGCTTGGTGCGTCTTCGCTGATTCTGGCCGATCAGATGCACGTCGTTTCCGCGCACGATATCGGCACCGGGAGCTTCATTATCAGCAATATGTTCGTCAGGCCGCGGGTGGCGTCGGGCCTGCAAACGCCGGTGAGCTTCAAGCGCAACCAGGACCTCAACTTCTGGATGCAGTTCTACAATCTCGGAATTGACGAGGCTACCAAGAGTAACTCGGCGATGGTTACCTACCAGATTACCAATGCTGCCGGGACGGTGATTCTGGAGAAGCAGTTGGAATCAAAGGATTTAGGGGCGCACAGCGATCAATTGACGGTGGAGAAAACACTCCCCATGGCCGGACTGGAGCCCGGCAAGTACAAGGTGACAGTGAAGATTGATGATGCGATCTCAAAACAAGAGATTGCACAATCGGCTCCTTTTGTCGTCGAATAGGAGTCAAACGTTGCAGACGCCAACTGAACCAGAGAATTCGGTAGCTTGCACGGTTTCGATTTTCCGGAAAAAAACGCCAGGGACGCGGCGAGGGTTCAGATCTGCTGATGAAGCGTAGTGCCCATCTCGCCGGTATGGCCGTGCTGATCGTTTTGGGGGCCACTCCAGCTTTTGGAGCGGCGTCGGCAACGGTTTCCGGCTTAGTCCGCGACTCGGCAGGAGTGCCGCAGATCTGCGCTGAAGTGCAGCTCTTGCGCCCAGACCTGAGCGTGGTCACGAGCGTCTACACTGACAGCGCAGGCCGATTTGTGATCACCTCGCTGGAGCCTGGGCGGTACGCTCTCAAGGCGATGGGGCCCTACTTCCTGCCCGCGCTGCGTGAAAACGTCAGGGTCCGTGGCGCCGTGGTCGTCAATCTCACGCTGAATACCCTCTACGAAGTCATGCAATGGCTTCCCGCCCAGCCGCGCGCTGGCGACTCGCAACAGGACGACTGGGCGTGGACGCTGCGATCTGCCGCGAACCGGCCGCTGCTGCGCTGGCTTGAAGACGGGCCACTGGTGGTGGTTTCAGACGGTTCGGGAGCCAGGCCGAAGCTGAAGGCTCGCCTGATTGCGACCGGGCAGGCGGGAACCTTTGGCGAGAGCGGCGAACGCTTCTCGACTACGGTGGAAGATACCCCCGCCGACAGCCGGGAATTGCTGGCGCGTGTTGATTTTGCGCCCGGCACCAATGCTGGAATGGAGTCGATGCTGGGCTTCCGTCAGGACCTGGGTTTCGCCGGCTCGGTGCAGTCGGTGGCCGCGGTAGCAGTTGAGCCTGAGGTGGAGGGGCAGGGGAATCAAGGGCTGGACGAAGCCGCGATCCGCAGCTCTGAGATCATGCATTTCGGCGCGGCAATCGAGGCCGAAGCGGGTTCGACCGCAGTGCTTGGCCGCCTGGGCGGGCCTGCGCCGGATTTGGCGACCGCGATGCTGCCCTTCGCCACCGTTGAGTGGCACAGTGGCGCCTCAACGGTGCACTACCGGATGGCCACCATGGTGCAGAATTACGGCGGCGACGAAGATGAATCACAGCCGGCGGCGTGGCTGCCCGCGATGGCCATGCGCAATGGCGGCCTGGCCATCGAACACGGCTTTCATCAGGAGATTGGCTGGGAGCGCGAGACGGACGCGTCGGGCATGGACGTCGTGCTGTACTCCGAGAGCATCGACAATCCAGTGCTCGAGGCGATGGGCCACTTTGCCCGCGGCGACTCTCCGGTCGCGGCGGCTATGCTCTTTGACTCTGCCAGCAATCTGCTTCGCGCCGCCGGACCGTCATTCTCTTCTGTAGGCGTGCTGGCCGGCGTGGAACACCGGTTGCCCGGCGACAATCGCATCCGCCTGAGCTATGCGAGCGGCGGCGCACTGGTGATGCCCGCTTTGGCGCAATCGACTCCGCTTGCCGAAGTGCTGGCAACGGCTCGTCCGCGGCACGTGCAGAGTTACGCAATTTCACTCTCGGGTACGCTGGATGGCACCCGGACTCAATGGCGCGCCAGCTACCGCTGGCAGCCTGACGATACCGTCACCGCAGTGGCTCCTTTCGCGCAGGACGCGGCCGCGCCCTTCCTCAACATCCAGGTGAGCCAGCCCATTCACATCACCCGCGACGGATCGGGAGGCCTGGAGGCGCTCGTCGACGTAGGGAATCTGCTCGCCGAGGGCTATCGCCCCTATATCCTGAGCGACGGTTCGCTGCTCCTGTTCGCAACCGATCAGCGCAGCCTGCGCGCCGGCCTCGCCTTCACCTTCTAACTAAAGAGCAATTCTCGAGGCATGGCTCCATCCTGAAGGAAGGAAGACACCGATGAACCATGCCAGATTGACGCGCCGCGCCGCGCTGAAATCCGGTCTGGCGGCGACGGCATTGGCCTCGCTGCGCGGACCCGCCAGCGGCGCTGACGCCACACCGGTGCGCAAGAACCGGATTCACCAGTCGGCCTGCCAGTGGTGTTACAAGGACATTCCGCTGGATCAACTTTGCGCATTCGCGGCGCAGATCGGCTTGAAAGGGATCGATCTGCTGCAGCCGGAAGAGTACGAGGTTCCGCGCCGCTACGGCTTGATCTGCACCATGGCGTACGCGGGCGGAGGCACGATTCCCGATGCGCTCAACCGGCCGGAGAATCACGCCGCGATCGAGGCTGCTTTTCGCACCAACATTCCACTGGCGGCAAAGGCCGGCGTGCCCAATGCGATCACTTTCTCGGGAAATCGCCGGGGAATGCCGGACGACGAGGGCGCGCGCAACACCGTCGCAGGGCTCAACCGCGTGAAGAAGATCGCCGAGGACAACGGCGTCACCATCTGCCTTGAGCTGCTCAACAGCAAGGTGAACCATCCGGACTACATGTGCGACCACACGGCGTGGGGCGTGCGCGTGATGCAGGAAGTGAACTCGCCGAATGTCAAGTTGCTTTACGACATCTACCATATGCAGATCATGGAGGGCGACCTGATCGCGACCATCCGCGCCAATCTGGCCTGGATCGCGCATTTCCACACCGGCGGCGTGCCCGGACGCCACGAGCTCGACGACACTCAGGAAATACAATGGGACGGAGTCATGCGGGCGATTGCCGGCGCGGGCTTCAAGGGGTATGTGGCGCACGAGTTTGTGCCAGTGCGGGACCCGTTCACGAGTCTTCGCGCCGCAGTGGATCGTTGCGACGTGTAAGGGGCCTGTCTTCGCCGAAGAAACGAAAGACGAAAGTCCAAGCAGCGATGAGGTTCCATGAAAGGTCACTGGTCAAATCGAATTCCTATTCTTTGCTTTGCATGCATCGCAAGTTGCTCGCTCCTGGCACAAAGACCCATCGTTCCCAAGGAAAACGCCGAACCGCAGCAAGACGCCCTGGTGCGCGGATTTCTCGATCCGCCCAACGGAGCCCGTCCGCGCGTGTGGTGGCACTGGATGAACGGCAATATTTCCAGGGAGGGAATCAAGCTCGACCTGGACTGGATGCATAGCGTGGGCCTTGGCGGCGTGACGATCTTTGAGGGCGCAATCAACACGCCGCAGGTAGTTCCGCAGCGGCTGATTTATATGACCCCGGAGTGGAAGCAGGCATTCGATTACGCGGTGACCACGGCGCGTGACATGGGCATGGAGGTGGCCATCGCGAGCTCGCCGGGATGGAGCGAAACCGGCGGGCCGTGGGTGCCTGCGTCGCAGGGCATGAAGAAGATGGTGTGTTCGGCAACGCGTGTCGAAGGCGGGCGGCCGTTTTCCGGCACGCTTGCTCATCCGCCTGAGACGAGCGGGACCTTTCAGAACTTCAGCGTGCCCGGCCGCCGCACGCCCGACGGCACGGTCGTGACGCCTCCGCAGTTTTACGCGGATGCAGCCGTGATCGCATACAAGATTCCCGATGGCGACAAGACGCAGGCGGAGCTGAATCCGCAGGTGACGGCGAGCGGAGGCACGGTGAACGTGGCCGCGCTGTCGGATGGCGATGTGAATACGGTGGCGCTCGATCTGCCCGTGGGCGCGCCGGTTAGCGCAGCGTGGGTGCAGTTCGACTACGGCCATCCGCAAACGATTCAGGCAGTGACGCTGGCCAGCCTGAACGACGCGATCAGCGTTTTTGATCATGACAGCAATGCAGTCCCGCCGTTCATCGAGGCCGGCGACGACGGCGTGAACTTCAAAAAAGTGGCCGACATTCCTTTCAGCAGCCTTGTGCAGCGGACGGTGGCGTTCGAGGCGGTGACGGCGCGATACTTCCGCATCGTCTATCTCGCGGAGCCGGACCGCCCGCCCCAGCACGACCACAAAATCACAGAGCTGGTGCTAGCTAGCGGCGCGCGGATGAACGAATGGGAAAAACGCGCCGGCTATGCCAACGCGCGCGACTTCTACGCGATTCAAGATCCTCATGTCGAGCCTCAGTTTATCGTCTCGCCGGGCGACGTAATTGATCTGACCGGAAAGATGACCGCCGATGGAACGCTCGACTGGACGCCGCCCGCGGGAGAGTGGATGGTCCTGCGCATCGGTTACTCACTCACCGGCCATGAGAATGGTCCGGCTCCGGCGGAGGCTACGGGTCTGGAAGTAGACAAGCTGAATCGCGAATATGTGAAGAACTATGTTGATGAGTATCTCAAGATGTACTCCGATACCGTCGGGCCCGACAAGATGGGCAGTAATGGAATCTCCTACTTACTCAGCGATAGTATCGAGGTCGGGCCGCAAAACTGGACGGATAACATCCTGAAGGAATTTGAGCAGAGGCGCGGCTACGATCCGCATCCCTGGCTCCCCGCACTTACCGGCGTGATGATCGCGAATACTGCGGACACGGACCGCTTTCTTTGGGATTTCCGGCGCACCCTCGGCCAACTGCTCGCAGAGAATCATTACGGAGAGATCGCAGACGACTTACATAGCCACGGAATGAGTTACTACGGAGAGGCGCTGGAGTATCATCGCCCGTCGCTGGGCGACGACATGGAGATGCGCAGCAAGACCGATGTTCCCATGGGAGCCATGTGGACGTACGCGGGCAGCCCGGGACCGGATATCGATTATATGTCCGATCTGCGCGGAGCAGCATCAGTGGCGCATATTTACGGACAGAACTTAGTCGGGGCCGAATCGATGACCTCGCGCGGCCCGGCGTGGTCGTTTTCGCCGAACAACCTCAAGCAGGTTGCGGACCTGGAATTCGCGCTGGGCGTAAACCGCTTCGAGATTCACGAGTCCACACACCAGCCCGTGGCCGATATGGCGCCCGGACTGACGCTGGGCTCCTTTGGCCTGTGGTTCAACCGCAATGAGACGTGGGCTGAAGAGGCAGGGCCCTGGGTTGCCTATCTTGCGCGCTGCTCCTACTTGCTCCAGCAGGGCCATTTCTCCGCCGACGTGGCTTATTTCTATGGCGAGGAGGGCCCGCTGACTGCGGTCTTCGGATGGAAGCCTATCGAGGATGCGCCGGATGGATATGGCTTTGACTTTGTGAACAGCGACGTGGTGCTGCACGAACTGTCGGTGAAGGATGGGCGGCTTGTAACTCCCGGCGGCACAAGTTACCGGATTCTCTTTTTGGGTGGGCGCAGCCAGCGCATGACGTTGCCTGTCTTGCGCCGCATTCACGACCTTGTGGTTCAGGGTGCCGTGTTGGTCGGCGAGCGTCCCATGGATTCACCGAGCCTGGCCGACGATGAGAAGCAGTTTCAGCGCGTAGCGGATCAGCTTTGGGGAAGGCGCCCCGTGGCAGGACCATCGATGCGCAGAGTCCGGAAAGGAAGAGTGTACGCGGGGATGTTCACCAACGAGGCGCTGGCGAAGCTTGGCGTGGCACGCGATTGGGAGTACACCAAGCCGGAACCGGACACCACACTGATGTTTGTGCACCGCAAGCTGGATGACGGCGACGTTTATTTCGTCGATAACCGCATGGACCGCGCCGAAAACGTGAATGCGATCTTCCGGGTTGAGGGAAAGGAGGCAGAGTTGTGGGATCCCACGACCGGCGCAGCGCAGCCGGCTTCTTATAGCACAACCATGGACGGACGGACGACGGTTCCGCTGCACCTCGATCCGTACGGAACGACGTTTGTGGTGTTTCGCGCGCCGGCCAAGACGGCTTCACTGGAGTTCGCCGAGCCACAGGAAACCGTCGTTGCCGGGCTCGACAAGACACTCAATCAAGACTGGCATCTAAGCTTCCAGGCCGGCAGAGGCGCCCCGGAAACCGCGGACTTCGATCGGCTGACCTCTTGGAGCGAGAACGCTGATGCAGGCATCAAATACTTTTCCGGGACAGCCACTTACTCGAAGACGATCGAAGTTCCGGCAGGCGCATTCACGCCGGGAGCGCACGTATGGCTCGATCTCGGCGATATTCGGGATGTTGCCGAGGTTGCGGTGAATGGCAAATATCTTGGCATCTTGTGGAAGGCGCCGTTCAAGATCGATCTCACCGGAGTACTTACACCGGGCAGCAATCAGCTTGTCATCCAGGTGACCAATCTTTGGGTGAACCGCATGATCGGCGATCAGCAGCCGTGGGCCTTGAAGAAGTACGCATTCGCTGATTTCACGCCCTACAAGGCGGAGTCGCCCCTGCTGCCTTCGGGTCTTCTTGGACCGGTGCGGTTGATCTCGGTGAGCGCGCCCGAGGCTGGAGAGTAAACGGAGCAGCGCCGAAAAATACTTGCACTTTGCAAAGGAAATTGGAAAGAATGACAGAACAGCGCTCCCCAGAATCGGGCCTCCCGGCCCGAAGCGCCGGAAAGAAGGAACTTAAAAGACTGCAGAAAGCAGGAGGTCGAGATGAACAGTGTGCGAGTGCTTGTAGGGACGCGCAAGGGCGCGTTCGTTCTCAACTCCGACGGCAAGCGCAAGGATTGGTCGGTGAGCGGGCCGTTCTTTGCCGGCTGGGAGATCTACCACATGAAGGGCTCGCCGGCAGACCCCAACCGGATTTACGTCTCGCAAACCAGCGGGTGGTTCGGGCAGTTGATTCAGCGCTCGGACGACGGCGGCAAAACCTGGCATCAGCCGGGACTGCCCAATGAAGCGATTCCTCCTCCAGGCCCGCCCACGGCTCTGCCCAATCGATTCGTATACGACGCGTCGCCGGAGACGGGCAAGCCGCTGACCACGCACCAGTGGTACGACGGCACGCAGCATCCCTGGGAGTTCAAGCGTGTGTGGCATCTGGAGCCATCGCTGACCGACGCGAATACCGTGTACGCCGGTGTGGAAGACGCGGCGCTGTTCCGCTCCACCGATGGCGGCGAAAACTGGCACGAGCTTGCCGGCTTGCGCGGCCACGGCACCGGACCCAAGTGGCAGCCGGGCGCAGGCGGCATGGGTTTGCACACGATCATTCTCGACCCCAGCAACCCCAAGCGGATTTACATTGCCATCTCGGCCGCGGGCGCCTTCCGCACCGACGATGGCGGCGCGACGTGGAAGCCGATCAACAAGGGCCTGGTGTCGAAGTTCATGCCCAATCCCACTGCGGAGGTGGGACACTGCGTGCATCATGTGGCCATGCACCGCTCGCGGCCCGATGTGCTGTTCATGCAGAAGCACTGGGACGTGATGCGCTCGGACGACGCCGGCGATAGCTGGCAAGAGGTGAGCGGCAATCTGCCCACCGACTTCGGCTTCGCTATCGACGTGCACGCACATGAGCCGGAGACGCTCTACGTGGTGCCGATCAAGAGCGACTCCGAACATTTTCCGCTGGAGGGCAAACTGCGCGTCTACCGCAGCCGCACGGGAGGCAACGAGTGGGAGCCGCTGGCCAAGGGACTCCCCGAAAGGGATTGCTACGTGAACGTGCTGCGCGACGCGATGGCTGTGGACTCGCTCGACAAGTGCGGCGTCTATTTCGGCACCACCGGCGGCCAGGTGTACGCATCGGCCGACGCCGGCGATAACTGGGCGCCAATCGTGCGCGATCTTCCTGCGGTGCTATCGGTCGAGGTGCAAACGCTGAATTAAGGACATAGGGATGCAGAAACGTAGGGACCTGGGGAGCGAGGGGCCTGGCAACGCCGGCGAGCGGAGCGAAGTTGACTGACGCTGCACGAACGACCGCGGCGACGGTGCGGGTGGCGCTGCCCTACCATTTGCGCAACTTGGCGCAAGTCGAGGGCGACGTGTTGCTCGAAGTGCGAACGCCGGTGACTCTGCGCGCAGTTCTCGATGCTCTTGAGGCACGCTACCCTATGCTGCGCGGGACGATTCGCGATTATTGCACCGGCCAGCGGCGCGCATTCCTGCGCTTCTTTGCCTGCGAGACCGATTGGTCGCATGAATCGCCCGATGCCCCGCTGCCCGAGCCTGTCGCATCGGGCAGAGAGCCGCTGCTGATCCTGGGCGCGATTGCGGGCGGGTGAACAAGGCAGGGACCAAGGGAACAAGGGACCAAGCGAACAAGGATTAGGGATCTGAGATCTGATAGCTGATGGCTAGAAGCTGATCTTCCATCGCAGCGGACTCCACTTCGAATTCACAATCTTCTTGATTTGCGCGAGTATGGCGCGTAGGGTACTCTTTGTCGTTTCCCGTTGCGTGACCTGCTGCGTGCCTTAGTGTGAAGCGTGTCACTGCGCGGGCCTCTGAATGGAGACAACATCGCAAGGGAACGGCACGCGCAGGCGGAGCCGAACCTCTGGAGATGATCCGTGGAATATCCGAGTGAGTACCTGGCAATTGCCAAGATGATCGATCACTCGCTGCTGAACCCGGCGCTGACCGATCGCGAACTCGATGAAGGCTGCGATCTGGCGGTTCGATACAACGTCGCCAGCATCTGCATCGTGCCCTACTATCTAGCCCGCGGCGTCGAGCTGCTGAGCGGGTCAACGGTCCTTGCCACCACAACCATTGGCTTTCCCCATGGCGTTCACACGACGGCGATCAAGCTCGCCGAGGTGCGGCAGGCGCTGAGAGACGGCGGGCAGGAGCTGGATGCGGTCATCAACATCAGCAAGGCCCGGAGCGGAGATTGGCACTATGTCCGGGACGAGTTGGTGGCACTTACAGAGGCCACACACGCGGGCGGAGCCAAGATCAAAGTGATCTTCGAGAACGCGTATCTCGACGATCCGGCAAAGATTCGTTTGTGCGAGATTTGCGCGGAGATCGGGGCCGATTGGGTGAAGACCTCAACCGGATATGCGTCCAGTGGAGCGAGTCTTGCCGATCTTGAACTGATGCGGAAACACTCGCCGCCGCATGTGCAAATCAAGGCGGCGGGCGGCGTCCACGATCTGGATACGTTGCTGGCGATTCGCAACCTTGGGGTGAGCCGAGTGGGGATGAGGAGCACTGCGGCGGTTTTGGAAGAAATGCGGAAGCGGCTGGGGCTGAAACCGATCTCTCAGGCCGCGCCCTCTCCGGCGGCCGCGAGCTACTAGCTGCCGTTGTTGCCGCGCCGCCTTGAATTTCGTGAATGCGGCTGCACGATTTCCAAAACTGCTATAGTGTTCGATTCGAGAAGCAATCCATGTCAATGGGGTTATGAATGCCTTGGATTCCGCGTTTTCTCCGGCCCGCTCCGCACATCGCGCGAGTTTCCCAGGAACAGGTTCAGAGAACCTATCCTAAGTTACGATGGCGCATCCTTGAATCGACCTTCATTGGATACGCGACCTTCTATTTAGTTAGAAACAACCTTCCCGTCGTCTCCAAGGAGATGGGACACGCGCTCATTTATAGCAAAGACCAGATCGGCGACATGCTGGCAGTGATGGTCGCGGTCTACGGGCTGGGCCGGTTCGTCATGGGCTCGCTCTCTGACCGCAGCAATCCGCGCTACTTCATGTCTCTGGGATTGCTGCTGACCGCCGCGTGCAACTTTGCTTTTTCCGCGGCCAGCAGTTATCCGGCGCACCTGGCGCTTTGGGCCGTGAACGGGCTGGCGCAAAGCATGGGATGGGCGCCATGCGGGCGCTCGCTGAGCCACTGGTACAGCATTCGCGAGCGGGGAACAGTTTTCGGGTTCTGGAACCTGGCGCAGAATGTGGGCGGCGGGTTAATCGGCGTGATCGCCGCGTACTCCGCGGTGCTGCTGGGCTGGCGCTCGGCGTTCTATGTGCCGGGCATTCTGGCCACGATTTGCGCGGTCTACCTCATGCTGCGCCTGCGCGACACGCCGCAGTCCGAGGGGTTGCCGTCGATTGAGGAGTATCGCAACGACTATCCCGATGCAGGAAGAAGCAAGGACGAGAAGGAGCTGGGAACGCGCGAGCTGCTGGTCGACTACATCCTCAAGAACCGCTACTTATGGCTTATTGCCGGCAGCAACTTCTTCGTCTATATCGCGCGCTACGCCATGCTCGACTGGGGACCGACCTTTCTGAAAGAGGTGAAGCACGCCAGCCTCGGCGAAGGCGGCATCGGGACGTTTACGCTCGAGTTTTCGGCGATGCTGTCGACGGTGCTGGCCGGCTGGCTGTCAGACAAGATCGGCGGGCGGCGCGGCATGATCTGCGTGGTGTGCATGATTCCCGCGTTTCTCGCCTTCGTGGGCATTCTCTACAGCCCGAACAACGAGTTATGGCTCGACCTTGCGCTGTTCGGCGTCATCGGATTCTTCGTCTATCCGGCGCAGATGCTACTGGGCATTTGCGCGCTCGACGTGACCTCAAAGAAGGCCATCGGCACGGCCAACGGCCTACTCTCGATTCTCGGATCGCTGGGGCGCGTGGCGGAATCGAAGGGGATTGGCGCGCTGGCGCAGCACTATGGATGGAACGCGGCGCTCTATGGAGTTATGGGCTCGGTGCTCGTGGGCATTGCGCTGATGTCGTTCCTGTGGAACCTGACGCCGAAGTCGGCGGAAGCGCGGGTGCACGCGGCGGCACCGTGACGCAATTTAAACCAGCAAGCCGGCGAGTCAGCGAGTCAGCAAGTTAGCGAGTTGGCGGGTTAGCAAGTTGGCGAGGCAGCGGAGCTAGCGAGGCTGGAATGACCCAACCCCGCGGATGCGGGAGGGTTTCTGTTTACTTTCTGATTACGGGGGGTGCCTCCCCCGGCGTCTGAAAATAAGTGCAGTGGTTTCAGAGGGTTAGCGCAAGTAAGGTGCGCCATCCGCCTGATTCCAGGTGACTTAATCGCAGATATGTCTCAGCAAAGGAGTTAGGGGCCAGTAGCCGGTAGCCAATAGCCAGTAGCCAGTAGCCAGTAGCCGGTAGCCAATAGCCAGTAGCCAATAGCCGGTAGCCAATAGCCGGTAGCCAATAGCCAGTGGCGGGTGGACGGAGGCCGTTTCTTTTTACTACTGGGTTTATTGTGCGCCAAGGCGGCGTAATTATCTGCAAAGTTGGCGAGTTCTTTTTGCTGCGTGTTTTCTATGGGTTAGGGGCCGTTCGTGCCGGCAAGGGGGTTGACGGGCGGTTCGGGGCGGGCGTTCGGGGTAATGGTGAAATGGGCGTTTTGGTGGACTGATCCTTGTCCGGAGGCTCAACCCGATCTCAATGAGCGCGTTGGCCTGTTGGCGAAAGGCGACGCTGCTACCTAGGAGAATTGGTGAAATCTAGCCGACCTCTCGTTGCCCGTTGAGGTCAGGTTCTTTGAGGGGTGCTGCGGCATCTTTTGCCTTAGTCTTAAGCCTAAACGGATAATCTGAAATCCTCGATTTTCCTGCCGATTACCTCTTCGGGTGCCCGGCCGTCGAATTTTGCGAGCAGCATGGCCTCGACATCTTCATCCGCAAGTACAAGGATCATCTTTTGGTGAAGGGCCCACTGCTCACGTAATGTCACGACGCAGCCCCCGCTATCTCCCCCCTTACGAGAAAAAATCACGCCGAAGAGACCTGCCCCGTGCAGCTTCAAATAATTTGCAATTTGCAGCACCTGGCTCTTGTTGATCTTTCCCGTGTAATTCTTGGCGTCGACCACGACATAGTCCGCCGAGTAGCGGTTTCTCAAGAAGGCCCAAAATCCAGACTCGGAGTAGTTGGGGAGAATGAAATCTCTTCGGTTTGTTTTGGTTGCGTCTGAAAGTTCGGAAATTGGTTTTACGAGCGTGGGGCAGAATAGATATTCGAGGATCTCACCTATGAGGCTCTGGTAAACGCTCCAATCTTTGCGGCCGGGTTGTGTCGTCTTCAGCTTCTGAATGAGAATGTGCTCGGTGGAGCTTGCTGAGCTTCGTCCAGCGTGCGCTTGAAATAGCAGCTTGTAGTAGCCAGCGGTTGAAGCCGCTATCTCAGCTTTGAACTGAGACGCTATGAAATCCAAGTCCCACAACTCGATGTCATTCGTCGCAAGAATTTGTCTGTCTAGATCTGACAGCGTAGCAGGGACGGCGAAAACTGCAATCGACGGATCGTAAACCGATTGATATTTGCGTATCTGGGCTATAACGTCTTGCAAGCGTCCCGCCGTGACGGGTGATGTCTTGCACTCGATGAGCAGTTTTTCGCGACCTCCTACACTCTTGCGCTCTGCTAAGAGATCAGCCCTGAAATGAACGGTCCTCCCAATAAGTGCCTCTAAACGCACCGATTCGAATCTTGAGCTCCTACGCAGCAGTTCGGCCAAGAAACTGGTGAACTCGACCTCTCGGGGAGAGCTGTCGAGTGCCTGGTGACAATTTGGGCATAGGACGATCAGGTTCTCTTCTACTGCCTCGCCACCGTTCAAGGGCGACCGCAAGAAGGCGATGTCCAGCGGTACGGCCGCCCCATCTGCGCCACATCTCGCGCATTTGTTCTGGTACCTCGCAAAAATCTTTCTTCGAACTTCCGCAGTGACGAATGCTCTCGGATTTCTGCGACGCGGACTGGCAGGTGAGAAATCATCGTTTGACACTGTTGCCCCCTCTGGGTTCTCGCCCCCTTCACGAAATCCAAAAATCGTTCGCCGAATGGCGATAGGTGAAATGCTCTGCGCACCGGTGCTGTCAGCACTTCACGAAGAGCAATTTGCGTGTCTAGGTTCTCGCTGCCAGCGTTGCCTCCGGGCGGGCGATGAAACTGCTCTATGACCAGTCCCATACCATTTAATCGCGAGAGGCTACTCAAGACCTCTGGGCTATATTCGATCTTGTGGACAATCGGTAGCCAACCTCTCAGCCGATTGTCGCCGAGGGTCTTGAGATCGTGGATGCTGAGATCGCGGAGAATTCGTATAAACGCCTCTTTTTCTTGATATCCATTGCCTGGGAGCGCCGAATTGGCCAGGGCGTCTCCGAACTGCCTAAGCTTCTCCTGCTCGTGCGTTGAGTGAATTCTCTCGAGAACCAGGGCAAAAAGCGTTTGGAACTCTTCCGACTCGTAGAAGGTCTTGTCCTCCAAGAGATCAGCGATCCGCGCTTGTTGTGCTTCCAGTTCTTCCGCGATGGTCAGAAGCCGGGCCTCAGCCCTACTTGAGAAGTTGGAGAGCAGGGAGGTTAATATCTGGGAGAAGAAGGGGTACGCAGCAAACTTCGCCGCGATAACAGCCGATAGACCCAGCTTTGCGAGCCGCTTCGGAAGGTAGGATTCACTTTCTGAGTCCTCTCGTGCTTGTTGAACAAGGATCTCCACTGGTCTCTTCACAGCGTTACCCCCTCCTTCCCCGAAGCCTCGAAGGTTATTCTTCGTACCGTGGCGATGCTACTGAGTGTACAGGGTAGGATGGCATTGACTGAACCCCACTCCTTCAATCCAGGCGTCGCCACACCGGGCTAGAGAGGTGCAGACGCCCGACTGGTCCTTACAAGCGCCGATGTCGTCGCTCGCGCTTCTGGATTCACGCCAAATCACCAAAGCGCTCGCGGGGGAGCGGATCGGTCCTGAAATGTCGGGTAGTGGGACTTTTTGGGTTTGCTGGTTACGGTAGGCGGTTCGCCCGTGCGCGAGTCAGCGGGGCAGCGGGTCGGCAGAGAACAGAGGACAGAGGACAGAGAACAGGGAACAGAGAACAGAGAACAGAGAACAGAGAACGGAGACCAGGGATCAGAACGACGGGGCGCGCGGCAGGCCGAAACGCACGCTCCCATGCAATTCGGAACTTTGTTTGGTGCGTGTCACCCTCAAAAGCTAACTTTCCTAGGTTACGAAACCCCCTAAAACGCAACTTTTCTAGGTGCATGTCCCCCCAAAACGTAACCTCTAGCGGTACCATTTGGGGCCCAAAGCTAACCATTTAAGCGAACATTTGAGGGGGTTCACGCACCATCAATGCGAACATTTGCCTTGATTTACCGCGTTTTGCGGCCCCTCGCAAAAGACTGATCACCGAAATCAGTTTTCCGCCCCGCGCTGGCGAGCCGTTGACCGCGGTCAGGGTCCAGCGGCCGGCAATGCAGGGACTCCCATTTGGTGACCTCCGGTTTGGTCACCCCGATGCCCGCAGGTCTAGTGCTCGTCCTTGCCGGGGCGGAGCATGAGGTCGCGGATGGCTTCGCGCGGGTCTTTGCCCTGGTCGAGGATGAGTTCCATTTGCTCGGTGATGGGCATCTCGATGGAGTGCTTGCGGGCGAGGCCGAGAGCGGCGCGCGTGGTCAGTACGCCTTCCGCCACTTTGCCACCCAGCGAGTCGAGAATCTCAGGCAGTTTGCGGCCCTGGCCAAGCGCCTGGCCGACGGTCCGGTTGCGGCTGAGCGATCCGGTGCAGGTGAGCACCAGGTCGCCGATGCCGGAGAGGCCGGCAAGAGTCTCGCCGCGTGCGCCGCAGGCCACGGCGAGGCGCGTGATCTCGACGATGCCGCGGGTGATGAGCGCGGCGATGGAGTTGTGGCCCAGGCCCACGCCTACGGCGACACCGGCAGCGATGGCGATGACGTTCTTGAGCGCGCCGCCGAGCTCCACGCCGATGACATCGGTGGAGGTGTAGAGGCGGAGAGATTCGGAGGAGAACTCCTGCTGGATGAGGGAAGCGACTTCCGGGTCGCTGAAGGCCACAGTGATGGCGGTGGGCTGGCCCTCGGCCACCTCTTGGGCGAAGCTGGGCCCGGAGAGTGCGCCGATGGGGAGCAGAAGCCCGGCCGGCTCGAGGGTTTCGGAAAGGACCTTGCTCATGCGGTAGAGGGTGCGATCCTCAAGGCCCTTGGTGGCACTCACGACGAACTGGCCGTTGCGCAGATGCATGCGGATGCGGTGGAGGGTGGTTCGCAGAAACTCCGAGGGGATGGCGGAGACCACAATGTCGGCGGTGGCGATGGTGTCGGTGCCGGCGGTGACGGCGATCGCGGAGGGGATGGGAAAGCCGGGAAGGAATTGCGTGTTCTCCCGGGCGCCGAGAATCTGGCGGGCGAGCTCGGGCGTGTGCGCCCAGAGAGTGATCTGGTGGCCGCCGCGGCGGTGGAGGGAGAGCGCGAGGGCGGTTCCCCAGGCGCCGGAACCTAAGATGGCGATGCGGCTCATGCGAGCTTGTGCGCTCCGATGCGGGTTTCAGTGCCGGCGAAAAGGCGGCGGACGTTGGGGTGGTGCTTGGCGATGATGAGCAGGGCCACAATGCATTGGACGGCGAAGAAGAAGGGCGGGCGCGGGCCGGTGACGAAAAACCAGGCAAAGACGGGAAAGCTGGCCGCGGCGAGAATGGACGAGATCGAGACGTAGCGGCTGAGGGCCAGGACCACGGCGAAGACGCCGATGGCGGCCAGAGCGGCCCACGGTGAGGCGACGAGGAAGACGCCAAAGCCCGTGGCCACGCCCTTGCCGCCGCGAAAACGCAGCCAGACGGGGAACATGTGGCCGAGAACGGCCAAGAGGGCGGCGACGGCTTCGGCGTTGCGGAAAGCCATATTGGGCGCCAGGACCGACGCGATGCAGCGCGCCGAGCCAGACCGCCGCGCAGCCCTTGAGCACATCGAGAACAAATGTGGCCGCGCCCAGGCCATAAGCTCCGATGCGCAGCACGTTGGTGGCGCCGATGTTGCCGCTGCCCACGGAGCGAATGTCCTGTTTGCGAAAGATGCGCACCAGCAGGTATCCGAAGGGAATCGATCCCAGCAGATACGCGACGGCCGCAATGATCACGCAGGCGAGAGGCACAACGAGAGAGTGTAGCAGGTGGGGGTTCATGATTTGGGTGTGCTGATGAGCCGCGGTTCCGGCACGCGCTGCAACCGGATAAGGCCGCGGCGGCGACACCCGGCGAGGATGAAGCGCGCGCGAGCCGGGCATTCCCGTAATGTAGGGCGCAACAGCCAGAGCGAACACACTACCAGATTACGGCGGTTCTCCAATTACTACGTGGCGTTTCTGGCGCCTTTCAAGGTGGCTTTTACATCCACCCCACAGACGAAGACCCGTCTGTGGGGACCCCGGTTCATGAAAAAGCCACTTGGCGATTGTGCTTCGCGCTACACAAATTGGAGAACCGCTTTAGAAGAGCGCTTTGCGGGCGCTGTGCACCTCGGCAGCGAGGACCTGCAGGATTTTGATAGACAAGAGCGGATCAGCCTGCATGAGCGCGATGAATTCGTCGCGGCTGACGAAGCTCACTCGCGAGCCGGCGCAGACGGTTGCGCTGAGCGAATAGGGTTGGCCGCTCACAAGGCCGGGAAGGCCGAGCAGGGAACCGGGCATCGCCTGCACGGCGAAGAGTGAGTGGCCATCAGGCGAAATCATGCTCAGCGTGGCCACGCCCTCGTGGAGGATGTAGAGGCCCACGGAGGGGTCGTCCTGGCGGAAAAGAACACGGCTGGTCTCGCACGGAACGGGGGTAGCATGAGCGTCGAGCGCGTCAATCAACTCCGGATCGGCTAGAAACGCAGATGGGTCAAGTTCCGCCAACGGCTCTCCTTGGGGAGTAGAAGCTTTCATAAGTGTCTTCCGCAGTATTCTCCGCGTGGTGACGCCGGACCTATCATGTCATTGATTTGGGACGGGATTTTGTGATCTGTGTCACGTTCGGATGGTTAAGATAACCGCCCTGTGCATGATCCAACTGATGCTTTGCGGCAATTAAAGGTTGGTGGGGAGATCCCGGACGGCAATTCGCGGCGCGAGCAATGCAGCCGTGATGCTTCGCTACACTGGGATCAGGGATTGCGCGCCATGGCAGGCATTTTGAGCAAAATCCACACCACGCTGGAGATGATCAAGTGGGAGCACTCGGTGTTTGCCCTGCCGTTTGCGCTGACGGCGATGCTGCTGGCGGCGGACGGGCTGCCGGGCTGGCGGACGGTGGCATGGATCGTGGTCGCCATGGTGGCGGCGCGGTCGGCGGCGATGGCGTTTAACCGCTGGGCCGACGCGGACCTGGACGCCGGGAATCCGCGCACGCGCAACCGGGCCATTCCGGCGGGACTGCTGTCGCGGCAGTTTGTGCTGGGGTTCACCTGCGCGGCGGTGGTGGTGTTGCTTGCGGCTGCGGCGGAGCTGAACCGGCTGGCGCTGGAGCTTTCGCCGGTGGTGCTGGTGGTCTTGCTGGGCTATAGCTACCTGAAGCGGGTGACTCAGTGGTCGCACCTGGGCCTGGGCCTGGCGCTGGGCCTGGCGCCCACGGCGGCGTGGATTGCCGTGCGCGGCAGCCTTGACCCACGCATTCTGGTGCTGACGGCGGCGGTGACGCTATGGGCCGGGGGCTTCGACGTGCTCTATGCCTGCCAGGATTACGAGCACGACCGCGCCGCCGGGCTGCACAGCCTGCCACAGGCGTCGGGGCTCGCGGCGGCTTTCTGGACGGCGCGCGCGATGCACCTGGCCATGCTTGGGCTGCTGGTTTGGTTCGGCCGGCTCTTCGATTTTGGCCTGGCGGGCTGGCTGGGCGTCGCCGCTGTGGGACTGCTGCTGGCCTATGAACACTCGCTGGTTTCGCCGCGCGACCTGCGCCGCCTGAATGCCGCATTCTTCACCATGAACGGCGTGATTGCCACGGTGTTTCTGGGCTTTGTGACGGCGGACTTGTGGTTGCGGCGGTGAGGCGGCGGGCAGTTCGGCTTGCAACCGCTCTTCAAACGGACGACCGGCCAGGCGCACTCCATCGCGCACTCCAGGGAACGAACCATTCTCCCGAGCCCAATGAGCTATGTGCGGCGAAATCCGGAGCCGGCGGAAAGGCGCTCTCATAAGCACCCGGCGGCGCTTCATGAAACCAACCCGGGATGTACCGGCTGCGCTCCATCAATCCGGACCAGCGACATTCGAGACGGCCTGTTTCAGCTTGCCACGTCGTGTTCATTGAGAGGTCTCCCTTTTTCCGCCGCTGACGGCCAATTTGGCGCCAAGGCAAAGCGGGTTGACTGACCTGCCTTGCCAACGATCCTACTCGTTTTTGCCGGTGCTGAGAATGCGGAGCCTGCGCGGCTTCCAGCCCGGCGGTTGCTATCATTTCAGCCATGAGAGCATGTCATTTTCTCCTTGCGTCGCTGGGCATGTGGGCAGGGTTGGCAGGAGCTCGAACGGCGCTCGCACAGGCGCAGCCGTCCGCGGCTCCGGCTCAAAAGACCGCTGTAACCGTCCCGTTTGTCGGATGCGCGTCCGACGGCCAGGTTGGGCCGATCAAAGCGCCAGTTGGCAAAAGCAAAGTGGTTGCGATTCCCACGACAATGGCGCAGCGGCTCGCCTACTACAAAGCGGAATACAGTCCCGGAGTTCTTGCGCCACGCGGATGGAATTGCTTCTCAACGTACGGCTCCAATGGCGCAAGCCTCTTTGTAAGCCCAGATCCCATCGACTCGAAGGCGTTGTTCTCCGAGGATTGGAAGGGGTTCCCAGGGCAGGCGATCCAACTCTCGTTCGACAGTGGCGGCACATCCGGAAGATTTGAAGTCGCCGAGATCATCGCCCGAGTGTTTCCGGCGTACAAAGCGTTCGCGCAGAGCGTGATTGCAGAGGGACTCGAGCCGGCCAGCGACTTTCCCTTCGGCCCTTACCCGAATGACAAGCTGACCTATCGCGGCAACAATATGGTGGAATTCGAAACTCCGGCGAATACACAAGGCCTCGGAACGGATTCGCGCCTGCAGATGAACGCGAGCCCGATTGAGGGAGTTGCGATCGTGACCGGAGCGGATACCGACCTGGTGCAATTGTCGGCTCGAGTTTCGGCAACCGACAGAGATCTCATCCCGGCCATGGTTGTGCAGGTCGAGAGTGAAGCGGCGCAGGCCGGCGCCCAGTAAAGCTCGCCACGCTGGGTTTCTCGCCGGAGCGCTGTGGTATGGTGCGAACAAGATGCGCGGATGAGGCTCTGTTGGCCTCGCGCGCGGGAGGGGGCAAGAGGCAATGCACGAGGCCGGAGCATGAAGATCGCGATTCAAGGCGAACCGAGCTCGTTCAGCCATGAGGCGGCGCTGAAGCTCGTGCCAGGCGCGGAGATTGTTCCGTGCGCGCTCTCGGCAGAGGTCTTTGCGGCGCTGGATTCAGGCGCGGCCGATGCCGCGGCGATTCCCATTGAGAACAGCCTGGCCGGCTCAGTCCTCGAACATTTTGATCTGCTGCTCCATCACGACGTGAAGGTGGTGCGGGAGACGCTGCTGCGCATCCGGCACAACCTGATTGCGCTGGCGGGCGCGCCGCTCAACGAGATCGACCGGGTGTTCTCGCATCCGGTGGCGCTGGCGCAGTGCAGGCGCTTTTTGGCCGGCCACCCGAAGATGAAGGCCATCGCCTTCTACGATACCGCGGGAAGCGTGAAGCAACTGGTGGAAACGCACGACCGACATGCGGCGGCGATCGCCAGCGAGGCGGCGGCGCGGCTCTACGGCGCGGAGGTTCTGGCACGGGGCATCGAGGACGATGCGGAGAATTACACGCGGTTTTTTCTGGTGCGGCGGGCCGGCGAGGCGGAGACCGATCCCGAGTCGAACAAGATGAGCGTGGCCTTTACGCTGGAGCATCGGCCGGGCTCGCTGGTGGCGGCGCTGAGCGCGCTGAGCGCGATGGGCACGAATTTGACCAAGATCGAGTCGCGGCCGGTGCAGGGCAAGCCGTGGGAGTATATCTTCTATGTGGACTGCCTGATCGGATCGGTCGATGAGGGAACGCGCGCCCTCGAAGCGCTCCTTGCACACTGCGGCATGGTGAAGGAGTTGGGCCGCTACCGCGAGGCGCGCGGCGTCGAGGCGAACTAGCGAGTCAGCAAGTCAGCGAGTCAGCAGTTCGCTGTGCGCGCCCTCAATCCCGGTGATCCGGCTCTGTCGCAATTGCGGCGGCGGCTGAGGAGACGGCTTTCGCTGCCAAGTGCAAAAAGAAATAGGGATGGGGAGAAACCCATCCCTCAGGGGCTGAAGCCCGCAATTTTATTGGCCATTTTCGGCACGACTGAAGTCGTGCCCTTTCAAAACCAGAACCTAATCAGAGGTTCATTAGAAGTGATAGGCTACGCCAATCATTGGCTCGGAGAGGTTGTACCAGCGGTTGGTGGTGAAGTTGTAGTCGCTCTCTCCAACGCCGAAGGTGGGCACTTTTGTCACCAGGCCGCGGTATTCCACGCGGATATCGAAACTGGGGCTGACCTCGTAGGCAAAGCCGACGCCGTACATTCCGCCCACCTGCGTCTGCTGCTTGGCGTCGAGGGTCTTGGTGCCGGAGGTGTAAATTGGCAGGAAGATGATTCCTGCGGGGCCGGCCTCGACAAAGGGGTTGAAGTTTTTGAAGACGAAGGAGCGCACGAAAGCGCCCGAAATCTCCTGGTTGCGAGTCAGCACGCCGATGCCGTTCGGGTACGAAGGGGCGCGGTAAGTAATGGTGTTCTGGTAGGTGATGCCGTAGTTGCCTTCGAGCGCGCTGGTCGGCGTGAGCATGTAGCGGTAGCTGACCAATCCGCCGTAGGCGGTGGTCGAGTCGACTTGCACATCGGTGGAAGAAGCTATAAATGGTTCGATCAGCGCGGTTCCGCTCAGGCTGATGTCCTGGCGGCTTTCCTGAGCGCGGCCTGCGGCCAGGCAAACGGCCAGCAGAAGGGCTAAAAAGGCGATCTTCTTCATTCGATCCTGATCCTCGCGACTGCACAACCGTCGGGCTGGCAAAAAGCTTGTCGATTTCGGCGCGCCGGATGGCTCCGGGCCCCACTCTCAGCATTGTAACTGGCCGGGGCGGGTCAACGGGCGGTGGCGCGCATGGAAGCTTCTGAGGCTATAGACGCACGAAGGGGAAAGAGGAAAGGGAGATTAGGGAACAGGGAATAGGGAGTAGCCAGTAGGGAGTAGCCAATAGGGAATAGCCAGTAGGGAGTAGCCAGTAGGGAACGGCCAGTAGGGAGTAGCCAATAGGGATTAGCCATCACAGAGTCGATCAGCGCGGAGGGTCCCATGCGGCTTCTACGCTTTCCACCTCGCGCCGATGCAACTCAATTCGCACCGCCGCGACGCGGTCTTTCGACTCCCTATTGGCTACGCCCTACACCCTGCTTCTTCACCCGGCCCGCTCCACATGATAAAAGAACGGCGGTCCCTGCTCTTTGGCCAGGGTTCTGAGCGTGTGCAGAAAAGCCTTGGCGGCGTAGGAGAGCGTAGCTTGGCGGCGATGCGCGAGGCGCAGCACGCGGCGTACCTCGAGCTCGTCGACCGGCACGCACACCAGATCGCCGGTTTCGAGCTCGCGCGCCACGGTGAGGTGAGGCACCAGCGCCACGCCGTTGCCCATGGCCACGAATCGCTTGATGGCCTCGATGGTGGGCAGCTCGATGCCCATATTGAGGGGGGTACGGTGGCGCTGGAAAGCCTCAATGACTTTGCGGCGCAGCGGCGAGGCCACGTTGTGGGCGATGAAGTTTTCGTTGCCCAGTTCGCGGATGGAGACGCGCGCCGCCCGGGCCAGCGGATGGCGCCGGCTGACGATGAAGGCCAGGCTGTCGCCGTAGACGGCGATGGTGCGGATCTGCGCGGGATCGGGGCGAAAGGAGATGACGCCCAACTCGAAGGTGCGCAGACTGAGCTCCTCGGGAATGCGCGAAGCCAGCATGCGCTGCACGGTGACGCCGATGTGGGGGAACTCGCGGCGGAAGGCGTCGATGGCCGGCAACAGGTACATGCAGGTGTACTCGTTGGCAGCCAGTTGCAGGTGGCCCCGCTCCAGGCTCTTCAGCTCGTCGAGGGCGCGCGCGGCCTCGCGGCGCAGCGCCAGCAGGCGCAAGGCGTAATCGCGCAGCAGGGCGCCGGCGGCAGTGAGCGAGCCGTCGCGCGCGGCGCGGTCGAAGAGCGTTTCGCCCACCGCTTCTTCCAGCTTGCGGATGACCTGGCTGACGGCGGGCTGGGTGCGGTGCAGGCGCTGCGCGGCGCGGGAAAAGCCGCGCTCCTCGGCGACAGCGAGAAAGGTTTCAAGCTGATTGAGTTCCATGAGTAAGCTCCTAGCTTTTAGCTTCTAGGTCTTTGACCGCGTAAATTTGAAGCTTACGATTGTCAATCCCAGGTCCCAAAAGCGGGATCTCCACCCCACGGACGAAGACCTGTCCGTGGGGACCCCGGACCTGCGGCACCCAAGTTCGTGCCGAATTAAGCGGTCAAAGGCCTAGCTCCTAGCTTCACCGCGCCTCAGCCCGCCTCTCAGCATGAAATCTAAATTCGCGGGCGGCAAACGGATTCGAATGGACCGCGCCATCGAACGCGATTCGCAGAGCAAGGCTAGCGGCTAAGAGCCAGCGGCTAGAAGCAGTTTTAGTATAAGCAATTCTAATCAATTACCAAAGAATAATAACTTTGCGTTATGGAGGGGAATCAGCGAAAATAAGATCGTTGGTAGGGCGTTGGCTTCCCCGGCAAGCACAAAGCAGGCGCACACATGAGCTCAGACCAAGTAGTTTTCTTCGACACCACCCTGCGCGATGGCGAGCAATCGCCGGGTTGCAGCATGACCACGCAGGAAAAGCTCACCATGGCCCACGCCCTGGAGGATTTGGGCGTGGACATCATCGAGGCCGGCTTCGCCATGGCCTCAGAGGGCGACTTTGCGGCCATTGCGACGATTACGCAGGCCATCCGCAAGCCGCGCATCGCGTCTTTAGCTCGGGCAAAAACTGAGGACATCGAGATGGCCGCGCGGGCGCTGCAGTTCGCCGAGCGCGCGCGCATCCATGTGTTTCTGGCGTCGAGCGATCTGCACCTAGAATACAAGCTGAAGATCAGCCGCGCTGAAGCGCTGGACCTGTGCGGCGAGTGTGTGCGGCTGGCGCGGTCGCTGGCCGACGATGTGGAGTTTTCTCCCGAGGACGCCACGCGCTCTGACCGCGACTTTCTGGTGGAGATGGTGCGCATCGCCGTGGAAGCGGGCGCGACCACCATCAATATGCCCGACACCGTGGGCTACGTGATGCCCGAGGAGTATGGGCGGATGTTCCGCGAAGTGCGCGAGCGGGTTTCCGCGATCGACGAAAAGGGCGTCGTGCTCTCGGCGCACTGCCACGATGACTTGGGCATGGCTGTAGCCAATTCGCTGGCCGCCATCCAGGCCGGCGCGCGCCAAGTGGAGTGCACCATCAACGGCATTGGCGAGCGGGCGGGCAACGCGGCGCTCGAGGAGATTGCGGCGGCGCTTTATGTGCGCGGCGACCGCTTCGGCGTGTCCACCTCGATCAAACTCGACCAGCTTTATCCCACCAGCGAGGTGCTGGGCCAGCTCATCACCTTCAAGCCCTCGCCGAACAAGGCAGTGGTGGGAGCCAACGCGTTCGCGCACGAGTCGGGCATTCACCAGCACGGCGTGCTGGCCAACCCGCTTTGCTACGAGATCATGACTCCGCAACTGGTGGGCGTGGCCAAGACGCACTTGGTGCTGGGCAAGCACTCCGGCCGCGCGGCTTTGAGACATAGATTGGAACAGCTCGGCTTCACCGTCAGCCGAGACGAGCTGCAGCACGTGTACTACCGCTTCGTGGCGTTGGCCGACCGCAAGAAGAACATCTACGATCAGGACTTGATCGGATTGTTGCCTGATCCGATTCGCGAACGGCGCAGCGAGCCGGTGTCGGAACTGGATTGAAAAAGACAGGGACTAGGGACGTAGGGACTAGGGACTAGAGCGTGTTTCAAAAATGGCTGCGTAGATTCCGCTCGTCATCCCGCAGGGGTTAGAATCCCTTGTTTGCCTGCATTTTATCGGCCCGACTGAAGTCGTGCCCTTGTTACAAAACAGATTTTTGAAACAAGCTCTAGGAACTGCGAACTGAGAATGGATCGTGTCACCGCACTTCAATTGCGTCATTCAATCAAACGATCGACGATGAGGAGAAGAAGACAGGAATGAAACTGAAGATTCTGGTTACCCCCGGCGACGGCATCGGCCCAGAGATCACCGAGCAGGCCGTCGCGGTATTGCAGGAAGTGGCGGCCGCGAGCGGCCACACGCTGGAGCTGGACGAACGGCGCATTGGCGGCGTGGCGATTGAGCGGGATGGCACACCTCTGCCCGCTGACACTCTTGCTGCCGCATTGGATTCCGAGGCCGTTTTCCTGGGCGCAGTGGGTGACGACAAGTTCAATGGTCTCCCTGCGAGCAAGCGCCCCGAGGCGGGCTTGCTGCAACTGCGCGCCGCGCTGGGCGGCTTCGCTAATCTGCGGCCCGTCTTCGCCTTCAAGGAAATCACGGTGAACAGCCCGCTGCGACCGGAAATTATCGATGGCACCGACATCATGTTCGTCCGCGAACTGCTCGGCGGGCTCTACTACGGCAAGCCGCGGGAGTGGAACAAGGAAAAGGGCGAAGCATTCAACACGATGTACTACACCCGCGACGAAGTGGCGCGCGTAGCCCGCGTAGCCTTTCAGTTGGCACAAAAGCGCCGCAAGCATGTGACCAGCGTGGACAAGGCCAACGTGCTCGAAGTTTCGCAGCTTTGGCGCGACACGGTGACCGAGGTGGCCAAGGAGTTCCCCGACGTGACGCTGGAACACCAGTTCGTCGACGCCATGTCGATGCACCTGATGAAGCGGCCGCGCGACTTCGACGTGATCGTAACGGAGAACACGTTTGGCGACATTCTGACCGACGAGGCCTCGGTGATTACCGGCTCGCTGGGCATGTTGCCTTCGGCGACCATCGGCGGCAAGATCAATTTGTATGAGCCGGCGCATGGCTCCGCGCCGAAACATGCGGGGAAGAACATCGCCAATCCGCTGGCCACGATTTTGACCGGCGCGATGCTTTTGCGCCACTCCTTCGGGCTCGACGCGGAGGCCGATGCGATTGTGAAGGCGGTCCGCAAGGTGCTGGAGCAAGGCTTCCGCACGCAGGACCTGGCGCGCACCAACCCGGAGGGATTGACCGTGCTGGGAACCCGCGAGATGGGCGCGAAGGTGCGGGAGGCGGTGAAGCAGCAGCTTCTAGCTCCTAGCCGCTAGCTTCTAGCTGTTTTGCCGCAAAGCTGGCGGCATCGATGGACGCAATCGAATGGCTCGGCTCTCAATTGCGTCGCGGAAGTATTGATTGGCAAGACAAAGCAAGTGTGATGAGTCACAAGTTCGCTGAAAAGCAACCGCAGATCCTTCGACTTCGTCCGCCACGGCGGACTCCGCTCAGGATGACAGCGCGGTTATTCGATGGATTTGAGACTCACAACACCAGGAGATAGACACTGGGAGCTGTTTTCAATGAGTAGCGAAGCGAAAACATTGTTCGAGAAGGTCTGGG
Source organism: uncultured Acidobacteriaceae bacterium (assembly GCA_963799155.1). Classification (GTDB taxonomy): domain Bacteria; phylum Acidobacteriota; class Terriglobia; order Terriglobales; family Acidobacteriaceae; genus Telmatobacter. The sequence continues at coordinate 46,948 of CAWCWB010000014.1, forward strand.
AGCAGCATGTGGTGGTCGAGCCGAAGGGCGAGCCCACTCTGCTCTACATCGATCTGCAGCTGGTGCACGAGGTGACGTCGCCGCAGGCGTTTGAGGGGTTGCGGCTGGCGGGCCGCAAAGTGCGCCGGCCTGACCGCACCATCGCCACGGTGGACCACAACGTGCCCACGACGGTCGAGGGGCGGCTGAATATCGTGGACCAGATTTCGGCCGTGCAGATCGCCACGCTGCGCAAGAACTGCGCCGATTTCGGCGTCGAGCTCTACGACGTGAATTCGCGAGAGCAGGGCATCGTGCATGTGATCGGGCCGGAACTGGGGTTGACCAAGCCGGGCATGACGATTGTGTGCGGCGACTCGCACACGTCGACGCACGGCGCGTTTGGCGCATTAGCTTTTGGCATCGGTACCAGCGAAGTGGAGCACGTGCTGGCCACGCAAACGCTGCCGCAATCGAAGCCGAAGACCTTCCGCATCGCGGTCGAGGGCAAGCTGCCGCTGGGCGTGACTGCCAAGGATGTGATCCTGGCAATCATCGGCAAGATCGGCACCGACGGCGCCACAGGATGCGTGATCGAGTACGCAGGCTCGGTAATTCGCTCGCTTTCGATGGAAGGCCGCATGACCATTTGCAACATGAGCATCGAGGCGGGCGCGCGCGCGGGCATGATCGCGCCGGACGAGACGACGTTTGCGTACTTGCAGGGCCGCAGATTTGCTCCAAAGGGGGCGGATTGGGACAAGGCGGTGGCGGAGTGGAGAAAGCTGCCTTCGGATCCGGGCGCCAAGTTCGACCGCGAGCTGGCGATCGACGCGGCGACGCTGGTTCCCTATGTGAGCTGGGGCACGAGCCCCGGCATGGTGGCTCCGGTCACGGACACGGTGCCCAATCCAGCAGGAGCAGAGACGGAGATTGAGCGCAAGGGCTTCGAACGCGCTCTCGAATACATGGGGCTGCGGGCGGGCACACGTCTTGAAGAGATTACCATCGACCGCGTCTTCATTGGCTCCTGCACCAACGGCCGCATCGAGGACCTGCGCGCGGCGGCGCGCATCGCACGCGGCTACAAGGTCTCAGCGAAGGTGAGCGCAATGGTGGTTCCCGGCTCGCAGCAGGTGAAGGCGCAGGCTGAGGCGGAAGGCCTCGATCGCGTTTTTCGCGTGGCCGGGTTTGAGTGGCGCGAGCCGGGCTGCTCCATGTGCCTGGGCATGAACCCCGACATTCTGTCGCCGGGCCAGCGCTGCGCTTCGACGAGCAATCGCAACTTCGAGGGGCGCCAGGGGCGAGGCGGGCGCACGCACCTGGTGTCGCCGGAGATGGCCGCGGCGGCTGCGATTGCCGGGCACTTCGTGGACATTCGCAACTGGCGCGTTCGCGAGCCGGCGCGCGAGGAGGCAAAAGCCTGATGGAACCGTTTCGCACATTGACCGCGCTGGCCGCGCCACTCGACCGCGCCAACGTGGATACCGACCAGATCATTCCCAAGCAGTTTTTGAAGCGCATCGAGCGCACGGGCTACGGCGATTTCCTGTTCTTCGACTGGCGCCAAACGCCGGATGGCGAGCCGATCGCGGGTTTCGTTCTCAACGACCCGCGTTACAAGGGCGCTAAGATTCTTGTTGCGGGCAAGAACTTCGGCTGCGGATCAAGCCGCGAGCACGCGGCGTGGGCTCTGAGCGACTACGGTTTCCGCGTGGTGATTGCGCCGACCTTCGCCGACATCTTTTTCTCAAATGCGGGCAAAAACGGAATCGTGCTGGCGCGGCTGAGCGAGGCAGAGGTCGACACACTGCTCAAAAACGCGCAGCAGATTGCGAATTATCAGCTCGCAGTTTCGCTGGAAGCGCAGACGGTGACCGACGGCCGCGGTTTCAGCGCGAAATTCGAGATCGATCCCTTCAGGAAGTTTTGCCTGCTCGAAGGGCTCGACGATATTGGCCTCACGCTGCGGCACGCCGCGGCGCTGGACAAGTTTGAGACGAAGCACGACGAAGCCGGGTGGCTGAGAGCGAAATAAGGCGAGAGATCGAACGGAGGACAACCGCAGATCCTTCGACTCCGGTCGCTGCGGCGACCTTCGCTCAGGATGACAGAGTCCTGGGAGTGGACCGGAATTGCGGTACGGACAAGCTAGCAGCTAGAGGCTAGGAGCTAGAAGCTCAAGAGATTTTCATGACCATCGAAGGCAAACGACAAAGCATTCCGTTGACCGAGGGGCCGAGCCGCGCGGCGGCGCGGTCGTATTTTCGCGGAGCAGGATTCAAGAAAGAAGATCTGCATAAGCCGATCATCGGCGTGGCAAATACGTGGACGGAGATCGGGACCTGCAACGTGCATCTGCGCGGGATTGCGGAGGCGCTAAAGGAAGGCATTCGCGAGGCCGGTGGCACGCCGATGGAGTTCAACACGATCACGATTCACGACGGCCTCACCATGGGCACGCAGGGCATGAAGGCGTCGCTGGTGAGCCGCGAGGTGATCGCCGATTCGATTGAGCTGGTCGCGCGCGGCAATCTCTTCGATGGGCTGGTGGGCATCGGCGGCTGCGATAAAAACATGCCGGGCATCATTATGGCGCTGTGCCGGCTGGATATTCCCGGCATGATGCTCTACGGCGGATCGATCGCGCCGGGCAAGCTGAACGGAGTAGACATCTCGATTCAGGATGTGTTCGAAGGCATCGGCTCGTACGCCGCGGGACGGATCGACGATGCCCAATTGGAAGCCCTCGAAGCCAACGCTTGTCCCGGCGCGGGCGCGTGCGGCGGCCAGTTCACGGCTAACACCATGGCCATGAGCGGCGAAATTCTCGGCATCTCGCCGATTGAGCTTTCCGGCGTTCCCGCGACCGCGCCCAACAAGCTCGACGCGACGCGGGAGGCGGGCCGCATGTTGATGGATGCGGTGCGCGTCAATCGCCGCCCCTCCCAGATCATAACCCGCAAATCCATTGAAAATACCATTGCCAGCGTGGCCGCAAGCGGCGGCTCGACCAACGCGGTGCTGCATCTGCTGGCCATTGCGCGCGAGTTGGGCATTCCGCTCAGCATTGACGATTTTGACGCGATCTCGAAACGCACGCCGTATATCTGCAGCCTCACTCCGGCAGGCAAGTACATGGCATGGCACTACCAGGCGGCGGGTGGCTCGCGGCTGCTGGCCAAACGGATGATCGACGCCGGGCATGCCGACGGAACGGCGTTGACCGTCAGCGGCAAAACGCTGGCTGAAGAAGCCGCGCTGGCAAAAGAAACTCCGGGGCAGGACGTGATCCACACGTTTGAGAAGCCGATCAAGCCGAACGGCGGACTGGTGATCTTGAAAGGCAACCTCGCGCCCGAGGGCTGCGTGATGAAGATTGCCGCGGCAGGCAAGTATGAGCACCGCGGACCGGCGCGCGTCTTCGATAGCGAAGAGGATTGTTTCAAAGTTGTGCAGGCGGGCGGCATCAAGCCCGGCGACGTGGTGGTGATTCGCTACGAAGGGCCGAAGGGCGGGCCGGGCATGCGCGAGATGCTGCAGGTGACCGCGGCCATCAGCTCGAATGCGGAGTTGAGCGCGCAGGTGGCGCTGCTCACCGATGGACGATTCAGCGGCGCGACGCGCGGATTCACGGCGGGTCACGTGGCTCCCGAGGCGTTTGTGGGCGGGCCGATTGCCGCAGTGCGCGAGGGCGACATGATTCATTTTGACGTTGCGAAGCGGATGCTCGACGTCGAGATCAGCAAAGACGAGATGGCCGCGCGGCTCAAGAACTTCAAGCCACCCGCGCTGCACTGGCCGCGTGGCGTATTCCGCAAATATGTCGATCGGGTGAGTTCGGCATCGGAAGGGGCAACGACGTAAGAAGCAGGGACTAAGGGACTAGGGACATAGGGACAAAGGGACGAAAGACAATTGGCGGCAAGGAAGCCCAAGGAGTTGTTTATGGGACACAAGGGAAACGCGAAAACGCAAGCGCGCGAAGCGAACGGAAACGCGGCTGCGCCGAGTGCAACTGCGCCGGCCGCAAACGTAACGGACTCGAACGCACACATAACGCCGCCGGCGAAGTTGACCGGCGCGGAGATTCTGTGGGCCACGCTGGCGGGCGAGGGCGTGAGGGATGTCTTCGGCTATCCGGGCGGCGCGATTCTGCCCGCCTACGACGCGTTGCGCAAATTTCCCATCCGGCACGTGCTGGTGCGTCACGAACAGGGCGCGGCGCACATGGCCGACGGCTACGCGCGCGCCTCCGGCGGCGTGGGTGTAGCGATTGCCACAAGCGGACCGGGCGCGACCAATCTGGTTACGGGAATCGCCACCGCCATGCTGGACTCGGTTCCTATTGTGTGCATCACCGGCAACGTGTCGACCAAAGTGCTGGGCACCGATGCGTTTCAGGAAGTGGACATTACCGGCATCACGCTGCCGGTGACGAAGCACAACTTTCTGGTGACCAAGGCGGAGGATCTGGCGGGGGTGCTGCGCCATGCGTTCCAGATTGCGCGCTCGGGGCGACCCGGACCGGTGCTGGTGGACATTACCAAGGACGCGCAGCAGGCGTCGGCGGTTTTTGATTTTGAGGCAGCCAAGCCGCGCCCCTATCGCCCGCATCCCATGCTGCGCGTGGAAGAGTCGGGACTGGCGCAGGCCGCCGAGCTGATTCGCAACTCCAAGCGGCCGGTCATTCTGGCTGGCCACGGCGTGATGGAGTCGGGCGCGATGGAGCAGGTGCGCACTCTGGCCGAGCGTGCGCAGATTCCCGTGGGGCTTACGCTGCTGGGGATTGGCGGTTTTCCCGCTTCGCACCCGCTGTGCCTGGGCATGATGGGCATGCACGGCGAGGCGTGGGTGAACTCCGCTATTCAGGAAGCCGACCTGCTGATCGCGTGCGGCATGCGCTTCGACGATCGCGTGACCGGGACGCTCGCCACCTACGCTACGAAGGCGAAGAAGATTCACATCGAAGTGGACCCGGCCGAGATGAACAAGAACGTGAAGGTGGACGTGGCGCTGGTGGGCGATCTGGGCGAGGTGCTGGAGCAGTTGCTGCCGCGCGTCGGCACTCGTAATCAAGGGGGCCGCGACGGCGCTGCATGGTTGAAGACGATTGAGGCCAGCAAGGGTGCGGTGGCGGTGCGCGACATCAAGAACCTGCCCGACTCGGGGCACCTCTACGCGGCGCACGTGATGCACGATCTGTGGCGCATGACCGGCGGCGACGCCGTGATCGTCACCGACGTGGGCCAGCATCAGATGTGGGAGGCGCAGTACTTCCGCCACGAGCAGCCGCGCACGCTGATCACCTCGGGCGGGCTGGGCACGATGGGATTCGCTCTGCCCGCGGCCATCGGCGCCAAGTTTGCCTGCCCCGAAAAAGAAGTCTGGGTCGTCGCCGGCGACGGCGGCTTCCAGATGACCGCGGCGGAGCTGGCCACGATCGTTCAGGAGAAGATCAAGATCAACATCGCGGTCATCAACAACGGCTACCTGGGCATGGTGCGGCAGTGGCAGGAGTTCTTCTACGAGCGCAACTACGAGGCCACGCCGCTGGTGAGCCCGGACTTTGTGAAGCTCGCCGACGCGCACGGCATCCCTGGGCGCGCGGTGCGCAAGCGGAGCGAAGTGGAGGCAGCGGTGAAAGCTGCGCGCTCGGCGGAGGGTGCGTATCTGCTCAACTTCATGGTGGAGAAGGAAGATTCGGTGTACCCGATGATTCCGGCGGGCAGCGCGCTGCATGAGATGATCCGCCGGCCCGATCGCGATCCGCTGGAAGAATCAGCGGAGGACAAATAGCAAGTCAGCAGGTCAGCCCAATCGGCGCTGCCTCTGATCTCTGGAAAGGCATTTATGCTGCACACATTCGTTGCTTACGTTGAAGACCTGCCGGGCGTGCTGACGCGTGTCGCGTCGCTGTTCCGGCGCCTGAACATCAATATCAACTCGCTCACCGTGGGGCGCAGCGAGCGGCCGGGGCTGTCGCGGCTCACGCTGGTGTGCGAAGCGTCGGCGGAGGCCGGGCATCGCATCCGCGCTAGCCTGTTTAAACTGGAGAATGTCGTCGATGTGGACGACATCGCCCAGGCGCCGTCGGTCACGCGCGAGCTGGCGTTGATCAAGGTGGCGGCCTCGCCGCGCAACCGCGCGCAGATCTTCGATCTGGCCGAGGTCTTCCGCGCACGCATTGTCGATCTCACCTCGGAATCGCTCATTATTGAGATGACGGGCGTGGAAAGCAAGATCGAAGGGCTCATCGAAATTCTGCGCGAGGACGAGGGCCGCGTCCTCGAGCTCTGCCGCAGCGGCAAGATGACCATGCGGCGCGGGCACCACGTAAGCAGCGTGGTCAAGGCAATGGGCGTGGGCGAGGCCGCCGAAGAGGACGAGGAGCCTGCGGAGGAGACCCCGGCTGACGAAGCGCAGTAGACCAAGCGACGGGATAATGGCGGTGCCGATCTCATAACCACCCCACCCGAGCCGCAAAGACAAGAACGCGCCGAGGGTGGGGCACCCGAAGCGAACAGATCCGAGCATTCAATTCCAAACCGACAAAGGAAGAAGCAGAAACCATCATGGCGAAGACTTATTACGATCACGATGCCGACCTCAGCCTCATCCAGGCCAAAAAAGTAGCCATCATTGGCTACGGCTCGCAGGGGCATGCGCATGCTCTCAACCTCAAGGACTCCGGAGTGCAGGTCAGGGTGGGCCTGCCCGCAACCTCGAAGTCCGTTGCCAAGGCGCAGAAGGCGGGCCTTGAAGTCGTCACGCCGGCCGAGGCGACGAAGTGGGCCGATGTGGTGATGATCCTGACGCCCGACCAGACGCAGACCAAGTTGTACGCCGAAGAGATCGGGCCGAATCTGAAGGCCGGCAAGCTGCTGATGTTTGCGCACGGCTTCAACATTCACTTCAAGACCATCGTGCCGGACGCGGGAATCGACGTGGGCCTGGCCGCGCCCAAAGCGCCGGGCCATCGCGTGCGCGAAATCTTCATGGAAGGCGGCGGCACGCCAGGCCTCATCGCCGTCGAGCAGGATGCCACGGGCAAGGCACACGCGCTTGTGCTCAGCTACCTGAAGGGCATCGGCTGCACGAGGGCCGGAGCCCTCGAGACCACTTTCAAAGAGGAGACCGAAACCGATCTCTTCGGCGAGCAGGCGGTGCTGTGCGGCGGCGTAAGCGCGCTCATCAAAGCCGGGTACGAGACGCTGGTCGAAGCCGGCTACCAGCCCGAGAGCGCCTACTTCGAATGCCTGCACGAGCTCAAGCTGATCGTGGACCTGATTTATCGCGGCGGGTTGGCGTATATGAGGTATTCGATCTCGGACACGGCAGAATACGGCGACTACGTCTCCGGGCCGCGCGTGATCGGCGCCGAGAGCCGCAAGGCCATGAAGCAGATTTTGGCCGAAATTCAGGACGGCAGCTTTGCGAAGAGGTTTTTGGCGGACCAGAACTCAGGCAAGAAGGAGTTTCTGGCCTTCCGCGAGGCTGAGGCGAAGCACCCGGTCGAAATCGTCGGCAAGCAACTTCGCGCGCAGATGCCGTTCCTCGATCCGGTGACGGTGGAGGAAGTAGCGAAGACGCGGTAGGAGAGGCAGCCTTTAGCTATTAGCACTTAGCTTTTAGCTGGAGGCTCGTCTTTTGCTTGCGACCGTCCCGAATATGGGTCACAATGGGGCCGACCCCGAAATGACCCTCTCGCTCGAAACCGCCCGCTTCGACGCGCTCAGGAAACTTGCGGCCGAGCGTTTCGGTACGATCGAGCCCGCCGAGGAAGAGGTTCTCCGGCTCTCCGCATCGACTGAGGACCTTGACACGCCGGAGTCGAAGGACCGCCCGAAGGTCCGCGCAGCCTTTGTCCGCTGGCTCGCCACCGACAAGGACGCCGCGGCCCACATCGACCCCCTCGGCCTTCGCGTCGCGAACGCCACGATCGCATCGGATCTCGACCTCAGTTTCTGCAAGCTCCCCTTTCCCCTGCGCCTCAGGCGCTGCACCCTCCGGGGCAAATTGGACATCGGATCGGCGGAACTTCCGGCCCTCGACCTCTCCGATTGCACGACGGAGCAGGGCGTCACCGCCGACGGCCTGCGCACGCGAGGCACGGTCTTTCTGCGTGGGCTCGAGGCCAAGGGCGAGGTCCGCTTCCCTGGTGCGCGGATCGGTGGTGACCTCGACTGTTCCAGGGCAACCCTAACCGCCGAGGGCGATGCGCTCAGCGCGGACGGAGCCAAAATCGCTGGCGGCGTCTTTCTCAGAGAGAAATTTTCTTGCTCGGGCTCGATCCGCTTCCTCGGCGTAAAGATCGGTGGCGACCTTGACTGCACCGGCGCAGCGCTCACTGCGGAGGGCGAGGCGCTCAGTGCGGACGGAGCCAACATCACTGGTGACGTCTTTCTCAGAGAGGGATTCTCCTCCTCGGGGACGATCGGCCTTCTGGGCGCACAGATCGGCGGCGATCTCGACTGCTCTGGCGCGCGGATGGGAGCCATGACCGGCGAACAACTGCGTCTTGAAGGGAAGCTGATTTGGACGGGCATCAAGGATGCATGCATCTCTCGTCTCGACCTGCTCGGGGCTTCTGTCAAGACGCTCCGTGACGACGCCGCAAGCTGGCCGGCCCCTGGCAAGCTTGTCGTCAAAGGGTTGGAATACGGGGATTTGGCCGACCACGAACTGTCCACGGACGAAAATCTCAGCCGAAGTCGCATGGCCCCGCAACGCCCGCTCCGAGCCAGGGAGCGCATTCGCTGGCTCAGCCTGCAGGATGACGAGGACCGTCTCGATCCGCAGGCATGGATGTGGCTGGCGAAGCTCTTCAAAGAAAAAGGCCAGGATGGCGACTCCCGCCGCGTGCTGCTCAGTTACCGCTTGATGCAGGCGCGCGCAGGGAAATGGTACATGTGGCCAATTCACGTGCCGTTCGGATTTCTCTCGTGGGAGCCGCTCCTAATTTTGTTGCCCTTCGTACTCTTCTTTTTTTGGGGCGCCAACACGTACCAACGAGCCTGGGACCAAGGTCAGATCAGCCCGACCGCCTCGGATGCGTTCATTCAGAAACCGGCCGGGGCGTCGCCCACCCAAGCAAGTCAGTACGCGCACGCCTACCCGGTTTTCAACCCGTGGATCTATACGCTGGAGAATGAGCTTCCACTGGTCAAGTTCGGGATGGACGACAAGTGGGCGCCCGACCCGAACCTTATTGCGCGAGGCGAGGCCGCGACCTATTGGGGTCTAGCAGTCTTCCGCTGGTTTCTCATTCTTGCCGGGTGGGTGCAGGGCATCCTGCTAACCTTCGGCATCACTCGCCGCTTCCGCGATTGAGACGGGCGGTCTGCACGAAGGTGCTGCGCCGCAGGCCCGGGGACCTCTGAGCAAATCCAACTAGCACAGCGAACCTTCCCTCAGGGGCTAAAGCCCCCGATCATTTTGCGGCGCTTGCGGCCCGCGACCCACCCACTGGGTGGGTGCCCCGCTCGTGCCCTTGTTACAAAACTCCTTGAAAACTGAGTTTTTCCGCAAGCTGTGAAGTCGTGCCGCGATACAAAACTTCCGGGTCGATGGGTTTTTCGGCAAGCGCTGAAGCCGTGCCCTTTCAAAACAGCCGGGCCTAAAGGCCGAGTCCATGCAGTCGAGGTATTCAGTGGCCTGAAGGCCACTGCTCCCTCCGGTGTGATGTATCAGGGGCTAAAGCCCTGATTGATTTGGCGCGATTTACGGCACGCGTAAACTCGTGCCCTGATACAAGACGAAAGGCAACCGCAGATCCTTCGGCTCCCTTGCTGCGCCGTACCGGCTTGCTCGGTCGCTCAGGATGACAGCCGTGTTTGGTGCGGGCCATTGCGAGGCTGAATCGCTAGCTCCGGTTGCAATGGCCGCCGACACGCGCGCCTGGAAGTGAATCGAAGTGATCACTTGGCCTTACCGCTCGGTCGACCCCCTAAGCCTGTAGAATCGAGCTGAAACCCGCCTCATTCCGGCCTGGGAGGCTCCTTGCTTTACTGGCTGCTCTACGAAAAGCTGTTTCCGTTCTTTCACCCGTTCCGGATCTTCCGCTACCTGACCTTCCGCACCGCATTTGCCTCGCTCACGGCGCTGCTGATCGCACTTTTCATCGGGCCATGGGTGATCCAGAAACTGCGAGAGTTCCAGATCGGGCAATTTGTGCGCGAGGACGGGCCGCAGTCGCACCTGAAAAAGACGGGGACGCCCACCATGGGCGGCGTGCTGATCGTGATCGCGATTCTTCTGCCCACAGTGCTGTGGGCCGACCCGGCGAATCCGTTTGTGTGGATTGTGGTCTTCTCTACGCTTGCCTTCGGCGCCATTGGCTTTGCCGACGACTACATCAAGGTGGTGCAGCGGCGCAACCTGGGATTGACGGTGCGGGCGAAGCTGCTGTGGCAGGGTCTTGTGGGAGCGCTGGTGGCTGTGGCGCTGGTGGTGCTGGACCAGTTCAAGGTCTTCTCCACGCGTCTGTCTGTTCCGTTTATCAAAAGCCTCCGGCCCGATCTCTTGTGGCACCACTGGCCCGCCATGCTGCCGCACATGGCGTGGTTCGCGTTTGTGCCTTTCGTGGTGTGGGTGGTGCTGTGGCTGGTGGGCACATCGAACGCCGTGAATTTGACTGACGGCCTGGACGGGCTGGCCATCGGCTGCACCATCATTGCCGCCGGCGCGCTGGCGGTGCTCACCTACATCAGCGGCCACGTGGTCTTCGCCGATTACCTTGAACTGCAGCGCATGCCCATGGTGGGCGAGCTGACGATCTTTTGCGGGTCCATGGTGGGCGCGTCGATCGGCTTCCTGTGGTACAACGCGCATCCGGCGGAGATCTTTATGGGCGACGTGGGCTCGCTGGCGCTGGGCGGCGCCATCGGCACGGTGGCCATCATCATCCGGCAGGAGCTGCTGCTGCCGTTCATCGGCGGCATCTTCATTCTTGAAGCGGTCTCGGTGATTCTGCAGGTAGGCAGCTACAAGCTGCGCAGGAAGCGTATCTTCAAGATGGCGCCGCTGCACCACCACTTTGAGCAGTTGGGATGGAGTGAGTCGAAGGTGATCGTGCGCTTCTGGATTGGCGCCCTGGTGTTTGCATTGTTTGCACTCACCACCCTGAAATTGCGCTAGACGCAGCCCACGCACAAGCCGCGCGGTGCACAATAAAGGAAGCCCTAGAAAAGCCGGGCGAATTGACTCAGGGGCTAAAGCCCGCATTGATTCTGCGGCTTTACGGCACGACTAAACAGGTTGCGGAAAAAGGCTTGGTTTCGGGAGAAATCCCCGAAAAGCATCCCTCAGGGGCTAAAGCCCGATTGGTTTGACTGATTGTACGGCACGACTGAAGTCGTGCCCTGACACAAGGCACCACGGCGAAGGTGTTTTTCCGCAAGCTGTGAAGTCATGCCCTTTCACGAACTGGGACTGGCTCAGAGTTTGCAAAATTGAAGCGGCGGCCATAGGGACCGAAATGATGGAACTGAAGGGCAAAAAGGTTCTGGTTGTGGGCCTGGGAAAATCGGGGCTTGCAGCGGCGCTGTTTCTGCGCCATCGGGGCGCGCAGGTGACGGTCTCCGATATCCGCTCGGCCGAGTCTCTTGCGAAAGAGATCCCGGCGCTGCTCGAAGAGGGAATCATGGTGGAAGCCGGCGGCCACGGCTTGCTAACGTTCCGCCGCCAGGACCTGATTGTGGTGAGCCCCGGCGTGCCGCTGGATACGCCGGAGCTGGTGCAGGCCAAAAACCTTGGCCGCCCGGTGATTGGCGAGCTGGAGCTGGCGGCGCGCTTCCTCAAGGGACGGATTCTGGCCATCACCGGGTCGAATGGGAAGACGACGACGACGGTTCTCGCCGGCGAGATCCTGAAAGAGGCCGGCTATCGGACGCTGGTTGCCGGCAACATCGGCCTGCCGGTGGTGGGCCTGATTGAAGAGAGCACTGACGCCACATGGTCGGTGCTGGAGGTATCGAGCTTTCAGCTTGAGAGCACCGAGGAGTTCCATCCCGCGATCGCCGTAATTCTGAACATTACGCCCGACCACCTCGACCGTCATGGCACCTTTGAGAACTACGCGCTGGCCAAAGAGCGCATCTTCGCCGCACAGGATGCGAACGACAGTGTGGTGCTGAACGCCGACAACCCTCGCGCCGCGGAAGCTACGTCCCGCTCGCGCGCTCCGGTCTACTGGTTCTCCATCGAACATCCGGTGAAGCAGGGCGCGTGGGTCGAGAGAGGCAACGTGGTCTACCGCCCGGCGCTGGAGGCCGCGATCGAGACCATCCTGCCGCTGACTAAGATTCCGCTCAAGGGCGAGCACAACGTGGAGAACGTGCTGGCTGCGGTGTGCGCCGCGCGGCTGGCAGGCGCGCCAGCCGCGGCGATTGCCCGCGCCGTTGCAAACTTCCAGGCGGTGGAGCATCGCCTGGAATACGTGGCCGCGATCAACGGCGTGGAGTTCTACAACGACTCCAAGGCCACCAACGTGGATGCGACGGCCAAAGCCGTGGCAGCGTTTCGCGGCGGCATTCACCTGATTCTGGGCGGCAAGGACAAGGGCTCGGACTACACTACGCTCTCGCAATTGCTGCGCGAGCGGGTGCGCGCCGTCTACACCATCGGCTCGGCGGCGGCCAAGATCGAGTCGCATCTGCGCGGAGTGGCGCCGATCCAGTCGTGTGAAACCCTCGCTAGGGCGGTGAGCGCCGCAGCCGCGGCCGCGCGGCCCGGCGACGTAGTGCTGCTGGCGCCGGCCTGCTCCAGCTTCGATCAATTCGAGAACTACGAGCAGCGCGGTCACGTCTTCAAGCAGCTCGTGGCGGAGCAGCAGGACTGGAAGGCAAGGCAAAACGCGTAGGGGGCTATGGCGAAGCGAGTCGGTGTTGACAAGTGGCTGTTCTTCACCACGCTGGTGCTCGTGGTCACCGGGATGGTGATGGTCTTCTCGGCCTCCGCGGTCGTCGATCAAGAGAAGTATCACTCAGCCTATACGTTCATCCTCACGCAAGCGGTGTGGGCCGTGGCAGGCGTGCTGGCCCTGCTGGTGCTCATGCACGTGGACGTGAGCCGCTACAACTCGCCGCGCTTCATCTATCCCGTGGTTTCCGTCACCGCAGTGTTGCTGGTGCTGGTCTTCCTCATGCCCGGCTCGCATCACACGCATCGCTGGATTCGCTTCGGCGATTTCTTCACTTTGCAGCCATCTGAAATCGCCAAGCCCGTGCTGGTGTTGTTTCTGGCGTGGTTTCTGCACACGCGGCTGGGCGCCATGCGCGACTGGAAGCATACGCTGCTACCGGCGGCGCTCATTCCCGGGCTGTTTATCGTGCTGGTGGTCGTCCAACCTGACCTGGGCACGGCGTTGGTGCTGGCGGGCGTGGCCGCAATGATTCTTGTGTTGGCGGGGATGGAGTGGAAGGTTCTGTTGGGGGCATTCTGCGCGGCGTTGCCAGCGCTGGCCGCGCTGCTTTTTTGGGTTCCGTGGCGGCGGGCGCGCCTGCTGGTCTTTCTCAATCCCGAATCCGATCCGCAGGGCGCTGGCTATCACATCTACCAGTCGTTGATCGCCGTGGGCACCGGCGGCCTGACGGGCCGCGGTTACATGGAGGGGATGCAGAAGCTGTTTTATCTGCCCGAAGCGGCCACCGACTTCATCTTCGCCAACATCGCCGAGGAACTGGGCTTTATCGGCGCCATCTTGATCGTGCTGCTGTTTGCCATCTTTGGCGCCCGCGGGCTGCGCACGGCCTTCCGCTGCAACGATCCCTTCGCGCGGCTGGCCGCCTTCGGCATCACCACTACGATTCTGCTGCAGGCCTTCTTCAACATCAGCGTGGTGCTGTCTCTGGTACCCAATAAGGGCATACCGCTTCCGCTGATCTCGCACGGAGGCACGTCGTTGCTTTGTACGCTGGCCAGCATCGGAATTCTGCTCAACATCAGCCGGCAGGCGGAGTAAGACAGGGACCAAGCCACCCCATCGGGTAGAAATCGCCCGATGGGGACCCCGGGAGGGACCAAGGGACCGAGGGAACGGGGAACAGGGAATAGGGAATAGCCAGTAGCCAATAGGGAATAGGGAACACGACTCGAGCCTCCTTGCGCGCCGCCCGGCCATGCGCCCAAGGTAAACTCCCGGTATGCAGTTCGCGAAGAAACTGCGCGAGCGAGTTCGCCGCGGAGAGATCACCTCGAGCGTGCGCATCTGGACGCGCCCGCACGTGCACGCCGGCGGGCGATACCGCATGGAGGAGGGAGAGATCGAGGTCGACTCGATTGAGCCCATCGGCTTTCCCGACATCACTCCCGAACTCGCCCGCGAATCGGGATTTCTCGGCGTGCTCGATCTGCTCAAGACCGCGAAGCACGGGCGCGGCGAGAAGATTTACCTGGTCCGCTTCCACTATCTGCCGCCGCGCCACGCAAAGTCGCCGCCTGCCGGCCCGCCGCGCCACGCGCATGCGCCGAGCGATGGTGAGCCGGGCCGACTCCGGGGCGGCAAACGGAATCACGAGCCCGGCAACCTGAGGGCCAAAGGCGTTAAGCTGGTCGGTGACCATCGTGAACAACCTTGAGCTGCGCATTCTCATCGCCGGCGGCGGCACCGGCGGGCACATTATTCCCGCGCTGGCTGTGGCGCGCGAGTTGGTCGAGCGTCACAGGGCCGAGGTGATGTTTGTGGGCACGGCGCGGGGATTGGAATCGCGCCTGGTGCCTGAGGCGGGATTCCCGCTGCACCTGATCGATATCGGCCCGCTCAAGAGCGTCTCACTGATCACCCGGCTGCAAACCCTCTCCCGCTTGCCGGGGAGCATCTCCGCCTGCAAGCGCCTGATCCGCGAGTTCCGGCCGGGCGCCGTGCTCGGCGTCGGCGGCTACGCTTCAGGCCCGGCCATGTTCGCGGCGTTGCGCCTTGGGATTCCCGCCATGGCTTTTGAGCCCAACGCCATGCCCGGCCTGGCCAACCGGCTGGTGGGCAAACGGGTGCAGGCGGCGGCTATCAACTTTCCTGCCGCGTCCAGATGGTTCCGCAACGCCGAGGTTACCGGCGTTCCGGTGCGGCCCGAATTCTTTCATCTTGCCCCGCCCACCCCGCCGCCGCATCTGCTGGTCTTTGGAGGATCGCAGGGCGCGCGTCTCTTCAACACGCGTCTGCCGCACATCATCGCGGCTCTGCTCGAGGCCGTGCCGGGGCTGACGGTTCTGCATCAGAGCGGGTTGCGCCATGCCGAAGCGACCGCGGCGGCCTACGCAGCCAGCGGCGCAGATCCCTCGCGCTGGCAGGTGCGGCCGTTTCTCGACGATATGGCGGCATGCGTCGGCCGGGCGCATCTGGTCATGTCGCGCAGCGGCGCGTCAACCGTGGCCGAGCTGGCTGCGGCCGGCAAGCCCGCGCTACTGATTCCTTTTGCCGCCGCGACTGACCACCACCAGCGCCGCAATGCCGAAGCCATGGTGGCCGCCGGAGCCGCCGTGATGCTGAAGGAAAGGGATCTGGACCTTCCCGACAAGCTGCTCTGGATCCTCGCCGGCCTACTCTCCGATCCTCGACGCCTGGCCGCCATGGCTGCCGCCGCGCACACGCAAGCGCATCCCGACGCTGCCGAGCGCATCGCCGAGCGGCTGGCGGTGTTGGCGGGGCAGCGGAGTTAGCGGAGTTGGCGGCGTTGGCGGTGCTAGGGAGACTCTGTTTTGCCGAGCGAATGCACATATTTCGCCGGGAATCCTTGTTGACTTTGGATAGCTGACGATTCTGTAACAATGACTTTCAAGTGCTAAAGGTACCTCGGAGTTTGGCATTTGCAGCGGTCACGATTTCTTATCCTTGTGTCGTCGTCAAACAGTTATGAAACTCCTGTTGCGAGCGTTGTTGGCGGTGGCGCTACTTGCCTTGCTGCTCTTTCTGGCACTAAGAGCCGCTCCAATCCACGTTTATGATGGATTCGAATCGCCTGACCTGAGCCGCTTCCGCTGGCTGCGTGGCCGGTTCGAACCTGGCGCTGTTGTCTCTCAAACGGCAGTGGTGCGTTCGGGCCACAGGGCTCTCGCCATCACAGTACACGCTGGCGACCGACATGAGGCGGCAAGCCAGGGAAATGCGGCAACCGAACGCGACGAGATTATGGAGGCCTGGTGGCTTTTCTCACGGACAGGGCGAACGTACGTGTACTCTTTTAGCCTTTATCTGCCTAAAGATTCTCCGCAAACACCCGA
The DNA here is from genome assembly GCA_963799155.1 of uncultured Acidobacteriaceae bacterium. Taxonomy (GTDB): domain Bacteria; phylum Acidobacteriota; class Terriglobia; order Terriglobales; family Acidobacteriaceae; genus Telmatobacter. The sequence continues at coordinate 63,145 of CAWCWB010000014.1, forward strand.
ACGCCTGGTGATTGCACAATGGAGACAGCTTTGCCTGGTTTCTTGCGTTCCCGATAACCCGATTCTTGCCGTGCGCTACGAGATGGGGCGGCTCCAATTCACTCGAAATGACGAACATGGCAAAACGGTGCTTTATCAGGGCGATGAAGATGTCCGGGGAAGGTGGCTTGACTTCCGAATCATCGCGCGATGGGAGCGCACAGACAAAGGAACCCTCGACGCAACTCTAGATGGACGTGGAATCCTCCACTATGAGGGACCTACTGTTTACCAGCCCGGCTCGGGGCATTCCCGGCTCGCTCTTATCTAATTCAAGACCGGCCAGTACAGAGACTCGTTGCACGAGCCACCCTGGACGATCTACGTCGATGAATACCGAAAAGACCAATGCGACACTGCCAGTTGCCAATGAATTCCAACAATGGCTAGATAACGGGCCATACGGAAGTTACCGATTGAACAGCAGCCGGGTGCGGCCTCCAGGCGAGGATGGGATTGGATCGCCGCGTGGCCGCTGGGGCGCGTCGGGGACTGTCTGCCTCCCGCATTCCGGGGAAAGGCAAGGGCAGATTGTTCGACTCCAGTCTGGGGTCCGCGGTGGCAGACAGAGATCTTGACTCAGAATGGCAGCGAGGAAGTGTGCTGGCGCGATTCGTCTGGCAGCACAAAGAAAAAGCCCGCCTGCCGAAGCAAGCGGGCCTCTCTCATGAATCAGCGGAACTGCAATCTTCCGCGTTATGCCGGGGTTACCGGTGTCCGCCACCGCCGTGGCCGCCGCCTCCACCATGGAAGCCACCGCCGCCTCCACCATGGAAGCCACCGCCTCCACCATGGAAGCCGCCTCCGCCGCCACCGTGGAAGCCGCCGCGCGCGCCACCACTGAATCCACGCGCTACACCGCCACCGTGGAAGCCGCCGCCGGCGTAGCCGCGACCGCCATAGACGCCGCGTCCACCGTAGCCACCACGGTAGCCGTAACCGCCGTGGCCTCCGTAACCACCGCGGTATCCGTACCCGCCGCGATAGCCATATCCGCCGCGATAGCCGTAGCCATATCTGCCGCCCCATCCATACCACGGTCCGGCGCCGATAAAGAGCCCGCCGTAGAACCAGTCAGGACCGTAATAGCCGTAAGGAGCGCAGGCATAGGGGTAATAGGAGTAGTAGCCCCACTCGCAATCCGGGGGACCGTAATCGCCGTAATATCCGGGGTCAGCCACTGCGGGGCCGACGCCGATTCCTACCCCGACCTGGGCATTCGCCACAACGGCGAACGGAAGAACCGCAAGCATTGCCAGCAAAACCAAGCGGAGTTGCTTCATAACGCCCTCCTTGTGCTGCCCGGTCCTTATTCTGCCCGGACTGGGCTCCGGAGTCGCCTCCGGCCTCAGCACCGCCCGGCCGCTCCTACTTCATCCTGCGGCCGGCTTCCAATGACTTAAACAACATTTTCGCCCTTTTGTTGCGGTCTGATGAAAGGATCCGTCAGCGCGCCCCGAAGAGCAAGAATCTTTTGCATTTCCTCGCATCCTAGGTCACTCCAAAGGGAGTTACGCCACACCCTAACAGACGCTACAAAGGGCAAAACGACGCAAAAAAACGGCCCCTCCAGTTTGGAGAGGCCGCATAGCGCAGGCAGCAGAAGGCCAGGGTCTGCTAACACTACTGGGAGGGCGGCGACGGGAACCGGTTTTTCTCAGTTCGAGGAGCGAGGAGCGAACTGTAGTGGATTACTGGAGCAACGAGCGACGACGGAATGGGGAAAACCGGCCCCGTCCTTTCAGGTTGTGGCGGAAACCCGGCCATACTTCGTTCTCGTCCTCTACAGTGGGACCTCCACAGTCTTCGGGCTCGGCCTCGTCTGGCCGAATTTCCGCTCACAACGCCATCCGCCCCAGTAGTGTTGACAGACCCTCTGCTACCTGCGAAAGTGATTGTCGCGGTCAAAGTGCCGGTTGAAATCGCGGTGGCCGAAGACAGGTCCGCGATCCCAGCCAAAACCGCCGCGCAATACGGCCCGGGGGCCGGCGCCGACGAAGTTCCAGTAGCCCGGCACCCAATAACCATTGGCCCAATAGGCGGCTGCCCAGACATATCCTGGTCCGGGGCAAGGCGGAATGTAGGCCGCCGGTGCGCCAACGTAGATTCCGATGCGAGCTGCCTGGGCGGGCGCTGCGCTCAATCCCAAAGCTCCGGCTGTCAAAGCTGCCCCAACATCCACTGCTTCGTGCTGCCCATCATCCCTCCCATCCAGGCGGAGCGTTTTGCTCGTCCGCTCCGGCTCGCCACCACCTTGGGGCTTGCTTCTTGCCGCCCCCGGGCTTCCACCCCACGAACCCCGGCTCTTCGAGCCACCCGTTCGTCCACCCCAAGAAGCAAAGACCGCTTCTTGGGGGCCCCGGGTTGGTGAGGACCCCGGTGCGGCTTGCCGGTTCTGCCCTATGCAAACACCAGCGGATCAAAAGGTTGCGGCTGCCCGGAGCAAATAAGATTGCGCAACTTTTGGGCGCCGCCAGCGTCAGAAAGCCGATTTTCGGATCGTGAGCTTGCGGCGCGTTGGGCCACATGAGACCAGTTTTTGGTGTATGATTGCACGCATAGGAGAACCGTCGATGGGGCAGGCCCAATCCGTTCCAGTGGAGCAGCAAAACGCAACGAGCCCGGGGCAGCGAGGCAGGGCGCGCGACGCCAAAATGGGCCCTCGATCAGTGGGAAGTTTCGTGTCGGAGGCCTTGCAAGCGAACAAGGGCGTTTCCAAGGCGAGTGCTGCCCGGCTCTTCAAGCGGGTTGCGGCCGCATCGCCCCTACCCATGGGAAGATTGAGAGCCGAACTGATTCCCGATTCGACTTGGAAGCGAGCGCGCGGGACGCTGGGGCCGCAGGCGAGCCAAACAGTCGCGCGGGTTCGTCACGCACTTTCACTTGCCGAACACGTATGGGGCAACGAGACCGATGCGATGGAGTGGCTCACCAATCCGCATCTGGAGTGCGGGGCGCGACTCCGTTCTCCATTTTGAGAACAGAAGCCGGCGGACGCGCGGTCGAGGCGATTCTTGCCGCATTGGAATATGGCTTTCCCGTCTGAGGGCGGGTACTGTCCTAATCTGGTTTGGGGCGCTCGTCGCAGCCATGTTGACTGCGGCATTGGAAAGCTGTGACTGTGGATTTAAAACTAGGACAGTACACGAGCACGGTTCCCATTGTCGTCTTCAGAATGCACCCGATTGTCTCGGACGTATTCGACACCAGCGGAGCATTTCTCAATGCGGGCCGCTGGCACACGGTTGGATCCCGCGTCGTTTACGCCGCCGAGCATGCCAGTTTGGCGGTTCTTGAGACGCTGATCCATTCCGGCGGCCGCAAAATCCCTCCACGGGCCATCACGCGGATTCAAATCCCGGACCAGGTTCCAATCGAGTTGGCGCCTAGCAGAGAGATGCCTGTGCCGGATTCCCAGGTTTTTGGCGAATTGTGGCTGAAGGAGATGCGATCTGCCGTGCTGCAAGTTCCGAGCATCGCGGTGAATCTGATGGAGTCGAACTTTGTGCTGAATCCGCGCCATCCCGACTTTTCACGGATAGAGCACGATGCGCCGGAGGAGTTCGTCTTCGATCTCCGTTTCTTTGGTCCATCCCAATTATCGTAAAATGCAGAGCGGTCCGGTTTGCTGCCGCAACCGCCTCCAGTGCGAGACTGCTTTCCGCCTCGCACGCCGCCACATCACCCAAGGAGAGCCCCATGCACCATGCCCACGGCACGTTCACCATCGACGTTCATCCCCTCACGCCCGCGTTCGCCGAGGGGCTGGGACGCTTCTCCATCAACAAGCAAATCCGCGGCGACCTTGAAGCCACGACCATCGGCGAGATGTTCACCGTGGGCGACACCAAACAGGGCGCAGCGGGATACGTGGCCATCGAACTGGTCGCGGGCAAGCTCGGCGGCAAGCATGGCAGCTTCGCGCTGCAGCACTTTGCCACCATGGACGTGAGCGGACACAGAATGCAGGTGATCGTGGCTCCGGGATCGGGAGCGGGCGAGCTGATAGGCATCGCCGGCACCTTCACCATTCGCGCCGAGAATGGGCAACACTTTTACGATTTCGAGTACACGCTGCCGGAGTAGTCGCGCACCCGGGCATATGGAATGAGAATCCATGACGAATTCGGCGCAAGGCCAAGCCGACACGATTACCGGCCAGGAGATCGCGGAACTTTTCCGCAAGGTGATCCGCCGCGAAGCGAAGATGGTTGCCGTGGGTCAATCCTGGAAGGAGGTCTATGCCGGAGACGTTGTGGTTCGCATCGGTGGCTATGAAGTTGTGGTCTTCAACGACTGCAACGAACTGGATTATGTGGATTCCGCCACTGCGCCTGACGGCAGAACTGGGGACTATGAGCAATGGTCGGAATCCAATACCGAGCCGGTGAGCCTTCTAACGGATCACGAACGTAGCCGCCTCGAAGACTTCCTTGAATCCGCGCCAGTCGAGCCCGAAGCGGGAAGAACCAGCGGCTGCTGACCACGGCCAACGGTTCTCTGATCTCTGACGTTTAACCCCTAACTGCTAACCGCTCGTCCCTGCTACCCTGATCCTTCACCCCATGTTTGCCACATCGCAGCACGCGCACTTCATCGGCATCGGCGGCATCGGCATGAGCGGCATCGCCGAAATCATGCTCAACCTGGGTATGAAGGTCTCGGGCTCCGACCTGAAGCGCAGCGCGGTGACCGACCGGCTGGCGCAACTGGGCGCGACCGTATACGAGGGCCACAACGAGGCCAACGTCGCCGGCGCAACAGTGGTGGTGACAAGCTCGGCAGTGAGCGCGAACAACCCTGAAGTGCTGGAGGCGCACGCACGCAAGATTCCCGTCATCCAGCGCGCGGAGATGCTGGCCGAGTTGATGCGGCTCAAGTACGGCATCGCCATCGCGGGCATGCATGGTAAGACGACGACCACATCGATGGTGGCTGCGGTGCTTTCTGCCGGCGGCCTCGATCCCACGGTCGTCGTCGGCGGACGCGTGAATGCGCTGGGGTCGAATGCGCGGCTGGGCACCACGCAGTATCTTGTCGCCGAAGCCGACGAGAGCGACCGCTCGTTCCTCAAGCTCTCGCCCATCCTGGCCGTAGTGACCAACCTCGACCGCGAACACATGGACTGCTACCACGACATGGCCGACGTGGAGCGCGCCTTCGTGGATTTCATGGACCGCGTGCCGTTTTATGGCGCCGTTACGGCCTGTGTGGACAATGCGCTGCTCAAAGGGACTCTGCCTCGGGTAAGGCGGCGCGTGTTCACCTACGGCGTGGCAGCGGAGGCTGACTTCCGGCTAGAACTGCTGGGTTCGGTCGAAGCGGCAGGGCAAGCGTTGGGGCAGGGAAGCAGCTTCTCGCGTTTTCAGGTGCACACGGCGGCGGGACCGATGGGCCCTTTCGAGCTGCACGTGCCGGGGCGGCACAATGTGCTGAACGCGACGGCAGCCGTGGCCATCGCGCGGCAACTTGAGGTCCCGCCGGGAAAGATTGCCGAGGGACTCGCGCACTTTCGTGGCGTCGACCGGCGCTTCCAGCTACGCGGCCAGGCGCGCGGCGTCACGGTGGTTGACGATTACGGACACCATCCCACCGAAATTCGCGCCACGCTGGCTGCGGCGCGGGAGTGCACCCGCGGCAAGATCCACGTCGTTTTCCAGCCGCACCGGTACACGCGCACCAAGGATCTTTTGGACGAGTTTGGCGGCGCGTTCCAGGACGCCGACACCGTGGTGGTCCTTCCCATCTATGCGGCCAGCGAGGAGCCCATCCCCGGCGTGACGGCGGAGCGGCTCGCCGAGCGCATCAAAAGCGAGCCGGGCGGTCCGCGCGTGGAATTCACGCCCGAGTTTGCCGAGGCCATCATTGCGGTTGCGGCTGTTGCGCGCGAGGGCGACTTGGTTTTAACGCTGGGCGCAGGCAGCGTAAGCCAACTGGCGCCGCAGATTCTCGCGGCGCTGGAAGCTTTCCCAGGTCAATGAGCTCTGTAACCACACGGGTGCGCCGGCCGGGGAACTCTTGCGGCCGTCTCGTCAAGCGTTGTGGATTGCCTTGGCCGCCGGGTTGTACAGTGCGGCTTGGGTGGAGAGCGGCGAAAGACAGCTTGGGAGGAGCGGTTGCCGAATGCAGAGCTATAATCCGGCCTGCAGAAGCCAGGGCGTCTGAGGAGGGATAGAAGATGGCGGGAAGTTCACGCAGAGGATTCTTGAAGATAGCGTCGGCTACAGCTGCCGCGTCGGCTGTATTGAACAGGATTCCGGTTTGGGCCGATACCACACAAGCTACAGGGCCGGTGCAGGTTTGGAGCACCTTCCGGAATCGGCGGCATGCGCCTGGCGATCCACTTGCGTGGAAGCCCGTGGTTGAGGTTGCCTCCGATGCGATTGCGCTCGATCCGGGGGCCAGGCGGCAGGAGATTCTTGGCTTCGGCGCGGCGCTGACGGATGCGACTTGCTATTTGCTGAGCCAGCTGCCCGACGACGAGCGGGCGGCATTGATGCACGAGATTTTCGATCCCGGCGAGATGGCCCTGAATGTGTGCCGGACCTGCATCGGGTCGAGCGACTATTCGCGGTCGGTCTACAGCTTCGACGACAGCGATCAGGACGATCCTGAACTCAAGAATTTCTCGATCGATCACGACAAAGCTTACATCCTTCCCGTGCTCCGGGATGCGCGCAGGCTGAATCCGGAGTTGTTCCTTTTCTCCTCGCCGTGGAGTCCGCCGGGATGGATGAAATTCAACCGTTCCATGCTGGGTGGGACGATCCGCAAGAGCTCCCTTGAGCCGTATTCGCGGTATATGCTCAGGTTCCTTGACGCGTACAAGGCCGAAGGCGTGGCCATCGACGCGATCACGATGCAGAACGAGGTCGATACCACTGTGGATGGCCGGTACCCCTCCTGCCAGTGGGCGCAAGAGGATGAAATCTTGTTTGTGAGGAAGTATCTGGGCCCTCTGATGCGCAACGCGGGCTGCCCAACCAAAATCTGGATTCTGGACCATAATTTCAATCTGTGGGGCCGCGCCATCGCCGAGCTGAGCGATCCGGCGGCCTACCAGTACATCGACGGCGTAGCCTGGCACGGCTATGCAGGCGAAGTCTCTGGGATGACGCAGGTCCATGATGCGTTTCCTCAAAAGAGCGCGTACTTTACCGAGGGTGGACCGCGGCGGGATCCGGAGTTGGGACCCGCATCGGGTTCCAACCCACTGATGGGGTGGACCCATTGGGCGGGGTGGGCCAACAGTGTCTTCAGAAACTGGGCGCGTTCGATCACCGTGTGGAATCTGGCGCTCGACGAGAATGGAACTCCGTATATCGGCCACCGGGACCCGGAAGAGACATATACCGGTCCAGCGAGCGGCGTAATCACGGTGGAGAATGGGACACACAAGATCACGCGCAACGCGCGGTTTTGGGCGCTGGCGCATTACTCGAAACACGTGCGGCGGGGAGCCATGGTCTTCCGCACCGATGGAGTGGCCGGCAGCGCGGCGCAACTCTCCGCGAGCGCCGTCTCTCATGTGGGATTCCGCAATCCGGATGGGAGCATGGTCGTTGTGCTTACCAATAGCGGCGAGGAAAGGCAGATTCAGTTGCTTCTGGGATCGAGCGCTTTGGAAGTCGAGTTGCCAGCCGACTCCGTGTACACGTTGCAGTGGTCGTGATGGGTCGTGCCCCTGGCGGGGACGTGCGAAGACCAAGGTTGCCGCAGCCGCTGCCACCGGCGTTGCCGGCCGAACTCGATGCCCTTGCCGCCATGCGCGAAATATCTAAAGCTCTGTAGAGAACCCCTGCTCCCTCGCTCCCTTGTTCTCTGATCTCACTTTCCGCCCCTTAACCCCACGGATACCCCCAGCCTTCTCGCAGAAAACTCGCGTCACAGCGCGGGCTATAGTGAAATCTACGGCAATTCCAGAATTAGGTTGCCCAGCTAAAGCTCGTTCAGGGTCGCCACTCTCTGTTGCTCGCGGCGACTTGAAGGAATCTGATGCGGGGAGCTGTGATTCTGGAATTGCGATGGCGACTCACACGACCTTGCTCAGGCGTGACGAACCAAGGGAACACCACAAACCGGCCCCTGTTGTGGGAGGATGAACCGCCCGCCGAGATTCGTGTGCGGCGGACGCGGGAGGACTCGTCCCTGCCGGGGCAGTTTCGTCCCGGCGCAGGCAGGCGCGGCAGCCCGGGCATGCCGCTGGAGTTTGACGATCCGGACGACGACGGCGTGCTGCGTCCATCCACGGACGGCTTTGGCGCACCCAAAACACCCTGGTGGAGGCCGGCCAGCAAGGCGGGCCGCATCTTCCTCAGTGTCGCAGCGATTCTGGTGCTGAGCGCCTTCACCACTGCCGGCCTCCTGCTCAAGGAGTATCTCGAGCGCGACGCGCGCTTCCGCATCGCCGGTGCCGGGAACATTCAGGCTACTGGCCTCACCGAGGTGAGCCGCTTGCAGATGTTGCCCGTCTTCGGCGAAGACATCGGGCGCAATGTCTTCTTTGTTCCCTTGAACGAGAGGCGCAGGCAGACTCGAACAGATTCCATGGATCGAGCGGGCCACGGTGATGCGTTTGCTTCCAGACCAGATTCGCGTCGCGGTGGTGGAGCGGCAGCCGGTGGCGTTCACGCGGCAGGGGCAGCAGATCGGGCTGGTGGACGCGAACGGCGTTCTACTCGCCATGGCGCCGGCCACGATGGCCACGCATCACTACTCGTTTCCGGTATTGACGGGCATCGATCCCGGCGACTCGGCTGACTCGCGCAAGGCGCGCATGGCGGTGTACCTGCGGCTGATGGCCGATCTGGACGCCGGCGGGAAACACAACTCCGAGCAGATTTCTGAGATCGACCTCACCGACCCTGAAGACGCGCGCGTGCTAATGCCGGAGCAGGGCACCGACATTCTGGCGCATTTTGGCGACGATCGTTTCCTCGAGCGCTACCAGCGCTACCAGGCGCACATCGCGGAGTGGCGCCAGCAATATCCGCACCTGGCATCGGTCGATCTGCGCTATGACAACCAGGTGGTGCTGCAGATGGCGTCAGGCAAGGAGACGTCGGCGGCCGCGGGCGGCGACCCGGCGGCAAGCTCGCCCGCGCCGGCGACCGCTGCAGAGAAGAATGCGCCGACGAAGCCTTCCATCGCGCCTCATTCCGGAGCAGCAGCTTCCCCTAAGCCTGAGGTGAAGAAGGGCAAGCCCGTGCAGGACAAGAAGCACGCGGCGGTTCCACAAAAGAAAGCTGCCGCGCAAACTTCAACCCGGCGCAGTCCCGCCGCAACAGCCCGCCCGGCCGCAGCCGCCAGCCCCAAAAGCAAAGCCCGCTCATTGGGGACACCGGCAATGACCGTGACGCAGGGCGGGTGAGCACAATGGGCCAGAAGCAAGACAGCCTGATTGTAGTCGTCGACATCGGCAGCGCGTGGACGCGCGTGCTGGCGGCCGATGTGAATGAGGGAGTGTTGCGCTATCGCGGCCATGGCGTGGAGCCGTCGGCCGGGATGCGCAAGGGCCTCATCGCGGAACTGGCGCCGGCGGCCAAAGCCGTGCGCGCGGCCAATGAGCAGGCTGAGCGCGTAGCCCGCGTCAACATTGACGAGTGCGTAGTGGGCGTGGGCGGGCCGCACATTCGCGGCGTGAACACCAGCGGCGGCTTTCAGTTGAGCCGCGGCATGCGTGAGATTTCAGGCGAAGACGTGCGCGCCGCCATTGGCCGCGCGCGCGCCATCGAACTTCCGCCTGACCGCGAGATTCTGCACCTGCTGCCGCGGCAGTTCATCCTCGACGGGCAGCCCGGCATCTTCGATCCTGTGGGGATGGTGGGCGCGCGGCTTGAGGTGGAGCTGCACATCGCCACCTGCAGCGGCAGCGCGTTGCAAAGCACGGTCACCTGCGCCAACCGCGCCGGACTCGAGGTTTCAGAGGGGGTGCTGGAGTCGCTGGCCGCCGCCGAGTGCACCCTCTCCGCCGATGAGCGCGAGCTGGGCGTGTGCCTTCTCGATATCGGCGCGCACTCCAGCGATCTGGCGGTCTTCTTTGAGGGCGCGGTGGCCTACACCGCTTCGGTTCCCATCGGCGGCGCCCACTTCACCAACGACCTCGCCATCGGTCTGCAATTGCCGGTGGCGCAGGCCGAGGAGCTCAAGCGCCAGTATGGGAATGCGGTGGTCACGGCGGTTCCGCAACTGGCCGAAGTTGAGGTCACTACCCCGCAGGGCGCTCCGGCTACGCTGCCGCTGCGCATCATGGCGGAGATTATGGAGCCGCGGGCGCGCGAGCTCATGTACTACGTGAAGGAAAGCCTGCGCTACGGCGGCGTGCTTGAAGCGCTGGGCGCGGGCTGCGTGCTCACCGGCGGCGGCGCCGCGCTGGCCGGCATGCTCGACGTAACCGAAAGCCAGTTGCGCGTGCCGGCGCGGATGGGGATGCCGGTGCGCCTGCCGCACATGCCATCGGAGCTGTGCCATCCGGCGTATGCCGTAGCCATTGGCATGGTCCTCTACGCGCATCGCACCAGAATGACGCGCGCCGCCGAGGACAACAACAGCAGTCTGCGCGACAGGTTGCGCGCCATGTTTGCAGCGAGTTTCTAAAAGCAGGGACTAGGGACTAGGGGTCTGGGAACAAGAAAAACGCAGTGGTTTTCTTCAAACGTTGAACGAAGAACCTCAGATCGGGACATCGGAACACGAGGAGAGCGGAGCCCATGGAAGAGCACAGCAATGAAGCCGGAGAGATGCGCATTCAGTATCACGAAGAGACCATGCGCAGCGCGCGCATCAAGGTGATCGGCGTGGGCGGCGGCGGCAGCAACGCCGTCAATCGCATGATCCAGGCCCACCTGGCGGGCGTGGATTTTATCGCCGCCAACACCGATGTGCAGGCGCTCAAGCTGTCGCAGGCCTCGGTGAAGCTGCAACTGGGCGTGCGGCTCACCTCGGGGCTGGGCGCGGGCTCGAATCCCGACATTGGCCGCCGCGCCGCGCTCGAGGACTCGGAGAAGATTATCGAAGCCCTGGAGGGCGCTGACATGGCCTTCGTCACCGCGGGCCTGGGCGGCGGCACGGGCACCGGCGCCGCTCCGGTTATCGCCTCGCTGGCCAGCGAGATGGGCATCCTCACCGTGGCTGTGGTCACCAAGCCCTTTGCCTTCGAGGGCAAGCGCCGCCTGACGCAGGCCGAGCGCGGCTTGAATGAACTGGTCGACAGCGTGGACACGATGATCGTAATTCCCAACGAGAAGCTGCTGGCCGTAGCCAAGGATGCGGGGTTCTTCGAGAGCTTCCGCATTGCCGACGACGTGCTGCGCCAGGGCGTGCAGGGCATTAGCGACATCATCACCATCCCAGGCATCATCAACCGCGACTTTGCCGATGTAAAGATGACCATGGCGGGCATGGGCCACGCGGTAATGGGCACGGCGGTGCGCTCGGGCGCCAACCGCGCCATAGAAGCGGCGCAGGCGGCCATGGCTTCGCCGCTGCTCGAAGCGGGCGCCATCGACGGCGCTCGCGGCATCTTAATCAATATCACCGGGTCGAGCTCGCTCAAGCTCTCCGAAGTGAACGAGGCGTCGTCGCTCATCCAATCGGCTGCGCACGAAGACGCCAACATTATCTTCGGCGCCGTGCTCGACGAGAAGATGGGCGAAGAGGTGAAGATTACCGTGATCGCCACCGGCTTCCGCGACCAGATGCCGGAACGCCGCGCGCGCATGTTGAACATCGAGGAGGCTCCGGTGGTTTCGGTGCCGGTAGTCGCCCCCGACAACTGGATGCGCGAAAGCGAGCCGGAGCCTGCCGCCGCGCCGGCGCGCTTTATGAGCGAGGAAGACGAAGCGGTGACGGAGAGCGCGGACAGCGGATTCTTCTTCGCCTCGGCCGCGCCGGGAGTGGCGACCACAATCACGGTGACTGAGGAGCTGATGAAGACCGACGCGGACTTTGCGAAGGAGTATGGAATGGAGCGGGAGAACGCGGCGCCGCCTGAATCCGATTCGACAGGCGCTGACTCTCATCCCGCCCCGCCCAGGGACTATGCTGCGGGCTTCAACCAGACGCCGCACGGCACAACCGAAACAGCGAATTCCGATGCGCAACCCGCGCCATCGCTCTTCGCCGAACCCGAACCGCATCCTGAGCGCGATCTGGATGTTCCCACGTTTCTGCGCCGGCTGAAGTTTTGAAGCATTTTAGGAAACTCCGTAGGACAGAGCCAATGTCCTCAGGTCGGCGCGACCGCCAGGGAGCGACGACCCTGTTCAGCGCCAAAGACATCACACCATTTCCTAAAATGCCGGAGATTCCCATCTCGTTCACCGGCTTGGACTTGGCCGAGGCGGTTCCAAAATGGGCGGGGCGAGCGTATATTGAACACAACGCCCTCGAAAGTTGTATAAGGTGTGACCGGCAACAGCGGGAAATGACTGCTTTCCGGGTTATTGTAAATCTGGGCACTCTCCGGTTGGCGGCAGGATTCCTCATCGCGGAGCCGGATTGTCCCATGACACTGGGGCCAGGATGCAGGCGTTGCCGGGACTGCGGCAGAAAGAAACGCAGCATGGCATTGCCTGAAGATACGAAGTGCGGCGCCAAAAGCAGTTTCGGAAATGGTGGAAGGGCATTGACAAAATCCGAGTCTGAGCGACCAACAGGAAGCGAAGACCCTAACGAATGATTTGACCACTCAGTATTTCCGGAACGGCTCAATAGGCGAACGCGCGGCACGAAATCCAAAGTTGAGAGGATGTTGGCTGGATGAAGCTGTTCCGCGTTGGGTTCGTTCCCTCGATTTTATTCTTTTTCGGCGTGAGCGCTGTCTGCGCAGCGGCGTTGGATGCGCCGCAAACCACGTTGCATCATTCCAGGTCCAGGACGGCGTCGCATCTCTCCAGCACGCATCGCACGGTGGCGCATCATGCCGCGGCGCACGCAGCGACGCCCACCGCGACCCACTCTGCCGCCGGACACACGGCCGCATCCGGCCCTTCGAAAACGCAAGCGTCTGCTTCGCACACGGCCACCACTCATTCTTCCGCCGCTCACGCCGCATCCGCGCGCACGGCCGGGTCGCGCGCGCCGGCCAGGACAACCGCGTCGAGGCGGACCACAACCGCATCGGCGGCACGCGTGCGCCGGACTTTCTATCATCGCCGCCATCACTATTACGAGCGCTTCACTGCCAACTCGTATATCCAGGGAGCCATCGGCGCGGGCGACTTGATGGCCGGCGAGGATCCGGTCGTGCGCCAGGCCGCGATTGACGCCCTGGGCGACATGAACGGCACCGCCGTCGTCATCGACCCCTCGAACGGACGCATTTTGGCCATGGTCAACCAGAAGCTGGCGCTCTCCACCGGCGCCGAGCCCTGCTCCACCATCAAGCTCACGGTGGCGTTGGCCGCGCTCTCCGAAAGCCTAGTCACGAGCGACACCATGGTGCAGCTGCCCGGCTTCCGCATGAACATGACCCAGGCGCTGGCCAAGAGCAACAATCTTTACTTCGAGGAGTTGGGCCGGGAGCTGGGCTTCGAGCGCGTGCGCCACTATGCCACACAATTCGGCCTGGGCGAGCTGGCCGGCTACAACATTCCCGGCGAGCAGTTGGGCGAGTATCCCGACCAGCCGATTCCCGAGTCCGAGGGCGGCGTGGGCCGCATGTGCAGCTTCGGCCAGGGCGTTTCTCTCACGCCGCTGCAACTGGGCGCGTTTGTGGCCGCCATGGCTAACGGCGGAACGCTCTACTACCTGCAACATCCCACCACGCCGGAGGAAGTTGCCGCGTTCCAGCCCAAAGTAAAGCGCACACTCGATATCGCAAAATACGTTCCCGATGTTGAAGACGGCATGGCCGGGGCAGTGGAGTATGGAACCGCGCGCCGCCTGCGCGCCAACTTCCGCGAGCTGCCGGTCTTCGGCAAAACCGGAACCTGCTCCGACAACGGCACGCGCTTCGGCTGGTTCGTCTCCTATTCCGAGTCGCCCCAGGGAGGCCTGGTGACAGTGTTCTTCCTCGAGGGCGGCAGGCCGACCTTTGGCCCGCGCGCGGCCGAGCTGACGGGCGAGTTTTACCAGGACCTTTGGGACCACGACTACTTCGCGTTGCAGAATCAGCAAGCGCGGACCGCGCCTGCTCGAGCGCCGACGCCCTCGACCGTATTCCCGCCACCCGCTCCGGCGCAGGATTCCGAGCCCGAGCAATAGCAACAGGCCATCTATCTGGCAGGTGAAAAGCGAAGAGCCGCCCGCGGGCGGCTTTTTTGCGCCCGCTCAAAATCAGGTTCCTCTTTAAGCGCCGGTTTGCCTTCTTGCAGCGATCGTCCAAGACGGTCCGATTCGGCTGCGTGCGGCAACAAGATGAACGTTCCTGCGGGCGGCGAGATATTCTGACCCAGTGGCGGGCAAACTGCACTGGGTCGTGGCCGGCATCGGCGACATCGCGCGCAAGCGCGTCATTCCCGCGATACAAGCTGAGCCGCGCAGCATGCTCTACGGCTTCGTCACGCGCGATCCGGCCAAGGCCAAGGCGTATCCCGGCGCGCGGACATGGCCGGCGGTCGACGAAGCAGTTGCCGACCCGGCGGTCGATGCCATCTACATTGCATTGCCCGTGGCCATGCATGCGGATGCCGCGATTGCCGCCCTGCGCGCAGGCAAGCACGTGCTCTGCGAGAAGCCGATGGCCATCAACTTCGCCCAGGCCGAGCGCATGGTTGCCGAGGGCCGCGCATCGAGTCGCGCTTTTGGCCGCGCTTCGGGCCGCCTTTTCGGCGTCTCGTATTATCGCCGCCTCTATCCCAAGCTCATCCGCGCCAAACAGCTCATCGCCGAGGGCGCCATCGGCCGGCCGCTGCTGGCGGAAGCCAATTGCCACGGCTGGCTTGAGATCGAGGGCCGCGAATGGCTCAGCGATCCGGTGCTGGCAGGCGGCGGCCCGCTCTACGACACCGCTTCGCATCGCATCGACGCCATGAATTTCTTCTTCGGCAAGCCGGAGCGCGCCTGCGGCCTGCTGTCGAACGCGGTCCATCGCATCGGCGTCGAGGACTCCGCGACTGTCCTGATGCAGTTTTCCGGCGGCGTGCACGCGGTCGTCGATGTGCGCTGGAACTCGCGCGTGCCGCGGGACCAGTTCCGCATCATCGGCGAGGACGGCGAGATTGGCCTCGATCCCCTTAACGGCCCGGAGCTGCGCGTGGCCAGCCGGGTTGAGATACTGCCCCCGCACCCGAATCTTCACTACCCCATCGTGGAGAACTTTGTCGATGCCGTCGTGGCCATCGACCCAGGCCGGCTGGCCTGCCCTGCCGAACAGGCCAGTTGGGTCGACTGGACCATTGAGCAGGTGGTTTCGGCGCAGGCCAAGCCCTCCTGACCCTGCTGGCCGCAGTTTCTCCTCACTCCCTTGCAACGAAGTTCGCCGAGATTCATCTCATAGGATGAGGCCGCTTTTTCTCCCACACTGAAGCCCGCGGAGCCGGGCGGTCTGATTCCCTACGCCGGCACACAGGACCTCCCATGGCGCTGCCCACCGACATTCTATTGATGTACGGCTACTTGCTGCTCTTTGCCTGGGTTCTGGTGGAGCAGCTTGGCCTTCCCCTGCCGTCCGCGCCGGTGCTGCTGGCGGCCGGAGCACTCACCGCCGAGAGGCAGATCAGCTTTCCCCTGGCTCTGGCGGTCGGAGTGGCCGCCGCGCTTACCGCCGACAGCATATGGTTCCTCATCGGGCGCAGGCACGGCCACCATGTGCTGCGCATTCTCTGCAAGCTATCGCTGGAGCCGACCACCTGCGTCCGCCGCACCCAGGACTCGTTTGGCCGCCGCCGCGGCGCCATGCTCATGTTTGCCAAGTTTGTGCCTGGCGTGGGCGCACTGGCGGCGCCCGTTGCCGGGCAGAACGGCATGCAGTACGGCGCGTTCCTGCTCTACGACGGCATGGGCGCCGCGCTGTGGGTGGCCGCGCTTCTGGCCTGCGGCAGATGTTTCGGCGACCTGCTCAAGCGCAATTCCAGCTTGCTTGACTGGGCCGGCCGCTTCTCCGGCGCGCTGCTTCTCCTGGGGGTCGTCGGATTCTTCGTCGCGCGAATCATTCGCCGCCGCATGGTGCTGAAAAAGCTCGCGGCCTCGCGCCTGGAGCCCGAAGAGCTGAAGCGCCAGCTCGACGCCGGCGAAGAGGTCTTTATTGTCGATCTGCGCCATCCCCTCGAGCTCGTACCCGACCCGTTCAAGCTGCCCGGCGCGCTGCATTTTTCGCCCGAGGCGCTCACCCAACGTCACCATGAGATCCCCCGCGACCGCGATGTGGTGCTCTACTGCACCTGCCCCAGCGAGGCCACCGCCGCCAAAACCGCCATGACGCTGCATAAGCTGGGCATTGAGCGCGTGCGCCCCCTGCGCGGCGGCTTCGACGAGTGGAAGCGGCTCGGCTATCCCATGGACGCGATTCCGCCGGTGGTTCCTCAGCAATTGGCCGCTGCGACGCTATAAGCTAAAGGGTTGAAGGCGGCTTTTGCCGCCCTGGGAGCACGCCCTTGGCAACCGACGATCTGCGCGACTGGATCAAAACGCTCGAAAAACACGGCGAGCTCAAACGCATCCGCGAAGAGGTTTCGCCGGAGCTTGAAATCACCGAAATCACCGACCGCGTGAGCAAGATCGGCTCGCGCTCCCACGCTTTCGCGTCCGCCGCGGCGGACGAAAAGGGTGGGGCAACCGGAACGACGGAGAAATATGCTCCCGGCGGGCCGGCGCTGCTGTTCGAAAACGTCAAAGGACATCCCGGCCACAAGGTCCTCATCAACCAGTTCGGCAGCGAACGGCGCATGGCGCTTGCGTTGGGCGTCGACCGGCTCGACGAAATCGCTGACCGCATCCGGGGATTGATGGACGTCAAAGCGCCCGAGGGCTTGATCGACAAACTCAAGATGCTGCCGCAACTCAGCGCGCTCTCGAGCGCGTTTCCCAAGACCGTGAGCGCGAAAGATGCTCCGTGCAAGGAAATGATTCGGCGCGAGAAGTTCAACCTCAACTATTTCCCCATCCTCAAGTGCTGGCCGCACGACGGCGGGCGCTTCATCACGCTGCCCTGCGTGCACACGCGCGATCCGCGAACTGGAAAGCGCAACATCGGCATGTATCGCATGCAGGTGTACGACGGCCAGACCACGGGCATGCACTGGCAGCGGCAGAAGGTAGCCGCCGAGCACTACCGCGAGGCGCTGCGCAACGCCGCTGCCGCGTCGGCCGATCCCACGCAGAGCGCCGAAGCCGCGCGCGTGGCCATCATGGCCGAATCGGCAGGTGGAGCAGTCACCATTCCCGACGGCCCTCTTGCCGGCACGCAGCAGGTGTCGGTCGGCGCGTTGAAGGGCTCGCGGCTCGAAGTCGCGGTGGCCATCGGCACCGATCCGGCAACGACGTTCGCGGCCGTTGTGCCGGCTCCGCCCGAGGTCGAGGAGTTCTTGATTGCTGGTTTTTTGCGGGGCAAGCCGGTGGAGATCGTGAAGTGCGAGACCGTCGATCTGGAAGTGCCGGCCAACGCCGAAATTATTCTCGAGGGATACGTAGAACTGGGCGAGCTGCGCGCCGAAGGTCCCTTCGGCGACCACACCGGCTTCTACACGCTTGAGGACGAGTACCCGGTCTTCCACCTCACCTGCGTAACCCATCGCAAGGACCCCATCTACGCCGCGACCATCGTGGGCAAACCGCCCATGGAGGACGCGTGGATGGGCCGAGCCGTCGCAAGCATTTTTCTGCCGGCGATGAGGATCAGCATCCCCGAGCTGGTCGATATTCACCTGCCCGTCGAAGCCGTCTTTCACAACCTGATGATCGTGTCGATCAAAAAAAGTTACCCCGGCCACGCGCGCAAAGTGATGCACGCCATCTGGTCGCTGGGCCAGGCCATGTTCACCAAGTGCATCATCGTGGTTGACGAGGATTGCGATGTACAGAACATTCCTGAAGTCGTTCTGCGCGTCGCGAACAACATCGATCCCGAGCGCGACATTCAGTTCACGCTCGGCCCGGTCGACTCGCTTGACCATGCGAGCCGCCTGCCTAACTACGGATCGAAAATGGGAATCGA
The DNA here is from genome assembly GCA_963799155.1 of uncultured Acidobacteriaceae bacterium. Taxonomy (GTDB): domain Bacteria; phylum Acidobacteriota; class Terriglobia; order Terriglobales; family Acidobacteriaceae; genus Telmatobacter. The sequence continues at coordinate 81,278 of CAWCWB010000014.1, forward strand.
TGCCACGCGCAAGTGGAAGGCCGAGGGTTTCGAGCGGCCCTGGCCCGCGATGATCGAGATGGATCGCGCGACCAAAGCCAAAGTCGACGCGATGTGGGCGAAGCTGGGGCTGTAGCGCGAAGCTTCCAAACAACGGTCCAACGCATATTAGGTCGTGTCTGAGGTGTGCGCTGAAGAAAGGCGGCGAGAGTCGATTTTCTCGCCATTATCTCCGCATGGTCTGCGCTATACTGCTACCAATGAAACCACTGTTTACGATTCACGCGGGAGAGTACTTGGTGGGTCTTCACCTCCCGAAATACCTTAGGTCCCTAAAGCCGAATATATGGATACCGGCTAAGGACACTGGTATCGACCTGTTGGTCACTGACCATGCCAACCGACACGCCGTCTCGTTGCAGGTGAAATACGGCAAGGATTTTCTGCCTGAGGAGAAGAAACTTGATCTGCGGCGTTCGCTCCGTTGCCGTAGCTGGTTCGCATTGAACAGGACGAAGCTCAACGGATCGAAAGCACAGTTTTGGGTTTTTGTGCTGCGTGGTTTTGAGAGCGACGCGCCCGATTTTGTAGTCATTCCTAAAGCGGAACTACAGCGGCGCATGAAGAAGAAACGCACTTCCGGAAGAGGAATCCTCCAAATCTACCTTTGCTCTACAAAGTCTAAAAAGACAAAGAAGGCTCGGTGCTGGGAGATGAGAGAGGTGGGGCGCGAGGCCGAACGCCAGATCGCAGAGGGGACCTACAAAGAGCCTCTTCGGGATTTCACGGGATACCTCAACTGGGATGGCTGGGCCGCTGTTGCGAACAAGCTGAAAAGCTAGATGCACCACCAGCGGAAATTTCAGACACTACCCGCAAATTCTGCCGCACACTTGCTCCGTGCGACACTAAAAGATGACAAACCCCACACAGCCCCTGGTCCTAACTGAGCGATTCACCCGCGCTGTCGACTACGCGCGCGTGCTCCACACCGAAACCCGCAAGGGAACCCGCATCCCGTACATGGCCCATCTGCTCGGAGTCGCATCGCTCGTCATGGGCGAGGCGGGCGGCCCGATTCCCGTCACCGAAGACATGGCAATCGCCGCAATTCTCCATGACACGGTGGAGGACCATGGCGGTTATTCGCGCCTCGCCGATGTTGAAACGAGATTCGGTGCCAACGTGGCGCGGATGGTGGTCGGCCTTTCCGATACGTTTGCCGAGGATCACGACAAGAAAGAAGGTTGGGAAGCGCGCAAGGCCGCCTATCTCGAGCGGCTGCGCCACGAGCCCGAAGACGTGCTGCTCATCTCCGCAGCCGACAAGCTCTACAACGCGAAGGCGATCCTCGACGATTTCAGAGAGATCGGCCCGGCCGTTTGGGACCGTTTCAAGCGCGGCCCCGATCAGCAACTCTGGTATTTCAACGAGCTGCTGGTTGTCTTTCACGCCCGTCTGCGCAGCCGGTTGGTTGCCGAGCTGCAGCGCGTTGTGCGCGAGCTTGCGGCCGTGAGCGGAGCCTCAGCGGCGCTGCAATAGCGTGGCGAATTGAAGTGGACGCGGCCTTGACCTATAGAGGGCCATAAAGCGGCTGCGCTGCGACGGAGGGAGTGCGGGCTCTCTGTGCTACGCTTCCCTTGTGTTGCGCTTGCGATCGCGTCCGAGTCGACTTGGCTCATTGCCTGAGAGGGCCATGCGCATGATGTGGAAGTCTGTCCGACCTGTGGAGTTGCCGCGAACCAGCCGCCGCTCGCTCGTCTTACTGAGCCTGCTTGTGGCCGTTGCCGTCATCGCGCTTGCACAGCAGGCGCCCTCGAGCCCGCAGGCTTCTTCCGGCCAGAAGGTGATTCAGAACCCGGCCGAATACAAGGCCTACATGGCCGCCGTGAACACGCAGGATGCTACCGCGCGAGCAGAGGCGCTTGAAGCTTTTGTCCAGCAGTATCCCCACAGCATTGTGTCCACCGATGCGCTGGAGCAGGAGATGGCGGCGTGGCAAACCGCCGGCGATTCGGCTCAGGTAAAGAGGGTAGCCAAGCGTCTGCTGGCCGTAGATTCCGGCAACGTTCGCCTGCTGGGCATTGTGGTTGCGCTCGACCGGGTGAGCGCCATGCAGGGCGACACCGAGGCGCTCAACGAGATGTGCGTCGATGCCACCGGCGGCATGCGCGAGGTGCCCATGTGGCGCAAGCCGGCGGGTATGACGGACGCCGACTTTGCCACGCTGAGCAAACTCATGACCGGCATCTTCATCGGCGCCGAAGGCTTTTGCGCGGTCCAGGAAAAGAACTACTCGCAGGCCAAGGATTGGCTCACGCGCGCTGTTCAGATCGATCCCACGAATGTGCAGGACATGTATCAACTCGCGATCGCCGATCTGGAGGCGACGCCGCTTGACGCGAACGGCTTCTGGTACTGCGCCAGGGCGATCCATCTCGCGCAGAGCGCAGCCATCCCGCAGGATGCGAGCGGCATGATCGCCTATTGCAAGGCGAAGTACACGCAATACCACGGCGCCGGCGACGGCTGGGATGCGCTGCTAGCAGCCGCGGCGGCCGAGGGCGCGTTGCCGCGGGATTTCGCGAAGCAGATCAAGCCCGCGCCGGCTGCGCCGGAAAAATAAACCAGCGAGCGGCCCGCGATGCGCGCCGCGCTTGGCGCGGCGCTCCTCCCGCGCGTCGCCGCGGCCCGCTCTGCTATATCTAAATTTATGCAGGTTGACCCTCCCAGTCGCCTCATCGCTTTCGCCGCGGCACTGGCTTTTTCGCTTCCTCTCTGCGCTCAGCAAACCTCGGGCACCTTCCGCTGGATCGATTTTCACTCGCGCCAGGATCAGAACATCGTCGCCTGGGTCACGCGTTCGCTTGCGGTAGAGAATTGGACCGCGATTCGCGAGATCGGCGTGGTCTACGATGCGGCGCTGGTCGTCACCACCGACCGCGCTGGACCCCAATCGCCGCCCAGCAGTGACGCCTTCACCATCTGGAACGTCTCGCTCACCAGCCACGTTGTGGCCCCGCTGCTCACCGGCGTCAACCTGCGCTGGTTCGACTGGGAGCACTTCGCCGAGGACGCGCCCGAGGAGCTGACCGTTCTCTACGACAACTGCCACGACTGCTCGGCCAGCACTTACTTCACCTCCTTCCATTACGACGTCTCGCACCACATGTGGGCGCCGCGATGGGTGCGTGGCGGCCAGGGAGTTCTGGTGTGGAACGCGGCCGGCCCCACCGCACCCGGCATCGCCTGGACGCAGGTCTACGCCGTGATGGCCGGTCCCGACGGCCGCGCTTTTCTCGTCACCTGGAATCACTTCGACTACGGCAAGGTGAGAGGGCCCAGCGACACGCTCTTCCGCTACGACGTAGACCCTTTCAGCGGCTTGGAGCGCACGGTGGATGCTGACCAGAGACGACGCCGAAGCCATGGAACTGCGCATGTGCCGCGGCCAGGACACCGTGCAGGGCCTCGAGCGCGGGCAGGACTCGGCGCTGTGCCAGCAATTGCTGAACGCGCAACCGCAGCGCAGGCCCGTGACCACGCCGCCGGCCAACAACCGCGGCAAATCCGTGCCGCCCGCCGTCCGCCATTGACGTCTCCCGCCCGGCACGCTCGCAACTTAAGGATTTTGCACACGGATCTCGTGCATCGAATGGCCTTCAACCACCCGGCTGCGCTAGACTTGGTGACCACGGGAAACATCGGAACTCCTGGAGGGTAAGATGAACCGAATTCCTCGATTTGCCATCGCTATTTCGATTGCCGTTGCGGCCGCTCTGTGCGTTTCCGTTTGCCGCTACGGGCACCTCCCCATCATTCCCACTGTTAGCGCCGCCGTCGCATCCGCGCAGGACCAGGCCCCCCCGGACCAAGGGCCCGATCCCGCCGCCGTCAATCAGGCGCCCGCTGGACCATCCTACACAACTGAAACTGCGCCGCCTCCCGACCAGTCGGCTGCGCCGGGCCAGCCTCCCGATGATTCAGGCTACGCTGAGATGCCGACAGAACAGGCAACAGAGCCTCCGCCGCCGCTTCCCGACTACGATCAGCCCCCCGCGCCCGGCGACGGATACATCTGGACTCCCGGCTACTGGGCCTGGGGCCCGAACGGCTACTACTGGGTGCCTGGCGCATGGGTCGAGCCCCCCTACAAAGCGCGCTCTGGACGCCTGGCTATTGGGGCTTTTACGGCGGCCGCTACCTCTTTTATCCCGGCCATTGGGGCTTGCACATCGGCTTCTACGGCGGCATCAACTACGGCTTCGGCTACGTCGGCCTCGGCTACGAGGGCGGCTATTGGAACGGCGGCCACTTCTTTTACAACCGCGCGTATAACAACATCAACGTGCGCACGGTCCACAACACGTACAACTATAATGCCGGCAATCGCGGATCCTACAATCACGGAAACAACAACTACAACAACAACCGCAACAACAACAATCCTCGCCCCAGCTACCGCGGCGGAGCGGGCGTACAGGCCCGGCCACAGCCATCGGAGCGGGCGGCGGCACACGAGCCAACTGCTCCTCGCATGAACACGCAGGTGCAGCATGCGCAGAACTATCGCGGGGTGAGCGGGCAATACGCAGCCCAGAATCACGGACGGCCTGCCACTCCGGCGGTCAGCCGGCCGCTTCCGGCCGACCGCAACGTCAGGCCCCAACCACGCGGAGGCTCGCAGCCCAGCGGGCAACGTGGCGGACAACAGGGTGGGCAGCAGGGCGGGCATCATCGTTAAGACTTCGCCGCTCATTTGGGCGGTAATCGCGCGGGTTCGCGCGCTTCAGGCATCACGCATCTGAGGCGCGCGGCCCTGCCGCTCTTTGTATTCGCCGGTTACAAACGGGCGGCTCGCGAGGCTTCCCGCGCCTTCACTCCGCCGCCAGCACTTTGATTGCCGTCAGATTCCGCACCCAGCGCGCCGGATGCTTGTCTCGCGTATCGACGAGCTTCAGCGGGCCGTCGCCGGTCAGCGGCTTGGTGTTCTCCGTGTCGGCCACAATCACCGTGGCGTCGTGCACGTTGGGATTGACTTCGCCGATCGAGTAGACCGCTTCGTAGCCGTCGGAGCCGACGGCCACCAAATAAAAGCGCAGGTATTTGCCGTGCGGCTGATCGCTCACGCCAAGCCGCGTGAGCAGGCCCATGAGCGGCACGCCGGAGTAAGTGTCATCGGCCTTGGTGTGCTCGTTGTGGACGGTGACTGCGACATGCGGCAGCGCGGCGAGCGTGGCCGGCGTCCACGTGGCCGATTTTTCGCCGAAGGTGATCACGAGTGGTCCGGCCGGCGGCGCGGGCTTGTGCATCTCGCCCATCTGTCCCATGGGCATCGACGACGGCCCCATCGGCATCGCCGGCGGCTGGTTTTGCGCTTGAGCTGCGAAAGCCCCGAAGCTCATTGTCAACACGAAGATGGCGGCATAGACGCTCGAACGCTTCATCATTCCCTCCCAACTCCATCGTATACTTGTCGCATGTCGATCGTGCGCAACATTGCCGGCATCGCCAAGGGCATGAGCGTCACCTTCCGCGAGACGTTTGCGCCCACGGAGGTGGAAAACTATCCTGACGGTCCCGGCCTCACTCGCGGAGCGGTCTTCGAGCCGCGCTTCCGCGGCGCGCACGTCCTGGAGCGCGATGAGAACGGTTTGGAGAAGTGCGTGGCATGCTTCCTCTGCGCCGCGGCCTGCCCGGCAAACTGCATCTACATTGAAGCCGCGGAAAACACCGCCGAAAATCGCATCTCCTCGTCGGAGCGCTACGCCAAGGTCTACAACATCGACTACAACCGCTGCATCTTTTGCGGCTATTGTGTTGAGGCCTGCCCCACCGATGCCATCACCCATGGCCACGGCTTTGAGCTGGCCAGTCTGAACGCCACCAACCTCGTCATGCGCAAGGAAGACATGCTGGCGCCCGTGGCCGCGCTGACCGCGAAATAGAATCATCAACTTATGATCAGACCCCATTCGCCGCACAATCATTCCGCGTCGCGCCGGCTCCATTCCATGCCTTCCGTGGCGAAAGAACACCCACTTTTGGCTCATTACCAAAGGCTAAAACGCTTCTCATTCAAGTTGCAGCCCAACTATGACGATGAGATACTTGGCCTTTGGACCATCGGTAAGATTGTGCAGAAGTTGCCTTGCTGTTCTCCCTGGGCTGACTCGGCTGGTCTCCAGGAAGGGATCAGATGCGGACTCAGCGCCTGATCGCGTTGCTAGTCGCGCTGGCTGCGGCCTGGCCTGCAGCCAGCGCTCAGGGCCCGCTCACTTTGCCCGCGCCGCAGCGCCTCATGGTCAAGGCTAGAGAGGTACATGACCTTTCTCCAGAAGACGCCGCCCGCACCCTTCCTGTTCATCTGCGCGCCGTCGTCACCTATTACGATCCCTACATCGACGTCAGACACGGCGCCATCTTCGTTCATGACGCCTCAGGAGGCGTCTTCGTCGACGTTTCCGCGCGGCCCATCCTGCCCATCAAGCCGGGCGTCCTGGTGGATATCACCGGAGTCACGGCGCCGGGCGACTACGCGCCCGTCGTCAATGGCGCCGAGGTGCGCCCCATCGGAGAGTCCAGCCTGCCGGCGAATCCTACCAAAGCATCCTTGACGCAGTTGCTCACTGGGGCCTTGGATTGCCAATGGGTTGAGGTCGAAGGCCGCGTCCGTTCCGCGCATGTGGGGCCGAATAACGTGGCTCTCGGCATCGCCGCCACCGGCGGATTGCTCACCGCGGTCACGGTGCGCCAGCCTGGGGTCGACTACGAATCGCTGATCGACTCCCTGGTCCGCATCGACGGCAACGCCGCCCCGCTCTTCAACCAGCGCCGTCAGATGGTGGGCGTGCATATCTTCTTTCCCACGCTTCACGAGGTCCAAGTCGTGCAGGCGGCGCCGCGCGATCCCTTCGCGGCGCCGGCGGTCCCCATCGCGCAGTTGTTCCGTTACTCGCCCGATCCGGGACTCCTGCACCGCATCCATGTGCAGGGCCAGGTCACGCTCGACTGGCCGGGGCGCATGCTCTGCATTCAGGACCGCAAGGCTGCGATCTGCATCCAGACCACGCAGTCAACCCCCGCGCCCTTGGGCGCGCTGGTCGACGTGGTGGGCTTTCCCGCCATCAACGTGTTCAAGCCGACCCTGGAGGACGCGGCCTTCCGCGTCGCCGGCGCCGGCGCCTCGCCTGCCTCGCCTGTTCCCATCAAAGCCGACCAGGCCATCAACGGCGATCTCGATGGCCGGCTGGTGCAGATCGATGCCGAGCTGATCGGCAAGGACCTTACCGCCCCCGATCCCACCCTGATGTTGAGCGCCGGCCGCAACCTTTTTTCCGCCATTCTTCCCCGGGACGCAGCTCTCGGCGCCGCCCTCCCCTGGAAGGAGGGAAGCATTCTGCGCGTTACCGGAGTCTGCAACGCGCAGGTTGACTCCTTGAGCACCAATCTCGAAGAAGGCGCGGTGCGCCTGCAGTCGATGCATATTCTGCTGCGCTCTGTCGACGACGTTTCCCTCGTTCAGGCGCCTACCTGGTGGACGCCAATGCAGATCCTGGAGACTCTCGCCGCCGCCAGCTTCGTGGTCCTTGCCGCCTTCACCTGGATCGTGGTCCTGCGCCACCGGGTGAAGCTGCAGACGCGGGCTCTGCGCGCCAGCGAAGAACGGCTGCGGCACCTGTCAGAACACGATGCGCTCACCGGCCTGCCCAATCGCATTCTTTTGAACGACCGCCTGCAGACCGTGCTGAAGCGCGCGGAGAGATTTAAAACTTGTCTGGGCGTGCTGCTGGTGGATGTGGACGGATTCAAGGATGTGAACGATGCGCTCGGCCATCAGGCGGGCGACACCTTGCTGTGCGATCTGGCCGGGCGGCTCAACGATTGCGTGCGCGCAACTGACACCGTGGCCCGCATCGGCGGCGATGAGTTCGTGGTCCTTTTGCCCGACCTCCGCGTCCCCGCCGAAGCGGCCAGCATCGCGGCCAAAATCGTTGCCGCCGTTTCCAACCCATTCGCCATCGATCACAAGCCAGCCGTCATCACCGTCAGCATTGGCGTGGTCACCTACCCGGAGGGGAGCGCGAGTCCGGATGCGCTCATGCAGTGCGCCGACGAAGCCATGTATGCGGCCAAGGAGAAGGGCAAGAACGGATTCCATGTCTACCGGCTCAAACCTGCAGCGTTCGGCGCTAAAAGTGCGAGTTTTCTGACGCGTGTGCCGCACTTCCCATCGACGACGGGCGGCGCCTGATCCGGCTGGCCTGCGATCGCCCCGAAAGGACCAGCTGCCCCAAACAGCAAACGGTCCAGATCTCCTGGTGATCCGGACCGTTTGCAATGAACCGCCGCAGTGGCGGCGCAGGCCCCGGTTCTGTCCTACGCCGCTCCCCTCAGCAGCCCACGCTTTTGCAACCCCGCCATCGCCTTCCAACTAGGGCTTGACCGCGTGAATTCGAACCTCGCGATTGTCAATCCCAGGTCCCAAAAGCGGGATCTCCACCCCACGGACGAAGACCTGTCTGAGGGGCCCCCCCGGGCCTGGCGCACCCAGGTTGGAACAAAATCACGCGGTCAAAGATCTAGGGCTTGACGATCTTGTTGAGCCGTGGATCCTGCCACAGGGCCGCGAATTCCCTGTCGATGTACACGTCGGACAATTGAGGGTAATGCCCCTCCTTGGCCCTCTCCAGGTAATCCAGCGCTCCGTTCAGATTTCCCTTCTTGGCGAACAGCTTCGCGATCAGGTAATCCATGCGGGCGCGCTGCTCCGGCGACCTCACCTGGGCGATCACTCCGGTCTCGTCAGAGGTGAAGATGTCGGGGTCGAGTTCAAGGGCCCTCGCGTATTCGGTCATGGCGCGGTCGATCTGCGACAGGCCGGCCCACGTCTCTGCCATGTTCACGTGAAAAGCTGCGTTCTCTTCATCGATTTCCAGCGCCTGCTTCATATAACGAAGGGCAGGTTTGTATTTCTTATCAATGCAGAGCACGGCGGCAAGGTTATTCAGTGCGTTGGCGTTTTTGGGATCGGTCTTGATGGCCAGCAGGAAGCTCTTGCGCGCCGCGCCGGTTTGGTTCAGCTTCAATTGGGCGATGCCGAGCTTGTTATAGAGTTGGGAATCCGGGGCGCCCTTGCGCACAGCCTGCTCATAATAAGCCTCAGCCGCGCCGAAGTCGCTGCGGGCACGGGCAATATCGCCTTTCTGCTCGGCGGCCGATGCCGTCTCAAGGCTAATGCCCGTGGGCAGATCCCGGAGTGGAGTTCTCCATCCATACGCAGCAGCGGAGGACATGAGGCTCATCGCGGCGATGATGGTTGCGATTCTTTTCATGGAATACCTCTTTCTTGATCCGGGGCACTTGAGGGAGGGCTGCTTGATCGGTTGCCTCCGGTATTGCACGTTGGATCGATTTGAGTAGAGACCCGGCCGGCCGCGACATACAACGCTATACCTGCTACTTTCCCGTAGCCGCCGGGTTACGCGCCGGCGTGCAACGTTAAACACGCTGTGGCTCAGCAATTTGCGGGGGCCGTGAAACGGTGGCCCGAACAAAACTGAACAAGAAGGTTCCGGGGTTACTTGCCGTTACACACCGTCTTGAATGGGCTCGTACACCGTTAAAGCCTTTCGGAACAGGAAAGCCGCGCTAACATTACAATCGATTCAACGATCCCACAGTGGTTGGCAAGGCGGGAAGAGATGGCCGTGGACAGCCCCGAGACGATCGAGCTCGCCGAGCAGCGCGCGGAACTGAAAACGGTGCTCGAGTCCAGGGCCTTCACTCGCGCTCCGACCCTGGCCAATCTCCTTTCCTATTTATGCGAAAAGCTCTTTGCCGGCGAGGCGAGTCAGATCAAGGAGTACTCGATCGGAGTCGAGGTCTTTCGCCGCGGGGCCTCGTTCGACCAGGATGCGGATTCCATCGTTCGTGTAGAGGCCAATCGACTGCGCCGGCGTCTCGCCGAATACTACAGCGGCGAGGGCGCGGGAAACCGGCTGCACATCTCGATTCCGCTGGGGCAATACGTTCCGAAATTCGAGCGCAACAACGTGTCAGGCGAAAGCCGCATCATTGCGGCACCGGGTAAGGACCAGCCCAGAACCGGCGCCGCTCAGGGTGGGTTCAAGCGCTGGTTTGCTCCATCCGCCCAGCGTTGGTGGTGGATGGCCGCCTCGGTCCTCATTCTTCTGCTGGCCATGGGTTATGCGTGGCGTCTCTCGCGTCAAGCGAAACAGGCGCAGCCACAAGGTGAACCGAGCCCGCTCGCCGGACCGTCGTCGGAGCTTCCGCTTGGGCCGCCCAGCGGAGAAGAAGTCCGCATCCTGGCGGGCGCCAGCCGCAGCTTTGTGGACCATGCAGACAAGATGTGGAGCGCTGACGCCTGGTTCACCGGCGGCACGGCGGTCACGAGCTCCTTCCAGCACATCGCGCGCACGCTCAATCCGGCATTCTACCGCACCAGCAGGCAAGGGCAGTTCCGCTACGACATTCCCTTGCGCAAGGGCATCTACGAGCTGCGCTTGCACTTTGCCGAAACGGTCTATGGGCCTGAATCCGCCGGCGCCGGAGGCGAAGGCAGCCGCATCATGACTGTGCGCGCCAACGGCAAACCGCTGTTGACCGGATTTGATGTGGTGGCCGACGCAGGCGCCGCCTCTACCGCCGACGTCAAAGTGTTTCCCGACATTGCGCCAGCCGCGGATGGCATGCTGCACCTCGAGTTTTCCGCCGAGAATGGTCAGCCGGCGATTCTCTCAGCTATCGAAATCCTGCCCGGAATCCGGGGGCACATTCGCCCCGTCCGCATCCTGGCCCGGCAATCGCCTTACTACTCCAACGACAGCCGTTGGTGGAGTCCCGACGATTACTTCGAAGGCGGGCAAATGGCGGCATATACCGCGCCGGTGAATGGAACGGACGATCCCGAGATGTACGAAACCGAACGATGGGGAAATTTTTCGTATGCCATCCCGGTTTCCACTGGGAAGTACACCGTGACCCTGTATTTTGCCGCGCGCCATGGCGACTGGGACGAGCCATCTTCCGCCGCTCTCGAAGGCCAGCCCAGGGTCGCCCATGTTTTTAATGTGTTCTGCAACGGCAAGGTGCTGCTCTCGAACTTCGACCTGGCCAAGGAAGCCAGCGCTTCCGACGTCGTGATGCGCAGATTTGAGGGTCTGGAGGCGAATGCCCAGGGCAAGCTGCTGTTGAGCTTCGTGCCGGTCCAGGGCTACGCCACGGTCACCGGAATCGAAGTGCTGCCGGAATAATGGCCGCTTCCACGCGGTGCCTGCCACCGCGTGGCGCGGCGCCTGAGCCGACGTTATCGCGCGCGGCGCGCCAGCTCACTGGGCCGGCGTTACTGCTACAATCCCGCAATTCACTTTGGACAGGCCCTGCACGGCCTGTCCCATATCGAGGGGACTGTTGTTGTAGGACGCGGTGGCTCCAGGCGCATTCGGCCCATCCAGCGTGGCGCGCTGTTGCGACAGATCCGTGCCGTTCTGGTCATATTGGTCGCACTCCATCGTCGCCGCTTCCAGGGCCACATTCGACCGGTTTTGCCATTGCGCGTTGTAGATCTGGACAAATCCATTGGCTATGCGCCACTGCGAAGTCAAGACCTGCTGCTGGACCAGCGCGGCATTCGATCCTCCTGGCTGTGCGCCCGGCGGCTGTGGCGCCGTTCCCGGCTGTGGCGCTGTTCCCGGCTGTGGCGCTGTTCCCGGCTGCGCAGGGCTTTGTCCTGACGGCTGGTTCTGTTGATCGTGCGTGCCGATCCACCAAAGCCCGTAGAGGACAGCGGCAATGATGATCAGCCACCAGATCCATCCATGGTGCTTGGGCACCGCCTGCGGCATGGCCATGATGGGGATCTGTCCCGGCGCGGGATAGAACTGTGGATAGGGCGCCACGGGCGGCGACGCCGAGGGAGGCGCAACCGGAGCAGCCGCTGCAACCGGCGCGCTCGCCGGCGCACCCGCCGCGCTCAAATCGCGCCCGCACTTCACGCAGAAGCGCTCATTGCCTTCCAACTGTGCGCCACATGTGCCGCAGAATGCCATACGCTTTCTCCTTGCCACGCTTCCGCATGGTGCTCTAGAGCGGTTCCAGGGTTCATGTGCCTTCCCTGGCGCGGTTCAAGCCGGAATCTCCATTTTGGGGACTGCTTGCCTCGAATTGTACCGCTGGTGGACGGCTCTGGGGAGCATTTGATCTGCCGCGACGATCCGAGGATTCAGAATCACGACTCAAAGTGGAAATGCGGGGCAAAACTCGTCCTCGGGCGAGCCGCCCCAGCCGCGCTACGCCGCTCCCGTCAGCAACCCACGCTTGCGCATCTCCGTCATCACCCGCTCCACCTTCCAATCCAGCGCGCCGGCGCCATCCACAATGAAATCGGCGTTTCGAGCGGAGGGCTGGACAAACTCCAGGCTCGAGGGCCGCACTCTGAACTCCCACTGGTACTCGACTGACTGCGGCGACCTTCCACGCTCTTCCATATCGCGCTTCAGCCGCCGCTCGAAACACAACGCCTCCGGCGTATCGACGAAAACCCGCAATTGATAGTACGGGAGTAGTTCGGGGTAATAGAGAGCGAAGATCCCCTCGACAATCAGGAATGGGCCTGAAGTGACCGACTGTGTGCGGCCCACCATGCGCGTGTAGGTGCCGAAGTCGTAGCAGGGACGCTGGATGGTTTCGCCGCGCGCCAGCGCGCCAATGTGCTCAGCCAGGAGCGGAATCTCGATCATCGCCGGATCGTCGAAATTCTTTTCGATGCGCTCGGCCAGCGGCAGATCCGCGAGGTCGAGGTAGTAGTCGTCAAGATGAAAGCGCAGGCCGCCCAGCATGCGCGCCAGCTCGTTGGCCAGCGTGGTCTTGCCCGATCCGGAGCAGCCGGCAACCCCCAGCACCGTGGGCGGAAACGGCAAGCGAGGCGCAGGGGCGGCGATGTCGCGGGCAACCTTGGCGCTTGCAGCCGGGCTCACGGTTCTCTGTCCACTCTTGCGGCGATTCTTGGCGCCAGCCTCTTCAGCAATTCGGCAAGCCGGCTCTCCACCCAGCGGCCGGTCTGGTTCACCTCTTCGTGGCTCAGCGGAGTTGTGCCCAGCCCCGCGGCCAGATTGGTGACGCAGGAGATGCCCAGCACCTCGATTCCCATATGCCGCGCCACGATGGTCTCGGGCACGGTCGACATACCCACCAGTGTTGCGCCCAGCGCGCGAAAGGCGCGAATCTCCGCGGGCGTCTCAAAGCTTGGCCCCGGCGTGGCCAGATACACGCCTTCCTCCAGCGCAAATCCTTCGTCTTGCGCTGCCTCCTTCGCCAGGGCGCGCAGTGGCCTGCTGTAGGCCTCGGTCATATCGAAGAAGCGCAGCCCTGCGCCGGGCCTGAAGCCAAACCGGGGCTCATTGGGCCCGATGAGCGGATTCCAGCCCATCTGATTGATGTGGTCGGTCAACACAAAGAGATCGCCCACGCGGAGGCCCGGTTGGATGCCGCCAGCCGCATTGGTCAGCACCACGGCGCGGACTCCCAGCCCGCCCAGCACCCGCATGGGGAAGGTGACCTGGAGCGGCGAGTAGCCTTCGTAAAAATGCACGCGCCCCTGCATGATGACCACCGCCGCGCCCCCAAGCAGACCTGCCACGATGCGCCCCGAGTGGCCTTCGACGGTGGACTGCGGAAAATGCGGAATCTCTGCGTAGGGCACAATAACCGGATCGTCAACGGCATCTGCCACCGCGCCCAGCCCCGAACCCAGCACAATGCCCACATGCGGCGTGAGCGAGCCCAGCCGGGCATTCAGAAATGCGGCAGCCTCTGCGACTTGGTCGTAGTAAGTCATTCGAGAAGGCGGGCGGTACGCTTCCGAACATTCTACAGGCGGCGGTCTGAGAACACTACTGGAATGGCGGCGCACCTGTGCAAAGGCCGGTACCAGAAACGGGCCTAAAGCGGTTTCGGAAATGGTGTATCCGAATTCAGGACAGCCAAGTCGTCGCGACCCCAAGGAGCGACGACCCTGAATTTCGCCTTGACCGGACACAGTATTTCCGAAACCGCCGTAGGGCGACGGCCGTCACATTTTGCCGATTTCGACCGGCGGTATAATGCCATCCGGTCTGAGTGTGGCCAGCTCGCTGGGAGAACGCACCTCGCGCGCTGGCTAAGGCAATAGATTGGAGCATTCGCAATGACCATCGAGCTGGCGGAACACGAGTTGGTTCTGGCGCGGCGCATGGCGCGGTTGGGAACGGAGACGGCTTTTGAAGTTCTCAGCAGGGCCAAGGCTCTGGAGCGCCAAGGCAAGAACATCGTGCATCTTGAGATCGGCGAGCCTGATTTCGACACGCCGCCGCACATCGTCGATGCCGCGGTGGACGCCCTGCGCAGCGGCTGGACCCACTACGGTCCCTCGGCCGGTCTGCCGGAACTGCGCCAGGCGATCGCCAATTCCGTGAGCCGTTCGCGCGGCGTTACGGTGAGCCCCGAGGATGTCGTCGTGGTGCCGGGCGGCAAGCCCATCATCTTTTACGCGCTGCTCGCGCTGGTCGACGAAGGCGACGAGGTCCTCTACCCTAACCCCGGATTTCCTATTTACGAATCGATGATTCGTTATGCCGGAGGCACGGCGGTGCCCATCCCGCTGCGCGAAGAGCGCGATTTTGCCATGGACGTGGATGAGATGGCCCGCCTGATCACGCCCAGCACCAAGGTGATCATCCTGAACTCGCCGCAGAACCCCACCGGCGGTGTGCTCGCCCGCGGCGACGTCGAGCGCGCGGCCGCCGCTATCGGCGATCGCAACATCATGGTGCTGAGCGATGAGATTTACAGCCGGCTCCAATTCGAGGGCGAGCCGTTCTCCATGATGAGCGTGCCCGGAATGGAGCAGCGCACCATTCTGCTCGACGGCTTCTCGAAAACTTACGCCATGACCGGCTGGCGTATCGGCTACGGCGTCATGCGCGAGGATCTGGCGGTCGAGATCACGCGCCTGATGACCAACTCCAACTCCTGCACCGCGAGCTTTACGCAGCGCGCGGCGCTGGCGGCCCTTGCCGGCGATCAGAGTGCCGTGGGCGCGATGCGCGCGGAGTTCCAGCGTCGCAGCCGCGCCTTTGTCGACGGCCTCAACCGCATCAAGGGATTCAGCGCGCGCATGCCCAAGGGCGCGTTTTACGTGTTCGCCAACATCACCTGCACCGGCTGGGAGTCGAAGCGGCTCGCCGATGCGCTGCTTGAAGAGGCCGGCGTGGCGGCGCTTTCGGGCACCGCGTTTGGCGCTTACGGCGAGGGCTACCTCAGGTTCAGCGTGGCCAACTCCATGGACAACCTGATGCAGGCGCTGGAGCGAATCGACGCATGGACCAAGGCGAACCTGTAGCTGCACGAGGACGAGTTGGTTTGGGACGCGAAGGAGACCCACCATGGCGCTGAGGGATTCGACCACCGGCCAGGTCACGAAGGAATACTCCATCGACGAGCTGCGCGACGCCGCCCGCCTCATGCGCGGCTACAATCTTGTCGCGCTCTCGGCGGCAGGTTCCGGCCACGCGGGCGGCACGCTTTCCATCATGGACCTCGCTGCGGCGCTCTACCTCCGCGCGGCCGAGCACGATCCTAAAAATCCTGCGTGGCCCGATCGCGACCGCATCCTCTGGTCAGCCGGTCACAAGGCTCCCGCGCTTTACGTTTCGCTCGGCATCGCCGGCTTCTGCCCGCTCGACGACGTGGTCACGCTGCGCAAGCTCGGCTCGCCGTTCCAGGGACATCCTCACTGGCTCAAGCTTCCGGGCGTCGAAATTTCCACTGGCTCTCTCGGCCAGGGCCTCAGCATCGCGGTCGGCATGGCTCTGGCCGCGCGCATCGACAGCAGGCATCACAAAATCTTTTGCCTGATGGGCGACGGCGAGCAGCAGGAAGGTCAAGTGTGGGAAGCGGCGATGGAAGCCGGCCACTTCCATCTCGACAACATCATCGCCGTCATCGACTGCAACCGCCTGCAGATCGACGGCTGGGTCAAAGACGTGATGCAGGTCGAGCCGCTCGCCGCCAAGTACGCGGCCTTCGGCTGGGAGGCGCTGCGCATCGACGGCCACGACATGAGCCAGATCGTCGACGCCCTCGAGCAGGCGCGCGCCGTTGCTGGCAAGCCGGTCGTCATCCTCGCTGACACCGTGAAGGGCAAGGGCGTGAGCTTCATGGAGAACCAGCCCGGCTGGCACGGCAAATCTCCAAGCCGCGAAGAGCTGGCCAAAGCCCTCGACGAACTCGGCCTCGCCGAACGCATTCCCGTCGAAGAACTGCTCGCCAAAGCAAAAGCCTGGCAAGACGGAGCGGCGCGCGACCTTGAAGCGCGAATGCCGCGCTATTCGCGCGATTATTGGTGGAACGCAGACGCCGCCATGCAGGTCAAGATGGAGCCTACGCGCAAAGGCTTTGGCCGCGCCCTCGCCGAGAACGGCGGCGACGAGCGCGTCGTATGTCTCGGCCTCGACATCTCCGGCTCCATCACCATCGCAGATTTCTACTCGGGGCACCCGGAGCGCGCCCGCCGCTGGATCTCGATGGGCATCGCCGAGCAATCGGCGACCGCGGCCGCCGCAGGCCTGGCGCGCGAAGGCAAGCTGCCGGTCCTCGGCTCCTACGCCACGTTTTCCGCGGCGCGCAACCTCGACCAGCTTCGCGTTTCGGTCTGCTACTCCAACCTGAACGTGCTCGTCGCGGGCGCCCACGCGGGTGTCTCGGTGGGCGCTGACGGCGCGACGCACCAGGCGCTTGAAGATTTGTTCGCCATGCTCGGCTTGCCCAACATGTCGGTTGTCGTTCCCTGCGACGCCATCGAAACCCGCAAGGCCACGCGCTACCTGCTCCTCGACCATGTGGGGCCCAAGTACATTCGTTTCGCGCGCGAAGCCACGCCCATCGTTACGGATGAAGCCACGCCCTTCGTCTTTCGCAAGGCGAACCTCATCCGGTTGCGCGCACCGAAGCCGGAATTCGCCGGCTCGGAATCCGCCAACGGAGCGTTCGCCCACGCCGGCTTCGCCGACGCATTCGAGACGCGCCTCGCCGAGGACTGCGCCGACGAGCACGAAGATCTGAGCATCGTCGCCTGCGGACCCATGGTTCCTGAGGCCATGCGCGCGGCCTGGATTCTCAAGCGCGAATTCGGCTACGAGACGCGTATCCTGAACCTGCACACGCTCAAGCCCCTCGATACGGAGGCCATCGTTCGCGCCGCGCGCGAAACCGGTGTCGTGGTCACCGCCGAGGAGCATCAAATCGGCGCGCTCGCCGGCCGCGTCAGTTTCGTTCTCGCTTGCAGCCCCGAGCTCTACGGCGTCCCGGTCATTACCAGCGCTATCGGCGTCAAAGACCGCTTCGGCGAGTCGGGCGCGCCGTGGGAGCTGGTGAAGGAGTTCCAAGTCAGCGCCGAGCACATCGCGCAAACCGCCCTGGAGCTGATGTCCATCAAGCGCCAGGCTGCCGCACGTCTCGTGACAGCCTGAACAATGGACACGTTGGGTGGGTGGCCCGCTTTGCGGTCTTGTCCATGCGGGTCCATGCAGGAACGCTCGGGACCAAAATCAATGGGCGGGGTGCCCGTCAGGATCTGTTGAGCCAGCTTTACGACCCATCCAGCCCTGATTACCGCCAATTTCTCAGCAGGTCATTGTAGGGTCAGGGACCCGCTGCCTATGTCCTCACCATCACAGGCGCCGCCAAACACGAGGAGGTTGCTAACAACGAGGGTCTTTGTGTCCGCTGAGAGCGTGCCGAATAATTCGATGGTGGTAGTGGGGCTGTTGGTTGGAACGAAGTCGACGAACGCGAGCCCATTTCCGATGAAGACCCCGGGGTTCGAGGGCTGTATTGTGGCTGAGGTGAAACACGGCGAGCCTGTAAAATCGGCCGATCCGCTGACTTCCAGTTGGCCGTCTGGGTCGGGGCTGGAAGTCTGGCGGAGAGTTGTTGTGATGCCCGTGCTGAGGCCGGTGACGGACGAATTGAGCGTTCCTGCGTAGGTCCCGTTGAGGATGCCGATCTCGATTCCGGAGACGGTTCCCTGATTGGACCAAGTACCTGGAGGGGATGTGGTGACCAAGGTAGTTGAATAGGTTCCACTGAGCGCAGTGCCCGTGGTGCTCGCAGCGATGGAAAGCGCCGCCGATCCGCCGATAGATGGGGAAGTGAGCACGAGGTTACTGGCTGCATCGATGGTTCCGGTGAGGTATGGATCGAACATCCCAAATGGAAATGCACAGGGGGGCGCCGGGGGTGCCCAGCAGTCCGGGTAGTCTTGCTGCGCCACGATGATGCCGGAGACGGCGCTTCCCGTTTGGATCAAATAGATTCCGTAGGTTGCAGTGCCGTATGACGGGGCCCCACCGTTAGTTAGCGTCAACTGCCAGTTGCCGTTAATGTTGGGGTAGTCTGGAGCGGGACTGGAAGTGCTTCCGCCGCAGCCTGCGAGACAGAATGCAGCGGCCAGGAATGCGAGTGAATAGCGTTTCATGAGGGAGGCCCTCATTGGTGCTTTGCCGCATATTTATGATACTCCCAACTTTGTCCGAAAAGGCGCGAAGTTTTTAACTTGACAGGCATGAGCGAGGTTTTTCCTCTTGAAAGGCGGCAATCACCCGCCACGGCGGCTGTGATTTGTGTCACCTGTATCTTGACACCCGTTGATGCGGTGATGCGTTGCCTCCCCGACGGCGTGTGAATGACGACATGATCTCTGTTTCCTTCAGACGCTAGTCATCTCTATCTTCATCACTATCTCCAAGCGACTGATGATAGCGCATCTCAATGTATATGCATAACATGTCGTTCTAAGTGCACCGAACTGTCCTATTAACGAAGCAATAAACAGACCTGATTACCCGAACGCACTTTTGTGATTCGCAGAGATTTTCCTTGACATAGTCCTCGATTCGATCCAGAATGTCGGGCAAGAATTCAGGGCTCACCCAAGGCACGATTTATTTCTCCGGTTGAACCCGGGGAAAATCGCAATTCTCGCGCACGCTTCCAGACAGCTGAAACAACTATCCTGCGCGAGGCATCACCTCTTACCCGATCTGTACGGGACTTCCGCTGAGGGGTTGAAGTTGTTTTAGCAGGGGGAGTCGTGTGCTTCTTAAGTGTCTGGTCGGTTACGGGCACCAGAGGGAAGCTTGGCGATCCTTAAATCCGCCGCGCGAATTGTGTCTATGCCCGAGCCATTGCCGTCCTTGCCGCGACTGCGGCAGCATTGGCTCACAGGCGAGGGCAAAAGGCGCAGTTGCGATTCCTGGCGACGAGCACTTTGATTCCCGGAACGTGGGGCTGGGCCGAGGACACCTGCCTTGCGGAGCTGACTCTGACGACCGGCGACGAGCCATTCTTGGTCCGCCGGGTCGATGTCTACCCTTATGCGGCCCCGCCCCCTTACGAACAGTACTGACTGTTCATTGATTGGATGGCGGGTGTCTGATGCGCCGCCAGGTACCCGCCTGCCTCTAACGCCGCGGCGCTAAGGAGATCCTCATGCTTAAGCCAAAGTTGTATGCTGCCTTTGTAGTCATCGCCGTTACTCTCTGCTTCCTCTGTGCTTCGCCCTTTTCCCGGGCGCAAGCGCCGCTCACTCAACCCGAATTAATTGCACTCCATCTTCAAGGGTACGTCGAGGTTCCCGACTCAAGCGTCGTCCGCCCCGAGGATGCTGGTAAACGGGCTCACACAAACGTGCTGATCTGGAGGGATTCGACTCCACGCGTCCCGAGTCCTCAGGTTCTGAACAGCCAGCCGTCGTCGACCTGGGAGACGCCGGCGTCGATTGCCTGTGTCTACAACATTGTGACGCAGGTTTCTGGATGCCCGATCGCTTCTACCACGGCTCTCCCAACCGGGGGCAGCGGAGCGATCGCCATCGTCGATGCCTATGACGATCCCGATGCGGCGAGCGACCTTGCTACGTTCTCGTCCTACTTTAAACTTCCCGCGGCCACCTTTCAAGTAAAGTATGCAAGCGGGACCCGGCCGCCGCAGGATCCGGCTGGAAACGGGGGGTGGGAACTGGAGGAATCCCTGGATATCGAATGGGCCCATGCGATGGCGCCCTCCGCCGCCATTTACCTCGTCGAGGCCGCGTCCAATTCGACAAGCGATCTCCTGACGGCTGAGCAGGTTGCTGCAAGTCTTGTCAGCGCTGCGGGGGGCGGCGTGGTGAGTAACAGCTGGGGCGGGGGCGAATTCCCGTCAGAGACAAACTACGACTCAAAATTCTTAGCAACTAACGTCGCTTTTTCTGCGTCGACCGGCGACTGTGCTTTTTGTGTGGAATGGCCCTCTGTCTCGCCGAACATTGCGGCGGTTGGCGGGACAAGTATCTTGCGTAACCAAAGCACGGGAGACTTCATCGGCGAATCCTATTGGGACGACAGCTCCGGCGGCGGTGGAGGGGGCTTGAGCCAGTACGAGTCCCGTCCGAGCTTTCAGAATACGGTCGAGAGCATTGTAGGAAGTCGGAGAGGCGTGCCCGATCTGTCGAGCGACGCTGATCCGGTGAGCGGAGTGGCCGTCTACGATAGTTTTCCCTACTGCAGTCCCGCGCCATGCACTCCCGTTTCGGAAGGCTGGCTCCCAGTAGGGGGCACAAGCGTTGGCGCTCCCACGATCGCAGGCCGGGCCGACGCAACTGCGATCCTCTCGAGCACAGCACCCTTACAAAACTACAATTACGGGGAACTTGCAGCCGGAACGGCCTATCCAAGCAATTTCCGCGACATCACCTCCGGAGCGAGCGAATGCGTCACAGGCTGGGACTTCTGCTCTGGCATCGGAAGTCCACTTGGACCGCTAGGCTCGGCTACAACGCCTCAGGCTGCAGCACCCACCAACAGCAGCAGCTATACAATCTACGGGGGTACGTGTCCCACCATTGAATTTTACGAAACCCTTTACGACAGCACTCCGGGAGCTCAGATCTACTGGCAGCTCTCTGGCAATAGCGGGAACTCCACTGGACAAGACCCCTTAGATTCAGGTGGAACCTTCAATCTTGAGTATCAGAGCTGTACTAACAACGGTCCCAGCGGGACCATGTACGCAACAGCGCCAGGGTACTCGCAAAGCGCAACGGTCCCCATTTATTTCTAGAAACAGGACACCGCCCCGGCAAAGCCGGGGCGGTGCACCCTACTGGCCATGTTGCGCTGCCCATGGCGTAAACTTTACGAACTTTCGGGTATCTAGGCAGGATAGATACTCAGCCAGGTGGCCCGTCCTAGCTCCGGGGTGCCTTCTGGGCGGGGTCGGGCGGGATCGCCTCCAAAACCGCACCCACAAAGAAAAAAGCCTTCGCACAACCCATCTGATCCGACGAAATCCACCCATTCCATCCACCTATAGGTCGTCCTTTACCCCCGATTCCTCTACCTGCAGGTCATATTCTCCGCGAGCTCGCGATGCGACGATTTTTCCCTGCGTCCCAGCTTCGAAAACCCTCCACCTGCACGTCGTCGCCTTCTGCCGCAAATCCCACCCGGCTGCTGGCCGTTCCGTGCACATGGCCAGCCTCCTTTTGCTCCTCGCGCAACTCCTCTGCGGCACACTCCTCCGATACCAGCCGCAAGGGCCCCAAGATCTCCCGGAGGCAAATGGGGGTATATTTGGTTCGCAGGCCGGACGAGCAAAATGGAAATCCCGGTGAAAACCATCCAAGCACAGTCTGCGCCGTGATGGGCCTGTTGGCCGCCGGTGAGGCAAATGCAGGCGCCTGAAGTGAAAGGCATGCGGTGAGAAGATGTCGACGACGAACAGCAAGACCGTATCCTTGGTTCTGGGAAGCGGCGGCGCTCGAGGCTTGGCGCACATTGGCGTCATTCATTGGCTCGAAGAAGGTGATTTCAAGATCAAGTCGATCGTCGGCTGCTCGATCGGCGCGGTCATCGGGGGTATATACGCCGCCGGGAAACTGGATGTGTATGAGCAATGGGTGCGTTCCTTGACCAAAGTCGACATCGTCACGCTGCTCGATCTTTCCTGGGACAAGAGTGGACTGGTGAGAGGCGAGAAACTCGTCAACACCCTGATCGGCCTGATGGGGGAGAAATCGATCGAAGACCTCCCGATTTCATATACGGCCGTCGCCACTGACCTGAGAGGCCAGAAGGAGGTTTGGATACGGTCGGGCAGTCTCTTCGATGCCATGCGCGCCTCTTTCGCTATGCCTCTCTTCTTCACTCCGTTCAAGTTGAAGGGGGTCGATCTCGTCGATGGAGGGGTTCTGAATCCCGTGCCCATCGCGCCGACGTTTGGCGATGAAACCGACATGACCATCGCCGTGGATCTGAACGGGCCCGCTGAGAGTCCGACAGAGCCGGTTGACGTGAGCGCCGCCCCGGAGTCCCCTTCGTCCCCGTTCCGTGAGAAGATCAATCGCTTCATCGGCCGCCTGCAACCATCCACGACCGGCGTCGGCAGCCGCGATTGGGGAGCGTACGAAATTGCCACTCAGGCGTTCGACACCATGCAGAGCACCATAGCCCGCCTGAAGCTGGCCGCCTATCCACCGGACACAGTCATAGAAATCGCCAGGAACGCGTGCGGGACATCGGAGTTCGACCGGGCAGCCGAGATGATCGCATTGGGATACAGAAAGGCCGGGATGTGCGACTTCACAGCTTCGGCTGGCAGGCGCTAGCAGGCTCAGCAGCCGGATTTCCAGCGCGGCACGCTTAGCCTTAACGTCTGGCTGTGGGGGCATATGCTACCTTGCAAGTGTGCCCGCCACCAATACATTGGTCCCAGGTCAGGTTGAGCCTGCGCAGCCAGGCTCAAGGCCGAAATTTACGCTTTGGCATGGGACTACGGCCGTGCTCCTGGCCTTGGGCTATTCCGGCTATTACTTCTGCCGCTCCGACATGTCGGTGGTGTTGCCGGATCTGATCCGCAATCTGGCGGGGCATGGAATGACACCCGGCGCCGCGGAGATTCGCCTCGGCTTTATCGCATCTGTCGGCACCGTGGCCTATGCATTAGGCAAGTTCGTCTCCGGCCCCCTGGCCGATACCGGGGGCGGGCGGCGAATCTTCCTGGGCGGAATGGCCGGATCCATCTTCTTCACCATCGTCTTTGCCCTCAGCGGGGGATTCCCGCTCTTCACGCTGGCATGGATCGGGAACCGGCTCTTTCAATCGCAAGGCTGGGCAGGCCTGGTGCGGGTTTCGTCGCGCTGGTTCTCCTACTCCACCTACGGCGGCGTCATGGCCGTGGTGAGCCTGAGTTTTCTCTTTGGTGACGCTGGCTGCCGATGGATGATGAGTGAACTGATGGCGCACGGTGTAGGCTGGCGTGGCGTGTTTTTCTTCGCCGCGGGGACGCTGGCGGTTGTGATGGTGGTGAATCTGCTGCTTCTGCGCGAGACGTCCCAGGAGCGCGGGCTTCCGGCGCCGCAAGTGAATCCGAGGAATGTCTATGCGGACGAGGGGCCGGACTGCGAAGGCGAGCGTGCGAGGGTAAGGAGGATTCTGCGGCCGCTGTTCACCAGCTTTGCCTTCTGGATGGTGTGCTTGCTGGCGTTTGGGACGACCCTGCTGCGGGAAACCTTCAACCTGTGGACGCCGACCTATTTTGTGCAGTTTGTCGGGCTATCCCCGAGCGGTGCGGCCAGCCGCAGCGCGCTGTTTCCGCTGTGTGGCGGCATCTCCGTGCTGCTCCTCGGGTTCATGAGCGACAAGCTGGGTCCCAACGGGCGCAACACGCTGATGGTGGCCGGAATGACGGCGTGCACGGTATCCCTGGTGTTGATGGGCCGCATACCCAATGGCGCCAGTCAATGGGTGCCGACGATGATGGTGGGCTTGGTGGGCTTCATGCTGCTGGGCCCCTACTCATACCTGGCCGGCGCCATGTCGCTCGATTTCGGGGGCCAGCGAGGCAGCGCCACGGCAGCGGGTATGATCGATGGATTTGGATATCTGGCGGGGTGGATGTCTGGCGACTCGGTGGCGCGCATTTCTGTGACCTTTGGGTGGAGGAATGCGTTCCTGGCGCTCGCCGGCGTTTCGCTGCTCACCGCCCTGGTGGCGCTGGTGCTGGCGGCGCAGCAGAGAAACCGCAAAATCCAGCCTGCGTAGCTGAGCCGGCAACGTGCAGCGCTTTCGAGTTCGGTGTGCGGTGTGCGGGTCTGGAGACCCGCACGACAGCCGGTCAGAGACCGGCGCTACACGGGAGCCGGTGAAGGAAGCAGTATGGGCCTGTTCGGAGTCAATTTGAGGCCAATAGGCAAACAAAATCGGCGAAATTTGCCGACGATTTTGGGGTCGATTCGTTGATTCTAAATGAGTTAAAGTAGAAAGAATGCCAAAAATGGGCATAGAAAAAATTTCTACTTGTCGCCCTCTATTTCATCCGATTTAGACCCGCTGCTCGCGTGATTGAGGCCAGCGGCCGCGGGTTTAGGCTCGCAGCGAATGGCGGCGAGAGCCACTTTGGCAGCCGCGAGGAGATGGTCGGAATCCTTGTGGCGGATGACCTCCGTGAGGATCGCGTAGGTGACGCAGGCGACGAAGTCGCGGATGTTTGCGGGTCCGGCGAGAGGCGGCATGGCGCGAATGAAGGCCTGGTTGCCTGCCTTTTCGGCTTCGTAGTCGGTCTCGTCCTCGTCGAGAGCTTTGTTGTGGGCGTATTTCTGGGCTCGAATGCAGCGGCCAACGGCTGCGTTATCGGTGACGCGATCGGGTGCGGTCTTGCCAGCATCGTTGGAAACGGTAGGGTCTGCCATCAAGAAACTCCTTCATCTTCAAGGCTAGCGATTTCGAGGAATTAATCTGCAAACTTCAAAGAAATTTTGGACCGGGACGTAGGGACTAGAAGGGCAAGGAGTTAGGTTGGCTTTGGAGGTGTTTCTTTGGAGGGTGGGGGCTTGACAACGGAAAGGCAGTGACCAGGGATCAGGGATGAGGGGTCAGGGGTCGCGGGGGCGGGGGTTGCTGTTCGCGCCGCCAATTACTGGCTCGCCGGCTTGCTGACTCACCCGGATTGCGCGCGGCGCAGATGCCGATTTATGGTTATCTGGCTGTGAGAAATCGTGAGGGAATTCGAATGCAAACCAGAGTTCTTCTTGTTGCTCTCGTCGCGGCTTCTTTTGTGAGCGCTGCGGCGGGTCAAATCACGCCGAGACCGGGGCCGATGCGGCCCAGGATTACCGGGGTCTCGCACCTGGCGGTGTATACGTCGGATCCTGCGGCCACCGAGCACTTCTATACCGTGACGGTGGGCGCAGTGAAGCTGGCGGATCCTGAGAATCCCCAGGGAGTGCGTTATGCGCTGAGCGCCACGCAGTATATTGAGATGCTGCCGCTGCCCGCCGGCGCGGGGATCAACCGTCTTGACCATGTGGCGTGGAACACGGAAAACGCCGAGGGGATGCGGAAGTACCTGGTGGCGAAAGGATGGAATGTGCCTGCCCACGTGGAGCGCGGCGCGGACGGGAGCCGCTGGTTTGAGGTACTCGATCCCGAAGACAACAAGATCCAGTTCGTCCAGCCGCCGGCGCACCCGAAACCTGTGGACGCACCGAACGCGATCGGGAGACACATCATCCACGTGGGGTTCTTGGTGCACGACCGCGCGGCCGAGGATAAGTTTTATCGCGATCTGCTGGGCTTCCGGCCCTATTGGTGGGGCGGGCGCGACAACAAAGTCGAGTGGGTGAGCCAGCAGGTTCCTGATGGGCACGACTGGCTGGAGTACATGCTTGCGGCGGGGCCGGGCAAAGGAATTCCGCCGGACATGACGCAACAGACGCTTGGCGTGCTGGACCATGTTTCGATTGGCGAAGCGTCAGTGCCCGATGCGTACCAGGTGCTGGTGAAGGGCGACCGGCTGAGCGGGCGGCACGACCAGGCTCCGAAGATCGGCCTCGACGGCAAGTACCAGTTCAATCTCTACGATCCTGACGGCACACGCATCGAGCTGATGAACTTCCACGCGACCGAGAAGCCGTGCTGCTCGCCGTTTACGGCGGAGGATCCGGCGGAGTAGCGTTACTCCTCTTCCTCCATCTGCATGCTCAGGTAGCGCTCGTATCCGAGTTCCTTGATCTGATGAAGCTGGGCCTCAAGCCAGTCCACGTGCCCTTCTTCATCTTTCAGCAGAGTGACGAAGAGGTCCCTGGAGCCGTTGTCGCGATTCTCGACGCAGGTTCGGATGGACTCGTTATACGAAGCGACAGCGCCGAGCTCGAGCTTGAGATCGGACTGGATCATCTCGCTCACGTTTTTGCCGATCGTTAGAGCCATCGGTTCCATCGTTGGTATGCCATCGAGGAAGAGGATGCGTTCCATCAGCTTTTCGGCGTGTTTCATCTCGTCGATGGATTGCTTCTTCATGAAATTGGCGAGACGCTCGTATTTCCAGTTCTCATACATCTCCGAGTGCACGAAGTACTGGTTGATCGCCGTCAACTCATCACGGAGGGCCTGATTCAGCTTTTCGAGGACTTTGGAGTTTCCCTTCATGGAAGACCATTGTATACTTAGAAAAGCTTCGAGAAGGATGGAAATTCCTCTCCCTGAGGCCGATGGCCGGGCGGTTCCTGCCTGTCCAAAACCAGAAAACGAGACAAGATGCCCAAGTTGAAGACCCATACGGGCGCGGCCAAGCGCTTCAGCAAGACTGGCACCGGCAAGATCAAGCGGGGCCAGACGAAGACGCGGCACATCCTTACGTCGAAGGCGCCAAAGACCAAGCGGAAGCTGGGAAGGACTGTCCTGGTTTCCGATGGCGACTACGCGAAGGTGGCGCGCATGATTCCTTACGCCTGAGGCGCTCCGCGCCCTGGACTCTTTGGAGGAGTTCCGTGGCGCTGCGATCGGGCCAAACGGCCCCCGCCGGAAAGCGAAATGCGTTCGTGACCGGCGAGAGATCGGGCTTGACAAGAGCGAGTGAAGAGGTTGACAGCCGGCTCATTCAAATGGGCCGGCCTCCTGCCTCCAGCCGCGTAAATTCAGCCGTTAGCTCTTAGCTATTAGCTTTCAGCTCGACGTGCTCGAACCGGATCCCGCGATTCTCCGCGCCAGGCGGAAGTGAATCAGCGCGATCCCAAAAAGGAGAAAACCATGCCCCGCGTAAAACGTGGCAGCAAGCGGACTAACCGCCGCAAGAAGATTTTGAAGCGCGCGAGCGGTTATTTCCTGACTAAATCAAAGCTCCATCAGGCGGCCAAAGAGGCTGTGGAGCGCGGCCTGAAGTTTGCCTACACGGGCCGGCGCCTGAAGAAGCGGCAGTTTCGCTCGCTGTGGATCGTGCGCATCGCCGCCGCGTGCAAGCTGAACGGGACCAGCTACTCGCAGTTCATCAGCGGATTGAAGAAGGCCGGCATCGAGCTGGACCGGAAGATTCTGGCGGAGATTGCGGTGAAGGACGCAGCGGGCTTTAGCAAGCTCGTGGAGCAGGCCAAGGCGGCGCAGACCAAAAAGGCAGCGTAGGAATCTCAACGCAGGTTGATGTCGTGCGTTCCCACCCTTTCGGCAAGGAACGCCGAAAGGATGGGGCAACAAAGCTGGAGATTTGACTGGCGGACAAAACGGCCCGGAGTTCGATAAGGACTCCGGGCCGTTCTGCGTTTGGAGCGAAACGCTAGAGTTGGTTGTATCAATGCTATTCGATCAGCGGAAAACTGCCCTAGGGGCTAAAGCCCCAGATTTTATGCGCCTTTTGCGGCACGCGACCCACCCACAGGGTGGGTTCCCCGGCCGTGCCCTTTCAAAGCCCGGTTTATGCAACCAGTTCTAGTGACTCAGAAACCCTTGCACGGCTTTCTGCCAGAGGTCCGGTTGGTCGACGAAGTTCATGTGGCCGGAGTTAGGCAGAAGAACGAGCTTTGAGCCGGCGATCTTCTCGTGCATTTCGCGGCTCAGGCTGGAGTCGCACTCGTCGTGGTCGCCGACGAGGATGAGCGTGGGGACGTGGATCGTCGGCAACCGATCCACCCACTCCACGGACTTGAGGTTGCCGTCGATGATGAATTCGCCGTCGGAGCCCCACATTTCGCGGTAGAGATCCCAGTTGGTGGGCGCGTTGCCGGTGGCGGGGTCGTAGGCGGGGTCTGGCCGCGCGCCGTAGAGGAATGGGAAATAACCATCGCCCCAGGCGAGGGTTTCGTACTCCGCCTGGTATCGGCTGTGCTCCCAAATCGCGCCTTTGCCAAAGAGGCCGGCGGCTTCAAGCTGGTTGAGGCGCGCGAGCTTGCCGGGCGGCATCTGCGCCTTTTCGCGGGCCAGGACCTCATTCATCTCGCGCGTGGAGGCGAAAGTGCTGTTGAGGATCAGGTGGCTGAGGTGCTGCTGGTACTTGAGCGCGTACGCCTGGGCGAGCACGCCGCCGTAGCTGTGGCCGAGGAGCGAGATCTTGCCCAGTCCAAGGGCGGAGCGCACGGCCTCCACGTCGTCGGCCATGTTTTCCACGGTGTACTTGCTCGCGTCCTGCAGGCGCTCGGACTGACCGCAGCCGCGCTCGTCAATGAAGATGAGGCGATGCGTGCGGGCGAGCGGCAGAAGCCAGGGAAGGAAGTAGGTATGATCGGCGCCGGGACCGCCGTGAACGACAACGAGGGGCGGGCCTTTGCCGAATTCGACGTAGTAGATGAGGACACCGTTGGCGTCGACGTAGCCCTGCTGCATGGGATAGACGGCGGGGGAGGGTTGGGAGGCGGCTTGAGCCACGGAGACCGGTGCGGCGCCCAGGATGGGGAAGCACAGGGCCAGGATTGCAGCGGCAAGATGTGTTTTCATGGTCATTATGCTACGGCACAATCGAGCCGCGATGGCCCAAATTTGACAATGGCAAATCCCTCAGGCGGGCGCGGAAGCGCACGCGGCTGCCCCGCGCAGTGGTTTATCCTGCTCTTTATACATGTTGAACGATTCAATACCCGATCTACCGGAATACAGCGAGGCTGCGCTCGACAAGGCGTTTGCCGCGCTGGAGGCGCAGGCGCGCGAGGCTGCGGCTCGGGTCGACGACGAAGCGGCCGTCGAGGCGTTTCGGCTGGAATGGCTGGGACGCAAGCAGGGCCTACTGAACGAGGTTTCCGGCCGGTGGCTGAAGGCTGCTCCGCCCACGGCGAAGAAGGCGCTGGGCCTGCGCTTCAATGCGCTGAAAGCAGTGGTGGAGGGCCTGCTGGATGCGGCGCTGGGCGGAGGCCCAAGTGATGCCGCGCTGAAGGCCGAGGCCATCGACATCACGCTGCCGGGCACGCGGCGCCTGACCGGCGCCGAGCATCCGATACCGCGTACCATGAACGAGATCGTGGCCGTGTTTGCGGCGCTCGGCTACTCGGTGGGCGTGGGGCCTGAGGTCGAAACAGACTACTACAACTTCGAGAGCATGAATTTTCCGCCGGGCCATCCGGCGCGCGACACACAGGATACGCTGGTGGTCGCCGGGCAGGAACGCAAGCCGCTACGTGACCGGCTGCTGCTGCGCACGCACACCTCGCCGGTACAGATGCGAACGATGGAGCAAGAGCCGCCGCCGGTGCAGATCGTGATTCCCGGTAAGGTGCACCGCAACGACGCGGCCGACGCAACGCACTCGCCGATCTTCCATCAAGTCGAGGGGCTATGCGTGGACCGGAACATCACCTTCAGCGACCTGAAGGGCACGCTCGATCACGCCATGAAGGCGCTGTTCGGCTCGGCGGTGAAGACGCGCTTCTTCCCGTCGTTCTTTCCGTTTACCGAGCCCAGCGCCGATGTGCAGATCAGCTGCATCTTCTGTGGCGGCAAAGGCTGCCGCAAATGCAAGGACTCGGGCTGGATCGAGTTGCTGGGCTGCGGCATGGTGGATCCCGCGGTGTTCGCGTTCGCGGCGGAAAAGCAGCCGGCCTACGATCCGGCGCAGATCTCGGGGTTCGCGTTCGGCATGGGCGTGGAGCGCATCGCGATGATGAAGTACGGCATCAGCGAGATCGGGCAGTTTTTCGCGGGGGATATGCGGTTTCTGAATCAATTTGCATGAGGGCGCACCAAGGCGCTGACCTAAGCACGAGAGCTCAATGAAGATTCTCACAAAATGGCTTCGAGCGTACCTACCTGGGCTCACCGTGGATGATGTCCAGTTGGCCGCGGACCTGACGCTGCGCGGGATCGCCGTCGAAGGGAACTACGCGCTTGGCGAGAGCAACGGCTCGATCGGCAATGGCTCGGTCTATGAGATGGACATCACCACCAACCGGGTGGACGCGATGAACCACTACGGCATCGCGCGCGAGGCGGCTGCGGTTTACGGGCTGAAGCTTGCTGAGTTGCACTATGCGCTCCCTAAGGTCCGGCCGGCGGCCAAGGCCTTCCCGGTGAAGATTCAGGCGGAAGATGCCTGCGGCCGGTTTACGGCGCGTGTGCTGCGCGATGTGACGATCGGCGCTTCGCGGGACTGGTTTGAAGGCGCGGAGGTGGCCACTTACTTCGGTCTGCTCGAGCAGAAGATGATCCTGAATGCCGTGGATGCGACCAACTTTGCCTGGCTGGCGATGGGGCAGCCGACACACGCCTTCGATCTGGACAAGATCGAGGGAGGCATCATCGTGCGGCGGGCGCGCAAGGGTGAGCGGCTAAAGACGCTGGACGGCATGGACCGCGTATTGGATTCGGACGACCTGGTGGTGGCCGATCACAAGAAGGCATTGGCGCTGGCCGGCGTGATGGGCGGCTGGGACACGATGATCACGCTGGAGACGAAGAACGTGCTTGTTGAGGCAGCGTGGTTCGATCCCATGGCGGTGCGGCAAACGGCGCGGCGGCACGGGCTGCACACCGACGCGAGCCACAGGTTCGAGCGCGGCGCGGACTTCAACGCGGCGCCCGTGGCTTCGGCGCTGGTGAGCGCGATTCTGCTGGCGAACGGTGGATGGGCCGAGGGCGAATTGGTGGACGTGCGCATCCCCAAAGTGGAAGCGCGCACCGCACGGCGAAAGCCTGTCAATCTCAAGCTGAGCGAGGTTTGGCGGATTCTGGGTGCGACGGAGGATGAAGAGGGAATTACGGCCGCGACCGTGGAGGGCGTGCTGACGGCGCTGGGGTGCAGTTTAGCGAGTCAGCAAATCGGCGAGTCAGCAAGTCGGCCAAGTGCGGTGGAGCAGGCCTTTGGACAGGATTCGTGGCAGGTTACGCTGCCGAGTTGGCGGCTCGATCTGGAGCGGGAGATCGATCTGATTGAGGAGGTCGCGCGGGTCTACGGGTACAACCGGTTCGCCAACACGCTGCCAGCGTTTGGCGAGGGCGTACGCGCGTTGCCCTGGGCGGAGAAGGAAGCGGCGGTGCGTGCCACGCTGCTGGCCGCCGGATTTAATGAGGCGATTGGGAGCACCTTCTGTTCGGCGGCCGAGGCCGCCTTGACCGCGCCGCAACCGGCGCTGGTGGTTCCTCTGGGCAATCCGCTGAGCGAAGAGGCTGGCGTGTTGCGGCCCTCGCTGGTGCCCGCAATGCTGGCGATGATCGCAGGCAACCTGAATCGCGACGTGAACGATGTGCGGCTGTTCGAGCTGGGCACGGTGTTCAGCGGCACGACGGACAAGGTGGACGAGCGGCCGGCGCTGGCGTTTGGGGCGGTGGGCAGGTTGCCCGAAGAGAGCGCGCTGCACGCGGGGCGCGCGATCGAGTTCCACGATGTGAAGGGCGTGGCGGAGCAGGTGCTCAAGCGGTTCGAGATGCGAGGCATGTACTTCGACCGCTTTCCGGCCGAAGCGGGACTGACGCCGGAGTGGCTGCATCCGTATCGCGCGGCGCGCGTGGTGGCTGACGGAGCGACGGTTGGCTGGCTCGGCCAACTGCATCCGCGTGAGGCCGCGGCGCGAAAGATCAGGGATGCGGTGCTGGTGGGCGAGCTCGATCTCGGCCGGCTGTACAAGTTGCCGCTACGAAGGCCCGTTGCGCGCGAGATCTCGCGCTATCAGCCGGTGCGGCGCGATTTCTCCCTGGTCCTCGACGAGAAGATTACATGGGAGACGATCGATCGCGCGATGGCTGGGCTGGGGATTCCTGAGCTCGTGGAGTGGCGCGTGCGCGAGGTGTTTCGCGATCCGCGGTGCGCCGAGGGCGAGTATGCGCTGCTGCTGGGCGCGACGTTCCAGGCTCCGGACCGCACGCTGCGCGAAGAGGAGCTCAAGAGCTTTCAGGCGCGGGTGGTTGAGGCTGTTAGCAAGGCAGGGGCGCGGCTGCGGGTTTGAGCAAACCCGCAAGCATGAACGGCGCTATACTCGAACGCAAACGGGGCTGGTTCGGAGGGCGAATCGATGTCAGAGCCGATGGGGGAAGCGGAGGCAGTGGTGGAGACGCAAGGCGAGGAAAAGCCGCAGGCAGCGCACGAGGAACCGGTGGCGCTGGCCGTGAGCGTGGACGATTTTTCAGCGCTGGAGGAGCGGATCCGGCGCGCCGTGGATCTGGTGAAGCGGGAGCGAGAGGCACGGGCGGTGGCCGACGAGCACGCGGCGAAAGTTGAGGCCCGGGCTGAAGAAGGCCGAGGCACAACTGCACGAGCAGTCGCCCATGTTGGAACAATTGCAGAGCGAATTGAGCGCGCTGCGTGCGGAGCGCGAGCAAGTGCGGCAGCGCGTGGAGCGGCTGCTCAAGCAGCTTGACGCGCTGGAACTGTGAGGCAGGAATGGCTGAACAACCGCGCGGCATCCGCGGCGATTACGTGACGGTAGAGATCTACGATCAGCTCTACCATCTCTCCGGGCAGGACCATGCACACATCCGCGAGCTGGCGGCGGTGGTCGACGCCAAGATGCGCGCCGTGGCCGCGCAGGGAAAGACGGCGGATTCGTTGCGCGTGGCCGTGCTGGCGGCGTTGAACCTGGCCGATGAGCTGTCGCAGGCGACTTCGGCCGATCTGCAACTGGGCCATGCCCGCGCGTCGAACCTGCGCATGCTGCTGGACGAGGTGCTGGAGAAAGGCTAGCGGACAAGGAACAGGGATGGACCGCTGCAGGGAAGGCCCTAAGGCAGCTTCACCATATCGGTCTTGAATACTTTGTTGGACGGCACCTCTGTTTCGTCCCGTTCATAGCCTTCTTTGCGCAGGAAGATGCGAACGTGAGCCGGCTCCGGCTGCGGAAGTTGGAGGGTGCACGTGCCGTCGCTGCCGGTGAAGGCGCGGTTCATTTCTCCTTGACCGATTTGGACATCGACTTCTACGCCGGAGACAGGCACTCCGGTGGCGCGGTCTGTGATCTCTGCGCTGAATTGCCACGGCGGCGGAGGCGGCGGAGGACGAAGCGCGAACCACAGAGCTACGCCGGCCAAGCAAGCCACGAGCAGGCCCAGCGCTGCCGAGAGCAGGCGTCTGCGCGAGAGCGTCCAGCCCAGCGCGCGCTGGAGCTGCGCGGCTGCCTGCGCGGCGTCGGGGGTGGTGATTCCCTGGACCTCAAGCATGGCCGGCAGCGGCGTCTTATCCAGCAGCCAGGGCAGGACGGGCTTGTGCAGGGCTTCGGCGCGTGAGTATTCGAAGGTGACGTAATCGGAGCCGCGCGTGTTCTCTGACCAGCACAGCACCAGGGCGCGCGAGGCGCCAATCGAGCGCTCCAGGCGGCGCTTCCACTGCTCGCCGGGGTCGATCGCCTGCACGTCGAAGAAGACGCTAAGCCCAAGGCGGCGCAACTCGTCGCGCAGCGGCGCCACTCGCTCGGTGTCGGCGCGCGAGTAGCTGAGGAACACGTCGTATCTGGCCATGAGCATAGGAGCTATTGTTGCAGGATCGGTTCAAGCTGGTGCAGCGCCGCGGTCATGCCGGCGCGATCGCCGTTCTGGACGGCGGTAAAGAGCGCGATCCAAGTGGAGCGGTCATTGCTGAATGCGGGTGAGGTCGAAAGGACCTGCAGGGACCCGGTAAAATCCCACACCGCAGACTCCAGCATTGCGGACTTCGGAAGCAGCGCTTTTTCCGTTTGACGCGCCGCGATTCTGTCTCCCGCGCCCCACTGGCAGGCGAATTCGATGGTGTCGCGCACCACGGCCTGCGGCGCCGAGACGGTGTCATCGGTGAGGATTACCTTCTGCTGAATACAGCTGGAGTAGCGTGCGGCCATGAAACTGATTTCCATGATATTCATTTGAGTTTCGGCCCAACTCTGGGGCAGATCGGTTTTGGTGTAAACCTCGAGCGCTCTCTGAAAGGCCTGGATGGCCTGGTCGAACAAAGCCGGGGCTTTGTCCCCTCCAGTATGCAACGCCTCGAATGTCAGCGTGTCGCCCAGATTATTCTGCACCGCAGCCCAGTATTGCGGCAGATCGGCTTTGGTGAAGACCTCCAGCGCCTTTTCGAACGCCTGCGCGGATTGGGCGAAGAGGGGGCCAGCTTGATCGCCGCTGGTGCGCAGCCCCTGCTGCATCCATGTCATGCCGAGGTTGTTCTGCGCCCTGCCCCAGTCCTGAGGCAGATCGGGCTTGGTGTAAACTTCGAGGGCGTTTTGATAGGCTTGCACCGCCTGATCGAAGAGGGCGGGGGCTGTTTTGTCGCTGGTGCGAAGTGCCTCATTCTCGAGCGCGCTTCCCAGGTTGTTCTGAATTCTGGCCCAATCCTGCGGAAGGGCATCCTTGGTGATCACTTCAAGTGAGCTCTTGAAGGCTTGCACCGACTGGGCGAGCAGAGCGGCGTTGCCCGCCTGGCTGGATCTCTGACCCTCGTCCAACAAGGCAAGGCCAAGGGCATCCTGGGTGGTTGCCCAGCTCTGAGGAAGGTCAGCTTTGGTGTCGACTTCAAGCGCCTTTCCGAAGGCCTGCACCGCAGCATCAAGCAGCGCAGCGGACTTTCCGCCCAGAGCGCGTTGTCCTTCCCGGGTCAGCACAATTCCGAGGTTGAATTGGGTTTTGGCCCAGTCCTGGGGCTGGTTGGCCTTTGTGATGACCTCAAGCGCTTGATCGAAGGCCTGCACAGCCTGGTTGGATAGCACGGTGGCCTGGTCGCCTCTGGCGCGCTCCGCCTCGTCGGCGAGCGCGATTCCGAGATCGATTTGCGTGGTGGCCCAGTCCTGGGGCAGATCGGTTCTGGTGCGAACCGCAAGCGCATCCTGGTAAGCCTGGACTGCCTGATCGAAGAGCGGCGCAGCTTTGTCTCCGCTCACCCGGCCTGCCTCATCCGCCAGTGCACTACCCAGGCCGGCTTGCGCCGCTGCGCTCTCCCGGCGATCACCCACCGCGGCATATTCGCGCGCGAGCGACTCGAAATCGTCCACGGATTGCGCCAGCAGGCCGAGGCTGTCGCTCGCGGGCGATACCTCACCCTCATCTTTGCGCGCAGCGCCCAGGTCAGAAACGGCCCGCAGCCACAGCTCATGAAAACCCTTGTCCTCGGGATGCTTCTTGTATTGGGCAGCCGCCGTGGCTGCGGCGTTTTCGAGGGTCTGCGTGGCCTGGTGATACTGCAAATCGAACTGATACGCGCCGGCTGCCTGCTGGCTGTGGTCGAGGAGCTGCTGCAACGTGCTTCGCTGCTTGTCCAAAAGCGCCTGCTGCGCCGCCTGCAGAGCCTTGACCTGCGCCTCCAGGGCTTGCTCCTGCGCATCCTCGGCGTGGATCTCCTGGCGGTCTGCGTCGCCGGCCGCGTTGAAGAGTCGCGCAGCGTTTTCATAGTGCTTGAGCGCAAGTTCCGACAGGGCCTTTTGCTCAGCCGTAACCTGGCCCGATTGCTTCTCGATTCCCTCGGCCCATTGCTCGACCTGCCGGTCGGCCTCGGCGGCGGAGAATCCGTTGGCCTGGGCCCACACGGCGATGGCCGCGCCGAGGTCAGGCTCCTGGTTTTGCGCCGCTGCGGTGTTCTGCTTGAGCGCGCTGACTTGTTTCTGCAGGCTGCTCACCTGCACCAGAGTGCGGTGAAGCATGGCCTCAATCTGCGCCGGCCCCAGCAGAGCGGGCGAACCCTTGGGAAGCATGCTGACGTTGATGGCCGCTGGCAGCGCGTTCAACTGGCCGTCGGCCGGCTGATAGATGACGAGATTGGTGGCGCCGTCGATCGCGATGCGCAGGCCCCCGCGCTGGGCCGCATCCTCCGACACGTCGAGCCACGCCTGGCCTTTGGGGTTGGTCACATCCCGCGCCTCAGTCACAAGCACCGAGCCGTCGAGATAGCCGAGCGAAACACGCACGGTGGGGACGGGCTGGGCCGGCTGCACGGCTGCATTGACGACAACTGCCGCGACGGTTCGCTGGACCGGAGTTTTTTGCGCCACGGCCACGCTGAGAGCACAGCCGAGGCACAGGAGCAAAATCGCGGATACAGCGCGAGCTTTCATGCGGACCTCCGGTGTGACGGGTCCGATTG
>CAWCWB010000015.1:0-119073 GCA_963799155.1 uncultured Acidobacteriaceae bacterium
ATCGTCGTTCCGCTGGTTGCAGGGATCGGCGTGACGATTGTCGTCGCCTGGCTGCTGGTGCTCGGCGGTGTGGCGCACTTGGCCATTGCCTGGCATATCCGTCCAACCGGAGGCATGTACTGGGAGCTTCTTGTTGGCCTGCTTTACCTCGGCATTGCGGTTTACATGCTGGTTTGGCCGGTCGCCGGCCTCGCCTCGCTTACGCTCCTTCTTTCGGCCTACCTCTTCGTCAAGGGCATTCTGGTGTTGATCCTGGCCTTCCGCATCCGCCACCATTCAGGCTCTGGCTGGCTTTTCTTCGATGGCGTCATCGCCCTCATTCTCTGTACGATGATCGGCCTGAGCTGGCCATGGAGCAGCGAGTGGGCCATCGGAACGCTGATCGGTATCAGCATGCTCTTCGCGGGGATCACTCGTCTTCCCATGGCTATGGCAGCGCGCCAGCTTATTGCGAAACCCGCATAGCCAGTCTCGCCTCTGCTCGAGCGGCCGCGGTTCCTGGATTGCTTTACCTCGCAGCCGCGGAAACCGCGCAGCATTTTCCTTAACCGGAGGCCCCAGCGGCTCTGCCGCCGGGTGGCTTGGTCCCTGCCTTTCTATTCCCTGCTCCCCACTCCCTGCTTCTGACCAATAATCGGCCCGCGCCACAATCCGCGCCCCATAATCCTCTTTCGTTCGCACACGAATCGTGTGCAATCCCGGCGTCGGATCGCTCGGGCTGAACGTGATCAGATATCGATTCCGCGCATCCCGCGCCGCCATCATCACCCGCGCCTCGAAACGCTTGTCGCCAACGAAAGTCGTGTACTCGCCGCCGCTCATCTCCGCCACTTCCTTGGCCACGTTTTTCTTGAACGCCTGCACCAGCCATCCACAGCGCGCTCAAACCAAATTCATCGTCCGGTCGTCGCCATTAGTCTTTCACGTCGTGCCCCAGCTCCGCCAGCGCCGGCGAAAACGACACGCTCAGCACCAGCACATCCGACTCCCCGATCTTGCGGATCAGTTCGACCGGCTTGGTGTGCTTGCTGCCGTGGTCGCGCTCCTCGCTGATCAGCAGCAGCACCCGCCGGTACTCCTTGGGCTGCGTCTCCAGCAGCGTCACCGCGTAGTTCACCGTGTCCAGAATCGCCGCGCCGCCGTCGCCCGGCTGCAGTTGCTGGAGCTCCGCGTTCACCTGGTCGCCCGCATGCGTGATAGTCCTCGATCAGATGCGGCGCCGAATCGAATCCCACCAGCGCCACCCGGCTCCGCGGGTCCGTCAAGAAACACATCCAGCAGCGGCCCCATCTTCGCCAGCTTGTCAAACTCCAGCACGCTCGCTCCGCCCAGCTCCACGGCCACCACCAGCGCCACCGGCGCCGTATCCATCTCCGGCTGCACGCTGATCTTCTGCGGCACGCCGTTGTCTTCGAGCACAAAGTCGTTCGGCTTCAGCCCGTAGAGAATGCCTCCGCCCCGCTTCTCCACCAGCGTCGGCACCAGCACCTCGGTCGTCGTCACGCGCAGATTCGGCGTCTCGCCCGTGCGGCGCCGGCATCGGCTGCGGCGGCTCAACCGGCGGCAACTGCTGCGCCTGCGCCGGCGTCAACTGCACCGCCATCGCCGTGACAAACAAAACCAGGCCCAGCATCCTCATGACGTATGGAATCATTCTTTGGGAATTTGTCACCCCGGATTAAATCTCGCGCCGCGCCCTTCAGCCCCGTAGTCCTCGCTTCCCTACTCCCTACCGGGTCCCCAGCGACAGGTCCTCGTCGCTGGGGTGGCTATTGGCTACTCCCTACTCCCTGTTTCTCCCATCAAGCGCCCCTCGCAACCTCCAGAACGCAGGCGTGGGATTGAAATCGTCGTCGAACGGCAACGGCCGCTGCCGCGCAAAATCCGCCCATCGCTGGATTCGTTGGTCAAGTTGATTGGTCCAGCAATGTGCGCTTGTGATCCCCCACGTCAGCACCATCGGCACGTTCGGCTCCGCCAGCACCAGGTCCAGATAGTTCCCGTACACCTCGGCCACCGCGGCGTCGCGCCCGGCCGGCCCCTGCTTCAGGCCCCGGCAGTTCACGTCCATCTCCGTGATATATACTTCGAGTCCCATCGCGCCAACCTCGCGGATAAAGCTCTGCAAGCCCGCCCCAGGCTGCTGCCCGGCCGCGGCAAGATGGCTCTGCACACCCACCGCGTGAATCGGCACGCCGCGATCCTTGAGCCGGTGCAACAGCTTGAGCACCTGCGCCCGCTTCTGAACCTCCTCCGGCTGCTCCGTCTCGATCCCGTAATCGTTGTACACGAGCTTGGTCTGCGGATCGGCCTCCGCCGCGGCGCGAAACGCCAGCTCGATATACTCCGGCCCAATCAACTCCAGCCAGGGCCTCGTGCGCAACCCATCCTCGCGCCCATCTTGAGGCCAGATTGCCTCGTTTACCACGTCCCAACTCTGCAGTTGCCCGCGAAAATATCCCGCCACCATGCGGATGTGGTCCGACGAGAAGCCGCCGCGCATTCTCCTTGTTCGCTGTGCCCCAGAACCAGCCGGGCAGCGCCTCATGCCAGCACAGGTTGTGTCCCCGCACCCGCTTGCCTGTCAGTCTGGCAAAACGCATGAGACGATCGGCCTGGGTAAAGTCGAAGCTGTCCGCCGTGGGCCGCAGCGCCTGCCACTTCATGGCATTTTCCGGCACCAGGATGCCCGTCTGCGCAGCCACAGCGTGCGTATACGCGTCAGTCGAGTGGCCCTTCGCCACTCCCTCCACATCCAGCAATCCCGGATCCACTGCCGCGCCGTAGAGCAGCCCTCTCGCCGCCGCGTGCGCCTCAAGAGAATTCGCCCCAGTCACTCCAGGTTGCACTGCGGCGTCATATTGCCGCTTCCGCCGCCATCGCGGTTCTTCGACTGCGGCCCATCCCAGGCCCAGCGCGCCGGCCGCCCCAACGCCCAGCGCCGCCCAGCCAAATTGTCTGCGCGTGAGTTGCGACTTACCCGTATTCGTCATGTCGTTCTTTTGCGTTCTAGCTGCTCTTGCGCCCGGCTCACGCCCGCTTCCGCGCCTCGCGCTCCAGTCTCCCGGTCCAGATGAGAAAACGCAGCAGCTCCCCGCGCGTAGCCCACATAAAGGCAAGCACGCTCTTTGCCGTCAGCGTCTCCGCGCGCTTGCCGGAGTACGTCTCCACGCGCCAGCGCAAAAACTCGCTCCGCCACGGAGCCAGCCGGTGCCCCCGCGTCGCATTCCACAAGAATCGCAGCGCCGCAAACAAAGAGAATCCTCTCGAATTGAGTATAGAGAACGCGCCGCCGATCGCGTGCGCCAACAGTAGGATTTACGGCTGCAGCTTGCTGAACAGATTGTTCGACGTCGATTCCAGTTGCGCAATCACGTCTTCGAGCGCCGTCTGCTGCGTCTCCGCCAGAGAAAGCTGCGTGGAGATCGTGGGAATGTCGGCCTGCATCAGGTCGGTTTGCGCCGTCGTCAACTGCGTTTGCTCGTTGGTCACTGCGCTCGACGCCGCGGTGAGCTGCGTCATCGAGTTGTCGATGGTCACGCGCTGTTGCGAGACGTAGTTCAGCGCCGTGCTCAGCGCCGCCGTGTCGCTCACCGCCTGCTGCGTGTTCACCGTGCCGCTCGAGTAGTCGGCCACCAGCGCATTCAGCGCGCCGAACACGCTGTTTGCCCCGCCGCCCAGAAAAATCTGATCGCCCGGCACGTTGAGCTGAATCTTCTGCCCGTTCGGCAGCTCGAGTTGGTTCACGTTCTCGTCGCCGTTGTAGCTCGTCACCGCCGGCGAGGTCGCTGTCGAAGTCGAAAACGGCGCCGCGCCGGTCTTTCCGCCCGCAAAAATGTATTGGCCCTGATAGCTGGTGTTGGCCAGCGACTGCACCTCGTCCAGAATTCCCGAGATCTGGTTGCCGATCGATTGCACGTCGCTCGCGTTCATGGTCCCGTTGTTGGCGCTTGTGGCCAGCGAAATGGCCTGCGTCAGCTCGCTCACCACGCTGCCCAGCGCCGAATCCGCCACCTGCAACTGCCCCGTCACCAGGTTCGAGCTCTGGGTGAACGAATCGTCCTGCTGAATCTGGTTGAGCAGCAGCACATTCTCGCCCGAGCCCACCGGATTCTGGCTCAGCGACGTGATGCTCACGCCGCTCGACAACTCCGCGCTCAACTGCTGCTCGTTCGCCTGCGTCTGATCCAGCGAACCCACCAGATTCGTAATGTACGTCGGATCAACCCGCATCGGCCTGCCCCTCAATCGCTGCCGGACGTTTTACTCTCTGCTGCTGCCGGCTCGCCTCGCCCTTTGATCTGGTCTCGATTTCCCGTTTCCTGTTCGCCGTTCTCTGTTTCCTGTTCCCTTTTCCCTGCGCTTACGCCACTGCCGTCTCCACGCCCAAGTTCACCGCCGAAGCCATGATCGTGTTCAACAGCGTGAAAACCTGCGAGGCCGCCTGGTAACTGTTCTCGAGCGTCGACATCGCCGCCGCTTCATCGTTCAGGTTCACGCTGGAGAGCGCATTGTTCTGCGTCTGCAGTTGCGTCACCGAGGCATTTTGCGCCGTGTTTTCCGCCTGCACCTCGGTAACCGTCGAGCCCAGCGTAGACACAAAGTTCGAATAGGAATTGATGGGCGTCTGTCCGTTCACGATCAACCCGCTGGCAAGATTCGCCATCGTCACGGCATTGGAGTTGTCTCCAGTCCCGTTTCCTGCGCTTGCTGCAGCAATCTGATTGGGATCGGTCATCACCACGCTCATCGCCGCCGCGCTTCCCGCCGCCTGCGCCGGCTCGTTGAAGATGTACAACGGATTCAGAGGCGTTCCCGTCACGCCGTCCAGGTCCGTGCCCGCATTGTTCTGCGCGTTGACTGAGGTCGAGATGCCGTATGCCAGTTGATCGAGCGAGTTGAGCGCGCCGGGAATGTCCACGTCCCGCGCCGTCAAATACCCTCCCAGTTGCCCTCCGCCCGACGCTAAGTCCGCCGTGATATCGGTTCCGCCCAGGAAAAAGTCCGTGACCCCGTTCACCGTTCCCGTGGTGAGTTGCGTGCTCTGCCCCTCGGAGACCAGCAATTGCCCTGAAGTGGTCGTGATCGAGAGGCCGTTGTTCTCCGTGGTCACCTGGTTGATCCCAATCAGTTGTGAGAGCTGGCTCAGGTCCTGCTGACGTTGATCCTCCAGCGTTCCCGCATCCGCGTCCGGCGACGTGGATTGAATCTCCAGATTCAGTTGCGCGATCGCGCCGGTCAGCGAGTTCACCTGGCTCACCACGCCCGACGCTTCCTGGTCCAATGCCGCACTCTGCGCGTTCAGGCTGCTCGCCGCACCCGAAATGTCTCCGGCCAGCGTCGATGCCGACGAGAGCACCTGCTCCCGCAGCGCGTTGTTGGTCGGATCGCTCTCCAGCGACGAAAACGAGTCAAAGAAACTGGTGATGTCGCTGCCAATGTCTCCAGCCGTCGCGCCGGACGAGCCCGAATCCGGCGTAAACAACGCCTCAATGTTGTTGAGCGCCGTCAGCCGCGTGCTCGTTGCCGAAGCCAGTTGCTGCTGTTGATCCAACCGCTCTTCCAGCACGCGGTCCCGCTGCGACGTTGCCCCCGTCTCCGTCACGCCATCACCGATTGAGATTCCTCCCACAGCGATGGGCGCATTCTCCTGCCAATTGGGCTTCTCTTCCGTGTACCCGGTCGTGTTCGCGTTGGCTACGTTGTTCGCCACTACGTTCAACGCTTCCTGATCAGCGTCCAGCGCCCCGGTCATCACGCTCAACGCGGAGTTAATCGTTCCCATGCCCGTCTCCGCTCCCTCACCCCATCGACCCCTGCTCTCCGAGCCACCCGTCGATGTGGACCCCGCTCCCGCTCCGCCTCGTGCCTACCGCTCGCTGTACTCGAGGCGCACCGCTCGCAACTCTCGCAGCCGGTTCATTACGTTGCGATTGGCTCGCGTCGCATCCAGCACTCGCGCAAAAACCGCCATATCGGCGGTAGCTTCCCGTGCCTGCCCGGCCAATTCCCTCTTTTCGTCTGCGCTCAGGGAGCTCAGTTCCCGGTTCAGCGCCTCGCAACTGAGCGCCAGCTCCTCCAGCCGGCCCGCGTCCAGCCGCGCCAGAGCCCGCGATGCCTCCACCACCAACTCCTTAAGCTTCGGATTCGCCTGGCGCGCCTCAAGCTCCTGCATCCTGCGATCCCTTCCTCGCCTGCCTGCCCTGCCTGCCCGGCCCGCCCTGGTTACTGCGCGCCCGCCAGCATGGCGTCCACAACCTTCGAGGCCACCGCCGCAGCCGAAACGTTGTATGTTCCTGCGGCCAGCGCTGCCTGCACAGCTGCAACTTTCTCCGTGCGCACGCCTTCCCCTGACGCTGCCTGCGACACTTCGTTTGCCGCGTCGCTCAGCGTCGCACGGTCCGCGTCGAACGTACTCCCATTCGTGGCCGCGTTGCTTCTGCTTTGGGGTACGGAGGGAACCGCCGGATTCACTCCCAGAAGTGACCTCAATCCGTCCAGGCTATTGCGAATATCCATACGCGTTGCTCCTTGTTGGGTCTATCGGCTTCTTTGCAAATCACTCTAGTCATTCAGGAGTTCTCAGAACGGTATTCTGGTGCAGATTCCCGGTTACCTTCCCGCCTCCGTGCCGGTTACCGGAAGGGGAGAGTTCTCTCACAATCCGGTCGGCAATCCCGAATCCGCCTCGCTCGCTCAACGCCTGCCCAAGCGCCTCCGACGCGAACTCGCCCAGCGCGCCGCCCGAGCCCGCGCCCGAGTCTGAATCATCGTCCTCTGCGCCTGTCAGGGCGTCTCCGCCGGTCATCGGCTTCATCAACTCCTTCATCATTTGCCCCTCAAACTCGTGCGCCGCCCTCACCAGTCGCGGCTGAGGCCCGCTTTGCGCCTGCTCCGTCACCGCCGTTCCGGCCATCAACCCAATGTTCACCTTCCTGCTCCCTATTTCCTACTCCCTATTCCCTGCTCCCCATTCCCCATTCCCCACTCGCCTGCTTCACGTTCCCTGCTCTTACAGCACTTCCAGATCGGCCTCCAGCGCGCCAGCCTCCTTCATCGCCTGAAGGATCGAGATCACGTCCCGCGCTCCTGCGCCGGTACGTTGCAATTCCTGTACCAAATCCTCCACCGTCGCCCCCTCCTTCAAATCGATTCGATTCACCGGCTTGTCCTGGGCCTGAATCGTGGTCTGCTGCACCACCTGCGTCGTACCCGAGGAGAATGCATTCGGCTGTGAGACCTCAACCTGCGAGATCACGTTCACGCTCAAGCCGCCATGCAGAATCGACACCGGCTGCAGCCGCACCGTGCCGCCGATCACCACCGTCCCGGTGCGCTCATTCACCACTACCCGCGCCATCGGGTACACATTGATCTCGGTCTCTTCCACTTGGTCGAGCAGCGCCGCCACATCCTCGCCCTCGCGCGTAGCAATGTCCACGCGCCGGCTATCCTCGGCATGCGCCCGCGCCGAGCCGAGAACCTCATTGATCGCCGCCGCCATCCGTTCCGCGGTGTGAAAATCGGCGTCGTTCAGCACTACGCTCACAATGCGCATCTGCTTCAGGTCGATGGAAACTGGCCGTTCCACCAGCGCTCCGCCGGGAATCCGCGCCGTGGTGGGGTGGTTCATCAGTTTTGCGTTGCC
The DNA here is from genome assembly GCA_963799155.1 of uncultured Acidobacteriaceae bacterium. Taxonomy (GTDB): domain Bacteria; phylum Acidobacteriota; class Terriglobia; order Terriglobales; family Acidobacteriaceae; genus Telmatobacter. The sequence goes on from CAWCWB010000015.1 coordinate 7,649, forward strand.
GCCGCCTGCCGCCATGTAGCCGCCCAGCACCAGCGCTCCCTGCGCCTGGGCATAGATTTGTCCGTCCGGCCCGTAGAGCGGCGTCATCAGCAGGATTCCGCCCTCAATCGAGCGCGCGTCCCCGGCCGACGAAACCGTTACATCCACCTTGTAGCCCGGCGGGCTGAAAGGCGGCAGCGTGGCCACCACAAACACCGCCGCCATGTTCTTTACCTGCATGTTGTTGGCGCTCATGGCTCCGGTCTGCGGCACGGTGATTCCCATCCGCTGCAGGGCCGAGACCAGCGTCTGCGCGGGAAACACCGTCTGCTGGCTGTCTCCGGTGCCGCGCAGCCCGACCACCAATCCGTAGCCGACCAGTTGGTTGTCGCGAATCCCCTCGATGGTAGCGACATCCTTGATTCGCGCTTTGCGTCCCGGCTCTTCGGGTTGAGCCAGCGTCACAGCCAACAGCCATGCTGCCGCCACCGCCAGCCACCACCAGAACGCCCGGCTCTGCCGGGATAGCCGATTGCTGGTTCGATTCTGCGCAACTGGGTCCAACCTGTGCATCGTCAAGCCTGTTCCCTGATCCCTGTTCCCTATTCCCTGCCTCTAGAACACCAGCAGTTTCTCGAGCAGCCGCACCAGCGGGTTTTGCCGGTAGGTCGAGTCGTTCACGATCCCCTTGCCGGTCACCTCGAGCTCCAAATCCGTCATCGCTGTGGACAGCACCTGATTCTGGTTGCTCACGTCCTCCGGCCGCACCAAGCCGCGCAGAGTGATCAGTTGCGTCTGCTGGGAAAAGGTCAACTGACGCGTCGCCTGCACCACCAGCATCCCGTTGGGCAGCACGTCCACTACCTCGGCGCCAAACGTCGTTGCCAGGCTGGAGTCCGTCGTGCTCTGACCCTGCGCCGTCAGCCCCGAGGAGGCCGATGCGCCGACAAGGTTCTGCAAGGCATTGGAGGCCTTGAGCGCGCCGAACAGCGAGGTCATTCCGGAGTTGGCGTTCGAAGCGCGCGCGTTCTTTACTTGGCCGTCGGTCGAGGCGGTCAGGCTTTCGCCGACCACGATCATCACCACGTCGTGGATCCGGAAGGCTTTCACGTCGGTGCCCAGGCGCACCATCTGGCCGTTCGGACTCCAGAGTGACCCCGGCGTCCGCACCTCGGCCGCCTGCTGGGCGCGCACTCGCGCAATATAGGCGCGCAGAGCCTCCTCGGGAGGAGTCGCCTTGGCGCTCCCGGCGTCCACACTGTGTTTCTTATTGAGCGCATGCGCCGCCGGGGCCAACCACGCACACAGGATCACCAACGCAACCCAGCCCGCTCTCACCGCCAGCCCTCGCTTTCCGGCACCAGCACCGCGCGGCCGGCCGCGACCGCAACCACGCGCACCACCTTGCCTCCGACCTTCAATCGCGCCCTGAACTCCACCCCAATCGCCGCCGGGCCCAGCGCTACCGCCTCCAGCCTTGCGTCCACGACCTTGGTGTGCTCTTCCACAACCAGCGCGTCTCCGGCGCGAATGAGAGGACGGAGCCGCGTCGCGTGCGCACCCGTATCGCTTGTCTGACGGGCATCCCCGGCCGTCCCGCGGCCGCCTGTCGCTTCCCCGTCCTCAGCCAGCACCAAACGCCCTGGACCTGCAGGATTTGCCGCATCACGCATCAGCAGCCAGTGATCCCCGGTGTGGGGATCGTCAATCTCGCGAAAGATCTCCCCGGGAGGCCCGATCATGGAATGCGCCGCCTCGATTACTCCTGGGACGGCTCCCCGCGCTGGCGGATTGCCTGGTCCACTTTGGGCGCAGGCCAGCGCTGCCCATGTCCATGCCAGCACCACCATCCCCGCCTTCGACCATGCCTCGGTATTCAATTCAGCTCACTCTCGACTCTTCAACAAGAGCCTCAAGATCAATGCGTCATATTGTTGACTTCGGAATACATATCGTCCGCGGCCTTGATGACTTTGGAGTTCGATTCGTAAGCCCGCTGGGCCAGCACCATCTGCACGAATTCGGTGACCACGTCGACATTTGAGTTCTCCAGATACCCCTGCTGCAGGGTTCCCAGACCCTCGATTCCGCCAGGGTTTCCCAGCACCGGATCGCCGGAACTGAGCGTGGCCGACAGCAGGTTGTTGCCCATGCTTTCCAGGCCTCCGGGATTGGGAAAGGTGGCCAATTGAATTTGGCCGAGCTGCGAGGGATTCTGTTGCCCCGCCAGGGTCGCGTTCACCACGCCGTACTCGGTGATCGTCACCGCCGTGGCGTTCGAGGGAACGGTGATGGTGGGAATCAGCGGATCGCCATCGGTGGTCACGATCGTTCCCTGGTTGTTCAGGTGGAACTGGCCGGCGCGCGTGTAAGCGATGGTGCCATCAGGCCGCTGCACCTGAAAGAAGCCGGCGCCCTGGATGGCCACATCCAGCGGGTTATCCGTTTCGTTCAGCTCGCCCTGGGTATTGATCACCTCCGTCGCCGCCGATTTGGTTCCCAGGCCAATCTGCAATCCGGCCGAAACCGTGTTCTGGCTCTCGGCTGCGCCCGGCGTCACCAGATTCTGGTACACCATGTCCTGGAACTGCAGGCGCAACTGCCGGAATCCCGTGGTCGACGAGTTGGCCAAGTTGTTGGCGATGGTATCCAGGTTCATTTGCTGCGCGCTCATGCCGCTGGCTGCTGTGTACAAGGCTCGAATCATCTTTTCCCTCGTTTTCTCCTGGTCTTGGACTGGACCATCGGGAAGGTGAACCCGGTTTTTTCCCTGGCCTCGGACTAGATCTTCGGCAAATCCTCTGTGGCAAATTTATTGAATTCGGTGTGAAACACGGTCAGCGCCCGTTGCATCATCTCCGCCTGGCGCTGCATCATGATCAGATTCAGCGATCCCTGCACAACATCCTGATTCGCAGCTTCAAGCGCCCCCTGGTGCACGGAGGCATCCTTGGCTGCAACAGGCGTCACTCCCTGCGGCGCAACGTAGCGATTCGCGCCCTCCGGCGTCAGCTCCGTTCCCGCGGGAAATGTAAAGACTCCCACCGCAGCGACGGTCCCGCCCGCCACCGAAACCGTTCCGTCTGCGCCCACCGAAGCTTCACCCGGCGGGATCACAATCGGCTGGCCCGCCGGCGAAAGCACCGGCTCGCCCGCCTGTGTCACAAGTTGCCCGCTTTGCGCGCGGTGGAAGCTGCCGTCCCGCGTGTAGCGCACGCCGTTCGGCGTCTGGACCATGAAGAATCCCTGGCCCTCAATGGCCAAGTCGAGTGGATTGCCGGTTTGCTCAAGTGCGCCCTGCGCCATGCTCAACCGGTCTCCGCCCAGCAGGCCGTAGTCGTTCACCGTTTCGCCCAGTTGCGAGTCCTCGGCGTCAGGCCCCAGCAGCACAGACCGGAAGAACTCCCGCTCCGCCCGGTAGCCCGGCGTCTGCGCATTGGCCAGATTGGCCGCCGCCGTATCCAGAGCCTGGGTGCGCGCCACCAGCCCGGTCATCGCCGCATAGTAGCCGCTGTCCATGGGGAGATCTCCTGTTGCTCAGGAGATCCCAGTGCAGATGAGGGACCGAAGGAGGGAATGAGAGATTAGAGAGAAATTAAGGTTGAGGGCATCCGCGTGCGGAGCGTCAGTCTCCTCCGGCAGACGCAAGCCTATTGCAGTCCGTCGCAGACAATACTGACCTCGAATAGCTCCTCGCCGAAGCGGTAGATGTGGTGCAACTGAAACTGCGGAGCCTGCACGTGCAGCTTGTAGTCCTGGCCGGTGATTACTGCGGGAATCGACAGGCCGCAGTTGGCCGCCAGTTCCGGGATCTTGCCCTTCCACGACCCGGCGAGCATGTTGCAGATCTCGCCAATGCCGTCCTTCACCGTGTCGTCGATCCCGGTGAACTCCGTGCCCGTCATCTCTGCGGCAATCTTCTTGGCCGCCCTGGCCCCCGACCGAAAGACGCAGGCGCCGCTTAACTGGCCGCCAAATCCCACCACCGCGGTCACTGTCTCCTTCTCCACGACCGCCGGTCCGGCGTCGCGTTTGCACGCCAAACCCAACATCAGCCGAAAGACCTCTTCCACACTCGCATCCAGGTTCCGCGGATCGGAGACCCGTGCGACGGATTCACGCAGCGATACCGCCATCGTACGCTCCCTTGTGTTCGCGGCCCCGTTTTCGCCGTCATTCGAGCAGTTTCGGAAATACCGTGTCCGGTCAAAGCGTTTGCGAACGTCGTCGCTTGCTCCACCCCACGGACCAAGACCTGTCCGTGGGGACCCCGGTCCTGCTGCTCCCACCCCAACGACGGAAAGGCGTCGTTGGGGACCCCGGACTGGTCGCGCCGACTTAGCTTTTGTGAATGCGGCTACACCATTTCCGAAACTGCGGCAGCGCCGCTTTCGTATGTGCCGCTCGCACATCGTTCAGCGGCACGGCATCCTCTGGCCCCACACCCCAGCGTCCATCCCCCCGCGCTCCGGCGTCTTCCTTCTCCCCGCTCCAGCGTTTTCCTTCTCCCCGCTCCAACGTCTTCCTTCTCCCCGCCCCGGCGTCCTGCCGCCTATGCCGCACGCACCAGCGGCAACACCCGCTCCTTCACTTGCTCGGCCGTGAACGGCTTGCGAATGTATCCCTGCGCCCCGGCCTGGATGGCCTGCCTGACGTGCTCTTCGCTCGATTCCGTGGTGATCATCACCACGGGAACCCCGGGGGCCAAGTTCTGTGCGCGGATCTGGCGCAGGAACTCGAGGCCATCCATCGCGGGCATGTTGATGTCGGAAAGGATCAGGTCCACGGGCTTGGCCCTCAGCAGCTCCAACCCTTCGGTGCCGCTGCCGGCCTCATGCACCACCAGCAGATCCAGCCCCGCCTGGCGCAGAGCCCGCTCCACGATCTTGCGCATCACCGAGGAATCGTCGACAATCAGGGCTCGAATCTCGCTCATGCCCAAGCTCCTCCCCTCAAGAACCTATCGGCGCTTGCGCTCCATCCATGAGGCCAGGCTCCCACCTCATGAACTCGGGGAATGGCGCCAGGAGACTTCACGCGCCGGCCGGATTCTGCCCCGCCCGTCCCAGGTCAGTGCGCGCCGGCCGCGCCAATCACGTCGTGGATCGAGCCAAGCTCCGGCAGAGGCCCGCCTTGCGGCTCGAGCCACATCCGCAACCACAGGCAGTCGTGCACTCTCACCAGACGCGATTCCACGGGGCGGGCTCTTTCCACCGTTTTCGAGAGCGCGGCGCCGAGCGCCGCCTCGGTCGCGGCCTCGATCAGCTCCACCGCCGGAAACCGGGCCTCGAGCATGCGCGCCTGCGCCGGCCGGAACGCCGACTCGCGCACCAGCCCGCTCTCGACCGCGAAACCCGCTCACGCGCTCTACCGCCAACGCCAGCGCAGGATCGAGATGATCTTCAAATCCCATATAGAGGATCTTTCCCGCCGCGACGCGCAAGGGCAGCGCGCCGAAGGCGTCCACGAAAAGACGCGGCACGAGCGCGGTGAGTCCTTCGGGGTTGTGAAACTCCATGCCCAGCACCGGGCAGCCCCATTGCAGGCCCAGCGCGCGCGTCACCAGGTCTTCGTTCACGCTCTGCTGCCGCACCAGCCACCCGCCCAGCCTGCCGCCGCCTGCCGCTCTCTGCGCCGCCAGCGCCGCGCGCAGATCGCTGGGCGTGATCCAGCCCTGCTCGAGCATGGCCAGACCGAGTGGAATGCGATGGCGGTGGCTCTCCCGCGCGCTGCCTCGCCCGTCCATCTCGCGGGCCAGCGCCGCGGCAACCCGAGCCGCCGTGCAGCCTGGAGAACAGCACCATCCCCCCTCGAAGACCGGCGTTTCCCGGTGCCGCCAAAGGCGAAGCCAGCCCGAGCCGCAGCGGGGGTTCGAGCAGGTGGAGAAGATTCCCGCGTGAACTCGAGCCGAACCGCGATCGGGTCTGCGCGCCGCGCCCAAGGCCCCATCGGCGCCAGCCGCTTGCCCGCCTGGACTCCGCGGCGCGGCGTCGCGCGGAATGAGCGCGAGTTGACGGTTCAGAAGAGGCATCGAATGCTCTCCAGACGTTTCCTGGGCGCGGCCACTTCGGTAACCCGCAGCCCGAAGTTGCCGTTGACCAGCACCACCTCACCCCGCGCCACAATCTTGTCGCCCACAATCAGGTCCACGGGCTCGGCGACATGGCGATCGAGCTCCACCACGTCGCCCGGCCCCAAATCGAGAATGTCGCCCAGCGGCATCTCCCGCGAGCCAAAGCGCAGCGAGGCTTCGAGCTCGACATCGAGCAGCAGCTCCAGCCCCGGACTGAGAGCCGGCAGCGGGGGCGCGCCGGCTGGCTCGCGGCCCTCTGCCGCCGGGCGAAGATTCGCGGCGATCTCCGCATCACGCCGCCCATCGGGCTCGGGATTCGCCTGGGCTTTGAGCCCCTCCACCTCGTCCCGCACCAGAATCGTCCACGCCCGATCTCCGGAGCGGAGTTCGAACGCGTGCGAGACCTGGCCCTCCTGGCCGGTCTCTTCGAAGCTCGCCACCTGGCACTTCTTGCCGGTGGCGGCCAACAGCTCTCCGGCAGCGGCGTCGGCCGCCTCGCGCAGCAGCTCCTTCCAGCCGCTCTTCTGATCCACGCCCTCGCCCATCAGCGGCGTCTCCAGAACTGTGCCGTCGACCACCACGGCGAACTGGCCCTCGACCTCTCCGGCCAGAGTGGCCGCCCATCCAAACGCTCCCGCGCCCAATGGCTTGGGCAAGGCCTCGCTCAGCTCCGGCTCTCCCGCCAATGCCTGCGTAAACAATGCCGCGGCCACTTGGGCCCAGCAATCGAAGTAGCTCTTCATCGTTCACCCCCGGCGATGGATCGCTCCATGCGCGCTGCGCGGTGTGCGCCGTGGCGCATGGCTTGGGCAACCGAGAGCGGCTGGCCTGCCACTCTCCACTCCGGGAACGTGCTCGCATCCACGCCGAGGCGCAGTACATCGCCCGGCTGCAAGTGCTCGAGCGCGGTGGAGGCTAGGCGCGCCGCCGGCAGCTGCAATGAGCAGCCAAAGCGGATCTGCCGCGCCACCTCCGCCATGCGCGCCCGCGTCTCGCCGGGGTGGCGCCGCCGCCGGCCCCAGTCCGTGGTCAGCCGGCGCAGAATGGTGTTGGACACCACCGCGGGAAAAGCGAGATTCAGCAGTCCCGAGCTGTGCGGCATGCGAATCTCAAAGCTCAGGCAGAGCGTTTTCTCGGCCACCGAGATGATGCGCGCCACCTGGGTCTGCATCTGGCGCCGCTCGAAGAGGAAGCTCAGACCCACAGGCTGCCAAGCCACGGTCAGCTCGCGGCAGATAATCTCCACCACGCTCGCTAGAATCGACTCCTCGATGTCGGTCAGCTCCCGGAGCGGCCCGTCCTTACCGTCGCCACCCAGCAGCAGATCGATGATCGGAGGCGCCAGACCCAAATCCAGTTGCAGCACCGAAAGCGCCCCCAGCGGCTCCAGCCGCACCGAGGCCACATAGCAGGTCTCGGGAATCCTGAGCAGAAACTCATTGAACTGAATCTGTTCGGCCGAGACCAGGTTCACCTGAAACCGCGTGCGCAGCCATGCGGCCAGATTGTGGGTGAGATTGCGCGCGAACAGGTCGTTCAACATGCTGATGGCGCGCATCTGCTCGTTGGAAATCTGTCCCGCGGAGGAGAAGTTATAGGGCACCACCTTGGCGCGGACCTCGGTCGGCGCGGCGTCCGGCGTCTGGCTGCGCGCGGCTTCAAAGAGAGCATCGATTTCGTCCTGCTTCAGCGTCTTTTCCGGCACGGTTTCCTTCCTCTACGTTCTATCCTCGGCGCTTGCCGCATCGGCTTGACTCATCCCTTCTTCTTGCCTGTTTCCGCGGCTCGATTTCTTCACCGCCGGCCCCGGCTTGCGCGCCGGAGCCCGCCCGGCGGTACCCTTTGCCGCCAGGTCGCGCAGCGCGGCGCGCAGATGCACCACTGCCGAGGCATGCACCTGGGAGACACGCGACTCGACGACGCCCAGCGCCAACCCGATCTCGCGCATGGTCATCTCCTCGTAGTAGTAGAGCGTCATCACCAGCCGCTCCCGGTCGGGGAGATGCGCAATGGCCTCTGCCAGACGCTCCTCGAGCTCGCCCCGGAGGCAACAAAAGAGCGGATCCTCTTCCGGACGGCCCGGCACATACGCCAGCTCCTCCTCGCCCGAGTTCTCGTTGCGCTCCACATGCAGCGTGCCAATCTCCAGACCTTTCAGATCGCCCAGCAGCTGCTGGTACGCTTCCAGATCCATCTCCATCTCGGCGGCGATCTCGGCCTCGCCCGGAGCCCGGCCCACCCGCGCCGTCAGCACGCGAATGGCCTCTTCCACCGCGCGGCCCTTGCGCCGGAGCTCGCGCGGGCTCCAGTCGAGGGTGCGCAGGCTATCCAGAATCGCGCCCCGGATGCGGAACTGCGCGTAGCTGCGGAACTGCACTTTCTTCGCGGGATCGAATTTGGCGAAGGCGTCCATGAGCCCCACCACCCCCGCCGAGACCAGGTCCTCGATGTCCACGTGCTGGGGAAGCCGCTCATGAATGCGGCGGGCGAGAAAGCGTACCACGGGCAGATGTTCGAGCAGCACCCGCTCCTGTTCCGCGGTCAGCGCCGAGCCAGCCGCCGCCTGCGGCGGATACCCGCTTGCCGCCGCGGAGCGGCGCGCGGACTTCGGTTCTCGCATTGCCGCCGTCGCTTCCGTTCCCATCGCATTCCCCCGATCGCACTGAAGCTGTTGCGGCTTCCTTCGTGCCCCTTACCGGACGGTGCCCACGGGGCGCAGACGGATCTCCGCTGGAACCTCACTCGCCGCAACCACCGCCAGGCGAGGCAGCACCGGCTCCAGCCAGCGCTTGACGTGGTAGCGCGCCGGACTGGGACAAAGCAGCACGGGCGGTGCCGAGGCGGCGGCGGACCCGATAAGGGATCTCACAGAATCGGTGAGGCGGCGGACCACGGGCGTTGCGGGCACGGCTGCGGAAGAGAGTAGGCGCTGTCCGGTGGCAAGTTGCCCTGTCTCGGGCGCCACCGTGGCCAGAATCTCCTCTTCGAGCGCCGGATCGAGCAGCAGCACCGGCAGTTGGCCGTCGCCGTCGACCAGGGGCTGCACCAGCCTGCGTCCCAATGCCTGCCGCGCCGCTTCGACCAGAGCCACCAGGCTCTTGTTCACCGCAGCGGTCTCCAGCAGCGCCTCCAGAATTGCGCTCAAATCGCGAATCGAGACCCGCTCGCGCAGCAACTCGTCCAGAACCCGCGCCACCTCGCCCAGCGTGAGCAGCTTGGGCACCAGCTCTTCCATCAGCTTGGGATGGCTGTCGCTCAAGGCATCGACGAGCCGCTTGATCTCCGCCCGGCCGAGCAGCTCCCAGGCGTGCTGGCGGACCAACTCGCCCAGATGCGTCGTGATCACCGTAACCGCCTCCACCACCGAGTAGCCGGCGGCGACGGCCTGCTCTTCGAGAGCGGGCGCGATCCAGATCGCGGGAACGCCGAAGGCCGGCTCCCGCGTCTCCCTGCCGGTCAACGGCCGGCGGCCCGGTTCGCCCGAGACGGCGAGCAGGTTTGGCCCCTCGGTCAGCCAGCGGCCGATCTCGATGCCGCGCAGCGCGATCACGTACTCTCTCGGCTTCAGGCGCAGATTGTCGGAGATGTGCACGGGAGGAACCAGAAAGCCCATCTCCGCGGAGAGGTGGCGTCGCAGCGCGCGCACGCGGCTGAGAAGCTGCCCGCCCTGCTTCTCATCGACCAGCGGAATCAGTTGGAAGCCGATCTCCAGCGTCAGATCCTCCAGGCGCAGGAGCGTCGCCAGATCGGAGCCTTGGGTGCTTTCAGCCTTCTTCTTCTCGGCTGGGGTCAGCTCCGCCGCCGCGATGGCCGGCGCATGCGCCGCCAGGCGCCTTGCCCCCACGAACAATCCCCCAGCCACGGCCAGAAAGGCGAGCTTGGGCAGTCCCGGGATCAGGCACATGCACGCGGAGACCACAGTGGCCATGTAGAGCGTGGCCGGCCGGCCCAGCAGCTGCTGCCGGATCTCGCCGCCCAGCATCGCCGCCGAGTTGGCGCGCGTCAGAGTGATGCCGCCGGCCACCGAGACCAGCAGCGATGGAATAATCGTCACCAGGCCGTCACCGACCGTCAGCACCGTATACGTCCGCGCCGCCTCGGCGAGCTCGACGCCCTGCTGCAGGGTTCCGATCAGCAGTCCGGCCACGATGTTGATGGCGGTGATCAGGATGGTGGCCAGTGCGTCGCGCTGGTTGAAGCGCGCCGCTCCATCCATGGCGCCGTAGAATTCGGCCTCGCGCGCGATGGCCTGGCGGCGCCGCCGCGCCTCGGCCTCGTCGATCAGGCCCGCGTTCATGTCCGCGTCGATCGCCATCTGCTTGCCGGGCAACGCGTCCAGGGTGAAGCGCGCCGTCACTTCGGCGGTGCGCACCGCGCCGTGCGAGACCACCAGAAACTGGATCGCCACCAGGGCCAGAAACACCACGAAGCCGACCACATAGTTGCCGCCCACCACAAACTGTCCGAAGGCCTCGATCACCTTGCCCGCGGCTGCGGTTCCCTCCTGGCCGTGGAGCAGAATGCGGCGCGTCGAAGCGATGTTGAGCGAAAGCCGGAAGAGCGTCAGCAGCAGGAGCAGCGTGGGAAAGACCGAGAGTTCGACGGCGCGGCGAATCTGCACCGCGGAAAGAAACACGATGACGGAAGCGGCTATGGAGAGCGCCAGCAGCAGGTCCAGCCCCGCGGCGGGCACCGGCACCAGCATGACGAAGATCACGCTGATCGCGGCCAGCGGCAGCGCGTAGTCGCGCAGCCGGTGCCAGATCGATCCTTGTGCCGGCAACGATCCCGCAGCCAGTGCCGTTGTACTCATCGCCAATCTCCTCCAAAACCTGCATGCGCGGAGCGCCTCATCTCGAAACTCCTCCCAAACCTGGAACCGCGGAGCGGCGCCGGGCGGCGGCTTCGCGCGCCTGCCGTTCGCGCAGTTCGGCCTCTACGCGCTGCCGGTAGAGATAGGCGAGAATCGCGGCCACGGCCGCATAGAGCTCCACGGGAATCGACTGGCCGACCTCGACGGTGCGGTAGAGGGAGCGCGCCAGCGGCGGATTCTCGATGATGGGCACGCCCGCCCATCGCGCCTCGGCCTTGATCTCTTCGGCCAGGATGTTGCGTCCCTTGGCCAGCACTTTGGGCGCTTCCATGGTCACGAAGTCGAAGCCCAGGGCCACCGCGTAGTGGGTGGGATTGGTCAGCACCACCGCCGCTCTCGACACATCCGCCTTCACGCGGCGGCGGCGCATCTGGCGCTGCAGGCTGCGAATGCGCGAGCGGATCTGCGGGCTGCCCTCGGTCTCCTTGAACTCGTCGCGCAGATCCTGGCGGCTCATCCTGAGCCGCGATTCCCGGCTCTGCCACTCCACCAGGTAGTCGATCGCCGACCAGCCGAAGAGCAGCCACGCCGCGGCCAGCATCAATCCGTAGATGTCCTTGCCCAGCAGCTCCAGCCGCGCTGTCGAGAACGGCGGAACGGTCAACTGCCGCGCGATGCGCGTGACGGCGAAGACGGCGAGAAAGCCTGCCGGGATCAGCGATTTGCCCAGACGCGCGGCGGCGCGCAGCGAAAACAGGTTCTTGAGATTGGCCACGGGATTGACGCGCTCCGGCTTGAAGGCGATGGCGCTGCCGTGAACCGTTACCCCGCCGGTCTGCGCGATGCCCGCGGTGAGCGCCGCCACCGCCACCATCGCCATCACCGCGGCCGCCGGGCCCAACACCGCGAGCATCAGCCGCCGCATGGCCGTCATGCGTCGGCCCCAGCGTCGACGGCTCCCAGTTCCCCGGCGCACCCAGCATGAGGAATCCTCGATACGCGCTTCGCCACGCCTCCATGGTCCGGCCGCCCAGCACGCCCAGTGCGATCACGCCGGCTAAAGTTCCCGCCGCGGCGGTCAGCTCGCGGCTGTGCAGCAGGTCGCCTTCCTTGCGCGCCTTCTCGCGCCGGTGCTGCGTGGCCTGTTCGGTGCGCTCTCCGGGCATCGGCTACCCTCCCCACCCCGGCGCCCGGCCGGGCGCCGCAATCAGCCGCTCGGCCATGTCCAGCAACCCGGCAAAGCGCGCTTCGATGAAGCGCGGCCAAAGCGCCAGCGAGCCGGCGAGGATCGCAAATCCCGTCAGCGTCTTCAACGGCACGGTCAGCGCCATCACCGGAAGTTGCGGGGTCAACTTGCCCAGCAGGGCCACGGCAATCTCCACCAGCATGGTTGCCGCCAGCACCGGCGCGGCCAATTCAAGTGCGGCCAGAAAGACCCCTCCTGCGGCGCGCACCAGCGCCAGAGCCGTGGGCGGCCCCAATGCGTAGGCCCCCAGCGGCACCACCCGGAAGCTGCGCACCACCGAAGCCAGCAGAATCCGGTCCAGGCCTGCCGTGATCACCACCAGCGTGCCCATGAGTTGAAACAGGTCGCCCAGCAGCGGCGTCTGAATCGCGGATGCCGGGTCCATCAGGTTCACCAGCGAAAAGCTGAACTGCAGGCCCGCAATCTGTCCGGCAAACAACAGCATCTCGTTCAACAGGGCCAGCGAGAGTCCATACACCAGCCCCACCGCCAGTTCGCCCACCAGCGCGGAAAAGCTGAGCCTGGCCTGCGCGTTGGGCAGCGTGGCCACCAGCGGCGCCACCAGCCAGGCCACCGCCCCCGCAAAAACCGCTTTGGCGCGCATGGGCAATGCCGTCGAAGAGAAGAACGGAGCCAACGCCACCATCCCGCTCACCCGCACCAGGGCCAGCGTCATCGCGCTCAGAAAACTGCTCCAGTCGTTCATCGCCTAAGCGTTCTCCGCATCGCTTCCCAATTCCCTGTTTCCCGGCCCCTTCAGCCGAGGTAGCGGTGAAAATCTCCCAGCAGCAGCCGCGTATAAGCCGCCATCCGTTCCAGGAACCATGGCATTCCGGCGAGCAGAATCAGCGCGATCGCCGCCAGCCGCGGCACGCTGGTCAAGGACTGATCCTGCAGGCTGGTCAGCGTTTGCACCAGGCTCAGCACGAAGCTCAGCGCCGCCGCCGCAATCAGCAGCGGCGCGGCCAGAATCATGGCCTCCCGCATCAGTTGGCGCATCAGTTCGGCAACCAGGTCGGGCGTCATTGGTCTCCTCTCAGAAACTCTTCAGCAACGAACTAGCCAGCAGGTTCCATCCATCCACCATCACGAAGAGCAGAATCTTCAACGGAGTCGACACCACCACCGGCGGCAACTGGAACATGCCAATCGAAGTGGTGATTGAGGCGGTCACCATATCGATCAGCAGAAAGGGCAGAAACAGCACCGCGCCGATGGCGAAGCCGGCCTTCAATTCCGACAGGATGTACGCCGGCGCCACCACGCGCATGGGCAAATCGTCGGCCGTGTTGGGCCGCGGAATCTGCCCCGCCGCCGCAAACAGGGCCAGGTCCTTCTCGCGCGCGTACTTGAGCAGAAAGTGCTTCACCGGCCCGGTGCCGCGATCGATCGCTTCCATTCCCGTGATCTGGCCGGCGCGGTAAGGCTCCACGGCCTGCTGGTCGACTTGATTGAGCACCGGCGTCATCAGGAACCAGGTCATCATCAGCGCCAGCCCCATCAGCGTGGGATTCGAGGGCGCCGTCTGCGTGCCCAGCGCCTGGCGCAAAAAATGAAAGACCACCAACAGGCGCACCAGCGGCGTCATGCACATCAGGATCGCGGGCAGAAGCGTGATCAGCGTCAGAACAAATAGAATCGTCCACGGCGTGGCGTCCGAGGCATGCAGCTTCTGCGTTGAGATCGGGCAACAGCGGCACTTGCGCCGCAGCCGCCGCAGCCGCTGAAGCCACCCCGGCCGCCCACCCCGCCCACGCCGTCACCATGAGACCCTCGGCTGCCTAGCCCCGGCGGTCGACGCCGCTCCGCGTGCGCCCCTTGGCGCCTTGCCGTCAACGCGCGGTTTAAGGCGCCGTTTCTCGTCGAGCGGATAGAACGCCGGCCCGCCCTCCGCCGAGGTGGCCACCAGAATCCGCCGCCCTTCGGCCTCCACCAGCGCCAGCGACTGCCGCGGCGCCAGCGCGATGCGCTCCAGTAGCTTGAGCTGCGGCTCTCTCTGCTGCCTTCCGCGCCACCTCGCCAGCAGCCACCCCGCCACTCCGCCGATGCGCGGCGCCGAACGCCAATCCCCTTCTCTGGTCACTCTTTTGTCTCCGCTCCCGCTCACGCCAGCCGCGTCACCCGCACCGCCAACTGCGTCTCCACCACCTCAAACTCGCTCCACGCCAGTTGCACATCGCCGGCCGCCAATGGAACGTCGTCGCCATGGCTCCACTGCGTCTCAATCACCTGTCCCGGCTCCAGCGCCAGCAGATGCCGCACGCGAAACTCCCGCACCGGCACGCTAATGTCCAGCTCCACCGGCAACCGCGCCACGGCTGGGCCGAACCCATCCTGCTCGTCCTCCTCCAAAGGCCGGGGGGCCGGGACCAGAGCTTGTCCGGCTGCCGCTTCAGGCACCACCGGCGATGGCGCCGCTTCACGCGGCGGCTCACCCGCCGCCGCAAGACGTGCCTCCGCGGAAACCCGCGCCTCCCCCGCCGGAACTGGGTGCGCCGTCGCCATCTCCCTGGAAACCCTGCAGAAAAGTGTCCAGAGGAAGGATCGAGGGATTGGAAAGGCTTAAGAATTGCGCGCCGACCCTCAGCCTCGCCCTCGCCACCGAAACGTTCGAGTCCGTTCGCTGCTACACTTAGAAGTGGGAATCCTTGGCGGCGCTCTTATCCTCCGCGGATGGGAATCGGCCGCACGCGAGGTCCAAGACCATGCCCGATCCAACAGAAAACAAGAGTTTCACCGGTACCAGCCTGCGCCTCAAGGTCGGTCTGGCCGAGATGCTCAAGGGCGGCGTCATCATGGACGTGATGAGCGTCGAGCAGGCGCGCATCGCCGAAGAATCCGGCGCCGCCTCCGTCATGGCCCTCGAACGTGTCCCCGCCATGATCCGTGCCGAGGGTGGAGTGGCGCGTATGGCCCGGCCCAGCCTCATCAAACAGATCATCCAGGCCGTGTCGATTCCCGTCATGGCCAAGGCCCGCATCGGCCACACCGCCGAAGCGCAAATCCTCCAGGAACTCGGCGTCGACTACATCGACGAGAGCGAAGTGCTCACACCTGCCGACGAGGCTCACCACATCGATAAGCACGCCTTCACCACGCCCTTCGTCTGCGGTGCGCGCAACCTGGGCGAAGCTCTCAGGCGCATCGCCGAAGGCGCGGCCATGATCCGCACCAAGGGCGAAGCCGGCACCGGCGACGTCGTCCACGCCGTCCAGCACATGCGCACGATCATGCGCGAGATGCGCACCCTCACCGTCCTCACCGAGCAGGAGCTCTACGCCGCGGCCAAGGACCTGCAAGCTCCCTACGAACTGGTCCGCATGGTCGCCCAGGCCGGCAAGCTTCCCGTGCCCAACTTTTCCGCCGGCGGCATCGCCACTCCCGCAGACGCTGCGCTCATGATGCAGCTCGGCGCCGAGGCCATCTTCGTCGGCTCGGGAATCTTCATGAAAGAGCGCGCCACTCCGCTCGATGTCGAGAACTCGCCCAAGGAGCGCGAAGAAGCCGTCTCCCGCGCCAAGGCCATCGTCGTCGCCACCACGCACTGGAACGACCCAAAGATTCTCGCCGAGGTCAGCGGGCAGGTCACGGGCACCATGAAAGGCCTCGCCGCCGCTTCCATCGAAGAGTCGCAGCTTTTGCAAACCAGGGGTTGGTAGACGCCGCGGATGCGCTTCGGCCAAGTCGTGGCGCGCGCCGTCAATCCTGTTTGAATCTCTGCACTCCTGTAAGCTTTGTTCGAATCAGTGCCGGTCACGGGTCAAACATCGGAAATCAGGCGGGATGATCGCTCCGATGGTTGAAGCAATCCAATTCTCTTTTCCCGCGCTTCAGGCACCTCTTCCGATTGTGGATGCGTCCAACCAAAAGTGAGTGTAAATTCATCCTCACAGGGTTCCCCATGCCCCCGATCTTTACTCCCATCCCGCCTGAGGTCGAACGCAAAGCTCCCGGAACTGGAGGCAAGCCGCCTGTTGACCGGCGGCCTACCGGCGGCGGTGGCGGCGGCGGCGATGACGACTGGAAAAGTCCGCGCCGCGGACCTCGCGAGGTTCTGCACCGCACGCGGGCCTTCGTCTTCTGCGCCTTGGCTGGCGACATGATGTTCTTTGTTGTGCTGGTGGCGCTGTTTTACGCGCGTCAGGCCGGCATGCGCATGGACC
The DNA here is from genome assembly GCA_963799155.1 of uncultured Acidobacteriaceae bacterium. Lineage (GTDB taxonomy): Bacteria > Acidobacteriota > Terriglobia > Terriglobales > Acidobacteriaceae > Telmatobacter. Next base: position 23,923 of record CAWCWB010000015.1, read on the forward strand.
CCCAAACCCTTCGCCAGATCGGCGACTGGCATCCCGTCCTGCTGCCGCCCATTCTCTTCCTCAACACTGCGGTCCTGCTGCTCAGCACCCTCACCATGGAGCGCGCCCGCCAACACATCTTTCGCGAGTTTGATGTCCTCGAAGAATGGCTCGGCCTGGGACGACCGGCGCTGCGCCGCACCCTTCCCTGGCTGGCCGCCACTCTGGTTTTGGGCGCGCTGTTTCTTATCGGCCAGGTCATGGCCTGGAAGCAGTTAACCGCACAGGGATTCGCCTTCGACCGTTGGGCCACGCCGGCCAGCTACTTCTTCTACGTCATCACCGGACTGCACGGCGCGCATTTGGTCATCGGCATATTGGCCTTGCTCTTCTGCCTCTGCGCGCTCGCCCGCCTCAAACGCGTCGAGTCCCGCCAGATCGCCGTCGACTCGACCGCGTGGTTCTGGCACACCATGGGGCTTGCGTGGCTAGTCTTGTTTGCGGTTTTGATTCTCGGCCAATAGCGGTGCTTTTGATCCCGGCGGCCGGCGGCGGCGGCGGTTTTTTGTGCGGGCTCTTAAAGCGCGCTAAATCAAGCCAAATGTTCGCTTTGATGGTGCGTGAAACCCCTCAAATGTTCGCTTAAATGGTTAGCTTTGGCCCCCAAATGTAACCGCTAGAGGTTAGGTTTTTGGGGGACATGCACCTAGAAAAGTTAGCTTTCAGGGGCAAAGCTAACCTAGGAAAGTTAGCTTTTGAGGGTGACACGCACCAAGAAAAGTTACGAATTGTATTTTGAAGGTGCGTCTCGGCCTCCGGGTGCCCCGTCTTTCTGATCCCTGATCTCTGATCTCTGATCTCTGTTCCCTGTTCCCTGTTCCTTGCGCTCCGCCCCAGCCAAAAAACAACGACTTCCGCTTCGGAACCGTATCGCTTGAGCAATTCACCACAAGCCAGCTTGCCAGCACCAATCGACTCAAACCTCTCCACTCCGCATCGACCAGCTGATAAACATCCCGCCTTGACCGTGGGGACTGAAATAAGGCGCGCCAGAAGGTGACCCGCTCAAGCAGCCGAGATGGCGCCATGTCGCCCGGATCACGCTGGCCGAATGGGCTTGGCGTTCTTTTGCCGCCTCCACTCCTTCAGATGTTGCGATTCATAATCAGATTTCGTCAGAGCGCTGCGTTCTGCAAACTTATACCCGAACTTCAGAACCGCTTCGTCCAGAAGCGGTTCGTATCCTCTTTCTGAGCTGAAGAACGTTGTCAGCAGAAACGGCTCGGTCCCTCGCAAGCGGTTATGAACCGCCGGCAAAAGTGAATTCGCTCGGGGAAATGTTTTGCAGAAAGTCATCCTGATTTCGAGACGCATCAACCGTTTGCCAGGTTTGGTCCCCCGCGACTCTGATTCATATTTGTCGAAAAACTCTTTAGCACTTGGCCTTCGCGGAGCGGGGTAAAGATAAACCGAATATTCCTCCGGGCTCTCCATGATGAAGCTCAAGCGAATGTAATCGTTCGGGTCTTCCTCCTCGCCATAGTTCCAACTCCGTAAAACGTCCAAAATCTCTCTTGCATACTGTCGTTCCTTGAATGCCGGGCCAAGAATTATTGGAGCTTCGGGGTCCCGTGAATACAGATAGATCATCGAAATCCATTGCCCCGCTTCATATCGCTGAGGCATGGGAGCCACGTGGATTGCCGTGTATTCGAACAGAACTCTTTCGAACAACTGCTGCACCGCGAGAATCAGAACTGCTGTGCCAACGCCGTAATACCACGCGTGAAACGAGAAGCCCCCGACAACCACTCCTATCAATGCGAGCGCCCGGAGAGTCCACTTCACCCACCTCTCAAATTTCTCGTGCAGCACAAGCCTTGGAACGCGGCGGCTCCTATCGATAGAGAACATCGAGGCGAAGAAGCGCCATCTCTCGCGAAGTGAAAGCCCTTTCAGCGGCGGCCCAAACATGGACACATCATAGCCCCACCGAAGGTAGGCAGCGGAGGGGCACCTTTGCACCAGTTACTATGACATCGACGAATGCGGCCCCAGACTCGCTAGTCGGAAAGAGCCCCCGCAAGCTAACGGCGAGCGCATTGTTTCAATCTCGGTGCAGTCACTTAACAGCTACTTACAGAGTGGTATTCTTCGGGGTATGCAACTCGAAGAGGCGAAGGAAACCGCAACCCAAATCCTGAATGAGGAACGGGTCCGGCCGACGATTGGTTACCGCGACGACTACAGCGACTTATCAGAACGTGTCGGGCAGGATCGAGCCACGGCGTTCTTCGAAGCGCTCCGACGCTTTACGCGAACCAACCTGACGACTCTCCGTGCAGAGAATCCACGGATCGTATCGGAGTTCCCTGAAACTTATGCTTTCGGGGGGACAAATTACGACCTCCTCCTGGCTGTTTTCCGGCACCTTGCAGAAGATCAGCGGGCGGAATTCGTCGACTATCTTTGCGGGTATGTCCGACGCGGCGGGTTCACTGGATCAGATTCCGGTATAAGCCACCACCCGAATTTCTCGCTCAGGATTTCCGACCTTCCACTAATCGCAGAGTTCTGCATTCGCACAGGTTACCTGAGCGCACTTTTGATCGCGACACAGCAAGTACGAGCCCCCACTGTTGCAGTTGCACTGATGATGATGGAACTCGAGGACCTCGTTGCCCTGAATTTCAATGTCTTAACTCAGCAGGAGCTCAAGACGCTCTACGAATCGCTTAAGCCGCTTCGCGAGGTGGCTGACGCACAGACACACTCCGCACGGGGAACCGTTGGGAAGACGGTCCCGAATCCCCGATATAAGAGCGGACGTGAAAAGGAAGCAAATCGGATTGTCCGTTCGATAGATGGTTTGGCGGCACAGTGCCAACAGGCGAACTACTTCTACCTGAAGGGCGTTCTCCTGAAGGAGAAACCGAACCTCGAGACCGAGGGTGATAGAGCCAAGGTGATCACCTTTCTCGACTCTCTCGGGTTCAATCCGATGCTGAAGCAAGGGCTCGAACAAGCCGAGAAGGAATACCGCGACGCAACGAATGTTTTCGAGCTGAAGAATTGTCTTGGCCACCTCCGAAGCTTCCTCGAATACCTCCATCGCGAGTCTGCAAAAGCAATCGCGAAAGCCGCTGGCGAGACGGTCAATGACCGATGGGGCGACGCGACGAACTACCTTTGCGTCAAGAGCATCTTCACGAGGCAACACGAAGAATTTGTCACTTCCCTATTCACGCTGATTAGCGACACGAGCGTGCACCCCCTCGGCGCGGACCGTGAGTATGCGAGGCTGCTTCGAAACGTTGTAATTGAATACGGAGTGATGTTCCTTTCAACCCTCTCAAGGAATGGGATCAAGATCGCCTGATCAGAGTGCCGGCCAAGGCATGTAGGCGTAATCCACCTATCCTTCTCAGCTCGCCGCCGTGGCACTGCCTCCCTTCCGGATCAGTCCCATAAACGCCGATACCTCCCACAACCTCCGCCCGCCCGGAGCGAAGTCGAAGGATACGTGTTTCTCTGTTCCCTGATCCCTGACCCCTATCTTTTCTTGTCAAGCCCCCCAGCAATCTCGAAAGCCGTCCAACTCGCCCCTAGGTGACAGAGATCAGAGATCAGGGGTTAGGGGTCGGGAATGAACCAAGTTTGCCGATCATTTCCCGCTTTGAGCGCATAGTTACACCATAAGCGTTCAACCAGGCCTTCTGCGCGGCGGAGAATGGTCCAGGTCCCGGATTTCCTTTCCTTCGCGATGAAGGGGCACAGCGGATCGCCATTCGATTGTGTTTGCACTCGCGGTAGTCGGTCAGAGCGGGCCTCCGGCCTCATTGGTCTGCTCGAGCGGACTGAAAGCCATCGAGATGGCAAGACGAAGGCGGGGCCTGCGCGGGCTTGACAGGCTGCGGAAAAAGTCTTGGTTTCGGGAGAAATCCCCGAAAAGCATCCCTCAGGGCCTAAAGGCCTCATTGATTTTGTTGCGCTTACGGCACGGCTGAAGCCGTGCCCTTTCAAAGAATCGGGTTTTTCCGCAAGCTGCTGAGCGCGGCTCCGCCGCGTTGTCTGTTTTCAGGCAATAGAGGACAGGTTGCGGCATGCGACCCACCCACTGGGTGGGTGCCCCGCTCATGCCCTGATACAAGTAACAGTGGTCAGTGGACAGTGGTCAGGGTTGGCTGTCCCATCCTCGGTTTCCGCCGCGGCGGATTCTTTTACCGAGGGTGGGACAGCGCAAATCAAATTCTCTGTTGTTACTCGGCGCTGATCTAAACCGCAGCCGCCGATTGCCGAACGAACAGGCTAGAGGCTAGAACTGGTTGCATAAATGTTGCTCGATTATCGACAAACCATCCCTCGGGGGCTAAAGCCCAGATTTTATGCGCCTCTTGCGGCACGGCTGAAGCCGTGCCCTTTCAAAACATCGTTTATGCAACCAGTTCTAGGAGCTAGGAGCTAGAAGCTGCTTCTCTATGCACCAGCGCGCGCCAGCGCTCGCCCAGCGTGGGCACCTGCGGACATGCGAAGTAAATCTGGCGGTTGATCCCCATCAGCAACTGCACCGCTTCCACCTGGCCGTTGTGCGCGGAGAGCGAGCCGCCCGCATGCGCATACTCGTCGCTCAGGTATTCGATGGCGTGGCCCAGAATCTCCAGAGCGCGGCCTGCCTGCGGCGAGATGCGCCTGTGGCGCAAGGCGCCACCCCTGGCATCCGCGGGGTAAGTCGAAGCCGACAGAGGAAAACCACTTGCCGTTGAAATGGAGCCCATGCAGCTAATCCTCAACCCGTTTCTTCGGCTTTTCTTACTCAGCCCAAGAGATAACGAATGTACTGTCCTAAAACAGCACACGCATCGTTATGCCGGATCAGTTTGGAAAAGCCAGTGATTTGGCTCACAGCAAAGGGGGTTAACCATCACGCGGCGTACCTGACTATGCAATCCAACACGGCATCCCGCACACATTCAACCACTTCCCGCCGCAGCGGCGCGCATTGCCTTGACGGGATGAGGCTGAAAACCTAATCTCAAACTAGATTGCCGTTTGGCCGGAGACACATTTTCGCCCAAACAAGCGCAATGATTTCGGTTTCCTTCGGACTGGGCGGCGATGAATCCAATCCCATATGACTGGCAATATCTCCCGCTGTTGATGCAGATTCTCGCTGCCTTTCTGCTTGGGGTGGCCATGGTTACGGCCTCATGGTTCGTCGGCCGTCATCGCAACACTACGGTCAAGCTGGATGCCTACGAGTGCGGCATCCAGGCCGTTGGCGATGCGCGCGGCCGCTTCAGCGTGCGTTTCTATCTGGTGGCCGTGCTTTTCATTCTGTTCGATGTGGAAATGGTCTTCATGATGCCGTGGGCCGTCATCTATCGCCGCTTGCCGGCGATCACCGGCTCCCGGCTCTTTGGCTTTTGGGAGATGCTCGTCTACCTCGGCTTTGTCGCCGTCGGTCTCTTCTACATCGTGCGCAAAGGCATCCTCAACTGGAGTCAAGATAAAGCGGACCTTTGAACGGGCGGATCGGCGACGAAGCGGGCCGACTGCGCGGATTTTGGGACTGGGCGGATTCTGACAAGACGGATTTTGGCAAGACGGATTTTGACAAGGCTTAAGGATGACGAAACCATCACCCCCAATCTCCGGCAAGCAGGCGGTTCTCGAAGCGCTGCCGGATCATGCCGCGATCAAAGCCATTCTCGCGTGGAATCCGCAAGCCCTCACCGACGCCAAATTCGACTTCGGCGAACTCACGCTCACCATCGCGACCGCGGAGATTCGCGCCGCCTGCGCCACAGTTCAGAAAGCCGGCTACAACTTCTTTGAGGACATGACTGCGGTCGACTGGTATCCCGCCTCGCCGCGCTTCCAGTTGAGCTACCACATCCTTTCGCATGCCTTCAAAGAGCGCATTCGGCTGCGCGTGATGCTCGATGAATCCGATCTCACCGTCGATTCCATCATCCCTGTCTGGCCGGGCGCCAACTTTTACGAGCGCGAGGTCTTCGATCTCTTCGGCATCCATTTTGCCGGCCATCCCGATCTGCGCCGCATCATGATGCCCGACGATTGGCAAGGCCATCCCTTGCGCAAGGACTACCCGGTGGAGGGTTACCGCTGATGAGCGACAAGCCTGGCGCGCCGGTCCTCGAGCTCCCCGCCGCCGAAAGCGCCGGCGAGCGCCAAATGATCCTGAACATGGGACCGCAGCATCCGGCCACGCATGGCGTGCTGCGTTTGGTCGTCGAACTCGACGGCGAAGTCATCGTCAGCGTTCGCCCCGAGATCGGTTACCTTCACACCGGCATCGAGAAGACTTGCGAAGCCAAGTTCTACCAACAGGTGGTTCCCCTCACTGACCGCATCAATTACCTCGATCCGCTCTCCAACAATCTCTGTTACTGCCTCGCCGTGGAAAAGTTGCTGGGCCTCGAGATTCCCAGACCGCGCCCAGTGGATTCGCGTCCTGCTCACCGAGCTCAGCCGCCTCAACTCGCACCTTATCTGGCTGGGCACGCACGCCATGGACATTGGCGCCCTCACCGTTTTCCTCTACACCTTCCGCGAGCGTGAGGAAATTCTCCGTCTCTTCGAGGCCGTGGCAGGCCAGCGCATGATGACCAGCTACTTCCGCATCGGCGGCCTGGCCATGGAGCCGCCGCTCGACTGGTTCGACCGCGTCCAGGCCTTCATCACCACTTTCCCCGAAAAGATCGACGAATACTCCAACCTGCTCACGGGCAATCCGATCTTCATGAATCGCTTGAAGGGCGTGGGCTATCTCTCTGCAGCCGATGCCATTGCGTTCGGCGTCACCGGCCCTCCCCTGCGCGCTTCCGGCGTGGATATCGATCTCCGCCGCGATATGCCGTACTCGAGCTACGAGAAGTTCCAATTCAAGGTGCCCACCTCCACCGTCGGCGACACGTGGGCACGGTATGAAGTGCGGCTGGTCGAGATGCGCGAAAGCACCGGGATCATCCAACAGGCGCTCGACGGTATGCCCGGCGGGCCGGTCAAGGCCGATGCGCCCAAGATCGTCCTGCCCGATCGCGAAAAAATGAAAACCCAGATGGAGGCTCTCATCCATCACTTCAAAATCGTCACCGAAGGCTTCAACGTTCCGGCCGGCGAAGTCTATCAGGGCATGGAGTGCGGCCACGGGCAGATGGGCTATTACGTCGTCTCCGACGGCACCGCCAAGCCCTACCGCGTGCACATGCGCTATCCGTCGTTCGCTACGCTGCAAGCCGTCGAAACCATGTGCAAGGGCCGCCTGATCGCCGACCTGGTCGCGGTCATCGGTTCCATCGACATCGTGCTGGGAGAAATTGACCGGTAAGTTAGGGGGCGCCGTGACCGATTACGGTGCGTTAGCAGATAAGCTGAAAGGCTCCGGAGAGGCCGTCAAGTCGGCCCATAAGAGGCGGGTGAAACATGAAGTTGACCCGGTCGCCTTTTATGAAAGCGTGAAGGCGCAAATCGAAAAGGAAGTTGGAAAGGCCAATGTGGAGCTTCGCAAGCGGGACCTGCCGGTGATTGAGCGAATTTTCATGCCTGGTTTCCTGGGAAAGCTCTCTTTGACCTTTGACACCGCATTGCTTTGCAACGTGGAACTGCAGGAGGCAAAAGGGCGAATCACGGCTGTGATTCTCGGCCCGCCGAATCGCTCTGAAATCTCGAGAAAGGAATATCTCATAAACCCCGCGGTGGATCAGCAGGCCTCTGCGATTGACGAGGCCGAGAAAGTTGCCGTCGGATACAGTCCCGACAGGATTGCAGCCGAGGTTGTTTCCGGTCTCCTTATGGGGAACTTCGATTGAAGCCGGAACCTTCTGCGGCCTTCGAGACTTCGAGCGAATCTTCGCCGGCCGCCAACCGATTCGCGGGTCTTTGCGGAACTCTGGATTTCGCTCGCTTCACTGCTCTCGAGCTACACCGCTGCGCACGGACTCATCACCAATCGCCAGGCCACGCTGGATCTGGGCGAAGACAGAATCACCATTCGCCGCGGCAAGAAATCGCTCGACCTCAAACGCAAGGGTGCAGCCGTCACCTGGACGCGAGAGAATAAGGAAAGTGGAACGTTGGAACTCACGGAGCACGGCCGTCTGCGCGGCCCGGCGGGCGAACAAGAGCTGGACATGATCGCCGAAGCCTGGGCAAAGGAACTGATGCAGGACAACTTGCCTGATCAAATTCGGGAGCAATCTGAAGCGTCGACGCGATGAGCCCTGACAACAAAAATCCCGAGACCATGTCGGTCTTCTCGCCCCAGCTTGCCGCGCGCTTCGATGCGCTGGTCAAGAAATATCCCGTCAAGCGCTCCGCCCTCATCCCCATGCTGCTCTACGCCCAGGACGAGATCGGCTATCTCTCCGATGCCGTCATCGCTGAGGTCGCCCGCCGCATCGGCATCACCGAGCTTGAAGTCCGCAACGTGGCCACCTATTACTCCATGCTTCGCTTCAAGCTTGCCGGCCGCTACAACATCCAGGTCTGTACCAACATCAGTTGCATGTTGCGGGGAGCTTACGACGTCTACGAGCGCTTCCAGGAGGAGCTTGGTATCGGCCCCAAAGGCGTCACCCCGGACGGCCTCTTCTCTCTCGAAGAAGTCGAGTGCATCGGCGCCTGCTGCTGGGCGCCCGCCATTCAGGTCAACTACGACTTCCACGACGAGCTTAAGCCCGACCTCGTGCCCGGCATCCTCGCGGGCTATCGCGGCCAGGCCGGGGTCGCGCAGCGGGGGGGCGACGCGCGGCTCGGGGAGCCGGGGTCGCTGGGGCGAAAGGCAAAAGAGAAGGCAAAAGAGAAAGGCAAGGCCCCCGGTGCCTAGGCTCGTCTCCCATCCCGACGAGGTCAAAATCGTTTCTCGGCGCTTCGGCATGGGCGCGGAGAAAATTGACCGGTACATCGAGCTCGGCGGTTATCAAGCCGTCAAAAAGTGTCTCGCGCAGGGCCCCGACTGGATGATCAACGAGATGAAGGCCTCGAATCTCCGCGGCCGCGGCGGCGCCGGCTTCTCCGCGGGCATGAAGTGGTCCTTCGTCCCCCGGCAATCCCCCAAGCCAAAGTACATCCTCGTCAACGGCGACGAGAGCGAGCCCGGGACCTGCAAGGATCACCTCATCTTTCTGCATGATCCCCACGCCGTTATCGAGGGCGCCATCATCGCCGGCCTCGCCGTGGGCGCGAAGATGGGTTTTATCTACCTGCGCGGCGAGTATCGCTATCTGCTCGAGATCGTGGAGCGCGCCGTCGCCGACGCCTACGATCGCGGCTTCCTGGGCAACAACATTTTCGGCTCCGGCGTCGAGTTCCAGATCGTCACCCAAACCGGTGCGGGCGCTTACGAAGTGGGTGAAGAGTCAGCGCTCATGGAGTCGCTCGAAGGCAAGCGCGGGATTCCGCGCATCAAGCCGCCCTTCCCTGCGGTCGTCGGCCTTTACGGCGGTCCCACGGTGATCAACAATGCCGAGACCATCGCCACCGTGCCTCACGTCATCGACATGGGAGCGGCAGCCTATGCGGCCATCGGCACCCCGCGCAACGGTGGCACACGCCTGTTCTCCATCAGCGGCCACGTCGAGCGCCCCGGCGTCTACGAGCTGCCCATGGGCTACAACCTAAAAAAGATGATCTACGACGTAGCCGGCGGCATACCCGGCGGGCGGAAATTAAAAGCCGTGGTCCCCGGCGGCTCGTCCACGCCCGTCCTGTTACCTGAAGAGATCGATATCGGCATGGACTTCGACCAGGTGGGCAAAGCCGGCTCCATGCTCGGCTCCGCCGGCGTCGTGGTCATCGACGATCAAACCTGCATGGTCGAATTCGCCCTCCGCACCATCAGTTTTTATCAGCATGAGAGTTGCGGCTGGTGCATTCCCTGCCGCGAAGGCACTGACTGGCTGAAGAAGTCTCTCACCCGCTTCCACGCAGGCTTTGGCACGCCCAGCGACATCGACAACATCCGCCGTACCGCCGAGAACATTTTGGGCCGCACCTTCTGTCCCCTCGGCGACGCAGCCGCCATGCCCACCATCGCTTTCGTCAAAAAGTTTCGCAAGGAGTTTGAAGATCATTTGAACGGCAGGCCGTGTCCGTTTGCAAGGGAAGGCGTGCCGCAGTTAACAGTGGTGTAAGCGACGAATCCGTTTCGCGCCGTAATTTCCCGGAAGGCTCGGACTAAGACGAAAGATGAAATACAGAGAATTTACGAGACTGCTTCGGGACAACGGCTGGCGCATGAAAAACCAAGAGGGCAGCCATCAGCAGTGGGCGCATCCCTCAAAACCCGGTAAAGTAACAGTAGCGGGTCATCCGAACGACGATATTCCGCCCGGAATTCTGAAGGCAATGCTTAAGCAGGCAGGAATGAAATGAAGAAAGAGTTCATGGTCGTCTTTGAAGTGGGCGAGAAGAGCCTCGGCGCCTTTGCTCCCGATATTCCCGGATGCTTTGCGGTCGGTCGAACGTTAAGCGAGACTAGGCGGCGTTATCTCGAAGCGGCCGAATCCCACTTGAATTGGCTGGCCGCAGAAAACGATCCGATTCCGCACCCTGCGTCCACGACCTTCGACTTCGCTCCGCGCACGAAAAGGAAGAAGCCGCGGTATTACGTCGAATGGCTGTCAGTGCCGGTACCTCGGATTCGCACTCAGATGAAGACAACTAAGGCCGCGTAATATCCCGAATGCCCGACGTCACCTTCACCGTCGATGGAAAGAAGCTGACCGCTCCCGCGGGAACGCTGCTGATTGACGCCTGCCGCAAGGCCGGTATCGAGATCCCGGCCTTTTGCTACTATCCCGGACTCTCGCTGCAGGCCGCATGCCGCATGTGCCTGGTGCGCCAGGAAAGAGTGCCCAAGTTGCAAACCGCCTGCACCACCACCGTCGCCGAAGGCCAGGTCTTCATCACTGAGTCCGAAGAGATCGCGCAGGCGCGCAAAGCCATGGTCGAGCTGGTTCTGGGCAACCATCCTCTCGACTGCCCGGTCTGCGACGCGGGCGGCGAATGCGAACTCCAGGACATGAACTTCCGCTACGGCGCCGGCGAAAGTCTCTATGCCGAGGCCAAGCACCACCGCGAGGAGCAGCAGTGGTCCCCCGCCGTTTTCTACGACCGCCCCCGCTGCATTCTTTGCTACCGCTGCACGCGCATCTGCGGCGAGGGCATGGACGTGTGGGCGCTTGGCGTGCAGAACCGCGCCGTCGGCTCGGTCATCGCTCCCAACGACGGTACCCGGCTCGATTGCGAGCAGTGCGGCATGTGCATCGACGTTTGCCCCGTGGGCGCGCTCACCAGCGGCGCTTACCGCTACAAGACCCGCCCCTGGGAGATGAACCACGTCTCCACCATCTGCACGCATTGCGCTGACGGCTGCAAAGTCACCCTCGGCGTGCGCCAGACTAGCGACGGCGCGACCATCGTTCGCGCCGACAATCGCGACAAAAGCGGCATCAACAACGACTTCCTCTGCGCCAAGGGCCGCTTCGGCTTCGACTTCGTCGACAGCCCCGATCGCCTCACGCAGCCTCTCATCCGCAACGCGCAAGGCAAGCTCGAACCCTCCACTTGGGAGCACGCGATCCGCGTTGCCGCCGGCAAATTGAAAGAGATCCGCGACACGCGCGGGGGCTCGGCCATTGGCATCATTGGATCCAATCGTACGACTAATGAAGAAAACTACCTGCTGCAGAAATTCGCGCGCACCGTCCTCCACACCAACAACATCGACCACGAGCGGACGACCGATTATGCTTCGCTCGCCCGCGCCCTGAGCGGCCACTCCGGAAAAACCGCAAGCCTGCGCGACATCGCGTCCGCTTGCGCCATTCTCCTCGTCGGCGGCAATCCCACCGACGAACACCCGCTCCTCGCTTGGCTGCTTCGCACCAACGTGCGCCTCAATCGCGCCCGCCTTTACGTCGCGAATTCCAAGCCCATCAAGCTCGAGCGCCAGGCCAAAGCCGTGCATCACCTTCCGTCCGGCGGTTACAAATATCTCGCTACACTCCTCGAAGCCGGCCAATCCGACTTCAGCAGAGCCATCCTCGCTGAGGAATCACTCATCGTCATCTTCGGTGAAGAATTCCGCGGCGCAGACGTCGAAAATCTCGTCGCCTGGGGCCTCAAGCGCGGACCCAATCCCGATTCTGTTCGCTTCGCCTATCTCGGCGACCACTCGAACTCGCGCGGCGCAGCCGACATGGGTCTCTTCCCTGATCTGCTTCCCGGCTACGTTCCGGTCACCGCGCCCGGCGCCTTCGCCGAGTACCCCAACCTCCCCGCCGCGCCCGGCAAATCGCTGCCGCAAATGTTCGAAGCCGCGGGCAAAGGCGAACTCGGCGCGCTGCTCGTCGTTGGCGCCAACCCGGTTTCGCGCCTTAAGATCAATCCCTCTGCACTCGAAAGCACATTTCTCGTCGTGCAGGATCTTTTTCTCACCGAAACTGCTGCTCTTGCCGACGTCGTCTTTCCCGCCGCCAGCCTCTACGAAAAATCCGGCACCGTCACCAACACCTTTGGCGACATCCAAATGGTCCGCAAGGCCGCCGATCGCGCCCAAGTCAAACCCGACTTCGAAATCCTCGTCCGCCTCGCCGATGCCATGGGCGCCGACATCAAGTCCCTGGTTCCCTTCGGCCGCTCCGGCACCACCGGCGATCTCGGCCAATCGCGCGGCGCGCAAGCCGGCGAGGCCGACCGTCACGCTGTTTGGCTTGAAGCCAACGGACTCGAGCCCAAACTCAGCCCCTTCGATCCTCTTGCCGTCCTCGACGAGATCGAACGTCTCGTCCCCGGCTACACACTCGACCGTATCAATCTCTTCGCGGGCAACGACGTGCACACGGAGCTCGGCCTCGCCCGGGTTTGTCCCGGTCTCCGCGCTGGCCACCCGGACCTCGTCATTGCCGCGCACGATACTCTCTTCACCTCCGGAACGCTGGGCCGCTTCAGCTCAGCGCTCAAGCAACTCGAAGAACATCAGGCCCAGGAGTTGGCAAAAACCGCGGCGGACTAGGTCCCTGGCCGCCTGCTGCCATATCGATACTGGGCGCCCCAGGCCCCGCTTTTGGAACCTGGGACACCTCGATTTTGTCCAAGTAGCGGTATTCTGGGACCTCTGAGGGAACTTACAATTCTTAGCTTCGGGAGAAGCACATGAGCAATCTGAGTATTTTGCCGGATTCCGGTAGTTCGCGCGGCGAGGAGGCTGTTGAAGTCGCAGAAAAACACTGGTTCTCCTTCCAAGGCCAGATCGACCGCACACGTTTCCTGTTCAGGTCCCTTCTGTGTTCAGCGGTTTACTTCGGAGTGCTTGCCAGGCTCCACTACTCTTCCGGCGCTTTCTACTTGTTTCTTCTTCTCTTGCTGGCGGGGACGACATGGCTCCAGTTAGCGACAACTCTGAAGCGTAGCCAGGATCGCGGCCGGAATGGGGTGGGTGCGTGTGTGACGATGAACATCCTATTTTTGCTCTGCCTTCTCGTGCTTTCAGCGAACGGGCGGGACTGGCCCTTCTCGACTCAATACGGAACGGATCCGTTCGAGAGCGGCCGGCTCGTGTTCTCCAATCCGGTACTATGGGCGCTCCACACCTCCGGCGTCATGCGGTTGTTAAAATTGGGCGCCCTCGGCGCTATCATCTTGCTCGGACTTTCTTTCGCTCCACTGGTCTGGAACCTTCTCCCGCGAGGGGACGCGGGGGACAGCAAAAACGCAGCAGATCCTCGTGCCTCGATGCCTGTGTTGCGTAACTGGTTCGAATTGAGGGGCCGCATCTCCAATTCTGCTTTTGCAACGAGAGTTTTCATCACTGCCATTGCGTGTCTGGTAATTCTCCTGCTGAGCGAGGCGGTTGACCATTATTGGGGCCGAGGTATCGCAATCCCGTTCGCCTCGCCTTTTGAAACAGGAATAGCGGAGCCATCTATCGGCGGGCTCAGCGGCTTCGCCGACCTCTTTCTCTATTTGATGCTCTTGGCAGACTTGTAGGTACTCGCGGCAGCATTCACAAGGCGCTTTAGTGGGTCCCATCAGCCCAACCCAGCGCAGCCGGGTGCCTCATCCTAAGCGTTTTTCCGTTTAGGGTGGGGAAGGACAAACAACCATCACGCATCAGGGCACGACTTCAGTCGTGCCGTAGATGGTCAAGAATGAACCGGGGCTTTAGCCCCTGAAGAACACCGAGTGGTCAAACAGAAGGCCAAACGCACGTGACGATCCTTGAATTCCTTTTATGGAGCCTGGCCAAAGTCGCCGTGGTTACGGTGGTGATGCTGCTCGGCATCGCCTACACCGTGCTCCTGGAGCGCAAGCTCGTCGGCCGCATCCAGAACCGCTGGGGCCCCAGCCGCGTGGGTCCCTTCGGCCTGTTGCAGCCGCTCGTCGACGGCGCCAAGTCCTTCCTCAAAGAAGACCTGATTCCCACGGCCGTCTATCGCCCCATCTATCTCCTCGCGCCCATCCTCTCTCTCGGCTGCGCGCTCATCGCCATCGCCGTCATTCCCTTCGGCGCGCCGGGCATGGGCCCGCACGGCTTCGATCTCTTCGAGATCTCCAACGTCAACATCGGCCTGCTCGTCATCCTCGGCATCACCTCGATGGGTGTCTATGGAATTGCCCTCGCCGGCTGGTCGTCGAACAACAAGTACTCCCTGCTCGGCGCACTTCGCTCCTCAGCGCAGCTCATCAGTTACGAGCTGGCTCTCGGCCTTTCGCTCGTCGGCGTCGTGCTTCGCGCCGGCTCGCTCAACCTCCGTGTCATCGTGGAACAGCAGGCCACCCACGGCATTGCCTCCTGGAACATCTTCGGCGGACTTCAGTTCGTCGCCTTCTTCATCTACCTCATGGCCGCCTTTGCTGAGACCAACCGTTCGCCCTTCGATCTGCCCGAAGCCGAAAGCGAACTCACCGGCGGCTATCACACCGAGTACAGCTCCATGAAGTTCGCCATGTTCTTCATGGCCGAGTACGGCAACATGATCAACGTGGGCTGCGTGGCTACCCTGCTCTTTCTCGGCGGCTGGACCAACCCTCTCGGCGACTTCCAGCTCCAGAGCACCTTCATCAACGTCGTAATGCCCCTGTTCTGGTTCGTGATTAAAGTTTTCGCGTTTCTATGTCTGTACGTCTGGGTGCGGGGAACCTTGCCGCGCTTCCGTTATGACCAGTTGATGAACTTCGGATGGCGCTTTCTGCTTCCGCTTGCCATCCTCAACATTGTGGGAACAAGCCTCTGGCTTGCGTATCGCTGACGGCGCGCCTCGGTCCCGATGCTGGTTCGCGCTCATTTACAATCGGGAAGGATTTTCCTCGAACCACGATGCACCTGATCCTGTTCTTCCTCTTTGCCGGATTCTGCCTCGCTGGAGCCATCAATCTCCTGCTGCAGACCCATCCCATCAACAGCGCGCTGTCCCTCATCGTCGTCATGACCTCCCTCGCCGTCCTCTACCTGCTGCTGGGCGCGGAGTTTCTCGCCATCGCCCAGATCATCGTCTACGCGGGCGCCGTCATGGTCCTGTTCACCTTCGTCGTCATGCTGCTAAACGCCGGCCGCGAAGAGCGTACTCTCGGCAGCCGCGCCGCGATTCCCATCGGCTTTCCCGCCGTCGTCGCCCTTCTGGCCGTCCTCGCCACCATCGTTCTCCGCGCTCAAGGCCTCGGAACTGCGCGCCTCGGCCAGGGGCTCACCAACGCTCCTGACCAATCGAATCTCGTCCTCCTCAGCCAGGTGCTCTTCCACGAGCTGCTTCTCCCCTTTGAAGTCACCTCCGTGCTCATCCTCATCGCCATCCTCGGCGCAGTCGCGCTGGCGCGCAGCGAAGGTTCCAAGATGGGCGGCGCGGAAAGGACGGCTGAAAAGTGAGCCTCCTCCAACACGACGTCCCGCTCTCCTGGTATCTGCTTCTCAGCGCAGTGCTCTTTTCCCTCGGCGTCATCGGCTTCCTCATCAAGCGCAATCTCATCACCGTCTTCATGTCCATTGAGCTCATGCTCAACGCGGTCAATCTCTCCTTTGTCGCCTTCGCCTACCAGTGGCACGAGGTGCGAGGCCAGATCTTTGTCTTTTTCGTCATGATGGTCGCCGCAGCCGAAGCCGCCGTCGGCCTCGCCATCATCATCGCCGTCTTCCGCGCCCGCGCCACATTGGCCGTCGACCGCATCGACCTGATGAAACTATGAACGAGTCTGCCCACCTTTGGCTGATCGTGCTGCTGCCCTTTGCCGGCTTCCTGCTCAACGGAATCCTCGGCTCGCGGCTGCCCAAGCGGCTTGTGTCCGCCATCGGTGTGCTCGCCCCGCTCGCCTCGTTCGTCCTGGTCCTCGGCGCCTTCGTGGCGAGCAATATCTCCGCTGCTACCAGTTGCCCTGGCTGCGGGCCAGTGACTGCCCTCGCTCTTCCCAGCGTGGAGACCCTTCCTTATCCATGGCTCGCCGTCGGCCAAATCCAAGTCGATTTCAGCCTCGTCCTCGACCAACTCTCGATGGTCATGCTGCTGGTCGTCACCGGCGTCGGCTTCGTCATCCACGTTTATTCCGCCGGCTACATGCGCGACGAACCCGGCTACGCGCGCTACTTCAGCTTCCTCAATCTCTTCCTCTTCTTCATGACGCTTTTGGTCCTAGCCGGCAACATTCTTCTCATGTTCGTTGGCTGGGAGGGCGTCGGCCTCGCCTCTTATTTGCTCATCGGCTTCTGGTTCCAGCGCAACTCCGCCGCCGACGCCGGCAAAAAGGCCTTCATCGTCAACCGCATCGGCGACTTCGGCTTCCTCATCGGCATCTTCCTCATCCTCGCCACCTTCGGCACCCTCAGCTTCAGCCGGATTGCCGTACTGCTCGCCATGAATCCCGGGTGGCACGCGAGCGTCCTCACCGTCATCTGTCTCTGCCTCTTGTTCGGCGCCGCGGGCAAAAGCGCGCAGCTCCCGCTCTACGTCTGGCTGCCCGACGCCATGGAAGGCCCCACGCCCGTCTCCGCGCTCATCCACGCCGCCACCATGGTCACCGCCGGCGTTTACATGATCGCCCGCGCCCACCTGCTCTTTGACCGAGCACCCATCGCTCTTGCGGTCGTCGCCATCGTCGGCGCGGCCACGGCGCTCTTCGCCGCTACCATCGGCCTCGCGCAAAACGACATCAAGCGCGTGCTCGCCTACTCCACCATCTCGCAGCTCGGCTATATGTTTCTCGCCTGCGGCGTCGCGGCCTACTCCGCCGCCATCTTCCATCTCGTCACGCACTCATTCTTCAAGGCGCTGCTCTTTCTCGCCGCCGGCTCCGTCATTCACGCAATGGGCGGCGAGCAGGACCTGCGCAAAATGGGCGGCCTGCGCAAGAAACTTCCCGTCACCTTCTGGACCATGACCGCGGCCGTCTTCGCCATCGCCGGATTCTTTCCCTTCGCCGGCTTCTTTTCGAAAGACGCCATTCTCTACGCCGCATTTCTTCAGGGAACCGGCGGTAAGATCCTCTGGTTTGTCGGCCTCGTCACCGCTCTCCTTACATCGCTCTACATGTTCCGCCTCTGGTATCTCACCTTCTTCGGCGAATTGCGCACACCGAAAGTTCATCCTCATGAGAGCCCCTGGTCCATGCGCGGCCCGCTGGTCATTTTGGCGATCCTCTCCGTCTGCGGCGGCTGGATCGGCAGCGTTCGCTTCAGCGCCTACCTGGCTCCCGCCGCCGCCGCGCATCGCCCCATGCCACCCGGCAATCCCGGCCTCGAATTCGTCCTGAGCGTCGCAGCCGTTCTCGTCGCCCTCGAAGGCTGGCTGATCGCGGATAAATACTACCGCCGCAAGAAGGAACGCCCTGCGCAACTCGCCGCCGCGCTTCCCACCGGCTACAAGCTGCTCTCGAACAAGTACTACGTCGACGAGATCTACAGCGCCAGCCTCGTGAAGCCGCTGCTTTCGATCTCGAAGTATGTTCTGGGTTGGGTCGTCGATACGGCGATCCTCGGCGGAGTGACCTGGCTGCTTGCCGGCGTCGCCAGCCTCACCGGCATGATTCTGCAGCGCTGGCAATCCGGCAACCTGCGCTCGTACGCCGCATGGCTGGCCGCAGCGGCCGCTGCCGTTCTGTTGTTCCTGCTGTTCAGGGGCTCGCCTCACGCGTGGAGTATTTCCTTCTTTCATGTCGAGCCAATTTACAAAGTCAGCCACATCACCGTGATTCACTTCGGGCAGGCAGGAGGGTTGAGATGATGCACGCATTCGATCCCATCATCCTCACCCTCATCCTGCTGGTCCCTCTTGCGGGCGCGGTCCTTATCGCGCTCCTGCCCGACCGCTTCAAGCTACCCAACTGGATCGCGCTCGTCACCACCCTCGTCACGTTTCTGCTCACGCTTCATCTTCCCGCGCACTTCATCGCCGGCCAGTCCGGCTTCCAGTTCGAGATCAACGAACCATGGATCGAGAACCCCGCCATCTTTTACCACGTCGGCGTCGACGGCCTGAGCCTATGGCTCGTCGTTCTCGTCGGGCTGCTCGCGCCGGTCGGCGTCATCGCCAGTTGGAACGCCATCCAAACCCGCCGCAAAGTTTTCTACTCACTCTTTCTGGTCCAGCAGACCGCCATGTTCGGCGTTTTCGTCTCGCTCGATCTCATGCTCTACTACGGCTTCTGGGAGCTTTCGCTGGTGCCCATGGCCATCCTCATCGCCATGTATGGCCGCAAAGACGGCCCGCGCGCCGCGCTCAAATTCTTTCTCTTCACCTTCATTCCCTCTGCGCCGCTGCTGGTCGCGATTCTCTGGCTCTATGTGCGTACCCACACATTCAATTTCACCGATCTCCAGTATCAAACCGCCAGTGGCGTTCTTCCCGCAGGCGCGCTTTTCTGGGTCGCGCTCGCATTTCTCTTCGCTTTTGCGGTCAAGGTCCCCGTCTTCCCGCTTCACGGCTGGCTCGCCGACACTTACAACGAAGCTCCCGTCGCGCTGGCCATGGTCGTGGCCGGCAAGCTCGGCCTCTACTCCATGATTCGTTTCCACGTAGGGCTCTTCCCCGCTCAGGCGCGCGCCCTCGCTCCGCTTCTCATCGCGCTCGCCGTCATCGGCATCCTCTACGGAGCCTGTCTTGCCCTCGTCCAGCGCGACTTCTGGCGCTTGATGGCCTACGCGGCGCTTAGTCACCTCAGCCTCATCGTCCTCGCCATCTACGGCCTCACGCGCACCGGCTGGTCGGGCGCCGTTTATCAAATCCTCTCTCACGGCGTCGTCGACGGCGCGCTTTTCCTGCTCCTCGGCGCGCTCGAGCTCCGCTACGCTACCAGCATCATCAACTCGTACGGCGGTCTCGCCGCCAAGCTGCCCCGCGCGGCCTCCTACTTCGTTATCGCGTCGCTGGCCATGATCGGCCTGCCCATGCTGAGCGGCTTCATCGGCGAGTTCCTCATCCTTTCGAGCACTTTTACCCAGATCAGCCGCGGCTGGGCCGTCGCCGCCTCGCTCGGCGTCATTCTCGGCGCGGCCTACATGCTCTGGCTGGTGCAGCGGATTTTCTACGGCCCCGAAAGCGCACTGGCTGCCTCCAAACCACCGGTCGATCTCCGTTTCGGCGAGCTGGCCGTGCTCACACCGCTCGTCGTGCTCATGCTCGTCATGGGCCTCGCGCCGTCGCTCTGGCTCAACACCATCCAAACCGGGGTCCCCAGCAAGCCCGCTTCTGGCTTGCAGGGGTGGAAGATCGGCGTCCATCCGCCGCCGCAACATCCCGCCGCCGCACAAAGTTCTGTCATCCTGAGCGACCGAAGCGCAGTGAAGGGAGTCGAAGGACCTGCGGTTGCCTTTTCCAACGTCGACGCGAAGAACCGCCAATCTCTGCCCGACCCGGAGGTCCCGCGGTGAGTCCAGTCCCCGACATCTACCGCATCCTCCCTGAGGTCATCCTCACGCTCACCGGCGTTGCCGTCATGCTCCTTGATGCCTCGCTCCCTCCCGCGTGGCCGCGCCGCCCGCTCGGCTGGGTCGCCGCCGTCGGAACCACTCTGGCCCTCTGGGCCAGCCTGTGGCAGCTTTCATTGCCTCAAGGCACCGGCTTTTTCTCTACCGTTGAGACCAGCGCCTTCACCGTCTTCTTCCACGTCCTCATCTGCGGCATCGTTCTCGTCGCCCTCTTGCTCAGCCTCGACACATTGCCGTCGCACAGCCACCACCAGGGCGAGTTCTACGCGCTCGTCGTTTTCGGCGCCGTCGGCATGTGCCTGCTCACCTCCGCCGTCGAACTCCTCGTCGTCTTCATCGCCCTCGAAATCTCCTCCATCTCCACCTACGTCCTCGCCGGCTACCGCAAGAACACTGCCAAAAGCCCTGAAGCCGCCATCAAATACTTCCTCCTCGGCTCCTTCGCCACAGCCTTCCTGCTCTACGGCATCGCACTCGTCTTCGGCGCTACCGGAACCACGCAGATCTACCAGATCGCACATCTCGCTCCCGCCGCGCATAATCAAACCTTCGTTCTCGCCGCGCTCGCTCTCATGCTGGTCGGGATTCTCTTCAAGGTTTCGGCCGCACCCTTCCACGTCTGGACGCCTGATGTTTACGAAGGCGCGCCCTCGCCCGTCGTCGCGCTGCTTTCCACCGCGCCCAAAGCCGCGGCCTTCGCGCTGCTCCTGCGCGTCGTCTATGAAATGTTCCCTAACCTCCGCTCACTCTGGGCGCCGCTGCTCTGGATCGTCGCCGTCCTCTCCATGACTGTCGGCAACCTCGCCGCGCTCCGCCAGCAGAACGTCAAGCGCATGCTGGCCTACTCCGCCATCGCCCACGCCGGCTATCTGCTCGCCGCCTTCGCCGGCATCGGCGAAATCGGCATCGCGGCTGCCGCCTTCTACATCGCCGCCTACGCCGCCATGAACGTCGGCATCTTCGCCATCGTCACTCTCGTCGCCGGATACGACGAGCAGCTCTCACTCATCGACGACTACCGCGGCCTCGTTTATCGTTCCCCAATACTCGGCAGCCTGCTCCTCTTCTTTCTGATCTCGCTCATCGGCATTCCCTTCACCGGCGGCTTCTTCGCCAAGTTCTACTCCTTCACCGCCGCGGTCGGCGGCGGCGCAATCTGGTTGGCGATCATCGGCCTGCTCAACTCCGGATTAGCCGCGGCCTATTACCTTCGCCTCGCTCTCGTCGCCGCGCAGCGCCCGCTCGCAGACTCCTCCGCCGATTCAGCCCGCCCAGCTGCTCCAAAGCCCGTGGTCGGCGCTGCCGTGATCGCAGCGCTCTTCCTCGCTGTCGCCGCCACGCTCATTCTCGGCATCATCCCCGGCGCAACCCTCGACGCCGCGCAGTCCGCCGCCCACACGCTGCAAGCCCCGCCGCAGACCGCAGTCCCGGCCGTCCCCGATCCTGCTCCGCTGGCGCGTTAGACTGCTGGAGAATTGGTCGTTGCTTCACGCGTACAAGCCTACTGGTGAAGACCGGGCATATGTCAGCATAGCCGACGATACGCCAAGAACCGCTCAGTGAAAGCATCGCCCGGTTTACGTGACGACCGTGGAACTTCGCTGAGAATTGGCGTAAGCTGTTGAACGTGCAAAGGAAATCGCCGCTCTCGGTTTTGTTCTTGCTCGCCCTCATCGCCGCAACTGCACAACAGAAGCCCTCCGCCGCGACAGATACGCTCTACAGTTCGGCTCATTCAGTAATCATTCCAGAAGGCGAACAGTACGCCAAGAAAATTGTCGCGCCAGATGGGCTGAAGTTCGTCACTGCCAAGTTAGTCGATGATCCGGAAGACGGGGAACTTCAACAGATAGAGGTCACCGTGGGCGGGCACACTTTTCCTCAGCCAACAAAAGGAAGGGGTGCAGAGATTCTTTGGTCGCCAGATTCCAGATGGCTGGCTGTAACGTACACCTACTGCTGTTCGGGATTTTCACCATACTTGGATGTCTACGAGGTCTCGGAGTCCGGTGTGCGAGACCTGCATGTGCATGACGCATTAACGAGTGGCTTCGGGAACGGAATTCGCTGCGACAACGGAACACCTGCGAGCCAGTGGGCGCTAACGGCGGCGGTAAAGTGGCTCGATTCCTCTCACCTTATCGCCGCTGTGCAGGTTCCCAATGTAAGCGTATGCGACAGCATGGGCGTATTTGAGCTGCGCGAAATATCTGTGCCGGATCTTTCTATCCTGAGAACGTACGACCAACTTCAGGCCAAGAGGCTGTTTCGCAATGATCTAGGCGGGAATCTTCTAGATGCAAATGATGCGTGTGTCCGCGATCCGAAATCGTGCTGGGTGGCCTACCATCACAGCGATCCGCAGTAATTCTATTTTACGTTCCCCGGAATCGATGCCTTCTGGTAGACGCCAATTTGCTCAACGAGCCGCTCTGAGCGGATTACCGGCTATCCGGAGATTACCAGCTCGGTCAGGCGCCCATTTCGCCCAGTCCTTTACAATCTCCTCAATGAAGCTCGGTGAATTGGCAACGCAGCTTGGCGCGGAACTCCGCGGCAACGCAGATCTCGAAATTACCGGCGTCACCGGCCTTGAAGAGGCCGGCCCCACCGAGATCACCTTCGTCGCCAATCCCCGCTACACCTCGCTCGCCCGCACCACGCGCGCCGCTGCCGTCATTGTCGAGCCCGAATTTCAGGAAATCTCCGCCGCAACGCTGCGCATCAAGAATCCGTATCACGCTTTCTCGCGCGCCCTCGGCCTTTTCTACCAGCCGCCCGCCTACCCTCCCGGCATTCACCCCACCGCCGTCATCGATCCCACGGCCGAAATCGGCCCTGACGCGCACATCGGCGCATACGCCGTCGTCGGCCCGCGCGTTCGCCTCGGGCCGCACGCCACGATTTTGCCTCACGTTGTGATTTATCCAGGCGTTCAGGTGGGCAGCCATTTCTTCGCCCACGCGCACTCGGTGGTCCGCGAAAACTGCGTTCTCGGCGACTACGTCACGCTCGAAAACGGCGTCGTCATCGGCGCTGACGGCTTCGGCTTCGCCAAAAATGCCGAAGGCCATTGGGAAAAAATCCCCCAATCCGGCCCCGTGCGCATCGGCAGCCGGGTCGACGTGCAGGCCAACGCCACCATCGACCGCGCCACCGTCGGCTCGACCGAAATCGGCGACGGGACCAAAGTCGACAATCTGGTTCAGGTCGGCCACGGATCGCGCGTCGGCCAGGACTCGCTGCTCTGCGCGCAAACCGGCCTCGCCGGATCATCCATCATCGGCAACAATGTGATTCTCGCTGGACAAGTCGGCATCGCCGGCCATTGCACCGTCGGCGACGGCGTCATCCTCACCGCCCAATCCGCCGTCTCCCACGATGTTCCGCCCGGCAAAACGATCTCCGGGTCGCCCGGCTTCGACAATCGCATCTGGCTCCGCGCCGTGGCCCTCTTCCAGAGGTTGCCCGAGCTCGCCAAGCGCCTCGACCGCCTGGAAAAAGATCTCGCCAAACTGGTCGAAAAGTTCTCTCCCGCCGCTCCGCAACCGTCCGCACCGCCAAAAAGCGAGAGCCAGGAATGACCACCCTGAAGGGTACGGGCTTCAGCCCGTACATAAACTGCCGTGAGAGTGAAAGGGCTTTAGCCCCTGAGGGCCTGCTTTGCTGAAGTTGAACCACCACCGCTCCGGCGCTCTGCCTCGATTGCTTTTCGCGGTCATGGCGGCGCCCGCCATCCTCCTTGCCGCCTGCCACTCCTACCACATCGACTCGACCATCGAGAACCGCACCGGCGCTGACATCCAGCTCCTCGAAGTCGACTACCCAAGCGCCAGCTTTGGCGCCGACCGCATCGCCTCCGGAGCCGTCTTCCACTATCGCTTTCAGGTCCGCGGCAGCGGCCCGCTCAAGATTACCTACACCGGCGCCAACCAAAGCCAAGTCCAGATCGCCGGCCCTACGCTCGTCGAGCGCCAGCAGGGGCGGCTCAAGATCGTCCTTCTGCCCGGCGGCAAAGCCCAGTTTCTCTCCAACCTCACTTCGCCTTCCTGATCCGCTCCCGCCGCAGACGGACAATATCTCGCCCAAACGCAAAAAGGCGGAGCCCGTTTCCGGAAGCTCCGCCCGTTCAACTGCTCTACCAGCTGTTTCATAACTGGCATCACGGCGTTGCGGCGATGCGCACAGGGGCTAAAGCCCCCGATTTTTCCGCTCTTTTCGGCACGACTGAAGTCGTGCCCTGATACAAAGCGGAGTTATGAAATAGCTTCTACGTTCTCTTGGTCCCTGCCGGGGCCCCCAGCGAGCGATTTGTGCTTGCTGGGGTGGCTTGGTCCCTGCCGGGGCCCCCAGCGGGCGATTTGTACCCACTGGGGTGGCTATTCCCCGTCTTTAATGCACCATGCTTTGAAACAGCGGCGACTGCAGAAGCGCGCTGAAATCCGAGTCCGAGCTGGCGAAGTGAACCTCCAGCTTTCCTGAATTCGAGTCGATCGTGGTCGCGTTCAGCGCCTGCTTTTCCGTATCCGTTCCCGTCATCTTCTTGAGCACTACTGCCGCCGTCATCAGCGACGAAATTGTGGCCGCCGCCATCGAATCGCCCGTTTCAATGGTCAGATCGAACTTCACGCCGTGCGAAAAGTCCATCGCGTACCACGAAGCTTCCAGCCGCTGCTTCACGGTGTCGAAGTCCGTCACCGACCCGGCCTCGCCCAAAAGCTGCTTCATCATCGTCTGCGTGCCCTTGTTGTCCAGGATGCTCCACAGCGGTTCCGAGTCCACGCTTTGCATCGCGTCCATCATTGATCCGTTGGTCAGCATGCTCTGGGTCATTCCGTCCCGCGCGTCCAGCGCCTTGGTCACCGAGTCCTTGCTGCCAAAGATCATGGTCGACGGATCCACGAAGCACAGCACCATCCCCGTCTTGCTCATCGGGTACACGCTGTTGGCCCGCACCATCGTGGCCTTCAGCTTCTGCGCCCGGAAGCTCGCCAGAATATCCTCCGTCGGAAACTGCCCCTGCGCGATTCCCACCGACAGCAGCGAGTCGCTTCCCGCCGATGGCCGGAACAACGCAAACGCCAGCTCGTCCACATAGTGATCGATGGGCTCACCCGGGCTTGCACTCGGCTTCCCCGCGGGCCCAACCGGCTTCAGCGTGAACTTGCTCAACGCCTCATCGAACTGCTTCAGCTCCGGCGGCTCCACGCGATTCCGCAGATTCATCGCCGCCGGCGAATTCTGCATCGCCCGGTAGTCGACCACCACCAGTTGCTGCACATCGTGCGGAATCGCCCCGCGCGCATCCGTCGACAACTGTGCCGCCGGGGCAGCCGCGGCCGCCGCCAGCATCGTCGCTGCAATTGAGAACTCCACCAATCTTTTCAACAATTTCATCCTCCGGAAATCAATCCTGCCTTGGCTCCATGGCCCGGAATTCGCCTCTCGTGCAGGCCCAACTCCGGCTTCCTTCACGCCAGTCGCACCTTGGCCCCGTGATCCTATTCTACCGGTCATTCTACCGGCCTGGCGCTCGCTCACGCTCGCCGCATCCCAAATCCGCCGGCTTCGATCACTCACCCGGCCAAGCCAGCGGACGCGCCAGGCGCCGTTCCAGGATTTTGGTCTGCTCGTCGAACCCAACTAATTGACGCATCCACTCGCTTTCCCGCTCACAAGCCGCCTCGGGAATCAGCCCGATCACCTCTCCCTCGCCGATCACGGCCTTGTGCCGTGCCGCCAGGCTCGTGACCTTCCGATGAACCGCAGAGATCGGCGTCGCCTCAAAATCCGTGATGTTCATGGAGAGTTGTGCCCGGCCATGAGCTAGAACCCCCATCGCCTTCACGCCCTTCAACCCCCCAGACGCGGCGCGAATCTCCCGCGCGATCGCCCGCGCCGAGGCGACATCCGCCGAATCGAAGTAAATGTTGTACGCGACCAGGAACTTGCGCGCCCCCACGGCGCACGCCCCGCCCGTGGGATGAAGCCCAGGACCGCCGAGGTCCGGCCGCCGCGAGGGCTCCTTTTCCACCGCGTCTCTCAGCCCCTCGAACTGCCCCCGGCGCACGTCTTCAAGGTTCACCCGGTCTGGCCGCGACGCCGCCGCCTCATAAAAATAAACCGGAATTCCGAACCGCCGCCAGATCTCCAGCCCCGCCTGCCGCGCCAGCAGAACGCATTGCTCCAGCTTGATCCCCTTCACAGGCACAAATGGAATCACGTCCGCCGCCCCGATGCGCGGATGCACCCCTTGCTGGCTGGTCAGGTCGATCACCTCCGCCGCCTTGCCCGCGCCCCGCACCGCCGCCTCCACCACCGCGGCCGGTTCTCCGGCAATCGTCACCACGGAGCGGTTGTGGTCTGCGTCCATCGACCAATCCAGCAGGTGTACCCCATCCACCCGCATGGCGGCTACAATCGCTTCCACACGCGCCGTATCCGTGCCCTCTGAGAAGTTGGGAACGCACTCCACGATCGCGCTGCTCATTGTTGCTTTGCTCCCATTTTCTTCCGGCCAATTCCTCCCGTAGGCCCGCAGCCCCGTAGTCCCGTCGTCCCTCAGTCCCGCTTTTCCTATTCCCTATTCCCTGGCCCCTGTTTTTCTACTCCCTACTGGCTACTCCCTGCTCCCTGCCGGGGCCCCCAGCGGGCGATTTGTGCCCGATGGGGTGGCTAGTCCCTGTTTTCTTCATCTCCAAAACGTATATCCCACCTGCACCTCAACACTGGCATTCACGCCTGGGTTGCGGTCGCCCAGAGAAGCCGAGGAAATATGCACTCCATTCACTCCAATATCGATCGACCGCTTCGGCCGGATGAAACAGTGGATCCCGCCACCGCCCTGCGGAGAGAAGTTCCACACGCTCGTCGACCCATCGATGTTCACGGCCGGGTTGCTGTCGAGGTTCGGAGGAAATTCATGCGTCGTATAAATCAGCCCGCCCGCCGCCTGAAACCATGGCTGAATCCGCCGCGAATTGGCTGAGAAAGTTCCAGCGAAAGATCACCGGGGTCAGGCTCACCCCGCGAAACGTACCGCCGCCAAACGGCATAATGACAAGTGAGAAACTGCCCGGCCGGCGTCTCGCAGGGGTATGCCTCCTGATGCGGCGGCGGCGTATACGCCTGCCACAGCGGCATGATGTTGCCCGCAAACTCAAACTGGCCGCTCACGAATCCGCGCGTGCACCACCGGCGTCAACACTTTGCCCAACTCGAATCCGCCCCAGAAGAACTTGTAGTTCGACCGGTCGCCCACACCCGTGCCCCAATCAGAAACGGGCCGTACTCCCAGCTCCGCTTGTTCCTCACCTCGGCAACGGGGTTCTCGATGTCGTGGACGCCAGTTCCGTTGATGACGTCTGTCCCTTGACCGCTGCCCGTCGTGGTTGCTCCCCCGCCGCCCGCCTGCGCCGCAGCCGCCGCCCCCGCCAGCGCCAAAAGCAAAACAAATCCTTCAGTTCGCCTCAAAGCCTTCCCCATCTTCACCCGATCCCGTCTCTCGTCCTCACTGTCCCGTGTACTCGGTTCTTTGGCCCATGTCTCTATGTTCCCTACGTCCCCAGTCCCTGCCGGAGTCCCCAGCGGGCGATTTGTGTCCGCTGGGGTGGCTCAGTCCCTGCTTCTCCCAAAAAAAGACCGCCACTACCGGGCGGCCTCGTTCCTGCCTGCCACGGGCTGCTTATCCCGCGGCGTGCTCCATCTGTTCCGCATCCATGTCGAAGTTCGAGTAGACATTCTGCACGTCGTCCAGATCCTCCAACGCCTCCAGCAGGCGCATCATCTGGCCGGCTGTGTTTCCTTCCAGCTTGTGGTAGGTCGACGCCACCATCGTCACTTCGCTCATCACCGTCGGAATCCCCGCCGCCTTCACCGCGTTGGCCACTGCCTCATGCGCATGTCGGATCGGTGATGATCTCCCACGTGTCGCCCTCGTCCTTCAGGTCCTCGCCGCCGTGCTCCAGCACAATGTCCGTCAACTGCTCTTCGCTGGCGGCCGGCTTCTCCACCGCGATCAGGCCCTTCTTCGCGAACATGAACTTTACCGATCCTGCTTCGCCCAGGTTTCCGCCATTCTTTGCGAATGTGTGCCGGATCTCGCTCACTGCGCGATTGCGGTTGTCGGTGAGCACCTCCACAAGGATGGCCACGCCGCCCGGCCCGTACCCCTCGAAGGTTGCCTCCTCGTAATTGACCCCCTCCAATTCTCCCGTGCCGCGCTGAATCGCCCGCTTGATGTTTTCCTGCGGCATGTTTTCCGCTTTGGCGGCCAGAATCGCCGTGCGCAGCCGCGGATTCCCGTCCGGATCGCCACCGCCTTTGGCAGCAATGGTGATTTCTTTAATCAGCCGGGTGAAAATCTTGCCGCGCTTGGCGTCCAGCGCGCCCTTCTTGTGCTTGATGGTGGCCCATTTCGAGTGGCCTGACATAACGACCTCAAAAGCGATGAAAATGGCGGTGTCTGTTCACACCTGACAAGTGAGTATACCACCCGTCGCGATGCCCGGAATGAGCCGTTCCGGGGCCACTTGACCGAAGCAGACCCCGCCCCCGCCTCGGCCAATTCTTGCCCAGTCTTGCCATGCGTTAGTCGCCTACGGGAACACCTCAGCATCGCGGAACTTCGCGCCCTTCAGATCCTTTTCCGACACAATCGCTTTTTCCGCCTTCACCGGCCAAGGAATCGCCAAATCCGGATCGTTCCACACGATGGTCCGCTCGCCCGCCGGAGAGTAATAATCCGTCAACTTGTAGGCGAACCCGGCCACCGCGCTCAGAACCAGAAACGCATGTCCGAATCCCTCGGGAATCCACAGCATCTTGCCGTTCTCCCCGCTCAGTTCCACGGCTGTATGTTTGCCAAACGCCGGAGAGCTGCGGCGCAGGTCCACGGCAACATCCAGCACCGCACCGTGCGTCACCCGCACCAGCTTTCCCTGCGGCTGCGTGATCTGGTAGTGAATCCCGCGCAGCACGTTTTTCTGCGAGATCGAAAAGTTGTCCTGAACCCAGTTCGTGGGCAGTCCCGCCTCCGCCATCGCCCGCAAATTGAAGGTCTCCATGAACGCGCCGCGGTCGTCCCGGTAGATTGTTGGCGTCAGCACCATCACGCCGGGCAACGATGTCTCTTCGATCTTCATGGTTGTTTCGCCTCGCTCGCCTCCGAATCCATCGGGGTTTTGAAAGGGCACGACCGGGGCACCCACCCGGTGGGTGGGTCGCGTGCCGAAACCAGGAAAAAATGCGGGGCCTTTAGGCCCTGCGGGATGTTCCTTGCGCGCCTGCACGAGAGCCCCAACCGCGCGCTCAGAGACCTATTCGGCCTTGGCCGCAAAGTACGGCTCGCGCAGCAGCGCCAGAAGGTACTGTCCATAGCCGCTCTTCGCGATCGGCTGCGCCAACCTCTCCAGTTGGGCGGCGTTAATGAATCCCTGCCGGTAAGCAATCTCCTCGGGGCAGGCGATGTTCAGACCCTGCCGCCGCTCGATGGTATGCACGAACATCGCCGCCTCCAGCAGCGCATCATGCGTCCCCGTGTCCAGCCACGCCATGCCGCGGCTCATGATCTCCACCTTCAGCTTTCCTGCCTCGAGATACCGCCGGTTCAGGTCCGTAATCTCCAATTCCCCACGCGCCGAGGGCTTCAGCGTCGCCGCAATGCTCGCCACGTCGCGATCGTAAAAATACAGCCCCGTCACCGCATACCGCGACTTCGGTTTCGCCGGCTTCTCCTCCAGGCTCACCACGCGGCCCGCTTTATCGAACTCCACCACGCCGTACCGCTCGGGATCCTCCACCGGATACGCAAAAATCGTGGCGCCATCTTTGAGCCGCGCCGCCGCCTGCAACTGCTTCGAAAAGCCCTGCCCGTAAAAGATGTTGTCGCCCAGCACCAGCGCGCTGGCATCGCCTGCGATAAAATCCCGCCCGATCAGGAACGCCTGCGCCAGCCCTTCGGGACTGGGCTGCACGGCATAGCTGATCTCCAGCCCCCACTGCCGCCCATCGCCCAGCAACTCCTTGAAGCGCCCAGTGTCCTGCGGTGTGGAGATGATCAGAATCTCCCGCAACCCCGCCAGCATCAGCGTGCTCAGCGGGTAATAAATCATCGGCTTGTTGTACACCGGCAAAAGCTGCTTCGACACCACATGGGTCATGGGATACAGCCGCGTCCCCGATCCGCCGGCAAGAATGATGCCTTTCATTGGTCGATCCTCATTTTCGGGCCTCATCATGCGGGCCTCATAGTGCGGGCCGTTCCGCATAGTTCTTTGCGATCCAATCGCGATAGGCCCCGGTCCGCACGCTCTCTACCCACTCCAGATGCTCCAGATACCAGCGCACCGTCTTGCGCAGCCCGCTTTCAAACGGCTCTGCCGGCTTCCACCCCAGCTCGCGCGCGATCTTGCTCGCGTCCATCGCGTAGCGCCGGTCGTGTCCCGGCCGGTCTTTCACGAAAGTAATAAGGCTTCGCCGTGGAGCGGCTTTCGGCTGCGGCCGCATCTCGTCCACCAGGTCGCAAATCGCCGTCACCACATCGATGTTCGCCCGCTCGCTCATTGCCCCAATGTTGTACGTCTCTCCCGGCCGCCCGCTCTTGAGAACCGCTCGGATCGCCGCGCAGTGATCTTCCACGTACAACCAATCGCGCACATTCTTTCCGTCTCCGTACACCGGCAAGGGCTTGCCCTCGAGCGCGTTCAGGATCATCAGCGGGATCAGCTTTTCCGGAAATTGAAACGGCCCGTAGTTGTTCGAGCAGTTTGTGGTCACGACCGGCAGCCCGTAGGTATGAAAATACGCTCTCGCCAAATGATCTGATCCGGCCTTCGATGCCGCATATGGACTGTTCGGCGCATAGGCCGTGGTTTCGCTGAACGCCGCATCCTTCGGCCCCAGCGACCCGTACACCTCGTCCGTCGAGACGTGCAGAAACCGGAACGCCGCGCGCTCATCCTCGCCCAGCCCATTCCAATACACCCTGGCCTGCTCCAGCAGCACAAACGTCCCCTGCACATTGGTCCGGATGAACGCGTCCGGCGACACGATCGACCGGTCGACGTGGCTCTCAGCCGCAAAGTGCACAATCGCCCTCGGCTCGTACTTCCGCAGCAGAGACCCGACCAGATCCGCGTCGCAAATGTCCCCGCGCACGAATGTATAGCCCTCGTCGCCCACCCCGCCTTTCTGGACCGGCGCCAGGTTTGCGGCGTTGCCCGCGTAGGTGAGCAGGTCGAGATTCACCACCGCCCCACAGCCCGATTTCACCCAGCTCAGGACGAAATTCGAGCCGATAAACCCCGCCCCGCCGGTCACCAGAATCGTCTCGCTCGCGCGCTTCATTCGAACCGAGTATACGGCACAAAACACATCGGATGGGCCGCCTGAACCACTTCTGTCATCCGCACCCTGCCGGCGCGCGTCCCCCATCCTGAAAGGAACTGCTGCATGGCCAGCGGTTTTTCGCTATATTAAAAGGAGCGCAGTTCCGGAGTGCGGCCGGTTCTGCTCACGCAATCCTCTCGATCTGCTGGCTAGGCGATTTTTCGAGCCTGAAATCGCAGAGTGGTTGTGTATTTCGCATTGTTAACGGCTCCGCAATGAAAACCCTGTTCGCAAAGGCTGCCATGGAACCGACCAATCGCCGTCTCCGCCCGCCGCAAGCGCAAGGCCTCTATCATCCTCGCGATGAGCACGACGCCTGCGGCATGGGGCTGGTGGCGAACATCCGTGGCGAAAAGAGCCACGAGATCATCCGCAAGGGCCTCGAGGTGCTTATCAACCTCACCCATCGCGGCGCTGCGGGCTGCGACCCGGAGACCGGCGACGGCGCCGGCATCCTCATTCAGGTTCCCCACGCCTTTTTCGCCCGCGAATGCGCCGAGCTGGGTATCACCCTGCCGGAGCCCGGCGCTTACGGCGTTGCCATGTGCTTCCTGCCCGTCGAGCGCCAAAGCCGCTTGGTGTGCGAAGGCGTCTTTGAGCGCATCGCGCAGGAGGAAGGCTGCACCGTCCTCGGCTGGCGCGATACGCCCGTCAACGGCGACGCTATCGGCCGCGAGGCCCGCAACTCGCAGCCTTACATCGAGCAGCTTTTCATCGGCCTCCCGCAAGGTCTCGATGAGGAGGCCTTCGAGCGCCTTCTTTATCGCGTCCGCCGCCGCACGGAAAACGAGATTGCCGTCTCCGATATCGAGGACAAGGAGACCTTCTACGTCCCCTCCTGTTCCTGCCGCACCATCATCTACAAGGGCCTCATGCTGGCCCCGCAAATCGAAAAGTTCTACTTCGAGCTGGCCAATCCGCTCGTCACCAGCGCGCTCGCGCTCATTCACCAGCGCTTCTCCACCAACACCTTCCCGAGTTGGAAGCTGGCGCATCCGTATCGCTACGTTTGCCATAACGGCGAAATCAATACCATCCGCGGCAACGTGAGCTGGATGAACGCGCGCCAATCCGTGCTGCGCAGCCCGCTTCACGGCGACAAGATCGGCGACCTCTACCCGGTCATCGTCCCGGGTGGCAGCGACTCGGCCTCCATCGACAACGCCGTCGAATTCCTCTACCAGTCCGGCCGTTCCCTGCCCCACGTGATGGCCATGCTCATCCCCGAAGCCTGGGCCGGCAATCCCGACATGGATGAGGACAAGCGCGCCTTCTACGAGTACCACGCTTCGCTGATGGAGCCGTGGGACGGCCCTGCCGCCATCGCCTTCACCGACGGCCGCGTCATCGGCGCCACCCTCGACCGCAACGGCCTTCGCCCCGGCCGCTACATCGTCACCAAAGACGATCTGGTCGTCCTCGCCTCCGAGGCCGGCGTCATCGAAGTTCCGCCCGAGGACGTTCTCAAGAAGGGCCGCCTGCAGCCAGGCCGCATGTTCCTCGTCGACACCGTTCAGCAGCGGATCATCTCCGACGCCGAGATCAAAAAGCAGCTCGCCGCGCGCCAGCCCTATGGCGACTGGCTCAAGCAACAGCAAGTCAGGCTCAACGCGCTGCCCGAGCCTTCGCGCACCATTGCCTTCAATCCTGAGACCCTGCTGCGCCGCCAGCGTGCCTGCGGCTACAGCGAAGAAGATCTTCGCATCCTGCTCACGCCCATGGCCGCCAAAAGCGAGGAGCCGGTCGGCTCCATGGGCACCGATGTGCCTCTGGCTTGTCTCTCCGATCGCCCGCAGCCTCTGTTCAATTACTTCAAGCAGCTCTTCGCCCAGGTCACCAATCCCCCCATCGACCCCATCCGCGAAGAGCTGGTGATGTCGCTCATCAGTTACATCGGCATCGAGCGCAACATCCTCGATGAGGCGCCGGAGAACTGCCACACCCTCAGGCTGCCCAATCCCATTCTCACCAACCGCGACCTCGAGAAGCTGCGCCGCGTCTCCGCTGGCGATTTGCTCGCCACCACGCTGCCCGCGCTGTTTCGCGCCGAAGATGGCGAGAAGGGATTGCGCCACGCGCTCGAAGACCTGGGCTCCCGCGCCTCGCACGCGGTCGAATCCGGCTACACCCTGCTCATCCTCTCCGATCGTGGCATCGACCCCACCTTCGCGCCGATCCCCAGCCTCCTCGCCATGGCCGCCGTCCACAACCGCCTGGTCCGCGAAGAGACCCGCACCCAGGTCGCGCTCATCATCGAGAGCGGCGAGCCGCGCGAGGTGATGCATTTCGCGCTGCTCATCGGCTACGGCGCCAGCGCCATCAACCCGTACCTCGCCATCGAGACCATCCACGACCTCAAGCGCTGCGGCATGCTGCCCGATAACATCACCGCCGAACAGGCCGAAAAGAACTTCATCAAGGCCATCGACAAGGGACTGCTCAAGACCTTCTCCAAAATGGGCATCAGCACGCTGCAAAGCTATCGCGGCGCCCAGGTCTTTGAGGCTGTCGGCCTCAACCGCTCGCTCATCCAGGACTACTTCCCCGGCACCGCCTCGCGCATTGAGGGCGTTGGCCTCGACGTGCTCGCTCGCGAAGCGCAGATGAAGCACGCCTACGCCTTCCAACCCCTCACCGAATCCGAAACTGAGCTCGCCGTCGGCGGCCATTACCAATATCGCGAGGGCGGCGAGTATCACCTCCTCAATCCGCTCACCATCAGCAAAGTGCAGCACGCCGTTCGCGCCAATAACCCGGCCACATTCCAGGAGTTCACCGACCTCATCGACGATCAGAACCGCAATCTCTGCACGCTGCGCGGTCTGCTCAAGCTCAAATATCTCGAAAAGCCCATCCCCATCGAAGAGGTCGAGCCGGCCAAAGAGATCGTCAAGCGCTTCTCCACCGGCGCCATGAGCTTCGGGTCCATCAGCAAGGAGGCGCACGAAACTCTTGCCATCGCCATGAACCGCCTGGGCGGCATGTCCAACACCGGCGAGGGCGGCGAAGACGAAGCGCGCTTCAAGCCCGATGCCAACGGCGACTCGCGCCGCAGCGCCGTCAAGCAGGTCGCCAGCGGCCGCTTCGGCGTCACCACCAACTACCTCGTCAATGCCGACGAGCTGCAGATCAAGATGGCCCAGGGCGCCAAGCCCGGCGAAGGCGGCCAACTGCCCGGCCACAAGGTCGATGAAGTCATCGCCAGGACTCGCCACTCCATCCCCGGCGTCGGCCTCATCTCGCCGCCGCCGCACCACGACATCTATTCCATCGAGGATCTGGCCCAGCTCATCTACGACCTCAAGAACGTCAACCCAGATGCGCGCATCGCCGTCAAGCTCGTCTCAGAAGTCGGCGTCGGCACCGTCGCTGCCGGCGTTTCTAAAGCCCACGCCGACGTCGTCCTCATCTCCGGCGACACGGGCGGCACCGGCGCTTCGCCGCTCAGCTCCATCAAGCATGCCGGCCTGCCCTGGGAGCTCGGCCTCGCTGAAACTCAGCAGGTCCTGCTGCTCAACGATCTGCGCAGCCGCATTCGCGTGCAGACTGACGGCAAGCTGCAAACCGGCCGCGACGTCGTCATCGCCGCACTGCTCGGCGCTGAGCAGTTTGGCTTCGCCACAATGCCTCTGGTTGCAATGGGTTGCATCATGATGCGCAAGTGCCACTTGAATACTTGCCCGGTCGGCATCGCCACCCAGGATCCCGTCCTCCGCGAGCGCTTTACCGGCACGCCCGAGCACGTCATCAACTTCTTCTTCTTTATCGCCGGGCAGATGCGCCAGCACATGGCCAAGCTCGGCTTCCGCACCGTGGATGAGATGGTCGGCCGCGTCGAAAAAATCGATGTCCACATCGACGATGCTCACTGGAAAGCGCGAGGCATCGATCTCTCGTCGATTCTCCACGTGCCGCCGCTTCCCTCGCGCGTCGCACGCCGCCGCACCACATGCCAGGACCACGGCCTCGGTCCCGCGCTCGATCATGCGCTGATCGCCAAGGCCAAGCCCGCGCTCGAATCCAAAACCCCCGTTGCCGCCAGCTTCGCCATTCGCAACGTGCACCGCACCGTCGGCGCCATGTTGGGCGGCGAAATCGCGCGCCGCTACGGGTCTGCTGGTTTACCTGACGGCACCATACACTACAAGTTCCGCGGCTCGGCCGGCCAGAGCTTCGGCGCATTCGTGCCGCAGGGCGTCACACTCGAGCTTGAGGGCGACGCCAACGACTACCTCGGCAAGGGGCTCTCCGGCGGCCGCATCATCGCCTATCCGCCCAAGACCTCCAGCTTCCTGCCTGAGGAGAGCATTCTCGTCGGCAATGTCGTGCTCTACGGGGCCACAAGCGGTGAAGCCTTCCTCAACGGCATCGCCGGTGAGCGCTTCGCCGTCCGCAACTCCGGCGCCACCGCAGTTGTTGAAGGCGTGGGCGACCACGGCTGCGAGTACATGACCAACGGCCTCGTCCTCGTCGTCGGCGCCACCGGCCGCAACTTCGCTGCAGGCATGAGCGGCGGCATCGCCTACGTCTACGACGATCAGGGCGACTTTTCCTCGCGCCGTTGCAACAAATCCATGGTCGATCTCGAGCCCCTCGCCGATCCCGCCGACATCGATAAAGTCCGCGGCCTGCTCGCGCGCCATCGCGACCTCACCGGCAGCCCTCGCGCCGCGTGGGTTCTCGAGCACTGGGCCGATGCGCAGCCGCAATTCATCAAAGTTTTCCCGCACGAGTACAAGCGCGTGCTTGGTGTCGCGCGCGCCGCTTTCGTCTACGCTTCCCCGCTCGCCGCACCCCCTCTGGTCGGAGCGGCCGCCGAGGTGCAGCATGGGTAAGGTCACGGGATTTTTAGAGATCAATCGCGAACAGCCCACGCGCCGCAAGGCCGAGGAGCGCATCAAGGACTGGTTCGAAATCTACGAGCCATTTCCTGAAGAAAAGCAGCGCGAGCAGGGCGCTCGCTGCATGGATTGCGGCGTGCCCTTCTGCCACACCGGCTGCCCGGTCAACAATCTCATCCCCGACTGGAACGATCTGGTCTACAACAATCGATGGCAGGCAGCGATCCGCCGCCTCCACTCCACCAACAACTTCCCCGAGTTCACCGGCCGCATCTGCCCCGCTCCCTGCGAAGCCGCCTGCGTGCTGGGCATCAATCAGGCGCCCGTTTCCATCAAGCTCATCGAGCGCTCCATCGTCGAGCGCGCCTGGGACGAGGGCTGGATTCGTCCCGAGCCGCCCGAGCAAACCACCGGCAAGCGCGTCGCCGTCGTCGGCAGCGGACCCGCCGGCCTTGCCGCCGCGCAGCAGCTTCGCCGCGCCGGCCATTCCGTCACCGTCTTCGAGAAAAACGATCGCATCGGCGGCCTGCTTCGCTACGGCATTCCTAACTTCAAGCTCGAAAAGCACGTCCTCGACCGCCGCATTGCACAGATGAAGGCCGAAGGCGTCATCTTCCAGACCAACGCGCACGTTGGAGTCAATGTCTCGGTCGAATCGCTCACCGAAGGCTTCGACGCCATACTTCTCTGCGGCGGAGCCGAGCAGCCGCGCGACCTGCCCATCCCCGGCCGCGAGCTCAAGGGCATTCACTTCGCCATGGAGTTCCTGCCGCAGCAGAATCGCCGCAACGAGGGCGACTCGGAAGAGACGCTTCTTCGATCGATGGGAGCCGCCGCCCCTATCCTCGCCACCGGCAAGCACGTGATTATCATCGGCGGCGGCGACACCGGCGCCGACTGCCTCGGCACCAGCCATCGCCAGGGCCCTAAGAGCGTTCACCAGTTTGAAATCATGCCGCGTCCGCCCGAGGAGCGCGCTCCCTCAACGCCGTGGCCGCTCTGGCCGCTGCAACTGCGCACGGAAAGCTCGCACGAAGAGGGCGGCATCCGCGACTGGAGCATCAATTCCGTGAAATTTACCGGCGACGCCAACGGCAACGTGAAGCAGCTTCATTGCGTCCGCGTCGGCCCTCCGCCGAAATTCGAAGCCCTTCCCGGCACCGAGTTCACCCTCGACGCCGATCTGGTTCTGCTCGCCATGGGCTTTCTCGGCCCCGTCCGTTCTGGAATGATTGACCAGCTCGGCCTGGCGCTCGACAATCGCGGCAACGTCGCCACCACAAATTACATGTCTTCCGTCGACGGCATCTTCGCCGCCGGCGACATGCGCCGCGGCCAGTCCCTGGTCGTCTGGGCCATCTCCGAAGGCCGCAAAGCCGCCGCAGCAGTCAACGAATATCTGGCCGCAAAAGAAGAGCAGCCCTCGCTCACCCGCCAATCCGCCGCGGTTGCGCGCTGAACCGGCGACCCGCTGACCTGTCGCGTGGCCCTCCACTCTTGGGCGGGCACTTAAGAGCTAAGCGGTAGCCGTAGCGGTTACTGATTCCGCACGGGGTCGCGCCTCGCCGGATTTCATCATGAGGACCTGAACGATCTCGCTTAGCTCGCCTTCCAACGCGTCAGCGCCATCCACCAGGTGGATGGCGAAGGTTTCGGGTGAAGTTATTGCGGCATCGGTCGTTAGGTCAGTAAGGCCGAAATTCAGACTTCTTAGTCTGGTAGAAAGCGGAGGATGCGTGTCGGTCGGATGAATTGGCCCTTCCTGCGAAACATCTCCGAAAGCGTCGGCAGCGGGAATCTCGGCCGCGATATTCGCGAACAGCAGGCTCGCATTTATAACCATCTGCCCCTCCCCAATCGCATCCTTCATATGGTTCCTCACCACGGGCCAGATACTTGAGAATGCGTGAATCTTCACGAGCGAGGTCGCCATGCTCCTTGCCGAAACGGCCTTGGCCGCTTCATTATCCGCCGCCAATTCTCGGTCTCTGCTGATCTCGTTTTCAGCGACAGAAAAGCTGTCCAAAAAGAAGGACAGAATGACAAACACTGGTAAGAGCACGAAATCAGCTGCGCTCCCTTTTGTCGAGAAACCAGACGCTATGCTTGCGACTGCTTGGGAAGCGCCTCGATAGATCGGAAAAAACCGCTTGCTGAACTTCGTGTCGAGCCCCTTGTAATGTCCGAGTTCGTGACCAAGGACGGCCGTGAATTCGTCTACATTCAGAATTCGACAAAGAGGCAGCGAGACGTACATCGTCCTGCCACTTAGCTTTCCGTCTACGCAAATGACATCCGCTTCAGTCACATAGAAATTTGGTTCGAGTCCTGCCACGATGCTCTGAGGTCGTTCGGCACCCATCCGATCAGCCAAGGTCTCAACAAAACCCCAAAGACGTATATGCTGCTGGCGCTCCAACTTCTTGCCAATAATCGTTGTACTGGCTCTCCGCACGGTAATGAATTGGGCGCGGACCAGAGAACCAACCGCAACAATCGCGCCAATTCCAAAAGCAAGCATGATACCTATGTGGATTCTCCCGATGAGAGCGGATTCGCCATAGTAGAGAGCGGCAATACCCAGTGCTGCATAGAGCAGGGCTAAACCGCTCATCGCCAGCATGGTCAGATGCAGACCCGGGCCAAAAAGCAGCAGAAGGAGAGTTCTTCGTTTGCGCGCGATGGTTCCCGCCAGCTTGATGATTGCTACCATCAATATCCCAAAGCATGCCGCAAAAATCGCGCCAGACTTCATCCATCCGAGGTTGTCATTTTGGCTACACACGTCACTGAACCCTTGATCTGAACGCACATCGGGGTTCTCGCAGAGACTTGTCACCGTAATGTTGTCGATGGTGGCTTCCTTATCAGGAAATTCTTTTAGAAGTGCCTGACGGAGAGTGGAGTCGGATTTCCACTGAATGCCTTCGGCCGCAACAAAGGCGATCAGGGGTATCGCCAGCAGCAGAGCGAACATACCGAAGGCGCGGCCAGATTTCCTCATCGGAATCCCCAGTTTGCGGATTAAAGACGAACTTACTATACACCCCTTTTCCCGTCAGCCAAGGCGCCGCCCGGAGGATCGCCGGCTGCTCACCTTAGCTGGCTGCTCCAGCAGAAAGCCTGGGCGGGAGGGCACGAGCCTCACTTCCCGCACCCGTCCCTCTATTCCCTATTGGCTACTCCCTACTCCCTGTCTTCCGCACACGCACTCCCTGAATGCATCCGCTCCGTCGTTCCTGAGCGCGCAGGTATACGGCTGCCAGAACATCCCCAGATCCCTCGGCCCTCCGCCCGCGCTGAAATCCCGAATGTAATTCTGGCTCGCGCTGGTCTGCGCCGTGGGATCGGCCTTGAATCCCGCGATCAAATCCGCAACCGTCGCAGCAGTGAACGCCGGCTCCTTGTAGGTCTGCGCAAAGTCGTACTCCTCGGTCCACTTCGCGCCGACATTCGCGTCGAAATTCGCGCCGACATTCGCGCCGACGTTGGCATTCAGGCCCGTCTGGTTCGACGCCACAAAAATCCGATAATCCTTGAGTCTGCGCCGTCGCCGCATCGATCCGCGCCACCATAAACGCCGGTTTGTTCCCGTTGATCGGCGAAATCGACGGCACGACCTTGATCGCCACGCCCTCCGGCGGAGCGCCCATCGCCGCCGGTTTCAGCAACCGCATCTCATCCATATGCGTGTGCGCAAAAATCGCCAGTTCGATTACGTCGCCGTAACCCGCCATTGCTTCCGGCAGCGCCTCGGAAGAGAGATACATTTGTGGCTTGCCCCCAGCGCATAGATCGAGCGCCCTCATCGCCGTCGAATAAGGGTCCACTCCCGGCGGAATGTGCGCCATCACCCACACCTTCTCATGGCTCCGCCGCGCTGCGTCCAGTTGCTGTTCCAGCCACACAATCTGCGCCGCCGCAGGCGCGGGATCGGCCTTGCCCGTGCACGTCGTATACCGCCGCGACATAAAAATATCGTCTAGCACCAGCATCCGCGTGTGTGCGATCGGCGCCGGTAGCCTCACGCTGTAAAACCCTCCTTCGGCGAACGTCCGCAGGGCCACGGCCCGCTCCCTTGCCGGAACGTCGCCAGCCAAGGCTCTCCCGCTCTCCCTGAGAAACTCGCTATTCGCATCCATGCGGTAATCGCCGCAGTCCGAATCATTATTCCCCAGCGCCGCAAATACCGGCACACCCGGCAACGCCCCGCGCAACTGGCGCATCACGTAGCCGATCGTCTTTTCTGCGAAGGCGCGGTGCTCGCCCGGCGTCGCCTTGGGAAACAGCGTCTCGAACTTGCAGTTGAAGTCGTGCGCCAGCAAATCCCCGCTCAACACGACGAACTTCGCCCCGCTCGCATCGTCGCGCATCGCCCGCACGCTCGATGCATACAGCGCGTACGGTGTATCCACGCTGCGCGCCTTGCACGTCTGCTGCAACTTGGCAAAGCGCGCTTCCCGATCCGCCGCCTCCGGAGCCGCTAGAATCGCGCTCCACTCGCCAACCGGCGCAGCTTTGAGCCGTGCAGCCTTGCCCGGATCCCAGAACGGCTCGAAGTGAATATCGCTCACGAAAAGCGTCTCGACTGTCCCCGCGCCCGGCGTACTCTGTGCCGTGTCCTGCGCTCGTACTCCCGAACACAACCCTGCGAAGCATCCGCACAAAAAGATCATCCAGGCCAATCCGCGCGCAACTGTACCTCTTCGAATTCTTCTCATCGCAACTCTTCTCTCATTCACTCCCCCGCTGCCTCACTTGCCTTTGTTAGGATAGCCTGACTGCGACCGCTCACTCGGCTAACCCGCCGGCCTGATCGCTCGCCGAGAAGCTAACTTGCTAACTTGAGGGTGCCCATCCGCGTGGGTTGCCCCAGTGTTTTCGCGCATTTTGCGAAAGGGCGGGAGACTTCAATCCCATCCCCTCTTGACACGAGCGCCGCTAACACCGCTAGCTCCGCTGCCTTGCTAATTCCGCTAACCCGCCAACTCCGCTCTGTTGTGCTCTATCCTTTCCTCATGACCAGATCCGCTTTCCTGCCCGCTGCTTTTCTCGCCGCCGTGTTCCTCATGCCGCCCCTCATCCGCGCACAAACCCCTGCTCCCACTCCGCCTATGGGCTGGAACAGTTGGGACTCCTACGGATTCACCATCGATGAAGACCAATTCAAAGCCAACGCCACAGTCCTCGCTTCCCTGCAGCAATACGGGTGGAAGTATGCCGTGATTGACGAAGGTTGGTACATGACGAATCCCGAGGGCAAGAATCTGGAGCAACAAAAATTCGTCTGGAACGCCAGCGGCCTGCTGATTCCCGATCCCGGCCGCTATCCCTCCGCCGCCGGCGGCGCCGGCTTCAAGCCGCTCGCCGACTGGCTCCACGCGCAAGGCCTCAAATTCGGCATTCACATCGTGCGCGGCATTCCCCGCCAGGTGGTCGCGGCAAATTTGCCCATCGCCGGCACATCGTTCCACGCCGCCGACGCTGCTGACACCACGTCTCCCTGCCCCTGGGATGAAGGCAACTGGGGCGTCAAGGACAACGCCGCCGGCCAGGCCTACTACGACTCGATGCTCCAGCTCTACGCCTCCTGGGGCCTCGACTTCCTTAAGGTCGACTGCATCGCCGCCCACCCCTACCGCCCCACCGAAATCCGCCAGATCGCCGAAGCCATCCGTAAATCCGGCCGTCCCATTGTGCTCTCGCTCTCACCCGGCCCCACTTCTCTCGACCACGCCGCCGAGGTCGCCAAATACGCCGAGATGTGGCGCATCGCCAACGATCACTGGGACGGCTGGACCTTCCCCCACAAACCGGGCTCCGGCGAATTCCCAATGGGAGTCCGTGACATGATGGACCGCCTCGCTTTGTGGTATCCGTACACGGGCCCCGGCAACTGGCCCGATGCCGACATGCTTCCCGAAGGCTGGCTCGGCCCGAGTCCCGGTTGGGGCGAGGCCCGCCAATCTCGCTTGACTCCCGACGAGCAGCGCACCGAATTCACCCTCTGGGCCGTCACGCGCTCGCCCCTCATCCTCGGCGGCAACCTCACCCGCCTCGACGACTTCACGCGCTCGCTCGTGACCAATCAAACCGTGCTCTTCATCGATCAATACGCCACCTACAGCCGTCCCGTCGATCCCTCCGTCCTCGGCCCCAGCTTCGAGAACGCCCGCGTCTGGCGCGCCACGATCAATGAGCCCGGCGCTCGCGGCTACGCCGAGTATTTTGCCTTCTTCAATCTCGCCAACGACCCCGCCTCGCTGCGCACCACGTGGAAACAACTTGGCCTCGACGGCGCAAAGCATTCCGCGCGCAACGTGTGGGACGATTCCACGACCAAAGAGTCAAAGGAGATTAGCGTTACGTTGCCGCCCCACGGCTGCGCCCTATTCGAACTCCGCTAACTCGTCCTCGCCTGCGCGTTGCGGAATTCGCGCACCATCGACGCGCCGCCTTCGCCTTACACGAACGTGTTAGCCGCCACACTTTTCCCCATCCCCTTTGTGCGAAACTAATCTGTCTGCCTGGTGCGCACAAGCAGGCGCGCTCTCCGGCAGAGGCGAGTCATGCCATTTCTTCGTTCCGCTTTCATTGCACTCTCCCACAATCGCCCATTACGCCGCTTCTTCGAGCACTCCGCGCTGGGAACCCGCCTCAACAAGCGATTCATCGCCGGCATGCAGATCGAAGATGCGCTTCGCGTCGCCGAAGCGGTCAACCGCCAGGGCATCGCCGTCACTCTCGACTCGCTTGGAGAAAGCGTCACCTCCGCCGCTGAAGCACACCGAGCCGCCGACGTCTACCACCACTTGCTCGATTCGATCGCCGAGCGCCGCCTCAACGCCAACATCAGCGTCAAGCTCACACAGATGGGTCTCGAACAGTCGTCTGAACTGGCCGAGTCCATTGCTGCGAATCTCGCCGAGCATGCCCGCTCCACGCGCAACTTCGTCCGCATCGACATGGAAGACTCGCGCCTCACCCAAATCACGCTCGACATCGTGCGCCGCGTTCATGCGCGCGCCGGCCTGCGCGGCGCCCTCGGCGTCGTCATCCAGGCCTACCTTTACCGCTCCCAGGCCGACGTGGAGCAGCTCCTCGCCGATGGCATTCGCATCCGGCTTTGCAAAGGCGCGTACGATGAGCCGCCCGAGGTGGCCTTCCCGCGCAAGTCCGAGGTGGACGCAAATTTCCTCAAGCTCAGCAAAATGCTTGTCGACAGTCCCATCTTTCATGCGCTGGCCACGCACGACGAGGCCCTCATCGCAGCCATCAAAGCCTACGCTGCCGCGGGCACAATCGACCCCGGCCATTTCGAGTTTCAAATGCTTTATGGAGTGCGCCGCGATCTGCAGCGAAAGCTGGTGCGGGAAGGCTACAAGGTGCGCGTCTACGTGCCCTTCGGAACCGAGTGGTATCCCTACTTCATGCGTCGCTTGGCTGAGCGGCCGGCCAACGTCCTGTTCCTCGCGCGGAACTTCTTCCGCTCTTAGGCTGCCCGCAACCTCTTCCTAAGCCGCGGGGGTGTGTTTCCTCCGCAGCCGATTGCGCTTCCGCAACAGCGCCTCGCGCCCGCATTGCTTGCACACCCAGGGGTAAAGACCGAAGATCGGAAACAACCTTCGCTGAAGAAGCCCTCTTCGCTCGATTCGATGCATCTTGTCGGAGCCGCATTCGGGACAATAAACCACGTTCCTCTTGTGGGCCATCTCAACAACGTTTCCTGCGAGCGCTCCCCTTCCGCGATGCTCGTTCAATTCGGTCTCCTGAAGAATCTTCGCTCCGTTCTTTGCCGGCGCCGCAAGCCCCACCCCTTGTCTTGCTCTCCCTCAAGAGGCTCGCCTTTCCCCCGCCACCACGTTCACCCCGATCCAAAAAATTCGGAACTCACGGTAAACCCGCATTGTATCTTAGCGCCGCCACTTGCTTTGCGAGAAACAGAATCACAGGTCCCTCTAACGATCGAGAGTTATCTGCAATCAGCAATAGGCGCAAGCTGTGGAAAACTCGGGTATAACTCCCCACTCCACTTATTTCGCCGCCGCTTCGCGCCTCAGCCGTTCTAGACCCTGTCGCACCAAATCCACAATCGCTCTCGCCAGCGTCTCTGACGCGTTCAGCGACTCCGGCCGCTCCAGCCTCACGCCCAGCTTCGCCGCATACTCGCGAAACATCCGGTCCACGTCGAAGAGAATCTCGACGTGATCGCAGAGAAACCCAATCGGCTGCAGGATCAG
The DNA here is from genome assembly GCA_963799155.1 of uncultured Acidobacteriaceae bacterium. Classification (GTDB taxonomy): domain Bacteria; phylum Acidobacteriota; class Terriglobia; order Terriglobales; family Acidobacteriaceae; genus Telmatobacter. The sequence continues at coordinate 68,307 of CAWCWB010000015.1, forward strand.
CGCCGTCACTCCCTCGCTCGCCATCTCGTCCAGCGTCTCTTCCACGCTGGGTCCCAGCCATGGCCCGCCGCTGGCGCCCTGGCTCTGGAAAGCGAACCACCAGCGCGGAATCTCGGGAACGTGCGCCGCCACCAGTTCCGCCGTGCGCCGCGCATCCTCGGCGTAAGGATCTGCGCCCTGTCCCGGCCAGAGTCGTGGCTCGCAGTTCTCCGCGCCTGCTGACGGCGCCTCCACCGTCGGCGTCGGCACACTGTGCGCGGTAAACAGCACCGGCACCGGCTCGCCAACCGTCGCGCTCAGCTTCGCCCATGCCGGCCGCAAACGCTCCGCGAACGCCTCAGCCAGCAGCGGATGCTCCGCCCATCCGGCAGTAAAGTCGATGCGCAGTCCACCCGCCTCCGCGTCCACCGCCCGCCGGTAAAGTCCCACGCTGGTGCGCGAGTTCTGTGGCGCCATGCAGATGACCGCAGCCTCTTCCACTCCATCGGCACGCATCTGCCGCACCACTTCGGGAATATACGGCCGCCAGTTCCTCATCCCCACGTACACCGGAACCCGCTCGCCCGCGGCAGCCAGCTCCTCCTCCACCAGCCGCGCCTGCGCCATCGTAATTTCTGTCAGTGGGCTCTTCCCAATCAGCGAGTAGCGGTGCTGAATCTCCTCCACCACCGCCGGCGGCAGCGCCCGCCCGCTCACCACGTTGCGCAAGTACTCGGGAATCTGCTCCACCGTCTCCGGCGTTCCATGCGCCAGCAGCAGCACCGCTTGCTTCGACATTCGTCTGGCTCCTTGGCCCTTTGCCTCTCAGTCCCTATCTTTGAATGGTTTTAGGGGAGAATTGGCGGTTGACTAACTTGTACGCCAAGCAACAATAGAAGCGTTACCAGCGTGGAGGGGATCGCGAGAAGTATCGTTGCGACATGAATGATCCAACTGCGGCTCCCGCGAACTTGAAATCCGTAAACCACGGCAACGATCGTCGAAGCGTCCGCCGCAACCATTAAGACCAACTGTATTACCCAGTGCTCGACCCAAAAGGCAGACATGGAAACTCCACCAGACGCGAATGCGTAACCGAGCAACAAGACACAATAGATGGCGAAACCGATACCCAGAAACACACGTGATCGAACCATTCGCTTCCCGCCATCGGTCAACACACCGTCCTGCGACTCTGCCTCAGTAAAGGTTATGCAAACCCAAAGAGCGGCGCCGGCAATCAGCGTCAACGGCACCAGGAAAAAGAACGCGATTCCCGGAAAAATGTCTTGGTAACTGCTCATCTGTCTCCTCCAGAATTCGTTCCGTGCCTGGCCCCCGTCCTTCCCCTCCCGTGCTCCCTCGCTGCCTTGCTCCCTGTTTGCAACTCCCTGTCCCCTACGTCCCTAGTCCCTGGTCCCTGATCCCTCCTCCAACCGGAACTCCTTCACCATCCGCACCACAGCTTGCACATTCTCCACCGGCGTGCCCGGCACAATCCCGTGCCCCAGATTGAAGATGTGCCCTACTCTCCCACCCGCAGCGCGCAGAATCTCCTTCACTCGCTGCTCCAGCACCTCCTCGGGCGCAAACAGCGTAATCGGATCCAGATTTCCCTGCACCGCGTGCCCGTGTCCCACCGCGCGCCAGCCCTCGTCCAGCGGCTGCCGCCAGTCCAGGCCGATCACATCGGCGCCCGTCTCCGCCATCTGCGCGAGCAGCCCAGCAGTCTCCACGCCGAAATAAATCACCGGAACGCCCATCGCCTGCACTGCCCGCACCAGCCGCCGCGACGCTTCAAAAACGTACGCGCGATAGTCGCTCAGCGAAAGCGACCCCACCCAGCTATCGAAAATCTGGATCACGTCCGCGCCGGCCTCGACCTGCAATCGGCAATACTCCGTGAGTACAGTAACCAGTTTCTCCAAAAGGCTGCCCCACGCAGTGCTGGGGTCGCGATACATCATCTGTTTGGTGTGGATGTAATTCCGCGAGCCGCCGCCTTCGATCATGTAGCTGGCCAGGGTGTACGGAGCGCCGCAAAACCCAATCACTCCCTTGCGCTCGCGAAAATGCGCGGCCACCTTCTCAATCGCCCGCGCCACATAGGCCAGTTCGCCCGTTCGGTCCGTCCGCAAAGCGCGCACATCCTCGGCGCTCCGTACCGGCTTGTGCACCACCGGCCCCTCGCCCGCCGCAAACTCAAAGTCCAGTCCCATCGGCTCCAGCGGCAGCAGCAGATCGGCAAAGATAATCGCCGCATCCACGCCCAGCTTTTCCGCCGCGGTAATCGTCACCTCCGCGGCCAGCTCCGGCATTTTGCAGATTTCCACCAGCGTGTGGTGCTTGCGCACGTCGCGGTACTCCTGCATGTACCGGCCGGCCTGCCGCAGAAACCACACCGGCGTCCGGTCCACCGGCCGCCGCAGGCACGCGCGAACGAACCGGCTGCCGTCGAGAATCGTCTCGGTTGCTGCGGGGCCTTGTTGACTTGATCCCATATCGATCATTCTACCGGCCTGCGATCGCGTCTTCATCGGCCGATCGCGGGTCAGTTTCAAGGGTACGGGCTTCAGTTTGAAGGGTACGGGTTTTAGCCCGTACATAAATCGAAAAATGCTCGAGGGCTTTAGCCCCTCAGGGAAGCATTCTTAAATCTGATTCGCTACCCGTCAACTGGATTTCCCGTGCCAGCCGCGCAGATCTTGATGTATGATGGCCCTCTGCAACCCGCGCGTCTCTTTTTCTATCCTCGTAAGACGCCAATCGGAGCCGCTCCATGACCGTCACTCGGTTCGTATGCACTCTCTCCATCGCGTTCTTCGCGGTCCTGCTTCCGGCTGCCGCTCAACAATCGCTGCCCTCCATCTCGCCGCCAGGCCCCTCGGTCTCTTCGCAGCGCATCCAACTCGACGTCGTGGTCGACACCAAGTCCGGTCAGCACGTCACCAGCCTTCGCCAGCAGGACTTCACCATCCTCGACAACAAATCCCCACGGCCCATCACCTCCTTCAAAGTCGTCACCTCCGCCCAGGAGCCGGTCGAGGTCATCATTCTCATCGACGCCGTCAACACGCCATATGAGATGGTCGCCTACATGCGCGATACCACGAATAAATTCCTGAAAGCGAATGAAGGCACGCTGGCCCATCCCACCACCATCGCCGCCCTCACCGACAAAGGCTTAGAAATCGAAAAGGGCTTCTCCACTAATGGAAACTCCCTGAGTGACGATCTCGAACACCACGTGATCGGCCTGCGGGAGATTACCCGCGGCTCGCAATGGAGCGGAGACGACCGTCTCACCATCTGCCTCAGGGACCTTCATCAGCTCGTCGCCTATGCCTCGACTCTACCCGGCCGAAAACTCATCCTCTACATCTCGCCGGGCTGGCCTCTGCTCTCAGGCCCCGCCTTCTATCTCGACTCCAGGCAGCAGCAGCAGATCTTCGACAGCGTCGTTTTCTTTTCCTCGCAATTGCGCCAATCCAAAATCGCTCTCTACGACGTGAATCCCATCGGGGTTTCCGAACCCATGATCGAGGCCGACTACTACCAGAACTTCCTCAAGGGCCTCGCCAAACTCTCCAATGCGCAATATGCCGACCTGAGCCTTCAGGTGCTTGCCGTGCAGAGCGGAGGCCTCACCCTCACATCCAACAGCGACGTCGCCGGCAATATTCAGAGATGCCTCACCGACGCGAACTCCTGGTACGAAATCACGTTCGATCCTCCGCCCGCCGACAAGCCCAATGAGTATCACCACATCGAAGTCCGGCTCGACCAGCCCGGCCTCGTCGCCCGCACCCGCGACGGCTACTACTCCAACCCCCTCGCAGTGAACTCCGGCCGCTGACTCCGTTCGCATCCGCTGAGCTAACCTCGCCGTCGTTGCGAAAACACGACCTGCCTATCGAGTGTTCAACTGTTCTCTACTCCCTACTCCCTACTCCCTATCTCTCTCACCTCCACCTGAATATCTTGAGCGAAACCGCAAACGGCAGCACAAACCACGCCAGCAAAATCCCCACCTGCGCCATCATCTGCCCCAGTTCCACGCCCTGCAGCATGTTCCCGCGCATGGCATCAATTGCCGCCGTCAGCGGCAGCGCCTTCACTAGCGGCTGAATCACGGCCGGAAACCGCGACGCCGAGAAAAACACTCCCGACAAAATCCACATGGGCAGCATCACCAGGTTCATCAGCCCGCTCACCGCCTCCATCGTCTTCGCCCGCGACGCCACCAGCAGCCCCAGCGCTGAGAACACAAGCGACGTCAACACGCACACCAGCCCCAGCTCCCACAGCGGCCCGCGAAACGGCACGCCGAACACCAGCTTTGCAAATCCCAGAAACACCACGACCTCAATCACCAGCATCCCCAGCCGCGACAGCAGATACCCCGCCAGATACTCCCACTTCGGCATCGGCGACGCCACCATCCGCTTCAGCAGCTTTTTCTGCCGCCCATCCACAATCGCAAACCCCAACCCCCACATCGCCGAGCCCATCAGATTCATCCCCAGCAGTCCCGGCACCACAAAGTCGATGTACCGCGACCCCGCCTCGCGCACCAGCTCGTTCTCGGCCGTCACCACATCCTTCCGCCCCGCCGCAATCTCAATCGCCCGGTCCGCAATCATCCGCGCCGTCCGCGCATCGGGATTCGTCTCGTCGTACCTGTACGCCACCTCATCCCCGCGCTGCTCGGCCAGCAGCACAATCGTCCCCGTGGCCAGCGCCTGTCGTCCCGCGGCTCGCATCCATCTCCGTCGCCTTCAGCCCCTTGTCTGCTGTTGAGCGCTTGCACAAGTTGCGGCGTCGTCGCGCCCACCGGCAGCACATCCGCCGGACGATTCCTGAACGCGATCCCAAGTCCCGCCGCCAGCAGAATCGGAAATACAAAAATCCAGAAGATCGCCTCCGGCTCCCTCAGCGTCAGCTTCAGCCGCGTCGCCGTCAACTGATACAGGCTGCTGTATTCGAGTCGGCTCATCGCTCCACCAAACTACAGTCCGTAAACACTACAGATCGTTGATTGCGTCGATTTCGGAAAAGTCTCGTATCAGGGCACGACTTTAGTCGTGCCGAAACGCAACCAAACCAACAATGGGCTTTAGCCCTTGAGGGCCGTCTTTCCAAGCTCACCCGCTACTCATCGCGCAGATTCCTTCCCGTCAGCCGCACAAACACATCCTCCAGCGTCGCCGAGTGCGTCCTGAACTCGCTCAGATGCAGCCCCTGCTCCTCGAGCGCCGCAAAAATCCGCGGCACCGCCGTGTGCAGCTCGCTCACCGAAAGCTGGTGCAGGCTGTCATCCACGCGATGCGACTGCACCCCCGGAATCGCCGTCAGCGCCTCCGTATCTACAACCGCCAACTTCTTACCTTCACTGTCATCCTGAGCGCAGGTCGCGCCAGCGACCGAAGTCGAAGGACCTGCGGTTGTTTTTCCGCCCACCGCCAACTCCACAATGTCCTCGCCGCCCACCGTTGCAATCAATTCCTTCGGCGTCCCCATCGCAATCACGTGTCCGTGATCCATGATCGCCACGCGGTCGCACAGCCGCTCCGCCTCTTCCATGTAATGCGTGGTCAATACAATCGTGCGCCCCGCCTCCTTCAAACCCTCCACCAAATCCCACACGTGCCGCCGCGCCTGCGGATCGAGCCCCGTCGTCGGCTCATCCAGAAACAAGAGCTCCGGATCGCCCACCAGCGCCGTCGCCATCGCCAGCCGCTGCTTCTGCCCGCCGCTCAGTCCGCCCACTCTCGCCCGCCGCTTCTCCTCAAGCTGCGCCCGCTCAATCGCCTCATCCACAGTGATCCCGCGCCGGTAAAAGCTCCGGAACAGCCGCAGAATCTCCTCCACCGTTATCTTGTCCGGGAACTGCGTCTCCTGCAGTTGGATCCCGATGCGCTGCCGCAGCTCCTCCGCGCCCGTCTGCCAGTTCCGCTCCAGCAGCTCCACCGTCCCATCATCCGGCGTCGTCAGCCCCTCGCAAATCTCAATCGTCGTCGTTTTTCCTGCGCCATTCGGCCCCAGCAACCCAAAGCACTCGCCCTTGGCCACCTCCAGATCGATCCCATCCACCGCACGCACATCCTCGAACGCCTTCTTCAGCCCACAGATCCGCAGTGCCGCACCAATGGTCCCCTCCGCGGACACAAAACGACCTGTCGCGGATTTCATCGCGTCTCCCACGGTTTCAGACTAGCCTATTTCTCGGTTAGCGGCTCGCATCCTGATCATCCATTGCGCGGCCCCATCGCGCAATGGATGGAAAGCTAAAAGCTGATAGCTCAAAGCTGAGAGCTGCCCTACTTAATCCCCACCACCATCGAGTCCGGCCCCGCCAGATGCTCCACCCGCGTCTCCCTGAACCCCGCCTCCCGCATCCATCCCTGGCAGTCCGCGCCGGTGTAGTCGAACCCTCCATACGTCTCGATCAGCATATTCAGGCTCATCATCAGCCCAAACGCATTCTTGCTCCGCTCGTCGTCGATGATCGCCTCATACACGATGAACGCCCCGCCCTTGGGCAGCGCCTCATACACCTTCCCCATCAGCATCTTCTTCGTCGGCAAATCCCAGTCGTGCAGAATATGCCCCATCACAATCACATCCGCCTTGGGCAGCGCGCCCTCAAAGAAATTCCCCGCCGCGAACTTCAGCCGCCCATTCAGCCCCAGCTCGCCCACGTACTCCTCAAAAATCGGACCCACCTCCGCCAAATCGAACCCCGTCCCGCTCAGGTGCTTGTGCTTCAGCGCAATCTGCGCCGCCGTGTCGCCCTGTGCCGTGCCCACGTCGCAATATGTCTTGTACTGGCCCCACTCGAACTTCGCCGCAATGGCCAGCGCCGCCCCATGGCTGATCCCGCTCATGGCCTTCAGAAACACCTTCAGCCGCGCCGGATCGGCATACAGCGTCTCAAACAGCGGCTGCCCTCCGCCACGCACCTCATTCTGCGGCTGGCCCGTGCGTAACCCCTCCGTCAAATGCGCCCAGTGCCCATACAGCCGCTGGTTCGCCATCTCCAGAATGCCGCCGATATACGACGGCTTCCGCCTGTCCAGAAACAAATCCGTCTCCGGCGTGTTCGCGTACTTTCCGTCCCGCCGCTGCAGTAGCCCCAATGCCACCAGCGTGTCCAAAAAATCGCGCGCCGCCCGCGGATGCAGCCCCAGCCTGCCCTGCACCGCCTCCAAACTTTCCGGCCGGTTCGCCAATTCGGTAAACAACCCCATCTCCACTGCGCTCAGCAGGGTCTTCGCGGCCCAGAATCCCAGGCCAATCTGCATAATTTTTTCCGGTGTCGGCTGCTCGCCCACGAGTGACCTCCTCTGTCGTTTTTCGAATCTCAATTTTTGTTTTGGGGGAACTTGCTCTTGCCTCGGGGAAACCTGCTCTTTGTTTCGCGCAACCTGCGCCAATCCGGATCGGGGGGCCTCACTTCATCCGGATTCGGGGAATGTGTCCACTATACCTCACGCCCCCCGGTTCGGCGCGGCGGGCGCTCAAGGAAATCACCAAATGGTGAGCGGTGGCTTGCGGAGGATGGTAAGCCTTGTGAAATCAAGCAGAATGTTCGCAAAAATGGTGCGGAAACCCCCTCAAATGTTCGCTTGAAAGGTTAGCTTTGGGCCCCAAACCTAACCTCTGAAGGTTACATTTTGCGGGGACACGTACCTAGAAAAGTTGCATTTTAGAGGCAAAGCTAACCTAGAAAAGTTAGGAATTGAGGGTGAGTCGCACCAAGAAAAGTTGGGGTCTGCACGAAACCCGACATGCTTGTTTCGGGGCACGAGTTCAAAGCCGGGGTCTCCAAAGACAGGCTTTCGTCTTTGGGGTGGAACGCCTGCCCTGAGCGCAGCCGAAGGGCGCCGCAAACCGCGTCCCTAACCATCGACGGGATTCAGCCCCTGCCGGCGCGCAATCGGGGTTCCCAAGAAGCCGTCCTTGCTTCTTGGGGTGATCGCTATCCTCGCGGTCACGCGCCGAACCAACCCGCCAGCCCCGCCCCGCCTGTGCGTGTATCAGCCTGTCTGTCTTTGCACCTCAGACCCCGCGGTCATATTATGGAGACCGCAAAAAGTGAGGTGCGAGCGATGAAATTCAATGTCAAGGCTCTGGCCTTGGCGTGCGCAATCCTGTGGGGAGCAGCGGTGCTGGGGGTGGCCGTGGCCAACCTGATATGCGGCGCCTACGGCCAGCATTTCCTGGAAATGCTGGCCTCGTGCTATCCCGGCTATCATGCCGCACGGACCATTGTTCAAGTTGTGATCGTCACGCTCTATGCAATCGCGGATGGGCTGATCGGCGGCGCGATTTTCGGTTGGCTCTACAATTGGCTGGCGAAATCCACCTGGTTAGGCGCGGCAGCCCAAAAGTAGACAGCCGGCGCCACCACCCGCGCCGTGTCATCCTGAGCGAAGCGTTCTCCAGCGGAGCCGAAGGACCTGCTTTTCCAGATGTAAAGATCGTCCCCGCGGCGGAAGATCGCAGTCGAACGGGGACCTGCTTTTGCCTTTTGTGACCCTCACCCACAAAATGGGTGCCCCATCCTGGCTGTCATCCTGAGCGACCAGAGTCCGCTGTGGCGGATATTGGGAGTCGAAGAACCTGCTTCTTGGAACTCTGGCGAAAAGGGTGGGATAGCCACTGCCGTTGGCAGCGCATTCTTTTCGGAAGCGGCATATGCTGTTTGCCGATCGCCGCTGGCCAGGTCTTGAGGATGCCCACTCACCACGACAAGGGGTGCCCAGGTCTCTCCGAGACCTGGGAACCACTGCCGTTGGCAGCGCATTCTTTTCGGAAGCGGCGTATGCTGTTTGCCAATGCCCGTCGGACTCCGCCGCTACCAGCAAACCCGCCAGTTGCACTTCATCACGTTTAGTTGTTACCACCGGCTGAGCTACCTGAGTAGCGCTGCAGTTCGCGAACTCTTCGAATCAGCGCTGGAGCGAACCCGCAGGAAGTACAAGTGGGCCGTGATCGGCTATGTTGTCATGCCGGAACACGTGCACCTGCTGGTGAGCGAGCCGCTCGAGGGGTGCCTCGCAAAAGCCATTCAGGCACTGAAGCTGTCGGTTACGATGCGGCGGCGCGAGCGCCCTTTCTGGCAAGCGCGGTATTACGACTTCAACGTATGGACGGCGAAAAAGGAAACAGAAAAGTTGAAGTATATCCACCGCAACCCGGTCACGCGCGGGCTGGTGGCGAAGCCCGAGGATTGGAAGTGGTCCAGCTACCGGCATTACGCCACAGGCTGCGTGGGAACAGTGGAGATTGAATCGTTTTTCGCCGGGTGCAGGCGGGAGCACGGGGGCAGATTGCCGGGCGGCAGACTAGCGAGCGACGGGCCGACTCGATAAAAGGCGCAAGGTAGAGGGGCCGTTCCCCTTCGAGCTGTCGCCGGTCCCGGGTCTCAAAATCGGGTAGTGGGCTACTTTGAAATCCAATAGCCGTTCGTTTGGTTCCAGATGTGCCATACTAGGAGTATGCCAAAGCGCATAAGCACGTCCCCTTCTCAAGATATTAGCCAAGCCGCTTTCCAGATGGTCCATCACCTGACGCCCAACGATTCCGCTCCAACTTCGCCAACTCGCGTCACTCCATCCGATATATCCCGCGTCATGGCTGCTATGGGTCGTAAAGGCGGGAGGATCGGCGGCAAACGGAGGCTTGTCACCATGACGGCAGAGAAGCGCCGCGAGGTCGCTAAGGTAGCCGCTAGGCATCGCTGGGCAAATCACAAGCCGAAAGAAACCGAATAGGCCAAATCTAGGCATGGCTGTGTAGTGCTCCCTGTTGATTTAGACATTAGAGGCCGAGTTTGAAGTAAGTGTTTTGGCTTGGAACTGCGCACTTGCTTCGTGCGGAGTTCGGCCGCGGAGTCCGCGGTGCGGACGGTCGTGATTATATTCCTCGATCCATCGAGCGATGGACTGCCGTGCATGGTCGAAGCTCTGGTACTCGTTGATCCAGACCTCCTCTTCTTTCAGGCTGCGGTGGAATCGTTCGATGTAGCTGTTGCCTTCGGGATGATTGTAAGCGGTGCGGCGATGCTGGATGCCAAGCCGGTTGAGGGTTTCCACGTAGCGCGCCGAGGTGAACTGCGTGCCGTTGTCGGTGGTGAGCGTGAGCCCGAGTCCACGCGGGCCGCGTGGCAGGTGGTTAAGCACGGCGCTGTCGAGGGCAGACAGCGCCTCGGCAGAGCGGCATCGCAGGCTCAGATCCCAGCCAACGATCTCGCGCGTGCAGCAGTCGATCACGCTGACCAGATAAGACCATCCTGTCGAAGGTCCGGCCCAGACCTTGGTCATGTCCGACTGCCAGACCAGGTTCGGTTGCGGCGCTTCCACGCGGCTCCAGTCCTTCTTCCGGATGACGCGATAACGACCCTGGCGCACGAGCAGGCCGCGCTCACGCATCACGCGTAGCACACGCTTGCCGTTGACTTCAAGCTGCTGCTTGCGCTTGAGCCACCAGACCACGCGGCGATAGCCGTAGGCCGGCTTCTCACCGCACGCCTCCACGATCCGCATGTCCTCGGAGCGGTCAGCGCGGCTCGTGTGCGGGCGCTTCCGATAGTAAAGGCTGGAGCGGCTGATCGACAGCGTCTCGGCCACCAGACTGGCTTCCGTGCCCTGGGCAACAAGTTCTCTGGCTTGCGAATGTGCCTGCCCGCAGCTCACTCGCCCAGCACGTTTTTTAGTATCTCGATCTGCAGCGCGCTGCGGCCCAGCGCCCGCTCCAACTGCTTGATCCTTTTGGCCTGCTCTTGGTCCGGGTGCGCGGCTGCGCTTCTCCCCCCAAGCGCAGCCTTGGCGCCCTGCTCCACTTCGTCTTTCCAACGATAGTAAAGATTCGGCGCGATCTCATACTTGCGGCAGGTCTCAGCGATGTTGCCGCTCTTCAGACCTTCCAACACGATCTGCCACTTCTCTTCAACAGTCCTTTGTACACGTGCTTTACGCCCCATCTGCGCCTCCTTTGGCGGAGGCCTCTACCTTATCTAAATCATGTGTCCAGTTCTAGCAGGGAGCACTACAATCGTGACTCTTCTTGACGCTTTCGGTTCTTCGGCCATCGTCTTAGGTCTCGGTGCCCTATGTTGGGACGATGCTCGCATTTTACGACGTAGCGGGGTGCCCCATATCCCGATTCTGGGACATGGGATACCACGAATCACTTGTTCGCGCTGACGTTCGGGGCGCAGGCCGCCACCGGGACCCGCTAACTCGCTCACCTGCGGACTCGCTCTTTGCCTTGTCAAGCACCTGTAACCCTCAATTCTCTCCAAACCTCTGAAAACAAAGCAAAAAAACTTCCGCCAACTTTGCAGGGTAATTCGCGCATTTTGCTACGCTGAACTTAGAGTCCACAAGGAGTGATTCCGAGCCGATCCCTGGCCCTCTGGTCTTAGCTAGCGGCTGGAAGCGATTCGCTAGAAGCTGCTTTTCAGGCTTAACTCGTCTGAAATTGCATATTTACGGTATGCGGCCCTGGAAATTGGTATGCAAGGTATGGACAAGGTATGAGCGAGGTATGGCTGAGGGTTGAGTCGTCCCGTAAGCCCTTTGCTATCAAATATGAAGGTATGGCATACCGGGAGGGGGGCGGGATATGCACCAGAAAGTTAACACCCGCCAGCGCGCCACGGTCTTTAGCCAACTCGCTAACCTGCCAACTCGCCACCTTGCTCCTTCGTTCCCTTGGTCCCTTGGTCCCCGTCTCTCCCCCCCACCCCCCTATGCACGCAAAAAATGGGCCGTGAAACTGTGAAACCGGCTTCGCCGCGAACCTCAACCGAATCAAGCCGATACACGCACCGCGCCACAACCTCACAGAAACACAGAAACTGTGAAACTGTGGACGGTCTGGAACCCTTGCAGAGCCAAGGGCTTGCAGCCAGTGCCTTCACAGTTTCACAGTTCCGCGCTGCAAATAAAAGCTGTGAGCGAATCGCTGAAAGCTGTTAGCTGGTCGTTTTCTTCTGACCGCTAACCACTCATCGCCAGAGCGTGTTTGAAAAATGGCTCTGTAGATTCCGGTTGTCATCCCGCAGGGGTTAAAACCCCTTGTTTTGCTGCATTTTTCGGCCCGACTAAAGTCGTGCCCTTGTTACAAAACAGATTTTTGAAACACGCTCTAATTACTGCCTTTAGGTAAACTGTATTCATGGCGTCGATTCAGCGCAGAAAAACGCCCACAGTAACCATCGGACACGTGCGCGTCGGCTGGGAAGTTCCCGTTGTCGTCCAGTCGATGACCAACACCGACACGGCTGACGTAGAATCCACCATTGCTCAGGTCGCGGCGCTCGCTTTGGCCGGTTCCGAGCTGGTCCGCGTCACGGTCAACAATGAAGACGCCGCGGCAGCCGTTCCGCACATCGTTGAAGGCCTTGAAAAACGCGGCCTGCGCGTGCCCATCATCGGCGACTTCCACTACAACGGCCACATCCTGCTCAAGAAATATCCTGCGACCGCGCGCGCCCTGGCCAAATACCGCATCAATCCCGGCAACGTGTCGATCGGACGGAAGGACGACGACAACTTCCGCACCATGGTCGAGTGCGCCGTCGAGAACCAGAAGCCCGTGCGCATTGGCGTCAACTGGGGCTCGCTCGATCAGTCGCTCCTCACGCGCATGATGGACGAGAACAGCAAGCGCGCCGAGCCGGAGCCCGCGCGCGACGTGATGATCGAAGCCATGATCGCGAGCGCGCTTGAGTCTGCTCGGGCCGCCGAGCGCTACGGCCTCGGCCACGACAGGATCATCCTCTCCGCAAAGGTTTCGGGCGTCCGCGATCTGCTCGACGTCTACACCGCGCTCGCCGCCCGCTGCGATTACCCGCTCCACCTCGGCCTCACCGAAGCAGGCATGGGCTCGAAGGGCCTGATCGCCTCGACCGCAGGCCTCGCGCCGCTTCTGCTCGCGGGCATCGGCGATACGATTCGCGTGAGCCTGACGCCCAAGCCCGGCGGCGACCGAACGGAAGAGGTCCAGGCCGCGCAGCAGATCCTGCAGTCGCTCGGGATCCGCAGCTTCATGCCGCAGGTGACGAGTTGCCCCGGTTGCGGCAGGACGACAAGCACGTATTTCCAGGAGCTCGCCGAGCAGATTCAGTCCTACCTCCGCACGCAGATGCCCGAGTGGCGCAAGAAGTATCCCGGCGTCGAGGAGCTCAAGCTCGCCGTCATGGGCTGCGTGGTCAACGGCCCCGGCGAATCCAAGCACGCCAACCTCGGCATCAGCCTGCCCGGCACCTTCGAGGATCCGGTGGCGCCGGTCTATGTCGACGGCAAGCTGGCGACGACTCTGCGCGGCGAGACGATTGTGGCCGAGTTCAAGCAAATCCTCGACCGTTACGTGGAGAGCCACTACGGCCAGGCCGCGAAGAGTGGCGAACTGGTCGGCACGCGGTAATCTCAGTCGGCATTGAAGGCGTCGCCACAACCGACGGAACCGCAAGCTCATTCAGCGAACCAGAACGCACCACTGCGACAGACGTCACATACCGATTGATCGTCCCCGCGCTACGCTGTCTCCAATCTTCACGGGAGACAGCTCATGCACTTCCGCCGATCCCTCCGGCTAGCGGCCCTCACTTTATGCGCACCCGGCTTGGCTTTCGCCGGCAAACCCAAGCCCTGCATCCCCGCCGACCAGGCCGCGCAAATGCTCAACAAAGACATCTGCGTTTCCGCGCATATCTATGATGTAGTGCAACTTCCTGATGGCACGCGCTTCCTCGACGTCTGCTCGCCGCAAACTCCCGACGACCAATGCCGATTCACCGTCGTCAGCCTGTGGGAGGACCGCGACGAAGTGGGCGAACTGAAGAAATATCGCGACGCCGACGTCGAGATTCGCGGCATCGTCCAGCCGATGCACGGCCGTGCCGGCATGGTCTTGAGCCACGCCCGCCAGTTTTATGGCGGCCCGCCCAGGTTCAAGCCCAATCCGCTTCTCGCGCGCGGCTTCAACGCCGAACAGGAGCGGCCACCCATCAACGACCCCAACCTGCGTTCGCAGCGCGTCCATCGCTCCTTTATGAACACTCGCGATCAGGAAACTCTGCCGAGAAAGTAGCGAGACGGGGTTACTTGCCAGCGCCGCTCGCTATCGCAGGACGAGCTGGAAGCTGGTAGCTAGAACTTGGTTGCATAAATAACTGGGGCCGTGAAAGAGCCTCCCTCAGGGGCTAAAGCCCGCTGTTTATGCGCCTCTCACGGCACGGCTGAAGCCGTGCCCTTTCACAACCGGATTTATGCAGCCAGCTCTAGTGTGGCGTCCCCGAATTTCGTGACAAAATGAGCGAAGAACAACCGCAGATCCTTCGACTCCGTTTGGCCGAAAAACGGCCAAACTCTGCTCAGGATGACAACTGGATTTATGATGCGAACTTTGGAGACAGTAAACTAGAGGCTGGAAGCTGCTTCTATGCATGCTCATACGGATGCGCGAACCGCGCGCCGTACCACAGGATCACGCACGCAATCACCAGCGAAATGAGCGTCACACCCAACCCGATGCTCAGGTTCGAGTGGTCGCTGATGGCGCCGATGATCTGCGGCGAGAAGGTATCGCCGAATGCATGAATGCAGAACAGGTTGATGGAGATCGCCGTTGCGCGCACCCTGGCGCCCACTGAGTTCACGATTGCGGCATTGAGCGGCCCGGTGTTGAGGAAGATGAAAAACTCCGCCAGAAACAGCGCCGGGATCGTCGTGGCGTGCGGCCCAAAGAACACCAGAATGCCAAACGGCAGCGTCAGCACGACGCTCCAGAACGAGAGCAAGTAGAGCGCGCGATGGTCGGTGCGCTGCCAGCGCTGCGCAATCCACCCGCCAACAATCGTGCCGCCGATTCCGTCGATCACGGTAATCGTGCTCACCACCAGGCTGGCGTTCGCCACCGAGAGTCCGTTCGCGCGGTGCAGAAACGTCGGCACCCAAGCCGAGATCCCTCCCAGCGCAAACGTAATTTCCGCCAGGCCGAACGTCGCCGTCAGGAAGGCTGGGTTTTTCAGGATTCCCCGGACAGTTGAGCGTTTTCGCGTCGGCCGAAACTGATCCTTGCCGCCGCGTTCCGGTTCGCGTCCAAGGACACCATAGAGCCCCGCGACAATCAGGCCGGGAATCGCGCAAATCAGGAACGGCCTGCGCCAGCCCCACAGGCTGCCCAGTTCCCCTCCCGCAAGGTAGCCCAGAGCCGCGCCCACTGGAATCGCCAGGTAAAAGATCGAGAGAATCCGGTTGCGGTCACGCTCACGATAGAAGTCAGATAACACCGCGGGAGCATAGATTCCGAAGGTTGCCTCGCCCACCCCCACCAGCGCACGGCGGATATAGAGGCTCCAGTAAGTGTGGACGAACGCCGTGCCCAATGTAGCCAGGCTCCACAGAACCGCGCCCGTGATGATCAGTGGCTTGCGCTTGAACTTGTCGCCCAGCCACCCGCTCGCCGGGGCCGCAAACATGTAGAAAAAGAAGAGCGCTGTGGTCAACGCGCCCATCCGCTGGTCGGTGGCATGGAACTCCTTCTGAACCAGGGGCTGCGCGCCCGGCAGAATGTAGCGGTCAACGTAATTCAGCAGGTTCAGCGCCAGAAGCAGCAGAACTGTGCCCAGTGCGGGGCTCTTGCGGGGGCGCAGAGATCGGAGAAGAGTAGGCAAGCGGTGTCAATCCAGTTGCAATCTGCAGGACAACAACGAATAGCACAGTGGACTGCCGAAAGCCCACTGCTTTCCCCAAAGAACCAGAACCTGGAGCCAATCTTCGCCTCGCCCGCGACGGAGTCCTTTGCGGGCTTTACACCTTCGGCCGCGGCCAGCGCGCCTCGATGGTCGTCCCGATCCCTCCGCGCGGCCGGAATTCCCCCTTCACCACCGCCCACACGGGATCGCAGGCCTTGACCACATCCTCCAGAACCTGGTTGACGATGTTCTCCTGGAAGATCCCCAGGTTGCGGTAGCAGAAGAGATACTCTTTGAGCGACTTCAGTTCCAGGCAACGCTCCCGCGGCATGTAGCGGATGGTCAGCACCCCGAAGTCGGGCAGGCCGGTCTTGGGGCAAACCGAGGTCAGCTCCGGATCGTCGATCTGGATTTCGTACCCCGGAAACTGGTTCTGCCAGGTTTCGATTGCAGGAAAGGCAAAGTCCAGTCCGGCCTTGGCATGCTCGTCGGAGTATCTCGGCTCTCTCGCCATAGGAGTATTTTACGAGCCGGTACCGCGCGAGATTCGTCCTTCAGAGTATTTTTCTGCTTCTTACCCCACGTTTTTTGACTCTTATATACTGACTCTGGTCAAGTGCATGGCTGAAGCAAGATCGCAAACGAACCGTTGGGTGCTTTGGGGCGGTGCAGCCGTCGTCCTGCTTGCCGTATTTTTCACCGCGCGCTACTTTCTGCGCGAACGGCTGCCGGTGCGTGTGGCGCAGGTGGAGCACGCAATGCTGCTCAACACGGTGAGCACCAATGGGCACGTGGAACCCATCGTGAACTACCAGTTTTACAGCCCTATCGCCACCACGGTGAAAGCGGTATATGCGCAGGAGGGTGACCTGGTTCGGGCCGGCAAGCTGCTCATCGCACTCGACGACGTGGCGGCCAGGGCACAGGTGGCCAACGCTGAGAGTGCCGTGAAATCCGCGCAGGTGGCGCTGGACGCGGCCACCCACAACGGAACCCTGGCCGAGCGGCAGGCCTCCGCGGCCGAGGTCGAACAGGACCGCCTCGCTCGCGAACAGGCCCAGCATGATCTCGACGCCCTAACGAAGTTGGCGGCTACCGGCGCGGCCGCGCCGGGCGAGGTCGCCGCGGCACGCCAGCGGCTTGAGTCGGCCAAGGCGAGCCTGAATGCGGCTGAGCAGACTTCGCATCATCGCTTCTCGCCGGACGAAGTGGCGCGTGCCCAGGCCGCTCTGGCCGATGCGCAAGCAGCGCTGGCCGCCGCGCAGCACGTCGAAGCTCAGACATTGATCCGCGCCCCCATCACCGGAACCATCTACACCATGGACGCTGCTCCTTCGGAATACGAGGAAGGTGGAAAACTGCTTCTCCAGATCGCCGATTTGAAGCAGGAGCGCG
Organism: uncultured Acidobacteriaceae bacterium; assembly: GCA_963799155.1. Lineage (GTDB taxonomy): Bacteria > Acidobacteriota > Terriglobia > Terriglobales > Acidobacteriaceae > Telmatobacter. Next base: position 85,390 of record CAWCWB010000015.1, read on the forward strand.
TACGCGCATACTTCGACGAGCCTGACTTGGGGCGTCTGGCAATTGGACAAAAAGTCTTGATCCGCTGGGACGCAAAGCCGGGCCAAGAGTGGCGCGGCCACATCTCCCGCCTTCCCGTGACCGTGGTCGCTTACACCACGCGCAATGTCGGCGAGGTCCTGGTCGATATTGACGACCCTGAGGACGGCCTCCTGCCCGATACCAACGTCACCGTGACTGTGACCATCTCCAGCGAGGCCAACGCGCTCAGCATGCCGCGCGAAGCGCTTCACGAACAGAATGGAAAGTACTACGTCTATAAGGTGACCCACGGTGAGCTAATCCGTGTCCCGGTCACCATCGGATCCCCCAATCTCACGCAGGTTCCCATCCTCTCCGGGCTCGAAGATGGCGATGTGGTCGCCATCGGCACAACCAACGGACAGCCCCTGCAAGAGGGCGTACCGATCAAGGAACAACGGTGATGCGTTCACGAGCCATTGCCTTCGCATTCGCAGTGGCATGCCTGACAGGGTCCGCCGCGACTCCGGGCTACGCGCAGATCTCTCCAGCGACGCTTGCCCAGGCCAATACAGATCTGCAGGCCGGCGAGGCCGACAAAGCCATCGCGCTGCTCGCGCCACTCCCAACCTCCGGCGACGGGGCTGCCGAAGCTCAGAACCTCCTGTGCCGCGTGCGAATTATGCTCCAGCAATGGTCGCAGGCTGCGGCGGAGTGCCAGCAGGCAGTCAACCTTGACGGGCAGAATTCGGACTATTCCATGTGGCTGGGGCGCGCTCTGGGTCAGCAGGCCAGCCACGCCAATTTCCTTTCCGCATACAGTCTTGCCAAGCACTCGCTTACTGCAATGCAAACCGCGGTAAAGCTCAATCCTCAAAATGGCCCGGCTTTGACAGACCTCGGCGATTATTATGCCCAGGCTCCCGGCATCGCGGGCGGGGGAACGGACAAGGCGCAGGCGATCGCATTGCAACTGGACAAGATTGACTCAGCCAGAGCACAGCAGTTGCGCGGCGATATCGCCATGGCAAAAAAGGACTACACGACGGCAGAAAATGCGTACCGCCAGGCGGTAGCTGTCGCTCAAGAGCCGGCTGACTATTGGACTGTGCTCGCCAACTTTTATCGTGGCCGCCAGCGGTGGTCCGATCTGGACTCGGCTATTCAAAGTTGCATCACTGCGGCAGCAAAGGATAAGAATTCAAGCTTCGCCCTTTATGACGGCGCCGGCGTCCTCATCGCGGCGAATCGGAATCCTTCGCTTGCCGCGCAGATGCTGGAGAATTATCTTTCGAGTGCGTCGATGTCAGAGGAAGCTCCAGCATTCATAGCCCACATTCGACTTTCGCGCCTGAAACAGCAGCTCGGCGATGCAGCGGGCGCCAAGACCGAGTTGGCAATTGCCGCCCAGATGGCGCAAGAGTTTAATCCGGCACAGGGTTGAAACCCAAGGTTGAAACATTGGCACGAAAAGCGCAAGTGAAACTTCGACAGAAGCCGCTCGGGTTTACGGCACCGGTTTTCCACGCCAATAAGATGCGCGAGCGCTTGCTTTGTGCCTTCGCCGCCCTGGCGCTTGTCTGCGCATCTGTTCATGTGCAGGCGCAGGTCTCGCTCATGTCCGTGGTCGAGCTGGCCCAGCAAAACTCGAGTGCCGTCAAGCTCGCCAACGCCGACCTTCAAAAGGCGCAGGCCGCCCTCGACCAGACTGAAGACGCATATATCCCCAACTTTGTCATCGGATCCCAAATCGGCTACTCTCACGGCTTCCCAACCGGCCAGCCCTCTGTCGGGAGCGCTACGATGCAGTCGCTGGTTCTCAGCTTCTCGCAACGCCAGTACACCAAGGCTGCACGGGCCGGGGTGGAGGCCGCCAACCTGAGTCTCAAGGATGCAAAGGAGCAGGTCGCTCTCGACGCCTCCACGGCTTACATCGAAATGGACGCCATTGAGAGCGAACTCGAAGCTGCCCGGGAACAGGAGCAGGATGCGGCCCGCCTTGTCGCTATCGAGGAGCAGCGCATTGAGGCCGGCGTCGATCCGCTGAGCGCTCTTCTGGAAGCGCAGTTGACCGCGGCGCAGCTCAAGCTGAGTCGCCTTCACCTCGAAACCCGTTCCGCAACCCTCGCCAAGCAGCTTGCCACGCTCACCGGTCTGCCCGTCGGCTCCATCGTGCCCGATCACGCCAGCATTCCCGAAATTCCCGCCGTCTCCGCCGACGAAGCGCCACGGCCCCTTCCCGGCATTCAATCCGCGAATGTCCTAGCGCGCTCGAAGCTGCTGGAGGCAAAAGGAGCGGATCTGGCGTGGCGCCGCCCTTCGATCGGATTCGGCGCCGTCTATAACTACGACTCCAATGAGCTGAACAGTTACAGTACCTATTACAACAACTTCACGCCTAACAACGTCAGTTTCGGTCTCCAGATTACTCTTCCCTTCTTCGACTTTGCCGTTCGCGCAAAGGCCAAGGTCTCCGCGGCCGAGGCCCTTCGCGCCAGGGTCGAGGCCGAGCAGGCACAGCAACAGAATGACATTCAGATCAGCGAGCTCACCGCGAGTTTACGCGAGCTCGATGCTCAGGCTGAAGTCGCCAGTCTCAAGCAGCAGATTGCCGATGAGCAATTGAAGAGCGTCCTTGCGCAAATGGAACTCGGAAATGGCGCCACCAGCACGCCCGGCGCTCCGGCGCAGCTTTCGCCCACAGCCGAACAGCAGGCCCGCATCGATGAGCGCCAGAAGTACCTCGACGCGCTCGACTCCGGGCTCGATCTGAGCAAAGCGCGTCTCAATCTCCTCCGCGCGCTCGGCCACATGCAGGACTGGCTTGACGAGCTGCACGGCAAGTAATTGTGGGCGGGTATCCAAAATTTGAGCGGGTATCCGGGGAACAACCCCTCCAAAATGTATTCAACACTTTCACAATCCGAAATTCTGCGTTGATTCCGCTCGGGTTAGGAGCACTATTAACCCTGCACTCTGGTATGTCTAAAGAGCCACGTGTTTCTGGGCGAACGCGTCTAACAAAACAGACCGAATGGTAGAATGAAGGAGATGCCGATGCCCCTGAAAACACTCTTCCTCAACCCCCCCTCGTTCGAGAACTTCGATGGCGGCGCAAGTTCGCGCTGGCCGGCGACTCGCGAGATCGAGTCCTACTGGTACCCGGTCTGGCTCACCTATCCGGCTGGCCTGCTTGAGGGTTCGCGGCTGCTCGACGCGCCGCCCCACCACGTCTCCGCCCAGGAAACCATCCAAATCTGCAAAGACTACGAGTTCCTGGTGCTGTTCACCTCCACCGTCGGATGGGAGGGCGACCAGCGCCTGGCCGAAGCCATCAAAGCGGCCAATCCGTCCCTTCGCATCGCCTTCGTCGGCCCGCCGGTCACCACCGATCCCGACCGCGCCCTCAACGAGTGCTCTGTCCTCGACTTCATCTGCCGCCGCGAGTTCGATTACTCGGTGGTTGAATATGCGCAGGGCAAGCCGCTGAACGAAATCCTCGGCATCAGCTACAAGAAGGGCGGAAAGATTGTCCACAACCCTGATCGCCCGCAGATCGAAGACCTTGACGCCATGCCTTGGGCCACCAAGATTTACAAGCGCGATCTTGACGTCACGCGCTACAACGTGCCGTTCCTTCTTCACCCCTTCATCGCGCTCTACTCCACGCGCGGGTGCCCGGCGCAATGTACGTTCTGCCTCTGGCCGCAGACCCTGAGCGGCCACGCCTGGCGCAAGCGCTCCGCTGACGATGTTGCCGCAGAGATGAAGTGGGCCAAAGAGAGTTTCCCCGATGTGAAGGAATTCTTCTTTGACGACGACACCTTCAACATCCAGAAGCAGCGCACTATCGAGCTTTGCGAGAAACTCAAGCCGCTGGGCCTTACCTGGAGCTGCACCTCACGCGTCACCACCGATCGCGACACACTCAAGGCCATGCGCGAAGCCGGTTGCCGCCTGCTCATCGTCGGTTTCGAGTCTGGCGATCCACAGATCCTCAAGAACATCAAGAAGGGCGCCACCGTCGAGCGTGCGCGCGCCTTCGCCAAGGACTGCCACGATCTGGGCCTGACCATTCACGGCGACTTCATCCTTGGCCTGCCCGGTGAAACCAAGGAGTCCATCCGCAACACCATCAACTTCGCCAAGTCGCTCGACGTGGAAACCATTCAGGTTTCCATCGCGCACGCCTATCCCGGCACCGAGTTCTACGAGTACGCCGCGCAGAACGGCTTCATCACCAACAAGACCATGCAGGACGGCGGCGGCCACCAGATGGCGCATATCGAGTACCCCGGCCTGCCCACCGACTACATCATGGAGATGGTCCACCGCTTCTACGACGAGTATTACTTCCGGCCCAAGGCCGCTTTCCGCGTGGTGTGGAAGGCCATGGTGAATCGCGATCTGCCGCGGCTTTACGTCGAGGCCAAGTCGTTCCTCAAGCTGCGCGCGCAACGCAATCGCATGGTGAAGGAGACGCGCAGGCAGCAAGCTTCGCCGACGACGCCGGTCGGGGCCGGCGCATAAACGGGATCGCCTCATTCCCGTGGGCCAGAGTATCCCACCGTTGCGACGTCTTTGTTCACGTGACTAGGTCTTTGACCGCGTGAATTCGAACCTTACGATTGTCAATCCCAGGTCCCAAAATTGGGACCTGGGGCACCAAGGTTGGCACAAAATCAAGCGGTCAAAGACCTAGAGCGGGGAAGCTCTCAGTTTTTGCCGCCTTAGCGGCGGCAATTTCATCAAACCGAAAGACCAGATGTTCCATCATTCGCTTTCGCCGCGCCAATACCTGATCCTGGCCCTCGTTGCCGTTTGCGCTCCCGTCGGCGACAGTTGCCTCTCGCGCGGCATGACCCACATGCCTTCCATCTCGCCCAGTCATCCTCTTGCCGTGGTCGCCGCTGTATTCACGCCCTGGATCGCCGCGGGCATCGCTCTCCTCATCGGTTTCTTCGCCAGCTATCTCACCGCGCTTTCCTGGGCCGATCTCACCTTCGTTCGTCCCGCTACAGCCTTCGGCAACGTTGTCATCGCGCTTCTCGCCAGGTTCTGGCTACATGAAACCATCTCCATCGAGCGATGGGCGGGCATCGTTCTCATCACCCTCGGTGTCGGTTTTGTCGCGCAAGGGCCTTCCCTAACCCAGCACCCATCCTCAGCCGATGACAGTGCCCCATGCGAAGCGCAGGCCGCAACGGAGGTCCAGCCGAGATGACGATCGCTCTCCCAATCACGCCTTACGCATCGAGTCCAAGCCCCTGGATCGCAGCCGGCATGATTGCCGCCGTGATTCTCACATCGACCACCGGCGAAGTCCTCACCGCAGCCGCCATGAAATCCATCGGCGACCTCGACCTGATTCGCGCCCGCTCCGGCCTCAAGGGCGCCATCCGCGCCGTTATCACCTGCCCGCTCTTTTTCGCCGGAGTCTTCTTTCTCGCACTCGCTTTTTTCTCGCTTCTCCTCGCCCTGAATCATCTCAACTTGAGCCTCGTGGGTCCAGCCGCCGCCTCGGTCCCCCTCGTCACCAACGCCATCGCCGGCAGAATCTTCCTCAAAGAAAACGTCGACCACCGCCGCTGGGCCTCTGCGGTGCTGATCTGCATTGGCGTCTATTTCCTCGCCCATTGAGAAGGCCGCTAACCGGCCACGCGACGCGTCTGCTCCCGAACTAGTGGGAGAATCTCATGAATCCCCGCGGCTTCAGGTCCGGATTCAGGATCTTGCAGCGGTCGCCGAGCGCCGCGCACACCGCCTCCGCCGCCAGATGCCCGCTGGGCGCCGCGCTCTCCAATGAATTTCACCGGTCGAGCTGCTTCGCGCTGTCACGATCCATGGCCGCGATGAGAGACAGCACAAACAAACACAGCATCGGGTAGGAAAGCAGCAGATTCAGATTCGAGAAACTCTGCCGGTGGTCATTCTGCAAATGAAAGAACTGCCCGACAGCGAACTCCAGGGGCACCCAAAGCAAAGACGCGACAAGGAGCCAGGGCCAAGCCCGTGCCAGCACATGAGGCGGACCAAAGAGATTCCGGGATAGCCTCGTCTTCAGCGGCATGCCGATGCGGCTCGCTGCGATGCAGGCGACAACGAGCAGCGAGATTGGGCCGAATCCGCCACCTGCAAGAAGCAGAACGACCGAAAGCGACGCCAGAACAACCTCGCCGCGCTGTCCACGGATGAATCGGCTCGACCACACACAGATCGCGAGACCGCACAGGATTGCCGCAATTCCGGTTGCCATGTAATTCGGAATGAGCGTCATCGCCGGCTCGTGACCAAAGGGGAACGGTAGCTCCCAGGAGACGGCGAAGATTCTCAAATGTGCAGGCGCAGTGTTTCCTTGAAGAGTCTCAAAGAATCCGTGCTCTACGCCGAGTACGCCGGCATAGATTCCGTAAACAGCCGCGCTCCAGCCGAGCGCACTTCGCTCTTTGCCTAGCAACTCGCCACTCTGAGGGTTGGCCCGAGGCATCCTGATCCTCCCCATTCTTGCGGGAAACAAACCATCCAGATCTAGTCCACTCCTATTGAAGAAACCGCATCAGTCCCCTTGGTCCTAAGTCCGCGACAAGAAACTTCCGTGGCTCGCCGAGCGCCGCGCACACCGCCTCCGCCGCCAGATGCCCGCTGCGGGCGGCGCTCTCCATCGTTGAAGGCCAGCCGGTTTGAATCCAGTCGCCGGCGAGCATGCAGTTGGGCCACGGCGATACCGATGCGGGCCGCGCTGCATCGATTCCCGGCGGCACGGTGAATGTGGCGCGGACTTCCTTGACCAGCGCCGCTTTTTCGAGCCTGGCACCGCTGACCGCGGGAAAAAATTCGGCTAATTCGCGCACGGCGAGGTCGATCGCCTCTTCCCTGCTCATGGCGGTGAATTTCTCTGACGCACTGACGACGAGTTCGAGATAACTGCCCTTCGTGTTGCGCCACGGCTGCAGGCGGCTCTTGTTGTACATCCAGTGAATCTCGCGGTCGAGCAGCACGGCATGATCGAGGCCGGTGATTTCGCGGTCGAACCAGAGATGCACGCTGCAGATAGGCCCGTGCTGGTGTTTTGCGATTTGCGCGGCAAGTTTTTCGGCGCTTTCAGCAGGCGGCATCAGCGGCAGGAGTTTCGCCATGCTCTCGAAGGGCACGGCGAGGACAAGGAAATCGGCGATCATGTCGCAGGCGTGCGTGACGAGCGTCCATTGCGATGTCTCCTCGTCCCACGTCGCACTTTCGACACCGGCGTTGAACACAACTTCGCCGCCGCGCTCCCGCAGGAATTGCTCCGCGCCGGCATAAAGCTCGCTCAGCGGCACAGTGCTCATCCCCATGCTGCCCGCCACAGCGGAGTTCAGAAACAGCTCGCGGATCACCTTCGCCGCATAGGGCAGCGCAATCACGTCCAAGTCCGCGTTCAGCGCGCTGGCAATCACCAGCCGCCAGAAGCGCTCGATCGCGCCCTGCGTTTGCCCGTTGCGCTTGAGCCACGCGCCCAGCGTTTCCTTAGAATCCGCAGACACGGGCTGCATCAACTTTCGAAATGCTCGCGCCAGCGCCTTTTTGTCTTCGCGGTTGAGCGCCTTCGCCATCATCAGGCTGGGCAATCCATGGAGTGGAGCCGGGAGCCACCGGGACGATGACAGCACCGTGCGCCGTCCGCCCGGCTCGATCATCGTCATCCTGTTGGTCCAGTGAATGCGCTCCGCCACGCCGATGCGCCGGTAAAAGCCAATCAAATTCGTACAGCAGCCGAACAGCACATGTTGGCAGTTGTCGATGACCTCATCCACGCCCGGGTGCCGGTAGGAGCTTGCCCGGCCGCCAAGATAGCCGCGCCGCTCCAACAGTCGCACGCGCAGCCCGGCCTCGGCCAGCGCGCACGCCGCGCTCATGCCGGCCACGCCCCCGCCGACTACAATCACCGACTTGTCTGAGTCCGGTTCCATTCCTCTCACTGATTCTGCCGTATCGCGGGCGTACGTGCCGGTCACGATCATCCTACAGTTTGGCAGTGAGGAGACGCTTCGGTTTTCAGTGGGAATCTTCCGAGTCAAACGCTGGGGCGAAGGCTGGTGGGCGGTCAGGGACTCGAACCCCGGACTTCTTCCTTGTAAGGGAAGCGCTCTAACCAACTGAGCTAACCGCCCGCTCTGCTGCTCATCTGATGATACCAGTGCTCAATCTGCCGATGTGCTTGTGACGATCTACCTCCGCTAGCTCGACCCACGCCGCTAACTCCGCCAACTCGTCTGCCTCAGCCGCTTGATAAACTCACTCCGTGGGCGCTCTCATCGTCAATGCCGACGATTTCGGACTGACCTCCGGCGTCAATCGCGCCATTATCGAATTGCACAGCGCAGGCTTCGTCACCAGCACCTCGCTCATGGCGCGCGCTGCCGCAACGGAAGAAGCCATCGATCTTGCCGTCCGGACGCCGACACTCGGCGTGGGTTGCCACGTGGTGCTGGTCGACGGCGAGCCTGCGCTCCCGCCAGATCAGATTCCTTCACTCGTCGAGCCCGGCACCGGCCGCTTTCGTTCGTCGCTCGCATCTTTTCTCGCGCGACTTTATACCGGCCGCATTCGAGCTGCCGAGATTGAGGCCGAAATTTCCGCGCAGATTTCACTTCTCCAAAAACGCGGCGTTCGCCTGACCCACGTGGACACGCATAAGCACTCGCACATTTTTCGCGCCGTGCTGCGCCCGCTGCTGCGGGCCGCGCGCGCTCGCGGCATTCGCGCCGTCCGCAATCCCTTCGAGCCCCAATGGGCCCTTCGCGCCACGCATGGCGCCCCCTGGCTGCGGCTAGCGCAGGTCGGCGCTTTGCGCTGGCTGGAACCCGTTTTTCGGCGCATCATTCATGAAGAAGGATTCGTCACCACCAGCGGCACCATCGCCGTGGCCGGCACCGGCGTCCTTGACGCCGCAACGATCCGTTCCCTGCTCCGGAACCTCCCATCCGGCACATGGGAGCTTGTCACACACCCCGGCTACAACGATGCCGACCTCGACCGTGTCCGCACCCGCCTGCGTGCCTCGCGCGACATCGAGCGCTCCGCCCTCGCTGTCCTCAAGGAGTTCCCAACGATCAACCTCACCTCATTTGCCAGCCTGTGTGCCGACCCCGTCATCCGCCAACCCGCCGACTCGCTAATTCGCTGAGCTTCTGACCTTCTCACTCTCTGCATCTTCTGTCCACTCCCGCGCGTCCAAGACGTAGCGGCAAAAACCAAAGCTAAGAAGGTAGCATGCGCATCGGGATCACCTGTTATCCCACCTACGGCGGCTCCGGCGTGGTCGCCACCGAGCTGGGCATCGAACTCTCCACCCTCGGCCACGAGGTCCACTTCATCTCTTACTCGCAGCCCTTCCGCCTCAACGGCCGCGACGACGGCATCTTCTATCACGAAGTCGCCGTCTCCAGCTACCCGCTCTTCGAGTTCCCCCCGTACGATCTGGCCCTGGCTTCGCACATGGCCGAAGTCGCCGAATACTACTCGCTCGACTTGCTCCACGTGCACTACGCCATTCCCCACTCCGTCTCGGCGCTCCTCGCCCGTCAGATTCTCGCCAAGCGCAGCCGGCATCTGCCCTTCGTCACCACCCTGCACGGCACCGACATCACCCTCGTCGGCCTCGACCGCAGCTATCTGCCCATCACCCGCCACGCCATCCAGGAGAGCGACGGCGTCACCAGCATTTCCAACTACCTCCGCGACAAAACCATCGCCGACTTCGACGTGACTCGGCCCATTGAAACCATCACCAATTTCGTCAACTGCGACGTCTACACCCCGATCAAGGATGAAGAAACGCGTGCCCGCTGCCGCGCCCATTACGCTGCGCCCGACGAACCCATCCTGATGCACCTTTCCAACTTCCGGCCGGTCAAGCGCGTCACCGACGTGGTCAAGATCTTCGCTCTTGTCGCCCGCGAACGCCCCGCGCAACTCGTCCTCATCGGCGACGGCCCGGACCGCTCCGCCGCCGAGTGGCTGGCTCACGACCTCGGCATCCACGCCCGCATCCACTTCCTCGGTAAACAGGAGCGCGTCAGCGAACTCCTTGCCCTCGCCGATCTCTTTCTCATGCCCAGCCAGCTCGAATCCTTCGGCCTCGCTGCCCTCGAAGCCATGGCCTGCAAGGTTCCGTCGATCGCCACGCGCGTAGGCGGCGTCCCCGAGCTCATTGACGATGGGGTCACCGGCCTGCTCTTCCCCGTTGGCGACGTGGACGCCATGGCTGCAGGCGCCCTCAGCCTCCTCAACGATCCGTCCCGCCTGAACGAAATGCGCGAAGCCGCCCGCAAAACCGCGCAAAAGCGCTTTTGCGCCAACCTCGTCGTCCCGCAATACGTTCGCTTCTACGAGCAGATTCTGGGAAAATAAGCGGCTGCGCGGAGAACCGGGGAACCATCGCGGTTCGAGGCGGAGAAATTCAAAATCCGCAAAAAGACTCTTGTCAAAAATGCCGCGCATTAGCATATCCTGCTTCCACTGGAGGTGGTCCATGAAGATCAGGAAACATTTGTGCCTTGTTGCGGTCTGCGCGCCCATGCTGCTGTGGGCCCATGCTGCACGCGGCCGTTTCGACGGCACGTGGACCACAAACATGTCGTGCGATGCGAGCACCCACATGCCCGCCTACAAGTGGACTTTCGTTAGCACGATTGCCCGCGGCGTCTTCCACGGCCAGCACGGCGAGGAGGGAGGGCCGGGCTACATGGTCATGGACGGGACGATCGGGGCCGACGGCTCGGCGAAGCTCCATGCCAAGGGCACGGTGCAGGCAGGAAAAGCAGGCATCGTAACTCAACTCAAAGGCAACAAATACGACTACTACGTCGAGGCGAAATTCACTGACACTTCAGGAACTGGCAAGCGCGATGAAGGCGCGGGCATTCTCGGCCGCCCCTGCAGCTTTGAGTTCACCAAACAGACGGACACGAACGCCACCTCGCCAGCGAGCGCAACTCCGCCCGCTAATGCCACACCACCAGCGACCCCGCCGCCGGCGCAATGAAGCTTTGGCCGCTCGCTCTTGCACAAATCGACCGCGCCTCATGATCCGGATGGCCGGCGACCCGGAAGTACCATGGGTCAAGGAGTAAGAAGCCGTGACCACGCGCCAATCTAAGATTCGGGACAGGGTTCAAACGCAACTCGGCCGGGCCGCAGTCCGGATCTTTGCCGCCAACGAGCGCATCAACCAGATTCTTATCGAGCATCTCGACCCTGCCGCATGGAAAGCCAAACCGCCCGGCAAGGTGCGCAGCATTGCGGCCATCTTCGCTCACGTGCACAATGTCCGCACCAAGTGGATCAGGCTTACGGCTCCGCATATGAAGGTTCCGCCACAACTCGACCGCACGCACTGCACGCCGCGGCAGGCCCGTGCGGCGTTAGCCCACAGCGCAGCCCGCTGCGCCGAGATGCTCGCTGAGGCTTTGGGTGATGGCGGGAGCCGCGTGGGGAAATTCGTCAGAGACGGCTGGGCTCGGCCCTGGCCGATTGGGCCGGAGATGCTCTGCTACATGCTTTCCCACGAAGCCCACCATCGCGGGCAGGTGTGTATGCTGGCGCATCAGCTCGGATTCCCGTTGCCGAGCAAAGTGACCTCCGCGATGTGGAATTGGGAAAAGCTATGGAAGGACTGCGGCTCGCCTCGCGGCCCCGGCCACAATTCTTAGAGAATCGCTACAGCGTGCGCTTGAATAGCGGTGTGGCGATCAGCAGCGTAGCAATCCCGAAGATCGTGAGGAAGGCCAGATCGTACCTGATCGCGACCCACCCGCCGTCTTTCAGCAGAATCGACTTGAAGCCGTGAATCGCGTAGGTGAAGGGATCGACAACGGACATCGCCTGCATCCACTTGGGGAAGGACACGGTGGGATACATGGCGCCTGAGGGATATAACAGGAGCACATTGAGCACGCCGAACATGGCGCGCGGCACGAGCGGATCGTCGACACGCACCATGAGCAGAAACATCATGCCATTGAAGGCAATGGAGCCGGCGACGATGAGGCACAGCATCTGCATCATGATCATGGGATGAAAGACAATGCCCAGGCCTGCGATGAGCGACCCGATGACCCCGATAGATATTCCGCTCAGCGTGGCCTTGATGGCGCCGGCAATATTCAACCCGAAGACCAGCTCAAGTTTCGTAATCGGGGTAACCAGGTAGCCCTCGTGCACGCCGCGCGCCTTGTCGTCGATGTAGAGCATGCCGCCGCCGATCATCACCGAGATATACATGGCCAGCGCCACAGTCATGGGCAGAAGATACTTCAGATAATTCACGTACGGGTAAAGCTCCACAATTTCCAGCGCGATCGACTTCGACAGCCGGTCCTGGACCTGCGGCGCATTCAATGCGTCGACCAGCGACTGCATCTCCGCCTCAAGACTGGCCGAGGTGAACAGGTCGGAGTTGTCGACGACAAAGCCGAGCTTGGGCGCGTCCTGCGCGTACACTCGGCGCGAGTATTGCGCGGGAATGATGACCGCGGCGTCGATTTTGCCGGTGCGCACGTCTTCGCGCGCCTGCACCTCATTGTTGTAATCGATGGTGGTGAAGGTCTTGATATTGGCGGCGATGGCGTCGAACGCCTCGCGCACCTTGACCGCCTGCGGCCCGTGGTCATGGTCGACCACCGCCACGTGCGTCCCCACGATTTTGCCGCCGAAGGCGTTGCCGATGATGATCAGCTGCAGAATCGGCATCATCAGCGACATGATCATCAGCGTGGGCGAGCGGAAGAACTTGCGCATTTCGCGCTCGATAATGGCAAACATTCTGTTCATGGCTGCGCTCCCGGCCGCGGCGGCATCAGTGAAGTTGACCGGCTTCACCTGCTCATCGCGCAGTTGCCGTCCCGTGTAGTGGATGAATACGTCGTCGAGGGTGGTGTTCTGCACGCTCAACGAGGTCAGCGTCTCGCCCAGGCTCGCAGCCAACTCCACAATCTGCATGGTGGTTTTCGATCCCGACGTCGTGATCACGCGATAGAATCCTGAGCCTTCGGGCTGCACGCTGGTTACGCCCTCCAGCTTCTCCAGGCGCCCCTGCCACTCCTCGTCCTCGCGGTCAAAGTGCACTTCCACCACATTGGCGCCGGCCACGCTGTTCTTCAGCTCCACCGGCGTGCCCAGCGCCACCAGCTTGCCGTGGTCGACAATCGCAATGCGGTCGCACAGCTTGTCGGCCTCATCCATGTAGTGCGTGGTGATGAGCATGGTCAGGTTGCGCGAGCTCTTCAGCTTGTTCAGCATCTCCCACACCGCGATGCGCGACACCGGATCGAGGCCGGTGGTGGGTTCGTCGAGAAAGAAGATTTGGGGATTGTGCACCAGCCCGCGCGCGATCTCCAGCCGCCGCCTCATGCCGCCGGAAAGCGTCTTGGTTTGCGCGCCGCGCCACTTGGTCAGATCCACGGCCTCCAGCACTTCGTCCACGTTCTTCTCCCGCTCCGCGTGCGGCACGCTATAGAGCTTGGCGTAGATGCGCAGATTCTCTTCGACCGTCAAATCCTGGTCGCTGGTCAGCGCCTGCGGAATCACGCCGATCACGCGCCGCACGTCATCGGGATCTTCCTCCACATCGTGCCCGGCCACAATCGCCTTGCCTGCCGTGACCGGAATCAGCGTGGTCATCATGCGAATCAGCGTGCTCTTCCCCGCTCCGTTCGGCCCCAGCAGTCCGAAGATCTCGCCTTCGGCTACGTTGAAGTTCACATCCTTAACCGCCTCAAAGTCGCCATAGCGCTTCCAGATGTGTTCCACCGCAATCGCGATGGGCCGAGGCGCGCCGTTGCCGTTTGCCGCCAGGCTGTGATTCGGCGCCGCGCTCACTGCTTCACCAACTTCGCCTTGGGAATGTAGACCTCGGCCGTCATGCCGGGAACAAACTTCTCGCCAGGATTGGGAATCAGAAGCTTCAATTGGATGGTCTTGATGTCGCGCTTCATGCTGCTCACGTCGCGCTGCGTGGCAAAGTCGCCCTCAGCCGATTTGGCGATGATCTTTCCATAAACCGTGTCGCCGCTGGGCATCACCACCCGCAACGTATCGCCCACTTGCACGCTGTCGGCCTGCGTTTCAGGCAATGGCGCGTACACCCAAGTCTGCGTCAGATCCATGATGGTTACGATCGGTGCTCCCACGGTCACGACTTCACCTTGTCGAGCCGCCCACACGTCCACTTTGCCGTTGATCGGCGACACGACCTGCGCGTAGCTTTCTTCCACCCGCGCCTCCTCGGCCAGCGCGCGCGCGTTTGCCGCGGTATCGCGCGTCTCGTCCACGTTCCGCGCAGAAACCTGCGTCAGCAGCTCATGCGCCCTCGCCTGGTGCAACGCAGCCTGAGCCGCGGCCAGATTCCCCTTGGCTGTATTCACTGCTGCCTGCGCCGCTTGCAGGCTGGTCACTGCTTCATCCCGGGACTGCGCGCTCATGATTCCCTGTTGCGCTAACGCCACCGTCCGGCTGGTGTCGGCCTGTTGGTGCGCCAGATTCGCCTCTGCCTGCGCCAACGTGGCTTGCGCGGCCCTCACCTGCGCCTCAGCGCTTACCGTTGCGCTCGTGGTCTCGCCCTCGTTCTGGCGCTCCGTTTCCGTGGCTTCGCTGAGCTTCCATCTGTCGCTCGCCGCCGTCGCCTCCGCGGCTTTCGCCGCTGCCTCCAGGTCATTGCTCTCAATGGTTGCGATCAGCTCGCCTGCCTGCACATCCTGGCCTTCCTCTACCGTCAGCGTTTGGATGCGCCCTGGAATCTTTGAGCTCACGACCACTTCGTTCGCATCCACCGTCCCGATCAGTTGCAGATCGCCGCTGCGCCGGGTGGTCACCAGATACCAGATCAGCGATCCCACCGTCAGCAGTCCCAAGAGAAGAAAAACTCGATTCCGCGCGCTCACTCGCATATCACCTCAAACCATTGAAATCAGCGCAATCCGGCATCGGCGTATCGGCCAGCACGCGCGCGGCCAGCTCGGCGCCATGCTTCCGGTCCTGAAAGATTGCCTTGCCCAAAAACTCCACCAGCGCCACTCTCCGCGCCCGCAGCACCTCCGAGTCGAAGGGCTCGAACGGTAGGATCTGACGCCAGATGGGCGCGCTCAGGAAGTAAAAAACGTTCGCTCCCAACGACGCGAGCACCATCTGAAGCCATTCCGCCTCGATCAGCTCGCCCGACGCGATCCCTTCGCGCACCATCGACTGAAACATCGCGTGCAATGGCCCGAAAATCCGCTTCACCAGAATGGGCAACTCGCCTTCCTCGCCCTTGTGCAGTCGAATCATCTCCTGCTGCATCAAGGTCTGGAACTCCCGCTGCGTCAAAATCCGGTCAAAGTGATCGAGCGCCGCGCGCAGCAATCGCTCTCCGGGGCTCGCGTCGCGCAGGAAAACCGCCATCGAGCGGTCCCGGACCCGCGCCGAGACCATCTCCAGCGCGGCGGCGTACAGCTTCTCCTTGCTCTCGAAGTAGTAGTAGAGCAGCGCCTTATTCACCCCGGCTGTGGCAGCGATATGTTCCGTCCGAGCTCCTGCTAGGCCGTGCGCAGCGAACTCGCTCAGCGCGGCATCCAGAATGCGGCTCCGCGTCTCGGCTGAGCGCTCGGCTTGGGTCTCGGTTGTGGGGTGACTGGTCATAATTAACTAACTGGTTAGTAAAATAGCCCAAAGAAGCGTTCAAAGGCAAGTCCCCGCCGGAAAATTTTCCGCTTGTGTCTTGTAAATTATAGATTCTTTGCGCCTTACGAATCACCGGCCTTGCCCGGCCCGCGCCATGAGCTGCCGGATTGGCTCATTATCGGCATACACGCGCCACTCTGCCACTTTGTCCTCTTCCACAAAGGCTCGGAACGCGGCTGGCGCTTTCCAGCGATTCTCCGAGGCGATCTGCCCGTCAGACGAATAGGTTCCTTGGGCTACGCCAAGCATCACCACCACCGGGCCTTCGCAGTATGTCTCCTCCACGGCAATGGTGTAGTCCGGGACCATGTCGAAATAACTCTTCCAACCCGCCCGCATCCGCTCCCGGCCCTCGAAAACATTGCCCAGCGAATCCACAAACCGATGTTCCTTCGTCATCAGTCCGGCCAGCGCCTCCACATCCTGCCGATTGATGGCGCGCACAAATGCCTGCGCTACGGCCTCTGCGGATTCGTTCATACGACCTCGCTTTCCGGCGCCCGCGTTGCGCAGCATCTCATGATGTATCGCCGCAGGAAAAGCGTGTCCCACGAGAGAGCCCTTTTTCTGTTCCCTGTTCCCTGTTCCCTGTTCCCTGTTCCCTGTTCCCTGTTCCCTGTTCCCTGTTCCCTGCTCCCTGCCTTAATCAAAAACCACCGTCTTGTTCTCGTAGCATAGGATTCGGCGGTCCAGGTGCCAACGCACCGCGCGGGACAACACCATGCGTTCCAGATCGCGCCCACGAGCCACGAGGTCCTCGACCTGGTCGCGATGGCTGATCCGCGCCACGTCCTGCTCGATAATCGGCCCATCGTCGAGCACCTCCGTCACGTAGTGGCTGGTGGCCCCGATCAGTTTCACGCCGCGCGCGTGCGCCGCATGATAGGGCCGCGCCCCTGTGAACGCCGGCAAAAAGGAGTGATGCACATTGATAATCGCCGCCGGATACCGCGCCACAAACGCCGGCGACAGTATCTGCATGTATCGCGCCAGTACCACCAGCTCGACCTCATGCCGAGCCAGCAATGCAAGCTGCCGCGTCTCGGCCTCCGCCCGCGTCTCCGGCGTCACCGGCATGCACTCAAATGGCACGCCGTAGAACGCCGCCAGCTTCTCCACTTCGCGGTGGTTCGACACGATCACGGGAATCTCGCACACCAATTCGCCAGTGCGCCAGCGGTGCAGAAGGTCCGCCATGCAGTGCAGGTACTGTGAGCAGAACAGCGCGACCCTGGGCCGGCGCACGCTCGACGTCAGCTTCCAGGTCATGCTCAGCTCGGAGGCCATTGGCGCGAAGGCCGTCTTGAAGGCCTCCAGATCGAAGCCGTCCAGCTCCCACTCGACACGCATGAAAAACAGTCCCAGCTCCTGGTCGCGATGCTGGTCGGCGTGCAGAATATTCGCGCCGCGCTCATAGAGCAGCCCCGAGACGCGCGCCACCAGCCCCTTGCGATCGGGGCAGTCGATGAGCAAAACTGCGGAATCCTTCATCCTGCGATTAGGTTACGACACCGCCCCGCCCCGCGTAATCACCAGTTTGCGTAACGCAAGCCTCGCGAGCCGTCTCATGACATGGCAACGGTCATGCTGCCCTTTGGCACGGTCAGGACTTACCGCGAAGAGATCATTTAGAGCGGGGAAAGGGGGCAGCGACGGGTGTGGCCTTTATTTCTTCGTATCAAACGCTGCTGGATCGGCCTTGCGCAGCTCATCGAGAAACTGCGCGTAGTCGGCCTCTCCGCGCTTCAGCTTGCTGAGGTCCACGCCGGAGCCGTGGCGCCCGGCCGGAGGATGAGGCGCGAAGAAAGAGGCCCTCTCCATCGGTCTGAATACAGCCCCAAGATCGAACGTCAGTTTTCGTACGGGTCACGGCCAGCGGCAGCGATTGCATCCAGGTCGTGAGAGTACTCCTGCCCAATGATCTCCTCGAGATAGGTCTTTTCAACAATTGCAGGGTTCATTGCGTAACCTGCGGCTATCGCTAATCCAAGCTGCTGCCAGGCGATTGGGGCTTGCATGACGTCGTATCCGGCGTCGTGCATCAGAGACAGACTCACGCGCGCCGTCTGGTACGGATCGAAATGGCTGGGATAATTTCCATGCAGCTCCATGTAGAGGCCGACGGACATCAGGGCGAGGCCGGCGTACGGCCCGGCGTCCTCACCCATCTGGATCAGGTCGGGTGCGGCCGGATTGTGAGCCTTGGGCAAGACCTGCCACTCGAGAGCCTCGGCGACGCCCTGCGCCAGCACCGCGGCGAGCTGATCGTCGTTTTGCATCTTCTCCACGACCTGCTCGGGGACGAGAATGATTCCATGCGGCGATCCCAGCGCCTGGAAAAGGATTCTGTCGTCCACGGCATAAAACTGAAAGTGGATCTTCTGCGGGTCGTTCTCAGGAAGGTTCTTCTGACAGGGCGGGATCAAGCTCTCTCCAATTTGCTGCACGCGTTGCTGCATGGCAGCATCGGCAGGAATCGACGCAGTGTTCTGGTGGCCGACGATGTATTGCGCTTTGATCTTGCCGGCTTTTGCGGCTCCGCCATTTGCGGTGGCGTAGACAGGCGGGACGAGCTTCTGCTCGCTTTTCCGCAGGCCCTTATTGGTGCGGCTGTTCGGATCGAACTGGAAGTAAGTGATGCGGTCCGCTGCCACGAGTCCGTCCCGGTTCCACCGCCCGTTGTATTCGATCCAAAGATTCGGCGCGGGAGCGCTGTTCTTCGCAAGCGGCGGCCGGTATTGCACGAGCGTTTTGCGCGTCGTGGCGATATAGTAGCCGTCGGCCTCCAGAATGACTCGCGGCGAGGTGGCGACGACTCTTTCGACAACCGCACTTCCGTCCAAGTGCTCGTACTTTGGCTCGAGGACGATGACCGAGGCGAGGATTTCGTGAGTATGCTTGATGCGCTTGCCGAAGACCCGCACCTTGTCTCCGACCGCCAGCTTCTTCGCCAGATTGGAATCGTTGGTAAAGGCCTGGCGGCCTTGATCGACGATGGGTTTCCAGAACACGGTTTTCGGGGTGGTCATAATGTGCTCTTCAGTCACGTCGCCGAACTGATCCGGGTGGAGCGACTCGATCACGTCGAAGGCCGAGTCGTTGTGGATGGCGAGGATATACCCTTGCGCGTCGGGCGTCTGACCTGCCGGATACTCTTGCGCCGCCGCAGGATCGAGCGCAGCGCAAGCCACCAGCACAACAATTGGAACCAGAACTGCCGCGGATTTGAAATGACTCCTCATGGGTGGATTTGCACCTCCGGGCGCCTCTCGGTGGATCGAGCATGGAGAAAGGCCGCAATGACTGGCACGAGTGTGAAGGCGCCGCCCGCAGCTGCACTGGCGGGAGCCAAGAGAAGTAGTTTGGGAGCGCCTGAAGGGGGTGTGGGGCCGGTCCCACCGCCGTTTCCCAAGGAGCCGTGGAAGGAAGGACCACAGCCAGCGAGCGCGATAGAGCCAAAGGCAACAGAAACGCTTACAAGAAAAACCCGCATACGAACCCTCCCCCCCACGAGGATCGCTTTCGGGGGAGAACTTCGATTCGTATGAGGGCTGATGCAGTGCAAAGGTTGGCTGCCAGCGCAAAAAGCGAGCCAGCGTCCCACATTGTGGATCAGTCGTAGTAGGCGAATCAGTCGTAATACTCGAGGCCGAGGTGCGTGATGAGGTCCGCGCCCATGATGTGGCGCAGCGTGTTTTTCAGCTTCATCGACTGGATGAACAGATCGTGCTCCGGGTACAGCCCCTTCGCCGTCTGCGGAGACTTCAGGTAAAAGCTCAGCCATTCCTGAATGCCGATCGAGCGGAGCTCCGGCGTGCGCTTGGCCAGATCGAGGAAGAGCACCAGGTCGAGCGCGATGGGCGCAGCAAGAATCGAGTCGCGGCAGAGGAAGTTCACCTTCATCTGCATTGGATACCCGAGCCAGCCGAAGATGTCGATGTTGTCCCAAGCCTCTTTCTCATCGCCGCGCGGCGGATAGTAGTTGATGCGAATCTTGTGGTAGATGTCGCTGTAGAGATCGGGATAGAGTTCGGGTTGGAAGATGTACTCGAGCGATCCGAGCTTCGACTCTTCCTTGGTCTTGAACGAATGCGGCTCGTCGAGCACTTCGCCGTCGCGATTGCCCAAGATGTTGGTGGAGAACCATCCCTTCACGCCCAGCATCCGCGCCTTGAAGGCCGGCGCCAGCACCGTCTTCATGAACGTCTGCCCGGTCTTGAAGTCCTTCCCGCAGATGGGCGCAGAGTTCTTCTTCGAGAGCTCGATCATCGCCGGAATATCAACCGTCAGGTTCGGCGCGCCATTGGCAAATGGAACGCCCTCCTTCAGCGCCGCGTAGGCGTAGATTTGCGAGGGCGCAATGCCTGGGTCATTCTTCTCCAACCCCTTCTCGAAGGCCGCAATCGACTGGTGCACAGCCGACGGCTCCAGGAAAATCTCCGTCGACCCGCACCAGATCATCACCACACGGTTCACGGTCTTCTTGAAGGCGCGAATCTCCGCCATGAGTTGCTCGGCCAGATCGCGCTTGTTTTTGCCCTTCTTGACGTGCGTGCCGTTCAGCCGCTTCACGTAATAGCGATCGAAGACCGCGGGCATCGGCTTGATCTTTTCGAGGTGCGGCTTCAGTTGCCTGAGTGTCTCGCTCTTCAGCACCTGGGCGTGCGCCGCGGCCTCGTACACGTTGTCTTCAAAGATGTCCCAGCCGGTAAACACGAGATCGTTCAAACCGGCGAGCGGAACAAAATCCTTGATCAGCGGCGAGTTGTTGTCGGTGCGCTTCCCCAGCCGGATGGTTCCCATCTGCGTGAGCGATCCGATCGGCTTCGCCAATCCCCGTCGAACCGCCTCCACGCCAGCAATCATCGTGGTGGCTACCGCGCCCATGCCAACCACCATCACACCCAACTTGCCCACCGCGGGCTCAACCTTGTCTGCGGCAATCTTTTGGCCGCCTGATTTCTTCACCGCCATCGCTTGTCTCAACCTTCCTTTACCGATGATTTCGAAATCAAACCTGTTTTGCGATCAGTTGTGCCGAGCTAGACTTGCTTCCGAGCCAGTTCTTACGCCCCCTTCGGGGGCTCAACCTTCGCAACTCTCATCTTCTTCCCCATGCTCGCGCCTGGGACTGCCTTCTTGCGCCCGCTGAAGCGGGCTTTGAAAAACGTCGCAACGAGTGATGCAACCCGTGCGCGCTGGTGTCCTTCTCACGCCGCACCCGCCTGTCTCGCGCGGCTCAGATGAGACCACAGAAACCACGCCATCCCCGCCACCAGCGCAATCTCCACGGCGAGATGAAAGCGGTGAAACACCTGGTAAAGCCTGGGATCGGTGTGCCACTTCTCTCCGAGCTTCATACCCGCGTAGGCCAGGCAAACGTACCACGTCCACGAGCCCAAAGACGTGTAGATGTGAAAGCGCAAGCGCGGCATCCGGGCAATTCCCGCCGGGAAGGAAATAAACGTCTGCACCAGCGGCATCATGCGCGCCAGCAGGACCGCGATGGATCCGTACTTCTGAAAGAACCAGGTCATGCGGTCGAGATCGTGATGGCTCATCAGGACCCACTTGCCGTAGCGCTCCACCAGCGGCCGTCCGCCCTTGGCGCCGATCCAATACGCCAACGCCGAACCCAGATTGCAGCCCACCATTCCCACCGTCGCCACCAGGAAGAGATTGAAGCGTCCCAGATACACCAGATAGCCGGAAAACGGCATGATGAGCTCGGAGGGGAGCGGGATCCCGGCCGAATTGATGGCCATCAACGCGACGATGCCGGCGTAGCCCCCAGCGCCAATCACACGGGTCACCAACTCCACCAGCAGGGCCAGTATCTTTTCACTCATGAGCCTTCCCAGTATATAGGCCGGTCGCGCGCTCAAGAGCCTTCACCGCCCCGCTCATGCTCGAATAGGTACATGCACACGTCTGCAATTCTGATTTGTTAGGATGAGGAGTGTTGCAAGGAGGCTCCGTTGCCGGAATTTCCCCCAGTACCGCTCACGCTTGAAGGCTCCA
The DNA here is from genome assembly GCA_963799155.1 of uncultured Acidobacteriaceae bacterium. Taxonomy (GTDB): domain Bacteria; phylum Acidobacteriota; class Terriglobia; order Terriglobales; family Acidobacteriaceae; genus Telmatobacter. The sequence goes on from CAWCWB010000015.1 coordinate 107,110, forward strand.
GTGTGCTGCACCAGTTCTTCCGCTTCGACTGGAAGGCGTGGCAGTCCTGCGCGGACGGCGAACGTAGGAGCAGCGCGGAAGGCGAACGTAAAAGCGGCGCGGACGGCGAAAGTAAAAGCGGCGCGGCGGATCGCGAGCGGATCGCGTCCTCCACCATTGAGGCGCTCAGGAAATTGGAGCGCATGAGCGTGGACGAAGGGATGCGGACGGGTCAGGGAGCGCACCATTGGCCTGTGCGCACCGCCATCTACTCGCAGCTCGGCCACAAGGGCGACCTGATGTTGATTCACTTCCGCGATTCGCTCGAAGCGCTCAATCAGGTTGAGCTCGATCTGGCGCAAACTCCGCTCTACGACTTTCTCGAGCTCCGACATTCTTACGTATCGGTTATCGAGCTGGGACTGTACGAGTCATCGCGCAAGACCTACGAGGCAGCGTCGGCCAAGGGCTTTGAGGCGCACTCGGCGGAGTGGAACGCCGAGATCGCCGGGTCGCTGGAGCGCGCGTCGGCGGCGATGGCGCCGCGCCTGTTTCCTTCGATCCCTGACTCGAAATACCTCTGCTTCTATCCCATGGACCGCAAGCGCGGCGAGCAGGTGAACTGGTACACCGTGCCCTTCGCCGAGCGGCAAAGGATGATGCACGAGCACGGGCTGATTGGCAGGCGATATGGCGAGCAGGTGAAGCAGATTATTTCTGGTTCAATCGGGATGGATGATTGGGAGTGGGGCGTCGATCTCTTCGCCGACGATCCGGTGGTCTTCAAGAAGCTCATCTACGAGATGCGGTTTGATGAGGTCAGTGCCGTCTACGCGCTGTTCGGGCAGTTCTTCATCGGCGTGCGGCTGCCGGTGGAGAAGCTGGGCGGGTGGCTGGCGGGCCGGATTGGCTCTTAGGCCTCGGCTTCAATTGCTCTTCCGGCCACGTTGCCCCCGGTCTCCCACAATTGCGCATTGCCCTGGTCTTGCGGCTGCCTGACAAAGCCTTCGCGATCGCGATCCTCTTGGGTTTGTACGTCCACATACCGACTGTATTTCACAATCGAACAATGCGCCATCCGGAACCGTGGGGATTAAACTCCTAACCATGCCCGCCAGAAAGTCACCGATCAAGAAGAAGCCTCCTCCAAAGCAGACAGCCCGCGGGGCGCTTGCGAAGGAGCGCGTTGCCGCGATCCTCAGGGCACTCGACGAAGCCTATCCCAATGCTGTATGCGCGCTCGATCATCGCACGCCGTGGGAGTTGCTTGTCGCCACGATTCTTTCGGCGCAATGCACGGACGTGCGCGTGAACATGGTGACGCCGGAGCTGTTCCGGCGCTTCCCTACTCCGCAAGCGATAGCCAAGGCAAGCTTGCCCGAGATCGAAGAACTCATTCGCACCACTGGGTTCTTTCGCAACAAGGCGAAATCGATTCAGGGCGCGGCGCGGAAGATCATCGTAGACTTTGGCGGCGAGGTGCCGCAGACGCTTGCCGAGCTGATCACCGTGCCGGGCGCGGCGCGCAAGACGGCCAATGTCGTCCTCGGCGTGTGCTTTGGCAAGGCCGAAGGCGTGGTGGTGGATACGCACGTCTTTCGCATCGCGCGCCGGCTCGAGCTAGCCAAAGGCGACACGCCGGAGAAAGTGGAGCAGGAGCTGATGCAGCTTCTGCCGCGCGAGCGCTGGATCAGCTTCTCGCACCAGATCATCCAGCACGGCCGGCAGGTGTGCGATGCGCGCAAGCCCAAATGCGAGCAGTGCAACCTGGAGCCGCTGTGCCGGGCCAAAGATAAGACGTGGAGCTCGTGAGGGGCAGCGGAGTGAGCGGGCTTGGCGGAGTGAGCGGGCTTGGCGGAGCTGGATGGGCGGGGTACTCCGTGGGCGTAGATGGGTGCGGGCGAGGACGCCCGCACGACAGCCGGACTGGAGTCCGGCGCTACGCTGGATGGAGTTCAGCGGAGGGCGCGGGTAATTGCCTGAATGAGGCCCGGAATGTCTGAGGGGCTCGCTTCTGCTGCGGGTTCCCAGCCGAGCTCGCGGAGGGTCTGGCTGGTGATGAGGCCGATGGAGATGGCCTCCACGCCGGCAAATGGAAACGCGATTCCGGCCTGGCGTGCGGCCTCGGCAAGGTGCGTGACGCTGGAGGAACTGGTGAAGGTGGCCGCGTCGATTTTCTGCGCGAGCGCCGCGCGCAACAAGGCGGGCGCGGACTCGGGCATGACATTTCGGTAGGCGTCGACGACGTCGACGGTCGCCCCCGCGGCGCGCAACGCATCGGGAATCACGTCGCGCGCGACTTCTGCCCGCGCCAGCACAATCTTTCGTCCCGAGACTTGACCTGCAAGACACTCGACCAGCGCCTCGGCCACGTAATTCTCCGGAACCAGCGCGACCGGCAAACCCACTTTGCGCGCTGCCGCAGCGGTCGCCTCGCCTACTGCAGCCACCTTCAAGTTACCCGCGGCCGTCAGCCGCACTCCAAGCGTCTTCGCGCGCTCGCTCAGCGCGCGCACCGTATTCGCACTGGTGAGAATGAGCCAGTGGTATGAACTGAGTTGGCGCAGCGCCCGGTCGAGCGGCGCAAAATCTCGCGGAGGCCGAATCTCGAGGACCGGAACTTCGACGGGCTCGGCGCCGAGCGCGCGAAGCCCCTGGCTGAGCTTGCCGGCCTGGTGCGCGGCGCGGGTCACCAACACGCGTCGGCCAGTGAGAGGCAGCGCCGGCATCAGGCCGCTCCGGCGGCCGCAAGCAGCGGGCCCGCTCCTTCTGCCATCAGCACTACGGCAGCCTCACGTCCTAACGAAAGCGGATCGGCATTCTCGCGCGGCGCATGCAGATGCACTCGCACCACTTTGCCCGACTGCGGCGAAGCCACCATGCCGAAGATCTCCCACCACGCGATGCCCGACGCATCCTCAGCGAAGGAAGGGCGGCAATGAATGCCGATGGGGACCTGGCAACCGCCGCCCAACGCGGCCAGCGCTGCACGCTCCGCCGTCACGGCAAACCGGGTATCAGGGTGGTCAAGGAAAGCCACAGCCTCGATCGTCGCCGTATCGTCCTTGCGCGTCTCAATGGCCAGCGCACCCTGCCCGGCAGCCGGACAAAAATCTTTGGGATCGAGCCGCTCGCGCACCCAATCCGTCTTTCCCAGACGGTCAAGGCCGGCGGCGGCGAGCAGAATCGCGTCGACCTGGCCTTCGGAGAGCTTGCGCAGGCGGGTGTCTACGTTGCCGCGGAACTCGATCGCCTTCAAGTCCTGGCGCAGCGCCTTCAACTGTGCGCGGCGCCGCGGGCTGCTGGTTCCCACCCGCGCCTTGCGCGGCAGGTCTGCGAGGCTCAGGTGCTTCACCGACACAAACGCATCGCGCGGGTCGGCACGCGACGGCGTCGCCGCCAACGCAAATGGCTCGGGAAGCTCGGTGGGCAAATCCTTGAGGGAATGCACGGCCAAGTCGACGCGCCCCGCCGCCAACGCCTCCTCGATCTCCTTGGTGAACATTCCCTTCGAGCCGACCTGCGCAAACGTCACTTCCTGCTGCCGGTCGCCCGCCGTCTTGATGATCGCGATCTCGACCTCGTGCCCCTGGACGCGCAACAGCCCGGCGATGTGATTGGCCTGCCACAGAGCGAGTTGGGAACCGCGGCTACCGATACGGAGTCTCATGGGTGGGCTCCTTCATGATGGTCGTTTGACCGATGGTTGCATCAATTGAAGTGTTTCATAGTGGGCGGGGGAGAGGAACAAGAGGGTTGTGTGAATTATTCCGGGGCAGATGGTGCGGCTGCCGGCGCCGGCGGGATAGAGGCCAGGATGGTCCATTGGACATGGAAAATCGTTCGCAGCGGAGGCGGGGAGGCGTAGAATAGTGGCGAATTCAGGTCAAAAGAAAATTCCTGTTATCGCCTTCCAGCCGAAGTACGGGGGTGCAAGATGACGGCCCAATCGGTGGAGAGTCAGGATATCCGCTCCCCAAAGGAAAGTGAAGAACTGCGAAAGTCACTCAGCGTCTACGTATGCCCCACGTGCATGCGAAAGGTGGAACTGAGGCAGGATAGGCTTTCTTGCCGTCTCTGTGCAATAAGCTACCCTATCCTCGACGGGATTCCCGACTTCATCGTGGAAAATCTCGAAGAGAGCAGCAACCGGACCCTGCACATCCTCGGAAAAAGAGACTCCACACTCCTCCTGGATGTTGCTGTACACAGTTACGAGACATGTCTGTACCCGCTGGTGTGCAGCGTGTTTGGCGGATGGCGTTGCACGTCATTAAAACAACTGGCACATGACATCACAGAGATCTTGGGATCGCAGAACGGTCTCGTTCTCGACGTGGCCTGCGGCCCGGGAACCTATGGACGCCGCGTCGCTTCTGCGTCGAAGAGCGTTTATGGCATCGATGCCTCCATGAGCATGCTGCGCCGCGGCGCTCGCTACGTGGAGCGGAGCAATCTTCCCAACGTTCACTTCGCCCGGGCCAAGGTCGAGGCGCTGCCCTTCCCAGCCGGTCTGTTCGATGCTGCCATCTGCGCAGGGTCCTTGAACCATTTCTCCGACACAGTCCTCGCTTTGCACGAGATCGGCCGTGCCATGAAACCCGGATCACCATTGGCGGTGATGTGCTTTTTCGCCGGCAGCAAGGGCCTCATCCGAAGCAGATTTATGCGTGAGCGCGCGGAGAAAGGCGGCGGTCATATCTTCGAACTCGCTGATCTCGACCGATATGTGGCTGAGGCGGGTTTTGAGGACTTTCGCCCCCAAACCTACGGCTCCCTCCTGGTATTCAGCGCCCGAAAGAGATGAATCGAGCGTTCCTGTCAAGGTTCTTGCTTTCGTACCTGAGCGGCCCGATTCAAACTCAAGATACTTTTGCGGGGGTTTTGATTTCTTCCGGCTCGGATTTCGCCGCCGAGATATTGGGTCCAGTTTCGCCGGGGGCGGAGGGGGAGACGGACCATTCTTCGCAGAGCGCATCGAGGCGCGCAGAATCGCCCTCGCGCGCCGCCTGCTTGAGCGCCTGCATGGGCGGATGCAGAAACTTGTTCACGAGCCCGCGCGTCAGTGCTTCGACCGCCGCGAGTTGCTCTTGCGTTAACGCCCCCAGCCGGGTGTGAATCCGCTCGATCTCCGCGACGCGAATCTCTTCGGCCTTGCGTTGCAGCGCCACAATCGCCGGCGCGGCGCTCACCGTCCGCTGGCGCTGGTGGAACCGCTCCACCTCCGCGGCAATCAGCGCCTCGGCGTCGAGCGCCTGCCGGCTGCGCTCTTCCATATGAGCTGCGGCCACTTGTTGCAGGTCGTCGATGTCGTAGACGAAGATGCCGTCCAGTTTGTTCATCTCCGGGTCGACGTCGCGCGGCACGGCAATATCGATGAAGAACATGGGCCGGTTGCGGCGTTTGTGGAGGAAGGCTTGTCCATGCTCAGTGCGGAAGATGGGATGCGGCGCGCCGGTGGAGCTGATCACGATATCCGCGCGGCTCGCCGCCTCATACAACTGCTCAAAATCGATCACTTGCGGAGCCACCGCGCCCGGAAACTCCTCCGCGATGCGGCGCGCACGTTCCGCCGTGCGATTGCTCACCAGGATCGCGCCCGCGCCCTGCTGCACCAGGTGCCGGGCGGCCAGCTCGCTCATCTTTCCGGCGCCCACCAGGAAGACCGTCCGCCCCGCAAGCGATCCGAAGATCTTCCGCGCCAGATCCACGGCCACGGATGCGATCGACACCGAATTCGACCCAATGCCGGTTTCGCTGCGCGCCTTCTTGGCCGCCGCAAACGCACTCTGCAGCAAATGCTCAAACTGGCCCGAGACGGTGCCGGCGGCGCGCGCCACAGCGAATGCCTCTTTCACCTGGCCCAAGATCTGCGGCTCGCCCACCACCATCGAATCCAGGCTCGCGGCCATGCGGAACAAGTGGCTGACTGCCTCTTTGTCGCGATACTCATAGAGGTGCGGCGCGAGGACGGACGCGTCGATGCCGAAGCGTCGCGAGAGAAATGCCGCGACGGGGACAGCGTCGTCCTCGACGGCCGCAAGCAGTTCCACGCGATTGCAGGTGGAGACGATCATGCACTCCGCGACTCCCGGCGTCGCGGCAAGTGCGCGCGTGGTCTCTGCCAGCTCGTCGCGGCCGATGGCGATCTTTTCGCGCAGCGCGATGGGCGCCGTCTTGTGGTTCACGCCAATGAGAGTGAGCGCCATTACGGACCAAACCTGTGCACGTGGCTAACGAGATTCGCGGCCCACACCGCCATCATGACCACCAGCGCCGCGCCGGAAACATATGCCGCCCTGCGCCCGCGCAGCCCCGCGCTGCGCCGCACCAGCAGCAGCGCTACGTATACTGCCCACATCACAAATGAGGCAATCACCTTCGGATCGCGGAAATACGCCGCGCCCAGCGCCGTCTCCTGCGCCAGCACCGACCCGATCACCAGGCCCACCGTCATGCAGGGAAATCCGAACTCGAGCGTGGCGAGTGCGATGCGCTCCAGTGTGTCCAGCGGCGGCAGCCAGTCCAGCGGCGCCCAACGGCGCGCCTCGCCCGGCTTGTGTTTGGCCTTGATGCGCCGCTCCTGCACCAGGTACATCATCGAGGCCAGCAAGCTAAAGCACAGTGCGGCATAGGCCAACAGCAGCGCAATAATGTGCGCCACCAGCCAGCTCACCCGCACACCCTCCGATGGAAAGTGGTACCGGTCAGGCCCCAGCGCGGGAATGAACACTAGAAAGAAGGCCGCCGGCAAGGCGAAGATTCCCAGGGAGATGGCGTCGTAGAGCCACCACACCAGGAAGAACAGGCCGGCCACGGCAAAGCCAAGGAGCGATTCCATCTCGCGCACGCCCACCGGCATCCAGCGATGCGCCTGCACAAGCATCTCCACCACCGAGACAAAGTGGAAGAAGAAGGCCAGTCCGCCCAGGTGCACGCAGGTCTTGCGCCAGGGCAGCGAGTTGTAGAGCACTGCCGGGAAGATGGCGACACATCCGCCGGCATAGAGAATGGCCGCAACTCGTAGCCAAAGCAGGTACATGGCAACTTTTACCTTATGCTGTCACCCATCAGTATACTGTGATGCATATCACCTAGAGAGGCTGTAGAAACAGCGGGATTCTGTTCATTGGAAGCCGCCTACAGACGTTTTACGTTGGATCGATGCGGCAGCGACGCGTGGTCACAGGCGCGCTTATGAGGATGGATAGGGAGGGGATGAAAAAGGCGAGGATCGCAGCTTGCAGTGTTCGTTTCTTTCAGGCCCGTGCGTTCCGGATTGCAGCAGGTGGGCTCTATGATGCCTTGCGAAGCCAGTCAGGCCAGATCATCGCCTCGCGCCAAGCCTCCGCGAGGAAGCCCTCCGCCGTTTCTTTCTGCATCTCAAGCACGCAATCCTGCGCATCTTCCACCATGTCGCGAAGCGTGCTGTTGTGAACCACCCCAATCGACCGTTCAATGGTAATGAGCTTGTTTAGCAGGTCGGTGCAAGTCACGAAGGGCCCCTTGAATCTTGTTTTGAGATAATTTTTTTTGTTGAGATTGACAGTTTGCACGGAAGCCCGCTGCGTGGCTGTGACCGCCATCACTCACGGGCCGAGGGGAAGCGCGCCGAACCCGCTTGCCGGCGACTAACTCGCTCGATCCAATCTATTTGGCAGCGTACGTCCTGGCCGCGACGACGCCAAAAAAAATTGACGGCCGGTTTGCAGTGATTTCCCGCTTTTCGCAACTGGGAGCCCAGGAGTGTCCCAATTCCGACCTACGTTGAGAAGGCGGACATCTGCGTGGAATGGACTTCTTGCGTGGAATGAATTCCTGAAAGGGACGGATCTCCTGCCGCCGGCGTCCGCCGAGGCAGACGCCGGAGCCGGATCATGGGGTCATCGAGCGTCGATCGCTACTTCTGCCTGGTCGCGACGTAGGTGGAGGTGCGGTTGGTGAGCTTGTCAGAATCCACAACCGTCAGGGTATTTCCATTGGCCGACACGGTCATGGTGGATACATCTGTCACTGTGCCGCCACGCTTGTCAGTCTCCTCAATGGTGTGGTCATTGATCTTCTTAAGCGACACGGCGTCGTAGCCATATGCGCCCTTCACGGGATAGTCGTTGCCGTCAAACTTCGCGGTGTAGGTTTCGCCAGTAGGCTCGCTCATGGTGAACTCGTCGCCATTCGTCTTGTACGTGGTCAGCAGCGCATTGGCGCTCCCGCTTTGCTTCTGGATGATCCAGTCACCCGAGGTTGCGTGCACGCCGGAGGGCGCGACACCGCTGCGCTTGGCCGTGGTCTCAAAGGTCGTCGCCTGGTCACTGTTCATGGGGTGCCCGGTGGACTTGACGGTGAGGGTCTTGCCATTGGCGGAGACGGTGCGGGTCTGCTCGAACATGACTTTGCCGTCCTTCTTGCCGACGACGGAGATGGTGTGCGCGTCAACGATGGTCACGCTAAGAGTGTCGTAGGAATGGCCGGCGACAGCGTGATCCTGCCCGTCGGCGGCAACGTCGTAGGCGGGATTGCAGGAGCCGACGCAGTGATACCAGCCCTGGCTGATATAGAAGCTGAGGGGCTTAGGGCTGAACTTGGTTTGTGCAAGGTCAACGCGCCAGGTGCCGTCGAAGGGCGACTGGGCGTGAGAGGCCGTGGCAACACACAGCGCGGCGATGGAAAACAGCGCGCAAAAAATGTACTGCTTCATTGCTTTCATTTCGATTTTCCTCCATGGGGAATCTGGTTTCGGCGCTGCGCGGCATTTCCAGGATTGCCGTGCAGGTCTTGAGTGGGTTGAAAGCCGGTGCTTCTTCGCTTGCGCGCGGGCTTGAACACACCGTTTCCGGTGAACGGTATACCTGGAGGCGCCATGGCCGGAAACACGGTTTGGGGAATCGACCTGACCGAGGGGTGATTGTACAGCCGCGCGCGGACGGCTGGCTATTCTGCCTTGCCTTGCACGGGCGGCGGAGGGCGTGCACCTTAGGTCACCATCACTCGGCGAGCGTGAATCGACCTTCGGACCACTATCCCATTCGCGCACCGCCGCGAGATAGCATTTCTCCCAATGGTGCGTAGGCATTCAAGATAGCCGAGTTGCCGCGAACAGCAGCAAGCGGCAACTTTCAACGCATCTCGTCACTCTACAGGATTGGGAGAAATGCCTTAGTCTTAGAACCAGCGTGACTCGAGACGATTCCCAACGTGCGGGCGCGGTTCCGCGCTCTCCACTTCTCAAGGAGAACCCTGACCCGGCGAATGCTGGGTCTGCGGCTTTGGGCCCGGCGGCGAAGGCTCCCTCGCCCGACGAGCCCGAGCCGGAGTTTGCGCTCACTTCGCTTGGCGGCAAAAAGCGTACCGCAGAGAAGCGTTTCGCGGAGAAAGCTTCCACTGAGAAACGCTTCGCCGAGAAACCTTCGGCCGATCTTACGCCATTCATGCGTCAGTGGGCGGCGGCGAAGCGGCAGAATCCCGATGCATTGGTGTTCTTCCGCATGGGCGATTTTTACGAGCTCTTTTACGATGACGCGGCCGTGGCCAGCCGAGAGTTGCAACTGACGCTGACGGCGCGGGACAAAGAGCGCAATGTGCCCATGTGCGGCGTGCCCTATCACGCCGTGGAGCAGTACCTGACGCGGCTGCTTCGCAAGGGCTACCGGATTGCCCTCTGCGACCAGATGGAAGATCCCAAGCTCACCAAAAAGCTGGTGAAGCGGGAGGTGACGCGGGTTCTGACGCCCGGAACCGCGCTGGATTCGGCGCTGGGGCAGGAGCAAAACAATTTCCTCGCGGCGCTGTATGAGCGTGCGCCCCGGAGCGGGCACGAGGGCGACACGGTTTGCGCGCTGGCGCTGCTCGATGTGTCAACGGGCGAGTTCCGCACCTCGGAGTTTTGCGGCGAGAACGCGCGGGCGCAAGTGATCGACGAGTTGCTGCTGGCCGCGCCCAGCGAGGTGCTGGTGGCCGCAAGCGCGGAACTGCCGGCGCAATTGGAGCGTGTTCCGGCGCGGACGCGGGTGGAGGATTGGGTGTGGACGCGAGAGTTCGCCGTGCCTCTAGTGGAGCGCCAACTGAACGTGCGGTCGCTTGAGGGCTTTGGCCTGAAGGGGCACGAGGCGGCGGCGATTGCGGCCGGGGCCGTGCTGCACTACGTGCGCACGACGCAAAAGAACGAGGCGCTGCACGTTGATTCACTCCGCTTCGAGGAACACTCTACTGCGCTGGAGCTGGACCAGGTGACGGTGCGGAATCTGGAGCTGGTCGAGCCGCTTTTTTCCGGACAGGATGACCGCGCGACGCTTTTCCGCACCCTCGATGCGTGCCAGACGCCGATGGGCAAGCGGTTGCTGCGGGCAACGATCCTGCGGCCACTGAACAACGCGGCTGAGATTGAGGCGCGGCACGAGGCGGTGGCCGAAGCGCACCGCGATTTGCTCAAGCGCGAGGAGATGCGGAGGGCGTTCGGCGGGATCCTGGATTTGGAGCGCTTGCTGGCGCGCATTTCGCTGGACTCGGCCGGGCCCCGCGACGTGCGTGCGCTCGCCGGCAGTTTGGCGCGGCTGCCGGGAGTGAAGACAGCACTCGATGCGATGGCAGCGCCGCGATGGCGCGCGGTTGCCGTGCAGCTCGACACGCTTGACGACGTGACCGCGCGCATTGTGAAGACGCTGGTAGCCGAGCCGCCGCTGACGCTGGTCGATGGCGGCGCGATTGCGGCGGGAGTAGACGCGGAGCTGGACGAGTTGCGGGCGATTTCGAGTTCCGGCCGGCAGGCGATTGCGGCCATCGAAGATCGCGAGCGGCAGCGGACCGGAATCGGATCGCTGAAGGTGCGCTACAACTCGGTCTTCGGCTACTACATCGAGATCACGAAGGCCAACCTGGCAATGGCGCCTGCCGACTACGAACGCAAGCAGACGCTGGTGAATGCGGAGCGCTTTACCACGCCGGAACTGAAGGAGTACGAGCGAAAGATTCTCTCCGCGCACGACCGGTGCATCGAGATCGAGAAACGGATCTTTTCGGAGCTTCGGAAGAGCGTGCTGGAAGCGGCGAGCAGAATCCGGCGCAGCTCGGCGGCGGTTGCCGAGGCGGATCTGCTGGCGTGCTTTGCGCATCTGGCCGCGGCGCGGCGTTATGTGCGGCCGCAGCTCACCCACGATCCAGTTCTGGAGGCCGTAGCGGCGCGGCATCCCGTGATTGAGCAATGGATGGAGGAGACGCGCGAGGGACGCTTCATTGCGAACGATGTGTATCTGAACTCCGGTGAGGGCGGGCCAAGCCTGTTGCTGGTGACCGGCCCCAACATGGGCGGCAAGAGCACATACCTGCGACAGGCCGCCATGCTGGTGCTGATGGCGCAGATGGGCTGCTTTGTTCCGGCTGAGAGCCTGCGGTTGGGATTGGTCGACCGCATTTACACGCGCATCGGCGCCAGCGACAACGTGACGCGCGGACGGTCGACGTTCATGGTGGAGATGACGGAGACGGCGAGCATTTTGAATACCGCGACGAAGCGATCGCTGATCCTGCTCGACGAGATGGGGCGCGGCACGGCAACATTTGACGGGCTGTCGCTGGCGTGGGCGACGGTGGAGTTTCTGCACGCAGAGGTGGGCGCGCGGACTCTGTTCGCCACGCACTATCACGAGCTGACCATGCTGGCCGAAAAATTGCCGCGCGTGCGCAATCTTCGCGTGGGAGTGAAGGAGACGGCGAGCGGAATCGTGTTTCTGCACAACATTGAGCCGGGCGCAGCGAGCAAGAGCTATGGGATCGAGGTGGCGCGGCTGGCGGGGTTACCGGCGGCGGTGATCGAGCGGGCAAAACACGTGCTCAAGCAGCACGAGAAGCAGGAGCGGCAGAGCGTGCAGGTGGAGACGGAGGCCGACCCAATGCAGTTGACCATCTTCACGCCGCTCTCGCAGAAGATTGTGGATCGAATCGAGTCGACGGACGTGAATTCGCTGACGCCGCTGCAAGCGCTGAATTTGC
>CAWCWB010000016.1:0-268337 GCA_963799155.1 uncultured Acidobacteriaceae bacterium
CCGGCGTGGACAAGGACCAGGCCACGCGCGACCGCCTGCACGCGCTGCACGATAAGGCGACGGGGCTGTCGCTCGAGTTCAGCCGCAACATTCAGGAGGGTGCGAAGACGATTGAGGCGACGCCCGAAGAGCTGAAGGGCTGCCGGCTGACTACATCGCGCGGCATCCGGCCAAGAAAGACGCAAGCGGCACTGAGCGCGTGACGCTGACCACCGATCAGCCGGACATGATGCCGGTGATGACGTTTGCCGCCAGCGCAGCGCTGCGCGAGCGGATGTTTCTGGCCTACAACACGCGAGCGTATCCGGCGAACCGGCAGATTCTGCTCGACCTGCTGGCGACGCGGCAGGAGATTGCGAGCGTGCTCGGCTTCCGCAGTTGGGCCGACCTGGCGACCGCTGACCAGATGATGGAGTCGGCGGCGAACGTGCGCGCGTTTTTGGCGAAGCTGGATGAGGCCAGCCGCGAAGGCGCGCGGCACGAGCATGAGCTGGTGCTGGAGTTTGCGCGAGAGCGGCAGCCGGGGCTGGGCGAGATTGATATCACGAGCCGCGGCTACTGGTACGAGCAGTTCCGGCGCGCGCGGTTCGATTTCGACTCGCAGTCGGTGCGGCCGTATTTTCCTTATGCGCGGGTCGAGGCCGGCGTGCTCGAGACGGCGGCGAAGCTGTTCAAAGTGGAGTTCCGGCCGACGAATGCGCCGGCGTGGGATCCGGCGGTTTCCGTCTTCGAAGTTTTCGATGGCGGACGCCTTGCGGGGCGGTTCTATCTCGACATGCATCCGCGCGAGGGCAAGGACAAGTGGTTCTCAGCCGCTCCGGTGGTGACAGGCGTGCGCGGGCGCGCGCTGCCTAAAGCTGCGCTGATCTGCAACTTTCCGGCCGGAGACGGAAACGATCCGGGGCTACTGCAATATTCGGATGTGGTCACGTTTTTTCACGAGTTCGGGCACCTGATGCACGCAATTCTCGGCGGGCAGACGGAGTGGGCGGGACTTTCGGGGTTTGCGACGGAGGCCGACTTTATCGAGGTGCCGTCACAGATGCTGGAGGAGTTTTTCCGCGACGAGAAGCTGCTGCAGGCGTTCGCGAGGCACTACGAGACGGACGAGGTGCTGCCGGCGGAACTCATCCGGACTATGAAGCGGGCGGGCGCGTTTGGCCGCGCGGACTGGATACGGACGCAGCTCTACTACACGACGCTTTCGCTCAACCTGCACGACGAGGATCCAGCGGGCATTGATCCCGACACTGTGACGCGCGAGCTCTACAAGCAATTCCAGCCGTGGACGTGGCTCGAGGGCAACCGCATGTACGCGAGTTTCGGGCACCTGACCGGTTACTCGTCGAACTACTACACATACATGTTCGACAAAGTGATTGCTCTGGATTTCTTCGGGCAGTTCGATCCCGAGGATTTGCTGGGCTGCGAGGCGGGCACTCGCTACCGCAAGGCGGTGCTCGAACAGGGCGGATCAAAGCCGGGACGCGAGATGGTGCACGACTTTCTGGGACGCGACGAGGAGTTTGCGGCGTTCAGCAAATGGCTGAATGAAGAATTTGAAGAAGCAGGGAGTAGCCAGTAGGGAGTAGGGAATAGACGTCCGATGACGGCGAAGGATTTTCGGCGGATTGCGCTGAGCCTGGAAGGCGCGGCGGAAGGCTCGCACATGGGCTCGGCGGATTTCCGCGTGGGCGGGCGCATCTTTGCAACCCTAGCCCACGAACGCGAGGGCTACGGAAATCTGATGTTTTCGGCGGAGATGCAGGCGGAGTTTCTGGCTGAGCGGCCCGACCTATTCTTGCCGGTTCACGGTGGTTGGGGCCGAAACGGCGCGACGCATATTCGACTTGCGGTCGCGGACGAGGACTCACTGCGCGGCGCGCTGCACACAGCGTGGAAATTGCGAGTGGGGAAGAATCGGAAGAGCAGCAAGTCAGTCCGCGGCGGCGGACGAGGCGGCAGGTCAGCGAAGCGCGGGCGACCTGACGGCAGTGCAGCGCGTGAATGACATTCGTCCGGTTTCGAATTCGGAAAAGCAACCGCAGATCCTTCGACTGCGGCCGTCCGCCGAGGCGGACGGCCGTCGCTCAGGATGACAAATCGAAAGGAAAGCGGTAGTCCGCCCGACTTTGCGGCTAAGTTGGAGGTGAGCCGCCCTCGCGAATCAGGATGATTTCGCGGCCTGGAAGCCGGCCATGATTTGCGTCATGAGGTCGTTGACGGTGCCGGGCGAGCTGGGCAGAAAAATGGTGCTCGACTTGCCCATGACGCCGACTTCGCGAAGAGTGTCGAAGTATTGGGTCATGAGGACCATGGCCATCACGTCCTGCGCGGTTGAGCCTTCGACGGCGGACTTGAACTGCTCGACAGATGATTGCAGGCCCTTGATAATGGCCTGGCGCTGGCGGGCTACGCCATCGCCCTGGAGAGCCTTTGACTCGGCTTCGGCTTCGGCCTGCTTCACCTTGAGGATTTTGTCGGCTTCGCCGCGGGCCTGCGCCGCGATCTGCTCGCGCTGCGCGGCGTTGATGTCGTTCATGGCCGCTTTCACTTTGGCGTCGGGAACGATGTCGGTGACCAGCGCGCGCAGAATGTTGTAGCCGAAGGTGTCCATTACCTCGTCGAGATCCTTCTTGACGGCGGCGGAGATCTGCTGCATCTGCTCGAAAGCTTCGTCGAGAGTGAGCGTGGGCACGTGGCCGAGGATGGAGTTGAAGACGTAGCTTTCAATCTGGGCCTGCGGATTGCTCAGCTTGTAGTAGGCGTCAAAGACCTTGGCCTCGACGACCTGATACTGCACCGAGACGGGGATGGTGACGAAGACGTTGTCCTTGGTTTTGGTTTCGACGTTGACCACCGCCTAGCGCACCTGCAGGTCGATGAGGCGCACGGTTTCGCAGTAGGGCAGCAGAAATTGCAGACCAGGGCGCGCGACGCGGTTGAACTTGCCGAAGCGCTCGACAACGCCGGCCGAATAGGTGCGTACCGTGTACATGGTTTTGAGGATCGTGACGAGCACAAAGATGCCCACGACGGCGGCAACGATGAGAAGAAACACGAGAAGAGGAGAACTATCTATGAAGAACCTTTCTTACTCCAGCGCGGGAGCGGAACAATTGACGTTGGATTGCGCTTGCGTTTTCAAGATGCAGGAATGATACTGCAGGCGCGTTACAGGCGCTGTACTGCGCAGCAAGAACACCTTGCGCCGGCCGCGCTTCAGAAAGAGCGATGAAACCGTTGTTTTGAATCAATGATGACGGTGGTGGAAGACGTGTTGGTTGATGTCGGGCCAGAATTCGCGAAAGACGTTGGTGAGCGCGTCGCGCCCGACGGCATAGGCATATTTTTGTCCAAAGGCTCCCGCGGTCTGCGTCTGGGTGGGATAGTAGGCAAGCGAGATGGCCTGCGAGATGCCGCGGCCCAGAATCTCAGAGGCATTGAAGGTGTTTTTGCCGTGGTAGTTGGGCGTGATGAGCACGCGGGAGGCTGAGTAGATGCCGCGCTTGAAGATTCCGCCTTCGCCCATGGCGTAGTAGCGTTCGTCCTGATGAATGACGGTTGGCATGGCCCAGTCGACCCAGTAATTGCCGTCGGTTTTATCGAGATAGCCGCGCCAGTAGTATGCCCAGTAGCCGCCGACTCCTTTGCCCAATTGAGAGTGCGCGTTCGATCCCTCAGCGAGCAGCGATGTGATGCCGACAAAGACGAAGGCGGAGTAGTCGAAGCTGTTTTCCGTGGCAATTTTGAATGCCTCGCGGGGCGTGGGCGGGGGCGGAATCGCGCCGGCGCTGACCGCGCGGTAGTTGGGCATAACACCAAGAATGCGCTTTGGTTGCGGAGGCGGGGTGTGCTTCGAGGCGGAAGAGGCTGCGGGATTTTGTGCGCCAGAATTCTCGCTGGGCTGGGTTTGGCTAGAGGATTCCGATTGGTTTGGGGATTGCGACTGGCTGGAAGACTGCGACTGTGCCGCGGCCATGTGCGGGTCTGGCGCGTCAGGCAGGGCCACCAAGGCCATTGTCGTGCTGGCGTCCGGTTTTTGCGAATGAAGAGGAACGGGCAGACCCAGGAGGGCCATCCACGAAAAGACTGGTCCAACGATCAGCCAAGAATTGAATCGCATTCATTCACCTGTTTTTGGAGCCGACGAGAACCGGTGCAACCTGCCGCAGAGGCAAACCGGTTCGGGGGCGCCGCTCGGATCGATCCCGCCTGCCGAAGCTATGACTCGAAAGCGGCAAACCGCTTTTTAGATGATCGACAGTTTCTTTTATTTAGACGCATTTGCGTGCCCGCCGGACACAGAAATGTCCGCTCCCGGAACCGCGGAAAACATAGAAGCACCCAGAAAGAACCTGATTTGCAGATTTTCATGCAAATCTCTGAATATGAGTGGCTTACGCCGCGAAATCGATGAATCCGCGCTGCGGGTCGGTGGCGACCAGCTTGACGGTCACTTTGTCGCCCACATCCAGGTCCTTGCCGCCACGAACCAGCATCCCCTCGACGTGGGGATCGAGCGTGCGCACGAAGGTTCCGTGGTCGGTCGCGCCGGTGACGATGGCCTGATAGCTCTGGCCGATGTGGGGGTGAAGGACGACCGCTGCAATGCGCTTCTGCATCTCGCGTTCCACTTTGCGCGCGGCGTCCTCCATCTCAGTGCATCGTTGCGCGATGGCGTTGAGCGCGTCCTCAGAGTAGGCCGGAGCCGTGCGGGCAATCCACGCCTTGAGCAGGCGCTGCGTGACCATATCAGGAAAGCGGCGATTGGGGGCAGTGGAGTGCGTATAGTCCTGGACGGCGAGGCCAAAGTGGCCGGGCGACGGCTGATTGGGTTTTACCAGAACGTACTCGCCGGGCCCCATGAGCTTGACCACCGCCAGCGAGAGATCGGGAAAGTGGTCGGGGTCCTTCTGCTTTTGTGCCAGCAAGAAGCCGTTGAGGGCCTTCGAGTCAGGATCGGCGGGCAACGTGGTGCCTTTTTCCGCGGCCAGCTCCACGATGCGGTCCCAGCGCTTGGGCGTGCGCACGATGCGCCGGATGGAGGCGACGCCGGCCTGCTCGAAGGTGCGCGCGATGACGCCGTTGGCCGCCACCATGAACTCTTCGATGAGCGACGTGGCGCGGTTCTTCTCGAGGCGCGCAATGTCGACGATCTGATCGGCCAGCGTCACCGGGTGGGTCTCGATGGTTTCAAGATCGAGCGCGCCGTGCTGGAAGCGGCCACCCGCCATGCGTTGCGCCGCCGTGTCCTGCAGCTTGAGCTGTGCCGTGAGATCGGCGCTCGCAGCTACCTTTGCCGGCGCCGCGCTTTTGCCCTCGAGCCACGCGCCCACGCTGGGGTACGCCAACTGCGCGCGGTTGCGGACCAGTGCGCGGTAGGCCTTGCCATCCGAGGCCGTCCCATCGGCGTCGACCGCGAATTCGATGACCACGGCCACGCGTTCTTCATTCTCGTTCAGCGAGGTGATGCCTTCAGAGAGCTCCGTGGGCAGCATGGGAAAAACTGTCACTCCGGTGTAGACAGAAGTCGTCTCAAACTGCGCGTGCTTGTCGATCACGCTGCCTTTGTTGACGCGCGCGTCTACGTCGGCCACGCCTACCAGCACACGAATGCGGCCGTCGAGTAACTGCTCGGCCCACTCGATCTGGTCGAGATCCTTCGAGGTGTCGTTGTCGATGGAAGACCAAAGCAGATTGCGCAGGTCGGCAAGGCCGTCGCCGGCGGGCGCGGCGGGCTGCGCCTGAATGGCCGCCAGTTCGGTCTCGGTTCCGGCGGGAAATTCGGGCTGAAATCCGTGCTCGATCATGGCGGCATGGGCGGCGGCCACAAGATTGAAGTGGAATGGATGGCAAGAATGCATGAGGCGTCGTGCTCCTACGGTGCTTCCTGAACGTCCTCTGGACGCGAAATGCCAGCGTACCACCGCGAGCTGTGGGGACCTGGCCGGGGATTGGATTGGGAGAGGAGTTTCTTCATCGGCGCTTACTCCGGCTGCACGTTCACCGTGAAATAGACGCTCTGGCTCGTCACGGCGTTGTCAACGTAGGCAGTGGCCGTGACGGTGAGCGTAGCTACGCCGAGCGGAGTGCCATAGGGAGCAAGCACCGGGCTGCTGGTGCAGCCGATGCCCGCGCCCGCCAGCCCTGCCAGCAGCAGGAGCAGGACGAGGAAGCGGCGCGTGCCCTGGCGCAGGAGGTTCCCTGCGCGGCGGCCGGAGGGAAGCAGGAAAAAGACCAGCGCAGCCAGCGAGGCGCCGCCCACGGCTTTCGGCCATAGCGGTCCGGGCTGCTTCGCCCTAAGTGCCGCGGCGTAGAGCGGACCTCCCGTGGTGTAGGTCTGCACGGCAAACGTGACTGTGCCCGTGGGCGTGACCAACTGCGGCGAGGGAGTGCACGTCATGTCGTCCTCTAAAGCAACCAAGCAGATCACCTGGACCGGCGCGTTGTAGCCGCCGAGGCCAGTGACGACGAAGGACTCCGAGCCGGACCCGCCCTGCACGATGTCGAGATTGGTGGCGGGATTGCCGGCCGCCGGCGCAATGGCGAAGGCTTGAATGCTGAGCGCAAGGGTGTTCGACGTGCCCGGACTGAACACGGTGTCGCCCGCGTAGTAAGCGGAGACAGAGTCCTGCCCGCCGGAAAGACTCTGAATGGTGAAGGTCGCCGTGGAGGAGTTGTTGACGGGGAGCGGGGAGAGCGTGGACTGGCCGAGCACAGTGACGCCGTTCAAGAAGACGACAGAGCCGGTGGGGTTTTGCTCGCCGGTCGCGGGCGGGGCGGAGGTGGGAGTGACGGTAGCGGTGAGGATAATGGCGGCGCCTTGGGGCGCAGTGACATTGTTCGCGGCAAGCGTAACGGTGACGGGCAGCGTGGCCGGCGCGATTGGCGTGAGGGCCGCGACGGGAGATGCCGGGAGACTGCTCATAAGAACAGCGGCAAGCGGCAGACAGATGGTTCGAGGCTGCATCCTAAGGCGGTTCTCCTGCAACTATGTGCCATTTCCGGCGTATTCAAGGTGGCTTTTTCTTGGTGAAAAAGCCACTTAACGATTGCGCCCTGGTCTACACCTGCATGAGAACCGCGTTATTTCCCTTCGCAAACGGATTCTGCAGGTTGGGAGTTGCACTCCGCGATCAGGCCGATAACCTATCTTCCCTTAGCGAGTGTCTTCGCTCGCTACACCTACCGGGTAGTGATTCTCGATTCCGGCTTCGCTTACGGCGGTTCCAGGGTAGCTATAGCCGTTTTGAGAGTCTTCAGGATCGCTGCTCGCTCCACCCCACGGACCCCGGCTCTTCGAGCCACCTGTCCGTGGGGGCCGCGATCCTGTTGCTCCCACTCCGGGTTGGTCGCACCGACTTTGGTGGGTGTTGGAGCTTCGGGGCACAGTAACCCTGGAACCGCTATGGCACCGATTGTATAGCGATGGATGCAGAGCAAGAAAACAAACCTTTGCGGAGGACCGGCGGCGCACTTCACAAGTTACCTGGAGCGGGATGAGGCGCCGAGCAACGCCAGTGCGAGTGTGCACCTACGGCAACTGGATGCCGAGATCGGAGAGCACCTTGGGTTTGGCTTCTTCCACGGCCAGCAGGTTGTGGCAGGCGGAGCAGTCCTGCGTGATGCTGGTGCCGTCCCTGGCCACGTGGTTGCCATCGTGGCAGCGGAAGCAGCCCGGATAGTCCATATGGCCGATGTGGTTGGGATGTGTTCCCCAGGTCACCTTCATAAACGGGAAGACATTTTGGCAATAGAGAGTGACGAGAGTCTTTGCCGCACTCTGGACGAGCGCGGCCTTCTGCGCCAGCACGTCGGGATTCTGCGCGCGATAGAAAGCTTCGAGTTGCTGGGGGATCTTTACGCGCGCGTCAGCCTGGCTGGAGTACGTGCCGTTCAGTAGCGCCAGTCCCTCCTTGTGAATCCAGGGGAGATCGGGGCTGATTGCGCCCGCGGCCATGGCCTGGTCAATGGCCTCCTCGGCGGTAACAAAGGTGTGTGCGGCGCGGTTGTGGCAGTCGATGCAGTCCATCACACGGCGCTCGCCCTGGGGAATGCCGCTGCCAGCCGGCAGAGAACTGTACTCGGTAAACGTGCCGTCGGCGTTCTGCCGCTGTACCCAGGGGATCGTGGTGCGCGTGGGATCGGTGCTGATGTACTCGATGTGACCCAGGTGGACGCCGTGAATGCCCGTATAGCGAGAGAGCGAGTAAACGCCACCCAGGTGCAGAATGAGCACGGTCTGCGTCTCGGTGTTCTGCTGGTCGTCGGCAAATTCCGATTTAACCAGCAGCTTGTCGCCGTCGAAGCGCGTGGGCGTGTGGCAGCCCTCGCAGGTGTAGCGCGCGGGGCGCAGGCTCGAGACCGGCGACGGAATCGGCGTGGGATAGTTGGGAATGATTTTGGGAGCCAGCGGCGCCAGAGGATGAAAGGCGACTTCAAGGATCTGTTTGGTGCCGTTCACCTTGGCGCTGAAGTAGGCATCCGCGCCGGTGCCGATGTGGCACTCGACGCAGGCCACATGGGAGTGCGGCGAGATTTGGTAGGCCGTGTACTCAGGCGTCATCACATGGCAGGAGCGGCCGCAAAATTGCGGCGAATCCATATAGGTGGCGCCGTGATAGCTGGCTGTTGCCAATACAAGGAGATTGACGATGGTGGCCACCAGAACGATGTCGAGGCCGTGGCGGAAGATTGGATCGTTGAGATCGATCCTGGGGAATTCACCGGGAATCTGACCGGCTCGTTGCAGTTTCTTGCGTCGCAAGAACACGCCGACGGGGATGAGCGCCAGGCCCAGCAGGAAGAGCGCCGGCAGAATGAGAAACAAGATGATGCCCAGATAGGGGTTGTGGCTGGGATGGCCGAAGAGCTCGGTCAGCCAGTAGCCGATCATGGTGACGCCGGAGGCGGTGGTGATCGCGCCGCCGGCCAGGCTGATGGGGTTGTTGCCGAAAAACAGCGCTGGGCGGACCCAGCTTTCGCGGAATCTCTCGAATGATGACACGCTTCCTCAGCCTCCATGGACAGGCGGCCCGCCCGAGGATGGCGGGCCTGCCCTTAAGCTGCTCCGCCGATTTTACTGCCTACTTCAGGGTCTTGAAATACGCGGCGACGGCCTTCACCTGCGCGTCGGTCAGTCCAGCCACGGGTTTCATCTTGCCGTGGCCGTTCTTCACCGTGGCCTCAATTTGATCCACGGTCAGCGCCTTCATGGCCGGATCGGAGACCGGCTTCATGCCCATCGCCTTGATCATTGCAGCGCTGGGGGTCCCGGCAGGGCCATGGCACATCGCGCATTTGGCTTTGAAAGTTGCCGCGCCGTCTTGGGCGAAGCTCATGGCGCCGGCCAACAAAACCGTCCCGGCCAGCGTGATTTGGGAACGAAAGCACTTCGTCATATCGAAAACTCCTTGATGGTTGTTGCAGGCCCGTTAGCGCAATCGAGCGCTTGCCGCGTGGTGATGGTTGATGCTACCCGGCCCGCGGTTCCGGCCGCTTGCACCGCAACGGAAATGTTAACAGGAACCACCTGACGCAAACCGGCGCGATCGGGGCTTCGAGACCGACGACCGCGCCGGCTTGTTCTTGCTTCTACATTTTGACTTGCTCCACAAACCCTTGCTCTTACTTGGCGAGGGTGCGGAAGTAGTCGACCGCGTCCTTGATCTGCGCGTCGGTAAGCTTGCTCTTGAACGGCTGCATCTTTCCCTTGCCGTTTGCTGTGTCGGTAATCATCTGCGCTTCGCTCAGGGACTTGACCGACGGATCGCTGGCGGGCTTGACGCCCATCATCTTGGCGATGCCCGGATTCGGAACGCCCTCGGCTCCGTGACAGCTCTGACATTTGGCTTTGTAGATGTCCGCTCCCGAGCTTTGTGCGAAGGCGGTTGTCATCGTAGCCGCCATCATGGCGACCACCATCATTCCAACCCTGATCTTCATTGCCCATCTCCTCTTTCTAACCGTTTGTCTCGTCTGGATCGTGGAACGGGGGTTCCGCGGTCAGAACTCGTAATGCAGTCCAAGGGTCACGTCGTTCGATTTGAAGGTCCGGGACGCCGTCAGGCCGGAAGTCGGTTCAGTCAAACCGGTGGGATACGCGGCGATCGACGCAGAGTTGCAAGGAATTACCGTTGCTGTCGCAGACGTCGATGTGCTGCAGTACGGTGCTCCGGAAGGACCGCCTTCGCCGTAGCGGTAGAGCTGGTATTCGGCCTTCAAGACCCATCCCGGATGGAGGGTCACCGCGAGATTGACAAAGGGCGACTGGTACGTAGACACCAGCGAGCCGTTGACATCGCGGGCATCGTTGAAGAACCGGCTGCCGTTGACCGAGCTGATGCGATAGCCGACATTGACGTGGGTTCTGTTCGACGGGGACATCATGACGGCAAAGGATCCGGACTGCGTTGGAGCATCCATGAAGTCTCTGCCATACCAGTCCACCAACGTGCTGCCTCCGTGGGCGAAGACGCCCGCGCAGACGCCATTCGAGTAGAGGTTCGGGACGCTGGAGGTGGAGCCCGGAGCCGTAGCGGCGCCGGGTAAGGTGGCCGTGGCGCCGTTCAGATAGCAGATGTTGGTCGCCGCGTAGACATCGTTGTAGGAGTAATTGAGATCGAGCCCATAATGCTCATTCGGCTGGAGGTCCGCGCCCAGACTCACATTGCGGCTGTGATCGACATGATTGATCGGTCCGTAGTACAGGTCATCGCTTGCGGCGACGGCAGCCTGGTTGTTGTTGGTGTTGTTGTGCCGCTCCAGGTCGTTGTAGGCGCCGGAAATCGTCGCCCAAGTCTTGGGCCTGTAGATGGTGTGCACCCTGTAGTGCTGCAGTTGCCGCGGAGCCACCGGAGTGAATGCGTTGTCGGCGTAGGCAATCTCGGCGGAGCCATTAATTTCCCAGTTTTGAGCGGGTCGCAGGGCGGCGTTGAAGATTCCGCCGTTCTCGTTGATCGTCACCGTTCCGTTGGTATCCGCACCCACAGCTAATGGAGCGTTGTTGGGAATGCCCTCAGCGATGGTGTGCGTGCGGTAGCGATAGGTGAGCGAGAGCGTGGTTCGAGCTGATGCGTCCCAGGTCCCGGTCAGACTATTGGTTACGAATTTCTGGCCAAAGAAGTCAGGCAGGGGTGTGCCGTTGGGGCTGCCCTCAACAGTGGAATTGGCTCCAGGGGCCAGCGTCCCCGAGTAGTTGATGGTTTCATTTGGGTTGGTCGGCGTAACCAACGTGGCTCCGGCGGAGATGTTTGAGGTGCCGGGCTGGTGAACGTCGGAGTAATCAATTTGCTCCGAGAGACTGAAGTTCTTGAGAGTCTGCCACACGATGCCATAGTCGAGAGCGACGACCTCGCGCTTCCCGCTGGAGCTTCCGCTAAATGTGATGGAGCGAGTCGCCCCATCGAGGCCCTGGAAGTTCTCGTAGTAGTAGGGAAGATTCATATTCGATCTGGTGTACCGGAGATTGCCGTTCATCGTAATGTTCTTGATGCTCGAGCTCTGCAACCGGAAGATCTCGGTGGGATAAAGAATGCGCGTCGGCTGCGAGCGGATGTAGCTTGTAACGACATCGCATGCCGCGTTGATGATCGGCTTTCCACTGGAAGTCTGCGGCGCCGATAGGATGGTATAGGTGACTGGCGGACCGGCGCTGTACGCACTACCCATGCTGCCGGTGTTGCAACCTCCGATGCCGTAAGCCGTCTGGCTGTCCCAATCGCCGACGGACACCGGTGTTCCGTTAGCTTCCTGCAGCATGAATTCGCTCGGGGCGATCGTAAAATAGGAGTCTTCCTTGTAATGGTTGATCTCCTCTTCAAGAGTCAGCCGTGTGCCCTGCACGGGCTTCCAATCGGCTCCGAACGTCAAATCGTCGGTCCCGTTGCGCTGGTACTCGGCAAGCAGCGAGTTGTACTTGCCGACTGACTCGCCGGGGCTCAGGGTCGGACCCTGGAAGATATTGTGGGAGTACCCAATGCGCAGCGTCAGCTTGGAGAGTGGGAACAGCGTGAGGTCGGTGTCCGTCATCCGGCGCACGGTGTTGAACATGACCGACGAGACCTGCATTTGCGGCCAGGCAAAGGAGCCGGTGGGCGCGTTGGAGGGCCCGATGGGAATCGACAGCCCCGTGGTGATATTCGGATTGCCCAGCAGATCGTAGTCGAAGTACTGGCGATCGCGGCGGAAGATTCCTGAGAACTCGTAGACCTTATCCTTTGAGAAGGTCAGCTTGGCGAAGTTGTTGGGATCGCCGCCGAAGCCGCTGCCGATGGCCTGGAGGGAATCGACAAGCGTATTCTTCGTGCCCGGAAGCGCGCGCAGCTCAAAGATCTCGTTTTGCACGCGCGGCCCGCTGTGAAGATTGACCAGCGTGTCGTACATCTCCCCGCTGCCCACGACATTGTTGATGTGCCCACCGACATCGACGGACTCATGGACGGAATACCCCTGCGGGACAGACATTGTTGACTCCGGCGCGGGAGCGGGGGCGGCCGGATTTTGGGCGACGGCGACACCCGCCATCACAAGCAAAATGGCGACTCCAATGCCCCCAGCGATGCGCCCGAACATCGCGCCAGAGGGCCGTTGATTGGAGAGCTGAGATAGCCGGCTTGCGTTCTTCATATGAAGCCTCACTTGAATAAAAGCGTCGATCACATCAAAACCTTGAACCCGCGTGCGAAGTTTCTATGGAACCTGGACCGCGCCATCCAGAGCAACTGGAGGGCGCGGTCCAGCCCCATTACTTGAGGAACGCCTGATTGAGGTTGGACCCATGGATCATAGTGTGGCAGTCAATGCAAGGCGCCAACTCCGCCGATCCTGCGTTCATCCCGTGAACCGCGCCGGCGGAGACTGGGCTATGGCACTGGTTGCACAGCGTGTTGATGCTGGGCATATTTAGCAGCCGGGGGTTCTGAGAACCGTGCGGCGTATGGCACGCCATGCACCCTTCCGCCTTGACCGCGGCGTGCTCGTACACGTAAGGCCCGCGCACCTCCGCATGGCACTTGGTGCAAATCAAGTTCTGATCGGCCGTGGACCTCAGGTTGTCGTTCCCGAAGGTGCCGTGAACGTCGTGACAGTCAGTGCACTTGACCAAGCCTTCGTTCACTCGGTGGTGGAAGGGCATATCGAACTTCGCCCTCTGGTCGGCGTGGCACTGGAAGCAGAGCGTGGGCTGAGAGGCCCTGAGAAGCGGCTCTTCCTTGCTGCCGTGGATGCTATGGCAACTGATGCAGCTGACGTTCGCCTTGGCATGAGGAGAGCGGTCGAAGTTGGGATGCGCCCCGGCGTGGCAACTGAGGCACTTGGCGTCAACGTCTTTGGGCGAGGCCTTGGCGGGATCGAAGATCTTGGTTACATCGCCGCCGCCGGCAACATGCTCGCTGCCCGCGCCGTGACAGTTCTCGCAGGTCACGCCATTCGCGTTTCCATGCATCAACGCCATCTTTGTGTGAGGATTGGTGGCGAAACTCTTGGACACTTCCTCGTGGCAAGTCGCGCAGGTGTCGGCGCCCACGAATTCGGCGTGGGCAGCGCCGGCTGCCGGCGCGTCAGAGGCCTTGGCTTCCGGCGACTGAGCAGCCAGCGCCGTAGCGCTCATCATGCCGGCACCCAGCAGCACCATCAGAAACACTCGCAGTCCCGGCTGCTTCCCGGGAGCCGCACCAATTGGCAATCGCGTTACCGGCCCATCTGTATGCATGCAAGATACCGCCTTCAATGAACTTCCTGGCACAACAACCAACCAACCTCAGCCGTCATATCGGGCTGAATGTGGTGGATTCCCCACGTGAGCGCGAGCACCGGCGGAACTTTTTGAGGACACGTGCCGGTGCGGAGTATCACCACATGCACGAAAGAGTACGTTTTCCAAGTTGAAGTAGGCGGTGATATTCATCACAGGGGCAGCGGTGCTGGATCACTGACCACAACCTCCTGGATCACAGCGATTTGCAGGTCTTGGATTCAGGAGAAAACACATGCGCGATCACAATCGCCCTCATTCTGCCATAAGGCCGCCAGGAACGTGAGCTTCATCACATCCAAAGCGGGCTATCCTCAAGCAAACTCTCCATAAGTGCCGCTGTTGCCGGGAGACATCAGGGCATTTGGATCTCCACCGCAGCTCGCGCAGACAGAAATATGGCTCGGGAATCGGTGGTGACGATGGGCCGCATCGGGATCGGACGGGAAAAAACGATGGCGGACATGCAGATTTCGGTGGAGGAGCAGACGCGATCACGGCATACCAGCCGATCGTCGCCCCTTGGCTGCGCGGCTTGCGCGAACCGCCGTCCCGGCTGGTTTTGTTCGCTCGGCAGCGCCGTATTGGCCGACCTGGAACTGGCCACCAGCACCATCTCACTGCCCGCGCAAGCTTCTCTCTTCACACAGGGCGAGGATGCCCGCTGCCTCTACCTCATCTGCGGCGGCTACCTGAAGCTAACTGCTGGCCGGCCTGAAGACCGCCATATGATCGTGCGCGTTGCCGGTCCCGGCTCCATGCTTGGCCTTTACGCGGTGCTCTCGCACGGAGTGTACGAGGTTTCCGCGGAGTCGTTGACCCCGGCGCAGTTGCGTCCGGTGGAGCGGGAGCGATTCCTGAGTTTTCTGCGCAATCACAAGGAAGCGCAACTGCGCGCCGTGCAGTGCATCTGCCAGGAGTATCGTTTTGCCCTGCAGGATGCGTGCCGCATTGCGCTGGCTGAAACGGTGGCCGCGCGCCTGGCGCGCCTGCTCATGGAATTGGCGCATCAGATCGGTGAGCACACGGAAGGCGGCGAGTTCCGCTTCCCCCTGCTGCTCACCCACGAGGAGCTGGCCTCCATGACCTGCACCACTCGCGAGACCGTCACCCGCACCCTCGGGCAGTTCCGCAAGGACGGCTGGATCTCGATCGAAGACTCCAACGTCACCATCCACCATCCCGACCGGTTGCAAGGCCTTCTTTAGATGCTCCTGAACCGCCCGCCGGCCTTCAGGTTTTTTCGCTCCCGTCCGGCCCGCTAGCCGAGTCCAAAGAGATATGATGCTTCATAGGGTCTGCGAACGGACCCTTGAACTCTGCGTTCGAGGTTGGCGTTCAGGTTGCGTATGAATCGGCTTTTCTTTTCCCTTTTTTCTGCTGTTCTTCTCTTATGCGGCGCCGCAGCCGCCCAGAGTCCCTCCTCCGATCCGGTTGCAGGCGCCGTTCCAGCGACCGACCAGCCTGGCGTGACTGAGACCATCAGCCCTGAGATCGTGCTGTTCCAGAAGATTGAAGACAGTTGGTCCGACGCCGTGAACCGGCGCGACCAGTATGGTCTGGAGTTGGTGCTCTCTCCATTGTTCGTCGACGTATCGGCCAGCGGCGACGTGACCACGCGCAACCAGCAGCTGGCGCAGGTGCTGAGCGGAGAGGACAAGACGATTTACCTCACGCAGAAGGTCGTCACCGTGCGCATGTTGGGCGATATCGCCGTGGCCAACGGAACCTACACGCTGCACCACAAGGTGAACTCCGCGCAGATTGACGAAAAAGGCATCTTTACCCATGTCTTCGAGCGGGTGCACGGGGGTTGGCTATGCATCAACTCGCAGCGCACCGTCTTGCGGCAGGACCCGGGCGCCAAGCAGAGGAGGGCGTCCACGCCGGAATCGCCCTTCCACATCCCGAACCCGTTTTCCAAGGGCGACAAGGGGCCGCAGTAGACCCCGGAACGCGCCAGTGCACTCCGCTCGACACGCAAGTTCTTTGCAATCGGAGATTTTTACAGCGCGGCGAGCGCCTCGGCTTGGTTGGGGAACAGGCGCGCGTACTTTGTGATGCCCACCATGGTGAAGACCTTGGTGAAGTGCGCCGAGAGGCCGAAAGCGCACACCGTCTGGCCCGCGTTCGCAGCCTGGATGAGCAGTTGGATGACCAGCGCGATGCCGCTGGAGTTGATGTAGTCTACGCCGGTGAAGTCAAGCAGGATGAGTTTGGTCGTCTCCCTGGGCAGCGCCTGGTAAGTGCCAAGGACCGCTTCCTTGGAAGTGCTGGCGATATCGCCCCCAAATCGGAGGATGGCCACGGGATAACCGGACGGGGACTTGAGCTGGTCAACATGCGCCTTGGTTACGCTCTCCACTTGTCGTTTGCCTCCAGTTTCTTCCGGGGGTTTTGGCCGCCCCGGTTCGAGTTTGACGCTTCAGCCTACTCCGCTTCCTTGTCCAGCCGGATCACCAACCTTACGTAGCTGCTCTTACCTTCTCCGCCGGCCACCCACTCCGCTTCGTCCACCAGGGCCTGAATGAGAAACATGCCCATGCCGCGCGGGTCTTCCTCGCCGTGCATTTTGCGGTCGATGTCGGGCTTAGCCGGCTGCTTCTTGATTCCCGAGCCGTCGTCAATGACCTTCACTTCGAGCGTGTCGGCTCCGGCCTGCAGCACCACACCCACGGAAAGCTTTTCGTTCAGGCGGTTGCCGTGCTCGATGGCGTTGATGCAGGCTTCAGCCACCGCCGTCTTGAGATCTTCGATGCGGGCCTCGGGGAAGCCCATGAGCTTGGCCACCGCCGACGCCGTGCTCATGGCCACCTTTTCGTAGCCCAACTTGGTGGGAAGGCGGACCTCGACGGTGGTGGATTTCGGCTCGCTCATTCCGGCATCTCCCCGCGGCACAGCGCCAATGCGGTCATGTCGTCAGCTTGCGGGCCGCCCTCGGCAAAGGCATCAATGGCCGCCCACAATGCATCGAGAATACCATCCGCCTTCTGCGAAGGACACGTAGAAAATTCATTCAAAAGCCTTTCCGGACCAAACTCCTCATCTCCTCTAAAAACCTCAGTGAGGCCGTCGGTGTAGAAAAGCAGGCGCGCTCCGGGCGCGAATCCGCTCCGCTCGCTGGTGTAGCGCATGCCGGGCAAAAGACCCAACGGCGTTCCAGCCGCTGTGAACTGGTGTGCCCCTGCGCCGGGCTCGACGAGGAACCCGGGATTATGACCCGCATTCACCACCTCGATCTCGCCCGCCTTGGGATGCAGCCGCAAAAAGATCGCCGTGACGTAGCGCCGGCGCGCCTCTTCGCCCTCGGTCCAGTGATGCTGGTTCATGCGTGTGGCGAGCTCGCTGAGGGGCATTCCCGTGGCTGCCATGCCGCGAAATGCCGCGCGGAAGCTGGTGGACATGATGGCCGAAGCCAGCCCCTTGCCGGCAACGTCGGCAACGACCATCAGCAGGCTGCCGTCGGGCTGCTCCACAATGTCGAGATAGTCGCCGCCCACCTCATAGCAGGTATCGGAGCGGAAGGCCAGCGAGTAACCGGAAATGACGGGCAGTATTTGCGGCAGCAGCGAACGCTGAATCTGGCGCGCCGCGTCCAGGTCCTGCTGCAGCCGCGCGAACTCAACATTGCGCTTGTGGTTACGCGCGTTTTCGAGCGCCACGGCGGCCTGCAAGGCGAGGCCCTCGAGGAAATCGGCCTCGGAGAGCGAGAGCTCGACGTCCGCCCGGAGAGGCAACGACGAGTTCGCTCATCTTCCGGCCCTCGCGGTCGGCCAGCGGGTAGATGAGCAGTTGCTCGCCCGCGCTATCCGCCGGCATGTCGCCATAGGCCAGGCCGGTCCCGGGAAACGCCGCTCCGGCCATCTCGAGCTCGCGGACCACGATGCGCAGCACCGACTCCAGCACCTCTTCCTCGCGGATGGTCGAATGTACCTGGCGCGAGGCCTCAAGCAGCGCCTGTAACCGCGCCACCTGCTGCTGCAATTCGATCGTCTCGCCGCCCGTCGCAAGCTGAGCGTCCAGTGTCATTGCGACCCCCGTGGAATCTCAATGTAGCATGGCGGGACTACCCCTGACCCGGCATTTGACTTAACATGTATGCCATCGAATTCCAGGACACTCGGAGGTGATTATGGCCGCCCAAACGCGGGCCGTGACACGCGCGATCCTGTTCGGACTCCTCAGTTGGATCATCCCGTTCGTGGTGTCATTTGCCGCATTTCCGTTGAAGAAATCCAATGCCCCGCTGTTTAGCACGCTGATGTATCTGGTTGTTCTGGTCACAGCGGGCTTCTTGCTGATCTGGTACTTTCGCAAGCGCACGGTGCCGGTGCGCGAGGCCGTGCTGGTGGGAGCGCTTTGGCTGGCCATCAACCTCGTCTGCGATTACCCGATGTTTGCCTACGGGCCGATGAAGATGACGGCGCTGGGATACTACTCGGAGATCGGGCTGGTGTACCTGACATACCCCGTGTTTTCGATTCTCGCCGCGCGGCTGGCAAAGCCATAGAACGCAAGCGACGGCGGGGCTTGCCGCTGCCACGACAGCCGGAACCTGTCTGCCCCAGGATTCGTATCCTGGGGCGTTCCCGGAGACAAACGAAACCGAAAGGAGCGTTTCTTTGAAGTCTCATCGACGTGAATTTCTGAAGAAGGCAACCGTACTGGGGAGCAGCGTGTTCTTGCTTCCCGATCTTCGTCCTGCACACGCGGAACAAAACGATCAGAAGCCGGCTGCTGCTGATCTCGTGCAAAATGGCACTCTCAAGACAATTCATTCGCTTCGAAGCATTCACGGCAACTTCACGGATCGCCCCATACCCGAGGCGGCACTGCACGCGATCCTTGAGGCCTGTGTCCGCGCAGCCAACGCTTCGAACAACCAGAGTTACGCGATCATCGTTGTGAAAGACCGCAAGAAAATGGAGCAGATCTGCGGGTATTCCGGAAGCTGTGTTCTGTTGTTCTGCGCCGATTACAACCGCATCAAGGCTGAAGCGGAAACCATGGGGTACCAGTTCGGCCCGGGCAATATGGAGTATTTCGTCACGGCATCAACCAACACTGTGCTTGTTGCCCAGACAGCCGTCATCGCCGCCAGGTCGATGGGGATCGACTCGCTTCTCACCAACGGCGTCCACCGCGGCGATATGGGGCGGCTCTGGAAGCTGCTCGATCTTCCTGAAACGTACTGCTTTCCAATCATCGCTCTCGTGCTGGGGTACCCCACGACCGAACCGGCGTTTCTGAGAGGACGCCTGACGGGGACTGGAGTCATTCACAATGACAATTACCATCACCTTACACAGGCCGAAGTCGGGGAGCTGATTCAAAAGTACGATCAGCCGGAGCAACACCTCGGCCTACGCGAGGATTGGGGCGCCAAGGGGTACAAGCACTATCTGGACTGGTACTTCAAAGAATGGGCGGGGAGGAACACGGGAGAGGAATCGCAGATTCTTCGTGTTTTGAAGCGCGCAGGATTTGTGGAGACTGCGAAGGGATGATGCTGCGGGTTCCCGGGCCGCTGTTCACATGGCGAAAAGCGGCTTACGTGTGGCGCAGTCATCATTGCCGGGACGTTCCCGGTCTGTTCGTGTTTGGCGGCGCGGTTGGTAAGGCCTTAAGCCTTTCGTGAACGTAAGATCCGCTGTTCTGCTGGCGTCACTCGAGCCGAATCGTGTGATATTGGCGAGTCTATCCTGCACCTACGAGTGGCGGGATTTCCCCTGAGACCAAATAGTCTGTTGCCAAGGTTTTCCATCGCGTGTCTTCGGCCCATGGTTTTTGCTTTTCAAGTGGGTCGCCGCGCGCAAGGCACGAGCGGCATGAAGGTGGTGCTGAACGGCGGCCTGAATCTCTCCATTCTCGACAGACGGTGGGCGGAAGCCTTCGACGGACTGAATGGCTTCGCCATCGGAACGGGCAGAACTCACTCCAACATGGACGTGCACGACCGCCGCGATGGCGAGGCGCTTTACCGCGTGCTTCTGGACGAAGTGATTCCGCTCTACTATGACCGGGACCGCGACGGGCTCCCGCGGGGCTGGATCAAACGCATGAAGCGAACCATCCGCAGGCTGGGATGGCGCTTCAATGCCGACTGCATGGTGATGGACTACACGACAAAGTGCTACATTCCCGCTG
Organism: uncultured Acidobacteriaceae bacterium; assembly: GCA_963799155.1. Classification (GTDB taxonomy): domain Bacteria; phylum Acidobacteriota; class Terriglobia; order Terriglobales; family Acidobacteriaceae; genus Telmatobacter. The sequence continues at coordinate 19,904 of CAWCWB010000016.1, forward strand.
CCGGCGGCACTTCGAGTGAAGTGCGCACGCCATCGTGAGCGGCCAGCCGATCCGCCAACGGCTCTACCACTCTCGCCGTACACCGAAGACATCAAGCTGCTGGTCGTTGCTGATTAAGGGGAGATCCTCGTGGATGGCTTGTGCTGCGAGCATCCGGTCAAAGGGGTCTTTGTGATCGGCGGGAAGGCGGCCGGCGCGTAGCGCATGTTCTGCACTGATCGAGAGCAGGACGTAGCCGGCAGACGTCACCTTAGAAATGAAATCCTCGACAAGGATCTGCGCATGGGGCAGCTTGCCGAGGCGGTATTTCGTGGCGATCTCCCAAGCCGATGCGGTAGAGACCAGAATCTCGTTTGTGGAAGCCTGAATCAGCTTCTGCGCACGAGCCGAGAGCAGGTCCTTGCGAAACGCCGCCCACAGAAGAGCGTGAGTATCGAGCAAGGCTCTCATTCGCCCTCGCCGTTCCAGAGGCGAAGCTGGTCCTCGGGCAGCGGATCGAAAAACTCAGGGCCGACATCGCCCATCCCCTCGAGAAATCCAAGGCGGCGGCTGGACGGAACGGGATTCACAGGAACCAGGCGCACGATCGGCTTGCGCTCGCGACCCGTGGTGATCTGGACGTCCTCCCCCTGGAGCGCACGCTGGACCAGCTTGGAAAGGTTCGTTTTGGCTTCGAAGATCGTGGCGGAAGGCATGACAGTATTCTGCTAACATAGCTTAGCTAAATTAGCATACAATGTCAAGCCGAATGAGGGAATGCCGGCTTAACCAGTTTAGAATCAAGCAGGCGGCAGCTGAAATCAGCTCACCAGTTCCATCTCTTTGAGCGATTCCGCATACGGCGCGCGCAGGACGCCGCGCTCGGTGATGATGGCCGTGATGTATTTCGCCGGAGTGACGTCGAAGGCAGGGTTGCAGATGCTGACGCCGTTCGGCGTGACCTGCTTGCCAGCGAAGTGCGTCACCTCCCTGGCCGGGCGCTCCTCGATGGGGATCGCGTAGCCGGTCACGGTGGCGAGATCGATGGTGGACCACGGCGCAGCGACGTAAAACGGGACGCCGTGCTCGCGCGCCAAGATGGCCAGATTGTAGGTGCCGATCTTGTTGGCGGTGTCGCCGTTGGCGGCGATGCGGTCGGCGCCCACAATCACGGTCTGGATGCGCCCCTGCCACATCAGGCTGGCGGCCATGTTGTCGCAGATCACCGTCGTGGGGATGCCGTCGGCCACCAGTTCCCACGCCGTGAGCCGCGCGCCTTGCAAGAATGGCCGCGTCTCGCCGGCATAGACCTGAATGCGCTTGCCCCGCTCCACCGCTGCTCGGATCACCCCCAGCGCCATCCCGTAGCCACAGGAGGCCAGGGCTCCGGCATTACAGTGCGTCAGCACTCCGCCCTCTTGCGGCATCAGCGCGGCTCCGTGCGCGCCCATTGCCTTGCAGGCGGCGATGTCTTCCTCATACATGGCGTGCGCCTCGGCCAGAATCTTCTCCTTGATTTGGGCCAGGGTTGCACCGGAGGCCAGCAGCTTGGCAAAGAGCGCCTTCATGCGTCCGATGGCCCAGAAGAGATTCACCGCCGTGGGACGGGTTGCGGCCAGGCGCGCGCAGATCTTCTCGAATTCCGGGGCAAATTCTTCGGCGGTCCCGGCTTTGGTGTTCTTCGCGCCCAGGGCAATGCCATAGGCCGCCGAGACGCCGATGGCAGGGGCTCCGCGCACCACCATCGTGACGATGGCATCGGCCACCTGTTCGTAGGTTGTGGCGAGCACGTAGCTCTCTTCGAGCGGGAGCTTGGTCTGATCGATGAAGCGGACGCCCTCGGGGGTCCAGGTGAGGGTGAGAATCATGCATTTCCAGTGTAAATGGCTTGGGAATTCCGCGTCCTGCAACCGGAATCGAACGGCGCTAGAGCGGTTTCGGAAATACTATGTCCGGTCAGGAGGCTATTCAGGGTCGTCGCTTCTTTGGGTCGCGACGACTTGACTTTCCCGAGTGCGGATACACCATTTCCGAAACCGCTGTGCCCGGCGAAGTTGCGCTGAAAACATTTACATTTTCCACTGGACTCCAGTTGCATCGGTGCGTATGGTGTTGGGGATACCTTTGCAAGCTGTTTTCTTTGCATTGAGAGCAGTTTCGGAAATACTGTGCCCGGTCAAACCGTTTACCAAATCGCCGCCTCCCCGTTGCCCCTCCCGGGTTGGTCGCGCCGACTCAAATCTCGTTAATGCGGCTACACCATTTCCGAAACTGCTGTAGCGGAGGAAGGATTTTCATGGCTACGCGCTCTAACCCGGCAACTGCGCCGAACACACCGAACTACACGGTTCCGTTCATTATCGTCACGGGCCTGTTCCTCATCTTCGGATTCCTGACCAACCTGAACAGCAATCTTTCGCCAAAGCTCGAGGACATCTTCAACCTGAATCACGCCTGGTCGAACCTGGTGACCACGTCGTGGTTCTTCGCCTATCTGGTGTTCTCCGTCCCCGCCGCCAAGGTGATTGAAGCGGTGGGCTACAAGCGAACCATGGTGATTTCGCTGTTTGTGATGGTGGTGGGCGCGCTGCTGTTCGTGCCTGCAGCCAGCATGATCAGTTTTCCGTTCTTCCTGACCGCGAGCTTTGTTCTGGCCACGGGTGTTTGCGGGCTGCAGACCTCGGCCAATCCGTATGTGTCGATTCTGGGACCGGAACACAGCGCGCCGGCGCGGCTTACGTTGGCTCAGGCATTTAACTCATTGGGCACGGCAATGGCGCCGCTGGTGGTTGGCGCTTTCATCCTCACCGATACCACCAAGGTGAAAGACAAGGCTGCGATTGCGCATACCGTGCAGGGGCCTTACATCGCCATTGCCATTGCGCTGCTGATTTTGGGCTTCGCTGTGATGATGCTGCATTTGCCCACGATCAACCTGACACGCAAGTTCCGCCCTGAGCAAGAGAGCGGTTCAACAGGAGAACGCAACATCTGGACTCACCGCCACACCGTGCTGGGTATGGTGGGCATCTTTCTCTATGTCGGTCTGGAAATTTCGCTGTTCGCCAATGCGATCAAGTTTTTCGAGTCGCAGGGGACCGCGATCGACGATTATGTGCGAATTATCAACCAGCACGCTCATGCGCTGCAACGCTTCTACCCGCAGGGAATCGGCAAAAACGAAACCGCCGCTTTGCTTGCCTTCTTCTATCCGTTTGCCATGATGATCGGGCGCTTTGCCGGGACCGTGGTGATGAAGGCGATCAAAGCCCAGCACCTGCTGACCTTCCTGGGCATTCTTGGTGTGGCGCTGCTCGTCGCGGGCATGTCCTCGACGGGCCACGTGGCTATCTGGTGTCTGATCCTGTGCGGTCTCGCGAACTCGATCATGTATCCGACGATTTTTGCTCTCGGCATTGCCGAGCTGGGGCCGCTGACAAGCAAAGGTTCAGGTGTGATTACGCTGGGCAATGTGGGTGGGGGGATCATTCCGCCGCTCTTCGGGCTGCTCGCCGACAAGTGGAACTATCAGCACGCATTCCTGCTGCCCATCCTTTGCTATCTCTTCGTAGTCTTCTACGGGATTTCGGGCTACAAGCCGCAGCGGAAGGTAGCGGCGGCATAAGCAATCGCGAATTCACTGTATTCAGGCCCTCCGGCACGATCCGGAGGGCCTGCTGTTTTTGCGCGTTTGATGCGCGGGGTTGCGAACACGCTGCGCCAAATCCGGACAAACATCTGCACCGCATCGGAACAGCGATTGCAGCGCATTGCGACAGGGTTTGCCCGCCAGCGCGACACCTTGAATCGCACCGCAACAACGGTGGCAGCAAAGAAACTTTGAAAAGATGACTAAAGTTATTCCAGCAGGGACCGATGAAGGTGGTGGATGCGAACAGGCCCATCCGAAAGTGACGGCGGCTTTGGCAGGACCAACGAGCCGCCAACGGATTTGAGGGCCGCAAGGCATCCGAGAAGGAGTTGATTCCCATGGCCCTCGGTGTTTTGAATAATCTGTCGGCAATCTACGCTGAGAACAATCTCAACAACACGAATGCGAGCCTGCAGACGGTGTTGCAGCAGTTGTCGTCGGGGTCGCGCATCAACTCCGGAGCGGACGACGCGGCCGGCCTATCGCTGGTCAACGGTCTGGAGGCGAATTCGGTTGCGCTCACGCAGTCCGGAACCAACGCCACAGAGGGTGTGGGCCTGTTGCAGGTGGCCGACGGCGCTCTGTCGCAGGTGACGAGCTTGCTCGACCGCGCCGTGACGCTGGCCACGGAAGCATCGAACGGCACCCTCAATTCAACACAGGAAGGAGCGGCGAACCAGGAATACCAATCCATCCTGGCCGAGATCACCAACATTGGATCGACGACCACCTACAACCAGGAGCAGGTGTTCGATGGCACGGTAGTGGCAATTTACACCGGCGACTCTTCGACGGAGGGTTCATCGGTCGACGACCTGAATATTCACTCCTTGTCGTCATCCGCTCTGGGCGACACCGACGGCACGATGTCTTATAGCAACGGGCAGAGCAACGTGTTTATCGATCTGTCGGACGCCGGCGTCGAAGCGACCCTCGGCGACGCCTTCGTTAACCCAACGACCACGCTCGACGTGTATTACATGTCCACGGGACTGGGCGGCGCAGTCACCACTCAGGAAGCACAAATCGATGTGGGCGGCGCCAGCGGTTATGCGGATACGGTCGCGGGGATGATCAGCGCCATCAACAACGCCAACCTGGGATTGACCGCTACCTTCTCCAGCGCGGCGCAGGCCGGCAAGCAGGCGGTCGCGGCGGGCGTCGGCACCGATACCGGCATTCAGCTCTGGGCCCGGGTGCGGGCGTAGGCAGCGGCATCACGCCGGGTTCGCTAGGCTCGCTGGCGCTACCGCAGGCAGGCGCAGGCGCGGACCTCGACGTCCTCTCCGGCAGCCTCGCGGTCACTGACTCTTCGGGCGTGACGCACACCCTTGTTCTGGGCGCGGGTGGTGTTCCCGACACCATTGGCGCTCTGGGCGCTTACATCAGCGGCCTCGGATACGGCATCACGGCTACGTATACACCCGGCGCACCGGGCGTGGATGCCAGCGTCTCGTTTACCTCGGAAAGCGCGAAGACGGCCATTGTGCCGACCAACGTCGTAGATACAACCGACGCTGGCGCAGCGGCAACCTGGGCGCCGTCCGCGTTTTACTCCATTGGTGTCACCAACCCCGCGGGCGCGACCACCATGGAGGATGCGGCCACGGGGCAGGCAGCGAGCTCTCTTCTCACCGCCGACCCCAACGGCCAGGGCGGGATCGCAACCATGAGCTACTCGGACAGCGCGGGCGAGGATCTGAGCAACACCAATCTCATCAACCAGGCCAACGCTCAATCCGCGCTGAACCTGCTCAACCTGGCGATCAGCGACGTTGCCTCGATGGACGGCTACATCGGCGCCCAGATCAATACTCTCAATTCGCTCAGCCAGGTGATGAGCACACAACAGGAGAACGTGGTCTCGGCCCAAAACGCGATCCAGGCTACGGACTATGCCTCGGCCACTTCGAACATGTCGAAGTACGAAATTCTGAGCCAGACCGGCATCGCGGCGTTAGCGCAGGCCAACCAGGTGCAACAGGAAGTGACCAAGCTCCTGCAGTGAGGAAAGGGACATAGGGACTAGGGACGTAGGGACATAGGTACGCTGACTAAGCTCCTGCTGCCCGACAAGGCTTTCGTAAGACTGCAGTACCTTCAAGACCACCCAGGGACAGGGCGGCGGCAGGGCGCAAGCTTTGCCGCCCATTCTTTTGAAGCAGGGACGCAGGGAATCGAGAATCGCTTCAGAGAAAGGGATTCCTGACCTGGAGACCTCCGAACCGCTGGCCATGTTGGAGATCCTCCGAAAAAAGGATCTCGCACCGCGCCTGGATTGCAGCCGAGACGATCAGGGAGTCGCACCAGGAGAGCCCGCTTTGGGCGTGCAGATACAATGCCTCCGCGTAGAGAGCCTGCGACGAATGCACGGCGAGCAGCGGGCGAAAGACGGCGATCAGGTATTGTCCGGCGTCCGCCGCCTGCATCGGTTGGGAGAACCGTTTCAGCGCAACGTTGAAGAACTCCTGCACAACCTGATAGCTGATGATACCCTTCTGCGTAGTCAGCGCCTCGCGGATGATTTGCGCGGCTCTTCGGGCCTTCGCGGGTGCGCTTCGATCGAACGAGTAAACGAAGATATTTGTATCCAGGAAGAATCTATCGCTCATTCAATTCTTCCCTGCTGAAGCGCCGGCCTGCGTTGACGTTCTGCAAGCGCATCATCAGAGCATCGAATCCCTGGGCGTCTCCCGCGCTCTCGGTAAACTGCGCAAGCCATTCCCGGAACGCTTCGTTCAGGGTTCTGCGCTGCTCCCGAGCGATCAAGCGCGCTCGGTCGATCAGGTCCTCGTCGGCGCTTAAGGTGATGTTCTTCATACGAAAACAGTGTACACTATTTTGGTGTAATAGCAAAGCTGCCGGCAAAGACTCTCCTGGCGGACGTCCTGAGCTTGCGGCTTCATTCTGAGGCAGATACAGGGATCCTCGATCACAATCGAGGCTCGGCAGAGCGTTGGTAGCGGCTTCTACCATTCGCCGGTTTTGAGGTATTCGTCAATCGCCTTTGCGGCTTTGCGCCCCGCACCCATGGCGAGAATCACCGTCGCTGCGCCAGTGACAATATCGCCGCCGGCAAAGACGCCGCGCTTGCTCGTTCGTGTCGTTTCGGGATCGGCCACGATGTAGTTCTTTGCGTTGGTCGCGAGATCGGGCGTGGTGCTCTGAATGAGCGGATTGGCGGTCGTCCCTACGCCGATGATGGCCACATTAGCCGGTAAAACAAACTCCGAGCCGGCGATCGGCACCGGACGCCGGCGGCCGTCGGCATCAGGCTCGCCCAGCTCCATGCGCACGCAGCGCGCGCCGGTCAGCCAGCCGTTGTCGTCGCCCAGGAACTCCACCGGATTGGTCAACATGCGGAACTCGATCCCCTCCTCGCGCGCGTGCTTCACTTCCTCAGCGCGCGCCGGCATCTCGGCTTCGGAGCGGCGGTAAACCAACGTGGCCGTACGCGCGCCCAGCCGTCGTGCCGTGCGCACTGCGTCCATGGCGGTGTTGCCGCCGCCCACCACGATTACGTCGCGATCGCGGCAGTCGTAGATCGGCTCATCGAACTCAGGAAACCGGTAGGCGCGCATCAGGTTGGTGCGAGTGAGGAACTCGTTGGCCGAGTAGACACCGTTCAGGTGCTCGCCGGGCACGCCGAGGAACACCGGAAGGCCCGCGCCCGTGGCGACAAAGATCGCGTCGAAGCCTTCCACGCGCATCAGCTCGTCGAGCGTCACGCTCTTGCCCACCACCACATTGGTCTCGAACTCCACGCCCATGCGGCGCAGGTTGTCCACTTCCTCCTTCACGATCGATTTCGGCAGACGAAATTCCGGAATGCCATAGATGAGCACGCCGCCCAGCTCGTGCAGCGCCTCAAATACGCGCACGCGGTGACCTTTTTGAATCAGATCACCTGCCGCCGAAAGCCCCGCCGGCCCGCTGCCGACAATGGCCACGCTCTTGCCGGTAGGCGGCGCAATGGCCGGCAATGCGAGCTGTCCGCTCACTTTTTCAAAGTCGGCGACAAACCGCTCCAGGTTGCCGATAGCCACGGGTTGGCCTTTCTTGCCCACCACGCATCCGCCTTCGCACTGCCACTCCTGCGGGCACACGCGCCCGGTGACGGCGGGCAGAACGTTGTCCTCGCGCATCTTCGCCGCGGCGGCCAGAAAATCGCCCGCGTAGATCAGCGCCACGATCTCCTTGATCTTGACGCCCACAGGACAATCGGTCTGGCAGCCGGGCTTGGCGCAGGCGATGCAGCGGGTGGCCTCAGCCACAGCGCCGGAGGCGGCCAGCCCCTGATTGACTTCTTCGAAGTTGTGCGCGCGGACCTGGGGATTGAGCTCCGGCATGTGCACGCGCGGAATCTGCATGCGTTCCTTCAAGGGAAGCGGATTCGGGTCAGGCATTGCGCTTCTCCTCTCCGGCAGTGTGGGCGGCCCCGAGCCTTTGATCCGTCTCGGCCCTTTCATGCGTCTCGCCCTTGTCGCGCGTCTCGAGCCCGGCACGCAACTGAGCCGTTTCTTCTTCTCTCTTAGCGGCCGCGGCACGCAGTTGCGCCAGCTCTTCCCGCCTGTGCTGCTCAAAGGCCTTCAGCGATTGGCACTCCTGGCTCCGATACATCGCATTGCGCTGCATCAGCACCTCAAAATTCACCAGCGAGGCGTCGAACTCCGGCCCATCCACGCATGCGAACTTGCTCTGGTTGCCGAGCAGCACGCGGCAGCCGCCACACATGCCCGTTCCGTCAACCATGATGGAGTTCAGGCTGACCATGGTCTTGATGCCCAGAGGCACAGTGATCCGGGCCACGGCCCGCATCATGGGCGCCGGGCCCACGGCGAGGACAAAGTCGAGCTTGCGCCCGGCGGCGATCAACTCCTCGAGCTTTTTCGTCACCAGGCCCTGCTCGCCGTAGCTGCCGTCGTCGGTCAGGATGTATGCCTCATGGCTCGCCGCGCGCACTTCGTCTTCAAAGACCACCATTTCTTTGCTGCGTGCGCCTTCAACAAAGACGACGTGATTATCGGCGTCCTTGAGCGCTTTGGCCGTGGGCAGCGCCATGGCCGTGCCTACGCTCCCGGCCAGAATCATCGCCGTGCCGTAGTTCCTGATCTCTGAAGGGTGGCCGAGCGGGCCCACGACATCGAGAATTGAGTCGCCCGCCTCAAGGCAGTTGAGCAGCGAGGTGGTCTTGCCCACGGCCTGCACAACGATGGTGATCGTTCCAGCCGCGGGATCAGCGCTCTTGATGGTAAGCGGGATGCGCTCGCCCTTACCATGAAGCCGCAGGATGACGAACTGCCCCGGCCGCTGCTTGCGCGCGATGCGCGGCGCTTCGATCGTGAACTGCCGAATGTTGAGGCCGGCGGTGCGGGCTTCCACAATCCTGAACATGGCTCGACTCGTCCTCTGGCTCGGCTCTTCCGTGCAGGCCCGGGAATGGCGGCTCGACGGCAGATCTCCGCTGCGCAACGCGGATCGAAGACACTGACACGCGTGCGCGCGCGCCGATCCGTTCTCCTCGTTCAGCATTGATTATTCAGGAATTGCGGGTTTTGGCTTGTGACGCAAATCACGCGCCGGACGGAGCCGGTTGGCTGCTTCAAAGGACGGGGATTTCACGCTTGTCGCGCCTTCCAAAGCAGATACAGCCCCCACGCCGCTAACGTGCATTCGTCCCGGATCGTCCCGTCGAGCATCATGCGCTCAAATTCCGCGATAGGAACGGAATGAACCACAAGATCGTGCTCCTCGGCGTCTGGGGCCTTTTGTGTAGGTGTAAGGCCGGTGGCCAGGAAGACGTGCTCCCGCTGCCGGGCGAAGCCACAAGCGATCCACATCATTCCCAGCTTCATCATCTGCGCGGCTTCCATTCCAAGCTCTTCTCTCAGCTCGCCGCGCGCCAGCTCCTCGGGATTCTCGATCTTCCTCTCCCAAGTGCCCTGGGGAAGCTCCAGCGCGCGCTCTTGAATGGTGTAGCGGAACTGCTCCACCAGCCAGATGCGCCCGTCGTCGATAGGCACGATGATCGCCCCGTCCTCTTTCTCCACCACGCCGTAAATGCCTCTCTCGCCGTTCGAGCGCAGGATCTCGTCCTCGCGCACACTCATCCAGCGGTTGCGATAGACTTCGCAGCTTGAAAGCGTGTTGATGGTGCGGCCCGCGTCTTGCTTTGAGTTCCGATCCTTCTCAAGCATCGTGCTTCCTCGCCGTCAGAAGACGTGCGCGGGTCAGGAGACCCGCACGACAGCCGGCCTGGAGGCCGGCGTTACAGTCCGCTAGCAGTTGACCACGACAGCCGGCCGGGAGGCCGGCGCTGCAGCTCGCTACCAGTTGACTACTACAGCCGGCCTGGAGGCCGGCGCTACAGCTCGCTAGCAGTTGACGACCACGGCCGAACAGCCGGGCCGCGCGGGACGCCATTGCACCAGAAACGCGGTCACGGCCGAGGACTCCATGCGGCGCATGGCTTCAAACTCGCCGTTTTTCTGGCTGTAGAGCAGCTTGCCTGTTTCGCTCAGGACGGCCAGCGCGGGCACTCCCCTCTTCAGAGGAACGCCGTACTTCCCGGCAAGGTCCAGGTTGGCGTCCATGTATCCGACATTGATGTGCACGAGCACGAAGTTCGCGTCCAGCAGCGGCTTGTTGCGGGCGTCGTTGAAGTAATAATCCAGCACCTGGCAGTCGCCGCACCAGTTGCCGCCAAAATCCAGCAGAATGCGCCGGTGCGTGGCCGCGGCGGTCTTTAATGCGGCGGCAAGGTCGGCCTTGGCTTGCGCCGGAGGGGGATAGATGTCGCGCCCAGCGGAGTTGGCGGCGCCACAGGCGAGCGCCAGCAACCCCGCGAGGGCAAACAGCTTGAGGGCTTTCATTGGGGAAACCTCCAGGGCTGTTCTTAGTCTGCCACATTCGCCGGCCATGGAGCGCTTTCCCCTGCATTTGTGCGACAATAGGAGGTTGAGGAAGCGCGCGGCTGATGCTGCTGCGCGCGGAGGAACATCGATGGGCGATCTACTTCAGCCTTGGCACATTATCGTGCTGGCCATCGTTGCATTTTTGCTGTTCGGGGCCAAGCGGCTGCCGGAGCTGGGTAAGGGATTGGGCGAGGGATTGAAGGGATTCCGCGAAGGCATTCGCGGCGTCTCCGATCCGCCTCCGCCGGCGCCGCCGGCCCAGCAACAGAACACCGCCCCCCCGCCAGCGTCGAACGCACCGATCGAGCCGAAATAAGGCTGCCGGATCGGGGCGCGGTCGAATTCATCCCCTGAGCGCGCCTTTCCGTGCCCGCGCTCGAGAGTGACAGCAAAAAGCCTGTGCCAAGGCACAGGCTTTCGTGTTTTTGTCCCTGGGAAATACGGCCGCGTGCTTACTTGTAATCCTGCGCGGAGGGATAGTAGCCCGGTTTGGCGATCACCACCACGTTGGGCCGGTCGACGCGCACATCGATGGAGCGGTACTTGCCATCGTAGATCGACTCGTGGCTCAGGTAGCCCAGCGTGTACTGGTCGCGGGCTTCGTCGGCGATCTTTGCATAGCTGCGCTCGATGCCGTTCACGCCGCCCTCGGCGTAATAATCACCGCCAGTGGCGGCGGTGTATTTGTAGAGAATGTTGTCGTACATCGAGAAGGGCAGGTAGAAGCGGTCGAGCCACTCCACGCCCCAGCGCGCCGAGTCGCCCACCAGCGTGGCGTAGACGGCAATCTTGTTGGTTTGCAGGTAGTGCACCACCTCTTTCCAGGTGGCCTTGCTGCCGTACTCCTTGCCATCGGAGATGACGAAGATGATGCGCCGGCGATCCTTGGGACGCGTGGAAAGCTCCTTGGCCGCGGCCAGAATCGCGTCGTTGAGAGTGTGAATTTCCTTGGGGAGGTTGAGTTCCCCGATCGTCTGGGTCGACTTGCCTGGCTGCAGGTTCGGGTCGGGACAATTCCCGTTGATGGAAATCGAGCAGGCTGAGAACATTGAGCTTGGGTCGGGCACCATGGGGTCGCTGCCCGTGGCCTGCGCCAGCGAAAGCACCGCGGGCAGGCGGGAGCTCTGCGCGCCGGTAAAGCCCGTCCACTCCTTGGCGCCGTTGGTGTAGGTGAACACCGCAGCCTCGTCATAGGGCGTCAACGCGCCCTGGATGGAGCCCATGGACCGGTTCACTTCGTCCATGACGTTCGAGGGCAGGGTCTGATCGATGACAAAAGCGATGGAGAGCGGCTCCGGATCCACGCTGAACACTCGCAACGGCTCGCGGGTGCTGTTCTCATAGACCGTAAAGTCCCGCCAGGTGAGCCCCGACACCGGATTTCCCTTGGAATCTTTCACGGTGACCGGAACCTGGACGAAGTTCACCTGCACAACGTATCTGGCGAGCGGTCCGCTGCCTTCTTCAGGAGGGGTAGCCTGCGCCTCACTCTGCTGCTCGATGACGGGCTGTTGCGCAGGGGGCGTTGGCGGCTGCGCGGGTTGGGCCTGCGGCTGGCCAGTGGTGGAAGATGAATTTGGATTGGCTGGCGTCTCCGCCGAGCCGATTCCGGGAGCGATGGCCCCGTTAGCGCCCGGGAGCGGAGGCGGAGCTTGCGGCGTGGGCGCGTCGGGAACAGGGGTCTGCTGCTGTTGAGCCAGAACACCCGATGCCAGAACCAGCCCCACACCGAGAAGCCCTGCCGGCACAATGGCCTTCCACCTGTTCACTGCGATTTCATCCTCCCGCAAGCCGTTTCGCGAAGCCGCCGAACCATGCGACAGCCGCAAAACAGGCCACACCTGACAGAATATCAGACGCGGTGAAGGCGCACAGGTTGCCTTCCCGCCCTGAAACCATCGATATATGCTTTCTAAGAGGCTCTGTTTTCGTCTAACGAGGCAGCATGCGCCTGGGGGTCGGAATCGCTGCGATTTTGGTTGGCCTGCCCGTGTTCCCGGCGGCGACGTGGGCTCAGCTTGCGCCTTCGCCCGACGCACCCCCAGTGAGCACTGCGCCTGCTCCTCCACCGGATGAAACGCCGGTGGAGGCCCTCAAAGTGAACGTGAATCTCGTCGACCTCTTCTTCACGGTCAGAGACAAGAGCGGAGACATCGTTCCGCATCTCACCCGCAATGAGTGCATGGTGACCGAAGACAAGGTGCCGCAAACGTTCAAGAGCTTTGTGGCAGAGACCGATCAGCCGCTCACCCTGGGCATTCTGCTCGACACCTCGGGCAGCCAGCAACGAGTACTGCCGCTGGAGCAGCAAGCAGGCAGCCAGTTTCTGGAGCAGGTTTTGCGGAAGCAGGATGAAGCCTTTCTGGCTGAATTCGACGTGAATGTCGACCTTCTGCAGGACTTTACCAACAGCCCGCACCTGCTGGCGCGCGCCATGGACAAAGCGCAAATCAACGTCGGCGGCGGATCTCTAGGCCCTCCCGGGCTCGGCGGCGGGCCCGTCCCCATCAGCGATCCCAAGGGCACGGTGCTCTATGACGCCATTTACGAGGCCGCCACCTACAAACTCAATCAAGAGACTGGCCGCAAGGCACTGATTATCCTGACGGATGGCGAGGATGAAGGCAGCGAGCACAAGATCCGCGACGCCATCGCCGCGGCGGAGAAGAAGAACGTCATCATTTACGTGATCCTGATGGCCGACCGGGCGCTGTACTGGAGCCAGGGCGAGGGCTACTACGGTTATTACCCCGCAAAGCAGATCTCTGACGAGACTGGCGGCCGGTTGATCGACGTGGGCAACAACGGCGCCAAGCTGCAGGCCGCGTTTGAGGAGATCGAAGCCGAGCTGCGCACCCAGTACGTGGCCAGTTACACACCCAGCAATACCAAAGAGGACGGAACATTCCGGCACATCGGGTTGGAGTGTCACGGCGATCGCGGCGAGAATTTCAAAGTGCACGTACGCAAGGGCTACTATGCCCCGTCGCCAGGGAACTAAGATTCACTACCACACATTTGATCCTCTGATTTGGCTACGGACGGCCTTTGAAGGGACATCGGGATGAGAACCGCCACGTTTCTCTCGCTGGCCATCGCCGCATTCACGAGCGTCCCCCTGCTCGCGCAAGAGGTAGATGCAAGATCGTCCGCGTCTGAGTCCGCAAAGGCGACTTACGCACCGGCTGCGGGAGGATTTGGCGATGAAGCTGCGTCGCGCACGTATGAGATGAGCTCGGTCACGGGCGAACTCCAAGGCAAGCTGGACTCAAAGACAGCCAAGGCCGGAGATCGCGTTGTGCTGAAGACTACGGAAAAGGTGCAGACCACCGATGGCACTGTGATTCCCAAGGGCTCGCGGCTGGTGGGCCATGTGACTGAAGTCCAGGCGTACGACAAGGAGCATGGTTTTGCGCGGATGGCGATCGCGTTCGACCGCGCTGAGTTGAAGAACGGCCAGAGTATTGCTGTTCACACGCTGATTCGAGGGGTGAGCCCGAGCGCAAGCGCCTTGGCCGCGAGCTCGATGAATGACGATGAGATGATGAGCGCGCCCATGGTCGGCGGTGGAAGGATGGGCGGCGGCGGACAGGCGATGGGTGGCGGCCGCGGCGGTGGCGTGCTGGGCGGAACGGGTGGTGCTGTGAACCGAGCGGGCGGAGCGGTAGATGAAACGGGCAGTATGGCTGGCGGTACGATGGAGAGAACAGACAATCCTGCCGGTGCGCTGGGCGAGCAAGCAGATGACGGTCTTGGCTCGACAGAGAACGCAACAGTGCAAACTGCAGGACACGGCGACCTGAACCTGGGCAGCGGCGCTCACGCGGCTGCTGCGGCCCGTGCGATACCCCACCCCACCGGCATTCCCGGCGTGATGCTCGCGGGAAACAGCTCTTCCTCGGGCCTGCTGCTTGCCTCCCGAAGAAACATTCAATTCGACAGCGGAACGCAAATGCAGCTCGGCATTGTGGCGGACAAGTGAAGACCGTGCTCTGTGACGACTGTCTTGTTTTCGGACAGCCGGTTACCAAAGTTGGGCGACGCCGTAATCTGGCGCAAGAAGGCGCGCTTCGGTAGTATCGGCAGCATTGGAAAAAACTTGAGGCCGCAGGCAAAAAATCTTTCGGCCTCAGGCACTCCCGCTCCGAGGTGCTTGCCATGACCATCCAGTGCACCGCCCAGGAAGGCTTCGAGATTAGTCCGCGATTCCGGCAAACGATCGAAGAGCGTATTGCCCGCCTGGAACGGGATGCCGATTACGACGAAGCGCAGTTGGACCGGCTGGTCGACATCGACCACATTGGCCGGCAGATGCGCCTTGTAGCCGTTCAGCGCGCCGAGGCCCTGCGCATGAGGATCTTCCTCGATCGCGCCAGAACCCGCCTGCCGCACCCGCTGATCGAGCTGTAAAAAGAGTCGTGAGCTTTCCATGGTCATTGGTCAGTTCTTTTCCCGGAACGACTCGCAAACGTGCCGTTCGGACGCCGACTTTGATCTCTTCCGTGTGGCTCACCCGTTAGGGGTTCTTCGCCACGGGCTCAGCGGCCGGCTGCGCCATCAGCTATCTGGTCGCGCGCGGCGTGGTCCCGACGGCCACGCGCGTGCAACTGCGCCAGGGCGCAGAGATCGGCCGGCCCAGCGATCTTTTTCTGTCGGCGCGAAGAGAATCGGCGAGGGTCCGGGATGTGTGCGTCGCAGGCAGCACCGTTCTTGTGGCAAAAGGACAGCTTTTCCTGACGTGATGCACAATCTTTCAACAGAAATTCATCTTCGCAAGTGACGGTATGTGTTGGTTGTAGCCGTTTTCCACTTGTTTCAATCGGATTTTCAGCTCCGTCTTCGCTTCGTTTTCCCTCTTTTCAGGAATCGCTGCGACTCGTACTCTTTCGGTTCGTAGCAGACAATTCCCTGGCGCGTTTGCTCTGCTGGTGACTGACGCGCCAAAACGCTGTGCACTTGCCCCGAAGCAAGACTAAGCCGCGGAGGGTCTTGTGCCGGTTGCCGGCTGTGAGAGCGGCCGCGCCCTCTTGGGTTGCGGACCTCCGTGCCGGCAAACCGGACGCCTAGACCCAAAGAACGTGAACATGTCTTCCTTCCGGGCACCGGGCCAAACATCTGTACCCTTCACCCGCCCGGGCGGGTAGCGAACTGTTGCCTTGGAATGAGCCGTTGAAATTGCACTGAGGAGTCAGCCCCATACCATGCGTCCAAAGAAAGTGATTCTCTGCGTAGACGACAATGAACAAGAGCTTTCGGTACTCAAGTTCACGCTGGCAACCAACGGTTATCGTGTGCTGGCGGCTTCGAACGGCCAGGAGGCGGTCGCCATTTTTGCCACGGCGCCGCAAATCGACCTGGTGCTCGCCGACATCAACATGCCCCAGATGAGTGGCGTGCAGCTTGCAGAGCGGCTGAAGCGCATGAGGTCCTATGTACCCATGATCCTGCTCGGCGATGCGCAGGCTATGAATGGAGAGATTCACGTTGCCGACGCGGTGCTGGCGAGAAAGAGCTGTTCTTCGCAGGAACTACTGGAGCGCATCAAAGTGATGAGCGCGCGCAAGCGAGGGCCGCGCAAAGGCGCGCAGCGGATGCCGCAGGTGGAAGAGCTGGCCGCGGCCTCGTGACAGAAGCGGGGATCAAGGGTCAGGAATCAAAAAGAGGCGACTTTGGCTTTTTGATCCGCGTCTTGTTCCTGTCCTCCGACCAGATCCGGCCACCACTCGGATTCTTTGGCCCTGACCTGGGTCCCAGACCCCTGATTCCTGATCCCTGACCTTTACTTCCTTCTCCCTCTTGACGATCATGTACGCCTGTGCGCATACTCGCCATCGGTGGCCGATGCTGGCGGTGAGGCTTTGCCGCCGGTGAAAGTTGGTTCGTATGGACCTGGTTGTTTTACGTCTTCTTTTTGTCATTCTGCTGGCTACGGTTTGTTACTTCTTTCGCCCTTTCGGCTTGCAGTCGGGGTGGGAGGGAGCAGTCGCGGGAGCGGTCGCGGCCGGGGCGGTCATTGTCTTCGAGCTGCGCGTTCGCGCGCTCACGCTGCGCCGGTTGATTGGCGCTGTGGTGGGCAGCGTGCTGGGCATCGTTGGCGCGGCGCTATTCTGCCTCGTGCTGCGCTCAGCGCCGCTCTCCGGATCAAACTCCGCCGCGTTGCAGATCTTCGTGCTCCTGCTCATGACCTATGTGGGCCTGCTGGTGGGCGCCAGCAAGGGCGACCTGCTGAACCCTGCCGCGCTGGGTACCGTGTTTTCCGGCGATAAGCCTTCCCGCCGCAGCGCCAAGGTGCTGGATACCAGCGTCATCATCGACGGCCGCATCGCCGACATCGCCGAGGCCGGCTTTATCGATGGCACGCTGGTGGTGCCGGAGTTTGTGCTGCGCGAGTTGCAGATTGTTGCCGACTCGACCGATGGCTCGAAGCGCCAGCGCGGGCGTCGCGGCCTGGATATGCTGCAACGCATGCAGTCCAACGACAAGATTCAAGTGCAGATCGTCCCCGACGATTTTCCCTCTATCCGCGAAGTGGACTTGAAGCTGCTGGAACTGGCCAAGAAGTGGGAGGCCAAAGTCGTCACCAACGACTTCAACCTAAACAAGGTGGCCCATTTGCATCACGTGGAAGTGCTGAACATCAACGATCTGGCCAACGCTCTCAAGCCGGTGGTTCTCCCCGGCGAGCGCATGAGCGTGATGATCCTGAAAGAAGGCAAGGAGTACAACCAAGGGGTGGGCTATCTGGACGACGGGACCATGGTGGTAGTGGACCACGCGCGGAAGCTGATTGGCCGATCCGTCGCCATCTCGGTCACCAGCGTGCTGCAGACCGCCAGCGGGAAGATGATTTTCGGCAAGATGGAAGAGAACGGCAAGCCAGCTCCGAGCGAGACGGCGGAGAATACGCGGTAGGGCTGACTATCCCGTACAGCGCGGGATTCGATATGCTGTCCGCAAACCCGAACCTACCGCCGATCGTATGCACTTGCACCAAGCGCAATTGCCCCAGGCACAGCGACTGCGTGCCGTGCCGGGAGTACCACGCCAATACCAAGCGCCCCAGGCCGCCCTACTGCGAACGAAAGCCGGGGTGGATCAAGCGCCTCTTCGGCGCGGCTTCATCTGCGGCAAGATGATCTCCGACACAACGGGCAGCAACTTGAAACTCGCGACGCATTACGCAGGCCGTAGGCGCTCTGCCAGCCGCCGCTTCACTTCGGGCCACTCCTCGGCAACGATTGAATAGCGGCAGGAGTTGCGCGCCGTGAAGTCCGCACCCATTCTGTGCGCGCGAAGAACCCCCTCGAACTTTCCTCCGATGCGCTCGATGGCCGCTTGCGAGCGCTTATTGCGCGCGTCGGTATGCAGGCAGACGCGGAGCAAGCTCCACACTTCAAAGGCGTGCGTGAGCATCAGGAGCTTGGCCTCGGTGTTCGCGGCGGTGCGAATGGCCGAGCGTGTGAGCCAGGTGTAGCCGATCTCGCAGACGTCGGGATCTTTGCGGCCATGGCGCGGATGATCTTCGGGCCAGGCCCAGCGCTCGATATCAAAGAAGCGGGTCGAGCCAATGACGGCGCCATTCTCGAGGCGAACGGTGGCAAAGGCAAGGCCCGTGCCGGCCTCGCGCCAGGCGAGCGCAGTTTCAATGTAGCGCTCGACGGCGTCGCGGCCGACCGGGACGGCGCTCCACTGAAAGAGCGAGGAATCGCCGGCGGAAGCGGCGACGAGCCCGTCAAGATGGCCGAGGTGAAGAGGCTCGAGACGAATATGGCTGCCGGTGAGGACGGGAGAGTCGAGGGTCACGTTTCTTAGTATGCGGCGCGAGCCGGGCGGAGGCAACGAACGGCGCGTTCCGTGCTTCGGCTCAATGCGGAGGGCCGGATCGGCGCGACCTTGCAGTGCGCAACGAGCGGCTCCGTCGATTGCGGAGCCGCCCGCGCGGGAGGTTGAGTTGAACCGCGTAGCAGAGTTACTGCGCGGGTTTCTTGGCAGTGGCCGCGGGCTTGGCGGCCGGCGGCATGGCCGGCTTTGGCTTCCAGAACTCCGGATCGGCCTTGATCCACTCGTCAGGCACGTAGCTTTGGCGCGGGTTGATCTGGAACAGTTCCGAATCGGCGCTGTCGATCGTGGACTCGATCAGCTCGTGGAATCTCTTCATGCCTTCTTCGCCCAGGGCCTCGCGGAATTGCTTGTCTTCCGCATAGCCGGTGTCGATTTCGGACATCGACTTGTCGGCGCTGAAGATGACGTACTCGTCTGCTCCGCCGTATGCGACCTCGTATGTCGCCCAGTGCGCGCTGGTTCCGGCCTTCTTGTGCGCGTCGATGACCAGTTTCGCCAGATCGTTCCACTCCTTGCCGTGACCGGGCTTGATTTTGTACACCGAGATCTCCATAAAGCGCGCGGCCGACAGGTCGGGATTGGGACGATAGCTTGTATCCTCGTCGTAGTAGAGGACGAGCTCGCCTATTTCATCGAGCAGTTCGCCGTCCGTCAAGCTGTCCTTGTCGAGCTCTGAAGAAAGAGTCGCGTTCTTGCCGATGGCGGCGTCGTCTTTTTCCCACGCGGCAAAGGAGGGATAGCCGGTGATGTACAAGGCGCGCGACCTGCCCGAAAGCGAATTCATGGCGATGTAGTGGGTGGGCCATTTGGCGCGCGCCATGGCATTCACAAAGTTGCTCTCCGACTTGTCGTGGATGGCGCCGGCTTTCCCCGGCTTGATAACCTCCCGCGTAATCTCGAGGACCTTCGGCATGGTAGGTGTTTCTTGCGCCGCGGTGAACGTGCTGCCTGCTGCCGCGAGAGACAGTCCCAGTAGAGTGGTACAGACGATCTTCATTTGTGGGAATCCTCCTGGATTTGCCCGGAGATTCCTTGCGGCGGGGAAGGGTGATGGGAAGCGCAAGTACTCCAAGGCAAAGCGATTATCAGTCCCGGTGCCCGGCGATGTAAAGAAGATTCTTCACGCGAAAGGTCCGGGCGAACTCTTCCGGCGTCATTCATTCCGGCATGTGCATTTGAGGTTCGCCGGAGCGCAACGCACTTTAGGCCGGGGAGAATTGCGGCGCGCGGCGCAGGTGTGCGAGATTGGAGTTAACCGGAACCGCCGGCTGCATTTACCGTTCTTCCAGATCGGAATGCCTTGATGAAACGAAAATCCCGCCACCCCAACTTCGACCAGATACTCGAACTGTTGCGCGCCCATGGCTTCGACGCGGTTCCGTATCCCGGCGTCGACGGGGGTGTGCTGGTGAGCAAGCATGGGGCCGGAACCCTGCTGGTGCCGCCACGGCGTGCCGAGGATCCAAAAGGCGCGGCTGCGGCGTATGCCGTCCACCCTGGAATCGTAGTCAAGGGCGAAGTTGCGCGGCTGCTCGACCGCGGCTACCAGAAGTTCATTAAGACTTCCCAATACGAGCTTCCCGCATCGGCCATTCAATTGCAGGCGATTCACGCGTTCAGCGAGGAGCTGAAGCAGCTCATCGGCGAGGTCAGCCTGTACAACGAGTCGCTGGGAACCACCAGCGACGTGTATCGCTATGATCGCCTGATGGGCCGCGAAGCCGACGAGGCGGAGCCCGTCCAACCTGGGAGCCAGCCGACGGGCACTGATCACGGCTGAACGTTACGGCGGTTCCAGGGTAGCTATACCCATTTTTGAGTCACTTCAAGGTCGCTGCTCCTTGCTGGTCGCATCGACTTGAATGGAGCGGCTTCGGGGTACAGTAACCCTGGAACCG
Organism: uncultured Acidobacteriaceae bacterium; assembly: GCA_963799155.1. Lineage (GTDB taxonomy): Bacteria > Acidobacteriota > Terriglobia > Terriglobales > Acidobacteriaceae > Telmatobacter. The sequence continues at coordinate 40,189 of CAWCWB010000016.1, forward strand.
CTATAGCGCGGAGCAGGCCATGGACGAGCAGGATGACAGGGAGGGGTTTGCGCCCCGGCAAGTGGAACGCCGCTCCGATCCGCGCTACTCCGTGGATGAAGATTCCGTTGTTCTGTTCCTTGGCTATGGCGCCCCGCAGCAGGCGCGGATCGTCGACCTGAGCCAGGAGGGTTGCCGCTTGCGGACACGGGAGCGGGTCACGGCACGCGTCCGGCTGCCTGTCGAGGTCCTCTTCCGAGTGAATGGCGTCGCGTTCCGGTTCAAAGGCGTGCTGCAGTGGACCGACGGCCGGAACCTTGTCGGCATTCGCTTTGTGAATGTGCTCCCGCGCCGCATGCTGGAGCTGGCAAACGTGATCTGCGAGATGCAAGCGGTTGCGGAGGCGCGGTCCGACGCCGTGAATCTGCTGGTGGCCGAACAAACGGCGCCCGGGCCGGCCACGGGAAACGCAGAAGTGTGGGCCGAAGACCGGAGCCGCCAAGCGGTTGCGGAAGCGCGCGAGGAGGAACCGGCGGCTCAGACCAGCGCCGAGGCAATTCCTGCGCCAGCCGGGCAGGATGCCGCTCGAACCCCTTCGCACCGCGACCGCAGGGGACAGACCCGCCACGAGGTGGACACCTCCGCAACCATCCTCCTCGTGAAGATCGGGTCGACGCTACGGGGAAGGATTCTGGACTTGAGCCTGAGCGGCTGCCGCATCTGCACGGACGAGCGCTTTCCGGTGGGCATCTATACGCGCGTGGAGACGGAGTTTCGCCTCGAGGGGTTGCCGTTCAGGCTGGGCGGCGTCATTCAAGCCATCCACAACCGCAACATGGTGGGCATTCGCTTTCTCGACCTCAGCGAACGCAAGCGGCAGCAGGTGTTGGAGCTGATCGGCGAAATCGAGCAGATGCGCGCGGCGCAGACCGACGCCGCAGTGGCTGAAGGCCGTGTCTGATGTCCGGCCAGCCGCGGATGCGCGCCCGAATGACGAAGCCGCCGCGCACTGCGGCCTTTTGAATTTGCACATACAATATCTGCGGCCGGCGAAGCGCGAATTCAGCTCTGCGTCGATTGAGGAGGAGAGCGATGAGAAAGAGAGTTTTTATTTTTTGTCTGGTCGTATTCGGTGCGGTGGTCTGCCGCGCCCAAACGGGGAGCGTAGCCGGCGAGTGGCGCGGTGTCTGGACCGATCCCTCCGGTTTTGTTTACTCGGCGGAGGTCACTCTGAGCACGGGGCCCCGGTGCATCACCTGTGCTTCAACAGGCGACGCCTCCATTCAGGGCCACATCGTATGGACGCTGCAGAAGGCCGGCACGAATGCTCCCGCCGGATATGCCGCCAGTGTGGGCCTTACGGGCACTGAGTTTGTGAAGGGCGAGATGAAGGGCGATGGATTCTTCGTCCTCGAGGGATACCAGAAGAATGACCCACACAACATTATCGGGCTCGACCGGTACCGGCTGGCGCTAGCCGAGAATGGACTCGTGATCGGCGGCATCACCCTCGATAACGGCCCCTGGACAGGGCAACTGATCGCCGTGCGCGCGCAACCCTGAACACGGAACTTAAGGTCACTTCGACAGCGCGGATCGATGAGTCACCGGGTCCGTCTCCCCGGCCGCCGGATCGATCTCAATGTAATCCAGCGCCGCGGGGTCGCTGCCGTCAGGCGTGCCCTCCACGCGCAGCGTGTCGCCCGGCTTCAAGTCGATGCCTCGTCCATCGGGGCCGCGCGCGGTGTAGCGCGTAGAGTTGTCGCCGTTGGGCCGTCGCGAAGGCAGCGTGGCATCGGCGGCCCATGAGGCATCCGCCTTTCCATTCACATCGAGCGCGAAGTGCGCCACGCCGCCCTGGAGATCGAAGTATTGGACGGCAATGTCGAACCGGCCGGCAGGGCCAGCGTAGGTCCACTCGGCGGTGCAGGCGCCTGAGGCGGAGCGTTGATCGCACGCCACAGCCTTTCCGCCAGACGCATCCTCCCACGGCGTGACAGCGATAACCTTGTATCCAGTGAGGCGCGCATCTTCAGCTTCGAGACGGCCGGGAAAGTGCCCGGCGCGCCCGAGCGCATCGGGAATGCCAGTCTCTTTGAGGAAATACTGCACGATCGCGTCACGCCAGACGATAGCGTGGCCGGCCTGGTACTCGAGCCGCGCGCGCTCATCTTCGTAGAGCTGCGGGTCGATCTTGCCTTTGAGCGTGGCCCATTCCTCGCCCAGCCGCGCCGCTTCGGCTGCGCCCAGGTAGTGGCTGTCGTAGACGTACTGGATGACGGTCTTGCCCGAGTGCAGTTTGTAGGTCCAGGGCACGTGGTGGAAGAACAGCAGCAGATCGTCGGGTGTGGCGGCCAGGGATTCGTACATGGGCGCTACTTTGGGCGGGTACTGGCCGATGAAGCCTGTGCCCGTGGCCACGGTGCGGTCCATGCCGATGCCTTGGGCGTCGTCGCGATGCCACTGGCCCCAGCCGTTGCGCTCGCTCGACTCGATGTTGGGACCGTAATGGCTGCCGGTGATGTCGGTGAGCGTTTGCGTTCCCAGAAAGCCCGTGTAGTCGACGTACGCCGGCCACGATTGCATGAGCACCTTGTCCACTGTCGCAACCACTTCGGGGTTGGTGCTGATGGTCTGCCGCGTCCACTCCGCGGCGATCTGCTCGGCTGAGAGATTCGGGTTCCACGCGAGGCGCCCGAAGGCGTAGAGGTTGGCCATGGCGAGCGGCGCGCCCAGCCAACCATCGCGTCCCACGCAGGAGACGCCTACCATGCCGCCAAGCGGCCGTTTGAATGTCTTCCCTTCAATGATTTCTCTCACCGGCGTCGAACGATTCTCCGCGCGCAGATCGAAGTCGAGTTTCTCTTTCCACAGCGGCGCGAGATACACAAGATGGCGCTGCTGGCCGAGATACTCCTGCGTGATCTGCAATTCCATCGCCGCGTTTGTCCTGCGCAGCCCGGCGAAGAGCGGCGAGACCGGCTCCTGCGCCTGAAAATCAATGGGGCCGTACTTGATTTGGATGATGACGTTGGGAGCGAACTGCCCGTCGAGGGGACGAAAAATGTCGTATGCGGCGCGCGCACGGTCGGCCTTCAGGTTGTTGTAGTCGAGGTGGTTGTTATACACGAAGGCGCGATAGAGAACCACGCCGCCGTGGGGTTGGAGCGCGTTGGCCAGCACGTTGGCCGCGTCGGCCGGGCTGCGGCCATAGCTGGCTGGGCCGGGCTGGCCCTCCGAATCGGCCTTCACCGTGAAGCCGGCGAAATCGGGGATGAGCTGATAGATCTCATTCACCTTCGCCGTCCACCATGCCTTCACCTCGGGATCGAGCGGATCGAAGGAATTCAGGCCGCCGACCTTTTGCGGGCTGGCGATGTCGACGCTGATGGCGAGCCGCACGCCCCAAGGGCGCATGGCGTCGGCGATGCGAGCCAGGCCCTTGATCATGTCCGACGTAAGAAACGGCGCCGCCCCGTTGACGTTATTCACGTTGCAGCCGTTGATTCCGACCGATGCGAGCAGGCGGGAATATTCGCCAACGGAGCTCAGGTCGTCGCGGACGTGGCCATCCTCAAAGAAAATCGAGCGGCCGCCGTAGCCGCGTTCGACCGTGCCGCTGGCGTTGTCCCACTCGTCGACCCAGCGAATGGGCATGGCCGGGCTCTCGATCGCATCCAGGTGCGCGAGATCCTCGCCGGTTGCGACGCGGCGCAGCAAATCGAACGCGCCAAAGAGGGCGCCATGCTCGTTCGATCCGGCGACGATGACCAGCGGGCGCCGGTGCCATATGGTCCGCGTGAGCCAGAATCCGTGCGCCGCAATGTGAGTCGGAACCGTAAGCCCCGGAAAGGCTGCGCGAACTTCATCGAGCGTGCCGACTACCGTCTCGCCGGCGCTCGTCTCCTGCGCGCCCGTCATTCCCGCTCTGCCTCGCTTGAGCTCCTCAACGGCCGACTGCTCCAGCGGGCTGCTGCCGAGCGCGCGAACGGAGGGAGGAATCGAGGCGCGGCTATGCCCGCCGGAATAGCGCAGCCACGCCTGGTCTGCTGTTTGGGCCTGTGCCGCAGGCCCTGCGGCAAAGAAGGCCGCCAACAAAAATGCCGTTAGAAAATCAACGCTCCACCGCGCTCGAGCCCTCTTCATCGCCATGTTTCAAACCCCTACAACGTTCTACCACCCGGCCGTGGTTGATAGACTTGTTCGTCCGCGATTTAGAGCAGTTTCGGAAACGCTGGAGAGTGAATGCGCTGGTCAAGGTCTTCGCTCCCTGTTGGCCGCTGAGACTTTAGTTCCTTGAGTGCGCCTCAAGCCATTTCCGATACTGCTGTAAGGGAGGGTTCGCCTTTATGCCCGCCACCATGCAGGCGGTTGTGAAAGCCAAGGCCGCGCCCGGCATCGAACTGCGCGAAGTCCCGGTTCCCTCTCCGGGCCCCGGCGAGGTGCTGGTGCGCGTCGAAACCGCGAGCGTCTGTGGAACCGACCTGCACATCTACAACTGGGATCCGTGGGCCAAGGGGCGGATCCATCCGCCGCTGATTCCGGGCCACGAGTTCTGCGGCGCCGTGGCCGGACTGGGCCGCGGCGTGACCACGGTGCGCGAAGGCGATCTGGTGAGCGCGGAGATGCACGTGGCCTGCGGCAAGTGCCTGCAATGCCGCACCGGCCTTGCCCACGTGTGCCAGCACGTCCGCATCCTGGGCGTGGATGCCGACGGCGCCTTCGCCGGCTACGCCGTGATTCCGGAATCGAACATCTGGAAGCTCTCGCCGTCGATCCCGCATGATTACGCTTCGCTGCTCGACCCCCTCGGCAACGCCGTGCACACTGTGCTGGCCGGGCCCATTGCTGCAAAGACGGTTGCCGTGACGGGCTGCGGCGCGATCGGACTGTTCTCGATTGCCGTGGCCAAAGCGTGCGGGGCGGCGCGCGTCTTTGCCACCGAGGTGAATGCGCATCGGAGGCGCGTGGCGCTGGAGATGGGCGCCGAGCTTGCCCTCGATCCCACGACCGATCATGTGGAGAAGCGGATTCTCGATGCCACCGGTGGCACCGGCGTGGACGTTCTACTCGAAATGTCAGGCCATCCCGAGGCCATGCGCCTTGGCTTTGCGCTCTTGCGCACCGGCGGGCGCGCCTCTCTGCTCGGCATCCCCTCGCGGCCCTTCGAGCTCGACTTTGCCCGCGACATCATCTTCAAAGGCGCCACGGTGCAGGGCATCAACGGCCGCAAGATGTTTGAGACGTGGTTTCAGATGGAAGCGCTGCTGGCGACAGGCAAGCTGAATCTGGAGCCGGTGATCACCCATCGCCTGAAGCTGAGCGAATTCAAGAAGGCAATGGAGCTGCTGGAGTCGGGCGAGGCGATCAAAGTCGTCATGCGGCCGGAGTGAGAAGAGCAGGGACCGAGGGACCAAGGGAACGAGGGACCAAGACGGAGTTCATCGCCAATCGATGGCGACTCGCCGCAGGCCGCGAACTGCATTCGCCAGATAAACCGCATCGGCGCGGCGCAGATCGTCCAAAGACAGCACACGCTCTGCGACTTCAGGCCGCGTGGCGAGCAAGTGACGCCGATAGACGCCGGGCAGCAGGCCGCACTCGACCGGCGGCGTGAACCAGCGGCCGTCTTTTTCGATAAAGATGTTGCTGATGGCGCCCTCGGTGACTTCGCCGCGCAGGTTCAGGAAGAGCGCGTCGTCGAATCCCAAGCGCGCAGCCTGCTCGAACGCCTGCGCGTAAAGCGGGCGATGCGTGGTCTTGTGGTAGAGCATCCGGTCCGCTGGATCCGTGCGCTCTTGAGCGATGCGCACGCGGCCGATGCGCTGCTCGCCGGCGGGCGGCGCCAAAACCTCGTCCGTAATCTGCAATTCGCCGTCGCTGTCGAGGAGTAGGCGCACCTTCCGCGGCTCGCGGCCGGAAAATCCGTTGGCGCGGCCGATCAGCGATGCTTTCACTGCTGCGCGCTCACATGGAAACCCGAAATACTCCGCAGAATCTTCAAGCCGGTCGAGATGCAGCCCCAAAAATGGATAGTTGCCGAGCGGATAGTCGCCGTCCCACAGCATCGTTTCGATCAGCGAGAGCCGCTCCGGCAACTCCGCCCAACTCCGCGTGAGGAATTCTGCTTTCAGCAAGCACTCGCGGTACTCCTCGGCCGCATCGGAGTCGATGACGACACCGCTGCCGACGCCCATCGTTCCGCGCGCGCCGTTGAGCTCCAGCGTGCGAATCGCCACGTTGAAGACTGTCTGCCGCGGCGAGAAGAAGCCGATGGCTCCCGTGTACACGCCGCGCGGAGCGTCTTCGAGCTCCGAGATGAGCTGCATGGCCCGCACCTTGGGCGCGCCAGTGACCGACCCGCTGGGAAACAGCGCGCGGAAGATGTCGCAGAAGCCCACTTCGGGCCGTAGCTCGGCGCTGATGGTCGAGGTCATCTGCCAGAGCGTGGAGTAGCGCTCGGCGGCGAAGAGTTTCTCCACGCGCACGCTGCCCGTACGCGCCACGCGGCCCAGGTCGTTGCGCAGCAGGTCGACAATCATTACGTTTTCGCTGCGATTTTTTGCGTCACCGCGCAGCCACTCGGCAATCCGGCGGTCTTCGCGCGTCGTTCGCCCGCGCCGCGCGGTGCCCTTCATGGGGCGCGTGACGATGCGCCGTCCGCCGCCGCTAGCGCTAACGCTCTCGACGCGAAAGAACAGCTCCGGCGAGAACGAGAGAATGCGGCGGCCCGGCTGCCAGTGAAGAAACGCTCCGTAGTCGACGGGTTGCCGCGCGCGCAGCCGCGCGTAGAGCACCGCTGCGCTGCCCGGCGCTTCAAACCGCATCGGCGCGGTGAAGTTCAGTTGATACACGTCCCCGGCGCGAATCCACCCGTGAATGGCGGCGATTCGCTGGGCGTATTCGGCTTCGGTGAGGGCAAACTCGGCGGGGACGCTTTTCTCAGGGGCTAAAGCCCTGCTCTTTTTGTCGCCTTCTTCGGCACGACTGAAGTCGTGCCCTGATACAGATCGGCGATTGTCCCGGAATTGCGCTAACCCTGGCGGCTCCCCGTCGACGAAACTTCCGGACTTGTGGTCAAAGACGTGGCTCCGGTCGTAGATCCCAATCCACGCCAGAGGATGAACGCGCGCCCGGCCCTGGTCACCGGCGCGCATTCCGGCCTTCGGCTCAAAGCAACTTCCGCACTCGTAGCTGAAGAATCCGGCCGCGCATTGGCCCGCACCGACCTCGCTCTCAACCTCCGCAATAAGCGCTGGGATCTCTGCCGCGTGATACGCCGCACACACACGCAACGGAGCCGTAAACAGTTGCGTCCACGGTTCTTCATTCGATGCTGTGTGGCCCGGCTTTCCACCTTCCAGCAGAACGGTGGCCGGTGTCTGCTCCACCAGCGCATAGACCTCCGCGGGAAGGGGATGCTGCCGCGTCATGCAGGCAGTTTAAGACCCGCCCTGCACCGTGAGCACCATCGTAGTGTTATTGGTGATGGCGGTGACGCCGTTGGTCGACTGTCCAGTGACCGTGATGGTGTAGGTGCCTGACGGCGTTGCGTAGGGATGCGGGGGACCGTTTTCGTAGTAGTGGTAGAGCGCCTTGCACGAGGTTGTGCCCAGCGTGGTTACCAGGCCCATCAGTGCTACCAGCGCGAGCTGCTGCAACCATCTCCGCCGTCGCCCGCTGGCCCCGGCGCCCCATGCCAATCCACCGAGCCCCAGAAAGCCGGGCAGCAGAATCGCCCAGGCCACCGGGCTGCCGCTGCGCACAGACTGACCGGGCGGCGATACCCGGGTGGTGACCTGCTCCTGCGTCTGAATCAGCATGGAACTGACGGGCGGGCAAGCCGACGCGGGCGAACCGGAGGCGCAGCTTGTGGGTGTGCTTTGCAGGATTTCCACCGTCTCCGGCGTAAAGGCGCATGAAGACTCGCTGGGAAGGCCCGAACAGGAGAGCGTGACAAACATGGGAGACGTGAGGCCAGCATTGTCTTCAGGCACAACCGTCACGGCAACTGTACCCGAGGCGCCAGCCGTGAGAGTAAGGGGCAGCGAAGAAGGCGCAACGGCCGAAAGCGTCAGGGTAAAGCCCGGAGTCGCACTGGCCTGGCCGGTCACGCTGCTGGTGACCGAAGCCGAACTCAGGTGCGAGGCGTCGCCCGCATACACGGCGCGCAGGGCGTGATCGCCGCCCGGAATCGACAGAACCGAGGTCGCCTGGCCACTGCCATTCAAAGCTACTTCCACCAGTTGGCGGCGACCGTCTTCGATCATCACGGCGCCACTTGCGGGCAGGCCGTCCGCGCCGGTCACGGACACCGCGGCAGTGGCCTGTGTGTGGCCGCCCTGGTCGCTGGTTTCCACGGCCAGAGTGGTTTGTGTTGCGATCCTTTGCGCAGCCACAGCCGCCGGCAGCACGGCCAGCACCAATGCGATACCGAGTCCTGCGACCCATTCAAGCCGCAAACTGCGGCAGTTCATGCCTCTCACTTGCACCTGTTCCAATTCTCCAGAAAAATAGGCAATCCGCCCTAAGGCGCTTCGTCCATGACCTCTGCGTAAACCCCTATTGTATCCGGCAGGGGTGCGGTCGAGCGACCCGCAGGCCTGCGACTTGGCTTCAAATCGAATGTCCGGCAAGCGTTGGACGCTGGCGAGCTCCATTGGAGAGTTGTGCGCCAGATCAAATCGTTACGCCGCGCGGCCGGGCGCCGCGCTATGCTTTTTTGGTAGACCCGAGACCGCGTGATCGGGAAACGGCGCAGGACAGGATGGTGGTCGATTCCGCCATTCCTGCGCCTGCCTTGGTCACAGGATGAAGCGGTTTCGCAGGTAGGTGCTTCGCCATGACAGAGGCTGTTTCCCGTCCGCAGCTTGCCCATCTCACCGCCGTCCTCGACGACCTTCGCGCCAAGGGCACACACTTCAGGCTCCGCGTGCTCGACGACCAGCAGGCGCCGGTGTGCCACTACGACGGGCGCGAGGTGATCAACCTGGCCAGCAACAACTACCTGGGCTTGGCCAACCACCCCAAGCTCATTGAGGCAGCCATCGCCGCCACGCGGGCGTTTGGCGTGGGCTCGGGCGCCGTGCGCACCATCGCCGGAACCATGCGCATCCACATGGAGCTCGAGGAAAAGATCGCGCGGTTCAAGAATGTCGAGGCCTGCGTGGTCTTTCAGAGCGGCTTTGCGGCCAATGCCGGCACGGTGAGCGCGATCCTGGCCAGAGAGGACTTCATTCTGTCGGACGAGCTGAACCACGCCAGCATCATCGACGGCGCGCGATTGTCGCGGGCAACAATCAAGGTCTTCCGGCATAAAGACGCAGCGCACTGCGAGGAGCTGCTGCAGCAGCTCGCCTCGGAGCCCGGCAAGAAGCTGGTCATCACCGACGGCGTCTTCTCAATGGATGGCGACATCGGGCCGGTAGACAAGCTGGCCGCGCTGGCCGAGAAATATGGCGCCATCATGATGGTCGATGATGCCCACGCCTCGGGCGTGCTGGGGCGCAACGGGCGCGGGTCGGTGGATCACTTCGGCATGCACGGCCGCGTGGACGTGCAGGTGGGCACGCTGTCGAAAGCTATCGGCGCGCTGGGCGGCTACGTCTGCGGCTCGAAAGACCTGATCGACTACCTCTACCATCGCGCGCGGCCGTTTCTGTTTTCTACCTCGCATCCGCCGTCGGTTGCAGCCACGTGCATTGCGGCCTTCGACGTTCTGGAGAAGGAGCCGGAGCGGATTCTGCGCCTGTGGTCGAACACGCGCTACTTCCAGGGCGAACTCAAGCGCGCCGGTTTCAACATTGGCGGCGTAAACACCCCGGCCACAGAGACACCCATCACGCCGATCATCGTCGGCGAGGGCCGCGCAGCCATGGAGTTCAGCCGCGCGCTCTTCGACGAGGGCGTGATGGCCACGGGGATCGCGTTTCCCACGGTGCCGGAAGGCAAGGCCCGCATCCGCGCTATCCTCACCAGCGAGCACACGCGCGCGCAGTTGGATCAGGCGCTGGAAACCATGGAGCGCGTGGCAAAGCGGATGGGGATTCTGGGCTAAGCGCCGATCGAGCGCAAATGCCTGCACACGGAGCGACAAATGGGAAAGCCAAGGATCATAAAGCCGAACCGGCCCCGGAAGCAGCACGTGATTTCTGAGTTCTATCTGGGACACTTCGTCGACGGAAAGGGCAATTTATTTGTTTATGAAGCAGGAAAGCCCATTCGCAAGAGCGTGCCATCGCGCGAAGCGACAGAAAGAGATTTCTTCGAATACAAAATCCCCCGTGAGGACAGCAAATATCAAGTTGAAAAAATGCTGGGCAGGCTGGAATCCCTGGCAGGGCCAATCCACGCAAAGCTTCTCAATGGCGTTTCCTGCTCAAATAAAGATGAGATCCTGGCTTGGGCATTCTACGTTGCAAGTACGTTCCTCCGGTCGAGAAGAGTGCGAAACGAGCTAAGCGTGAAATCGCTTGTGAACACTGACACTGATTGGCTGGAGAACAATCATATCCGCGAAACGCAATACGAGATCTTCATGAGGCACGGGCGACTCATCCCGTTTGACGAAATCGCAGGGGCCGCACGTAAGGCGCGTGATGAATACGAGAATCCCGCATTCAGACACGCTCAAGCACTTCGAAATAGCACATCAAAACTCGCATTCGTTCTCTCTCAAAGACACTGGCAGGTTGTCGAAGCCGACGGGGACGGGTTTTTTGCAACCTGTGACGCGCCAGTCCTGTCGTTCCAGTTGCGAGGAAACCAACTTTTCGATGGCTATGGATGGGGACTGCCAAACGTCCACGTCGCACTCCCCCTGAGCCCAAGGTTGGTCTTCCTCGCGAGCCCTCCTGACGTGCGCTGGGTGCCCAAGATGGATGCCCACAACACAGCATTGATGAATCTGGTCGTGGTGAGATTTGCGGATCGTTACGTCTATGCGGACCGCGAGTCCCCGGAGTTGGCGGGGGCACTTAATACGCACGGCAAGACAATGGTCTTTGGCGAGAATGCATTCAAGGTGACCCAACCCTAATATTATTCATAAGGAAACTATGATCGCTCACCTGCGCGGCAAGCTCATCTATAAGCAGCCCGGCCAGGCTATCGTCGAGGCCGGCGGCGTGGGCTACGACGTCGCCATCTCCGTGCCCACGTTCACGGCGCTGCCTGCGGTGGGTGCCGAGGCCGCGCTGTACATTCACACCCAAGTGAGCGACGACCAGATCGCGCTCTTCGGATTTCTCGACCGCGAAGAAAAGCGGCTCTTCGAGCGGCTGATCACCGTCGGCGGTGTCGGCCCGAAGCTGGCCATTAAAATCCTGAGCGGGCTTAACTCCGAACGCGTAATTCAGGCCATTCGCGGTCAGGATCACGCGCAACTCACGAATATTCCCGGCGTGGGCAAGAAACTGGCCGAGCGCCTCGTGGTCGAGCTCAAAGACAAGCTCGACGACTTCGCCGTTCCGCCCTCGCAGCCTTCCGTGCAGGGTCCGGCCGTCGATGACGTGCTCTCCGCGCTGACTAACCTCGGCTATCAGCGGGCGGCCTCGGAAAAGGCCATCGCGCAGGCCATCGCCAAGGACAAGGCTCTCGCCGCGGACTTCGACGGGCTCTTCCGCGCGGCGCTGAAGGTGATCCGGTAGCGCGTTTGGCGCCAACCTGCGATTGAATCGTGCTTTTGGCCGATTGACCACATTCCCTCATTTTGTTAGGGTCATGGCGGAGTGAAAGACGGCGATCAAATGGATCGCAGAACGTTTCTCCAGAATTCATTACTGGCTGCCGGCGGCGTCCTCTCCGCAAACAAGGGACTGACCCAGGCGGCGGCATCGCCGACAGCGGCCGGCACGATCAGCGCCGAAGAGATTGCAAAGGCGCGCTTTCCCGCAGATTTTCTATGGGGCATGGCCACCTCCTCGTACCAAGTCGAGGGGGCCTGGAACGCGGACGGGAAGGGCGAGTCGATCTGGGACCGCTGGGCGCACACGCCCGGCAAGATCAAAGACGGTTCAAATGCCGATGTAGCCTGCGACCAGTACCACCGCTACAAAGAAGACGTGGTGCTGCTCAAGCGGCTTAACCAGAAGAGCTATCGCTTCTCGATCAGTTGGCCGCGCGTGCTGCCCAATGGCACGGGGCCGCTCAACCTGAAGGGCCTTGATTATTACAAGCGGTTGGCGGATGCGCTGCTCGAAGCCGGGATTCGCCCCTTCTGCACTCTCTATCACTGGGATCTGCCCCAGGCACTGGAAGATCGGGGCGGCTGGCCTAACCGCGATCTGGCGAGCTACTACGCGGACTTCGCAGGACAAATGGCCAAACACTTGGGCGATCGCATCACCGTATGGGCACCCTTCAACATGCCCACGTATTTTCTCTATCGCGGTTATGCGAGAGGGTCGCTTCCGCCGGGAAGAGCCAACGTCGACGATTATCTGCGCGCGGCGCACACCCTCGGCCTTGCTCAGGGATTAGCCTACCGCTCGCTCAAGGCAGCCTCAACGAAGGCGACCGTTGGCAGCGCGTATAGCTACGAGCCCGCCTACCCGAAGAATGACAACGCGGCCGATCGCGATGCAGCATGGCGGTTCCACATGCTCCGCAATGTCTTCTACCTTCATGCGTCGCGCTACGGCGACTATCCCAAGGCGTTCGCGGGCGAGGTTCCCTACGAAGCGATGGGTTTCAGGCCCGGCGACGAGAAGATTCTCAGGGTTCGTCTCGACTGGGTGGGCGTGCACTACTATCTCCGGCTGGCGATCTCCGCCGCCTCGCACCCCGCGCAGCCTGCATCCGGCGCGCGTAACCCCGACCCCTGGGCCCAATTCCGGGTGGAGCAGTTCAACGAGGGCCCGCGCACCGATGGCGGCTCCGAAATGTGGCCCCGCGGATTCTACGACATGCTGATGCAGCTAACTCGCGACTACGATCGCCCGATCATCGAGATTACCGAGACCGGTGGTGTATTTGCCGCGGCCCCCGGCCCGGATGGCCACGTGCACGACCAACGCCGCATTGAATTCTATTGCGCACATCTGGCCGAACTAGCGCGGGCTCTTCGTGACGGCGCGCGTGTGCGTGCCTATCATGCCTGGAGTTTGCTCGATAACTTCGAGTGGTCCGAGGGGTACACGGCGCGTTATGGCCTCACCTGGGTCGACTTCTCCACGCTGAAGCGCACGGTGAAAAACTCGGGCCTGTGGTACGGGCGAGTCTCTGCTGCCAATCGTCTGGATGTGTGAAAGCGTGTTAGTTGCGCGGACGCCCGCGATTTGGCTTTTTGATTTGGGTCGGTTCCTCCCCGGCGCACTCATAGTCATTTGCTGCGCGCCTCAGGAATCGGACAAAGTTAGGCCGAAGGTCACAAAGGCGCTGCTTCCGTTGCACCGATTGGTATTCCCGCCCCATTTGCAACCCAAAATTCCACAAATCCGTTTAATATAAATAGACTACTGGTTCGCTCTTCCCCTGAAGCGACAGCCTTCCCTGTACCCAAAGGATGGTTTGATTGCGTTTGTTCATCGCCGTTGTCAGCCTCGGTGCTGCCTTCAGCATCCGCGCCGGGTCGACGCCGATTCCGAATACGACATTGCTGGAGAATTCGCCGGCCGCCTGCCCGTTTGTGTCTGACGTCGCCGCAGCTGATTCCGATCCGAACTGCCCCGATGACGATCTTTCCGGACCAGCTGACCTAAGCCTGGGAGTGGGCCCGCTGGACGGTCCACCATCCGCATTGGGCGGCAACTCGTACGACCCACATGCTAGCCCGCGCCCGGCACCCGATCCCAGCGTCCCTGTCGACGCCAACGGCGATCCCATCCCGATCGAGCGCCGGCAGCCGCAGCGCATTCTCGGCTTCATGCCCAATTTCCGGTCCGTCTCGGGCGGAGCCACGCCTCATCCTCCGGGATGGAAATACAACTTCACCGTCGCCACCCGGCAGGCAACGGACTATTCCTCATTCATCTTCCTCGGCCTAACTTCACTCACCGCCGAAGGCATGAACATGCACTCCGCTCTCGGCAAAGGCGTAGGCGGTTTCTATGCCTACACGTGGCGCGGCTTCCTTGACAAGTCAGACAATACGTATCTCTCCGCGTGGCTGTTGGCCTCGTCTCTGCACGTGGACACGCGTTTTTACGCGCTCGGCGCGGGTCACAGCATCCCCATTCGGGCCCTTTACGTCATCAGCCGCCAGGGCGTGGCCCGCACCTATGGCGGCCGGCAGACGCCCAATGTCGCGGGGCTCGGCGGCAAGGTTCTCGCGCAGGTTTTTTCGCGGTATTATTACCCCCCCAGCGCCACCAGTTTTGCCGTCCTCGCCAGCAAATTCGGTTACTCGGTGATGCGCGATGTGATCTTCTCGTCGATTCGTGAGTTCTATCCCGACGCGGCAGCGCACTTTGTTCGCAAGCACCAGGCGAAGATAGCCGCCAGAGCAGCGGCGGAGGACGCTTCGGTGTACTGACGGCGCGGTTCACCAGAGCGGTCGAGGAATTATCCGCAGCCCCCAGTACAGGCATTTTTGCTAACCTTCTAGCAGGATGCCTCGCTCTGCGAAACCCGGTCCCGCTGTTACTGTCCCCTACTTCCGCCCGCAAGCCCTCACCTTCCTGCGCAACCTGGCCCGCCACAATGACCGCGCGTGGTTTCAGCCGCGCAAGGCGCAGTTCGAGGCCGAGCTGAAGGAGCCGATGCTGGCCATCGTGCGCAAAATTACCGACGCCATGGCGGACTTCGCGCCCGACCATGTGCGGCCGCCGGAAAAATCGCTCTTCCGCATCTATCGCGACACGCGCTTCTCCTCCGACAAGCGGCCCTACAAAACGCACGTGGCGGCGTGGTGGTCGCATCAAGGGCTCGAGAAGACCTCCGGCGCGGGCTACTACTTTCACGTGAGTGCCAAGGAAGTGATCATCGCCGCCGGCTCCTATATGCCGGACAAGGATCAACTGGCCGCGATCCGCCACTGGCTGCTCGATCACCATCGGGAGTTCAGAAAACTACTCCGAAACCCAAAAGTGCGGAAGCTCTACGACGAGTTCGAAGGCAACGCGCTCACCCGCCCGCCTAAAGGTTTCCCGTGCGAGCATCCGGGGATGGATCTGATCCGCTGCCGCCAGTGGGGGCTGGCCGCGGAACTACCCGCGAAGGCCGCTCTCAAAAAGGACATCGCCGACGTGGTGATCCGCTACTTCAAGGTCGCCGCGCCGATTGTCGATGCTCTCAACACACCCATCGCCGCGGCTCTCGCGCCCAAGAGAAAGGTGCTTTTCGGGCTGAAGTAGCGGGTTTCCGGGCTGCGTGCGCCGATTCACCGCAATGCCCCAAACCCGCTCCAACTGCGGGTTTTCAGCGGCCGAATGAGCCAAAAACCAGCAAAAATGGGTATTTCACCCATAAAAACCCAAGAAAACTGTGGAAATCAGGCATTTTCCCATTGACTTTGCCTACGTTCAGGCCGCATGGTAACCATCGGCAGGTTTCTTCGTAGCCGCATGAATACTGGGGTTTCGCGCACTAGCACCAGCAAACGGCCTCCCTCCATGCGGTGAGCGTTTTTAGAGCGGAAGCCCGACCACACCGGCAGCCCGGAGGGCTCGCCCACAAGGAGAACAATCAATGGCATCTGGAATGACCAAGACAGCACTCACACGGCATTTGGCCGAGAAGCTCGAACTGACCAACAAGCAAGCGGCGGCTTTCCTGGATCTCCTGGCAGAGACCGCCATCAAAGAGACCAAGAAGAGCGGCGTCTTTGTGATCCCCGGCATCGGTCGTTTGGTAAAAGCCGAGCGCAAGGCCCGCATGGGCCGCAACCCCCAGACCGGCGAGGCCATCAAGATCAAGGCCAAGACCGTGGTGAAGTTCCGCGTGGCCAAGTCCGCCAAGGACGTGATCGCGCCGCCGAAAAAGTAGTTTTCTCGGACTGCGGAAACGGCATCGCGTGAAAGGGAGAGCCTTGTGCTCTCCCTTTCGCGTTTTTGAGACGTCACAACGCGCAGCAGATTTCTGCACTCCGCCGGCACTCTGGCTCATCGAATGAGTCATGACAACGGCCTCGGTACTACATGAACGGAGTGCGATCTCGCCCGCGCGCAGCTCGATCTGTATTCCTCTTGCTGCGGCTTGAAGGGCTGGCGGTTGCGGCCGTTGCGGCTGTGCTCTATGCGCGCACTGGCGCGAGCTGGTGGCTCTTCGCGGCGCTGTGGCTTGCGCCCGACCTTTCGATGCTGGGATATCTCGCCGGACCCTGCCGGGGCGCGCGAGTTTACAACGCTTTTCACACTTACGTCGGGCCCGTAGTGCTGGCTCTATGCGCGCTGCTGCTGCATGCGCATGTTGCGGTGCCGTTTGCGCTCGTCTGGGCGAACCATATCGGTGTGGATCGCCTGCTCGGCTACGGGCTGAAGTATGCCGACGGCTTTGGATACACACACCTGGGGCGCGTCGGAAAAGACCGCCGCTGAATCGTCAGGGCGCGGCGGCTTGTTTCGTGCTGCTCGTGGGCGGAGAGAGTGCGTGCACGATGAGCCAGGCGCCAAGGGCGATGAGGATCGACCTGGGCCAGTTGAGATGGAAGTAGCTCCACGCGCCGGCGAACACCCCCGCGGCCGCCAGCGTGGCGAGCCACGCTTTCATCAGGCCCCTCGCCACGAGCGAAGCCAGAAAGCTCCAGAAAATCCCCTCAAGCATGAGTTGCTGGTCGTAGCGCCAGGAGAGAACACCCATGGTGAAGAATGCGCCGATGGGGAAAATCTCAGTAAAGAGCGCGGTGAGCCAGTGCGGCTTGCGCCCGGCGGGCGGCAAGCTGCCGCGCAAGCGGGGCAACAGCCGCGGCACGGCGCGCAGATAGGCGACATAGGGCTCGCCGAGCTGCGCGGTGAGGAATGCCTCTTCGCCGAGGATGAGGCGCACAAAAAAGACGGTGAGCAGCACCACGGTAAACAGCGCGCCGCTGGGCGTCATGAGAAGCGACACGGCGATCATCATGCACCAGCCGCCGAGATAGAGGGGATTGCGCACATAGCGGTAAGGCCCGTCGGCCATGACCGCGCCGGCCTGCATCTCGCCGTGGTGAACCGTGTCGTATCCCAGGTAGGCCGCTCCCCACACGCGCAACACTGCGCCCACGAGCGCCGCCAATGCGCCTAGAACGATGACGATCGGCGCGGCTGTGGTAAAGCTGGCCAGGCCCACGCGGCTCATCTCGAGCGGGAGCCACTCGAGAGTCGAGATCCGCCGGCCCATATCCCACGGCCGGACCCACGGCGCCCAAAAGCCAAAGAAGACGATGACGATTTGAATGATCATCCGCAGACGAAACTCGAATGCGCTTGCCTTCATACCACGCTCCCGCCGTGACTTTTCTCCCACGTACAAGAGTACGCAAAGGCGCCGACTCGCGCGTGGGCGCTTTCACCGGATCGCGCATTCACCGGAATCGGGAGTAGAATGCTCTGCAACTCAAAGCTTCAGCTTCGGACCCACGGGTAGCTTGAGCCGCGAACGCATTCCGGCGCTCCGCTGCTGAGCCGCAAGGAGTTCCGGCTGAGGTTACTGAAAGGGCCGTGCTGTCTTTTCCTCTGTGCGGGCCAGGAGAAAGCGATGAAGAAGACTCTGCAGGCACTCGCTTTTTCCATTCTGGCCTTTCTCGCGATCGGCGTATGCGCAGGGCAGACAGACACGGCCAGCCTCAACAGCCAACTCCTGAAAGCCGCCGGCGCCGGAGGCACTGCAGCCGTGCAGCAGCTTCTCGCCAAGGGCGCCGACGTGAATGCCCGGAGCGACATTGGATCCACGCCGCTGCTGAGCGCGGTGCGCGAGGGCCATCTGGACACGGCTAAGCTGTTGCTGGAAAAAGGTGCCAACGTCGCGGACCGCGCCGGCGACGACGACAGGTCCGCGATCGAACTAGCCTTCGGCAAGAACGATGCGCCGATGATCGAGCTGCTGCTGTCTCACGGCGCCAGCATTGACGACCGTGACTATCACGGCGAAACCATGCTGCTGTCGGCGGCCGAGGGTGGCAGCCTCAAGTGGATGAAGTTCACGCTCGACCATGGCGCCGACATCGAGGCGCGCGGTTACCGCAACGAAACGCCGCTGGTGGCCGCTGCATTTGCCGGCCAGCTTGCAGCCGTGAAACTGCTGCTCGATAAAGGAGCCAAGATTGAGGCCACCGACGACCAGGGCGCGACCACGCTCCTGGACGCCGCGGAGAATGGCCACATGGATGTGGTCGAGCTCCTGCTCACGCACGGCGCGAATCTCGAGGCGCGAAATGATGATGGCGAAACGGCGTTGATGCTCGCCGCGGCCAACGGCTGGCCCGACACAGTGAAGCTTCTGCTGGACAGCCACGCCGACCCGCAGGCCAAGGACAAGAACGGGAAGACGGCGCTCCAGCTCGCGTTGGACCAGGGGCATGCCGACGTGGCGAAGTTGCTGCAGGAGCGCGGAGCCAAGTAGAACGCAGACGCGCCCGGCGCGCAGAGAGGATGACGCAATGAAGACAATCTGTGCGGCGATTGTGATTCTCTTCCTGAGTAGCCTGGCCGTGTGCGGCCAAACCGGCGCCAACCCTCAGGAAACCAGTCTGCTGAAGGCAGCCTACGACGGAGATATCGCGCAGGTGCAGCAACTCGTCGCGCAGGGCGCCAACATCAACGCTCGCGATCAAAATGGCGTCACCGTCCTCGAGTACGCGATCCAGAGCGCGAACGAAGACGTGGTCGAGCTGCTGGTGAACGATGGCGTCAACCTCGAAGAGATCGACAACCAGGGCTGGACGCCGCTGATTTGGGCGGCGGATCGCGATGAAGCCGCCGCGGTCACGCTGATGCTCGCGAAGGGCGCAAAGATCGACGACAAGGACCACAAAGGCGAAACCGCGCTGATGCACCAGGCGCTTGGCAATGGCAAAGAGATGACCAGGTTGCTGCTCGCCAATGGCGCCAATATCGAGGCCAAAGACAACGCGGGCCGCACCGCGCTGATGCTGGCCGGCCAGAACGGCAACGCGGAGATGGTGGCGCTGCTGCTGGCCAAAGGCGCGCAGCTCGAGGCCACGGACAATACCGGCGAGACGCCGCTGATGATCGCAGCAGTGGCCGGCCGCGTGCAAGTGGTCTCTTATCTGCTCGATCAGCACGCCAAAATCGACGCCACGGACAACCATGGCGCCACGGCGCTGATGCTCAAGGCCTCTGAGCAGGTCATCCAGCCGTGCATGGCGCAGACCAAAGCGGCCCTGGGCGGCTACTCCATAAGCCAGAGTGTGCGCACTGTCGAGAACAACGCCGCCGCTACGGTTGCGTTGCTGCTCGACCGCGGCGCCAACATCGAAGCCCAGGACAAGAACAACGACACAGCGCTCATCCGCGCCGCCGGGGCCGGGAACGTCGCAGCCGCGAATCTGCTTCTGGCCAAAAGGGCAAAGGTCGACACGGCGGGTAACTTCGGCCAGACGGCGCTTCTGCGTGCCGCCGCCTACGGCCAGATCGAGCCCGCCGGGCTGCTGCTTGAGAAGGGCGCAAACCTCGAAGTCCACGACGTGCTGGGCTGGACGCCGCTGATCTGGGCCGCAAACACCGGCCAGGGCGCGATGGTGGAACTGCTGCTCGAAAAGGGCGCGGCGATCGAGGGCCCGGACACGGGCGAATTCGCGGCCACGCCGCTCATTTGGGCGGCCAGCATGGGGCAGGCCGACACTGTCCAGGTGCTACTCCAGCACAAGGCCAACGTGGAGGCTCTGGACAAGAACGGCATCACGCCGCTGATGTACGCAGCGGCGAACGGCGCGGCGAACGCGATCAAGCTGCTGCTGGCCGCGGGCGCGAAGGTGGATGACGTCAGCTATAGCCAGAGATTCACCGACACGAACATCATCCCGGCGCAGGTGGCCGACATTACCGCGCTGACGGCGGCGGCCATGGGCGGCCACACCGCGGCCGTGGAGGCGCTGCTCGATGCCGGCGCGAAGATCGATTCGCGCGACAGCCTCGGCTGGACGCCGCTAATCTGGGCCTCGTACCAGGGCTATATCGACACCGTGCAACTGCTGCTGGCCAAAGGCGCGGACATCGAAGCCAAGGGCAACGCGGGGCAGACGCCGCTGCACGAAGCGGGCTACATGGGTTACACGAACGTATTGATTCTGCTGCTCTCGAAAGGCGCCACCGTGGACAGTAAGGACAAGACGAATTGGCCAGCGCTGGCTGAGGCCGCCGCGCAGAACAATGCCGACGCGGTAAATCTGCTCATTCAGATTGGCGTGAGCCCCGAGGCCAAGGACGAGAACGGCGATACCGCGCTGATCCGCGCCGCCGAAGCCAATCAGCCCGCGATGATTAAGCTGCTGCTCGAGAAAGGCGCCAAAATCGAAGGCAAAGACAGCGATGGTGCGACGGCCCTGATCGACGCGGCAGCCGGTGGCGATGTAGACGCGGTGCAGGCGTTGCTGGATGCGGGCGCCAACATGGAGGCCGAGGCCGACAAGTACCCCAACGAAGGCGCGACTGCGCTCATGGAGGCGGCCGCGCACGGCAAAACCGATGTGATGAAGCTGCTGCTCACCAAGGGCGCCAACATTGAAGCCACCGACGCGCAACATTGGACCGCATTGCTTTGGGCCGCGGACAAGGGCCAGGCCGATGCGATTCAGCTGCTGCTCGCTGGTGGCGCCAACATCAATGCCAAGGGCAAGGATGGCAACACGGCACTGCATTGGGCGATCGTCGAGCAGCATCCCGCTGCGGCGAAGGTGCTCGAAGATCACGGCGCCAAACAATGACCCGATTCGGTACGAGCGGCAAAGGAGGGAAGTATGACCAAGAACCTTTTGGGAATCGTAGTGGTCATTCTGATGGTCTCGTTCTGCGCGATCGCGGCGAGTCAGGACGCCGCCCCCAGCCTGGACGACCAATTGTTCAAGGCAGTGGGTAATGGCGACACCGCAGCCGTTACGCAACTGCTGGCGCAGGGCGCGCACGTGGACGCGCAGGATCCCAATGGGTACACGCCGCTGATCGCCGCCTGCGCCATGGGCTTCGCTGATGTCGTCAAGCTCCTGCTCGACAAGGGAGCCGACCCGGCGATCGCGGCCAAAAACGGCCAGACGGCGCTGCATTTCGCTGCCATGACGGGGAACACCGAGGAGGCCCGGCTGCTGCTGGATAAGAATGCGCCGGCCGAGGTGAATGACCAGAGCGGCCTCACGCCGCTGATGTATGGCGTGGTTTCGAACAAGGTGGAGCTGGTGAACCTGCTCGTCGCACACGGCGCCAACGTGGAGGCTCGCGACCCGCAGGGCTTCACTGCGCTGATGGCGGCCTCGGGCGCGGGCTTCACAGACATCGTCCAGGTGCTGCTCGACCACGGTGCAAAGGTCAACGACAAGAGCGACGATGGAACGACTGCGCTCGAGCGCGCCATCGCCAGCAAGCACGCGGACGTTGAGAAGCTGCTCCGCGATCACGGCGCGCAGTAAATCGGCGCTCGCACCTGCGCATCACCCGGCCGGGATGGAGAAGGATGCGTTGCTCGCGCCGGCGAGCAGCAAGGCTACTTCAGGTTCTTGACTGTGAAGCCTTCGGGAACGTTCACGTCGAACTGGCTGGCGGGAACATCGACATTCTCTTCTACCCTTTCAACACTCAGCACGATCTGGATTCCCTCCTGCGGGCGCTTGATGGTCACCTTGGAGGGGTATTTGCCGGCGCTGAACATCGCGTAGTTGCTGTAGGTAATCTGTGTCTCCAGCGTTCCGCTGCTGTCGTACACATCCTGGTCGTAGGGCAGCATGTCGTCGCGATGAAACGTCACCACGCGCACCGGAAGATTCTCAACTAACGTCTTCCGCCGCATGACGCTCAGGACGTACTCCGGTTCCTGGTAGAGGTGCTTTTTCGCCGCGTCCTCGATGGTCTCCGTATCGCGAGCCACCATATACTCGTTGTCGGGGTCGAGCCTGCGAACTGCAAGCGCATCGAGAAAAAAGTCGGGGCGAAGATTCATCAGGGGGTCCGGCGATCTCTCCGTCACCGTGTTCGAGCCCTCGATCACCGTGTTTCTTGACGGGACGACAAGTGTGAAGCGATTGCCATCGCTGGCCATGTCGAAGATCTTTACGCCAAAATACGTTCCCATCACGCGCAGCATCTTGGGTTTGCGCATCAGAATGTATCCCCGGCAGGAAGGAAAGTCCTTTGCCAGCCCCTGTGCGGAATTCATTTCCGTGGCGTAAATCTCTACGGTGGCCGTCAAAGTATTCAACGCGTCCCAGCGTTGGTTGAGCTGCTTGACCAGCTCCTCAGGTGTGGCTGTTTGCACAATGGCCGGCGCCTTGGGAACAGGGAGATGACGACTGGTGGGGATGAAGTAAGAGCACCCGGAGAACAGGAGCGGTAGAGCCAGAGACGCGGCGCGAACAAGAATAGAGCGAGCCCTCATCGTTCACCCGCCTTCTTCTGCGCGTGCCGGTAGCCAGCGACATTGCGGTTGTGCTCGTCAAGGGTCGCTGCGAAGAGCGAGTGGCCCTGGGCATCGGTTCCAGCAGCCACAAAGTAAAGATAATTCGTCTTCGGCGGATCCATCGCCGCTCGCAACGAGGGAATGCCCGGATTGGCCACTGGTCCCGGCGGCAGCCCGGTGTGCAGATAGGTGTTGTACGGGGTATCGCGGGTCAAATCGCTTTGATAGATCGTGCCCCGCCAATGGCCTGTGACCTCCAGCCCGTAGATCACCGCGGGATCGGTGCGCAGCGGCATGTTTTTGGCGAGCCGGTTCTCAAACACGCTGGCCACCAAAGGCCGCTCGGCATCTACTGCCGTCTCACGCTCCACCAGCGACGCGATGGTCACGATCTTATGCACGTTTTCCTTCAATCCCAATTGGGCGGCTACCGCGCGAAACCGCTGCACCATGGTCGCGGCGATCTGCGCCGCCGTGACGGTCGGCGAGAATCGGTAAGTGTCCGGAAACAGGTAGCCCTCCAGACTCTTTGCTTTGGGGTCCAGATCGACCACCAGATTCGTCTCGTTGATCGCCGCGGCCAGAAAATCCTGGCGCGTGCCCAAACCCGCCTCTTCCACGCGCGCAGCGATATCGAAAATGTTTGCGCCCTCGGGCACAGTTAAGCTCTTGGTAAACACGTCGCCGCGCGCAATCCGCGCAAAAACCTCGGTGACCGGTGCCGGGTGATCGAATCGATACGTCCCGGCCTGCAGCGTTCCTTGACGGAACCAGCGCACCAGATCAAAGGCGAAACGGCTGCGAACCACGCCCGCCGCTTCCAGTTGGCGCCCAATGCGCATGGCGGAGGAGCCGGGCGTCACATTGACGAATGTTTCCGTCTCGGGTCCGAACGGCGTAAGCACCAGCCAGGCCGCCGCCCCTGCCGCAAGCGCTGTAACCAGCAGTATCCCCAGCAAGATACCTGCCGCGCCGGAACGTTTCTTTTTACCGCCTCTCCGTCTGCGCCGCGCCATCCTGCTGTTGTGGACCCTTCCCTGAAGAATAAGGATTTGAAGATTCCTACCCTTGTTCCCCTCTCCTTCGATTGTACCGGGAGGAAACCGCTGGCGCGCCGGGGCGACTCAAAGACGTAAGCTGAATGCGAGGAGCAGCATAGTGGAATCCGGCGCCCATCCGCGTTATCTCGGCCTCGATGTCGGCCTCCGCCGCATCGGTGTGGCCGTGTCGGACGAGTTGGGACTGACGGTGCAGCCTGTACTGACACTGGAGCGAGGCAGCAACCGGCGCCCCAACCGAAGAGAGGACCTGCGCTCGCTGGCGCGGCTCTGCCGCCGGTTTGGCGCGGCGGGAATTGTGGTGGGCAACCCGTTGCATTTGTCGGGTGCGGCCGGCGCGCGCGCGGCCAAGACCCAAGCCTTCGCTGCCGAACTGGGCGAACTGACCGGCTTGCCCATTCACCTGTGGGACGAGAGGCTCACCACGCGCGAGGCGCACCAAATCCTGTACGAGGCCGGCCACACGCGGCAGAAACACCGCAAAGTGGTGGATCAGGTGGCGGCGACGTTGATTCTGCAGTCGTTTCTGGAACACAGATCGGAGAACGCAGATCAGAGGACAGGGATGAAGAAGCAGGCTGTCGATTAGGCGCGAATTGCGGGTCTTCCGTAGTCCTTTGGACCTTAGTCAGCCCACCTATTTCTCCGGTACACTTGGGCAACAGGAAGCATATTTTGGAGTTTCCTGACTTGAAGGAGGCACGATGGCTGAGTTTCTGAAGCCAGGCGATCCAATTCGAGTAGCGATGCTTGTCTTCCCAGGCATCACGCAACTGGATTTGACAGGGCCATACGAAGTCTTCAGCAAGGTTCCCGGAGTAGTTGTACGCCTCTATTGGAAAGACCTGACACCCATAACAATCGGCTCTGGCGTTCAATTGGTCCCCACCTGCACCCTTGAGGACGATGCGCGGATCGACGTTTTGTGTGTTCCCGGCGGCACAGGCCAGGTTGACCTCATGGCCGACGATACGGTGCTGAATTTTCTCCGCCGGTCGGCCGGAACCTCACGCTACGTCACGTCGGTATGCACAGGCTCTCTGTTGCTGGCCGCCGCGGGACTGCTCGACGGCTACCGCGCCACAACGCACTGGATGGCTATGGATGACCTTTCTGTCCTGGGTGCGATTGCCGTCCGCGAGCGCGTTGTCTGCGATCGCAACCGCATCACCGGGGCAGGAGTGACTGCCGGGATCGATCTCGCTCTCACTGTCATTGCCCTACTCTGGGGAGAACCCCTCGCGCGCGCCGTGCAGTTGGGCCTGGAGTATGACCCGCAACCACCGTTTACGGCAGGTTCTCCCAGAACCGCTCTTCCTCAGGAAGTTCAGAAGCTGCAAGATCGCGCGCGTCCGTTTATGGAGCGCCGTCTGGCGGCGTCAAAGGCCGCAGCCGCAAGATTAAGGTCATGAATTGGCGCCGTCGGGGGCCCCATGATCTCTGACCTCTGGGTGCCGCCCCCGCGTATAATAAAGGTTTAGGAACGCTTATCTCGCGCGGCTGGAGCAGTCCCCTCCCCGCTACCGGACCACGGATGCCCGAGCACATCAAAAAACAGCTTCTCGATGAGATCAAGCAGCTCGAGTACGAGCTTGCCCACGAGCTTCCGGCCGAGATCAAGAAGGCCAGAGCGATGGGAGATCTGTCGGAGAACGCCGAGTATCACATGGCCAAGCAGCGGCAGGAGTTTGTCAATGCCCGGCTGGGCCAGCTGAAGAAGCGCATGGCCGAGCTTTCGCTCGTCAACCTCACGAACATTCCCAGGGACAAGGCCGGATTTGGATCGACGGTGGTGGTCTACGACTCGACTAAGGACGAGGAACTCGTCTATCGCCTGGTGACCAGCGAAGAGGCCGACGTCTCAAAGGGGCTGATTTCCACCACCTCTCCGATTGGCCGCGGGATCGTGGGCAAGCGCGTGGGCGATGTGGCCACGATCGTGACGCCCAACGGCAAGCGCCAGCTGGAAATCCTTAAGTTGACAACGATCCACGACGACGCTGGCGAAGAAGCAGGGGAAGCCGCCGCCGGCGCAGCGCAGTAGCAAGGAAGATCGGGAATGACCTGGACAAGCGCTTTTGGCCGTGCCTGCGGATGGCTCCTTGACCGCATCGTGCATGGGTTGGCGTTGACGCGCATCTCTCCCAATGTCCTCACCTTCCTCGGCCTGGTCATCAACATCGCCGCTGCGTTCCTTTTTGGCCACGCCAACGCCGCCAACGGCGACCGCATGTTTTTCTTCGCCGGGCTGGTTATCTTCGGCGCCGGTATCTTCGACATGGTGGACGGCCGCGTGGCGCGCCGCATCAACAAGGTGACGGTCTTCGGCTCGTTCTTCGACTCGGTGATCGACCGCTACTCCGACGTGGTGCTGTTCTTCGGCCTGCTGGTTTATTACGGCCGCATCAACCGCTTCCGCTATGTGGTGCTGGTGGCATTCGTCATGATCACCTCGCTGATGGTCAGCTACACGCGCGCCCGCGCTGAGGCGCTCATCGGCCAGTGCAAGGTGGGCTTTATGGAGCGGCCGGAGCGCATCGTGCTCATCCTGCTGGGCGCGCTGTTCAATCACTGGGGCGTGATGGCTCCTGTGCTGTGGCTGCTGGCGGTTCTCTCCACCGTCACCGTTATTCACCGCATCATCTATACCTACCAGCACACCAAGCACTTGGCGCCGCTGAGTTAAGCTGGCGGGCTCAGTTCTCCGCCGGTTGTTTGGCCAGCGACTGCAGCGAATACTCCCACATTTCTTCGATTTGGCGTCGATTGGCCGATTGGATGCCCTCGAGAATCAAGGTTAGCTCGCAGCCCTCGGAGGCAGGCGCGATCTCAACTGTGAGACGGGTCCTCAGTGGCGGGTCTTCCCTTTCGGGAAGATCGATGACCAGCCGGCGCGGGCGATCGATCTCGACATGCTTCGCGAGGGATCTGTCCATTGTGGTCAGCGTTCCTCGCCTTCCCTGCGATTGGCGCAGTGTGACGATCCAGCAGGTACAGTTGGAACTGCCGTCGCGGTCGAGGGAAATGTGCTCGCCGCTCTGCGTTTCGAAGAACCACAAGCCCTCCGCACAGAACCAGGCGTCAAAGACCCGTTCTGGCGAGGTATCGAAGTGGCGGCTCAGGCGCACTGTGGAGGTCGCGATTTCGTTCATTTGAGGCCTCGGCCAGCAGTCTAGCAGGATGGCGGAGCATCTGAGCGCCCCACCCCTCACCATTAGCAAATAGACACGCGAAATCTGTCACTTGGAGCCCGCGCCGAGCATCTCAAATACCATGAGCACAGAAAAAGCGACATTCGGAGCGGGGTGTTTTTGGGGTGTCGAGGTGGCGTTGGCGGCCATCCCCGGTGTGACGGCGACGGCAGTGGGATATCAGGGCGGAGCGCTCGACCGGCCCACCTACAAGGACGTGTGCACCGACCAGACCGGCCACGCCGAGGTAGTTGAACTCGACTTCGACCCCGAGAAGGTGACTTACGAGCAGTTGCTCGACGCCTTTTTCTCCCTCCACGATCCAACAACCCTCAACCGCCAGGGACCGGACTGGGGCACGCAGTACCGCTCCGTCATCTTCTTCCACTCGCCCGAGCAGGAGGCGCAAGCCCGCGCCAAGATCGAGCAGTTGACTGCCGAGGGCCGCTTTAAGCCAAGACCCATCGTGACCAAAGTAGAACCGGCGCAGACCTTCTGGCGCGCCGAGGAGTACCACCAGCGGTATCTCGAAAAGCGCGGCCTGGCAAGCTGCCACATCTAGAGCAGTTTCGGAAATACTGTGTCCGGTCAAAGCGTTTGCGAAGGTCGTCGCTCCCTGCTGGTCGCGCCGACTTAGCTTTCGTGAATGCGGATACACCATTTCCGAAACTGCTGTAGCGGACAGTTGTCCGTTGTCAGCTCTCAGTTCTGAGCGTCAAGTTCGCTGCTCTCTGGCTGCGGCTCCGCATCTTCCGGGGCTTCGGGTGCTTCCGGCGGAGATGCTTCGCCCTTCGCATCGGGCTGAACCGCTGCTCGAGCGGCAACAGATGGGGCGCCCGGCTCGTCGAGCCACAGCCAGGCAATCCACCACACCAGCACGCAAAGATACACCACGCTGTTGGCGTGCATCAGCTTGTCGCGCAAATCCATGATGCGCTCATACTCCGCCTGCGTGCGGATGTGGGTATGAGTCCCGATGGCCTGCAAGGTTCCGCGCAGCGCCAGTTGCGCAAGCGCTGCGGTCGAAAGCCCGATCACGATCTGCTGCGGATGGCTGCGCCATCCGGCTTTGAAGCGCCGTCCCAGCAGAACCACCACCAGTCCCAGCTCGATCGCCAGCGAGTTGGCCAGCAAGTTGCCCTTCTCCGCGACCAGATCCATGAGCCGGATCGCGGTCAACTGTGGCGTCGCGGTAAGCGTCTTCCACGCCGGCCACACTCCCCACAGCGCCAGCACCACTGCGCCCACAGTCACCAGCGCCAACGTGCCGATGACCCAGCTTATTCGCCCCGCGCCCCGAAAGGCCCGCCGCGCCAGCTCCACCAGCACCAACAGGCTCACCACAATGGCCAAATCAGACAGCGCCAAAAAGATCTCGGTCCCTTTGATCCGCGCCATCTTTCCCAGCAGCAACTGGGTCGTCAGCAGCAGCAGCCCCATGAGCGCAATGCTCGCCATGAACCACGGGAAGCGCCGCGCCCTGTCCCGTCCCAGCAACACCACCAGCAGCACCAGCAGCGCCGCGAATGTAAGCGTCCATAGAATCTGGGCCGCTGAAAAATCGAAATGGAAATGCATTGGAACCCTGGCTGGGCGTTGCTCTCTTCTGCGCGCAAGCCCTGTTTCAGTCTAACTGGGCCGGCGGGGATGAGCCGCGCCCTGCCATAATTCCATCATGTTGATTCTCGCCTCCGCCTCGCCGCGCCGCCGCGAATTGCTTGCGCAGGCGGGCTACCGGTTTGAGGTGCGTCCCGCGCACATTCCAGAGGGTCCGCTGCCGGGTGAGGATCCCATTGTCTACGTCACTCGGCTGGCCCGCGAAAAGGCCGAGGCCGTTTATCGGGAGCTGGCCGGAGGCAGCGACCCCGAAAAGGACCGCGGCGACGGCGAGTCTTCCTTGGCGGTGCTGGGCGCCGACACAACCGTCGCACTCGACAACACGATCCTGGGCAAGCCGGAGGATGCGGCCGACGCCGCCCGCATCTTGCGCCTGCTCTCAGGCCGCACCCATCGCGTGATCACCGGCGTGGCGGTCGTGACCGCGATGGGCGCTGAAGTGGCCGCCGAGGCCACGGCCGTCCGGTTTCTCACCCTATCGGACGCAGAGATCGCCGATTATGTGGCCGGCGGCGAGCCCATGGACAAGGCCGGAGCCTACGCCATCCAGGGCCGCGCGGCGCGCTGGATTCCACGTATCGAGGGCTGCTACTTCAACGTCATGGGCCTGCCTCTGGCGCTTGTCAGCACGCTGCTGGAGTCGTGCAGCGCCCTGCGCTGACCGATTCCGGAATATCCAACAACAGATTCGGCTGAATTCCGCTTCGGCAAAGAGAATGTGCCGCCGGTACGAGCCATTTCGCGCTAGAATGATCGCACTTTCAATATCAGGGGCCCTTCTAATGCGA
Organism: uncultured Acidobacteriaceae bacterium; assembly: GCA_963799155.1. Lineage (GTDB taxonomy): Bacteria > Acidobacteriota > Terriglobia > Terriglobales > Acidobacteriaceae > Telmatobacter. The sequence continues at coordinate 69,301 of CAWCWB010000016.1, forward strand.
AAACTCATCCTTCTTTGTGGGGCGGTTCTGCTCCTCGCCGCTGTTTCGCCGGCGCTTCTCCGCGCTCAGTTCCAGCAGCCTACTGACGAAGAACTGAAGATGACTTCCGATCCCAAGGCGCCTGGAGCGTCGGCGGTCTACCTTGACTACGAAGAAGTCGCCAACGATCCGTTGCACTACCAGAGCACTTATGCTCGCATCAAGGTGCTCACGGAGAAGGGCAAGGAGCTTTCGACCGTTGCGCTTCCTTACCTGAAGGGAACGACCAAGATCACCGCGATCAAGGGGCGCACCATCCATCCCGATGGAACCGTAATACCACTCACCGTGAAACCGGAAGACCTGATGGTGGTGAAGAACGGTGAGGAGCAGATCGAGAGGAAGGTCTTCACGCTTCCCAGCGTCGAAGTGGGAAGCATCCTGGAGTACCGCTACGACCTGAACTATGACGACAACACCTATTCGTCGCCGCAATGGGAGATCCAGCGCCCATACTTTGTCCACAAGGCGCATTACCAATTCACGCCTCAAAGGAACTTCATGCCGAGCGGCACAGCCTACACAGCCGTCACCAACTTCGACCTGGCCGATAGCCGGGGTCGTGTGGTCCACAGCCTGATCTGGTGGCCTCACCTGCCTCCGGGCGTTAAGGTCCAGGCCAGCGTCAACGGCAGTTACAGTGTGGACGTGAGCGACGTTCCAGCCGCTCCTGACGAGGAGTGGATGCCGCCCATCCAGAGCCTGCTTTACAGGGTGGGCTTTTACTACACCTTCGCCCATGATCCTTCTGACTACTGGGTGAGCGAAGTCAAGCTCTGGTCGAAAGACGTGGATCACTTTGCGGAGCCGTCTAAGGAGATCAAGGCCGCCGTCGACGGCTTGATTTCCCCTTCCGACAGCGATTTAGACAGGGCAAAGAAGCTTTACGACGCCGTGCAGGCCCTCGACAACACCGATTACTCGCGGAAAAAGAGCGAGTCGGAGATGAAGCAGCTGAAGTTGAAAGAAGCCAAGCATGCCGGGGACACCTGGGCGCAAAAGAACGGTGACAGCGAAGACATCGCCATGCTCTACCTGGCCATGCTCCGCGCTGCCGGACTGACCGCATATGCGATCAAGGTGGTTGACCGCGAACAGGGCATCTTCGATCCCACGTATATGGACCTGGATCAGCTCGATACAACGCTCGTGGTGTTGAGCACCGGCGGCAAGGAAATCATCCTCGATCCCGGCCAGAAGATGTGCCGGTTTCAGACGGTGAACTGGCGGCATTCGGCCGCCACGGGCATCAGTCAGAGTGCGCAGGTCGGTACCTTCGTCACCACTCCGATCCAGCTCTACACGGACAATGCGACCCTGCGCACCGGACTCTTGACACTGGACGCGCATGGCGGCATCACGGGGCAGATTCAGATCATCATGACTGGCCAGGAGGCGCTGCGCTGGCGGCACGCGGAGTTGCGGAACGATGACGCCGAGGTGAAGAAGCAGTTTGACCGTGAGTTAGAGCAGAGGGTTCCCGAAGGGGTGGAGGCGCACGTTGACCACTTCCTTGCCATGAACGATCCGGATTCGAACCTCATCGCGGTGGTCAAGGTGAATGGATCACTGGGAACAGCGACGGCGAAGCGCCTTTTGCTGCCCGGCTTTTTCTTCGAGTCCCGCGGTCAATTGCCGTTTGTCAACGAGGAGAAGCGGTTGGAGCCGGTCGACATGCATTACGGCGATCGTGTGACCGATGAGATCACCTACGATCTACCCCAGGGAATGAGTGTCGAAGGCGCGCCGCAGGATGCCCATATCCCCTGGCCAAATCACGCCGTCTTCATTGTGAAGACTCAGTCCGATCCGGGCAAGATCGTCATCGCCGATACGCTGGCGCGAGCATTCACGTTGGCTAAGCCGGAGGAGTACCAGGATCTGCGCGGGTTCTACCAGAAGGTGGCGGCTGCCGATCAGGGGCAACTGGTTTTGACGATGCCTCCGGCCGCGGCGGCGGGAAAGGGCAACTGATGCGCGCGGGCCTTGACCATTTTCTGGTCGCTACGGCGTGCTGCGGAGCGGTTCTCTTTGGCTCCGTGATCGCGAGGGCAAGGGACAAGCAGGAACCCGTTCCGCAGTGGGGCCTGGACGCGGCCAAAACCCCCACGCCGGATTCCGCAAGGAATGCTCGCGCTGTACTCCTTTACGACGAAGATGTGGAAACGATCGACGCGCAGGGCCGCGCCACGGAGAGCGAACGCAAGGCCATTCGCATCCTGCAGCCGCAGGGCCGCGACGATGCCTATTGCGCAGTGAGCTTTGATGTGGACGAGAAGATCAATTACTTCCGGGAGTGGACCATTGGCGCGGACGAAAAACAGTTCCAGGCCAAGGACACGGACTTTGCCGACGTTGGTGACCCTCACACTGTCATGCTCTCCACCGAAAAAGTCCGCGTCGTGCGCCCTCCCGCCGCCGATCCCGGCGCAACGATCATATGCGAGTCGGAGGAACTGCTCGCGCCCTACAGTCAGGAGAAGGTCTGGTGGATCCAAAGCGACATTCCAGTCGCCTTTCAGGCGCTTGAGATCGACCTCCCTGCCGGCCGTGCGTACGTGGCCAACTGGCATCGGTACGAGCCGGCGACGCCCGCCGAGGTTGCGCCCAACCACTGGCGCTGGGAAATCAAAGACACTCCCGCACTGAATCTTCGCGACGTGAGGTCGACCCTCAATTGGGGGGCCTTGGCCGCGCGCATGTCGGTGACCTGGGGCGATGCGGCCGTGGCCGGAAAAGACAACGAGTGGCGCGCCCTCGGTCAGTGGACGACCACTCTTGAAGCCAATCGTCCTGATCCTACGCCTGAAATTACGGCCCAGGCCCAGCAGCTCGTCGCCGGAGCGCCGGACTTTTACACCAAGCTCAAGAACATCACCGAATACATCCAGAAGAACATTCAATACTTCGTCGTCGAGAGGGGGATTGGCGGTTTCCAGGCGCATTATGCAGCCGATATCTATCGCAATCGCTACGGCGACTGCAAGGACAAGACCACGCTGCTGATCTCCATGCTGCAGGCGGTCGGCATTCAGGCTTTTTATGTCCCGGTAGACCATCGCCGAGGTGTCGTCGATCCCGACGCCCCGTCCTTCTATGGCGACCACATGATTACGGCCATTGAGATTCCGGCAAATATCAATGATCCACGCCTCATGGCCATCGTGAAGGCCAATGACGGCAAGCGGTACCTGATCTTCGACCCCACCGACCAGCGCACGCCGGTGGGCAATTTGCCCCCCGATGAGCAGGGCGGTTATGGCATTCTCGCCGTTGGTCCCGCCAGCCAGGTCATTGCTCTGCCGGTGCTACCGCCGGAGGCAAACGGGAAGGACCGGAAAGGGAGTTTTTCGCTTTCCGCCGACGGTGTCCTGACCGGGACCGTCGATACTTCGAGCACGGGGCCAACGGGAGTCTGAACTTCGCCAGGTGCTGAAGGAGACCGATGAGAAGGAGAGGCGCGAATCAGTGGAAGATTCCGTGGCGCGCGATCTGCCCGGGGTGGTTCTCGATTCGTTTCAGTTCGTCCAGCCGTCGGACCTGGACAAGCCGCTGGAAATCCACTACAAGGTCACGGTGCCGCAATACGCCCATCAAGCCGGCCCGCTGTTCCTGGTGCGGGCGCGCGTGGTGGGAGATGACGCCCTACCCTTCGACGACAAGCCGCGCAAGCTGCCGATTGACCTCAAAGCCACCGGCCATTGGCGCGACACGTTTGACATCACGTTGCCGCCCGGCTACGTGGTGGACGAAACGCCCGATCCCGTGAACGTAGATATGGACTTCGCCAGCTATCACTCGGCAACGACGGCCAAGGGCAATGTGTTGCACTACGAGCGCGAATATGTGGTGCGCCAGGTGGAGATCCCTGCGGATAAAGCTGCCGACTTCCGCAAGCTGGAAAGCGCCATCCTCTTCGATGAAAGGGGCACGGCGGTGCTCAAGAAACAATGAACGCGGCGACCTGGAATCGGCTCGTTGGTATCCGCAATTCGCCTCGTTTTTCCTCTGTAAAGCTTGGTTCATCGCGCGAATTTGCTTCCCAAGGGGCGAAAAAGGTGCCCTATACTGCGTGTAGAGCGAGGCTCTCCCCCGGTCGACGCGGTTTCCTCGCCGACTTTTATGGCAACGCAACTCAACCGCAAGCGCGCCTACGAGCCGCCCGCGATTCCGGATCGCCTTTACTTCAAGATTGGAGATGTCGCCGAGCTCTGCGGCGTGGAGACGTATGTTCTGCGCTTTTGGGAATCGCAGTTTCCGCAACTGAAGCCGAACAAGAGCGGAACCGGCCAGCGACTCTACCGCCGCCGTGACGTTGAGCTGGCGCTCCAGATCAAGCGCCTGGTTCATGCCGAAGGGTACACGCTCGCCGGCGCACGCGCAGTTCTTGACGAGGAGCAGCGCCGGCCAAACAAGCGCCGCCCCAGCTCCAACCTCGATCCGCAGACCAACTTGCCGCTCGCGGCTGGCCAGAGCAAACAGCTTGACGCGGTCACCGCGGCCATCGGGCACGCCCGCGCGGAGTTGCGCGAGATTGCCGGGCTTTTGGGTTCTGCTGTGCAGCAACCGGGCCGGCGCCGCAACCGCCTTGCTCCCATTCGCGCCGCTTCCGGCACGCTGTTTCCGTCGTAACGGTTCAGCGGCCGCGTCGGCCGCAGACGGCAGACAAAGTTCAATCCCATCCCTAGATCGCAACCGGAAAGCCAGCGCGATCGAGGCTTGCTTTACTCGTCTTGCGCTTTTTCCGCAGCCGCTTCTTCCGCAGCGGGCTCGGCAGCAGCCGCTTCCGCGGCTTCCGCTTTCTCTTCCTCTGTTTCTTCGGCTTGAACCTTTACCGTCACATGCGCGGTCACTTCGCGGTGCAGCCGGATGGCCACCTTGAAGTCGCCCACGCTTTTGATCGGGTCGCCTAACTGAATTTTGCGGCGATCGACTTCGTGGCCCTGCGCCGCCAGCTCCGCGGCAACGTCGGCCGAGGTAACCGAGCCGAACAGATGCCCCGCTTCACCGGCCTTGCGCGTAAAGCTCAGCACGAGCGGTTCGAGCTTGGTCACCAGTTCCTCAGCCTGAGCCTTTTCTGAGGCCGAGCGGCGCGCGGCGGCAGCCTTCATCTGCTCGATCACGGCCTTGTTGGCTGCGGTGGCCTGCATGGCCAGCTTGCGCGGCAGCAGATAGTTGCGGGCGTAGCCATCGGCCACCTTGACCACTTCTCCGCGAAAGCCCAAATCGGCTACATCTTCTTTCAAAATCACTTCCATGGGAAACTCTCCAAATCTCAAGATCGCGGCGCCGGGGCCGCTGTCCATTTTCCGGCAAGCGCTCCGGCGGTTAGACAGCGCCGCGCAAAAATCTCAATCAGACCTTCGCGTCGCGATCAGTGCTTCATGGCAAAGGGTAGCAGGGCGATGTTCCGGGCCTGCTTGATGGCGCGGGTCAGGCGGCGCTGGTGCTTGGTGCAAACGCCGGTGAGCCGCCGCGGAACGATCTTGCCGCGCTCGGCCACAAACTGCTGCAATAGCCGCACATCGCGGTAAGGAATCGCGTCAATCTTTTCCGTGCAGAACTTGCACACCTTCTTGCGGCGGAAAAACTTGCCGCGACCGCCCGGCCCGCCCGAGCCGCGGCCTGCGCCACGGGGACCGGCGCCCGGCCCCGGCGCGCTTTGCGGTGCTGCGTCCGCAGCTGCGGGCGCTTTTGCTTGAGTCTCTTCAGCCATTGTGTTTCCTCATTCCATTTCTTTGTTCCAGCGCGCCAAACCCGCGCTGCGGAACGCTTGGTTTGGGCCGCCGCCGAAGATCAAGATGACCGGCGGTGGCAATGTCGTGCAGGCAGTCTACGGCGGCTCTCCAATTACTATGTGGCGTTTCTAGCGCCTTTCAAGGTGGCTTTTACTTCCACCCCAGCGACGAGGACCTGTCGCTGGGGACCCCGGTGTTGAAAAAGCCACTTAGCGATTGTGCTTCGCGCTACACCAATTGGAGAACCGCTTTATACGCTGGCCTGTGCAGCCTCGGCCGGCTCTGCTGCGACAGCGGCCGGAGCCGCTCCTTCGCTGCTCACCTTGCGCCGCATGCCGCGCAGCGCCTTCAATTTCGCCAGACGCTTCTCCTCCTCGTCCATGCGCACGGTGATGAACTTGATCACCGGCTCGGTGACGCGCAGACGGCGCTCCAGCTCCAGAACCACGGCACCGTTGGCCTCAATGGTGAGCAGAATGTAGTTACCTTCGGCGAACTTGCGCACCACATAGGCCAGCTTGCGGCGGCCATACGACTTGTCGACGCTCTTCACCACGCCCCCGCCAGCCGTGACCGTAGCCGTAAAGCCTGCAATCAGTTTGTCAACTTCTTCGTCCTCCAAATCGGGGCGGACAATGAACATCACTTCATACAAACGCGACATCAGCATTCCTTTTCCGCCGGAGCGGTTCTCTTCCGCTCACAGCTAGCAGCTCACAGTTCGTAGTTCATATTCCCTGCAGCCTACTCCCTGTTCTTCTCTACTCCTCCGCCGCTTCATTTCGATCGCGACGGTTGAACTCGTTCATCGCGGCAGCCGGTCCCAGTTCGAGGATGCGCCGCGTGGCTGTCGCCACACTGTCCAGCACCTCGTCCAGCACCGCCAGATCCGCCTTGCGCATCGGCGAGAGCAGATAATCCCTGCCCGGCCTCTCTCCTCCTCCGGCCGCAATCGCCTCTGGAGGTAAATTCGGCCCGACGCCAATGCGCAAGCGCAACCACTCCTCCGTGCCCAGGGCATCGGTCACGCTGCGGGCTCCGTTGTGCCCGGCAGGCGAACCGCGCTCCCTGATCTTGAAGGTCCCCAGCACCAGGTCCAGCTCGTCATAGATCACGAGCAGATCCTTACCCGGGTCCGTTTCAAACTCTTCCACCAGAGCGGCCACTGCAACGCCGCTCAGGTTCATAAACGTCTCCGGCTTGGCCAGAACCACGGGACGGCCTGCGATACGGCAGGTCGCAGTGGTGGCCCGGCAGCGCCGGTTTTGGACCGCAACGCCCGCCTCAAGAGCGATGCGGTCGATGGCCATGAATCCCGCGTTGTGCGGGGTCCACAGATATTCAAGGTCCGGGTTGCCCAGCCCCACAATCAGGAAAGGGCTGCGCCCGGCGCTTGTTTCGAGGCCTTTCAAGCCGATGCTTCGTATCATCTCGTCGAGTTCGTCGGCCGAACCGACATCATCCGGCAACATATCGTGCATACCTGCATCGGCCAAGGCTTACTTCTTCGCCTCGGGCTTCTTTGCCGCTGCAGGCTCGGCCTCTGCCTTGCCCTTCTTGATCACCTCCGGCTCGGCCGGAGCAGCAGCCTCGCCCGGAGCAGCAGCCTCTCCTGGCGCTGCCACAGCCGCCTCCACCGCTTCCGGCGCCGCCACAACTTCTTCGCGGATGTGTACGACGTGAGCCACTGTCGCGTCTTCCGGGGTCAGATACTTGATCTTGTCGGAATGGGGCAGGCCGTTCACGCGCACCACCTGGTGCATCCCCAACTCGCTTACATCCACATCGATGTGGCCGGGGATATCCGCGGGCAGGCATTCCACCTCAACCTCGCGCAACACCTGGTCCAGAATCCCTCCCTCCGTCTTGACGCCCACCGGTATGCCCAGCAGCTTGACGCGCACCCGCACGCGGAGAACCTTGTCCAGCACGATGCGCTTCAGATCGATGTGAATCAGCCGGTCATTGAGCGGCTCGCGCTGCCAGTCCACGATCATGGCTTTGGCCGGCGGCTGGCCCGCGACTTCGACATCGAAGATGGTGTTGTGGCCGGTCTCGGAGTGGAGGATCCGCGAAATCTGCTTGGGGTCCACCTCGACAGCCACCGGATCGCGTCCAGGGCCGTACAGCACTGCCGGAATCTTGCCTGCGGCGCGCACGCGGCGCGCGGCATTCTTGTTGAATTTGCCCTCGCGGGGCTTGGCTACGACAACTTCTGGCATTTTGCCTTATTCTCGTTTCTTCAAAAATCGGGCACGGAGTTTTGAGCTCTGCTCCCTTTGTTGGGCCGGCCGCTGGCCGGCAGTTCACAGTTCTTAGTTCTCAGTACAATTCATATCGCCGGACTTGGGCGCCGAAACCAACAACCACGAACTGCAAACTATGAACTGTGAACTCAGTTAAATAGCGAGCTTACGCTCGTCTCCATGTGAATGCTCTCGATGGCTGCGCCCAGCAGCCCGGCAACCGTGAGCACCTTCAGCTTGGGCAACTTCTGCGCCGGATCGTTCACCGGCACGGTTAACTTATGCGCAGCATCGCGCAGCGGGATGGTGTCGGTGACCACGAGTTGCTCCAGCCGCGAGTTGGCGATGCGGTCGATGGCCGGCCCCGAAAGCACAGCATGGGTCGCGCAGGCGTACACCCCGGTGGCTCCGGCATTTAAGAGCGCGTCCGCTGTCTTCACCAGAGTGCCGGCCGTATCGATAATGTCGTCGATGATCAGGCAGGTCTTGCCCTTTACGTCACCGACCACGTGCATCACTTCGGCGACGTTGATGTCGGTGCGGCGCTTGTCCACGATCGCCAGCGGCGCGCCCATCTTCTGCGCGAAAAACCGCGCCCGTTCCACGCCGCCCGGATCGGGCGAGACAACCATCAGGTTGGGCAGGTTCAGTTCGTGGAAGTAGCTCACCAGCACCGGGCTCGCGTAGAGGTGGTCAACGGGAATATTGAAGAATCCCTGGATTTGGGCAGCGTGCAGGTCGACAAACAGCGCGCGATTGGCGCCCGCGGTCGTCAACAGGTCGGCGATGAGTTTGGCGCTGATGGCCACGCGCGGGCGGTCCTTGCGATCCTGGCGGGCATAGCCGTAGTAGGGCACGACCACCGTGATGCGGGCCGCCGAGGCCCGCTTGAGCGCATCGATCATCACCAAAAGCTCCACCAGGTGCTGGTCCACCGGATAACACGTGGGCTGCACCACAAAGACATCCACGCCACGGACATTCTCCAGCAGCTGGAAGAAAACCTCGCCGTCGGCAAAACGCTGCAGCTTGGCCACGCCTACCGGAACGCCGATGTGCTTGCCGATGGCTTCGGCCAGCTTGGGATTCGCCGTGCCGCTGAAGAGCTTGAAGCGCTTGTCCTCGCTGAGCTTCGAGGCCTTCTTGCGTTCCGCCGAGGGGGTTAGCTTCGCATCTTTGCCCTTGGCGCTTTCCCCGGCCACGCCCTTGGGCGCGTCCTTGCCGCCTTCCGGCTTCCCCGGGCCCGTTTGCTTCTCCGTGCCCGACTCGCCCGGCTTGTTTTCCTCCAATGTCACCGTCAACGTTCCCGTCTCCATCTGAAGAGCACCTCCATGCTGGTTGGCTATGGCTGCGTTCTGCCTCGAGCTATTAGCCTTTAGCTCTTAGCCGTTAGCCTCTCCCTTTTCGTTGAGGAAGTGATTTCCCCAGTCTCCAGGCGACGAAGCTAAGAGCTGATAGCTAACAGCTAAAAGCTGCTTTCTGGCTGGGCGACCAGGATTCGAACCTGGATAAATGCCTCCAAAGGGCATTGTCCTGCCATTGAACGATCGCCCAGCACGACTGACAGCCGAGGGTGAGTCTCGCTTGCCCAACGGTGAACTGTCAATCGGCTTCTTCGAACATTTGTTCCCAATAGGCGGCTCGCGGCAAGGTGCGTGTGATCGTGCACTGCACGCCTAACCCTTGCACTCGGCTTCGCATCCGCTCAACGGCCGCATCCGCATCTCCGCGGGTCATATACAACCCGAAGAGTGCTGAACCGGACCCCGACAGAGAGGCAAAAAGGGCTGCCTCCGGTGTGCCGGAGCCCAAAAGAAGACGCTTGATTTCAGCAAGGGATGGATGCTGGGGAAAGAGCACGCGCTCGAAGTCGTTCTCGATCCAGCTCATGATCCCGGTGCGGACAAGCGCGGACTCTTGGCGTCCGGCCAGGTCTTCTCCCTCGGAGAAGACACCGGAGGAGCCTGCTTCAGGCCCGCCTGCGGGAATCTCTCCCCGAAAGGCGCTGGCGTAGGCATGGCTCAACTTCTCTAGTCTAGCTGCGCCGGCCTCGGCGGTCAAACCTTCCGCCGCGCACAGTGCGTCCCAGTCGCGAAAGGCTTGAGGCGTCGAGACGCCAGTCTCCGGTAAGGCGACGACACACCAGACCGGATCGATGTCGGGCAACGGATTCACTTCCTGCCCTCGATCCAGGCCCAGCACCGTTCCGCCAATAAGAAATAACGGCACATCGGAGCCGACCCGGGCGGCAATCTCCAGCCGCCGCGTCAGCAAACTCCGTAAATTCCCGCCAGCCTGCCCGGCTGACTCGTCCGCCGCAGCGGGCTGGCTGGACAATCCCAACTCCTTCTCCAGCCCAATCAGCGCAGCGAAAGCGTTGCCCGAACCGGCTCCCAGCCCGCCCTGCACCGGGAGCCGCTTATCAATATGGACTTCCACGTCCGCGGTGACCCCAAGTTGCTCCAACGCCAGGGAAATCATCTTCCAAGCGGTGTTGCGCTCGTCCGTCGGCACACGGAGATCATTCGAGCTGATCCGCAACGTGGTCTGGGGCGCGATTCTGGCCGTAACCGTAACCACATCATGGGCTTCCAGCGTTTGGTACACGGTGGCGAGCGCATGGAATCCGTCAGGACGCGGGGACCCGAGGAAAAGGCCCAAGTTAATCTTGGCGCGCGAGCGGACGGCGGTCGGCATACCGATTCATTGTAGAGTGGCTAGGAGATGGAAATCGGCAATCGCAATCATCGCGCGGCACTTACGTCCCGAGATACACAAACACCTCACCATCCGCTTGTGCATCGCGGACGGCCGCCGGCCGGCTTTGCAGGCGCATCTTTCTAGGCCGGCACGGCTCATCCCCATGCAACTGCCTGCTCAGCTTCTAAGGGCCCCTAGTCTTCCTTGTACAGCGCAGTCTCCCGCAATCGTCCCAACGACACACTCTACGAGTGCTCCGAGCGTTGTGTACAGCGTGAGGTGCTTCGAGAAAAGGCCCTCTAGCCACATGAACGAGACGTTCGGCACCAGGAAGCCAAGAATCCACACTGCGACCCCGGCGTAGATTGCCGTCTTCACGCCCGCGCCGAAGCGTGGCCGGATCCCGGCGTAGATCCAGATCGCGACGAGCCCAATAACGAGGCCAAGCACGTTGAACCACAAAGCCTGGTTTGTCGTAAGTGGGCTATGCCCGAGGGCTTGCATCCCATCATTCCAGGATTTCGCGAGCCAGACGCCGTCTACCGGAAAATCCAAGAGATCTCCCACGATGCCGGCAACAATGCCGCCGAGGATCACCCGCCCAACATTGATCTTACCCATGACTCCTCCTTAAGGATTGTGTTTGGGGGACTTTCGGGGGACTGCGGGAGTATACGCGCACCCCAAATCGACGCGCAATCGGAATCTTATCCACCTGCTGAACTTCAGCGGGAGACTTTGCGTAGTACCTGGGGAACATGCGGGAGATTCTATGCACTTCCTGATCTTCGGCGTCGGACTTTATTTCCTCCCGGCCATCATCGCAGCGGCTCGGCACACGCACAACGCAACGGGAATCCTGCTCTTGAACCTCTTCCTTGGCTGGACTGTGGTCGGCTGGTTCGTCGCACTCCTGATGGCGATCAGCTCGACGCCCTATTGCGCCTGCTACTATCGTCGCGGATGGTGAAGACAGGGGCTGAGCCGTCGGAGTCCGATCTGTCGAAACCGCACTGGGCGCTGCGCGATTGGCTCGCGTCGGGTGTCCTCTTTGCGGCCACGGCGGCCGTGGTGCTGTGGCAGAACGCTCACGTGGCGGTCCTGTTTGACCTGAGCTACATCCTTAACACTGCAACGCGCATCTCCCTCGGCCAGATGCCGTATCGCGACTTTCCCCTGGCGCACGCGCCGCTCACATTTCTCATTCAGGCCGCGATCATCCGCCTCACGGGCCGCGTCTTCTTTCACCACGTCCTCTACGTCGCGTTGATCGGCGGGCTGGGCACTATGCTCGCGTGGAGGATCGCGCTCGGTTCGCTGCGCGAGCGCATGGCGGCCGCGTGGACGGTCGCGCTGCTCCTCGCCGCTCCGCTCACTATGCTGGGCATCTACTGCATCGTATCCAATCCCGAGTACGACTGCGATTGCGGGTTCTGGATTCTGGTTGCGTTTTGGATGTTTCAGCGGCTCGATGCCAGGACGACCGCATTTTTCGGATTTGCTGCCGGCGCAGCGCTCTGCGTGCCACTCTTCTTCAAGCAAAACATGGGGCTGCCGTTTCTGGCAGCGGCCGCCGGCGCGGTTCTCGTGGTGCTCGCGATGAAGCGGGTTCGGCGCGCGCAAACTACGGACGGAACACCAGAGACTCGAACTCTGCTTTTCGTTCTTGCCGGCGCGTGCACCGCACTCGTGATTGGCGTCCTCGTGTTGCATTGGGCCGCTGGCATCGGCAACTACGTTCACTGGACAATCGAGTATGCCGGGCAGCGGCGCCTGCCAGGATTCGCCGATATGCTGAGCGTTTACCGCGATCCATCGCTCCTGTGGACGCTGCCCTGCGTTTTGGCTGCCCTCGCGATCTTGTGGGTGCCCCACTCTTCGCGCAGATTCATCGCGCGAAGGGTGGGATCCAAACTCCGCCGGGCGCGCATCACGGCCTTCATCCTGCTCGCCGCGCCCTTTCTCTCCACTCTCGCCTCATTGTTCCTCTACGACGACGCCGACACGCGCGGCGACAGCCTGCTGGCGCTCTGGCCGCTGCTGCTCGTTCTCGCGGCGGCAATGACCATCGCGAATCTGTTCCGCCTCCGAAGTGAGCCATCGCTGCGCGCGTTTTTGCCGCTGGTTCTGCTCGCCGCCATCCACGGCGCCTTCATGTCGCAGCAGCTTTGGGGCTCGACCTACGCGATCTGGCCGTTGCTGGTATTGCTCGGGGCGGAGTTGCTCGCGTTTCTCGAGAGTTTCCCGCCGCGCACGGTCGCTTCGCGATGGTTTGTGCCCGCGCTCGCCGCGCTCATCTCCGTCACACTGCTCGTGTGCGGCGGGTTCTACACGGCTAGCGAAGAGCGCCTTTCGTACGCGTACTTTCCCGGCGTGCCGCCAGTGCGCTCCGCGTTTCCGCAGCTTGCCGGTCTGGCCACACCGGGGCCGTACTTGCCGGAAATCGACGAATTGCTACGATACGCCCAGGCCAACATTCCGTTTGACGACGGGATCGTTCTGATTCCCGGCGAGGAGCCGTTTTACTTTGTTACTGGCCGCGCGCCGCGCTTTCCGGTTCCGTTCTTTGATCCGACCATCGATCCCTATTCGCCCGCTGAGATTGCGTCGCTGGTGCGCTCGCGCAACATTCGCTGGCTGATCGTAAAGCGCGACTTGCAGACAAAAGAAGATCCAACGCCCGATCGCGCGGCGACGATGCAGGCGCTGATGGGCGAGTTCACGCTCGCCGCGCACCTGCGCGGGTACGACGCGTACCGGCGCTAGCGGAAGCTCGCGCCAGCCTCTACGATTTCCTCCTCGCTCTGCCCGACCGCTTCAACAGCTCCCAATCCTTCGCCGTTTGGTCGGCGTAAGCAAGGCCGAACCCCGCAATCGCTTCAGCGAATGCGGTACCGGAGCCGATGTAGCCGGCGATCGTTTGCGCGTCGCCCGAGCGCGCGTGGCCGCGGGCCAGCAGCTCGCCGCAGACCTCGGCGTACGCCTTCAGATTCGCGCCGGCCAGATCCTCGATCTCGATAGTCCCTTTGTGGTCGTTGAGCTGGCGCACAAGATATTGGCGATTGCCGATGTGTGTCCAGCCGAGGAACGGGTCGGCCTGGATCTGCATAAAGCGCTGCCCCTCGGCCACGCGCCGGCCGTTGTGCGGCGCGGGGCGGGCGTCGGGCAGATACGGCGCGTAGGCCGACCCAACCTCTTCCTTGATCTGCAGGAAGAGCGGATCGCCGGGGCCGTTGCCCTCCATATAGATGCAGTAGTCGCGCAGTCCTACCGAGCCGGTCCCGACCACTTTGAAGGCCACGTCCACCGGCCGGTAGAAGTCGAGCAGGTGCTGCCGCTGCGGCTCCAGCATCTCTCGATAAGGCCCCAGCGAGGCCAGCACCGCTGCGGCGCGTGCGCCGGTGATGCGTCTTAGCTGGGGCTTCGATTCCTTGAAGCGACGCCGCGCGCCGGGCCGCGACGAAGCAGGCGCGGTGAGTTGTACGAACGTGTGCTGCGGGGTGGCGCGCTCGGCCTTGGCGAGCGCGTCGTGCACCGGCTTGGCCAAATTGAGACGATGAACCTGAGACCGGTTCACCTCCAGTTGCGGCATGCGGGCGAAGGTGCGCATCTGTGCGGCGTAGCGCTCGATGCAGGCTGCGGCAGCCTTGCGCGCCGAGCTATCTTTGTGTCCCGCGGCGCGCCCGGCCAGCACCAGCGAGGCCGCCATGCGCTTCAGGTCCCATTCGAAGGGTCCGCGGATGGTCTCGTCGAAGTCGTTGATGTCGAAGACGAGCCTTCCGTCGGGCGCGGCGAAGGCGCCCAGGTTGCGCACATGCGCGTCGCCGCAAAGCTGGCTGACGATGCCGGTGGAGGGGAGCTGCGCCAGGTCCGCGGCCATCACCGGCGCCGCGCCCCGAAAGTAGCCGAATGGCGACTCGGCCATCAGCTCGTACTTGAGAGCGATCAACTCCGGTACGCGGCCGCGCATCGATCGCGCCACCATTTCGAGAGCCGTGGCTGGCCTAGCCTTGGGATGCAACACGTCGTGCTCGTGGCGGCCCACCTGCTTGCGCCGTACCTGGCCAAGAGCGCGGCGGTCTTCAGGAGATGCCCAATGCATACGTGCGTTTCTCCAGGCGATTAGAGCAGTTTCGGAAATACTGTTTCCGGTCAAAGCGTTTGCGAAGGTCGTCGCTCCCTGCTGGTCGCGCCGACCTGGCTTTCGTGAATGCGGATACACCATTTCCGAAACTGCTGTAGCCGCCGCTCCCTTCATCAGGGCGGCGGCTTCTGAGTAAACCAATTGTAGAACCGCGCCGCCCAACACACACGTCCACCCACGTCGTGCAACACGCCGCATCGCGTGATTTACACTTCTCTTGGAAGCCCGCACCTCTATTCATCGCTCCCTGGATTTGCCCATTCGGGCTCCCCTCCAGAGTTCCCGCATAGGAGGAATCGCCATTTGACGCGCGCAGACGCAGTTCTGTTGCCTGTTGTAGTCGCCTTGCCTTTTGCCGCCTTTGCCGTGGCCGCGCAAGCGCCCGAGAAGCCACTCTCTGTCGAGTCGATCTTTGCCCACGGACCGCTCATTGGCGAGCTGCCCGAAGAATTCACGTGGTCGCCGGACGGAAAGCACCTGACCTATCTGGACGGCGGACAACTGATGGATGTGGATCCCGCGACGGGCAAGGCGCATGTGCTGGTGAGCGCGGCCAAGATGGCTGCCGCTGGACGAGAGCAGCATGTCGGAGCGTGACCGCGACCATCGCGAGCGCTACAACATGGCCAGCTACCAGTGGGCGCCGGACTCGAAGCACCTGCTCTTCGACTCGAATGGCGCACTGTGGCTGTACGATCTGCGCAGCGGCACCGGAGTGCAAATCGGATCCACGGGCTCGGCTTCCGGCGACGACCCGAAGTTTTCTCCCGACGGCTCATCCGTCTCGTTTATCCGCAACCACGGTTTGGAGGTGATCCGGCTGCGCGAGCCGGACATCCCCGCTCAGGCTCTTGCTCCGGCGCCCAATCCTTCTGCCGTCAACGGCCAGGTGATGCTCAACGGCGAGGTGGACTGGGTCTACGAGGAAGAGCTCGACGTGCGCAGCAACTACTTCTGGTCGCCGGACTCAAAGAACCTCGCTTATTTGCAGATGAACGAAACCCAGGTGCCGCAATACCCCCTGACCGACTGGATTCCGAATCACGCCACTGTGGATTGGCAGCGTTTTCCGCAGCCGGGGGATCCGAATCCAGAAGTGCACCTGGGCGTGGTGAGCGCGCAGCGGCGGCAAAACGGTCGTGGATGAAGATCCCGTTCAGGCGGCGATGATTACATTCCGCGCTTTGGCTGGGTCGACCGCAAGACCTTGTGGATCGAGATCCTGAGCCGCGATCAAAAGCACCGCGCGCTGTATTTTGCCGACGCCGATTACGGCGATGCGCGCCAGATGCTGGAGATCAGCGACGATAAGTTCCTCGACGAGAACTACGACGTTGCTGTGGGCGATGGATCGATCGTGCTGACGAGTTGGAGTGACGGGCACAACCACGCTTTATCTTTACAGCTACGACAAGGAGAAACCCCTTGCGGCCGATGCGAAGCTGGAGAGACAACTGACCAGGGGCGATTTCGAAGTCGGCGATGTGTACAACGTCGACACCGCGCACAAGGCGGTGGATTACGCCTCGAACGAAGGCAATCCGCTGGAGCAGCAGATCTGGCAGGTGAACTTTGATGGAGATCGCAGGCAGTTGAGCGCTGGCGCGGGGTTTCATCAGGCTAGCTTTTCCCCCGATGGCGCGGCGTTTACCGACAAGTTCTCCACGCGCATCGAACCGCCCGCGATGCGTATCTGTCAGGCTCCCGGGAACTCCGGCTCCGCTGGCGCGTCCACTGCGCCGGGCCTGTGCCGCGTGTTCTGGGAAACGCACGCGCTCGATTCTTATCATCTGCACCCGCCGAAGCAGTTCGAGGTGAAGGCCCACGACGGAACCACGTTCTACGCCACGCTTCTGCTGCCTGCGGGCGCCACCAATCCGGCTACCGCGCCGCTCATCGTGAATCCCTACGGAGGCCCCCACGACCAGATCGTGGTCAACAAGTGGAGCGGCAGCCTGCTCTTCGACGAGTTGCTGGCGCAACATGGCTTTGCCGTGCTCCACGCGGACAATCGCGGAATGGGCAGCCGCGGGCGCGCCTTCGCGCAGGCGGCGTATCGAAACTTCGGCTCCGTGCAGCTTGAGGATCAGTTGACCGTAATCGATGCGGCGCTCGAAAAGTATCCGCAACTTGATCCCACGCGCCTGGGCTGGTGGGGCTGGAGCTGGGGCGGCACGTTCACGCTCTACGCCATGACACACTCTGACCGCTTCCGCGCTGGCGTGGCTGTGGCGCCGGTCACCGATTGGCGCGATTATGACTCCATCTACACCGAGCGCTATTTGGGCCTGCCCGGCGAAGATCCCGCCGCCTATCGCGATTTCTCCGTTGTGAACTCGGCCGCGGCTTTGAAAGGCCGGTTGCTGCTGGCGCATGGAACCGGCGACGACAACGTGCACATCGAAAACACGGTTCAGTTTGTGCAGAGACTCATTGATGCCGGCATTCCGTACGACCTGCAGATCTTTCCGGGCAAGACGCACTCCATCTCGGGACCCGACGCGCAGACATTTCTGTTCAACCGGATTCTGGCGCAGTTTGAGGGGTATTTGAAGCCGGAGGCCCCGGCAGTAAGCGGGAACTAAGCGTTCCTACGGCGGTTCTCCTGCAACTATGTCCCATTTCCGGCGTATTTCAAGGTGGCTTTTTCTTGGTGAAAAAGCCACCTAACGATTGCACCTTCGTCTACACCTGCAGGAGAACCGCGTTAGAGCTCGTGGCGTTGGAAGAGCTCATCCTTTTTTTGCTTGGGGCAGTGGGTACACTCCAGGCAGGCGAAAAGGAGTACTGCCACCCCCACCGTAACCAGCACGGCGAGAACGCTTCCATTCTCCGCAAGCCAATGTGTCAGGGTCTGCATCTTCGGTCACCTCTCCGGAGACGATCCGGCCCTCCACGACGGGTTGAGATCAACACCGATCCTACCCACTTTCATTATGTGACGAAAATGCACCCTATCGGGTTATCCACTACAGCTTTTGTGGCATTTGTGCACCCTATGGAAAGGAATTGGTTGCAATATAGAGAACAAAAGGCGAAAATGGTCTCGAAATGGCCTCAGCCTCCAATCCGACTCCAACACCCATTCCCGACGAGTGGCCGGAGGAACTCGCGAATTTGAAGCTTGCCGGTGATGACGCGCGGCAGGAGCCGGAAAGCCCTTCGGAGGCCGGTTCGCGGACGGATGCTCCTCCGGGGCCCCTGCTCAATTGGCTCTTCGTCGATCTGAACTCCTACTTTGCCTCCGTCGAGCAGCAGGTCAGGCCCGAGCTTCGCGGCCGGCTAGTGGGGGTGGTACCCATGATGGCCGACACAACCTGCTGCATTGCAGCAAGTTACGAGGCCAAGGCCTTTGGCGTTCGCACCGGCACCATCGTTGCCGACGCAAAACGCATGTGCCCTGAGATCGTGCTGGTCGAAGGCCGCCACGAGCTCTACACCGATTTCCATCACCGCATTGTCGAAGCCGTCGAGAGCTGCGTGCCGGTGACGGCGGTCTGCTCCATCGACGAGATGGCGTGCCGCCTGATGGGCCGCGAGCGGGCACTTCGTGCGGCCTTGGACCTTGGCGTTCGAGTCAAGGCAACCATCCGCGAGCGCGTGGGCGAGTGTCTTCGCAGCTCCGTCGGCCTGGCCACCAATCGCTACCTCGCCAAACTGGCCAGCGACATGGAGAAGCCCGACGGCCTGGTGGCTCTGCCGTTGGACATTCTGCCCGAGGCGCTGCGCGGGCTCACGCTTCGCGATCTGCCCGGCATCGGCGCGCGCACCGAGAAGCGGCTGAACGAGAAAGGCCTTCACACCATGGACCATCTGCTGGCCCTCGACCGCGAGCAGGCTGGCGAAATCTGGGGCTCAGTGTGGGGCGGGCGGATGTGGCACTGGCTGCGCGGCGAAGACTTCGATCGCTCGGAGGCCGAGCACCAGAAGTCGATCAGCCACTCGCATGTGCTGGCCCCCGAGATGCGCACGCCGGAAAAAGCCTGGGCCGTGGCGCACAAGCTGCTACACAAGGCGGCGATGCGTCTGCGCACGCACGGTCTGTGGGCTAGCAACATCGGCCTGGCCATCGGCTTTGCGGTGCCGCGCAGCGAGAACACGCCGGTGAGCCGCTTTGGCGTGCCCGCGCGCGGCTGGCGCGGCGAGCTCAAGTTGAGCGAGTGCCAGGACAACCAGACGCTGATTGCGGCACTGCGCCGCCTATGGGAGTCGCGCCCGTCCGGAGCGCGGTACGAACACCCGTATTTCATCGGGGTGCAATTGAACAACCTCGTTCCCGATCGCCTGCACACGCTGGCGCTTTTCGACGGACTCGAAGAAGAGCAGAGCCGCACGCGCCTGCTCGCCACCATGGACCAGATCAACGACAAATACGGGATGAGCACGCTCGCTCCCGCCGCCATGCTCACCGCCTACAAAGCCGCTCCCACGCGGATTGCGTTCCACGCCATCCCGGAGCTGTTTTGACGGTTCGCCGGTCCTGCGCCGTAGCGCCAGTCTCCAGACCCGCGCTTCGTGTCAACGTACATTTGGCTCCAGCGCCTTCGGATTCAACTTTCCGATCCTTCCATGCGGCCCCACGACAAACGGCAGCGACAGCGCGTTCCAATTGCGATCGGCGTCAGGCGCTTCGTGCAGAGCGGGGTCAGGATGCAACGCGCGCCAGTTCTTCCCGTCGTCGGTCGAAATGTCCGTGCCATTCGGGCCGACCGTAATCCAGGTCTTCGCATCGGCGTCATAGGTAACAGCGGAGCGGAAGCCGTGGGGCGGGTTGGAGGCCAGCTTCCAGGACAGTCCCCCATCGGACGAGTACGCGGCGCTGCGATACGAGGCATCCGGCTTCCTGTAATCGCCGCCGACTGCAACGCCGACCAGCTCGTTCCGAAAATTGAAAGAAAAGACCCCGGCACTATCGGCGTTCTGAGACATCGGAATCTCGACCCTCAAAGATTCTTCTCTGCAGGGCTCGCATTTCGCTGTGCTCTCATCTCGTACGACTGACATATAGGAGTGAGTGGGGGCGCCGGAAGAAAATCGAAATGTGTATTTCCATGTTGGGTCGAGACTGCGGAGTCCGAGCAAATTGGAGAGCGGAGTTGCTTGCCGCAAACGATCCTTCCTCGGAATCCACTTTGCCTCTCACTTGATAGCTAAGCTCAAGTTCTCGCCCTTCCCAGCCCTCTTTCCACTCCCAAAGTTGTAGTTGACCATCTACCGAGTCTCCAAGGATCAGCGCGCGTTCCTGCTCGGCGAATTTGCATCTAGGATCGTATGGGTCACCGGCTTGAAATGCGTCCCAAAACCCGTCAGGATCCGGGTTCTTCGTTGCCAGCTTCCACGTATGGCACCCATCCGTCGTCTTGTAGAGACGCGACAGATCGCCCTTTCCGCTCGACATCACGATGGCCGTGTTCGCGTCGAAGGCCTGGACGCCGCGAAAATCCAATTGCTCGGCGCCAGGAGGAACAGCGCAAGCCTGCCACAGGTAGCCGCCGTCTTCCGTGCGCAGCACCGTTCCGTTCGTGCCCGAGGCCCACGCTACCCCGCCGCCCACGTTGTCGATGCCGCGCAGGTCGGCGGTCGTGCCGGAGTTTTCCATCTCCCACTGCGCACGCGCCGCGCCGCAGGCCATCAAAACAAACGCAAGCAACCATCCGTGCCGCTTCATACCGAACAGTCTACGCCGCTCGGAATCCCCGCAATCGAGCCCCGTTTCTTCCCGTCCAACCCTCATTCCTGAACTTTTTCGTTCCGTGCGCGTAATTCTCTGCATCCCATCCCGCGCATTTCTGCGGAATAGAAGGTAGCAGCGAGTTATATGGCCGGCGACTGGCAGCCCGACTTCGAACAACTCGTCGACGAGCACCAGTCGATGGTCTTTTCGCTCGCGCTTCGCATGACCGGTGATCGCGGACTGGCCGAAGAGATTGCGCAGGACGTTTTTCTGGAGCTGGACGGGCATTTGGCGAAGCTCGAGTCGCCGCTGCACGCGAGCTTCTGGCTGCGGCGCGTGGCCATGAGCCGGTCAGCCGATGCGTTGCGCAGGCGGCGGGTGCGTGGCATGGATCTGTGGGTGGAGACTCGACGAGAACCATGGCGCACCGGCAGAGGAGCGCGACTCGCCGCTGGGCGCTGCGGGTAGGGCGGCTGCTGGCGACCCTGCCCGAGGCGCAGCGGGCGGCGCTGGTTCTCCGCTACCAGGAGGATCTGACGCCGGAGGAGATTGCGGCCACGCTCGGCGCGCCGCTGGCCACGGTGAAGAGCCACCTGCAGCGCGGATTGAAGCTGCTGCGGGCTAAGGCAGCGATCCACTTGAAGGAGTACGTGCGTGGAGCTTGAACCGATGGACGAGTTGGAGCGGGAGCTGCGCCTGGCGGTGCAGCGCCAGCCCGCGCCCCCGAGCCTGAAGCGCAGGGTTATGGAGCGCCGCCGACAGCAACGCGCGCGGCAGCACAGGCGCATGGTTTGGTTTGAGCGGCTCGCAGCCTCGGTGGTGCTTGCCGGCGTGGCGGGCGGAGCGGCGTTTTGGCGGCACGAAGTGGAGCAGCGCAGGGGTGAAGAAGCCAAGCAGCAGGTGTTCACGGCACTGCGCATCACCAATCACGCGCTGCAGGTGATGAACGCGCAGCTAGAGGAACGAAACAAGAATTCGCGGTAAGAGGGATTCGCGGGTTGAAGGAGAATCGAGCATGAAACATCGCATGGTGGTTTTGATTTTGGCAGCCGCGGCACTGGTTACGCCGGCGCTGGCCCAACCCTCACCGTCACCGTCGCCACTCCCGTTGCCGGCGCCGGTCGAAAAGGAGCTGGCCGCGCGCGCCGCAAACGTGACCGAGGTGACGTTGGGCAAGGACATGCTCGACTTCGCCGCGAAATTCATGGACAACAACGACAAGGACCAGGCCGCGGCGAAGCAGTTGATCGAGGGGCTTGACGGCATCTACGTCCGCGATTACGAGTTCGACAAAGAGGGCGAGTACTCGATGGACCAGGTCGAAAAGCTTCGCAAGGCCTTTGAAACACCCGAATGGTCGCCGATGGTGCACGTGGTGCGAGCGCAAGACCGGCGAGACCACCGACGTGCTGGTGAAGCAGGTGAATGGCGAAACGCGCGGCATGTTTGTGCTGGCGGCTGAGCCGAAGGAGCTGACGATCGTGCTGATCCTCGGCCCGATTCGCATGGACCAGCTGGGCATGTTGAAGGGGCTTGATGGGCTGGGCGGCGCCCTCGGTCCGGCCGGCCCGCTGGGCGGCGTGCGGCATGCGCCGCACGGCGACAAGGCAAGGACAAGGGGAAGACCGCAAAGGGAGGCAACCAATGACACCGATCATCTCTTGGATTCCTCTTGGCTGCGCGGCGCTGTGCGTAGCTGTGATCGTTCCGTGGGTTGCGCTGGCGGCCGGCGGCGAGGGTGGCTTTGACGGCGTGGTGACTTCCATCGAGAGCCGCTATCACGCGCACGCCACGCGCATTCCTTTCATGGAGCTGGCAAGCCTGGTGGCGGGCACGGCCACGCATGGCGGCGTGGACGGCGTGCACGTGGCCGAGTTCGAGCACTTCTCCGCGCCGGTTGACGGCGAGGAGTTGAATCGCATGGTGAAGGAGAAACTGGGCCAGGGATGGGAGCCGATGATCCGCGAGACGAGCCGCAAGAGCGGCGAGCAGACGCTCATCTTCGCGCATCCCGAGGGCAAGCGGATGGGGCTGTTCATTCTCGATCTCGATGGCAACGAGACTCGATGTCGTGCAGGTCTCCGTCGATCCTGACCGGCTGAACGAGACTGTCGGCAAGTACGGGCATCACCATCGAGACGACGGAGACGAATCGAGATTGACGCCGGCGCCGGTGTCGCCCGCTACGGTGTGCGCGTCATCAGATCGACAAACTCTTTTTGGAAGCGCGGCAAATCGAGGTCGATCTGCGCGTGGACGAGGCGCACGCCGGTCGCCGGCTTCAGCTTCTCCGGCCAGGTGAGCGTGTCGCCGTAGCTGGGGCCGTGGCTCAGATCCACATCCATATAGACAGCTTGTTCTTTGGTGATGATGGCGGGATCGATCCACGCGCAGGCTTCGAGCTCGTCCCACATGTAGGTGCGCCGTTGGCTCCATGCGGCGATGTAGCGCGCGGCGGGCGCCTGCGACTTCGAGATGGCGTCGAGCATCGGCTTGCGTGAATGGCGCTTTGATGGAGACGTCGACGGTCGTCACTTCAATGCGCGGCCAATCGGCGTGCAGGACGATGTGCGCGGCCTCGGGATCGAACCAGAAGTTGAACTCGTGGCGCGGGTCGGTGGCGAACTCCGGATCGGCGGTCTGCGGATTGAGACTGCCGCCCATGAGCACGATGCCCTTGGTCAGCGACGCGAACTCCGGGTCGATGGAAACAGCCAGCGCGATGTTGGTCAGCGGCCCGGCAGCATAGATGGTGACCTGGTGTGGATGCGCGCGCACCTGGCGAATGAGGAAGTGCGCAGCGTCTTCGTCGAGGGGCTTCGTTGTGGGAAGACCTTCGGGCATGGGCGAAATCTCATAGGGGCCGTGCGGCTGGAACGTTCCGGGAGCGGTGGATCCGGGGGTCGCCGCGCCGGCAGTCGTTTCCGCCTGCATGGCGGACATGCGGCCCCACGCGCCGAGCCACGTGACTTTGCCCACGACCGCTTCCACGAGGCGTGTCTCTTCCTGGGTGCGGACGAGCGGGAAGACGGCGCCGCGGGCTACGGGAACATCGGTGTGGCCGGTCAGCTCCAACATGCGCAGCGTGTGCAGGGTCTCTTCGTCGCGCCAAGCGTCACCGGTGACCATGGTGATGCCCAGCACCCGCACATCCGGCGCCTGCAACAGCGCCAGCATGGCCATCTGATCGGAGCCGCCGGGGCCGGAGCCGTCCTGATCGATCAGAACCAGCCGCTTTTGCGCCGGGCACATCGTGACGCAAGCCAACGCAATGAGCGTCAGGAGTTGTCGTTTCATACATTGGATTTTGGCACAGCTACGCGGTCCCTTCACCCGGCCAGGCTTGCAACCCGCCGTACAGACCACTGACAACTGATCACTGACAATTGACCACTGCTTTACCTCCGCCCAAACCCTCTGGGCTTGAACTGCGGCGCGACAGGCAGATTGGTTTTGCCCTCGGGATAGACCACCAGAAAGCGGTTTGGCCCCTCGCCCACGCTTGCGGTCTCAACGCCCTGGAGCGACCGGCAGGCCAGATGCAGCAGGCGCCGCTCGCGGCTGTTCATGGGCGGAAAACTGTAGGGAACCCCGGTCTGGCGCACCTTTTCTGCGGCGGTTTCAGCGGCCATGCGCAACTCTTCTGCGCGGAGGGCCTTGAAGTTGGCGGCGTCGAAGCTCACCAGATCGTGCTCGTGGTGATCCAGGCGCAGCATCTGCACGGCAAGGGTTTCCAGCGCCCGCAGCAGCTCGCCGTTGTGCTGGATGACGAGAGGCACATCGGGGCCGGCCAGCTCCACATAGATCTGGCGCGCCTCGACGCCCTGCGGATCGCGCGCGCCATCGCCCGCTGTGATGCGGTACTTCAGGCGTAGTCCGCCCAGCTTGTTCAGGGTGTTCAGGAATCCGGCGATCTTCCGGGCAGCCTGCTGCAGGTCCTCAATCGGCATAACAAACAAGTATCGCAGAGCGGGGGCGATGGCGGGGCCGATTTGCTGAATTCGTGCCGCTTTTGCAAGGGATCCGGCTGCGCTGCGCCGGCCATCGCCGGGAACAGTTTCTTCGACGAGCCGGCCGGTTCTCGTGCGGCGCCGAGGGCATCTTGGTTCAGCTAGAATGCACCTTCGCCTTGTATGCTTCTGTGTGTGACTCCGTGCAACGAACTCCGCCGTGAGAAGAGCCGACGCCCTCACGCCCTTCCGGCTGGAGCACTCCTTTCCGTCATGCTGGCGGCCGCGGCTTTTGTTCCCCGTGGACAGGCGCAAACCAACGGCGCTGCTGCGGACGCCGCGGGCGCCGGAAAGCCAGTCGTGATCACGCTGGGCGATGCGATGCGGCTGGCGCAGGCGAGCGAGCCGGCGTATGTTGCAGCGGCGGCGGCGAGCCGGACCGCGGGATTGGACAAGTCGATTGCGGCCGCCGGCCTGTTGCCCAACGTGTCGTATTACAGCCAGGGGCTCTACACGGAACCCAACGGCGCGCACGGCCAGGTGGGGCAGATATCCGATACAGCAGACCTGCCGAAGTTCATTGCCAACAATGGGGTGCGTGAGTACTTCAGCCAGGGGATCGTGAATGAGACGCTGGGGCTTGGGCCGGTGGCGGCCATGCGGCACGCCGACGCTGCCGCAGCGATGGCCAGCGCGGAGCAGGAGATTGCGCGCCGCGGGCTGGTGGCCGCGGTGACGACGCTGTTCTACAGTTCGCTGGCGGCGGACCACAAGCTGACGGTGGCCGAGCAGGCGCGCCAGGAGGCGGCTGATTTTACGAAGCTGACAAGCGAGCGGGAGCAGGCGCGCGAAGCGGCACACGCCGACGTAGTGAAGGCGCAACTCCAGGAGCAGCAGCGCGACCGGGATTTCGAAGACGCCCGGGTGGCTGCGGAAAAGGCGCGCCTCGAACTGGGCGTGCTGCTGTTTGCCGATCCCCGTACCGCGTACACGCTGAGCGCTCCGGAAACGGCGCCGCCGCTCGCGTCGAAGGAGGACGTGGAGCAAGCCGCGGGACGGAACAACCCCGAGCTGAAGAGCGCGCTGGCCGCGCTGGCCGCGAGCAACGCCGATGTGCAGACGGCATGGGGCGCATTGCTGCCCAACGTGGGCCTGAATGTGACCTACGGCATCGACGCCCCGCAGTTTGCCGCCAACGGCCCCGACGGGGAGCGAAATCTGGGCTACTCGGCGAGCGTCACCGTGAACGTTCCCGTTTGGGACTGGCTGGCGAGCGAGCACAAGGTGAAGCAGAGCGAGATTCGGCGCGATGCCGCGCAGGTGGCGTTGAGCGCAACGCAAAGGCGGCTGATCGCCCAACTGGATGAAGCGTACGACGAGGCGCAGGCGGCGCGCGATCAATTGGCTTCGCTCGACCAGAGCGTGGCCACCGCGGCGGAGAGCCTGCGGTTGACCAAGCTGCGTTATAGCGGAGGCGAGGCCACGGTACTGGAAGTGGTAGACGCGCAGAACGCTTACGTGACAGCGGAAGATGCGCGCGCCGACGGGCGCGTGCGCTATGAGGCGGCGCGGGCTGAACTGCAAACGATCACGGGAACGATGTGAACCGGCTATGAGCGAAACCATGAACCCGATCTCAACCCGAAGGGCGCGCCGTATGATACTGACCGCGATGGCGCTGCTGCTCGTCCTCCCGCCCGGCTGCAGGAAGACCGCCGCGCCTGAACCGCAGGTGACGGTACAAGCTGAGCATCCCGAGCAGGGGCCAATTTCCGAGCAGATTTCCGCCGACGCCATTCTGGCGCCGATCGCGCAGGCGGCAATCGCCCCCAAGATCAGCGCTCCCGTCAAGCAGTTCTATGTCCAGCGCGGATCGAAGGTGAAGAAGGGCGAGTTGCTGGTCACTCTCGAAAACGCCGACCTGACAGCGGCGGCAATGGACAACAAGGGATCCTATGAGGCGGCGCAGGCGGCGTACGCCACGGCGACCAAGGCGCAAGTGCCGGAAGAAGAGCTGAAGGCAGAGTCGGACTTCGCGCAGGCCAAGGCCAATCTTGAGTTGAACCAGAGCATCGTGAACAGCCGCCAGCAATTGTTTGCCGAGGGGGCGATCCCGGGTCGCGACCTGGACACCGCAAAGGACGCGCTGGTGCAGGCGCAGGCGGCCTATGACGCAGCTTCAAAGCACCTGGAAACGGTGCGCAGCGTGAGCCGCGAGGCAGCGCTGAAGGCGGCGCAAGGACAACTGACCTCCGCCGAAGGCAAATACAAAGGGGCTGAGGCAGAAGTGAACTACTCCGAGATTCACAGCCCGATCGACGGTGTAGTCACGGACCGGCCTTTATTCGCCGGCGAAACCGCCGCCGCCGGAGCGCCGCTGATCACGGTGATGGACACGTCGGTGCTGCTGGCGAAGACGCATATCGGGCAGAGTCTGGCGCAGCAGTTGAAGGTGGGCGAAGCCGCTCAGGTGCAGGTGCCGGGGCTGACCGAACCCGTTCCCGCGAAGGTGACCATGGTGAGCCCGGCGCTGGACCCGGGCAGCACCACTGTCGAGGTTTGGCTAAAGATCGACAACAAAACCGGGAAGCTTAAGGTCGGCACGCCGGTGAAGGTTTCCATCACGGGCAAGACCGTCGCGCAGGCGTGGAAGGTTCCGGATTCCGCAATCCTGACGGGCCAGGACGGCGCCAAGTCGGTGATGGTGGTGGGCAGCGATGGCGCGGCGCATAGCAAGCCTGTCACGCTGGGCATCGACGACGGCACGGACGTGCAGGTAACGAGCGGTCTTGCGCCCACTGACATGGTGATCACCACCGGCGCCTACGGTCTGGACGAAGGCACGAAGGTGAAGATAGGTGCGGCGGCGGCTGGCGGAGGGAACGACTGATGCCCGGCGAAGGGCCCAAAGATCACTCCGGCAGACAAAAGCAATTCTGGCTTGCCCGGTCCACGCGCACCATCTTCTTTTTTGCTGTCATGCTCACGCTGGCCGGGATCTACCTGGCCTTCCAGGTACCGATCTCCGTTTTCCCCGAAACCAATTTCCCCCGCGTGGTGATCGGTGTGGACAACGGTGTGATGCCGGTGGAGCAGATGGAGGTCACGGTCACGCGGCCGATCGAGGACGCGGTGAACACCGTGCCCGGACTGGAGACAGTGCGCTCCACCACAAGCCGCGGCTCGGCCGAGGTGAGCCTGTTCTTCGACTGGAACGTGGATATGGTCCAGTCATTGCAGTTGGTGGATGCTGCGCTGGCCAAGGTAGAGCAGACGCTGCCGCCTACGGCGCGTATCACCACTAACCGGCTGACGTTCGCGACCTTCCCGATTCTCGGCTACAGCCTGACCTCGAACACGGTTCCGCAGACCGAGCTGTGGGAGATTGCCACTTACGATCTGAAGCCGCCGCTGAACCGCGTGGCCGGCGTGAGCACGGTGACGGTGCAGGGCGGCCAGGTGCCGGAGTTTCAAGTGGCGCCCAACCTGGCCTTGCTGCAAGCCACAGGCGTAACCATTTCCGACCTGGTGAATGCTCTCCAGGCTTCGAACATCGTGAATTCGCCCGGCCTCTACGAAGCCAACCATCAGTTGATCCTGGGCCTGGTGGGAGCGCAGGTGCATGACGCCAGCGGTCTGAGGCAACTAGTGGTGAAGACCACGCCGGCGGGCGCGCCAGTGCGTGTGGCCGATGTGGCCACGGTGGAGCAGTCCACCATGCCCGTCTACACCACGGTGACCGCGAACGGCAAAAGCGCGGTACTGCTGAACATCGCGCGCCAGCCCTCGAGCAACACGGTGGCCGTGGCTGACGCGGTGGCCGCGGAAGTGACTCAGCTCGAGGCCAAGTTGCCGCCGGACGTGAAACTCCAGGTCTTCTACGATCAGTCGCAACTGGTGCGCGATGCCATCGCCAGCGTGCGCGACGCCATCTTCATCGGCCTTGTGCTGGCCTGCGTGATCCTCTTTTTCTTTCTGCGCGACTGGACCTCGTCGCTCATCGCTGGCCTCGTGATCCCGGTAACCGTTGCCGTCACCATCGTAGCGCTGTGGCTGATCGGCGAGAGCTTCAACCTGATGACGCTGGGCGGACTGGCAGCAGCCATCGGCCTGGTGATCGACGACGCCATTGTCGTTGTTGAGAACATCGTGCTGCACCGCGACGCGGGCGAGCACCGCGCCGACGCCGTGCGCAAAGCCCTCAAAGAGATCACCACGCCGCTGGTTTTTTCCACGATTACCCCCGTGGTCGTCTTTCTGCCTCTGGTCTCTGTCAGCGGCGTGACTGGCAGCTTCTTTCGCGCGCTGGCCATCACCATGACCGCCGCGCTGCTCACCTCACTGGCGCTGGCGCTTACCTGGACACCGGGGCTGAGCTACGTGCTACTGAGGGAGCACACGCGGCCTTCCGAAACAGCTGGCGCGGAAGAGAGCGAAAGCGAAGCAGCGCACGAACGTCAAGCCGGGCAGTTGCTCACTCGCGTGCTCGCTTTCCACCACCGCGTACTGGACTGGGCGCTAGCCAAGCCGCTGTGGGTGGGCGGAATCTGCGTGCTGCTGGTTCTGGCCACATGGGGCGGCTATCAACTGCTGGGATCCGACATGCTGCCGGAGATGGACGAGGGCGGCTTCATCCTCGACTACATCATGCCTGCCGGCAGCTCGCTGACCGAGACCAACCGCGTGCTGGAACACGTGGAGCGCATCCTCGAATCCATCCCCGAAGTGGAAACCACATCGCGCCGCACGGGACTGCAGATGGGCCTGGCCGCGGTGACCGAGGCGAACACCGGCGACTTCACGGTGAAGCTGAAGGCCCAACGCAGCCGCTCGGTGGACGAAGTGATGGAGGACGTGCGCGAGCGGGTGAGGGCCGCCGATCCGGAGCTGGATATCGAGCTCACTCAGGTGTTGCAGGACAACATCAACGACCTGTCGAATGCGCCCGAGCCTATCCAGATCAAAATCTTTTCTGACGATGCGAACATGCTGGCGCAGCTCGGCCCTCGCGTCGCCGACGCCATCAGCAACGTTCCCGGTGTAGTGGACGTGGAGAACGGAATCGACAACACCATCAGCGGCCCGGCAACCAACTTTCAGGTGGATCCAGTGGTGGCGGCGCGGCTCGGCTTCACTCCGCTTGAAGTATCAGAGGACGCAACGGCGATCCTGGATGGCATTCCCATCGCCGATCCGCTGATTGCAAATGGCCGGCCGTTCACGATCCGCATCCGCCTGGACGACGCGACCCGCAGCTCGCTTAGCGCAATCGAGAACACCGTCTTCAACAGCTCCTCGGGCCACACCTCGAGCCTGGGCTCGCTGGCCGCCATTCAGGAGATGCCGCCACAGAACGAGATCCTGCGCGAGAATCTGCAGCAACTCATCACGGTCACGGGCGGCCTGGAGGGTTCTGACCTGGGCGGCGCCATGACCAAGATCCAACAGACCGTAGCGGCCATGCATCTGCCGCCTTCGGTGCGCGTGGTCTACGGCGGCACTTACGAACAGCAGCAACAATCCTTCCGCGACCTGCTGCAGGTGCTGGTGCTGGCGCTGGCGCTTGTTTTCGGCGTGCTTTTGGCCGAGTTCCGCAACTTCCCTGCGCCCATCGCAATTCTTAGTTCTTCGGTGCTCTCGGGTTCGGGCGTCATCGCAGCGCTGCTCGTCACGCGCACCACGTTCAACGTGGCCTCGTTCATGGGACTCATCATGGTCATCGGCATCGTGGCCAAGAACGGCATCCTGCTGCTCGATGCCGACGAGCGATTCCGCGCCAGGGGCGCCTCGGCCAGCGAAGCCATGCTGCATGCGGCGCAACGTCGCCTGCGCCCGATTGTGATGACGGCTTTGGCCGCGGTGTGCGGCATGTTGCCGCTGGCCTTCGCCCTCGGCGCCGGCTCGCAGATGCTGCAGCCGCTGGCTATCGCGGTGATCGGCGGCCTTACCATCTCTATGGTCCTCAGCCTCGTCGTGACGCCGCTGGTCTATTTCCTGCTCACGCGCCATCGCGAAGTGCCGCCGGAGGAAACCGCGTAGCGGCTGCATGCAGGCGGCCTTCGCGCTCACGAACGACAGGAGAGGGACTGGCAGGTCGGCCGACTCCCGGGAGCTGCGAGGTCCAGGAAGCTTTGAGGTCCAGACAGACTCTGACACAAAGGAAAACAAAGGACGGAAAACACCATGAATGATGAATTCCCCACGCATGAGCAAAAGCTCAATCAGCTTGCCGAAGTGGCCGTGAAGGTCGGCCTCGGCCTTCAGCCGGACCAGGAACTGCTGATGACTGCGTCGATTGATGCGCTGCCTCTGGCGCGGAGAATTACCCAGCACGCATATCGCGCGGGAGCTGCGCTGGTGACGACGCTCTTCACCGACGAAGAGTCCACGCTGATGCGCTATCGCTTCGCGCCCGGCGAGAGCTTTGACCGCGCTGCTGCCTGGCTCTACGACGGAATGGCCGCGGCGTTCAAAAGCGGCACGGCGCGGCTGGCGATCGCAGGCGGCAATCCCATGCTGCTTTCACACCAGGATCCCGAGAAGGTGAGCCGCGCCAATCGCGCCCTCTCGCAGGCCTATCGGCCGGCGCTTGAGCTGATCACACGGCACGAGATCAACTGGACCATCGTGGCCAGCGCCACGCCTGCGTGGGCGGCGGCAGTGTTCCCCGATGATGCTCCCGATGCGGCTCTTGCCAAGCTCTGGGATGCGATCTTCGCGGCGTCGCGCATTCAAACCGCCGATCCCGTCAGCGCATGGAAGGCGCACGACGCCGGTCTGCGGAGCCGCGCCGCACGCCTGACTGAAAAGCGCTACGCGGCGCTCGATTATCGCGGCCCCGGCACCGATTTTCGTCTCGGGCTGCCCGAAGACCATCTGTGGCTGGGTGGCGGCTCGGTTGCGGGCAACGGGGTGTACTGCATTCCCAACATGCCTACGGAAGAAGTTTTCACCACACCCCACAAGGACCGCGCCGACGGCATCGTTTCGGCGACCAAGCCCCTGTCGCACCAGGGAACCATGATCGAAGGCATTCAGGTTCGCTTCGAGCACGGGCGCATTGTGGATGCGCGCGCCACCCGGGGTCAGGAAGTGCTGCGCAAGCTGATCGAAACCGACGAAGGCGCGCGCCGCCTGGGAGAGGTGGCGCTGGTTCCGCATTCATCGCCCATTGCGCGCAGCGGAATCGTCTTTTCCAACACGCTGTTTGACGAGAACGCAGCATCGCATATCGCGCTGGGACAGGCCTATGCATCGTGCCTGCGCGATGGAGACAAGCTCACTCCGGAGCAGGCTCGTCGCCAGGGGCGTAAACCAGAGCCTGATCCATGTGGACTGGATGATCGGTTCCGACAAGCTCGATATTGACGGCATCACAGCTTCAGGAACCGCGGAGCCGCTGATGCGCCAGGGCGAATGGGCGTAGCCCAGAGCAGTTTCGGAAATACTGTGTCCGGTCAAAGCGTTTGCGAAGGTCGTCGCTCCCTCCGCCCCACGGACCAAGACCTGTCCGTGGGGACCCCGGGCTGGTCGCGCCGACTTAGCTTTCGTGAATGCGGCTACAGCATTTCCGAAACTGCTGTAGCCGAACTGCCCCCGGATCCCGCTTAGATGGGCCGACGCGAAACCGCGCGCATGCGAAGAGTCAGACCGCATGCCAGCAGTCCAAGCACAAAGGACGAAATACCCGTGATGACTCCATTGGCCGCGAAGTGTATGACGGGCGCTGCGCCTTTCGGCATTCCGATTGTTTCGCAGGCGAAGAAGATCCCACAGCAGATTGCGAAAACCGGCAGAATTGCGATGATCGCGCGTCTTTGTGCGGCGGTGAACGGTTCCGCAGCCGGCGATTCAACCGGCTCCGTCGCGCGGTACCAGAACCAAGCCCAGATTGCGAGTACCACTATGCCGAACAATGTGCTGCCAAACTGGAGCAACTTATACATTTCGGTGCTTCCCACGATCGGCAGCTGGAAAGCGAGTCGCAGGAATCGCCAGTGCCGGTAAGGCCAATAGGTGCGGTGAGTGAATGAGTCCCACAAGATGTGAGTCGCCGACCCAATCAAAATAGAAAGAACAATCAACGCCAAGCGGGCAGGCGGCAGGAAGGAGAAAGCGTTCGCTCCAGCCCTGAGTCTCCGTCGAATCGCGTCGGGCAGGAAGATGCGAAGCGGCTGTTTGATGCAGGCGTGAAAAAGCCAAAGTGCAACAAGGCCAACCGGCAAATCGAAAACAAACATGCCCGGCAGCGTGTGCCCGTAGAACCCTTGCGGCATAAGAAAGAGGAAATATGGAAAATCCGGTGCACAGCATCCGATGACCAATGCGGAGAATTCAAGACGGGTCCGTCGAAACGGCAATGCGGCCGCGACATGGGCAAGCGTAAACGGCATTGTTTACAGTATCTCCTGCCCGAACCTTTGGAGGCCGCCCGCCGTTGCTGAATTCGGGAACCACAGGATAGGATTCCACTGAAAAAGTTTTCAGGAGAATCCTGCGATGCGCCTTTTTGCCGTTCTGTCCGCTGCTGTTCTTGCTTTGGGCTGTTTTTCCGCTGTCGCGCAGAGCGCGCCCGCCCCTCCGACTTCGCACAAGCCCATCCGAAGGTCTGCCCCTCCGCAGGTAGCGCAAACGCCTCCCATCCACCCCAACGACAAAAAGCTGTCGTCGGAGACCCCTCCAATGGGTTGGAACAGTTGGAATTTCTTCGCCGGCCGCGTTGCCGACCTGGACATCCGCAACGCCGCTGACCAACTCGTCGCCAGCGGCATGCGAGACGCAGGCTACGTCTACGTGAACATCGACGACACCTGGGAGGGCGAGCGCGACGCCGGCGGTGTGCTGCACTCGAATGCAAAGTTCCCCGACATGAAGGCGCTGGCCGACTACGTGCACTCGAAGGGTCTCAAGCTGGGCATCTACTCTTCGCCGGGACCCAAAACCTGCGCGGGCTTTGAGGGTTCGCTCGGCCACGAGGCGCAGGACGCGCAGCTCTACGCCTCATGGGGCATCGACTACCTCAAATACGACCTGTGCAGCTATCGCGAATCGGTCATGGCCGCTCAGGCGCCCGACGACAAGGCCGCGCAGATGCTCCTGATGATTGCCGCCTACGCGAAGATGGACCAGGCGCTGAAGGCGACGGGCCGGCCTATCATCTACTCGCTGTGCCAGTACGGCTGGGATGCGGTGTGGGAATGGGGCCCAAAGGTCGGCGCGAACCTGTGGCGCACCACCGGCGACATCCAGGCGAACTGGAACAGCATTTACTCCATCCTGAACGAACAGGCAGGCATTGCCAAATACGCCGGTCCCGGCCATTGGAACGATCCTGACATGCTCGAGGTGGGCAACGGTAATCTCACGCTGGCCGAGAATCGCACGCATTTCTCGATGTGGGCGATGCTGGCTGCGCCGCTGCTCGCCGGCAACGACCTGCCCAACATGACTCCCGAGGTTCGCTCCATCCTCACCAATCGCGACGTCATCGCCATCGACCAGGATCGCCTTGGCCGCGAAGCCACGCGCGCTTACTCTGACGGCGAGGTGGACGTCTGGACGCGGCATTTCTCAAACGGCTCCATGGCCATCGCCGTCATCAACGCCGGTTCCGCTCGCTATTCCACCCATCCCTTCCACCTGAGCCTGGCCCGGCTCGGTCTGTACGGCCCGCAAACCGGCAAGGACTTGTGGACCGGTAAGGAGATCACGCTCACCGACAACATGCCGCTTGAGATCGCCAGCCATGACATTCTGCTGGTGCGGATTGCGGCGCCGCAGTGAGGGAAAGGCAGGAGTCAGAGATAAGGGGCCTGGGGTCAGCTTGCGGCCTTTTTACTGAACGGGAGGCTGGTTAGTGGGCATTTCAGTTTTTTGCCCATTTCCAGGCCCAAACCGGTTAGAGTATTGGCAAACGGCTCCCTCCCGCCGCTCCATTCGTGGCGCTTTTGTCGCGCCGCAGTGGGGTGTGCTGTCCGTTGGCGATCTGAGTATTTTCCCGCAGCTTTTAAGGTGACTTGCGATGAACGATGTCAGATGCCCACACTGTGGCGGGACAAATTTGCCCAATGCCCCGTTCTGCGGAACCTGCGGAACGCCGCTGGCCGCTCAGCCCTCCGAAACGGCCGCGAATGCGCCGTCCTCCGTCGGTTCGCAGCCAACCGGAGCCCCGGCCGACCAGTCTTCGTCCGCAGCCTGGCAACCGCCTGCCGCGAACCAGCCTCCGCCTCCCAACGCTTATCCTCCTCCTCCCGGCGCCTATACGCCGCCGCCGCCGGGCGCGATTCCCGCACCCCCCGGTGCTTATCCGCCGATGGTTCCCGGCGCCAAGGTGGCCGGAGACAACACAAAATGGGCCGTCGGGTTGGGCATCGCGGCCCTCTTCTGCTGCGGACCCTTCACCGCAATACCAGGGATTTTCCTTGCGAAGAAGGACATGGACGAGATCGCTGCTGGGCGAGCGCCGCATCTGGATGAGGGCTGGGCCAAAGGCGCCTTCTACCTGAACATCATTACCCTGGTCTTATCGGTTCTGGGTTTCTGCCTGTTTTGGGGCATGGGAGGGCTGCATCATTTCTGAGGTCGAACGGAGCGCCATGATGTACGGCCGGACCGACAAATCGGTTGCCATGGGTCTGCTGGTGTCGGCCTGTGCTGTTCTCGCGGTCGCAGCCTGGCTGAAGCCGGCAGCATGCGGCTATGGAACGCATACCCAGCTCGGGCTGCCGCCATGCAACTTCTTGCGACTCACGCATCTGCCTTGCCCGAGTTGCGGATTGACCACGTGTTTCGCGTGGGCGATCCGGTTCCACTTCTGGAAGGCCTTTCTCGCCAATCCGTTCGGCATCCTGGTGTTCTTTGGCACGGTGTCGCTGATCCCAACGGCGATCTTTCTGCTCTGGCGCCGCATGTCCTTTCGACGGATTACGGAGACCGCTCACTTCTGCAAGGCGATCTATGCTGCGACTGCGCTTTACTTTCTCAGTTGGATTTTCAAGTTAGCCGAGTTTCAGTTCGCAGGTCACTGAAGTTCTGGCTGTGCCACCGGAATAGGAGAGCCCATGGCCACTGCCGCACCACCGCTCATTTGTCCACAAGGACACGGGCCCGGAGCACCTGGTACGCGATTCTGTACCTTCTGTGGGGCTCCGCTTGTGACGCCACTTGCGCCGGGACAACCGGTGCCCGTGAATCCCGTATTGGCGCAAACGCCAGCCGCCGGGCAGTGGCAACCAGTGAATACAGGGCCTGCTCAAGCGACGCCCGCGGCGCAGTGGCAACCAGTGGCTGCGGCGCCGGCTACGGCACAACCGGTTCCTGCAACGCCGGCTCCGGCTGGGGTGCAGGCTCCGGCGGCAACTCCCGCGACGAACCAGCAGCCCATCTGCAAAGTTTGCGGAGGCACGGGCGCCGGGTTGAGTGACGCGGACGTTATTTGCTTCGAATGTGGTTGGCTGCGTCCTTTGCTTCCCGGCTACAAGCTCGATCGCTCGGTCTTTTTGTGGGCGCAGGACGGCCAGGCGATGACCAATCTGCAAAAGATCCCCACGCTCCACACTGCCGTGAAGGCCGTCTCCGAGAAGGTGGGCCGCCCGTGGATCGAATCGACGTTCAACGGCATTCGCCTCGGTCCGAGGCAGTTCCCTGACGTTTGGATTCGAGCAGTTCTGGCGGCACGACTTCTCGGCCTGCCGAATATGCCCGACGTCTATATTTCTGGCGATTCAATGTGGAACACCTATACCTTCGGCACCGAGAACAGCTCCTTCGTCGTATTGGGCACCGCTATCCTCAACAACTTCCAGAACGACGAATTGCTCTTCGTGCTGGCGCGCGAGATGGGGCACTGCCGGGCCGGCCACGCCCTTTGGAAGACGGTTAGTCGATTCCTCACCGGCGACCTCACGGTGCAGCACGGAGTGCTTTCCCAGGGAGTGTTGAATGCGATCAGCCTCAGCCCTACGAAATGGATTCACGACGCGGTGGACTTACCGCTGATGGCGTGGTCGCGCCAGTCGGACATTACCGCCGACCGCGCCGGGCTGCTTGCCCTGGGTGACGAAGCTCTGGCGCGCCGTGTTTTGCTGGCTTGGTCCATCCGATCCGCCAGGCTGCTGAAGCAGGTGAATATTGACGAATGGTTGAAGCAGGAAGACGCAAGCGGCGATCAGATGACTCGCTTTACCGAAATGACGACCTCTTCGTCGATGTACACCACGCGGCGTTTGCGGTTGTTGGGACAGGCGGCGCGCGAGCCCGAGCTCATGCGCTGGAGCCAGGCCATCCAGCCGATTCGCAAGAAGCTGACGCCACCGCCTCAGGCGCCAATACCTGGCGCGCCGGCTACCGCGCCTGGCGTTCGACGCCCTCCGGCAGCTCAAGGCCCTGCCCCGGTGCCTGCGCCTGGGGCGGCACAGGCGGACTCCATTCGAGTTCTTTGCAACAAGTGCCAGACCGCCATGCGCATTCCGTTTGCCGTTTTGCGCGGCAAAACGTCACTGAACGTCCGCTGTCCAAAATGTCAAAACGTTTTTACGATTCGGCCCAAACCGGCTGCCCAACCACCGGCGCCGTCGCCGGCGCCTACCGCCGCGGGAACAAAACCGGTTGCCCCACCGTCTACTGGGACAGGAACAAAACCATCTGCCCCGGCGACACCGCCCGGCGCTGCAACTGCAAAGTCAGTTGCCGCCAAATCGGTTGCCGGTGCGGGAGAAAAGCCGGTTGCTCCGGCGCCAGCGCCTGCTGCCGCACAAAGAAAGCCGGTTGCTCCGCCAGCGCCTACCGTCGCGAAAACAAAATCAGTTGCCCCGCCGGCGCGTACCGGCGCGCAAAAACAAGCCAGGTGACCGAAAAAGAAAAGAGAGGTTGAGTTATGCCAGATGATCCCAATGAAGTCGTAGTGATAGTGCCCGATGCACCCGGCAATGCCAGCACGGGTTCGGCGGAGAGCTCGACGCCTTCCGATTCCGAACCGGTCGTTGTCGAAATCTTTGATGCCGTCGTCGATCCGACTGCGAGCAGCGATCCAATGGACGCGAGCGCAACGCCCACGGGCGAACCCGAGGTCGTGGTGGTTGAAGCCGTCGCCCCCGATGGTGAAACGGAGGTCGTGGTGATCGACCCTGTCGCCGATTCCCCCGGCACTGAAACCGGATCGACGACAGATCCCACGGCCCAGACCGATCCGGGCCCCGATTCGAACGTCGATCCCACAGGCGTAGTCGATCCAGTCGCTACGTCGCCTGACCCCGGTGAAGGATCAACTCCGGGCGACACGGAGCCGGTAGGCATGGTGGACCCGACCGGCAATTCTCCTGACCCCGGAGAAGGATCGGCGACGACTGATGGCACAGATCCCACCGACCCCGCCACGACCGGCTCTGATGATCCGACCGCAGGAGTCGTCGGCTCCGATCCCGACACCACGCAATCCCCCACCGACACGACTGACCCTGACGCTACCGGTACAACGGATCCTGACGCCACTGGCACGACTGACCCTGATTCGCAAACCCAGAGCGACACCTTGGCGGCCGACCAGGAAACGCTCCAGCAGGCCGAGCAGGCAGAAGGACAGGCCGCCGCCTCAGGCGATTATTCAACCGCGCAAACCGATGCCGAACAGGCCTATCAGGACTCGCAGACCGTGGCAAACGAAGGAGGTCCGGATACCACCGACCAGACCTGGCAAGCTTCTCAGGACGAGAGTTGGGCGAATTGGGACCAGCAGACCGCGGATCAGGATGCGACGACCGCCCAGAGCTACGCCGACGATACTACCGGGAATCCGGACGATGCGGCCGACGCGCAGCTCTACGGCGACGCCGCCTCAAACGAACAGCAGAATGCCGACAACTCCGGCGAAGCGGGGGAGTACGGCGATCCAGTCGGCCAGGAGGTCGATACTCCGACGGACACAACAGAAGACGCTCCGGCCGACGATACGCCGACGGATGATACGCCCGTTGACGAAACGCCAGTCGACGACACCACAGTCGACGACGATTCGTCCGCGAGTTGAGACGACAGCGGTTCTCCGGTTGCTGGATGACGAAGCCGCAATTGTCAACCGGAGAACCGCTTCAGCTAGCGCGCCCGAGGCACACCGCGAACCAGCCGCGCGCATCAGTCCAGGTTGCAGTTGAGGCGAAACCAGCCTCGGCCAGCAGCGCCTCGGCCTGGCCCGGCCAGTACTTGTAGCTGTTCTCGGTGTGGATGGTCTCGCCCGGAGCGAAATCGACCGTCAGGTCCAACGCATCCACGCGCACGCGTTGCGGCGTGCGGCTTGCAAGATGCATTTCGATGCGCGATCGGCCGGCATTCCATAGCGCGTGGTGCGCGAAAGCCTCCGGGTCGAAGTTTGCATCCAGATCGCGGTTGAGCCTGACCAGCACATTACGATTGAACGCCGCGGTCACACCTGCCGCGTCGTCGTAAGCAGCCACCAGCGTGGCTTGGTCCTTCACTAGATCGACGCCCAGCAGGAAGCCGTCGCCGGAATTGAGCCCGGCGCGCACGCGGCGCAACAGGCGCGCTGCCTGGTTCGGTTCAAAGTTGCCGATGCTTGAGCCGATGTAGAGCACCAACCGCCGCTCGCCGCGGCCAGCCGGACCAAGATGGAATCTGTGCCCGTCGCCATCGGTGTAGTCCATTACGCGCGGCGCCACGGTCGCGCCGGGAATCTCGCGCTCGATCCGCTGTTTTGCCCCGTCGAGCGCGCTCGCGGAAACGTCAACCGGCTCATAGAGGACCGTTCCCTGGTGTTCGACCGCAGCCCGCAACAAGAGCCGCGTCTTCTCCGCCGACCCTGCGCCCAACTCCGCGATCCGCAGACGCGATCCGTTCACTGCGTGAGCGATTATCTCTCCGGCGTTCGACGCCAAGATGGCCCGCTCCGTGCGCGTCAGGTAATACTCGGGCAGCTCAGTGATGGCTTCGAAGAGCCGCGATCCGGTGCGGTCATAGAACAACCAGGCGGGCAGACGCTTGGGCCGGGAGCCAAGTCCCTCGCGGACCGCCTCGCCGACGCGTGGTTCGATTTGTTGTACTGCGGCAGGGGAAGCTGCTGCGCTCATTTGCTCTTAGTTGGATGCGGCCGGAGCACTCACGACACCAGCCGGATACCGGAAAACTGCCATCGTGTTTCGGGGGAAAAGAAGTTGCGGTAGCTCGAGCGGATGTGCCGGGCCGGCGTGACGCACGACCCGCCGCGCAGGACCATTTGCCCGCTCATGAACTTGCCGTTGTACTCGCCCAGCGTGCCCTCCAGCGGCCGAAAACCGGGATAGCCCAGGTAAGCGCTGCTCGTCCACACCCAACAGTCTCCGTAGTACCGCTGCGTGGGGCTCTGGTCTTGGATAAGTTCCGAGGCGGGTGCGGACGTGAGCCGACCCGAATCGAGGAGATTCCCCTCGACCGGGCGACCTTCGACCGCCGCCTCCCACTCGAACTCGGTGGGCAGCCTGCGGCCCGCCCAGCGCGCGTAAGCATCTGCCTCATAAAAACTTACCTGGCTCACCGGCGCGGATGCGAGCTTCTCCAAGGGCTGCTCGCCGTGCAGGGTAAAGATGCTCCAGCCACTGCTTTCATTACTCCAGTAGAGGGGCGCGCGCCAGCCGTTTGCCTTCACCGCGTCCCAGCCAGCCGAGAGCCAAAGTTCAACCTTTCCGTAGCCGCCGTCGGCGATAAACTCCGCGTACTCGCCGCAGGTGACGAGCCGGTCGGCCAGCGCGTAAGGCTCCAGCCAGACGCGGTGCCGCGGCAGCTCGTTGTCGTAGCAGAATCCCGCGCCCGCGTGGCCCGCATCTTTCAGCCCGCCCTCAAATTGCTGAAACACGGCTGCAGTCGAGGTCCGACACTCCCGCGTTTCCTGCTCTCTGATCCCTGATCCCTGTTCCCTGTTCCCTGCCTCTGTGTACTTCGGCCGCAGCGGATTGGTAAAGAATGCGTTCAGAATGTCGGTGAGCAGCAGCTCCTCGTGCTGCTCCTCGTGATTCACGCCCAGCTCGACCCTCCGCAGTGCCTCCGGCTCCGGCTCGCGCTCGAAGAGCTGTTCCATGGCTGCGTCCACGTGCTCACGGTAGCGCAGAACCTCTGCAAGCCCCGGTCGCGAAAACGACGCTCGCAGCCGCTTTTCAGGAAACGTCGAAAAACTCTCGTAATAACTGTTGAACAACCACGGAAAGTCCGCATGGAAGAGCCGGTAGCCGGGCAGGAACTCCCGCAGCACGAACGACTCGAAGAACCATGTGGTGTGGGCCAGATGCCACTTAGCCGGCGAGGCCTCGGGGCACGATTGCACCATCATGTCCTCTGGCGTGAGCGGCTCGCAGAGAGCCATCGTCTGCCTGCGCACGGCGCGAAAACAGCCGGCAAGGCTGGAGAGCAGAATCGGGGAAGCGGTTGCGCTCAAAGGAGTCCTCCCATCTGCGGTGAGTGTAGTTCATTTTCATGAAAATCACTGCCCCTTTCGGCCCTTTTTCGCACGCCTGGCGCCCGGCTTCAGGACCGCCAACGTGAATGGCATCCGTCACACCACCTTGGGACGAACCGTGCGATACATACGAAAAGGCATCCGCCGACATCGCGGTTTTGGCGGGTCATTGTAGCCGGTCTTGCGCCCCGGGTTGGCATTTGCATCGCAATGGTGATTTAATTTCAGCGGGCGATCTGAAAGACTCCTGGCCTTCGGCGCCGTCGACAGGAGGGAGTATGTTCATGTTCGAACCAAGCCGCTGGATCCTGGTCGCGGCACTGTTCACAGTCTTCCTGGGCGTTCCGCGGGGTCTGCCTGCCCAGGCAAAAGACCAGGTTCCGGCTCAAGCCGCAACGCCGGCCGCAACCCCTGCCGCTGCAACACCAGCCCAAACAACCTCTGCGCCTCCACCGCCGACGCCCGAGCAATTGGGCGACGCGCTCATCGTCCATCAACGCTACCAGGCCGCCATCGCCGCGTATTCCAAAGAGCCGGAAAAGACAGCCACTCTCTGGAACAAGATGGGCATTGCCTATCAGATGATGTTCAACGCCAAGGACGCGACCCGCTGTTACAAGGAATCTCTCAGGCTCGATCCCCGCAACCCAGAGGTTCTTAACAACCTGGGTACGGTTTACGCCTCGCTCAAGGCGTACGGACAGGCAGACCGCCTGTATCGCAAGGCGCTCAAGCTCGAGCCGCGCTCGGCGCTTATTCTTAAGAACTTAGGTACCAACCTGTTGGAGCAGCACAAGTACAACAGAGGCTGGGAGGCCTACCAGCAGGCCCTAGCCATCGATCCGCAGATCTTTACCGATCACTCCAGTCCAACGGTCGAAAACCCCTCCAACGTGCAGGAGCGGGGCGCCATGAACTACTACATGGCGGCGGGCTGCGCGCGCGCTGGCTACACCGACTGCGCTCTCCAGTATCTCCGGTTGGCGCTGGACGAAGGATTTACTACCCGTAAGAAGGTGGCATCCGACGCCGAGTTTGCCAGCCTGCGCAACAACCCGGCCTTCCAGCAACTGCTTGCCGAACCGCGCTCGCAGTAACCAGCCGCGCCGCCTGCGATCCATCCCACGGTTTTGCCGGTTCGGGTTGCCGTGCCGTTTCCGCCATTTTTTACATTTTAATTACTTTCTTGCGCGCAGGTTTCATGGTGTAATTTAGGCAATCGAGCTGCACGGCATCGATCGGTTGGAACGGTGAATCGCCCCTTCGACTCACGTTCTGGGAGGAATGATGTTGAAACTTCCTATCTGTCTCTGCCTGTCAGCGTGGGTGCTGGCAGGGACCGTGGCTGCGTCTCAAAGTCTTCCAGTTGCGGTCAGCACAAAAGTTCTACGCGGAACGACTTCGCAGGATCCGTCCGCCGTCAAGTTCGCCAACGAGCCGGCCCAGTTCACCCCCCTCGAAATCGGCGACGCGCTCGTATTTCACCAGCGCTACCAGGCTGCCATCGCCGAGTACGCCAAATCTCCCGTGAGGACGGCTGCGGTGTGGAACGGGATGGGCGTTGCCAACCAAATGATGTTCAATTTCAAGGAAGCGTCGCGGTGTTACGAGCAGTCCCTTAAGCTCAATCCAGACGATCCTCAGGTCCTGAACAATCTGGGCACAATGTACGAATCCCTGGGAGATTACAAGCGGGCCGATCGCGCCTACCGAAGAGCCCTGAAACTCGACTCGCATTCTGCGCTCATCTACAAGAATCTAGGGACAAACCTGATCGCGCAGCATGACTACCGCGAGGGCTGGGACGCTTATGAGCGGGCGACCGCTCTCGATCCCGCGATCTTTGAAAAGGGCATCAGCCCCAGGATGGAGGACCCGGCTCCCGCGCGCGAGCGCGGTGCGATGAATTACTACA
This sequence comes from uncultured Acidobacteriaceae bacterium, assembly GCA_963799155.1. Classification (GTDB taxonomy): domain Bacteria; phylum Acidobacteriota; class Terriglobia; order Terriglobales; family Acidobacteriaceae; genus Telmatobacter. Next base: position 112,142 of record CAWCWB010000016.1, read on the forward strand.
TGGCGTTGGCCTGCGTCCGCACCGGGCAAACAGGTTGCGCTCTCGAATATCTCCGCGCTTCAATGAATGAGGGTTTCGCGAACCCGAGGAAGGTCGCCTCGGACAGCGAGTTCGCCGGGTTGAGCGGCGATCCCGAGTTCCAGAAGCTGCTCGCCGAGCAATCTGGCAACTAACGATTGGTATTGCTTTCACAGCCGCTTGCCTGTCGTCCCATCGTCTCTTCCGGTATCTCCTGCGTCTATTCTGATAGGTTCGCCCTTCCGCGACCCAGGAGATCGTATGAACTCCCGCCTTTTACCTGCGATGGTCATTGTCGCTGCTCTCACTGCCGCAGCCGGTGCTCAGGATTCCGGTTCTGCTCCGCCGGCAAGCCAGAACCCCGGTCAAAACTCCGGCCAGGGATCCGGTGGTGGCTACGGCCAGCACGGTGGACGCGGCAGCTATGGCGGCGGCATGGGTATGTGGAGTCGCGGCATGATCGGCACGGTCACTGAAGTTGCGGCGGATCACTACACCATCAAGACCGACGCGGGCGAAGTCTACACCGTCCACTTCACCTCTGATACCCGCATCGTGAAGCAGGTGGCCGGAATGCGCGGGCCCGGCGGGGGAGGTATGGGCGAGCACGGGGGACAGCGCATGGCGGGCGGCGGAGGCGGTCCGCAGCCGATCAAGCCAACGGACATCAAGGTGGGTGATGCCATCGGCGTTATGGGAGATATTGACGCAACTGCAAAATCGGTGGGTGCATTACGCATTGTGCACTCAGCCCTGAAGTTGTGACGCAGATGCGTGAGATGCAGGCCAACTTCGGTAAGACCTGGCTGCAGGGCAAAGTGACGGCGATCGACAGCACAAAGATCACCCTCACCGGCACGATCGACAACGCTTCTCACACCCTTGTCGCCGACGAAAATACGGCCTTCCGCAAGCACCGCGAGCCTGTGACCCTGGCTGATATTCAAGTGGGCGACACCATTCGCGTGGAAGGCGCCGTGAAAGATGGCGTCTTTACCGCGACAAGCGTGAACGTGGCCGGTATGATGGGCGGCGAAACGCCTACCGTCCCGCGCAATTCGCCGCCGCAATAAGCACTTAAGCTTCTATTCGATCGATTGCAGGCTCCAGGCGCCGTTGACCAGCACGAAGGTGGCTTGGCGAAGGGCACTTAACTTGTTGCCGGGATTGTGCGCCATATTCTGCAGCGGCTCCGGCACTCCATCCAGATTCACGTCTTCGGTGAACGAAGCGATCCTGCTGTCGCCCACGGTCTGCACCTGGCCCACGTCGCGCGCTTTCAGATGATTCGTCGCCACGGTCTGGATCACCACAACAAAATTCGCATCGGTCGGACTGTCGGGCCGCCACTGAATCACATCCCCGCCGCTCAACAGCTTGAGTACCTTCTTGCCGTCCGGAGTAATCGTAAAGTCGCCCCAGTACCCGTTGGGATATCTCTTGGTCTCGAACCAGTATTTGGCTGTCACTCCCTGCACCATGCCTGTACTGTTCACCGTGATGCTGATCGGCGTAGCGGGGGTCTGGTCGTACTTGGCCTGAATCATGGCCAACGCCTGGGCTTGCGTCAAATCGGGCCCCGACTTGCAGCCCGCCATCCACAACCCTGCGCCCATCAGAACCAAAGCTCCCAAAGCCTGCATCTTCACCGCGTTTTTCACTTTTCCTCCCTAGACTGCATGAAAGGGGTCGAATTCCTTCAACTCGCCATTTTTCATCTACTCTCCGCTCCTGTCAATGCAGTTGAAAGTGATACCGCTCACAGGTGTAAGTGCAAGAAAACGCGCATGCGATTCCACGATCAGCGCAGGCCGTCTGACGTTCGGTCCCGGGCCGTGGATGAGACCGCAAAAAAGCTGAGCGCCGCGTCGCCCTGTTCGAGCAGGCGCGTCCGCTTCGAGGCTGCCGTACTGCGCTCTTCAGAGCGATGCTTGCGCCGGTGCTCGGCAACCACCAGCGCGCCAGGCGCAAGAATTTTGCCGGCCGTGCCGCCCAGAAGCCCGAGCGCAGCCGCATACTCCTGCGCCGCGTCGTACGGCGGATCGAGAAACACCACTTCGTAGCGTTCTGGTTTTGGATTGGGTTTGCGGCCGATCGGAGAAACGCGCTCACGCTCTCCGCATGAATGCGAAATCCGCTGTCGATCCCCAGGCGCGCCAGATTGCCGCGCAGGACCTTCAGCGCCGCCGGAGCCCGCTCGACAAAGGTGACATGCGCGGCGCCGCGGCTGAGCGCCTCAATGCCCACCGCGCCCGAGCCGGCATACAGATCAAGAAAAGCCGCGCCGCTCTCGATGCGCGGCGCGAGCACATTGAAGAGCGTCTCGCGCAGGCGGTCGCTGGTCGGGCCGGGTGCTCAATCCCGGCGGAGCCTCGAGCACGCGCGAGCGGTACGATCCGGCGATGATGCGCATCGCCAACCAGCATAACGGACAGCGGGTGCCAGAACCGGCGGATCAGGCATCGCTTCGATCTGCCATACGCCGAGTGAATCGGCGCAGCCTGGCAAGCTCTGGTCGCGCCGCGACCCGCCCGAGAAAGCTAGCGCTAGAAGCTGCCTTTCGGCCGGACCCTCTACAATCGGATGTATGCGTGGTTGGTCAATCCCGCTGGGCCGATGGATGGGCGTGGAGATGCGCGTCCACATCTTCTTCCCGCTGCTGGTCCTGGTGCTGTTCGCCATCAGCGGCGCGGACGGCTGGCCGCGCGGGCTGGCCCTGTTTTTCTGCTGGTGGCGGCCGTCGTGGTGCGCGAAACCGCGCGCCTGCTGGTTGCGGCGTGGCTGGGACTGCGCCTGCGCGCCATTCTGCTGCTGCCCATCGGCGGCCTGTTCGCCTACGCCAATCCCGAGAGCCAGGAAAACGCCAACAGGGCGGCGGCCAGTTTGCCCTCGCCGCTCGCCGGCCCGCTGGCAAACTTGAGCGCGGCGCTGGCCGCTGCCGGCATCATCCTGGGCGCCAGCGGCGATGTGCGGCTCTTCGACCATCCGTTCATCACTCCCGCCCATCTGCTGCGCAGCCTGGTCTGGATGCAGGCTTTTCTGGGACTGCTTCACCTGTTCCCCGCCTATCCGCTGGATTGCGGCCGGCTGATCCGCAACAGCTTTGCGCGCAAGCACGGATTTGCTCCCGCGGGCCGCGCCGCTGCCGGCCTGGGCCAGGTGCTGGCCCTGGCCGCCATGCTGGGCGGCATGCTGCTGCAGGATCCCTGGCTCATCCTCGCCGGCTTCTTCATCATGATCGGCGCGCAGATTGAGGATCAGGGCGTGTTCTTCCAGTCGGTGGTGGATACCGTGCGCATGCGCGAGGTGATGCTCACCGACTTTGCCACGCTCTCGCCCTCTGACACGCTGGCCGACGCTCTCTACCGCTGCGTGCACTCGCTGCAGGAGGATTTTCCCGTCGTGCGCGGCCCGCAACTGGTGGGCATCGTCTCGCGGCAGCGCATCGTGGAAGCTCTGCGCAACGATGGCAACGGCTACGTGCAGGCGGTGATGTCGCGCGCCTTCCAGGTGGCGCGGCCCGAGGACACTCTGGGCACCACCATCCGCCGCCTCACCGCCGGCCGCGGCCTGGCGCTGATTCCCGTCACCGAGAGCGGGCGCGTGGTGGGCATTGTCAGCGTGCAGAACCTGATGAACTCCATGGCCCTGCTCGCCGAGCAGCGGCGCATCGAGCGCCAGGAATCAGAGAACTGAAGGTCCCATGGCACGAGAAGAAGATTCGGCTCCCCCGGCGAATCTTGCCGCGAATCTCGTTCCCGGCCTCTACCTCGTCGCCACGCCCATCGGCAACCTTGGCGACATCACGCTGCGCGCGCTCGAGGTTCTGCGCTACGTAGACCGCATCGCCTGCGAAGACACCCGCCAGACGCAGAAGCTCCTCAACCATTTCGAAATCGCCAAACCCACCGTCAGTTGCCACGAGCACAACGAGCACACCCGTGCCACGGAACTGATCCAAAACATAAAGGCCGGGAAGGCCATCGCGCTCGTCTCCGATGCCGGAACGCCCGGCGTGAGCGATCCCGGCGCCTGGCTGGTGCGCGAGGCCATCGCCGCAGGCGTGCCGGTGATTCCCATTCCCGGCGCCAATGCCGCGATCAGCGCGTTGATCGCCTCAGGCCTGCCCGCCGAGGAGTTTGAGTTCCTCGGCTTCCTTCCAGAGAAAGCCGGCGCCCGCCGCACGCGCCTGGAAAATCTTGCCAAAATCGCCTCGCTCGCCGCCCAGTCGCGCGCCACCACGCGCACGCTGATCTTCTACGAGGCGCCGCACCGCGTGCTCTCGACGTTGGCAGATCTCGAAAGCGTCTGGGGTCCTGCCCTACGCGTGGCAGTGGCCCGCGAGCTGACCAAGATTCACGAAGAGTTTCTGCGCGGAACTGTCGCCGAGGTGCGCCGCGAACTCGCCGGCCGCGATCGCATCCGCGGTGAGATCACTCTTCTGATCGAGGCGCCAGCCCAGGGCGGCGCGTCCGAAGCGGTGTCAACCCCAGTTGAGACCATCGCTGGCCGCGTCGCGCGGCTTCAGACCGATTTTGGAATCGACGAGAAGGAAGCGCTCAAGCGCCTGGCGCGCGATCTGGGCCGTTCAAAAAGCGAGGTTTACCGCGAACTCCAACGTGAGCGCGCTCGCCGGCATTAGACTCCAACCGCAGCACAATAATAAAGTTCTTAAACTTTGCAGATAATTTCGCTCGCCTGGCGCATAATATCTGTAGACAATGTCCAAACAAAAGTGCGGCGTTTGGACTGCCCAAAGAGGTGCAGAAACGCAAGAAATTTTTTCTATACCCGGTGGGGGTATATTTACGATGTTAACTCTTTTATAATCAACATGACCTCCCAGAAATCGTAATCAAAAACGGTCGAATTTGTCACCAAAACGGCCCTTTTCCCGGGCCATTTTCGCGGGTCTTCAGCCTGCGGCGCGCTACGCCTTCGCCACTTCCACCAGCACTGAGTAAAACGTTGCTCCGCCGCCGATGTCGGTCAGCCGCTCGCTGGTGAGCGCATTGATGTTGGCGCCGCCGGGATGCAGCTTGGCCCAATCGAGCCGCGCGGCCACCACGCCTTTGGGCAGGCTCGCGTTCAGCATCGCCGTCAACTCCAGCGAGCCGCGGTCGTTGAAGACGCGCACGCGGTCGCCGTCCGCCACACCGCGCGACTCCGCGTCGGCCGGGTGCATCTCCAGCCGCTGGCTGGTCCGCGCTTCCATCTTGCGATGGCCCGGCAGGTTGGCGAAGGTCGAGTTCATGTAGTTGTCGTTCTTGCGCCCCAGTAGTTCCAGCGGATGCTTCTCCGCCGTTTCGCCCCATCGCGACTCGGTCGGCGGAACAAAGCTCGGAAGGCCATCGAGGCCCGCGGCTGCTAGGGTCTCCGAGAAGAATTCGATCTTGCCCGACGTCGTGGCGAGCGGCCCCGACGTGTACGGCAGGAAGGGACGCCTCTCAGGATCGGAATGGAAGGCGAGCGGAATGTGCCCTTCGCGCTCCAGATCGTCGAGCGTGATGTGTTCCATGCTCGCATTCTTCGAGTGGCCGTCCGCGCCGATAGCCAGCGCCTGCCGGATCATCTCCTCCGGCGTGTCGCGGAAGCAGGCTTCAGTGAATCCCATGCGCTGCGCAAGCTGGCCGAAGAGCCAGACGTTGGAACGCGCCTCGCCGAGCGGCTCAATGGCCTGCTTTGAAAGCTGCACGAAGTAGTGGCCGTAAGCGCCCTGCACGTCGGTGTGTTCGAGGAATGTCGTCGCCGGCAGGATGAAGTCGGCGTAGTCCGTTGTGTCGGTGAAGAAGAGCTCGTGCACCACGATGAAGAGGTCGTCGCGCATGAGGCCCCGGCAAACTGCGTTGTGATTCGGCGCCACTGCGCCGGGATTCGAATTGTAGACAACCAGCGCGTGCACCGCCGGCCCATCGCTTTTTTCCCTGATCCCTGTCGGGGCCCCCGGCGAGCGATCTTTGCTTGCTGGGGTGACTATTCCATGTTCCCAGTCTTTCTGATCTCTGATCTCTGTTCTCTGATCTCTTCCTAACTCCGCCAGCGCGTGGCCCAACTGGCTCATGTTGACGACGCGCGCCAACCGATGCAGCGGCGAAGCCAGCGCCAGATCGGGGCGGCGGAGAGCATCCTCGTCCCAATCGAACGCACCCGACGTCGACAGTTGCGCGCCGCCTCCGCGATGCTTCCACGCGCCAGTGAGCGCGGGCAGCATGGCGATGGCGCGCACCGACGCGCCGCCGTTCTCGCATCGCTGCACGCCGTAGTTCAGGCGCAGCATCGCGGGGCGCGTGGTGGCGTACTCCCGCGAAAGCTGTTCGATCTCGCCCGCTGTCATGCCCGTCCACGCGGCCACGCGCTCCGGCGTGTACTCGCGCACGCGTTCGGCCAGGCGCTCGAAGCCATGCGTCATTTCCGCAATGTAGGCGCGGTCTTCCAGGCCTTCGTTCAGGATGACGTGCATCATGCCCAGCGCCAGCGCCGCATCGGTTCCGGGACGAATGGCGATGTGCCCGTCGGCCACTGCCGCGGTGCGCGTACGGTAGGGATCGATGACGATCAGCCGCGCTCCGTTGCGCCGCGCCTCCTCAACGAATGGCCAAAGATGAATGTTGTTGCCGTGGATGTTCGCGCCCCACGCCAGGATGAGCTTCGCCAGCCGCACATCCTCGGTGGGTGTGCCGAACTTTTTGCCGTAAACCAGTTTCCATGCCTGCCCGCCGGCCTCGGAACAGATGGTGCGGTCGAGCTGGCTCGCCCCGAGGCGATGAAAGAAGCGGCGATCCATGGAGCCGTAGCCAAGCACGCCGATGGTGCCGGCGTAACTATAAGGGAGAATCGACTCGGGGCCGTACCGGTCGCTGACCTCGCGGAGCCGCGCGGCGATCGCATCGAGCGCCTCGTCCCAACTCACGCGCTCGAAGGACTCGTGCTCGCGTCCGCGCGGCAAGGGCCCTTTCGCCACTCCAAGCTTGCGGCGCAACGGGTACAAAACCCGGTCCGGCGCGTACACGCGGTCGAGATACTTGGCCACCTTGCCGCACAAGAAGCCCCGCGTAACCGGCTGCGACGGGTCGCCTTCCACCTTCACCGCGCGGCCTTCCTCGTTCACCGTCACCAGCACCGCGCACGAGTCAGGGCAGTCGTGCGAACAGACGGTGTGCACGATGCGGAAGGGCGGGGAAGCAGCCATAGCGTCATTGTAAGCTGAGCTCACGCATCGCATCGCGCAGGCCGCATGTACACTGATCAAGCCATGGATTGCATTTTTTGCAAGATCATCGCAGGACAAATCCCGTCGACCGCCGTTTATCAGGACGAGCTCGCCTATGCATTCGCCGACATCAACCCTAAGGCGCCGGTGCACGTGCTGGTGGTGCCCCGCGAGCATATCGGCTCGCTCGACGAGGCAGGCAAGGAACACCGCGCTCTGCTCGGGCATCTGATGTGGGCGGCTGCGGAGATTGCCCGCAAAAAGGGCCTCGCGGAGGGTTACCGCGTCGTCGTGAATACTGGCAAGCACGGCGGTCAGACTGTCGACCACTTGCATTTGCACTTGCTCGGTGGCCGCGTCCACTCCTGGCCGCCAGGCTAAGCGCGGCTGTTAGGCATCCATCGCGCGGAAGAAATGCGCGCCAGATCAGCGCGCCGTCTATTCCCTAATCCCTGCTTTTTACACTGGCTGCTGCGAGTGATCCTCTTCCTCTTCCACGCCGTAGCGGCGGAGGAGAATGGGCAGACTCTGCGAGAAGGCCGAGCGCGGCATCACCACGTCGCATCCAGCCTCCAGGGCCTTCATTTTCAAATCGCCCTGCAGGTGGTTGAGAAAGCCAATGATGGAAACGGCCTTCTTGAATTTGCCTTTGAATTTGGGAATGAGCGCCAGTGGCTTGGCGTTGAGGTTGTTGAGGTCGAAAACCAGCAGCGAGGGTATTTCGTTTTCCGGCGCGTCGTAGATGCGCGACACCTGGTCCTTGTCGCCCTTGACGAATTCGACCTTCACACCCAGTTTGCGCGCCGTCTCCTGGATCTTGGCGAGGAAGAAGAGATCCTCAATGAAACAGAAGATGCGCGTGGGGGCATCCTCGCGGATGGGCGCCGGGGGCTGCGCAGCATAAACGTCGGGATAGTATCCGCCGCCGTGGCCGTTGCCCATCACGGGAATGGTGGAGGGCGGGCCGTCGGCTACGTTGCCGTTGACCGCGCGATAGCTGTGGTCCATGGGGCCGATGAAGGTGCGCGGCCCTTTTTGCCGTCCCCTGCGTTTGCCCTGCGGCGGCCCGGAGATGCTGTTGCCGGGCTGCGCCTGAGGAGCCTGGGGCTTGGAGAAGAACTTCTTTCTCTTGCGCCCCTGGTGCTGGTGAACAGGCTTGAGCGGCGCGGCTTGCGGCGCCTGCATCTGCGGCCCTTGCACCTGCTGCCCTTGCATCGGGGCCTGCTGGCTTGACTTGTTCTTGCGGCGACGGCGGCGGCGGCGATGTCCTTGCGGCTGCAGCGGCTGCACCTGACCGGTGTCAGGAGGAGGCCCCTGTTCAAGCTGGGGCTGCGTGGGTTCTATTGTCATAATGCGTGTACTTCCTGGTGCTTTGCTCTCTGGCGCATTGAATTGCGCGTTTGCGTCCTGTTTGAGGAGCTTTGTGATCCCTGCGCGCCTCCTATCCGGCCTCACCGGAAAGCGCGGCAGATCTCCATCAGCGCACTGCCCTCTTCGAAAAAGCGGCGCGGCCGTCTCTTCCCAAGCCGGGAAACGTTGCGGGACCGTCATCACACCGGTCACCGCGCCTCAGCCTCTGTGGTTCCACCCCTTGAGGCTCTGTGAGAATGCGATTGCCGCTTGATGCGCGCGAGTCGTCAATCAATTCCATCCGATCGCCGGAATCGACTCGGCGCGGCCTCTGCTTTTCTCAGATGATGCCCGTTCCTATGTGAGCTTTCGCCGCGCACAGCTGACTAACAACCGAACTGCCGGGAGAAATGTACTTGCTCTGCGGCGAGCTTGCTCAACCCCATGCCTGGGTGGCCCGCGTCAGCCGCTTGATAGGCAACTCTGATACTACAGGGAAGCCCCACCTCTGGCAAGTAGGGGTCGCGGGGGGAAACATCTTAGGTAACAGTCGTGGCAACCCCGGGGACCGTTCGGCCGGTTGGGGAAAGCGCCCGCCGGAAAAGAGTGCGCTCACGCAGAAACGCCACTCCTTCTGGAGTGGCGTTTCCCTCCTCCCGCACTGGTCACTGGCCTCCCAGGCAAGTGGAGAGCGGGGCTTGTCTCCTCCGCTCTGGTTGCGGGCTCCCCGGCCGGCTTCTCCCTTTTGAGGGCCGCTCGTTGTCGGTTGCTCCTGCCGGGTACCCGGTGCTGCTCAAGCTCGCTCAGCGTTCCTTTGAGCGGCCGATACATCACTGGCGTTCATTACGTAGCAATCGGTGTTCCGTTCGAAACATCCTTTCTTTTCAAATGGTTATGCGAAACACGGAGGGCGATTGTCTGGATTCTGGAAGCCAAGAGGCGAGAATCCTTCAAAAAAACGTAGGGGAGCTAGCCTAGATCGCCTGGCAGGCGCCAATCACCGCTGGCACTTGGGACAGTAGTGGGTTCCACGCCCGGCTACCAACACTCGCCGGATGGGCGTTTGGCAGCGGCGGCAGGGCTGGCCGGTCCGCTGATACACGCAGTGCTCGAGTTGAAAGAAGCCGCGCGCGCCATCGGCATCGACGTAATCGGAAACCGACGAGCCGCCAAGCCGGATGGCGTGGCTGAGGATCTGGCGCAGCGCCAACCGGAGCCGCTCGAGTTCGGCGCGGGTGAGGCGATTGGCTCGGCGGCGCGGCCGGATGCCGGCGTGAAACAGGCTCTCGTCGGCATAGATATTGCCCACGCCTGCAAGGAGCGTCTGGTTGAGCAGAGGCTGCTTTGATGTAGAGGCGCCGGCCGCGGAAAAGCGCGGCGAATTCGCGCGCACCGATCGAGAGCGGTTCCGCTCCAGGCGCGCGGAACGCAGCGCCACGGTGAAGATCGCGGAACTCGAGCCGGCCAAACCGGCGCGGATCCACAAAGCGCAACTCCCGGCCACTCGCCAATGCCAGCCGCGCATGCGTGTGCGGAGCGACGGGGCAATCAGGAGTAGTGACCAGCAGCCGCCCCGTCATGCCAAGGTGCACGATCCACTGCGCCTCGGGCGCGGCGCGTGCTTGCCCGTGCGGCGCCGATTCTTTTTCGTTAGCGCGGGGCGCCGTGCTCGCCGCGCCTAGCTCGAAAACCATGTGCTTCCCGGTGCGGTGCACGGCCAGTACGGTACGTCCCACAAGCCCCCTGGATTGCCGTGCAGGCGGCGTCTTGAAAGGTTGCGGGTGACTGGTAAACCAGGCATGGACGATGCGGTCGCCACGCACACGCTTGTCGACGCCGCGAGCGATCGTCTCCACTTCGGGCAGTTCCGGCATCGGCTTATTGTAGAGGATCGCGATCTGCGGGAGCGTCGCGGGTTCAACTGCACAGTTATCTAGGATTTTCGGCCAGCTCCGAGTCGTCTTCGGCGGCAGCCGATTGCATGCTGCCCCATTTCTCGAGATACACCACTCCCAGCGTGAGGCCGACCAGGAACACGCCCACGGAAGAGTACTCAACCAGGCTGAGATTGCGATCCTCAGCCGGAGTTTGATAGACGGTGATCCCGTGGATGCCGCGAGGCACCACGCGATTCTCCTCTGGCACCGGCCACTTGGGCATAACGTCGAGGTAGTGAGTGGAGATCATGGCCGAAATAATCAGGCCGGCCAGGCCGGGCAAAAGAAACAACAGCGCGAAAAACTTGAGCGTGACTAATCTCACAGCTTTCATCGCTTCCACCTCAAGCCAATCGAGGTTCTCAAGTGGAAACCAGAGAGAATCCCGAGAGACACATTCCCACGTCAACTCTATTGCAAGACCCACAGCACACGCCACCATCACATCGGCACTCATCTGCGCAATGACCCGCCGTTGAGAAGGTGCGTTGTTCCCAGGAGGCTGCGCGTGCTGCGATAGGGCTCTTGAGCTCCAGACACTACACTGAGTGCAACGAATGAGCGCGCAAGAACCCGTAACCGACACCATCGCCGCCATCTCCACGCCGCCCGGACGCGGCGGCATCGGGATCGTGCGCCTGAGCGGGCCGCTGGCTGCGTTCATCGCATCGCAACTCGTGCGCCCGCATCAGCCGCTGGAGCATGCCCGCGCGCGGCTGGCCGATGTGATCGACGCGGAGGACGCAGATGCGCCGCGCATCGACGAAGCTCTGGTAACTTTCTTCGCCGCGCCGAATTCCTACACCACCGAAGATCTGGTGGAGATTGCCGCGCACGGGTCGCCGGTCGTTTTGGAGTTCCTGTTGCGCCGGGCGCTCGAGCTCGGTGCGCGTTTGGCCGAGCCGGGGGAGTTTACGCAGCGAGCTTTTCTGGCCGGGCGGCTTGACTTAACCCAAGCCGAAGCGGTGCGCGACCTCATCGATGCGCAGACGCTTACGCAGGCGCGCCAGGCCGCGAGCCAGATGGGCGGCGCGCTCAGCCATCGTGTAGCGCCGGTAAAGCAGTCGCTGGTGGAGTTGATCGCTCTGCTCGAAGCGGGCATCGACTTTGCCGAGGACGACGTGGACGTGACGCCGCAGGCCGAGATTGCGCAGCGCATCGAAACAATGACACCGCCGCTCGCCGCGCTCGAAGCGTCATTCGCGCGTGGCCGGATCGTTCACGATGGATTGACGCTGGCCATCGTGGGTCGCCCCAATGTGGGCAAGAGCTCGCTCTTCAACCGGCTCGTCGAGCGCGACCGCGCCATCGTGACCGCTAGCCCCGGCACCACTCGCGACCTGGTCACTGAACGCATCTCTCTCGGCGGCATTCCCCTTGAGCTGGTCGATACCGCGGGTCTCCGAGCTGGCGCTCACGACACACTGGAGGAGGCCGAGCAACTCGGCATCCGCCGCAGCCACGAAGCGCTGGCCGACGCGGCGCTGGTGCTCATCGTGGTCGACGCGACACAGCCGATCAAGGAAGACGAGCGCCGACTGCTCGCCGCGGTCGAGGGCCGCTCGGCGATTGTGGCCCTCAATAAGAGCGACTTGCTGGCGGCCGAATCACAATCTGCTTCTGCATCCCAGCCCGCATTTTCGGGGCTCCCCGCGCTCTCGACCTCTGCGCTTACCGGCGAAGGCATCGCCGCACTCCGCGATCGCATCTTGGCGCTCGCCACCGGAGGAGCCGCGGCTGAGCCTGGCATGCTGACCAACCTTCGCCAGCACCAGTCCGTCACCACAGCTCTTGCCGCGCTGGCCGACGCCGCGAGGGCCAACGCCGGCGGCATTCCCCACGAAATGATTCTGCTCGATCTCTACCGCGCGCTCTGGGCCCTCGACTCGCTCACCGGCCAGACCACACCCGACGACATCCTGAACCTGATCTTCTCCACTTTCTGCATCGGAAAATAGACCATGGTCTACGGCGGTTTCGGAAATACTGTGTCCGATCAAAGCTCCATTCAGGGTCGTCGCTTCTTCCACCCCACGGACGAGGACCTGTCCGTGGGGACCCCGGTCTTGGGGTCGCGACGACTTGGCTGCCATTTGTGCGGATACGCCATTTCCGAAACCGCTTTAGAGCGCGGCCACGCTGATCCGGCGGGAGCCGATGAGGGGGTCACTCTTGAATATGCCCATTTGCTCGGATTCCAAGACAGAATGAACATGGGAAGTGAGACAGATATCGAGTTCTTCAACGGGTCACATATGATTCATGGCGTAGGGAAGTCTCAACTCCTCGAGGATCACTTGCAATGGCGAGAACAGCTTTGAGTTCGCATACCATCATCGTCAACAGATCAAAATCGGCATGACCACGGGCCAGACCAAACACCAGGAGGTGTCGAAGTGAGATTCAGAACCTTCCGGCATTGTTCCTTGTGGATCGGGCCTGCAATGCTCATTTCGCTGATTTACCCAGGCCTGGTTACAGCAAAAGGTGGGGAAGGCGCAGCAACCGCTCAAGCTTCCGGCGCAACCTTGCCCGCTTACCCGCTCAAGCTGAGTGCGAACCACCGCTATCTTGTGGACCGGAAGAATAAGCCATTTCTGATCGTGGGAGATTCCCCGCAGGGACTCATGGGCAGGCTCAGCGAAGCAGACGCTGAAAAGTACTTTGCTGACCGGCAGGCGCATGGGTTCAACACAGCGGGGTGGATCGATGTAGCCTGCGCAGGCCCGGACTTTCCGGATAACAAGACCGCCGCCACCCCCGACGGCATTCTTCCTTTTACTGGATTCGTGGCAGGCGGGACGGATTCCGGGACCGGCGCTAATTACGACGGCACTCTTTCTCTCACTGAATTCGAGGCCGGTGGGATGGACTACACGCACTACGATCTCTCCAAGCCCAACGAGGCCTACTTTGCGCGTCTCAACGACATGATTCAGACAGCGGCAAAACATGGCATTTTGGTTTTCATCAATCCGGCGGAGACCAATGGTTGGCTGCAAACACTGCGCAACAATGGCCTTGCTGCGGCATACGCTTACGGACAGTATCTAGGCCGCCGCTATAAGCGTTTTCCCAACGTCGCGTGGATCAGCGGGAATGACTTCAACAACTGGCGCGTTCCCTCCGATGACGCATTGGTACAAGCAGTCGCGAAAGGAATTCAGTCGGTTGCCCCCGGGCAGCTTCAGAGTGTTGAGCTCAACTACAACACGAGCTCGTCTCTTGACGATCGATCCTGGGCTCCTATCCTTTCGCTCAACGGCACCTATACCTACTCGGCGACCTACATTCAGATGCTGCATAGCTACAATCAGAAGCCGGTGATGCCCACCTATCTCGTGGAGGCGCATTACGATCTGGAAAAGGTTGGTGTGCCATCGGACTATGGAACGCCCGAAGTGCTGCGGCGCCAGGAATACTGGACCATGTTGAGCGGCGGCGTGGGGCAGTTTTACGGCAATCACTACACCTGGAGCCTTCCGCCGGGTTGGAACTCCCATATCGATACCGTTGGAGTATCGCAACTCACGATCTGGAAGGACTTTTTTTCATCGTTGCCATGGCAGAACCTGATTCCCGACCAGCAACACAAGGTCGTTACGGCTGGCTTTGGAACCTTTGGGAACGCCGAAATCCTCTTCAATTCCGACAAGCTTACGACTCAGATGACCCTCGGCGTGAGCCAGAGCGACTATGCCACGGCCGCCAGGACAGTTGACGGATCGTACGTGGTTGTTTATCTACCGACCGCGCGCCCGGTCACGATCAATATGACTGGCCTGAAAGGCCCCGGCACTGCCAACTGGTTTGACCCTACGAATGGGACCTACCATGCGGTCCCGGGGGGGCGATTTCCGAATACCGGAACCCGGCAATTCGCTCCACCAGCAAAGAACCACGCTGGGGACAGCGACTGGGTGCTGCTAATCAGTGCATCGAGCCGGTGATAAGGAAGTGGCCGCGATCCAGGGGTGTCCTTCTACGCCGGGCCCTCGACTTGCTTACTGGCCAGACCACACCCGACGACATCCTGGATCCGATTTTCTCGACCTTCACTATCGGAAAACAACCTGCTTTCCTAGGCCGTCCCGCGAAATGCAGAAACCGCCCTAAATCCATCGCAAAAATGGAGCGAGTCTCCATCCCTCTTGAGAGCACAGCATAACGGGCCCACATCGTGCCTCTGGTGCTCTTTCCCTCACAGAGACGGCGGCGCGCAGGGCCTATTCATTCCCGGTCGGGAGAGGTCAGCACGGCATTGCGGCAGCTCTGTCTATGTTGAAACCGCAGGCACCGGCGAGGACACGATCGCTGTCCCATTTGGGGTACCCGTTGGACGCGCCGAGCGCAACCATCCGGCGGAAAGCCAGGAACGAGGGACTGAGAATTCCGACCAGCCGCAATCCAGACAAATCTGGACATCCGGGGAAGGAGTCACGGGAGGATGGCTCAACGTGCGAGGGCTGTTGCGATAGAGACGAATCTCTGCCGGAATGATTGAAACTGAGCTGGACTGGCACCTAGGGCAGGTCATGTGCGCACCTCTAAGTCAGCAGATACGAGATCAACCAAGAGCAACCAATCCGAAAGGGGAAATCAACAGAGTTGTACCCATAGTAATCAGAATATAGTTACTTTTGCAATCGGTCGCCTAGTTTTGACCAGCACTTAGGTAATACATCAGCCGGAGGCCACCAGCGCGTTGGTAGGGGGTCCAAAGCCAGTTTGTGCCTCCAGCGTATTTCCAGAAAGGGCACGTTTTCTGAAAGGTGCGTGGAAACTGACGATTGGCGCGGTTTTCCGCTTTCTGGATAGGAGAATAGCCGGGCGGTCTAATCGCTTCCGGCGTTCATTCTCCGTACGGCACCCAGATGTTCTTCACTTGCGTGGCGTGTTGCAGGAACCAGCGGCCTTCGGCTTGGGCGGGATTGAACCAGTCGTATTCGTGGCCGTCGTTGGTCCACACCTGCTTCATGTTGCCGATGGACGCAGCGCGCACCGCGTTCGCTTCCTCATTACTGCGGAAGCACCAGATGGCCTCGATGCCGTCGTGCTCGGCAAGGGTCTTGGCGAGCTCCGTCGGGCGTCCGGCAACAAGATTGACAACGCCGGCGGGTACGTCGCTCGTGTCGAGAAGTTGATAAACGTCGCCGATAATCAGCGGATAGCGCTCAGATGGGACCGCAACTACCGTGTTGCCGACGGCCATCGCTGGCAGCACCAGCGAGAGCAGGCCTAGCAGCGGCGCTTCCGGCGGCGCAAGGATGCCGATAGCGCCCACCGGTTCCGGCATTGCAATAGTAATGTTGCGGCCCGGCGGATGATGCACCACGCCCTCGTATTTGTCGGCCCAGGCGGCGTAACTGAAGATTCGTTCGATAGAGAGATCGACTTCGACAGCCGCCTGTTCCTCACCAACGGCGCGGGCCAGCCGGTGCGCGATCTCGTCGCGCCGCTGGATCATGTTTTCCGCCAGGAAGTAGATCACCTGCGCGCGGTTGTGTGCTGAATTTCTCGCCCAGCCTGAGGCGTTCCGCGCGGCCTCGACCGCGTTGCGAATGTCCTTGCGGTTGCCGAGAGGAGCTTCGCCGAGCAGTTCACCATCGCGTCCGTACACCGGGAACGAGTACCCCGAATCCGGCCGCGCCTGCTTTCCGCCGATGTACTGCTTTACCGTGCGATCAATCGGCCCACCCGCCGGAGTGAATCCCTCCTCCTCATCGGGAGCCTCAATCTTCACCGCCTTCTCCGGCGCCGCGGGCAGCGTGTGCAGCCACTTCGGGGTCAGATACTCGAGCATGCCCTCGCGTCCGCCTTCACGGCCGTAGCCGGACTCGCGATAGCCGCCGAATCCGCAGGCGGCGTCGAACTGGTTTGTGCAGTTGACCCACACCACGCCAGCCTTCACCTGCGAGGCCAGGTCGAGCGCGACGTTGATGTTCTCGCTCCAGATGCTTGCGGCCAGGCCGTAGACCGTGTTGTTGGCCAGCTCCGCCGCTTCGGCCGGCGTGCGGAAGGTCATGCCGACGAGGACCGGCCCGAAGATCTCCTCCTGCATCACTGTTGCCGCGGGATGCACATCGGTGAGCAGCGTGGGCGGGAAGAAGCAGCCCTTCGCAGGCAGAGGATTGCTCGGCTGCCAGCAGCGCGCGCCTTCGGCCACACCGGAATCCACCATCTTGCGGATGGTTTCAAGCTGCACCGGCGAAACAATCGCACCAATGTCGATGGCCTTGTCCAGCGGAGGTCCCACGCGCAAGGTTTCCATGCGCGCGCGAATCTTTGCATAGAGCGTCTCGGCCACGCGTTCCTGCACCAGCAGCCGCGAGCCCGCGCAGCACACCTGGCCCTGATTGAACCAGATCGCGTCGACCACGCCCTCGACGGCCGAATCGAGATCGGCATCGTCGAAGACGACGAAGGGCGATTTGCCGCCAAGTTCGAGCGACAACTTCTTGGTAGAGTTTGCCGTGGCTTTGCGGATGATGCGGCCCACTTCCGTCGATCCGGTAAACGCAACTTTATCGATTCCGGGATGTTCGATGAGCGCCTGGCCGGTGCGCGCGTCGCAGGTGAGCACGTTGAGCACGCCCGGCGGCAGGCCCACTTCCATAGCGAGCTCGGCGAAGGCGAGCGCAGTGAGCGGCGTGTATTTTGCCGGTTTAATGACCACCGTGTTGCCCGCGGCGAGCGCCGGAGCCACCTTCCAGGCGAACATCAGCAGCGGAAAGTTCCACGGAATCACCTGGCCCACGACGCCGCAGGCGGTGTAGTTGGGAAACTCCTGCTCGAGCAACTGCGCCCAACCCGCGTGATGATAAAAATGCCGCGCGACCAGCGGAATATCGATGTCGCGGCTCTCGCGGATCGGTTTGCCGTTGTCCATCGTCTCGAGCACCGCTAGGCGCCGCGAGTGCTTCTGCACCTGCCGGGCGAGAGCATACAAATACCGCGCCCGCTCGTGGCCGCTCAGCGCCTGCCACGCAGGAAGAGCGTTGCGCGCGGCTGCCACCGCGGCCTTCACGTCGTCGGTGTTGCCTTTGGCAACCTCAGCGATGGTGTCACCGCTCGCAGGATCGCTGGTGGTCATGTATTCGCCGCTCTTGGGCTTTACCCACGCGCCGCCGATGAACTCCTCAAACCGGCGGTTGTGCCGCTCGAGCCATTGCACCGCTTCTTTGGGGTCCTCCGGCGCGGCGCCGTACTCCATGGTGTAGAACTTTTCCGCAATGCTCACAGCGTCTCCTTGTGATCCTCGGCAAGCCCTCAGGCGATGGGGTGACGGTACGCCGCCGAGTAGCGCCCAGTAAGATGATGCTCCAGTTGGCGCTCGATGTCGGCCAACATTCCACTGGCGCCGAATCGAAAGAGTGACGGCTCCAGCCACGGCCGTCCCAGTTCATCCTTCATCAGCGCCAGCCAGTCCGTTGCCTGGCGCGCCGTGCGAATGCCGCCGGCCGGCTTGAACCCTACGGCCATGCCCGTGCGCTCCGCGTAGTCGCGAATGCTGCGCACCATGACGAGCGAAACCGGCAGCGTGGCGTTTACGGTTTCCTTGCCCGTCGACGTCTTGATAAAGTTTGCGCCGGCCATCATCGCCACCCAGCTTGCCCGCGCCACGTTACGCAGCGTCATCAAGTCGCCCGTGCCCAGGATGGCCTTCAAATGCGCCGGGCCCGCTGCTTCTCTGAACGCCGCAACCTCGTCGTACAGCGCCTGCCACTCCCCACCGAAAACATGTGCCCGCGTGATCACGATGTCGATCTCGGATGCGCCCGCCTCCACGCTGCGGTGAATCTCTTCCATGCGCTCGGCGAGCGGCGAAAGGCCTGCGGGGAATCCCGCCGAGACCGCAGCCACGGGAATGCCCGATCCTTCGAGCGCCTTCACCGCCGTCTCAACAAATGCGTGGTAGACGCAGACGGCCCCGACGGTCAGGTGCAAATCCTCGATGCCGAGGCCTTCAACGATGTGGCGCTGCAGAGGATTGCGCGCCTTGGCGCACAGCCGCCGCACGCGGTCGGCCGAGTCGTCGCCGCTCAATGTCGTCAGGTCCATGCAGGCAATCGCGCGCAGCAGCCATGCCGCCTGCGTCTCTTTCTTCACGGTGCGCCGCGCGCAGTGCGTGGCCGCCCGGCGCTCCACCGCGCTGGTGTTCACGCGCACGCCTTCCACCCAGTCCAGATTGAGCGGAATGCGCCGGTTGGTTTCGAGGGTGCGCCCATTCAGGACCACGGGGATGGGCCGGACGGTGTGGGGCGCGTGATTCGTGGATGTGACGGGTTGGACGGCCATATTGCTGTCTCCGCTAGTGTTCTAAAGAAGCCGATTCAACAAAAAAGACTGGCTCCCCCGCCGTGAAGAGGAGCCTTCAGGAAGAAACGATCAGAAATTGAAGGATAAATCTCCCGCAGCCTTAAAGCAACCGCGGAATCGCGGGTTTGTGCTTTTGGGTGAGTGGAGAGTGAGCCCCTTACCACTTGAGCCGCAGCAGCGATACCGCCTGGCGTGGAAGCGTCGTTTCGATGGTCGCCTTTCCGTTGGCGACATCGAGCCAAGTGGGCGAGGTGAGGAGCTGCAGTTGGCCTGCCGCTTTGAGCTCGGCGTATTGCTCCGGCGTTGGCGCGTGCGGCGAGCCCATCTTCTTCCATACGGTGTACGCATTGCTGTGTATCTCATCGATCCGGTAGTGCTCCAGCAGCACTTTCTTCACGCTAGCCGGAAGTCCAGCGACGGCGAGTCGGACCTCCGCGACAGGCGCGGCGAGATCGTCATCGTGATAGTTCCAGACCATGACTGCCGCTTCGCGATCAGCTCTCGTCGCAAACGCGTCCACGTCGGGCCCCTGGCGCACACCTGCCTTCACAAGATCGTCGAGCGGAACCTGGCCCGTGCTCGTGGTCGCGACCCGCTCCCCGGACATCAGGCCCGCCATGCGGAAGAAATTCAGGATGGGCTTGTCGATGCCGTTCGTTGCCAGCGTTCGAAATCCCTCAAAGTAATCCATGTTTTCAAACTCGAACGACCACGACAGCATAGCGATCAGGTTCACCTTCGCTTTGTCCTGCAACTCGAACAACGCCTTCATGGCAGTTGCCGTATAGCTCGCGTAGAGCGGCCCGTTGCGGTACGCGTTCGCTGGATTGTCCATCATCGAGCATGCTGCACAGCCCTCAGGATCGGCCTCGCTCAGGATGATCGGCATATGGCGATATTGCGGGTATTTTGCAACCACCCGAAAGCCCGCTTCTGCAGCCTCTAATTCGTTCGAGAGGCCCATCTCTACATGCCCGTTAACCAATGCCGTGCGGCCCTTGGGGTGAAATGAGATGAAGTCCAGCGGCACCGGCTTGCCGTCGGCCGCGCTCTTGTCATGCAGGCAGTGTTGCAGAAAGCTTTCGAGGAAGGCGTTCGCTTTTGTGTTGGCCGGCCCCGTGCTTGCCGGCCCGCCCACCTTCGCATTGGGCAGTGCGGCTCTCACTCCAGCTACCGCATAGTCGTAGAGCTTGAAGTACTCCTCTCGCGTGCCATGCCAGTAGCCGATGTCCGGTTCATTCCAGACTTCGAAGTACCATGTGCTTACCTGCTGGCGGCCGTAGCGCTCGACAAGATGTTCGGCGTACTTGCGCACCAGGTCGCCCCACATTTTGTAGTCCCTGGGCGGATTGTTCGACGCGCCTCCCATTGTGGGGGCGGGATTGTGGAGCTGATATTCGGCGATTCCCGGCACCGTGGCAGCCAGATCTTTGGGCATGAAGCCCAGCTCCACCATCGGCCGAACGCCGGCCTTCCGGAACTCATCGAAGGTCTCGTCCGTGATCGTGAAGTCGTAAACCGGCTTGCCACTCTTGTCCAGGCTGAAGACATTCGACGAACTCCACTTCAGCTCGGGCACGCCGTTGCCCGAAGTCAGAAGATGATGGGTGCGAATAGAAACAGGCGCCGGGCTCAGGTCGTGCAACTCGCTCAGAAGTTGCTTGCCGTACTGCATCTTGGTGTAGTTTGACTCGTCGAAGCCAAACCAACTCGAAATCGGCTTGTAGCTGCCCACCGGTTTTGCAAGATCGACCTTGATGGTCACCGGATTTGACGGGGGTGTCTGCCCTGCGGCGACGCCAGCTGCGACTGCGGCGCAAATGAGGAACATTGAAGCGTTCATCCAGCGGTCTTTGCCTCTCAGTACACGCCCGCTATAGCAGTTTCGGAAATTGTCTAGCCGTATTCACTAGATTCAAGTCGGCGCGACCAGCAGCGAGCGACGACCTTAGTAAACATTTTGACCGGACATAGTACTTCCGAAACTGCTCTATGGTTTTAGCACCGTCAATCCCGGAACGGCCGCGAAACGCTGCGTGTTGAAAGTGACGATCGTGGCGCCACACTCACGGGCCGTCGCCGCGAGCATCAGGTCGTGCGGGCTCATTCTCTGGCCTGCGGACTCAATGTCAGCCCACAGGCGCGCATGTTCAACGGCCGCCTTGTGGGTGTAGGAGACGATGTCAAAGGCAGGCAGCAATCGCTGAACGAACTTCTGCCGCTTGGCGCGATGGCTGCCGGAAGCCCGCTCCACGCTGCGCCACAGCTCGGCGACGGTAATGGCCGCGAGCTTGATCTCCTCGTCGCGATGGGAACGAAGCCACGCATCGAGATCGAGCGCCTTCCGCTCGGCCTGAATGATCACATCGGCATCGATCAAAAACGCCACGGCCTCACCTGCGGCTGCAGAGATCCGCGCGCCTGTTCCAGATCGTGAAGCCAGGAGGTGGCTTCTTCCTCGCCGACGTGAACGCCTTCCACGGCCTTCTGTAGCGCTGCGGCCAGTTGGCTCCCTTTCTTGGGCCGCGGTTCTGCCGGCACAATGAGCGCCACGGGGGTGCCTGCTTTGAGCAGGATGAAGCTTGTGCCCTGATAGCGCACGCGGTTCACGCAGTCGGCAAAGTTCCGCGATGCGTCCGTGACGCTGATTGTGATTGGGTCCATCAAGTCAGATTATCAGATTTTTTAATCCTAATCGCGGATGGTTCGCATGTCTGCCGCACTGCCCAGTCCCCGATCGCTTCACTCACCCGCAAATCGCTCCATCAGAGTGTCGAAATCCTCCAGGCGGGCGTATTCGATGATGACTTTGCCGCGGCCGTTGTGGTCCTCGATAGTGACCTTGAGTCCGAGAGCGCGCTGCAGCCGCTCCTGGGCATCGCGCACGTTGGGATCGACGGGCGGCGGCTCCTTGTGCCCCTTCTTGGCTTTGCGGCTGGGATCGATGAGCCCCTGCACGTAGTTCTCTGTCTGGCGAACAGAAAGCGAAAGCGTGACGACCCGCTGCGCTGCCTTCTCCATCGCCTCGGCGTCCTCGATAGCCAACAGAGCGCGCGCATGTCCGAACGTGAGCTCACCGGACTCGACGCGGGCCTGGATCGATGATGGTAACTTTAACAAGCGTAAGAAGTTAGCTACTGTTGCCCGGTCCTTTCCGGTGCGCTGCGCCATTTGCTCCTGGGTCATATGAAACTCGCGAGAGAGCCGCTCGAAGGCGCGTGCCTGCTCGATCGGGTTCAGGTCGGCGCGCTGCAAGTTCTCGACGATCGTGATCTCCATCGCCTGCTCGTCGGAGACCTGGCGCAGGATGGCCGGAACAGTCGTCTTGCCAGCCATCTGCGAGGCTCGCCATCGCCGCTCTCCGGCGATGATCTGAAAGCGGCCGCTGGCTAGCGGACGGACCAGTACCGGCTGAACGACGCCGTTCGCTGCAATTGAGGCAGCCAGCTCGGCCAACTGTTCCTGGTTCACCAGCGAGCGAGTTTGGAACGGATTCTGGTCGATCTGATCGAGAGGGATCTCGCGCGGTTTTCCGCCCTCAGCCTCGGGAGTTGGTGTGGCATGTGCACGTGGGAGCAGAGAGTCAAGCCCTTTGCCCAGGGCGCGGCGTTTGGTGTCAGGGGCGGTTGTGCTCATGATGCTTATTCCTCGATTCCGGCGATTGCGACTCTGTGTTTGAAGTGCGGCAACGAACGGGCGCATCCAGCAGGTGGGCCGCGAGGTCACGAATAGGGCCAAAACGTGCCTCTGCCCCTTGGGCGGTCAGCGGCCTGGGCTCTGCGTTCCGCCATGCGCGGGCTTTCCATCTGATTGCGGGCCAGAAACTCCCAGGCCAACTCGAAGTACGCCTCGGCACCCCGCGAGCGGGGGTCGTAAAGGGCGACCGGTTTGCCATGGCTGGGCGCTTCCGCTAAGCGCACGTTGCGCGGGATCACGGTCCGATAGAGAATCTCGCGAAAGTACTCGCGGAGGGTTTCGGTGACTTGCTGAGCCAGGTTGGTGCGGTCGTCGTACATGGTCAGCAGCACGCCTTCGATCATGAGATAGGGGTTGAAAGCGGAGCGTACGCGTTCGAGGGTCGAAATCAGCTCCGAGATTCCCTCGAGGGCAAAGTACTCGGCCTGCATGGGGACGATAAGGGTTTCCGCTGCCGACAGGACGTTGAGCGTGAGCAGGTCAAGTGCCGGCGGACAATCGAGGAAGATCAGCTCGAAGTTGGCTTTGATCGGCTCGAGACTGTGGCGCAGGCGGAGGGCCCGGTCGTCTGCAGCAGCCAGTTCGATGTTCGCGCCTGTCAGGTTCTTGGAACTGGGAAGCAGCCAAAGCCCATCGACCTCCGTGGGGAGAATCACCTGTTCCGCGAGGCTGTCGCGAACAAGCACATCGTAGACGGAATGGCGGTTGTCGTCGCGTTGCAGGCCGAGGCCAGAGGAGGCGTTGGCCTGGGGATCGCAATCGACTAAAAGGATTTTGAGCCCCTCCATGGCCAGGCACGCAGCCAGATTGATGGCTGTGGTTGTTTTTCCCACCCCACCTTTTTGGTTGACGAGCCCGACGATCTTGCCCATGGCAATCCAGAGTAAAGCGGCAGGGGATTCGCGGCGAGGCACTTGCATTGTGGGAAACGCGGCATCCCTGTGGAAAGTCCGGGGCGGACCCGGAAGGTTCCGGGGAGCAACCGCTTCTAGCGAAAGAGCTTTGGAGCAGGCGGAGCCGAGGCGGTACGGGAGAGACAAAAAGTGCTTCGTAGTGGAAAACTACCTGTGGGTCGGGGGAGTTTTTGCCATGTCGGCGACGGGCGTTTCATTTTGGAACGAGGTCCAAATTGGGTTTCAGGGAACGGATGTTCCACGTGGAACCATGACGGATTCGATTCCTGCCCCATCCCGAGCTTCCGACCGTTCCACGTGGAACATGCCATCGAAACGAACCAAGCCGCGGCAGGTCGATGCTGCTATTTCCGGCATCCCATGAGACCCATGGTTCCGAACGTACCAAGAAGCTCACCCCACGACCCGCAGCAAGCGCCAAACAGGACTACTATCGATCCGTAACGCGGAGTCCACTCGTGAAAGCTGCTCATTCGATAGTCGATGGCGTCATTGGCGTGATTACGATGAACCACGGAAAAGTCAATGCACTGAGTAAGGTTCTACTTGACGACATCGTTCTTGCCCTGGAATCGCTTCATTCGCCCCCCGTGCGCGTGGTGATCTTGCGTGCTGCCAAGGGCGCAAAGGTGTTCTCCGCCGGCCACGATGTGCGGGAACTGCCGATCAACGGCCGCGATCCGCTCACCTACAACGATCCGTTGCGGCAGGTGATGCGCAAGATCGAGCATTCTCCTCACCCCGTGATTGCCATGGTCGAGGGTTCGGTGTGGGGCGGCGCTTGCGAGCTGGTGCTTGGCTGCGACGTGATCGTCGCCGCGGAGGATTCTACCTTTGCCATCACTCCAGCCAAGCTCGGCGTCCCTTACGACATTCACGGGACGCTGAATCTCATCAAAGTCGCCGGCATGCACCTGTTGAAAGAATTACTCTTCACGGCGGAGCCTGCTTCTGTCACTCGCCTCGAGGATTGCGGCGTGATCAATCATGTCGTCCCGCGAGCCGAGCTTGAAGACTTCACCATGAACCTGGCTCGCCAGATGGCACAAACCTCGCCGCTCGTGCTCCGAGTTTTGAAGGAAGAGATGCGCGTGCTGGCCAATGCCCACCCACTCAACCCGGAAACCTACGAGCGTCTCCAGGCGCTCCGCCGCGAGGTCTACGACAGCCACGATTACCAGGAAGGCATTCGGGCCTTCCTTGAGAAGCGCGCGCCGGCGTTTCAGGGGAATTGAACCAGGCGAAAAAAACTACGGAAATGATCGCAACATCCACCTATTCATTCGATGAGATCCAGAAAGAAGGCACGCATGGATATCCCAAACGCTTTTATTGGGAGAAAGACCAAGCCCACCCCTACGGAAGTGTCTGCAAAGCTGGGGCCGGCCACAACTGCGTGGAAAGAACTGCTTGACTGGCTCACTGAGCAAGGCATCGCCTGCTGTGAGTGGAAGTCGATCTCGCCCAAGTACGGCTGGGCGCTACGCCCCGCGCTGAAGGCACGAACGATCCTCTACTTGGCTCCATGCGAGGGATGTTTTCGCGTGTCCTTCGTTCTTGGCGACAAAGCTGTCGCCGTGGCGCGCGCCAGCGATCTGCCAAAGAGTCTGCTGAAGGAGATTGCTGTAGTGCTCCCTGCTGATTTAGACATTAGAGGCCGAGTTTGAAGTAAGTGTTTTGGCTTGGAACTGCGCACTTGCTTCGTGCGGAGTTCGGCCGCGGAGTCCGCGGTGCGGACGGTCGTGATTATATTCCTCGATCCATCGAGCGATGGACTGCCGTGCATGGTCGAAGCTCTGGTACTCGTTGATCCAGACCTCCTCTTCTTTCAGGCTGCGGTGGAATCGTTCGATGTAGCTGTTGCCTTCGGGATGATTGTAAGCGGTGCGGCGATGCTGGATGCCAAGCCGGTTGAGGGTTTCCACGTAGCGCGCCGAGGTGAACTGCGTGCCGTTGTCGGTGGCGAGCGTGAGCCCGAGTCCACGCGGGCCGCGTGGCAGGTGGTTAAGCACGGCGCTGTCGAGGGCAGACAGCGCCTCGGCAGAGCGGCATCGCAGGCTCAGATCCCAGCCAACGATCTCGCGCGTGCAGCAGTCGATCACGCTGACCAGATAAGACCATCCTGTCGAAGGTCCGGCCCAGACCTTGGTCATGTCCGACTGCCAGACCAGGTTCGGTTGCGGCGCTTCCACGCGGCTCCAGTCCTTCTTCCGGATGACGCGATAACGACCCTGGCGCACGAGCAGGCCGCGCTCACGCATCACGCGTAGCACACGCTTGCCGTTGACTTCAAGCTGCTGCTTGCGCTTGAGCCACCAGACCACGCGGCGATAGCCGTAGGCCGGCTTCTCACCGCACGCCTCCACGATCCGCATGTCCTCGGAGCGGTCAGCGCGGCTCGTGTGCGGGCGCTTCCGATAGTAAAGGCTGGAGCGGCTGATCGACAGCGTCTCGGCCACCAGACTGGCTTCCGTGCCCTGGGCAACAAGTTCTCTGGCTTGCGAATGTGCCTGCCCGCAGCTCACTCGCCCAGCACGTTTTTTAGTATCTCGATCTGCAGCGCGCTGCGGCCCAGCGCCCGCTCCAACTGCTTGATCCTTTTGGCCTGCTCTTGGTCCGGGTGCGCGGCTGCGCTTCTCCCCCCAAGCGCAGCCTTGGCGCCCTGCTCCACTTCGTCTTTCCAACGATAGTAAAGATTCGGCGCGATCTCATACTTGCGGCAGGTCTCAGCGATGTTGCCGCTCTTCAGACCTTCCAACACGATCTGCCACTTCTCTTCAACAGTCCTTTGTACACGTGCTTTACGCCCCATCTGCGCCTCCTTTGGCGGAGGCCTCTACCTTATCTAAATCATGTGTCCAGTTCTAGCAGGGAGCACTACATTGCCGAGGCAAGGCGGCACGCAGAGGGAAGGGGCGTTCGCCTCATCGTGCGCAACTCGGCGGATCTGGCTTCTATTCGCAAGCTCGCCGAAATCAAGCTCACAAATTGACTCTCTGGCCCAGGGCGAGCAATCTTCGCTCGCTACCTGGTACGCGGATCGGCTCCGTCCAAGAGAACGGCGTGCCGGTGGCCGCTTGAAGGCGGAGAAGCTCGGCATCCGTCGTCATCAGCGCCAGCCATCCCCCTGGTGCAGTTAGCCAGACTGCGGCAGCAACAGCTTTCGGCATCTTGTCGACAGCTCTCAGGATCACGCAATCAAACACCGTACCAAGCGCCTCGGCTCGCCCCGCATGGACCTTGGCAGCGATGCCCAGCTCGCGGACGGCCTCTTCGAGGAACGCCGCCTTCTTACCTTGCGATTCGGCCAGTGTTACAGCAATCTCTGGCCGGCAAAGCGCGACGGGAATGCCCGGTAGGCCTGCGCCCGAGCCGAAGTCGAGCAGGGTTACAATCCCCCTCGGCAAAGCGCGAGCAACAGCAATAGATTCAACAAGATGCATCGATAGAATCCCCTCCTCATCCCGAACCGAGCTTAGGTTGATGCGCTTATTCCAGCGAAGGAAAAGCGAAAGATAAGCCTCGAACCGGTTGGCCGTCTCATCGTCCAGCGAGTCAAGACCGGCCTGCGCCAACAACGCTTTGAGCCGCACACTTGTCTGGTTCGCGCTCACCGCTCACTTCCCGCTCTCGTGCTCGTTGACTTGCGGCGGTTGCCACGCGGCGGCAGCCTCGACAAACGCAGAAAAAATCGCCCGTGAGAACGCGCTTCGCGTGTAGGTGCGCTCGGGATGCCACTGCACCGCGACCACGAAGTGATCCGGCGCATCCAGCTCCAGCGCCTCGATTACCCCATCGCCGGGAGAAACGGCAGTCACGCGCAGATGATCGCCGGGCTTGCGAATCGCCTGATGATGGCTGGAGTTCACCTGCACTTCCGCCCGCTCGGCTCCCTGCAGAAGCCCCGTCAAACGCGATCCCTCCGCAATGTGCACCGGATGCGCCTCAACCACGTCGCGCCCGGGCCGGTGATTCACCGTGGTCTTCAAATCCTGAATCAGCGAGCCGCTACGCCACACATTCAAGCTTTGTGCTCCGTGGCAGATGGCGAGGACGGGTTTGCGTAGGTTGAAGGCATCCTGCAGCAGCAGCTCGTCGGCCGCAGTGCGCGCGGGGTCGCCCTCGGCGCATTCCGGCGCTCGCGCTTCGCCGTAACGTTGCGGATCGACGTCGTAGCGGCTGCCCGGCAGCAGAACGCCTTGGACGCCCGCCAGCAGCCCGGCCACGCGCTCCTGCGTCTCGTCCAACGGCACCACAACAGGCTCCGCTCCCTCAGCTTTCAGCGCGTCAACATACGGCGGCAACGACCGCTGGTTGTACTCCGGGTCGCTGCTCGTCGGCACAGGAATGGCGATGCGGACGGACATCTACGTGCGCCTTCCCCGAATCTAACATGGCAGCGCATCTCTACAGGGGTTCCGACCGTGACAACTCAGCAGGCGCTCCTCGGGTCTTTGGCGGCCACGAGGAGGGAAGAAAAAGTCCAGCCCACCGTCCCTAAGCTGCTCCGCGAGGAGCTAGGCCTCGCGGCCGGCGACGGAAAGAGATCCTGCTCGCGGAGAGCGACGAAACAATAGTAAGTAGTTCACGAAAGGAGATCGAAATTCGGCCGGGTGATTGTGCCAGTCACGCAATGCGTTCGAATACGCAGGGAGAACAGGAGGGAATATGCGGGAAACTCTATTCGCGAAGATGACTGAAAGCAGACCGGCTGGCGAGCAGGGCGCTCGAATCAGCCTTCCGAGATTCTGTCGCGGGAGCTGGCTGGCCACCGCCCTCGTCATCGTGCTGCTTACGGCAGCGCTCAGCTCGGCGCAGGACAACAACTCGATTAATGGCCCCGTTGTTCGGGGTTATGTCACGCGCGCGGCGTCGGCATCAGATTTCGACGTGAACGGACTGCGCATCCTCTGCGGTCCGGCAACGCAGACGATTCAGGCCGGCAGTAGTACCGGGATGGCGGGCTGCCCAGATCCGGCTCCCTATCTCGGCGAAGGCATGAGCATTTACGGAACGCAGAAGAAAGACCGTGCGCTCGCAGCCGACAAGATTGTTCTCGAAACCGTTCCGGCGTCTCACCTCGAGGGCCGTGGAATCGTCGATGCACTTCTGCCGCACGATGCCGCAGCGAAGGAGGGCCAGGTGCTTCACGCGGATGGCTATCGCATCCTGCTGACCGCGTACACCACGGTCGCCTACAAGGAGCCGTTGCGTGGGGCGGCCGACATTGCTCCCAATGTTTGGATCAACTACAAAGCGAGCCTGCGACCCGATGGTGTGCTGATCGCCGAGGACGCCGCGTTCTCCCCGAACGTCATTGGCAAAGGAGAGAAGAAACTGGACAAGAAGGCCGACAAAAACGCCCCGCCGTCCGCGGCCGAGCGAACCGACACCACCAAAGTCTGGCTCTATTCCGACCCCGCAATGCAGGCGCGGGTGGAAAAGATCGGAGAATCGTTGGTGCCGCCGTTTGAGCGCGCCCTTCCGTCCGGCGATCCGACCAAAATCGATTTCCGGTTCGAGCTCGTCGACCTCAAAAAGTGGAGCAGCGCCGGCGCACAGCCAAACGGAGTGATTCCCGTGCCTCGGGAGTACGTGGAACGACTGCAGAACGATTCTCAACTGGCTGCGCTGCTCGCACTCGACATTGCCAGTACGATCGAGCACCAGGGCTGGCGTACCAAGAAGGAAGCCTCCACGATGGGCGGAGCTACTGCGGCGGTAATCCTGCTCGATCCGGCAATCGTGCCCTTGGTGGCCATCTATGGTGTGGACGCTCACGAGAAAAACAAGCTGATCCTGAGCGAAGAAGATCAGAATGCGCGCGTGGGTCTCTGCCTCATGCACCACGCCGGATACGATGTCTACCAAGCTCCCATTGCCTGGTGGCTGCTCGGATCAAAAACGCCCAAGCCCATTGCCGATATCCCAATTACGCTACAGGCTGAGGAACTCTACAAGGAACTCGGGGCCCTTTGGCGCGGCGCGCCTGAAACCACCGCATTGCCGGCTGCAGCCGCGCGAGCCGCAAATTGATGCTTCGTTGCCCGTGCAACCGGCCGAAATCTTCCGGCTCAATCCCGCCTGATTCCCGGCTTAGTTCCCCGCCACGACGGCCTGATCGGTCCTTACGCTTGCCGGATGGAGCAGGCCCTCAATCGCCGCGCGCAGCCGCTGTGTCAACTCTCCGTTTTGGCGCACAGTCATTCCCTTCGTCTCGATCGGCTCGCCTACGCGCACGGTGAGCTTGCTTGGATAGAAGTGACGTGTGTGAATCGGCAGCAGATCGAAAACCCCGCTCAGCGCAATGGGCACCAGCGGCACCTGCGCCCGGATCGCCAGGTAGGCCGCGCCGGAAAGAAACGGGCGCAATTCACCGTCTGACGTTCGGCCGCCCTCTGGAAAGACGAACAGCGGCATACCGGCGCGCAGCGCTTTCACCGCCCCGCCCAGGCTGGAGAGCGTCGCGTTCGGGTTCTCGAGGTCGATGGGCATCTGCCCGGAGCGCCGCAAATACCAGCCGATCAGCGGCCAGCGCCAAAGGCTTTTCTTGGCCAGAATGCGAAACTGAAAGGGAAGCGCGCCGAAGATGACGGGCGTGTCCATGTAGGAAGTATGGTTCGAGGTGTAGACCGCGACGGGGTGCTTGTGGAAGTTCTCCGCGCCTTCGATTCTCAGCCTCGACAGCGAAATGCGCACCGCGCTGTGCCCCCAGAACCGCGCGATGTGATGCTGCACGCGGCCCTTTTTGTCCACCCATGAGACCACAAACGCCGTGCTGGCGCAGATCGCCGTGAGCACCAAAAGCAGCGGTGACTGCAGCGCGTTGCTTTGCCAACGGTAAAACCGCGGCAGCGGATTGGGCCGCGGGCTCATGATGACTCACTCTCTGCCGCCAACAGCAATGTGCGCACCTCGCCCACAAGATACACCGATCCTGACACGACGACCACGCCTCCGCCCGAGCGCTCTTGCGCCATGCGCATCGCCTCGCGCACCGATTGCGCTGCAACTGCCGGTGTTCCGGTGGCCTCGGCCGCGGCCAGCAGATCGTCGAGGGCCGCGGCGCGTGCGGTATGGATTGGCGCCACGATCACCTGCTCAAAGAGCGGAAAGAGAATCTGCGCCATCTCGGTAATGGGCTTGTCGCGCAGGCAACTGAAGATAAGTGTGCGTGGCCCTCCCGCTTCCAATTGGTTCCGCACGCCGGCTCGCAGCGCCCACGCGCCAGCCGGGTTGTGGGCAACGTCGAGGATCCACTCCACGCCGTTCTTCGCGATGCGTTCCAGCCGTCCCGGCCAGTACGTGCGGCGAATCCCCCGCTCCAGCGCAGCGGGCGTGATCGGAAATCCATGCCCGCCAGCCAGCTCCACCGCCGCAGCGATAGCCAGCGCCACGTTGCGCTGCTGGTGTGCGCCAGCGAGCGGCGAATCGACTTTTATCGTTGTCCCGCGCGCTTCGACCGGGTACGTGCCGATCGCGGCTGCCGCCGGCATATACGGAACAGCGCTGACCCCGCGCACGCCCAACTGCGTAGCCACCTCGCCGAGAACCTGGTTGGCTTCAGGGTGCTGCGGCAGTGTAATCATCGTTCCACCACGGCGCAGGATCCCTGCTTTCTCGCGCGCGATGTCCAAGATCGTTGGGCCGAGCCACTCCACGTGGTCGAGCGAGATGTCGGTGATGATAGAGACGAGCGGTTCCACTACATTCGTCGCATCCAGGCGGCCGCCCATGCCCACCTCGAGCACGGCGATATCAACTTCGCTCTCGGCGAAATATCGGAACGCGACCGCCGTCAGGATCTCAAAGTAGCTCGGGAGTTCCGGCAGCCGGCCCGCTTGCACCAGCTCCTGGCCTGCGTCATGGGCACGAAAATACAGGCGGGCAAATTCCGCATCCGCAATCTCTTTGCGGTCCACTCGGATGCGCTCATTGGGCTTTTCGAGGTGCGGCGAAGTGTAAAGCCCTGCGCGCAGCCCCGCTTCCGTCAGGATGGACGCCAAGGTCGACGCGGTCGAGCCTTTTCCATTCGTTCCTGCGATGAGTACTGCACGAAACTGCTTGTGCGGATCACCAAGCGCATCAAGTAGCTTCCGCACCTCGTCCAAAGAGAACCTGCGCCGCGGCTGCCCCGGGCGAGCATATAGCTCCGCCGCCATTGCGTTCAGTTGGTCGATAGCTGCAGCGTAGGACATGAAAAGCTCAGTATAAAAGCCATGCCGCAAACATGTATCCTTGCCGACGGAGTTCTGCGTGTCCAAAACTGGCCTTTGTGCAAGACGTGTCCGCTACAATCCGTTGTCTCTTCTGCTCTTCTGCTCGCCTTGCACATAATCCTTCTACCTTCCACAGCCGTTTTCAGGTCCCCTGTGGGAAGAGTGGGAAACGATGCCCGTCGCCACCGGTCCGCCGCCGCTTTTCCAGTTCTCCTGATACGCACGGTCCTGATTTACAAAACCTGTCCGTGCTTCAACCTGCACCTTCAAAACCACTTCGCCCTATTTCCCACTTTTCCCACGTGCACTACGGCTACTTCTAGCTTTTCTTATCGTCCTTCATGTTGATCTATAACCCCCACGCAATTCTTTGCGAGGGCCGAACGAACGGTATTCGCGCATTCGCCAGAGCAGGCAAAGAGCGATCGGGCCGTCAAACCACGCCTTTCTGTAGAATTCAGAAAACCTACCCACTTTTCCACGGGCATATAGATTGAGAGATAGCTACAATCGGGATGAAGAAAAGCGGCCGCTTCCGACGACCTGCAAGGTGTTATACAGTGAGGACATAGGGCGCGGCTTCGAGCGCGGGGTGGGATATGCCGAGCGTGGAAACCGAAGTCGAGAAGCCAGCCGCCCAGGGGGCAGCGATGGAGATTACCGTAAGCCGCCAAGACCTGGTGAAAGAACTCACAGCGACACAGAGCGTGGTGGAGCGCAAGACCACGATCCCGATTCTGTCCAATTTTCTCCTCGAGGCCGATGAAGACCGGCTCAACATCACTGCGACCGATCTTGACCAAGCCATTCGCACCAGTACGGTCGTGAAGGTAAAGAAGCCGGGCGCATGCACCATCCCTGCTCGCAAACTCTACGACTACATCAAGCTCCTGCCCGACGGCGACATCTCCATCAAGCTGCTCGAAAACCACTGGGTCCAGATCCGCAGTGGGCGCTCGAATACCAAGATGGTCGGCATGGCGCGCGCCAACTATCCGCAGGTTCCCGAGTTTCCCACCGTCGCGGCAACCAGCATCCCGCTTGCCTCGCTGCGTACACTCATTGCCCGCACCATCTTCGCCATTTCAAACGAGGAATCGCGCTACACGCTCAACGGCGCGCTACTGATCCTCAAAGCGGAGTCGCTCGCGATGGTTGCCACCGATGGCCACCGGCTCTCCTTCGTCGAGAAGCCCGGCGAAACATTGGAAGGCATCAGTGGCGAGAAGCGCGTTCTGGTTCCGCGCAAGGCTCTGCAGGAGCTGCAGCTCCTGCTTGCGTCTTCCGAGGCGGAAAAGGTTGACTTCGCCGACGACGAGCACACGCTCTTCTTCCGCGTAGGCCATCGCACGCTGAGCAGCCGCAAGCTCACGGGCCAGTTCCCTAACTTCGAGGCCGTGATGCCGCGCGACAACACCAAGTTCGCCGTCGTGCGAGCGAGCGAACTCTCCGCGGCGATACAGCGCGTGGCGCAGTTTGCCGACGAGCGCTCCGGTGCCATCCGCATGCGCCTGGAGGACAACGAGCTCGAAGGTGAGCGCCAACTCCACCGAGTCCGGTGAGAGCGAAGACACCATCGACACGCCCTATTCCTCCGAGCCTATCGTGGTGGGCTTCAACTCCGGCTATATTCTCGACTTCCTCAAGGCGCTCGACAATGCCGGCGAGGTCCGCCTCGAGTTCAAGGACTCTCAATCCGCTGGCCAGATGCGCCCCGAAGATCCCGACGCCGAGTACAAGTACCGTTACGTGCTGATGCCGATGCGGATCTGACAAGGCGGAAGCTTTCAACAAGAGTTTTCTTCTTGCGGGCTTGCACGCCGGCCTAGAGACCAAGCTTGCCCGCGGTTGCCGGATCGGAATCATTCGCACATCGCCTATCAGGCGGCGCGGGGCCGTTCCGCTGGCGAGATAGGATGGCCGGGACTGGATCCTGTGAGGCGCTGCATGCTGTTTCGTCTCTTCTCACTGTTTGCAATGCTGTGCCTGGCGGCCGCGGTCCACGCCCAGTCGGAGGCGGCGTCGCAGGTGCGTGCGCGCTTTCAGCTCTACGGCGGCTATGCGTTCCTCTCCAACTCCCCCAATGGCCTGCCGGGATCGCGCCAGCCGCTCAACGGCTGGAACGCTACCATCACGGTCCCGCCCTGGCGCTACATCCGTTTCAAGATTGACGTCTCCAGCTACCGCGGCGCCAATCTGGGAGCAGCGGAACACGTCTACTTCATCATGGGCGGCGCGCAATTCACGCGGCGTTTCGGCAAGGAGTGCGCATTTCTCGAAGGGCTCGCGGGACAAGGCGGCATCGACAGATATTGGGGACCACAGGCGGCCCCCGGCGAAACCGCCTCGTTTGTCACCCTCCTGGGCGGCGGTCTCGATACTCCAATCACACGGCGGTTCGCATTCCGTGTCGACGGCGGCTACCAATGGTCCAATTTCAAACTGATTAACAGCGTGGCCACACTTCTCCCCATTCAGACCCCCGGCCTGCCCAACAACTTCTGGCGCATTTCCAGCGGTTTGGTCTGGAGCTTCTAGGCCGCAAGCGAGCCCCGTTCGGAGCCGGCCCGAGAGACAAGTAACCCTAATTGAAAAAGGAAGCAGCCGCTACGCTGCGACGGGCGTCTTCAGGAACTCCAAGGCGCGAATCAGGTAGGCCTTCAGATCGCGCCGGTGCACGACGGCATCGAGGAATCCCTTTTCCAGCAGGAACTCCGACCGCTGAAATCCCTCCGGCAGTTTTTGCCGGATGGTCTGCTCGATGACGCGTGGGCCGGCGAATCCGATCAGCGCTCCGGGCTCAGCAATGTTCAGGTCGCCCAGCATGGCGAAGCTCGCCGTCACGCCGCCCGTCGTGGGATTGGTGAGCACGCAGATATAGGGCACACGGGCGTCGTCCAGTTGCGCCAGCGCGGTGGAGATCTTGGCCATCTGCAACAGGCTCACCACGCCCTCCATCATGCGCGCCCCGCCCGACGCGGCCACCACGATCAGAGGCTTACGCGTCAGCCGCGCGCGATCCACGGCCCTAGCGATCGTCTCGCCCACCACGGCGCCCATCGACCCGCCAATGAAGCCGTATTCCATGGCGCTCAGCACCACGCCATGCGGCCCCAGCTGGCCCAGGGCGTTCAGGATGGCGTCATCGAGGCCTGTGTCCTCACGCGCCTTGCGCAGCCGCTGCTTGTACGGCCTCACGTCGCTGAAGTTCAAGGGATCGGTAGAGCGCAGCCCGGTGTCGACCAGCTCGTAACCCGGCTCGAGGAGCATTTCGATACGCTCCCGCGCGCCCAGCTTGAAGTGGTGCTGGCACTTGGGGCAGACCTGCAGGTTGGCTTCGAGATCCTGCTTATAAATCGGCTGGCGGCAGCCGGGGCATTTCACCCACAAGCCCTCAGTGCGCACGTTTTTCGCGCCCGTTTCAGGCCCGTTCTCCGCCGCAGGACCGCCCGCCGCAGAAGAATACTCACCGTCCTCGCGCTTGAACCACGACATACCGAACCCAATTGTAAATGGACGGCCCGTAAGCGACGGGTTAGTTGTTCGTGATCGGCGCTACGCCGTTCCGGCGCGAAGGTAGGCGTCGTCGCCGTCGATCCAGTCCTGCCGCGGCGGATGGAACATGTCGAGTGCCACGGAATCCTCAAGCGCAATCACTTCGTGCGGCATGCGCGGCGGAATGCAAAGGATCTCGCCCGCGCGCACCTCAATTTCCTTTCCCTCGATCCGGAATTTCAGCGCGCCCTCGACTACGTGACTCATCTGCTCGTGAAAGTGGTCGTGCATAGGCACCCGCGCGCCCTTCTTGAGCACGATGCGGGCCAGCATCATGTTTGTGCCCACGACGCACTGCCGCGTGACCAGCGGGTTCAGCGGTTCAGGCGCGATATCTGCCCAACGGTGGTGTGTGCTTTCCGGCACAATGATCTCCTTCGTCGCTCAGTACTCGATCCCGCGCTGCGCCAGGACGCCCTTTTGATAAGCGTGCTTCACCTCACGCATTTCGGTCACGGTGTCGGCCAGCTCCACCAGCAGGGGATGGGCATTTCGTCCGGTCAGGATCACATGCACCATCTCCGGTTTGCCACGCAGCGCCTCGGCTACCACCGCCGCATCCAGCATGTTGTAGCTGATGGCGTAGTTGATTTCGTCCAGCACCACCATATCCCACTCCCCGGAATAGATTGCTTCTCGCGCCTCGGCCCACGCCTCCTCGACCAGGCGAACGTCTTCCGGATCGAGCTCCGCGCCGCCGATCTTCACAAAGCCGCGCCCCATCTGCCGAATCACAAAGTTGCCCACGAAGTCCCCGCCCAAGGCTTGCACCGCATCCAGCTCGCCGTAGTGCCATGAACCCTTGATGAACTGAAGCATCAGCACCTTCATGCCGCAGCCCACAGCGCGCAGAGCCGTTCCCAGGGCCGCGGTAGTCTTTCCCTTGCCGGGGCCGGTGTTGATCAGAATCAGTCCTCGACGCGTGTCGGCCAATGCTCAATGTCCTGTGTGGTACGGATGACCCGTGAGAATTGTACATGCCCGGTAGAGCTGCTCGGCCATCACCAAGCGCGCCAGTTGGTGAGCCAGCGTCATGGGCCCCAGCGAGAGCAGCCCTCCGCGACGTTTGCCCTCGGCCCGTGCCTCCTCTGACCACCCGTCCGCCGGCCCGACGGCGAAGACCACATGTTGCGTACCCTCATCGCGCCGCGCACCCAGCCATTCGGCAAGAGCCTCTGAGGAGAATTGTCGCCCCCGCCCATCGAGCAGAAGAACGACCGTCTGCGTTCGGCCCCGCTGCCGGCCGAGCCACTCAAACAGCGCCCTTTCGCTCCGGAACACTTCCGTCCCGCACCGCGCAACCCCAACACAGCGTTTGAGATAGTCGCGGACCAACCCGTCGTACGCGTCCTGTGCTCGAGCTTGGGCGCCGATATAAGCGAGCGTCACCTGCATGAAGAGGAGAATACCGCAAATCCCCGACGCCGGAACGCAGCCCCATGGACAGCCAAGTCTCAAGAAAAATGGAGGTTGCATCCAGTCTTCGGATTATGGGGAGATATTTTTATGGAATTTCATAGATGCGACGCCAAAGTG
Source organism: uncultured Acidobacteriaceae bacterium (assembly GCA_963799155.1). Taxonomy (GTDB): domain Bacteria; phylum Acidobacteriota; class Terriglobia; order Terriglobales; family Acidobacteriaceae; genus Telmatobacter. Next base: position 148,896 of record CAWCWB010000016.1, read on the forward strand.
CCACCGGCAGGTGTATACGTGACACCAAAGGGTGATCGACAACTCGTTTATTTTCTAGTAACAAACCAATAGAAGCGCAGGCGCTCGAGAATGGCCCGCGACGTGCAATGTCAGGCTTCAATGCGTTCCCCTTCCCGCGCAGATTCCGATTCGAAGTGACTGCGTCGGAGCAAGTTAGCCGGGTCTTTCGTACATTGCGAGTTTTCTGATCTTTTTGAGCGTGGCCGTGTTCTCTACACACGGCAGTGAAACACCCAGCGCAAGTTGTCGCATTTGTACGCAAGTTCTCGCAGTTGCGCGCGTACGAGAACATTCCCCATTCCACTGACTCTGGAGGTCTACAATGCGTTGTTCCCGGATGCTCCCTGCGGCATGGGCCCTCATCTTGCTCGCGCTCGCCGCCACAACACCTGCGTTCTGCCAGGGGATCACGACTGGCACTGTCTCTGGAACGGTCCTCGATCCTTCGGCCGCGGTAGTTCCCGGCGCACAGGTTCAATTGACCAATCAGGCAAACGGCCTCAGGCTTGTCGAGAAGTCGACGAGCGATGGCTCGTTCAAGTTCCTTGCCGTCCCCATCGGAACCTACAGCGCGCTCGTTACAGCCAACGGTTTCGCCAGTGAGAACATCGCCAACGTTCAGGTTGTCTCCGGAGCCACGACCAACTTAAACGAAATCAAGCTCCACGTCGCCTCCGCAGCTACCCAGGAGGTCGAAGTCAACGGTTCCGCGGCCTCTCTGCTTGAAACCACCGACTCGCAGGTGACGACGACATTCAATACTGAGACAATGCAGAACCTGCCGCTGAACAACGGCTTTGACACCGTGGTTGAACTGATTCCGGGCGTTGTCGCCACCGGCGACGACAATTTCTCCAACACCAACGGCGACAACTATTCCGTCAACGGGCAGAGCGGCCGCTACAACAACTTCGAGATCGACGGCCAGTCGAACAACGACAACTCCATCGGCGGTCCCCAGGTGTTCTTTGGCAACCAGGACGCCATTGCGCAGCTCCAGGTCATCACCAACGATTACAGCGCCCAGTATGGCCGCAACGCCGGCGCGGTCGAGAATTACATCACCAAGTCCGGCACAAACTCCTTCCACGGCAGCGCCTTCGACCTTTACCAGGATGAGTTCCTGAGCTCGTTGACCAACTACGAGAAGAATCCGCTCTTCGGCTACTGCCCTCCCGGCGTCAGCGCGTCCACCGGTTGTATTGCGCCAACGCTGCCGCGTTATGTTGAGAATCGCGCCGGAGCAACCATCGGCGGTCCGGTTTTCAGGAACAAGCTCTTCTTTTTCTTCAGCACCTTTTGGGATCGGGTCCGCACGGGCGTCACACCCTCTGAGTCTCTGCCTGATCTCACTCCCGACCCAACCGGCCTGGCGACCATCGCGTCGGCATTCGCCGCTGATCCCGGCGCCGCCGCCCTCGCCAACTTCGGCCCATACGCCATCAAGGAAGGCAATCCTCAGCCGATCCCCGGCACTGCCGTCGATGAAACGCTCACCGATGCCTCCGGCAACTCTGCCTCTGTCGAGTTCGCCGGCGTCGAGCGTACCATCGCCAGCATCTTCAATGACCAGGAAGAGCTGGCCCGCCTCGATTGGCAGCCCACGGAAAAAGACCACTTCTTCGTGCGTTTCTATTACCAGCCTCAGCTTGCCACTGGAGTCGGTGGAGGAGATGGCATTGCCTCCGGCGATTTTGTCGACGTGCCTTCAGACACCTATTCAGTCGGCGCCGACTGGACACATGCCTTTACCAGCAATCTCGTTGACCAGTTGCGCTACAGCTTTCAGGAAGCCAAGGTTCCGTTTGAGGGCGGCGCTTTTCCAAACTGCACCATCACTGACTTTGCCGCCTGCCCGGCGCAAGTGGAGTTCCTCGGCAATAACGACGACCTGAATTTTGGTGGAGATGCCGACTTCCCGCAAGGCCGCACCGTGAAGGTGACCCAGGCGCAGAACAACGCCACCTGGACCCATGCCGTCCAGACCCTTCTCTTCGGCGGGGAATTCGATTATCAGAACTCGCCCAATGTCGGCATCTTCTACTACAACGGCTTGCCGCAATTCGGGACCCTCAGCAACCTGCTGGGGACGGAGGACGCTGGTCTGGTCGGGGCAGGCTATCCGTCAGGGACATCCGGGTACTCCTACCTGGCGAACGGCAATCTCACCATTCCGTTCACCGAGCCCGACTTCGCTGCCTACTTCCAGGATGATTGGAAGGCGCTTCCGACATTGACCTTGCACCTGGGCGTACGCTGGGAATTTTTCAGCGACGCAGCCAACAAACTGCACGACGAAACGGTCGCCCGTGAGTCCAACCCCAGCACCGCCTTCTGGGACACTTCGATACCCCTCGCTGATCGCACCGTACCCGAGGCCAAGCAGGTTTATACGAACTTCGAGCCGCGCATCGGCCTGGCCTGGAATCCGGATTTCGACAAAAAGTTCGTGCTTCGCGCCGGCTACGCCATCAATGCAAACCCCGCGTATTACAACATGTTTCTCATCGTCAACGACTATGCGCCAGTAACCAACACGGGTGCTTTCCTCTGCGGTCCCAATGCATGCCTTCCCTCCAGTGGCTCACTCCTGAGCACTGACTTCCGTGTCGAGAACCTGCCCAATCTGCCTATCGGCGGTGACCCGGGTCAGGGTCTCCAGGCCACTTTCCCTACCAATTTCCGCACACCCTATGTGCAGACCTATACCTTTGGCATCGACCACCAGATCGGCAACGCGGCGGTTGCGGAAATACGCTACGTCGGCACAAAGACCACCGACGACTTCCAGCCGATCGATGCCAATCCTTTCCTGCTCCCCGTCGCCACGGCCTTCCCCAATCTCGTCTCCCCATCATCGCTGTGCTCGAACCCGTCCGCCGATGGCTACGGACGCCCCAATTGTAACTACAACAATGTAGCTGAGTTCACGAACGGAGGCTGGGCCAACTACGACGCGCTGGAATTGAATCTCACCACGCAGAACTATCACGGCCTGTACTCAACCGTGTCGTATACGTTCTCGAAGGATCTGAACAACGCTACGGATGGGCTTCGCAGCACAGGCGGCGGCGGCAGTACCCTCGCATTTGCTCAAAACCCTCGCAATCCGGATTCCGGGGAACGTGGGCTGGGCGGCAACGACTTCCCCAATACTCTGGGTATCGGTTTCACCTACGACCTGCCCAAATTCGTCAAAGGCAACACGCTCCTCGGCCGCGCCGTGAACGGCTTTCTGCTCACCGGCCTCTACCGCTATCGCAGCGGCCAGGTCTACACTCCCTATCAACCCATCGATATTGACGGCAACACCGGTGACAGCAGCTTCTGTGATGGAGCCTTCAACTCCGCCATACTCGGGGCGGATACCTGCCGGCTGGTTCTCTCCAACAAAAGCGCACCTGTCAACACCGTCGCCTATCTGGATCCCGCCGTCAGCGATCCTTCGACCGGCGCGGCGGTGCCTGGCACGCCGCACTACATCGTGTACAACAGCGATAGCACCGACCCGACTACCGGCGTTTACAGCCCGGGCACTCCGGTTAACCCAGCATCGACTCATTGGATCATCAACAACCAAGCCTATGCGCTTTCGGTGAACAATCCTTATCCTGGCTCGAGCAGAAGCCTGCTGCGCGGCCAGCCCTACAGCGATTTCGACGCTACTGTTGTGAAGACCTTCCCCATTACCGAACGCGTCAACGTGCAACTCTCCATGGCCGCCTACAACGTGCTCAACCAGATGTTCCGCGGCGTCGGCAATCCCTTTGTGGGAGCGAGCAACTTCACCAGCAACGTTGAAAACGGCTCTGGAAGCATCCCCGGTGATACCTCCGGCAACAGGTTCGTGATCCTGGGAGGGAAGGTCATCTTTTAGTCTCAAGGCAACCTAAGCAGAAAACCAGAAGCCCCGGATCCCACCCGGGGCTTTTGCATGTGCCTCGGGCTTGTCACTCGAAACGACCGGGGCTGTGCCTGAAAGTCACGGCGGTGCACTGCGGCGCCGATACGTCTCTTTTTTCAGCTGAATCGTCGATCGCCGACACCAACTCGGCGACTCTTGCAGGAAGGTCCGCTGAGTGACGCCAGGATGACCTTCCCGGCAATCGACTTCCACTCTAACCCCAGCCGATAGAACGTCCCGCACGCGTAACCACCTTCTGGGTCTGTTTTCTTGCCCTCCCAGCCCTGGAGTGAGGCGCCGCAACCCGCTGAGGGCGCCTCTTCAGCCCAAATTCTGCAGTATCCAAAGCAACCCCTACAAAAATTCATAGATTCGAGACTGACCTTGAAAAGACGGGATCGAGAAGCCTCTTATTTTTCAACACGAAAGGGGCACTTTTGTCCGGAGTTTCCAATTGGCACATCAATTGCTCGACATTTCACTAGATATCCCCGCAACCTGTCGAGGTCGCATCCGCGGAGCTTGCTCTCTCCCCGGATGAGGTCGAGGACTCTGTTCGTTTGCATTCTGTCGTTCTTGAGTCAACTTGCGGGATCGGACTTGCCCTCCCCATCGAGCCTCCGAAAGCGCACAACCTGGGTCGCGAAGCCTTCCTCAGAGGCCTTCGGGCACAGACGGTTTTTGGAGGAGTTCCGATGCGGTTATTCCGGTTACAAGGCATTGCTCTTTTATTTGCTGTTGCGTTCGCCTTGGGCTTCATCGTCACAACCCAGCAACAGTCCGCATACTGCCAGGAAACTACAGGCGGCCTGCAAGGCACAGTCAAGGATCCGACGGGCGCAGTAGTGCCTCGGTCAAAGTGGTTCTTACCGGCACGACGCTCATCGGCAGCAAGGAACTCGAGACCGATTCGAGCGGCTATTACCGGTTCGCGAATCTTCCTCCCGGCTCCTACACCATCACCGTTAAAGCCCAGGGTTTCGAAACCTACAAGCGCGAAGGACTCGCCATTGACGTCGGGCGTCTGCCAACCGTCGATGTCGCTCTCCGCGTGGGTGCGACCGCAACCACCGTGGAAGTGACCGGGGCAGCTCCCGTGATCGATACCACCACGACCCAGAACATCACCAACGTCACCTCTGAGGCGCTCAATAACCTTCCCACCGGCATCACCTACCAGTCGGTGATTCAATTTGCCCCCATGGCGCGCGAAGAACCTTTGTCCGGCATGCAGCAGAATGGTCACGGCATCGGCGGCAGCGGCGGATCCATGCCAGGCAGCAGCGGCAACGGGCTGTCGTTCGGCTACTCCATTGGCGGCGCGGCCGACTCTGAGTCGAGCTACCTGGTGGAAGGCCAGGACACGGAAAACATCTCCGCCGGCTACTCGAAGGCCAACGTACCGATGGACTTTATCGACGAAGTGGATATGAAGACCTCGGGCGTCGAAGCCGAGTACGGCGGCGCTCTTGGCGGCGTGGTCAACGTGATCATGAAGAAGGGCGGCAACGAGTTCCACGGCGAGATCTTCTCGACCTACGAATCGTCTGGGACGGATGCGAATCCGGTGAACGCGTATCTGCGCTATGACCCCACCAGTTCGGGCGATGCAGCAATTCGCGAGGATCCTGCCCAGCAGATCTATTCCTCGCAGAAGGGACATTTCAGGACCGCGCAGCCGGGCATCCTCGTCGGCGGCCCGATTTATAAAGACCGTCTGTGGTTCGTTGCCGGGTTCGATCCGCTGGTTCAAAGCCGCGCCCGCACAGTGAACTTTGGCAGCTTTGACGACAACGCTGGCAATCAGTACTTTACGCAGGATCGCCAACAGTATTTCGGGTATGCCCGAATCGATGCTGCTCTGACGCAGAAGATCCGCGTGTACGGTTCGTGGCTCTATCAGTACGCGCGTGAAACCGGTGACGAATTACCCACCGCCGACCCGATCTCGACGGAGTCCAGCTATCTGAACACGGCCATTCTCAACCCGCTGTCGCTTTACAGTCATGGACTCGGCTGGTCGGCGCCGAACTCCACGTTCAACACCGGCGCGGACATCACGCTGAGTCAGCACTTCGTCTCCACCACACGCTACGGTTACTTCTTCGACAACTACCACGACTTCGGCTGGCCGACCAGCCTCCCAGACATCGTGTGGGCCAACGACGGTACCGGCGCATGCGACAACTCTGGCTCCACAGCGTATCCTGTCCAGTGCCCGATCGCGGATGGAGGGGGCGCGCCTCTACCGGCAAATCTGCAACAGGGGGCCGGCACCTCTACCCAGCCTTACAATGCCAGCTACACGCTGTTCAATGCCGACAAGCACTACCAGCTCAATCAGGACTTCGCGTTCTACAAGGGCGGTTGGTGGGGTACGCATAACTTCAAGTTCGGCTATCAGCTCAACCACCTGGTCAATTCGATTTCGCAGAATGGCAACGTGCCCTATGCGTTCTTGACGCTTGGGACCGGCGCCTCATATTCTGCCTTGACGACAACCGGCGAAAACAATTGCGGTGCCCCACCCAGCACCGTTGGAGGGACGGGGAGTGGTCTCGCGGGCGAATATTACACTGCCAACCCGGACTACCCGGCGACGTCTGACGCGCCCTACAACGGCTTCTGCGCAGGCCTGTACGGCTACGTCACAATCCAGGATTTCTCGACGATTCTTACCGCGCCGGCCAGCGATTGGAACCACGCGTTTTACGTGCAGGATGCCTGGACCGTTGGCAAGGGCCTGACCCTCTCCCTCGGCCTCCGAATGGAGAAAGAAAGCCTGCCCGCGCCAGCCGGAGTCAAGGTTCCCGCCATAGACTTCAGTTGGAGCGACAAGATTGCGCCTCGCCTGGGAGCGGCATGGGATCCGACCCGAAAGGGCAAGATGAAGATCTTCGGCAGCTACGGCGTAGTCAACGATGTGATGAAGCTATTGCTGGCACAGACCTCCTGGGGGGCACAGGCCTATGAGGACTGCAGCTACCCGTTGGACTCGGACGGAACCGGCGACGCCTTCAACATCTCTGACCTGGACATCGTCTTCAAGAACGACCGGGCATGCCCGAACGGTCCGGCAAACACGCAGGCCAATTTCGCCAGCGGCGTTCCGACCGACCTGAACGATACGGAATCGGGCGTTTCAATCATTGAGAACGCAAACTTCCGTCCCTGGGAGCCGGTGGCGTCGGGCGTCAAGCCCTATCGCCAGCACGAGTACGTGGCCGGCTTCGACTATCAGATCAACCCGCGTCTGGCGATTGAAGCCCGCTACGATCGCCGCCGCCTCGATCACGTGATTGAAGACGCTTCGCTCTCGGACAAGGTGTGGGGCGAGATGTTTGCCGTTGTCAACCCGGGCGAAGGGGTGAACGCGACGATGGACAAATACTCAGCCTATCTCGCGTCGCTGGGCCAGGCCTTCGGCGTACCGGGGCAGTCGTTCAGCGATACGGCTGACTACGGCACGGGTGCGGCGTTCGGCACCTGCCCGAGCTGCCCGCCGATGCCCAAGGCGGTCCGCAACTATGACGGTCTGGAACTCCGGCTGATGATCGCTCCATCCCACGGTCTAAGCGGTATGGTCAGCTACACGTACAGCAGCCTGTGGGGCAATTACACCGGCCTGACCACCACCGACCAGTCCGACGGCGGCGTGACGGGCCGCAACAGCCCCGATACCACCCGCGCGTTTGACGAGCCGTTCTACTACTTCGGCGCCAGCGGCAAGTCCAACAATGGCGCTCTTCCCACCGACCGCCCCAACGTGTACAAAGGTTACGTCTCCTACACGCTGCCATGGTGGAAACGCCAGGTCACCACCGTTGGTCTCTTCCAGAACTTTCTACAGGGCACGCCGCTGGGATCGTACTTCGATATCGGCGGTGCGACAACCGGCGAGCCTTATGACGGCGTCTTCGCCTGGGGTCGCGATAAGTGGGTCGACGTGACCACCGACTCGTCGGGAACCATGACCGTCAGCACGCCGTATACCAAACGCCTTCCGTGGTACATTCAGAGCGATCTGAATGCATCGCATGAGGTGAAGATTGCGGAGCGGAAGAGCATCTCCTTTGAAGCAACGGCTCTGAACGCGTTCAATCAGCGTGCGGAAGCCGCCGCCTTCGAATCGGTCGATTCGTGGAACTTCCCGGTCTCGGCCCGCCCGGGTGGCCTAAGCATCGCCCACGGTGCCGCGTCCTATCTGGCCTATGAGTCCGGATACGATGTGCAGACTGTGCTCAACGCACGCCCGATCGTCAAGAACTCGCAGTATGGCCAGCCCTACCTCTATCAGAATGGGCGTTCCCTCCGTCTTGGGGTGCGCTTCACGTTCTAGATCAACCAAAGACATACCAAAACGGGGACCCGATAATTCGGGTCCCCGTTTTGCTTGGGGCAAAGGGCTCAATCAGCTCAACGAGCCCGTTTCTTCTTTGCCACGCTGGATTTGACCGGTCTCTTCTTCGCGGGCGTGGCCTTCTTCCTGGGAACTACCCTTTTGACTTTGCTCTTCGCCTTTGCCGCATTCTTGGCAGGGCGTTTCGCCTTCGCGACGCGTTCGCCGCGCACCGCGCGCGTCTTTTCCGCCAGCGCGGCCTTCAGCTCGGCATCGAATTCCGCCGGCGCCAGCGGGCGCGCCGACTTGCGCAGCCGTTCGATGTCGTAGAAGGCGCGTCGCTCCGCAAGAAAAACGTGAATCACGAAATCCACGTAGTCGAGCAGAATCCACTCGCCGTTGCGCCGGCCCTCCACCGAATTCGGATAAACGCCGAAGGTGCGCTTGAGCCGCAGTTCGATCTCATCGGCGATAGCGATGGCCTGCCGGTCGTTCGTGGCCGAGGTGACCAGGAAAAAGTCAGAGAGGCCGGAGTCGATGGGATCGAGCTCGAGGATCCGTGTGTGCTGGCCCTTCTTTTCTTCACAAACCGCGGCTGCGGCTTGCACCAGGATGCGCGTCTGTTTCTGCGCCGGCGATATGTTCATGCTTTAGGATGATTCTCCAAGCTCATCGTAGCCTGTTCATTCGGCGCGGGGCAAGCTGCGCACCCCGGCCGCTGAGCAGACGGTGTGTGCATTGCCCTTCGGCGGTTCTCCTGCAACTATGTGCCATTTCCGGCGTATTTCAAGGTGGCTTTTTCTTGGTGAAAAAGCCACTTAACGATTGCGCCTTGATCTACACGTGCAGGAGAACCGCGTTAGGCGCGATAGAGATCGTGTTGGGCGATGTATTTGCGTACGGCCGCTGGCAGCAGATCGCGACCTGCAGTTTGGCCCCCGGAGCAGTCGCGAATTTGTGCGCGAATCTCCGTCGCGCTGATCTCCACATCCAGCCCCGGCAGCACGTAAAATGGCGCGCGTTCTCCGGCCTGATTCACGAGAGTAAATCCGCGCACCTCGACGCCGGATTCGCTCTTGTTGCCGCCGGGCGCCGGCTCAAGCGTCAGCCCCTTCGGCAGCGCAGCCTTCAATCCCTCCAGCGGCTGCCCCGGCCGCGAGGCTACAATCAGCATCGCCGCAAACGGAATCTCCGCGGACCGGTGCCAGCGCTGCAACCCGAAGAATGCGTCTGCGCCCATCAGGCAATAGAGCGCGCAGTCTGGCGCGAGCTCGGCGCGCAGGCCCTCCAGCGTGTTGATCGTGTAGTTGGGTGCGAAGCCGCGGTCACCCGGGTGCTTCGGCGCGTCGGCAAGCGAGACTGCGAATCCGGGCTCGCCTTCGATGGCCAGCCGCGTCATCGCCAGCCGGTCCTCGAAGCTCGCCGTTGATCCTTGAGGCTTCAGCGGCTGCGTGCCCACCGGAGCAAAGAGCACCGTATCCAGCCGGAACGCGGTGCGGGCGGCGCGCGCCACTGCCAAATGGCCCAGATGGGGAGGATCGAAGCTCCCGCCAAAGAACGCCACGCGCGAGCCTCTGCTTCCCATCACGGCCGCCGCTCTCAGGCTGTTGCATGGCATCATCCTACAGTGTTCACCACCCGCGCCGGTCCACCCCTCAAGCCCCGGCGCGTGATCCGCTACAATCGTATGGACGATCGTACCTCTGATCGCGCCTATTGACATGCGCTATCTGATTTCACTTCTTGCACTCGCCGGCATCGTCATTTCTTCATTGGCTCTTCGCCTTCACTATTTCACCGGAACCGCGCCATGCGACATCAACGATCGCTGGGATTGCGGCATCGTGAATCACAGCTCGTTTTCCGTGGTCTACCACGTCCCCGTGGCCGCAATCGGCATCGCCGGATACCTGCTGATCGGCTGCCTCAGCTTCGCGCGCCTGCGCTTCGCCACCTTCCTCGCCGCATCGCTCGGTTTCCTCTTTGCCTTTCGTCTTTCCATGATCGAGCAATACGGACTCGGCGTCTGGTGCCTGTTTTGCGCCATTTCGCAAGCCCTGATCGGAGCCATCCTGCTGCTCAGCCTCGGCTGGTTTGCAGCCGAGTATTTCGCGCTCAGGCGCGCCGCGCGCAACAACTGACTCGGCTCGCGCTCTCCTGTGTGCGCCGTCTCCATCGCGTTCGCCGTCGCTGATAAAATTGCATCAGATTCATGTTCACTGATTGGTACGCGCGCCGGATGTACGCGTGGGAAACGCGCCTTAGCTCGCGTGACGAAAATCGCGTGGTGCGTCCGCTGGAGTGGGGCTTCGAGTGGGTTACCCCCTTTCTTGAGACGCACGGCTTTCACGCCGCGATCCCCGATCCCGGCGTGGTGCGCGACCCCGCTGCGGCTGAAGCCGCCATGCTCCGCATCAACGAGCTTCTCGTCGGTCATAGTGATGTCTTCTTCGGCTATGAACGCCCCACCGACTTTCGCCTGGAAGATCGCTATCCGCAGCTCTTCCCCACCAACGTGCGCCCTGAAACTCTGGCTCAAGATGCCGAGCTCAAGCAGCAAGCCGCTGAGGGCAAGCTACCCAAAGCGCAGTATCTCCGTTTCACCTCGCCGGAGCGCACGCCGTACCCCGAAAATGATCTGGCCAACGCGCGTTGGTATCCGGCTCCGGCGCACAAAGATCCAGCGCGGCCGAAGCAAGCGATCGTCGTCCTGCCGCAATGGAATGCCGACGGCTTCAGCCACAACTCGCTGTGCGCACTCTTCAACCGCATGGGCGTCTCGGCGCTGCGGCTTTCCAAGCCCTATCACGACATTCGCCGTCCCACTGAGCTGGAGCGCTCCGACTACGCCGTAAGCTCCAACATCGGCCGCACCATCTCCGCCTGCCGCCAGGCGGTGGTTGATATCCGCTGCTGTCTCGACTGGCTCCAGGAGCAAGGCTACGAGCACTTTGGCGTTCTGGGCACGAGCCTCGGCTCCTGCTACGCGTTTCTGGCCAGCGCCCACGATGCGCGCCTGCGCGTGAATGCCTTTAACCATGCGTCGACCGCGTTCGGCGACGTCGTCTGGGCTGGGCAAAGCACGCGCCACATTCGCGCGGGTGTCGAGGCGGCAGGCCTCACGCAAGAACGGCTGCGCGCCTTGTGGGCCTCCATCAGCCCGGTGAGCTACTACAGCAGATATGTCGGCCCCGAGGCCGGCGGACCCGGCAAACGCGCACTCTTCGTTTACGGAAACTACGACCTGACCTTTCCCAGGGAGTACTCGCTCCAGGTGGTCGAGGCGGCGCGGCGTTCGACTCTGAATCACGAAGTGCGCGTGCTGCCCTGCGGCCACTACACCACCGGGGAAACTCCCTTCAAATTCATCGACGGATGGTACATTGGGTGGTTCGTCTACCGCACATTCAAGGCGCTGCGAAGAGAAAAAGCGGCGAGCCCGCGAACCGCACGCCATCCCTCGCCCGACGCCAAAGAGCAAACTGTCTCGCGCTAGGTCTTTGACCGCTTGTACCCTAACCTAGAGAGGGTGCCCTAGGGTCTGGGGCCCCCGCGGACAGGTCTTCGTTCGTGGGGTGGAGATCTCGATTTTGAGACCTTAGATAGGACTGTACTTCAGATACAAATTCACGCGACCAGAGACCTAACGCACGCCGCTCAGATCCATCCGCAGCAGCTTGGCGGGATCGAGATACGCGCCTTGCCAGCGCACGGCCCAGTGCAGGTGCGGTCCCGTCACGCGCCCCGTAGCTCCGCTGAGTCCGATGCGCTGGCCCTGGCTCACATGGTCGCCCTCGTGCACGTCGATGCGGCTCAAATGCATCGAAATCGTAAACAGCCCCAGCCCATGGTCGATCACCACGCAGTTGCCTTCGTAGTAGAGCGGCCGCGCCAGCACCACAACCCCGCTGTTCCCGGCGCGCACAGGCGTGCCCATCGCGGCGCGAAAATCCATCCCCTTGTGAATGCTGGCCAGCTCGCCATTGAACATGCGCTTCGTGCCGAAGCTGTCGGTCGGAGCGGCATGAACCGGCGCGCGAAAGTCGCCGGACCACAGCGGCTCCGTCGCGCTCGTGGCAAACACCTTGTCCTTGAGCTCGCTCTCTGTCTTGATCCGCTCCAGCTCCTCGGGCCCAGGCTCAACAAACTCCGGCGCCACGGCCAGCGTTTCAGTCCGGTAGTGTGCGGGATGAATCTCCACCGTGCGGCTCAGGTCGATCGGTGCGTTCGCCGCCGTCCGCGCAGAGATGCGCAGGGTCAAAGGCCCGACCGCCGCTTCAACGTCGACGCCAGCCAGCGCATACCACGCCTGCCCCTCGCGTCCGCGAAAGAACTCCAGTTTGCGGCCCAGCCACTCGCCGCCGACCGTCGCGTAGGCCGGCAGATTCACGCGAATCAACTCCGGCGATCCGGCCACGACCATCGCCGGCGTGATCGTCACTTCGTCATTCGGAGTTACCGTCTGCGTTGTGCCAGTCAGTGCCGAAATCACCGCCGCCGAAACCAGCCAAAATGCAAACCGCGGAATACGCGCGCCCGTCATGCAATCAGCATATCTGCATCCTGTTGCGGGGGCTTCATTGAGTCGCATTCGCCTGCGGATGTGCGGCCTTCCACGCGGCCACGCGATCCTGCACGTCGGCCAGCTCGTCGGCGGTGATGCGCGTCCCGATCATCTGCCGGTTCGCCGCATACTTCTCCTGGTTCGGTCCCTTTTGAGATGCGGCAAGATCGAACCAGAAGTAAGCCTCCACGTCGTCGTGTGGCACGCCCTGGCCCATTGAGTAAAGCACGCCCAGCGTTCCTTGCGCACTGTCGTCTCCCTGCTCGGCCGCCTTGCGGTACCATGCCGCCGCCTGCTCCATGTCCTGCGGAAAGCCTTTGCCGCCGTCGCGGTAGAGCGCGGCCAGATGCAATTCGCCGTCAATGTTCTTTTGGTCGGCAGCCTTGCGGTACCACGCGGCCGCAAGCTTATGATCCTCGGCACTCCGGTCGCGGTTCTTCTCAGCCGCCGCAGCCTGCACATAGCGTTCGCCCACCTGCACTTGCGCAGCTGCATCGCCCGCAATCGCCTTGCCCAGCAGGTCCGCGTCAATCGCCGGTGCCTGGCTCGCAGCCTGCGCGACCAACAGAGCGGCCGCAGCTGCCCAGATCAACACCCAAGCGAGTTTCTTCCGTCCGATTCTCACTCGACCCTCGATCGGCGATGAGAATTAACGCCGAACTTAGTTTAAGGGATTTGCACGCGGGCAGGTTGAGGTCGGCCTTTGGTCCCAAGGGGGAGCACGATAAAATTTCAGATATGACTGACCGCATGTCGCTCCCGCTTGCCCAAGTCGACCCCGAAGTCGCCGCCGCCATTGACAACGAGACTCTCCGCCAGCACGAAGGGCTGGAGATGATTGCCAGCGAAAACTTCGTCTCTGAAGCAGTGCTGGAAGCGGCGGGCTCGGTATTCACCAATAAATATGCCGAGGGCTACCCCGGACGCCGCTACTACGGCGGCTGCGAGTACGCCGATATCGTCGAGAATCTCGCCCGCGACCGTGCGCGCCAGCTCTTTGGCGGCGAGCACATTAACGTGCAGCCGCACTCCGGTTCGCAGGCCAACGCCTCGGCGTACGCCGCGGTTCTGCAGCCGGGCGACACGATTCTTGGCCTCGACCTTTCTCACGGCGGCCACCTCACCCACGGCCACCGACTCAGTTTCAGCGGCAAGTTATATCGCACCACCTTCTATCACGTCCGCCGCGACACCGAAACCATCGACTACGACGAGCTCGAAACTGTCGCGACCCAGGAAAAGCCGAAAGTCATCATCGGCGGCGCCAGCGCTTATCCGCGCCTGTGGGACTTCGCCCGCATGCGCCAGATCGCCGACAAAGTTGGCGCCGTCTATATCTTCGACATGGCGCACATCGCCGGCCTGGTTGCGGGCGGTGTGCATCCTTCGCCCGTGCCTCACGCGCAAATCACCACCACCACCACGCACAAGACCCTGCGCGGTCCCCGCGCTGGCCTCATCATCTGCATGCAGGATCTGGCTGCGGCCGTCGATAAGGCAGTCTTTCCCGGCCAGCAAGGCGGTCCGCTCATCCACATCGTGGCCGCGAAGGCGGTCGCGCTCGCTGAGGCGCTGCGCCCCGACTTTCGCATCTACGCCGCGCAAATCGTCTCCAACGCCACGGCTCTTGCCGCGGGACTGCAAGCGGCAGGCTTCCGCCTCGTCTCCGGCGGCACCGACAACCACCTCATGCTCGTTGATGTCTTCGAAAAAGGCATCCTCGGGTCCGAGGCCGAGCTGGCGCTGGGCAAGGCCGGCATCACCGTGAATAAGAATTCCATTCCCTGGGACACCAATCCGCCGCTCAGGCCCTCGGGCATTCGCGTCGGCACGCCCGCGCTAACGACTCGCGGCATGAAAGAGCCCGAAATGCGCCAGATCGCCGTGTGGATCGCCAAGGCTCTCGAACAGCGCGACAACGATGCGGTACTGGCGCACATTCGCGGCGAAGTGGCTGAGATGGCCAACCAATTCCCGCTCTATGCCTGGCGGCGCGCGCCGGCCGCTGTCACCGCGTAAGCCAACTGGCGGCTTACAACACGGCATAAGTCCACCCATCACCGCGTAACTCCAACCGACGGCTAAGTTCCCACGCAAAGATTTAAGTGCCGGAGTCCGTTGTCCTGCGCAAGAATTCCCGTGGGCAACTTAGGTATTGCCTTTCCCCGTCGAATGAAGCCGATTGTGGGTACCTCGCTCAGCCCCACGGTCACCAGGAGGAATCAATGAAACTCATTCAAATCGCAATCGCAGCTTTGCTTGTCTTCTCCGTGCCAGCGTTCGCGCAGCATCAAAAACCGGCCAGCCATCCGACTCCACAAAAAACAGCCAGCCATCCTCCCATCCCGGCGCACGGGCCCGCGCCTTCTCGCGGCACCGCACCCGCTCACTCTCACGGCGCCGCACCTGCTCCCGCGCCGAGCCGCAGCACTTCCCAACAACCCGCCCATCCCACGGTTCCGCACGTCGAAAACGGCCGCACATGGGTGGGCCATAATACCGGCCCCAACGATCCGAACTACCATCTCGACCATCCCTGGCAACATGGCCACTTCACCGGCGGCTTTGGTCCCGCGCACGAGTGGCGGCTTGCCGGAGGCGGACCCAGCAGGTTCTGGTTCAACGGATGGTTCTGGCCGGTCGCGGCGGCCGACTTGGCCTTCTGCACTGACTGGCTCTGGGACTCGGATGAGATCATCATTTATGAGGATCCCGACCACATCGGCTGGTATCTTGCCTATAACGTGCGCCTCGGCACCTATGTGCACGTCGAGTATCTCGGCATGTAGTTTGTTTGTCTGGAAACAACCCCGGTCATTGCATAAGAAATTCGGCAGGATAGGCTGATGACCTATCCTGCCGCAGTATCTTCGTCTGCGGCGAAAGCGGTCTGGCTGCTGGCGCGAACTTATCTGGAGCATGCGCGTAAGCGCCAACCTTCTTTCTAGGGTAACAATCCGTGAGAGAGTATCAGGAGAAAAGCCGCTATCTACAGCCGCCTCCGCAGGCCGGAACAATGAAGAGAAGCTCAGAGACCACGCAGAACGGCGCCAGACCGGTGCAGATAGAGGGAAGCTAATGCCTTCTCTTGGGAGTAAGAAAGCTCGACCTGTCTGGTAATTCCACTTAAGTACCGAAAAATACGATGCAGAAAGCTGTGCGGATATTGACTTTTTGAATTATCCTCACACTATGGCGATTGAAAACATTCTTGCCCAAATAGACTCTGAGATAGCCAGGCTCAAGCAGGCGCGCTCGCTGCTGGCCACAATCGGAACCACTGTTACCACAGCCGGGCGCAAAGCCAGGAAGGCGTCGGCTAAAGCCAAGCCCAGAAAGAAGCGCGTACTGAGCGCCGACGCGCGCAAGCGGATCGCCGACGCGCAGCGCAAGCGCTGGGCCGCGGTGCGAGCCAAGGCCAAGCAAAAGGCTTAGCAATTCTCTGTTTGATGTGGCGAAATCCCCTGCGGCTGCGGGGCAATTAGGTATGGTCTGGGCCGCTGATCAGCGGGATGCGCGGCTGGCGCAAACGCTCCAGCATGCAACAAGACTTCGTGCCGCTGCCAGGCAGTCCGGAGAACCGACAGCGCCTCAACCGGCCAGTAGCAGCGGTTTACGCCGTCGCCCTTGGATCGGGACCGAACTGGTTCTGGCCCGGATTGCCTTCAAGCAGAAGCAGGACAATTAGCACAATGCCCCCAATCAGGGGAACCAGGCCAATCAGAATCCACCAGCCGCTCTTTCCTGTGTCATGAAGGCGCCGCGCCGCGCAAGCCAGTGATGGAATCAACGCCGCCAGAGCAAAGACCCAATAGAGAATCATCACTCCAACGATTGTTCCATGCTCCCCGCCGACGGAAACGATCCCGAAGGCGAACAGTAAAGCGCCAATCAAGAGATTGACTAACGTAAAGGTCCAATATTCCGTACGCCGCGCCCGTCCGCTGAAATCGGCATACTTCTTCCAGGGCACCAAATACCAGTTCATCGCTTTCCTCCGGTCCCGCCCGCCTGTCGAATGGCTTGCCGGTTAGGGTTGCCGCAGCGCCGCTCCGAGCCCGCAGCGTCGGCATTTGATCTCAACCTTGCGGTCCCGGCAAGCATACACCCGTTCGCACATTCACGGCGCGTTTTTTCCCCAGACAATTCGCCACGCGAATTCCGGCAGATTGGTTCAGGAGGCGTGGGCAAACTGTGGACTCTGAAGGTCCGCATCTCCGCCGCGGTTAATCTGCGTCAGCCCAGTGACGCCATCATCAGCATGCGCGGCTCGGTCATCTCCTCGATGGCCCAGCGGATCCCTTCGCGTCCAAGGCCGGAATCCTTGACGCCGCCAAACGGCATCGGGTCCAGGCGCCAGCTTGGTGTGTCACCAACAATCAGCGCGCCCACTTCCAGCTCGCGATACGCCGTAAGGATGCGTCCGGAATCGCGCGTGAGCAGGCCGGCCTGCGATCCGTACTTCGAGTGATTCACTTGGGCCAACGCGTCCTCGAAGTCATCGTACGGCTCAATCAGCACCACCGGCCCGAAGATCTCCTCGTCGCGAACCTTCATGCCGGGCGCGGTTCCGGTCAGGATCGCAGGCGTGATCACGGAACCCTTGCGTTCGCCGCCGGCCACCAGCTTGGCCCCGCCCCTCACGGCCTCCTTCACCCAAGCCTCCACGCGCTCCGCTTCGCTCTGGCGCACCAGAGGCCCGACCTCCGTCGCTTCATTGGCTGGATCGCCAATCACCAGCTTGGCCGCGTGCTCCACCACCTTCCACAAAAAGCTCTGGAAGACGCCGCGCTGCACAAAGACGCGCTGCACGCTGATGCACGACTGGCCCGCATAATTGAAGGCGGCGTGCGCGGTGCGCAACGCCGCGTCGTCCAGATCGGTCCAGTCGCTGTGCACCACAAGCGCGGCGTTCCCGCCCAACTCCAGCAGCACGCGCTTCCGCCCCGAGTGCGCTTTCAGTTCCCAGCCCACCTTCGCCGAGCCGGTAAAGCTCACCAGCTTGATGCGATCTTCTTTTTCCGCCAGCCACGCGCTGTCGGCGTTGTCCAGTGGCAATACAGCCAGCGCCTCCTCCGGCCAGCCGGCTTTCAGAATCACTTCGCCCAGCGCCAGCGCGGTGAATGGCGTCTGCGGCGCGGGTTTCACGATCACCGGGCACCCAGCGACCATGGCCGGCGCCACCTTGTGCGCCACCAGATTCAGCGGAAAATTGAAGGGCGTGATCGCTAGCACCGGCCCGATCGCGAAGCGCTGCACCAGTCCCCAGCGTCCCTCGTTGCCTTCGGTCAAATCCAGAGGAATGCTCTCGCCGCCCAAACGCGCGGCTTCTTCAGCGGCGGTCTTGAAGGTGAGCACGGCGCGATCCACCTCCGTCCGCGCCATACGCACCGGCTTTCCCGCTTCGGCCACCATGAGCTGCACGAACCGCTCCTTCTGCTCGATCAGCGCGGCAGCAACGTCCTCCAGAATCTCCCGGCGCTTCCACCGCGGCAAAGCGCGCGTGCGGCGCAGGCTCGACGCAGCATGATTCACCGCCTGGCGCGCGTCCGCTCGAGTCGCCACGGTGACGCGTCCCACCAGGCCCTGGTCCCACGGCGAGCGTACCTCCAGCGCCTCTCCGTCAATCCATTCCTTGCCGCACAGCAGAAATCCGGTCTGCGATCCCGGCCGCATTTTCATGGCTTGGGCGCTCCTCTTCCGTCGCTCCACTCCATGTTACAGGCGCAGGCGCAAGCGCAGGATCAGGGCAGAACGTCAACCCTCCCCCAGTTTCAGGATGAAACTCCGCACGAGCCTTTCCAATCGCCATGGAACACAGTCCATGCGATACACTCCATCCATGATTCACGACGGCCGCAGCCGCAAACTTCCCTTCGATCCCGCCAAAGCAGTAGCGCACCTGCGCGCTAGCGACCCGAAACTCGCCACGCTGATCGACCGCGCCGGCCCCTTCGCCCTCCGGCTCGACCACACGGCCTCGCCCTTCGAGTCGCTGCTCGAATCCATCCTCTACCAGCAATTGCACGGCAAGGCCGCGGCCACCATCCATCGCCGCGTACGCGAGTACTTCGGCGGCGATCCCACGCCGCAGCTTCTGCTCTCCACGCCTGACGAACCGCTCCGCGCTGCCGGCGTCTCCGCCAACAAGATCAAGGCCCTCCGCGACCTCGCCGCGCGCACCCTCGACGGCACCGTGCCTTCGCACTCGGCCATTCTCAAGATGTCCGATGCCGACATCGTCGAGCGTCTCACGGAAGTGCGCGGCATCGGTTCCTGGACCGTGGAAATGCTGCTCATCTTCCGCCTGGGCCGTCCCGATGTGCTGCCCGTGACCGATTACGGCGTGCGCAAGGGCTACGCGCTCACCTTCCTGCGCGTGCCCAAGTCGCGGCCCATCGAAGCCGCCGACCTGCCCAAACCCGACGTCGTCTTCCGCCGCGGCCAGCGCTGGGCGCCCTACCGCTCCGTGGCAAGCTGGTACCTGTGGCGCGCCTGCGATCTGGTCAGGAACACCCCGCCTGCAGGACGCTCGGCCCGGTAGCGCCAGCGCGATGGCCGTAAAATAGCCTGAGCGGCCCGCAAAAATTTAGCGCGGCACAGCACATTGGACAGCCCATGCCTCCTGGAAAGCGTTTTGTTTGCATTCACGGTCACTTTTACCAGCCTCCACGCGAAAATCCCTGGCTGGAGACGGTAGAGATCCAGGACACGGCTGCTCCCTACCACGACTGGAATGAACGCATCTGCGCGGAGTGCTACGCACCCAACGGCGCGGCGCGCGTGGTGAACGGCAAGAATCAGATCACGCGCATCGTGAACAACTACGCGCGCATGAGCTTTAACTTCGGCCCCACGCTGTTGAGCTGGCTCAGAGAAAATGCGCCTCGCACCTACCGCATGATCCTGGAAGGCGAGAGCCGCAGCCGCCAGCGCTACCATGGCCACAGCTCGGCCATGGCGCAGGTCTACAACCACATGATTCTGCCGCTGGCCAACGCGCGCGACCGCGTCACGCAGATCCGCTGGGGCATCGCCGACTACGAGAACAGCTTTGGCTCGGCGCCCGAGGGCATGTGGCTGCCTGAAACCGCGGCCGACACGGCCACTCTGGAGGCGCTTGCCGCAAACGGAATCAAGTTCACAGTGCTGGCGCCGCACCAGTGCAAGCGTATTCGCCCGCTGAAAGAGGGCGCCGCCTGGGCCGACACGCCGAATGCAACCGTCGACACCACGCACCCGTATCTTGTGCGCTTCGCCTCCGGCGCCTCCATCGCCGTCTTCTTTTACAACGGGCCGGTCTCGCGCGCCATCGCCTTTGAGCATCTGCTGAACTCCGGCGATAACCTGGTCGCGCGCCTCAAGGCCGGCTTCAAAGACTCGGCTCAGCCGCAGTTGGTTCACGTCGCCACTGACGGCGAGACCTACGGTCATCATCACAAACATGGCGAAATGGCCCTGGCCTACGCGCTGCGTCTGCTCGAGCAGGACAAAACCGTGAGGCTGACCAACTACGCCAGCTTCCTTGAGCAGTTTCCGCCCGAGTTCGAGTGCGAGATCGTCGAAAACACCTCCTGGAGCTGCCCGCACGGCATCGAGCGTTGGCGCTCCAACTGCGGCTGCAACGGCGGCAAACCCGGCTGGAATCAGGCTTGGCGCGCGCCGCTGCGCCAGGCTCTCGATGAATTGCGCGACGCACTGGTCCCACTCACCGAACTGGGGGCCGGCAAGCTCTTCAGCGATGTGTGGGCTGCCCGCGATGCCTATATCCAGGTGGTGCTCGATCGCGGCACGGAGTCCGTGAACCGCTTCTTCGACGCGCACCAGGCGCATCCGCTCAACGACGCCGAACGCGTGCGCGCGCTCGAGCTGATGGAAATGCAGCGCCACGCGCAGCTCATGTACACCAGTTGCGGCTGGTTCTTCGACGACATCGCCGGCATCGAAACCGTGCAGGTCATCGCCTATGCTGCGCGCGTTCTGCAGCTCGCGCAGCAGGTCTTCGGCGAGCAGGCCGCGCCGCTCGAGCCGGCGTTTCTCGCGCGGCTGGCCGAAGCCCACTCCAACTCGCCCGGCGCCGGCGACGGCGCTGGCATCTACAAAAAGTGCGTCGACACCATGGAGCTGCACCTCGAGCAGGTCGCCGCCCACTACGCCATCAGCTCGGTCTTCTCCACGTTTGCCGATGAGACGGACCTCTTCTGCTACCACGTCCGCCGCATCTCCTACGAGATTCACACTTCCGGCCGCGGGCGCCTGGCACTGGGCCGCATCCACGTCGCCAGCGCCATCACCGGCCACGCGCAGAGCTTCTCGTTTGCGGTTCTCCACTTCGGCGACCAGAACATCACCGCCGCCGTCAAGGCCTGCGAGGCCTCCGGCGCTGCCGCCTTCGAACTCTTTTCCAACGAGGCTGACGGCCACGTGCAGCGCGCCGACTTCCCTGAGGTCATTCGCCTGCTCGACCGCTTCTACGGCCACGCCGACTACTCGCTCACCTCGCTCTTCACTGACGAGCAGCGCCGCATTGTGCAGCTCATTCTCAACTCCACGCTCTGGGACATCGAGAACTCCCTCACCACCATCTACCAGGACCACGCCAGCCTGCTCCACTACCTCTCGCAGGCAGGCCTGCCCAAGCCGCCCGCGCTCACCCTGGCCGCGGGCTTCGCCATCAACGCCGGCCTGCGCCGCGCGCTCGAAGTCGACCCAATCGATCAGGCGCAGTTGCGCTCCTACCTCTCGCTGGCCAAGGCCGACCAGGTGCCGCTCGATACGGCCACGCTTTCCTACATCGCCGACCAGCGCATGAAGCGCGCCATGGTCGAGTTGCAAATGTCCTCCGGTTCGCTGGAGATGCTCGACCGCGCGCTCGCGCTGGCCCGCACGCTCACCGAATTGCCCTTCGATCTGAATCTCTGGCAGGCGCAGAACATCTGGTACGAAATCCTGCGCACCTCAGACCATGCGCTCACCGCGCTCTCTCCCGAGGAACGTCCGCGCTGGGAGAAGGATTTCAACGAGCTCGGCGCATGCCTCTCCATCGACACTCAAGCCATCCGGGCTGGCGAGCAAGCCGACGCGCTAGCGGCAGCCGATTGAATCCATCTGCTCTTCATCAAGCCGCAGGTCTCAGGGCCCCGCAGACCCATCCTCGCCCGCGAGTCGAGGCCGCGCTTCGGGCATCTGAGTTCGCGGACCCGAAAATTCGCCGTGATGAACGCTACACCGCCGACCTGCTGGCTTGCCGACTCGCTGACTTGCTAACTTGCTCTTTCCAGCCTTCCGTCCTTCAGCACGAACCGCTCCCCGCGCCACACGATCGTGTCTCCGGCGAAGCCTGCCACCCACAACCCCATCGCAATCGCGTCACGCAGCGGGAGCAGCCACAGATTCGCCAGCACCTCGTGATCGCCCAGCACCGCGGCGCCCACCGTCATCGCCTGGGCCAGGCGCAGAAAGAAGCTCAGTCCCAGCAGCCAAAGGCTCACCGGGCTCATTCCGCTGGCCAGTACGTTCACCAGCGCCCAGCCCAACCCGTGCGTCACCATCAGGCCAACGTAGCCGCCGGGTCGCGCACAGCGCACCGTCCTCAGCCAGCGCAACTGGTGGTCGAAAAAGCTGCGCCAACCATAGGCCGGCACGCTGGTTTCCACCACCTCGGCGCTCACCTCTACGCGATAGCCTGCCCTCGCCACGCGTGCGCCCAACTCGTAGTCATCGGCCAGGTGATCCACCAGCGGCAACAACCCGGCGGCCTTCTCGAGCGCCTCGCGCCGCACGGCAAGCGTTGAACCGAGCCCGTAGTGCAGCCCGCCCTCAATCATCTTCGACACCAGCACGCCGGCCATAAACTCCGCGGCAATTCCCAGCGCCTCAAGCCGCGAAGGCAGCCCGCCGCCGAAGAGTGACCCGTGTGCGCGCCCGCGATACAGCGCCGTCACCAGCCCCACCGGCGATTTGCCTGCATCGTGCGCGGCAGGCGCAAAGCAGCACATCACCCGCTCCAGGTAGCGCGGGCTCACAGTAATGTCGGAGTCGTTGATGAGCAGAAAATCGTGCCGCGCCTGCGTAACCAACTGCGCCAGCGTGCTCACCTTGCCGTTCGTGCCCAGCCGCTCGGGGCACTCGACCAGCCGGATCGTCCGCTCCGGAAATTCTGCCTGCAACTCTTTCACGGCCGCCGCCGCCGGATCGTCAAGCGACGACACGCCGAAGAGCAACTCGAACTCGCCCGCATAACTCTGCCGGCAATGGCTGCGGAAGGCATCCATCATGCCGGGGTCGAGGCCCTTGAGAGATTTCAGAATGCTCACGCCGGGCGCGAACTCCGCTCGCGGCGCGCGCCGCTGATCGAGAAAAACCCATGCCGCCACAAGGCTGGCTAGAAAGTATCCCATCCCGGCCACGGCCAGC
Organism: uncultured Acidobacteriaceae bacterium; assembly: GCA_963799155.1. GTDB lineage: Bacteria > Acidobacteriota > Terriglobia > Terriglobales > Acidobacteriaceae > Telmatobacter. The sequence goes on from CAWCWB010000016.1 coordinate 172,140, forward strand.
GCCGTCGTCACCATTTCCACGGCCTGCGCCAAGGCGTGCGGCATCACAGAAGCAGATTACAGCTTCTAGCCGCTAGCTTCTAGCCGCTACTTTTCATGAACGGGTCAGCGGAATCGGTGTTTCGAGACTGCCATCGACCCGTGAATACGTGTTTTGCGCGCGGGCGGCTGAGCGCCAAGGATCAGGGCTAGAAGCTAGGAGCCAGAGGCTAGAACCTGCTTTCACTCGTATCTCAGCGCCTCAATCGGATCCAGGTTCGCCGCCTTCCACGCCGGATAAATCCCGAACAGCAGCCCGATGGCGCATGATGCGCCGAAGCCAATCAGCACCCACGTGGTAGAGAGTGTGGCCGGCAATCCGATGGGCAGAAAATACACGATCCAGGTGATGATCGCGCCAATCAGAATGCCCACAACGCCGCCGAGCGAGCAGAGAGTCACCGCTTCCGTCGTGAACTGCGTCATGATCGTGTGTTTCGTTGCGCCGATGGCCTTGCGCACGCCGATCTCGCGCGTTCGCTCGGTCACGCTCACCAGCATGATGTTCATCACGCCCACGCCGCCGACCATCAACCCCACGCTTGACACTGCGATCATGAAGATCACCAGCCCGCCGGTCACTTGATCCCACAGCCTGCTCAGCGAATCGGGCCCGAAGATCTCGAAGTCGTCCGGCTTGTCCACGCGCACTTTGCGCCGGATGCGCAACAACTCGCGAATCTCTTCCTGCACCAGCGCCTTGTTCTTGGGGTCGTCGTACTTCACGCTTACCCACAAGTCCTTGTCTTCGGGATGCAGGTTGTGAAAGGTACCCATCGGAAAATAGACCACGTTGTCTTCTGGATTCTTGCCGCCTCCGAAGGGCTGCTTGCGCTTATCGGTCACGCCGATCACCGTGTACAGCCCCGACTCGATGGCCACATCTTTGCCCACCGCCGGCTCATTGCCGAACAGCTCCTCCCAGGTGTCATGGCCCAACACAACCACGTGTGCGCCGCGCTTATCCTCCTCGTCCGTATAGAAGCGGCCCTCTAAAAAGGCCATGTCCAGCATTTCGGGGGCCTCGGAGGTCGTTCCCCACAGGATTGTCCCTGCGATCTTTTTCCCGTTGTATTTCACGGCCACATCGCCCACGCGGAACTGCGGCTTCACGTGCTGATATCCGCCGTCGGTAACGACGACGTGCGGAAGAGCGCGCAATGCAAGTACGTCGTCGATCGTGAACTTCTTGCGCGCCAGCATCTCCGCCGTCGGCCGCACCCCGATCACCGGCATTTGGAACACCCAGATCACATTCGTTCCCAGCGAGCTTACCCACTTCGCTACGCGGTTGTTCAGCCCGCTGATGACCGAAGAAATGGAGATCACGGTGGCCACGCCGATCACGATGCCCAGAATCGTCAGCCCCGAGCGCATCTTGTTCGTGCGCAGCGTGTCCAACGCCATCTTCACCGATTCGCTGGTCTGGCCGGTTCTTGCCATCGAGGAGCCTTTAAAGCGTTTTCGATTCACTGGATAACATCGCCGGCATCTGGTCGCCTCACTCGTATCTCAGCGCCTCAATCGGATCCAGGTTCGCCGCCTTCCACGCCGGATAAATCCCGAACAGCAGCCCGATGGCGCATGAAGCGCCGAAGCCAATCAGCACCCACGTGGTAGAGAGTGTGGCCGGCAGTCCGATGGGCAGAAAATACACGATCCAGGTGATGATCGCGCCAATCAGAATGCCCACAACGCCGCCGAGCGAGCAGAGCGTCACCGCTTCGGTCGTGAACTGCGTCATGATCGTGTGTTTGGTGGCGCCGATGGCCTTGCGCACGCCGATCTCGCGCGTTCGCTCGGTCACGCTCACCAGCATGATGTTCATCACGCCCACGCCGCCCACCATCAGCCCCACGCTTGACACGGCGATCATGAAGATCACCAGCCCGCCGGTCAGCTTGATCCCACAGCCTGCTCAGCGAATCGGGCCCGAAGATCTCGAAGTCGTCCGGCTTGTCCACGCGCACTTTGCGCCGGATGCGCAACAACTCGCGAATCTCTTCCTGCACCAGCGCCTTGTTCTTGGGGTCGTCGTACTTCACGCTTACCCACAAGTCCTTGTCTTCGGGATGCAGGTTGTGAAAGGTACCCATCGGAAAATAGACCACGTTGTCTTCTGGATTCTTGCCGCCGCCGAAGGGCTGCTTGCGCTTATCGATCACGCCGATCACCGTGTACAGCCCCGACTCGATGGCCACTTCTTTGCCCACCGCCGGCTCATTGCCGAACAGCTCCTCCCAGGTGTCATGGCCCAACACAACCACGTGTGCGCCGCGCTTATCCTCCTCGTCCGTATAGAAGCGGCCCTCTAAAAAGGCCATGTCCAGCATTTCGGGGACCTCGGCGGTCGTTCCCCACAGGATCGTCCCTGCGATCTTTTTCCCGTTGTATTTCACGGCCACATCGCCCACGCGGAACTGCGGCTTCACGTGCTGATATCCGCCGTCGGTAACGACGACGTGCGGAAGAGCGCGCAATGCAAGTACGTCGTCGATCGTGAGCTTCTTGCGCGCCAGCATCTCCGCCGTCGGCCGCACCCCGATCACCGGCATATGGAACACCCAGATCACATTCGTTCCCAGCGAGCTTACCCACTTCGCTACGCGGTTGTTCAGCCCGCTGATGACCGAAGAAATGGAGATCACGGTGGCCACGCCGATCACGATGCCCAGAATCGTCAGCCCCGAGCGCATCTTGTTCGTGCGCAGCGTGTCCAACGCCATCTTCACCGATTCCCGGGTTTGTCCTGTCGTAGCCATCAGAATTTTCGCTGCTCACGAACTGCTTTCTTCACAGTTCCGCTCGCAGCGCCACCACTGGATCCAGCTTTGCCGCTTTGCTCGCCGGATAGACGCCAAAGAAAATGCCCACCGAGCCGGCCAGGAACAAGCCCAGAAAGATGGCCCACACCGGCACGCTGGTCGGGAACCCGATGACGATCGTGATCAGTTTGCCCACCAGGATTCCGCACAGCACGCCAATGGCTCCCCCCGTCGTTGCCATGGTCGCGCTCTCGATCAGGAATTGCATCAGCACATCGCGCTGCCTCGCGCCCAGCGCCTTGCGCACCCCGATCTCGCGCGTTCGCTCGGTCACGCTCACCAGCATGATGTTCATGATCACCACGCCGCCCACCACCAGCGCGATCGACGCCAGCCCCAGCACCACGCTGGCAAAGAGCGAGCTGATCTGCTTCCAGATGTCGAGAAAAGTGTCGTTGGTTTCCATCTCGAAGTCGTCTGGCGTTCCCGGCGCGTCGTGGCGTCGCGTGCGCATCAGCACCCGCACCTCGTCTTCGGCCCGCTCCATGACCTGCGCGCCGCCTGCCACACGCGCGTAGATGTCCACCGAGTCGTTGTACCCGTAAATCTGCTGGTACGTGCTGATGGGCACGGCCACCCAGTTGTCCTGCGACTGGCCCAGCGTCTTGCCCTGCCGCTCGCCCACCCCCACAATCGTGTAGGGAATGCCGTCCACCCGAATCTCTTTGCCGATCGGGTCGCCCTCGCCCAGCAGGTTGTCCACAATGTCGTAGCCCACAATCGCGTCATGCGTGGCGTGCTCCTCGTCGGCAGGCGTGAACCCGCGCCCCAGCGCGATATCGATGTTGTTGAGCGACAGCATCGTCCACGTGTAGCCGCGCACTTCGGTGTTGTTGCTGGAGTGGCCGTTGTACACCACATTGGTGGACTTTGCCAGCAGCGCGCCCACCTCGCTGCACTCCGTGCAGTTGTCGCGCACCGCCTCGTAGTCCTCGATGCGCAGGATCTTGCGCTTCTGGTAGCGAAAGTAATCCTCTGCGGAGAAGATCACGCTCGCCATGCGCGTTACGGTAAACACGTCGGCGCCATAGCCCGAGAGCTTGGTGGCCACGTAGCGGTTGGCGCCGTTCACCAGCGTGATCACCATGATCACCGAGGCCACGCCCATCACCACCCCGATCAGCGTCAGAATGGTGCGCAGCTTGTTCGCCCACAGCGATTGCAGCGCGAGTTTGAAGGCCTCTCTGAGTGCCATGTTCCCGTATTGTTTATGATACGCACCCGCCCGCAGCGCAGTTCCGGCCGCCGCGAGCGTGCGGAGCCTCCAGCCCCGAACGCCTAACCGCCAACCCCGACTTCTGAGTCCCTCAGTCCCTACGTCCCTGAACTGCCAAATCCCTTCGCCTCCCGCACTGAGCCTTCCAGGCTTTCAACTTCTTCCACTGGCCCCGTCAGCACCGGCACAGGAACCATCTGCGCGAGCTTCTCGCCCGCCTTCAACTCCACGGCCGCATCGCCCAGGTTGGTCATCACCACCAGAATCTCGCCGCGGTAGCCAGCGTCGATCACGCCGCCCGTCGTGGCAACCCCTCGCGCCGCCATCGACGACCGGTCCCGCACCAGCAATCCCAGCGGCGCGCCCGTCGCCGGATTCCGCGCCTCCACGACAATGCCCGTCCGCACCTTCACCGTGGCTCGGGGCGCCAACCTTACCCCTTCCAGCGCGAACAGGTCATAGCCCAGATCCTCGCCCGGGTGCGCGACCACCGGCAACCGCGCACCCGCCTCCAACCGCTTCACGCGCAACATGTGTCTGATCGTAGCAGCAAGAAAAGGACCCCTCGTAGCAGCAGGTCCCGTTTGGTTGCCCAGCCCGAGTAACACTTTTGTCCTATTTAGAAACCCGATTTCGCAACCCTATACTGGGCGCGATAGATCTTCCTCGAACGTCTGTTTTCAGTTTCTGAAACCTTGCAAGGCATGCTAGCGTCGGTCGGCGAGCCGAAAGGTTGAAGGGCTCCAAGCCAAAAAACTTGACACATCCTGCAGCCAGCGGCTGCGGCGCTGCCTTGCCTTTAGATATGCGGAGTGGATGCTGATGAGAATTATCGTACTTGCAGAAGAGTTCAGGAACGGCGTCTGGGATGTCTCGGAACACACGTGCAGCTCGAAAGAGGCTCAAGCGGTCGTCGATTCCGCCCTCTCCCGAGCCAAAGGTCACACGCCGAACAGACGCCCGACTCACAAGGACTTCCTTGAGAGCGCCCGCCACATCTTCAACGTCGCGCGCGGCACGCCGAACAGCCCGAGAGATGGGGATATACAGGTCTACTGCATCTGTGTTGACCAGTTGGTGATCGGAGTTTGTGAAAAGATTCGCCAGTACTCTCAACGGATTATGGAGACCCATCAGTCCGTTGAGGTCGCGTTCGGGAAATCTGCCTGACTGCTGAAAAAGACGCCGCCTCGCCCCATTTGCTCCTCTGGCCGTCTCCGCTCCAGCCGCCGACCGGCTCCAGTGCTCAGTTGCGCGTGTCTCTGCGCCCCAAAATGGTCAGCCCCGGCCGGGCGTTCACCCAACCGGGGCTGTCGTCTGCTCCCCCAACGACAAAAGTCAGTCGTCGGGGACCCCAGCATTCGGCAAAAGGACTCGTAAGCCGAATTCTGTTCTATGCGGTCATTCCTCTAGGCGCCGCGTTGCCGCGGGCGCTCATCAGCGACCTACCCGGAGGTTTCAGCGTGTTCTGGAACCGCCTTGACGCATCGGGCCGATGCGTAGCGCCAGCCTGGCTCCAGGCTTTACCCGTTTCCGGGGGCGCTTCCCTCCCTATTTGGTCTTGCTCCGTGTGGGGTTTACCCTGCCTCCGGCATTTCTGCCGGAGCGGTGCGCTCTTACCGCACCTTTTCACCCTTACCCCGGCGGGACTGGCCGTCCAGGCGAACCTGTCGGGCCCTTCCGGAAACCCTCCGAAGAGGGGTAGCCGAGGCGGTTTGTTTTCTGTGGCACTGGCCGTCCGTGAGCCTTAACGCTCACGTCCCGGACGTTATCCGGCACACTGCCCTCTGGAGTTCGGACTTTCCTCTCCCGGCAGCCCTCACTTGCGCAAGAACTTCCGGCAGCGACCGCCCGGTCCTCCTGCCAGCCTCTAGTGTACCGCGATTTCGGGTCTGCCATCCGCAAGCAGCAGCCTCCAGCCAACAGCAGCCCGCCCTCCATTTTGATATAAAGGGTTCCGGCCGCCGCTGGCCAAAAACGCCATCGCAAAGGAATCGCACCGAAATGCCTCATTCGCCAAGCTTACCCTCTGTCTTCTTCGCCGCCATCGTCCTCGCCTTCGCCATCCCCGCCGCGCGGTCGCAGCAACCCACTCCGCCGCCCGCCCCCATTCCGGTCATCGACATGACGCCCGTTTCCCCCGAGTCCGTCGGCTTCTCCTCCGAGCGCCTCGAACGCCTCCACGCCACCATCCAGGACGAAATCGACCATAGGCAGCTCGCCGGCGCCGTCACCCTTCTCGCGCGCCACGGCAAAATCGTGGACTATCGCACCTATGGCATGCGCGACCTCGCCACCGCCGCGCCCATGACCAAAGACACCATCTTCCGCGACTACTCCATGACCAAGCCCGTCACCGGCGTCGCGATGATGATCCTCTACGAGCAGGGCAAGTGGCTGCCTTCCGACCCAATCTCCAAATTCATCCCCGAGTTTGCGCACCTCAAGGTCTTCAACGGCTTCGACGCCAAGGGCAAGATGCTCCTCGCCGACCCCGATCACGCGCCCACCATGCATGAGTTGATGACCCACACGGCCGGATTCACCTACGGCAGTGGCGACACGCCCGTCGACAAAATGGTCCACGACCTGAAACTGGATGATGCGAAGAGCCTTCAGGAGCGTATCGACCGGCTGGCGCAGGCCCCGCTGCTCTATCAGCCCGGCACGCGCTGGGTTTACAGCCCGTCCATGGACATTCAGGGCTACATCGTCGAAAAGCTCTCCGGCCAGTCCCTCCCCGACTTCATGCGCGACCACATCTTCACGCCGCTGGGCATGACCGACGCTGGCTTCTACGTCCCCGCCAACAAGCGTGCGCGCTTTGCCGCCGGCTACCACGAGGTGAACGGCGAATTGGTCGCCGAGCCCACAACCAACGGCATCCCCGACGACTACGCCACACAACCCTCGAATCCCTCGGGCGGCGGAGGTCTCGTTTCAACAGCCGAAGATTATTACCGCTTCGCGCAGATGCTCTTGAACGGCGGCCAACTGGGCGGCACGCGCATCCTCGCGCCTTCTACAGTCAAGCTCATGACCTCCAACCACCTCCCCGCCGCGCTGCTCACCGGCCAGTTCGGCATCGGCCTTCACAACATGCGCCCAGGCTTCGGCTACGGTTACAACTGCGCGGTCGTCTACGATCCCCCGCTAGCCGATCTTTCCGATGGAAAAGGCACATTCTTCTGGGACGGCGCCGCGGCAACATTCTTCTGGGCCGATCCCACCAACGACATCGTCTTCGTCGGCATGGTCCAGCGCCGTACCAGCCCTGACAATCATCCTCTGCTCTACCGCACCCACGCGCTCGTCGACCAAGCCTTGATTGATCCGTCGAAATAGCCGATCCGTCGTGTTAGCCCGATCCGTCCAAGTAGCACGGCCGAACACGCGTGCCCGCCGCGCAGCCGCCTCGCTACAATCGCAGTAGGCTTGTGATCCAGTACCTCTATCTCGGCCGGGTCGATTACTCTGAGGCGCTCCGCCTCCAGCAGGAGCTTGTCGCCCTCCGCACGGCGGGCCGCTTCGGCAACGTGCTCCTGCTCCTTGAGCATCCACCTGTGCTCACCCTCGGCCGTAACGCCAAACGCTCCAACATTCTCGCCTCCGATCGAGCTCCTCGCCGCGCGCGGCGTCACCCTCCACGAGATCAACCGCGGCGGCGACGTCACCTATCACGGTCCCGGCCAGCTCATCGGCTACCCCATCTTCGACCTGCGCAGCCTGCGCAATCCTAATGGCGGCAATCGCCTCGGCCCCGTCGACTTCGTTCGCCTCTTGGAAGAAGCGCTCATTCGCCTCTGTGGCGAGTTCGGCGGTCCTCGCCGGCCGCATCTGCGGCCTCACCGGCGTCTGGTGTGGTCTTGGCCTGCCACAAAACTCGTCCAAAGGGCTGCCGTGCGCAGCACCGTCCGCAGGACGCAAGATCGCCGCCATCGGCATCCACGTCGCCCGCGGCGTTACCTCCCACGGCTTCGCCTTCAACGTCACCACCGATCTCCGTGACTTCGCCCTCATCAATCCCTGCGGCATCACCGACCGCCCGGTGACGAGCCTCGCAAGGGAGGTCACCGACCCCAGCAGCCTTCCCAGCCTCGAATCCCTCGCCCACATGGCCGCCCGCCAGTTCGGCCTCGTCTTCAACGAGCCGATTCTGGCCCTTGAAAGCCTCGCCGTGCTCCGCGCCCAGGCGCAAGCCTCCGCGGAAAGCGCGCTGGAACCCCCAGCCCCCGCCGCCCCGGATCCCGATTCTTCAACCTCTGAGTTTCCCGCACCCGTATTCCCAGCAAACGACACGCCCCTCCAGATACCTCCCGAGATCGAGCGCCTCCGCCGCACCAAAGACCGCCCCATTCCCGCCTGATTCGCTCCCGTAGGGAGCAAAGAAGTTAGCCCAGGATGGACCCTGACCCAAGTGAAACGAAGGGGCAGGGGAGAATCCTGGGAAAGCAGCAGAATATTGAGTAAGCCCCGTAGGGGCGACAGAACCCTAAAGCGATGAGCGTGCCCGCATCGCCTGGCGTTCCTGTGCCGCCCCACCGCACCCGCGATTTATAATCCGGCAGGAACTGTCGCGCTCACCGAACCGCGAGAAAGGAATTCATGCCGACGGAAGTCATCATGCCCCAGATGGGCGAGTCGATCTTCGAGGGCACGATCACCAAATGGCTCAAAACCATCGGCGACGCCGTCGAAATAGACGAGCCGCTCTTCGAAATCTCTACCGACAAGGTCGACGCCGAGATTCCCTCGCCCGTGGCCGGCGTGCTCGCAGAGATCCGGTTCCCTGAAGGCGCCACCGTCGAGGTCAACACCGTCGTCGCCGTCATCGGCGAAGCCGGCTCTTCCGTTGCGTCCGCAACAAAAGCGAAAGCAGATGCACTGGGGGCCGCGCAGCCGAAAACGCAGGCTACCGCACTGCCAGACATCGCACAATCGCCAGTCCAAAAGTCTGCCGAACCGCAGGTGCCGCCGGGAGGCCGCATCCGCTCCTCGCCGCTCGCCCGCCGCGTCGCCAAAGAGCACGGCCTCGATCTCAGCCGCATCGCCGGCACCGGCTCCGAAGGCCGCATCACCAAAGACGATGTTCTCCGCGCCGCGAGCTCTCCTGCCGCACAATCGCCAGTCCAAAAGTCCGCCGCACCGCAGGCGCCGCCGCCCGATCTCGCCACCCTCTCTGCCGACCCCGTCCCCCTCACCCGCATGCGCGCCATCATTGCCGAGCGCATGGTGGAAAGTCGGCGCATCAGCCCTCACGTCCACACCGTCTACAAGGTAGACATGACGCGCATCGCACGCCTCCGCGAGCAGCGCAAGGCCGCCTTCGACCAGCGCCACGGCGTCAAGCTCACCTACATGCCCTTCATCGCCGCCGCCGCCGTCGCCGCGCTGCGCCGCGTTCCCATCGTCAACGCCTCGCTCGAAAGCAGCGCCGACGGCCTCGCCATCCGCTACCACCGTACCATCGATCTCGGCATCGCCGTGGCTCTCGACTGGGGCCTGATCGTGCCCGTCATTCGCCACGCCGAGCAGCGCAGCTTCGCCGATCTCGCCCGCTCCATCGCCGATCTCGCTCTCCGCGCCCGCTCTAAAAAACTCTCGCCCGACGAAGTCGGCGGATCCACCTTCACCCTCACCAACGCCGGCGCATTCGGCGGCGAGTATGGCATGCCCATCATCAACCAGCCCGAGTCGGCCATCCTCGCCGTCGGCGGCCTGCGCAAGGAACCCGCCGTCCTCACTGACGCGGAAGGCAACGACACCATCGCTATCCGCTCCATGCAGTACTTCTGCCTCGGCTTCGATCACCGCCTCATCGACGGCGCCGACGGCGGCAAATTCATGCTCGAATTCAAAAAGCAGCTCGAGACTTGGAACCAGGAGATCGGGTAGCCGGTAAGCTGTTTCATGCAGAACCCTCCAGGCCCAGTAGAAGCGAGGAGAACCCGAACCGCATCGTCGACGGCGGCAAGTTCATGCGGGAATTCAAGAAGATCTCGAAATTTGGAATGAGGAAATCTTTCTACTCTCTAGAATCCACCGCGTCTTGGTATGGTCAGGGTGGAAAATGCGCCCTCGCGCCGATTCGTAAGGCGAGTATAATTTGACTTTATGAAACGGGCCGTCAAGATCGCGATCGCTGTTGCGCTGCTTGTCATTGTGGCAGCGGTCTTGATTTCACCGGCGGTCGATCTTGCGCCGACCGCCTTGCGCTCCGTGCTTTGGAGCGCCGCGCTCTTCGCCTTCATAGCGGCCGTCATGATCGTATTTTCTGGATTTCGGTTTGCGCTGCTCAGTGAACCCGTGCTAACGCGTCAACTTCGTCTCTCTCCGAATTTAATACCTCTCACCGATCTCGACTGCGCCAGGCTCTGCTAGACCCCTCTTCTCTCCCCGCCATTCCATCAATCGAAAGACTTTCGTTCGGCGCAACATAGGATTCCTAATCCTATGCAACTGGATTTCGATGAGGGGCATGATGCAAATATTCACTCCGGATGGCTCTCCCCAGGCCAAGATGAAGAGATTATCCGATTTCTTGATGGGGATTTCAAAAGCACGGGTGCGCGCGCTCATCCTGGACTACGACAGCGCGCTTGCTCGCTTCTCCGGCGATTGGGAGCATGCAGAACCGTACCCTGAACTGTTGCCGCTTCTGCATCGCCTCAAAGATTACACCGACACGCACCTTGTTATCGTCACCGGTCGGCCCGCTTCCAGCGTCCCACGCTGGCTGGACCTGCAAGACATCGACGTCTGGGGTTGTCACGGACTTGAGCGCTTGAAGGTAGATGGCGCAATCGACAAGCCGGAAGTCCCCGCGGAATCCCTGCAGGCGATTGACGAGGCTACGAAACTGTTACTAAGCGAGGGGCTTGGCCAATTCGCAGAGCGCAAATTCGCATCCATCGCGATTCATTGGCGAGGCAAAGAGGCGCAAGCCGGTCATCTAACGCGCCGGGTTCTCCACGCCTGGTCGATCATTGAAGGCCGGAAGGGCGTTCGCCTTGTGCCATTTGATGGTGGCATCGAGATTAAGGCCGGTGCGAGGAACAAGGGTGACGTAGTCCAAACTGTTTTGTCGGAAATCGGATCCGATTCCGCCGTCGCCTATCTCGGCGGCGAGACGACAGACGAAGACGGCTTCGGAGCTCTGCGCGGTCGCGGACTAAACGTTCTTGTTCGCGAGCAGTATCGAAGAACTCTTGCCGATGTCTGGCTCCGCCCGCCCACCGAAGTTGGGGCCTTTCTGAACGCCTGGATCTCAGGATGCAAATCTTCAGGATGACCGCTGCTCATCCGCAACTACACCCAAAAGCGGCATCCAGGTAGTTGTTGCGGATTGGGCCAAAGCATGGAACATGCAGTTCCCTGCGTAGATCGGGGTAATACCTCTGCGAATAATCCTCTAAACCGCGAGCGCTCACCGGCCTATCCCGGCCCCGCACCTCGCTGTGTTTTACTCACCAACCCGTCCGGTGCCTTCCCCAAACCCCTCAAACGCCGCAATCGCATCGTGCAGCCGGTTGAACAGCCGGCCTGGCCCGATCACTTCCGTCACGTGATGCCGATTGAAGTCGGATCGCAGATCCCATGGCACGCGCGCAAACGCCAGCTCCACTCCGGCCTCAGTAAGGGTCTTCTTCAGCCCCTTCACAATCCGGGCAGCCGTGTAATCCAGGTGTGTCATCGCCTCCGCGTCCACCACCACCCACTTCACGGCTGACGGCATCGGCCGCACCACTTGCGAAACCTCCTCAAGAAACCGCCCGGCATTGGCATAAAAAAGCTCCGCTCCAAACCGGTACAACACCAACCCAGGCTCGGTCACCACATGCGGCGCAACTGGTTCAAGCCTCCAGCTTCCGTCCGGGTTCGCCTGCAGCACACCGCTATGCGGGTGATAATCGTGCCGCACCACGCGCATGAGCGACACCACCATCGCCAGCACGATCCCCTCTTCCACGCCCACCAGAACCACGACAACCGCCGTCATCACTGCCAGCGCATACTCCTGCGGGCTCTCTGCCAAAATGTCCCGCAGCTCACCCAAATCGATCAGCCGAAGCGCAACGAGGAACACCATTACGCCCAGCACACAAGTCGGCAGATGCTCGAGCGGCCCGGTGAGGAATAGCAGAACCGCGCCCACCACCACCGCCGTCGTCACCTGCGCCATCTGGCTCTGCCCACCGGCATCTTCCATCATCGCTGTCTGCGACGGGCTTCCATTCACTACAAACCCTCCGCTCAGCGCCGCCGCGGCATTCGCAGCCGAAAGCCCATACAGATCGATATTTTCGTCCACCTTCTCATAATGTTTTGCCGCATAAATCCGTGCCGTCGCCGCGCTCTGCGTAAGAATCATCACGGCGCACGAGCCCGACACCGTGATCAGCAACTCCACTTCCTTCCGGCTCATCTCGCGAACGCTGAGCAGCGCCATCAATCCTAGGTGCGGCAACCCGCCAACCACCGGCCCAATCGTCGCAATCCCGTGTCCCGCAAAATCCCATCCCGCGCTTGCTGCAATCGCGGCCACAACAGCCACCAGCGATCCCGGCACCTTCGGAGCGAAGTGCCGCAACACCAGGACGAACCCCAGCACCGAAGCCGACAATGCCACCGTCGGCAGATGCACCCGCGGCAGTTCCCGAATCACCTCCCAAAGCTGTACCACCGGCCGGTGCGAATCCACGGTCACACCAAGCATCTCGCTCAGCACGGAGATTCCCACTTGAAACCCCACGCCGGTCAAAAAGCCCACGAGCACCGTCCGCGAAAGAAAATCCGCGATAAACCCCAGCCGCAGCAGCCGCGCCAGCAGCAGAATGACCGCCGTCAGCACTGCCACAATGCACGCCAGAGCGATATATTGCGCCCCCGATGGCGTGGCCGTGCCCGACACCCCATCGGCAAGGATCGCAGCCGTCGCTGAGTCCGCCGCCACCACCAGGTAGCGTGACGAGCCGAAGGCCGCAAACGCCACCAGCGGCAACAGCAGCGAGTAAAGCCCCGTCACCACAGGCATTCCCGCGATCTTGCTGTATCCCAGCACCTGCGGGATGTCCATCGCTGCCATCACGATCCCAGCCAGCGCATCGCGAATCGCGACAGTTCGCTGCAGGGGCCGTAAGCCTCGAAAAAGATTCACAACCTTAGAGCTCATGTTCAGCCATCAGCACAAATTTGCAACCGGTTCCGTCGAGACTACTACGCGCTCCACGCTTTGGCCCGCTCCACGGCCTTCGTCCAGCGCCCGCGCCGCTCGGCCCGTTCGCTCGCACCCATCTTCGGCTCAAAGCGCACGTCGCCCTTCCGTTCGGCGCGCAACGCATCGGGGCTCGCCCAAACGTCGGTCGCCAATCCGGCAAGGTACGCCGCGCCCAGCGCTGTCGTCTCCGTCACGCGAGGCCTCACCACCGGAACGCCCAGCACATCGGCCTGGAACTGCATCAGCAAATCGTTCACCGCGGCGCCGCCGTCCACGCGTAGCGCCGTCAACGCCGCACCCGTCTCGCTGTGCACCGCTTCCAGCACGTCGGCCACCTGGAAGGCGATCGCCTCGAGCGCCGCGCGCGCGATCTGTCCCGGCCCGGTGTCGCGGCGCAGCCCGATCAGCATGCCCGCCGCGTGAGCGTCCCAGTGCGGTGCGCCCAGGCCCACAAACGCCGGCACAAACACCACTCCGCCCGTATCCGGCACGCTTGCCGCCAGCGCCTCTACCTCCGCCGAGGCTCCGATCAGCTTCAAATTGTCGCGCAGCCACTGCACCACCGCTCCGCCGATAAAGATGCTCCCCTCGAGCGCGTACTCTAGGCGCTTCTGCGCGCTCGCCGCCACCGTCGTAATCAGCCTGTGCTTCGACCGCATGAACTCCGTGCCGATGTTCTGCAGCAGAAAGCATCCCGTTCCGTACGTGTTCTTGGCCTCACCCGCGCTCCAGCACAATTGGCCGAAGAGCGCCGCCTGCTGATCGCCGGCAATGCCCGCAATCGCCACACCGCTCAGGCCGAGCGTCGTTGTCACCTCACCCACGCGCTCGCTCGACCACTTGACTTCCGGTAGCATGCTCGCAGGGATTCCAAAGAGCTTCAGCAACTCCTGGTCCCACTCGCCCTTCACCGCGTTAAAGAGCAACGTGCGCGAGGCGTTGGTCACGTCCGTCACGTGCTTGTGCCCGCTGGTCAGGTGCCACACCAGCCAGCTATCTACCGTGCCGAAGGCCAGTTCGCCTCGCTCTGCCCGCGTCCGAGCGCCCTCCACGTGATCCAGAATCCACTTCACCTTCGTCGCCGAGAAATACGGATCCAGCACCAGGCCGGTCTTGGCTGACACGCTCTCTCCGGTTCCGCTCTCCTCGAGCGCCTTGCATTGTGCCGCCGTCCGCCGGTCCTGCCACACAATCGCCGGATGAATCGCCTTACCTGTCGCCCGTTCCCACACAATCACGGTCTCGCGCTGGTTGGTAATGCCGATGGCAGCCACGTCGCGCGGCCGTGCTCCCGCCTTCGCCAGCGCCTCCACGGCGCAGCTCATCTGGCTGGTCAGGATCTCCTTCGGATCGTGCTCCACCCATCCCGCCTGTGGATAGAACTGCTGGAACTCCTTCTGCGCCACCGCCGCAATCGCGCCGCCCGCATCGAACAGAATCGCCCGCGAACTCGTCGTCCCCTGATCCAGCGCCAATACGTAAGCCATGCGTGCCACCTGCTTTCCGGCAACCAGTCAATCACGCAGGGCAGTGAAGCGGCAAGGCGAGCTTGTTCCCTCGCTTGCTGCTTCGCAAATTCTCATCTTCTATAACTAGAGCTGTGACCGGTGCGAGATTCTCTTCCTGCAGTCGACTTAGGCGCGAAGCACCCCTACTTCACCTTCCCCGCCGCATTCTCCAGCACCACATTGCCCAGCACCGCCGTATCAACTGTCTCCGGCAGGTGCGAGCAGAATCCGATGCCCACATAGAACGGCGCGTCCAGGTGCAGTTTGATCGGTGGCCCGAACTGGTGCATCGGCTCACCGTCGAGGCTCACCCAGATCGCAAACTCGTCGCCGCGCTTCTCGATCCCGATCCGCTTTGCGCTGATCGTCACCAGGCTGTCCCGAGTCTCGCCCCCCGGCCATCCGCGCCCGCCGATGCGAAACTCCATATCGGTCACGCGCGTATCTCGCTCCGGCCGCCACGCCAGGTGTACCATCCCTGCGCCGTGCTCGGCCACCATCGCCGCTTTCGAGTCATCATCCAGGCTCTGCCGGATCATCAACACAGCCTTCCGGTCGCCGTAGCCCTTCGGGTCGGAGAAGGAAATGTCGGCTGCCAGCGACACGTCGCCCGACATACGCTTCCACAAGAACCGAAACTCGTCGCGGGTGTACCAGATGTTGTATCCGGCCGAGTGGATGGTGTATTGTCCCGTCGCGGCATCGTAATTTGCGCTGCCCGGCGCCAGCGCGCTGCCAATGTCTGATTGGCCATCGAAAATTCCGATCGGCGTATCGAAGTTTCGGCTCGGCCGGTGAAAGTCCGCTGGCGGCGCCACCTGAGTATGCGTCGCCGAACCGGGCTGCGCCCACGCCGGTGCAGCCGTGGTCGGCGGGTTCTGCGCAGGCGGCGTTTGCGCGCGCAGAACGAGCGTTGCGCTCGAAACGGCCAGCGCGGCCAAAACCGGGACCAGGTAAATGAATCGGCGAGCGGCGCGAGTTCTCATGGCCACCCACTCTACCAGACCCCTTGTGCCGCTGCCCATTGGTCCAGTCGACGGTCGCTCCCCGGCCCCTCGTGTTGTACCATTCGATTGAATCAACGCCCTCGAAAAGGCCCTGATTGATGACCCCCGCATCCTCTCCCACGCTCCTCGTCCTCGCCGCCGGCATGGGCAGCCGCTACGGCGGCCTCAAGCAAATCGACCCCGTCGGCCCCGCCGGCGAAACCATCATCGATTACTCCATTTTCGATGCCCTTCGCGCCGGCTTCGGCAAGCTTGTCTTCGTCATCCGCAAAGATATCGAGCAGCAGTTCCGCGAGATCGTCGGCGCGCGCTTTGACAAGCGTATCGCCACCGAATATGTCTTCCAGTCGCTCGAAGACATTCCGCCTCGCTTTACCGTGCCCGCCGGCCGCACTAAGCCGTGGGGCACCACTCAGGCCATCCTGCTGGCCGCCGGCGTCATCCGCGAGCCCTTCGCCGCCATCAACGCCGATGACTTCTACGGCGCTGACGGTTACCGCGAGCTGGCGCGGCACCTCACCTCCGGCTCGCCCGACTACGCCATGGTCGGCTTTGTCCTGCGCAACACGCTCTCCGACTTCGGCTCGGTGGCGCGTGGCGTGTGCCAGGTTGCTGGCGACGGCTTCCTCCAGCACATCGTCGAGCTCACCAAAGTCGAACGCGACGCGAACGGCGCTCGCAATACCGATGCCGCCGGGCAGGTCACGATGCTGACCGGTGATGAGCCGGTCTCGCTCAACATGTGGGGATTCACGCCCCGCGTCTTCGACCAATTGCGCGAGCGCTTTGAGAAGTTCCTTGAGGGCAACGCTGCCGATTTGAAGGCTGAGTGCTATATCCCCAACACCGTCGGCGAACTGGTTCGCTCCGGGCAGGCGCGGGTCAAGGTCCTGCACACGCGCGATTCCTGGTTCGGCGTCACCTATCGCGAGGACCGCCCGCGCGTCATTGAAAGCATACGCCGCCTCATCGCCAGCGGCCTCTATCCTGAAAGACTCTGGTCATGAGCCAGCCGTTCGATGCCCGCGCTGCGGCGAGCCAATTTGAGTTCCGCGGCGAACTCTCCGGCATCGCGCCCCACGGCAACGGCCACATCAACGATACCTACCTCGTCACCTGTCACGCGACCGGCGCGCCTGTGCGCTATATTCTCCAGCACATCAATCGCCACGTCTTCCGCGATCCCGCCGCCCTCATGCGCAACATCGAACGCGTCACGGCGCATCTTGCCACACAGGCAACCGGCGGGCCGGACCGTAACCGCCACGCGCTACGGCTCGTACCCGCGCGGGACGGCCGCAACTGGCACGTGGATGCCGCCGGAGAAACCTGGCGCGCCTATCGGTTCATTGAGCACGCGCGCACCTATGAAGCTGCTACCTCGGTGGAGCAGGCGTTCCAGGCGGCCCGCGCCTTCGGCCGCTTCCAGCAGCACCTCGCCAGCCTGCCCACGCCGCGCCTGCTCGAAACCATCCCCGATTTTCATCACACGCCTAAGCGCTTCGCCGCGCTCGAGCAAGCCATCGCCCAAGCCATCGCTCAGGCAATCGCCGCAGACGAAAAGGGCCGCGCCGCTCTCGCCAAGGCGGAGATCGAGTTTGCCCGCTCGCGCCAATCCATCGCTGGCGTTCTGCTCGACGCTAATCTCCCCGAGCGAATCACCCACAACGACACCAAGTTCAACAACGTCTTGCTCGACGATACAACCGGCGAAGCCGTCTGCGTCATCGACCTCGATACCGTGATGCCCGGCCTCGCGCTTTACGATTTCGGCGACATGGTGCGCACCACCACCAGCCCGGCTCCGGAGGACGAGCAGGACCTATCCAAAGTTGGCCTGCAATTCCCGCTCTTCGAAGCGCTCGTCCGCGGCTATCTTGAATCGGCTGGCGTCTTCCTGACGCCCGCGGAAAAGCAACTCCTCGCCTTCTCGGGCAAGCTCATTACCTTTGAAACCGGCATCCGATTCCTCGCCGACTACCTGGCCGGCGATACCTATTTCAAAGTGCATCGCGAAGGCCACAACCTCGACCGCTGCCGCACGCAATTCAAGCTGGTGGAATCCATCGAACGCCAGGAAGAGCAGATGAATCGGCTGGTCGAATCCATCGCGTGATGGATGAGAGAGGTGTCTTACTGTGCGCCAGCCGCGTACTTTGGCACCTTGGGCGTCAGGCGACGCACCACAAACTCCTGAAACAGGTTTTGCACCGCGCTTTCCGCGGTGCCGATGAGTGTATTTTCAAAGCTCACCTCCACGCCACTGCGGTCGCTGGCCGGATAGTAGAGGTTGGAGATTCCGCCGGCCGCCAGCCCGCCCAAAATCCCGGAGTAATTCGCCTGCCAGTGCCCGTTGTCACCCTTGCAGATGACCGCATTCGCAACGGCGTACATCGCCCGCGACGCAACCGTGCCCGTCCCCTTGTAGAAATACCGCGGATCCTGCTTGAAGACCGAAGGCAGAACCGCGCCACCGAGCATTGTGCCCACGGCGGTGTCGGCATAATTTGCGCCAAAGCGCTTGCCATATCCCTGCGCACCCTGGCCGTATCCCACAAACGTGTTGCTGGCCTGCTCAAATCCTGCAACAGTGCCCACCATCATGAACGTGATGGGGTCGACCGACGTTTTCCACGCGAGCTGGTATTTTTGCCCCGTGGTGAGCGGTACTGCATTCGGATCGTAGCTGACGTAGTAGTTCGGAAACACGCCCAGAACTCGCTGCTGTTCTTCCAGATTGAGCTGCTCCTGCGCAATCTCCGCCTGCGACCCGGCCGACACCTGCACGTAGCTCGAAGCCGCCGCAACCGGCAACACGATGGTGCGCGCATCGAGTGCCTCTCCCGCGTGCAGCACACCTGAGATCGACTGGGTCACAAAACCGTTCGATGAGATCGTGAGCTTGAAAACTCCGGGAGGAAGCTGCGCAAAGTTGAACGCCCCGCCGCTGTCCGTCTGCCGGGTTGCTGTGGTTGGATCGTCGGCACGGGTCAACTCCAACTCGACGCGTACCCCCTCGTACACCGTCCCATCGGCGCCCGTAACCACTCCGTGAATGCTTCCCATGGCCGCCATCGGCGGATCCGGATCGGGCGCAGCTAGCCCTGCACCCTGCTGCGCTTGTGACCATGCCGCCGTTGCCAGCCAAGCCACGGCCACTGCCAGCCGGGCATAAATGGAACCCCGACGGACCATGCCTTGCGGCGCGTGGCAATCATTGGCTCGGTTTGCGGTCAGATTGCCCCCTCCCGAAGTCCACACGGTTCCAGCAGGCAGTTCATCTCATTCCACTAGAAGGGGCTTCGGCGGCGAATAGCACTTTTGATTTAGACGGCGAGCGCGCCAGCGAGGTGAGAGCCCGGGGCAGAATCAATGACTTTAGTTTATCGAAGCTTCTTGATGAACACCTGTAAAGTTCAGGAAGTGTTCCATGAAGCGAACTGGCCGGACCTTTCGGAGCACTAATCCGGCCGGCCCGTGTAGTGCTGCACGTGGTGTACCTCCGTGTGATCCTCAAGCGATTCCAGGTGCGTAGTCACCTCAGCCGGCATCTCCAGATCCAGCGCCAGCCGCTCTTCAACCTGTGTCGCCAGCCGGTGGGCTTCTCCTAACCTCATGCTGTCAGGAAACAGAAGGTGCACCTCAATGATCTGCCGGTACCCTGTGGCGCGGAAGCGCACCCCGTGATATTCCAGGCCAAGCTCCGCGCAGATGGCGTCGAGCCGCCTGCGAATCTCGTGACCCACATTGGGATCGGAGTAGTCGAGCAGTCCCTTGAAGGACCGCCAGAGCAAGCGGCCTCCGGTCCACAGAATGTTTGCCGCCACGCCGAAAGCCACCAATGGATCGAAAGGCAGCCACCGCGTCGTCATCACCATCAACAGGCCCGCCACCACGCCAAAGCTGGTCCAGCTATCGGTCAGCACATGCCTTCCGTCAGCTTCGAGAATCAGCGAGTGATTCCGTCGGCCAATCCGCAGCAAATACCACCCCAACGCAGCGTTCAGCACTCCGGCGGCTACGATCAGCATGACCCCGCTGCCGAGGTTATCCAGGGCCAGGCCATGTCGCCACTTCTCAATGGTCGTATAGAGAATGCTTCCCGCGGCCAAAACGATCATCGCGCCTTCAAAACCCGCGGAAAAGAAGGTGATCCTCTCGTATCCGTAGTGGAAATGCGGAACCGCCGGCCGGGCGCTTAGCCACAGGCTGAAAACCGCAAACGCCACCACCACCACGTGGACCACGGATTCCGCGGCGTCGGAGAAGATCGCCGATGAGCCGGTGAGCACGTAAGCCGTCATCTTCCCGGCCAGCATCAGCACGCCCACGACCAATGACAGCCGCATGGCGAACCAGGCGTCGCGATGTTGCTGCCCGCGCTTATCCGGCGAGTCTTGCTTCGGCGTATCGTTCATAGCCGATCCTTCCATCTGCAGCCGCTTCGCATCCCGGCTCCAGTCTACGCGCGGGCGGGGAATTCGAGGCGAGTTGGTGCGTGGTATTGCTGGGCCCTCTTACTGCACCTCGCCGATGTAAACGCCATAGGGTCCCAGCACGACACGATTCAGCGCAACCGGGTCGATGGCGCCGGGCGACTTGAGCAGCGTCTTCAATCTTCTCCGCTTCATGCCCGCCCCGCCGATGGTCAGATTGACAATCTCTGTGTTGGCCGTAAGGTTTACGCTTACCACCACCTGCGGCGCCCCGTGCGCTTGCCGCATCCAGCTCAGCGCCTTTGTATTCTCCGCGTCGAGCATGATGTTGGCGCCGTTCTCGAAGGCCGGCACGGTCTTCTTGAGCTGGATCAGCGCCTTGTACCACGCGAGCAGCGAGTCCGGATCGCGTTCCTCGGCCTTCACGTTGATCGTCGCCGCGCTCAGTGGCATGGGCAGCCACGGCGTACCGGTGGTGAAGCCCGCATTCGCGCTCCCGTCCCACTGCATGGGCGTGCGCTCGCCGTCGCGGCCTCTTTCCTTGGGCCAGCCGATCCTCCCCATGGGATCTTTCACGTCCTCTTTGCGGCTAGGCAGCGTGGTTGTCATCCCGATCTCGTCGCCGTAGTAGACCAGCGCCGCGCCGCGGCTTGCGAGCAGAATCGTCGCCATCGCGCGCTGAATGTCTGCGTCGTGCACTCCGTCGCCATAGCGCGCGTCGATCCGCGGGTTGTCGTGATTGTCGAAAAGCAGCAGGGGAATGTTGGCGCTGAGATGCGTCTCTGCGTCGATCAGCCTCTGCCGGAACTCCGTCGCATCCAGCTTGTTGATCATGCCCACCTGCGTATCCATCGGCAAGTGAAACTCCGGCTTCTCCTGCGTTCCGTACATCTTCTTCAGCTCGCCGATATTGGGCAAATACGTCTCGCCGATCAGCACCCGTGTGCCCGGAAACGCGGCCGTATGAAACTTGTCCGCCTCCGCCCGAATCTCCTCAATCACCTCGTGCACTCCCGGCTGGTTGTCGGTCTTCGACCCGTCCAGTTGCGGGTCGCCGAATGCGTTCATCACCGGCTTGCCGTCCTTGTCCAGCAGCACGCCCTCGTTGGCCAGGCTCGGATCCTCAAAGAGAGTCGTGATCGCGTCGAATCGGAACCCTCCCACGCCGCGCTTCAGCCAGAACGTCAGGATCTCCTTGAACGCCTCGTGTACTGCGGGGTTGTGCCAGTTCAGGTCCGGCTGCTGGACATAGAACTTGTGGTAGTAATACTGCCGCGTCCTTTCGTCCCATTGCCACGCCGAGTGGCCAAACAGCGACTGCCAGTTGTTCGGCGGCTGGCCTTTATCTGTTGCGGTCTGGCCTGGAACCTGCCCTGAGCTTGCCGAAAGGCTGCCCTGAGCCTGCCGAAGGGGGTCGCGCCATACGTACCAGTCGCGGTAAGGATTGTCGCGCGACGACCGCGACTGAAGGAACCATTCGTGCTGATCCGACGTGTGGTTCATCACCATGTCCATGATCACGCGGATATGGCGCTCATTCGCCGCCGCCACCAACCGGTCGAAGTCCTTGAGCGTGCCGTACTGCGGATCGATGTCGCAGTAATTCGAGATGTCGTAGCCGAAGTCCACGTGCGGCGATGGGTACACCGGCGTCAGCCAGATCGCGTCCACGCCCAGCTCCTTCAGGTAGTTCAGTCGCTTCGTGATCCCCTTCAGGTCGCCGATCCCGTCTCCGTTCGTATCCTGAAAGCTGCGCGGGTACACCTCGTAGATCACCGCATTCTTCCACCAATCCAGCTCGCTTGCTGCCGTCGCGTTCTGCGCTTCAACCTTGGTCTTAGCAGGCACCGTTTGCCCTCCTACGGCCATCGCCGCGGCCAACATCATCAGGCTCACAGCGCAGCTCTCGATTCTTCTTTGCCTTCAACTTGCCACGTACATGGCAGTCACCTCGCGCTGCTCTTGCTGTTAGCTAGCCGCAACCAGGGGCACGCCGCTCCGGCAATCAGTCCGGTTGCCCATCCGTCCTGGTTAGTGCGACACCGCTTTTGGGTGGGATACTACCAAGCCCGATTCTATTGCTGTTGCCCCGGCAGCTCCGGCGAACTGTGTTTCATTCCGTTCAGATCGATCCCGAACTTCGGCTCCTCCGGCGTGCCACGGATATAGATGAGAACTTCGGTTCCAGCTCCATCCTTCTTAAACAGACGGTCGGCCGGCTTCAGCAGCACTCCCTTCCACCCGCCCACCATCTGCGACACCGTCGCCAGCGTCCTGGCCGATCCTTTGAAATTCAGCCAGCCGCCCTCCACCCGATACGTGCCCTTCACGTCGATCTCCGCCCCGGGCACGGTGTATTTCACATTGGGAAGCGTAATCACGCCGCCCGCCATCTTGAAATCGCTCCCGATCGACGAGCGCACCTCCGCTCCGCCGCTCTTCGCATCCTTCGGCCGGCCTTGCCCCCGCAGGCTCAGCTCTCCCACGTCGTTCTGGAACTTCGCGTTCGTAAACTCGGCGTCCTCAATCACAAAACTTCCATTCAGCGCCAGCCGCTCGTCCACCGGCTCTGCTCCCGGCGAAATTTCAAGCGTCGTCCTCAACGCCAGCGCTCCGGTCAGCAACGGTGTCCCGCTTTTGCTCGTCAGGCGCAGGAAGTCTTCCATCCGTCCGCGGTCCACGTTCACCTTCAGCGAAATCTCGTGCCCGCCTGGCCGCGCGGCGCCATTGGACAAAACTCCGGCCGGAACCCCCACAATCTGCCCCTCGGCGGTAAAGTGCGATCGCCCCAGTGTCGCATCCACCGGCTGCAGCCACGTATCGCCGTTCGTTCCGTCCACCGTGGCGTGGAACTCGGTGTGCAGTGGCAGCGCCGTGCCGAAGCGCGTCAGCCGGAAATCCGCCGTATCCGTCTGCCCATCCACTGTCATGTCGCGCAGCACACCCTGATACTTGCCCGTCGAGCTCAGAATTCCCGCAATGCCTTTGAACACGCTCAGGTCCGCGTGCTCAAACCTGTACGTGCCCACCACCGGAGTTTCGCCGGGGTCCTCCACCACCCACGGTCCCAAGCTGCCCGAGGTCAGGATCTTCCCTGCCGGCCGCGGATTGGTCAGCTCCGCGTCGAAGTGCATCGACCCGCCTGTACTCACGCCGCTCAGCTTTATGTGGGCAATGGCGAACTCCAGCGGCAGCTTTCCCGGCTTGCTCGTCTCCAGCGTCAGGTGCGCATCCTTGCATTCAATGCTGCCCACCTCGAAGCGCAGCAACGCCGCGCCGTTCTGCTTCTTCCCTGCGCTGCCGCTTGATCCTCCCACAGCCGCCGCGTGTGTGAAGTGCGGCTTTGGCGGCACATCAATATCCAACCCCCTCAGCTCCACCACGGAAATCCTGATCGGCTCGCCCGGCTTGTAGCGCAGTGGCGCATGAAACCGGAACTCCGCGAGCCGGATCAGCGGCTTGGCCTCGCCCGCCGCACCTGCCCCACTCCCGCCCGGTACCCTCACGCCCGCCACCTGCGCCGGAGGCCAAATGCGTAATCCCTTGCCCTCGGCCCACAGCCCGTTCATCAGCGATACGTGAAAGCTGTCCAGTTCCACGCGCGCATGAAAGTGTTCGCTCAGTTTCTCCACGATTTCGGCGCGCAGCATCGGCTCGGCCCGGTGCAGCGCAACCGAAATCGCCACGCCCAGCGCAATAAATGCGAGCAGGACCGCCGCCGCGGTCCACTTCAGCCATCTGCGCTTGCGCCGATTTCTCGCCCGCTTCGCCGCCACAGCCAATCCTTGCCTGCGTCCATTTTCGCAGGCTTCCTTCACTTTAGATGGCCAACTCCTGCTCCGTTTGACGGCGTCCGCACCCGAAATCGCATCAGAATCCCCGTCGCCCTGCTATCGTTCCCTGCGTCCCTTGTTCCCTGCACCTCCATGCCGTAGACTCTTTCTCACCGATGCAAGCGCTGATTGAAAACCTCGTAAAGCTCCAGGCTGTCGAACTCAACCGCGCTCGCCTGAATCAGGAAATGCGCGCGCTACCCGCCGAGATTGTCCAGGCCGAGGCCGCGCTCGCTGCGGCGGAGCGCGAATCCTCTGACGCCTCCGCCGCACTCAACCGCGAAGACTCCCTGCGCACTCGCCTCGAGCGCGAAATCGATGCCCATCGCCAGAAGGCGGCTCGCTTCCGCGTTCAGCTCGACTCCATCACCACTGGCGCCCAGGCCGCGGCCTTCGAACACGAGATTAAGTTCGCCACCTCCGAAGCTGATCGCCTCGAAAACGACGAATACGCAAGCCTCGAGCGCTCAGAAGCCCAGGAAGCTGCACTCGCTCAGGCACGAGCCCAGGTGGAACGGCTGGCCGCGGAGGTTGATGCAGTCCGCGCCGGCGTCGCCTCTCGCAAGCAGCACCTCGCCGCCGAACTTGCCGCTCTCGACGCGGACCGCGAAGCCGTCCGTGCCGCTCTTGACCCCGACTGGCTGGCCCGCTTCGACCGCATCGCCGCTGTTCGCGGCACCGCCATCGCCCGCGCCGAAAATCAGCAGTGCACCGGTTGCCGCATGGGCGTGCGCCCGCAAACCTGGAACCAGCTCCGCGATGGCGAGCTGCTCGCCTGCGACAGTTGCAGCCGCCTTCTCTATTGGGATCCCGCCCTGGCGCCCGCTCCCAAGGAGCCGCAACCCGATGTGATCCCCGGAGCCGGACGCGCCCCGCGCAAACCCCGCCACGCTGGCGCGTAGAGGCAGTGCTCATCCGGCCATTTGAAATCAACACGTTCCTCGATCGCGAAAGCAGGAGCCGCTCGCCCGTTCAGCTTTTGGGATTGTTACTTTCGACGATTTTCCAGCCGAGCTGAGTCAACCTTTCGGCTAAGAAGCGGTCTATACTACCAGCGCAAGAGCCTCAGGAGGCCTTTGCGGGTGTTACGCGCCCTGCATGTGCGGCGAGATTCGCGGCCGGCAAAGGATTCCCTTCGCCCTTCACCCGGGACATTGTGGGTGTGTGCGGCCTATCTGCCCTCTCACGCGTCCCTTAAACTCTGTTGGAGGCATGAAATGCGAAAGGCCTTGTTTCTTGCTTTCCTCGCCTCCCTCTCGTCTCTGCTCACGAGCTGCGCATCCACCACCACCGCTACAAATGGCTGCGGTAGTCAATGCCCCGTCACCGCAGTGCCCGTCTCGCTGATGATGACCGACGATCCACCTGCGGGCGTCTCGGTGCTCTTCTTCCAGGTGAGCCTGACCGCCGCATCGCTTCAGCCCGCGGTGGGCACAGGCCCCTCCATCTCTCTGCTCAACGGCAATACACCCATCCAGATTGACGTCACCCAGCTCCAGGCCCTCTCTGCTTTCCTGAGCACAGCGTTTGTGCCGGCAGGGACCTACGGCAGCCTCAGCCTCACCTTCGCTAACCCGCAGCTCGTCATCTTCAACCAGTCAGATGCGGCGCTGGGCAGCTCCTGTGCGGTGGGGAGCATCTGTGAGCTCACGCCGGCCATCGACAACTCCGCAACGGTCGACTTTGCCTCCGCGCCGTTTCCGGTGACGGTTTCGAACAATTCTCCGCTGGGGTTCCTCGTCGATTTCCATCTCAATACCGTCATCCAGTCCGACCTTTCGGTCAATCTTGGTGTCGCCAACGGGATCACGCTGGCGGAGCTGCCACCGGCCGTCTCGCCCGTTGTTCCGCCGTTCGGCTTCCTCACTGGGACCGTGGGAACGGTGAAGACCAGCCAGAACCAGTTCACGCTCGCGACGCCCTGGGGCACGACCTTCACTATCGACGTCAATAGCAGCACCGTCTTTGCCGACTGGCCGCCTTGCGCCAGCCCCGGAACCCTCTCTTGCCTCACGCCCGGAGCCATCGTGCAGGTCCAGGTGGCCAGCGTCGAGAGCGATGGGAACCTCCTGGCCGCAAAGATCGTCTGGTTGTCGCTCGGAGCCACGAATCAACAGGTCGTCGAAGGCACGGTGATCGGGTTCAATCCCACGCAGATCAAACTGCTTATGCACAACAACTTCGCGAGTTCTTCTGCCGTCCCACTCGGCGGCGTGGCCACGGTTACGCTGGACAAGGGCGCTGCATTCTCCGTCGATTCCGGCGGCTTCACCATTCCCTCCGGGTACATTTTTTCGGGCTTTAGCAATCTGACCAATGGCCAGCAGCTCCAGATCACCGTCGACCCCGGAACGATGTCGTGCGTGACCAACTGGGTAATTTCCGGGAACTGGCAAGCTCCTCCGTCATGCACATTCTCGACCAACAATGTGCAACTGGAGCCGAGCCAGCTCAGCGGCATCGTCTCTTCCATCGACTCATCATCCAGCTTCACCCTGGGCAGCTTCCCCAGCATTACGTTCGGCCCGTTGCCGCCCATTACCCCGGGCATTCCAGTGGATACAACCTCGCAAACCGTCTATCAGGGGTTCGTCCCCGACGACTTCTCCGGCCTGGCCGACAACGACTTCGTCTCCGTGAACGGCTGGCTCTTTGAAAACGACAACGGCGTACTCGATCCGGCGATGTTACCGCCCGCGGTTCTGGCGCAGACCGTCACGAAGCACGCGACTGGAATCCTTTGATTCTGGCGTGCGTGCGAACGAAAGAGGTGAGTTTTTTCTGCGGCCTCATTCGGCAGCGCCAATGCAATTCCGGATGAGGCCGCGGCTTCCTGCTTTCCCAGCGCTGCGGCCACCGCATCGCGTTCGGTGCCGCCCTGCTACCCTTTTCTTGGAAGCACTCTCCAGGAGAATCCCGCCGTGCAGCGCATCTGTGTCGATATGGATGAGGTCATGGCCGACACCCTCTCCGAGCACCTGCGCCGCTATAACCAAGCCTTCGACGAAGATGTATCGCCGGAAGACCTTGCCGGCAAAGGCCTTTGGGAGATCGCTCCCCTCGACCGCCAGGCGCAGCTTCGCGCCTTCCTCGACGCCGAAGACTTCTTTGAAGACCTGCCCCTCATGCCCGATGCGCAGCCGGTTCTCAGAGATCTCTCTGCACGTTTTGAGATCTTCATCGCCACGCAAGCTATGGCCGTGCCCAACTCCCTCGGCCCCAAATACCGCTGGCTGCAGCGCCACTTTCCCTTCATCCCGCCCTCGCATTACGTCTTCTGCGGCAACAAGAGCATCCTCCGCGCCGATTACCTCATCGACGACCAGCCGAAGAATCTCCTCCGCTTCGAAGGCACGGGACTGCTCTACACCGCGCCTCACAACCTCACCACAACCGGCTTCGTCCGCGTGAACAACTGGCTCGAAGTCGGCGAGTACTTTGCCGCCCTTCCCGCCGAGCCCGGCAATCCCACTTGAGCGTCCTCACAAACCGGGCGCTTCTCCCGCCTTGCGCTGTCTCGCCGCAACCGGCGACCTCGGTAGCGAACCCTCTCACCCTATGACACTTAACCCCCATGGCAGACTTGCTGCCCCGTCGCCATCCGATACCATGGACTATGACAGTGTCTCGCTCCCCCGCTAAGCTCCCGATCACACGGCGCCGCTTCCTGCTCGCAAGCGCTTGCGCCGGTGCTGGCTTGGCGCTCTATGCCGGCGAGGTCGAGCGGCATTGGATCGAAATCACCCACCGTGACGTCTTCCTCTCCGGCCTTCCCCAGGCATTTGACGGCTTCCGTGTGGCGCAGCTCAGCGACATCCATCTGGATGAATACACTGAGCCGTTCTTCCTCCGCGACGCCGTCGACCCACATCAACCGCATGAACCCCGATGCGGTGTTTCTCACCGGCGACTTTGTCACCTGCGGGATTTTGCCGAAGAGATACTCCATCGGCTCGGCGTGGCAGTGCGCCAATCTTCTCAACCAGCTCCAGTGCCCCCACCGCTATGCCGTTCTCGGCAATCACGACGTGTTGGTGAGTCCGCAAGACGTCATCGCGGCGCTCACCGCGAATGGCATCACCGTGCTCGACAACGCACACGTGCCCATCGAACGCGGCGGCGCACGATTCTGGCTTGCCGGGCTCGACGATCCTGTCGAGGGCGCACCCGATCCCGGTGCCGCCATCCCTGCGTCCATCCGCAATGTGCCGCATGAGCCAATCGTCCTTCTCTGCCACGCTCCCGACTACGTCGACGATCTGTTGACCCTTCCCGAGGGAAAAGCAGTCGCGCTCGTGCTCAGCCGGCCACACCCACGGCGGCCAGATTCGCCTGCCGCTGATCGGTCCCGTGGCTCTGCCCGAGCTCGGCCGCAAGTATGTCGAGGGCTGGTTCCGCTTTGGAGATCTGCAGCTTTACGTCAATCGCGGCCTCGGCACCGTTGGCGTCCCCTTCCGGTTCGACTGCCCGCCCGAGATCGCGCTCCTCACGCTCCGCTCCACTTGAGAGCGGTTCATCCCCGCCCGCCCTCACGCCCCCGCAATCGTCATTCCCCCGCGATGGTCATTCCATCGATGCGTAGCGTTGGCGAAGCCACTGATCCGCGAAACACCAGGTCGTTGCCGATGGCCGTCACATTGTGCAGCATCTCAGCCAGGTTGCCGGCGATCGTCACCTCTTCTACGGCGTGCGCCAGTTGTCCGTTCTCGATCCACAATCCGGTCGCGCCGCGCGAGTAGTCGCCGGTTACCAGATTCGTGCCAAAGCCCATCAGGCTCGTTACGTAAAGCCCCGCCTGCACATCTCCAATAATCTGCTCGGGAGTCAGCCGTCCCGGCTCAAGGAAAAGATTGCCGCAGCCGATCCCCGGCGCGCCCGCCAATCCGCGCGCGGCATTATGTGTGGACTTCATGCCCAGCTTGCGCGCGGTGTAGGTGTTCAGCAGGTAGTTGAGCAGCACGCCGTTCTCCACCACCACGGTGCGCAGCGAGGGCAGGCCTTCGTCGTCGAAGGGCGAAGTTCCAAAGCCGCCGGCGCCTGCGGGCAACAGCATGGTGTTGTCGTCCACGATCGTCAGATTTGCCGCGCCGACGGTCTCGCCCAATCTTCCCGCGAGATACGACGCGCTGCGCCAGATGGCGTCGCCGGAAGCGGCTTCAAAGACCGAACCGATCAGCGTCCGCGCCGTCTCCGGCGCGAATACGATGGGAACCCGTTGCGTGGGCACGCGCCGTGCTCCCAGCCGGCGTAGCGTGCGCCGCGCCGCTTCCTTGCCCACGGCCTCGGGCGATTCCAGGTCCGCCAGGCGCCGCGCGCTCGACCACCAACCGTCGCGCTGCATTTTGCCGTCGGCGTCCTTGGCCAGCGGCGCAGCCGCGACCCCTGCATAGCTGGTGCGATAGCTCCCCACAAAGCCGCGCGAGTTGGCCAGGGCTTTGCGCCCGGTGGAAGCGTCGAAGCTGCCGCCGTCGGAGTTGGTGATACGTGCGTCAGCGGCCCTCGCCGCTGCCTCGGCCCTCCGCGCCCACTGGATACGCTCCGGGCCTTCGAGCGAGTACACATCCTCGTAGTAAAGGTGCAGATCGCCGGTGGCTGAGCCAAACTCGCCCGCCTC
Organism: uncultured Acidobacteriaceae bacterium; assembly: GCA_963799155.1. Taxonomy (GTDB): domain Bacteria; phylum Acidobacteriota; class Terriglobia; order Terriglobales; family Acidobacteriaceae; genus Telmatobacter. Next base: position 201,834 of record CAWCWB010000016.1, read on the forward strand.
CGCCAGGCCCGCAAACGGATCCTCTTCGGTGACCTTTGCCAGCGCCAGCGCCCCTTTCACCAGCTGGCGAATTCCCTCCGCCGTCAGGTCGCTGGTCGATGCCGAGCCCGATCGCTTGCCCAGGAACACCCGCAATCCGAGTCCGCGCGAGCCCGATTCCGTCAGCGTCTCCACCTCGCCCATGCGCACGTTCACGCTGAACTCGTCGCCCTCCCGCGCCACAGCTTCCGCGTCGCTCGCCCCCGCCTTCACGGCCTGCGCGACGACGTCGGCAGCTAAAGCTTCGAGATCAATCGAAGTTTCGTAGGATGGGGCGGCAGCTTCAGGCATGTCCTCAAGCTATCAAACCCCGCCGGACGCTCGATTTGCCAGGGAGAATTTGGAATACGGATCGAAGAAGGAAGGGAAGGACACGCGGCGCTCTACGCCGTCAGCCGCTCCAGTTGATCGGGCTTCACGATGGTCAGGCTGGTGCCCTTGATGGTGATCCACTGGTCGCGCCGGAACTGGTTCAGCAGCCGCGTCACGGTCTCGCGCGATGTGCCCGCCATGTTGGCGATCTCCTCGTGCGTTAGGGCCATCGTGAAACGAATTTCCGGCTTGCCGTTGGCCGCCGCGCTTCCCCAATCCAGCAGCAGCCGCGCCAGCCGTCCCGCGGCCGAGCCCGAAAGCGCCAGCCGCTTGGCATCGTGAAAGACGGTCAGGTACTCGCCCGAGAGCGACTGCGCCGCGTGCATCGATGCAATGCCGTGCCGACCCAGAAACTCGATAAATTCCTGTTTGCGAACCGTCTTTACCTGGCAGGGCTCGATAGCCTCGGCCGTCACCTCGTGCGGCACATTGGCCAGCACCGCGCTCAGCCCCATCACGTCGCCCGGCGCGGCAATCTTCAGGATCATCGTCTTGCCGTCGCGAGAGGTTGACGAGATCTTCACCTGCCCAAAGCAGATGACAAACACATTGCGCGCCGGATCGCCTTCGGAAAACAGCTTGGCCCCGCGAGCATGGCTCATCATGATGCCGATTTGGTCGTAGTCCGCCAGCGCCTCCGGGGTCAGATTGCAGAACATCCGCAAATGACGGTGCTCGCAATTCAGGCAATCTTCCGGAGCGTGATGGGAATGGAGCGAAGCCATACGATTCCCGCTAGATTCAACGCTAGGAGAAGTATAGCGCAAACATCACGCAGCAAGTTAATCGTTTTCACCCACCCGGTTACGCTCGGAACCCTCAATTCTCGATACTGCAGATTGCCCTAAGCCCGGTCTAAAGCCCGGACCGCCCCATTGCCATGGCGCCGGGCGGGCGTCACGCGGGTCAGGCAGCAGGTAATATAAGCGCGCGAAACCTCGCGGGCCAGTTCCTCCAGAAGCCGCATCCGCAGCGGCGGAAAGCTCGTAAACGCCCTGCGCAGCGCTTCCATCGGCAACAGCAACAACGATCCGGAGGTAACCGCGGTCAACGTGTAGGTGTGATGTCCGTCTCCCAGTGCCGCAGCTAGCTCCACCAGGTCCCCAGGCCGCGCCGATCCCAGCGTCACACGCATGTCAAAACGCTCAGCCTTGCGCGCGAATTCGCCCGACACCACCACGTACAGCCCATTGCAGGGTCCGTGCTGCCGAAAGACCACCGCACCGGCGTCGAAATCGATGCACTGTGTCGCCCCGCTCAGCAGACTCCCGGCATCCTGTGGGCACTCCAGCAGCTCAGCAAGCGGACGCGCCGCCGCAGCGGCCAAACGTTCAAATCGCGTATCGGTTTGAATGTTCACCACCCTTTCGTCCTGCTGCCGGCTTCGTGCCGCCCTTCTTTCCATCTCCATCATTCCTCTGTCGCTGGGCTACGCCCCTGGCAAACGCGTGATGCACACCGTTGCCCGCACCGCGTCACGCAGCCTCGTTGGTCAGCTCCATTCCATCCGGCTTTGCGATTGATTCGATTGGACAAAACGGTGCGGTTTTCTCCTTTCGCCCGCCCATTTTCCCTCTTGAAACGATCGCGTCCCTCGCGGACTCGCTTCTGTACACGCGCAGCTTGCTACCAGGTAGCCGCAGGAACGGCGACCTCGCGCTCCACGCCGGCGCTCGCCACTTCAGGCGGAACGCAAAGAACCGGCACGCGCGAGGAAGAAAGCAAAGCAAACGCCGTGCCATGCGGCCCCGGCGTCCCGCTGGCCCGTTTCACCCCGGCCACAAGAATGCAGGGGTGGTTTTCGGTAATCGCCTCTGCAACGGCATCGGCCGGGTTGCCGTCCTTTACTAGGCAACGCACCGCCGCCTTGCCCTGAAGCTTGATGCCGAAGTCCTCTAGGCTTGCGGCGCAGGGATTCATTCCGGCCGCGGCTTCGGCTGCGGTGCGCACATGCAGCACCAGCAGCGGACGCTCGAAGGTCTCTGCCAGTGAGTACGCAGTCGCGGCGGCAGCCGCGGCGGCGTCGTTCCGCTCCATGGCCAGCAGCACCGGCCCGCCGGGCGTGGGCCGGTTCGGTCCCGCATTCCAGTCCGCCGCCACCGCCAGCACCGGACACGGCGCCAGCCTCACTAGTTGCTCCGCAATGGCGCCCACCACCACTGGTCCGGCGCCCTCCATCCCCTTGGTGCCAATCACGATCAGCCCGGCCTCGTACTGCCGCGCCACGTCCACTAGCATCTCCGCCACAGTCCCTTGCCGCACCTCTGAGTGGCTGTGAATCCCCTCCCGAAGCAGGTCGCCCGCCAGCTTGTCCAGCACCTTGCGCGCCTCTGTGGTCAAGTGGCTCGCCACGCTTCCGGGCAGCCCATCCACAGCCGCGTACTCCATCGGATCGAGCCCGTGCGCCAGAACAATCCGCGCCCCATAATTCAACGCCAGTTTGCGCGCATACTCCAGAGCCGCCTCCGCCTGGCCCTCAAGGTCCGTCGCGACCACAATGGTCTTCAAGCCGTTGTCAAAGCTCATGGTTGTCTCCACACTGCAACCGCTGCAAACTCGCCTATTGGACTCTGAGTGTGCGCTTCCGAAACCAGACCGGGCAGTGACCCCATTCACCCCCCCCTGTGATTCGAGTCACAACGCCCAAATTCTTGATTTCGCTGGAGAACGCTTCCATTCCAGAACTCCGCGTTCCACGCGTGCTCCGTCGCCAAAACCCTCGTCTTCATTGCCCTCCTACATCGCCGGGGCGAACCATCGAACCAACCCCTCCTTGCTAGCACACACGCCGCTATACATCCAGCGGCCCAATGCGCTACTTTGGGCGCTGTATGAAAACTCTCCTTAAACGCCCCCTCACATCGCTTCTTGTCCTCGTTTTGGCCTGGCTGCCGCTTGCCTGGTTGGCCTGCGATTCGGCGGCCGCCCAGGCTCCCGTGCCCGACTCGCCCTCCATAGAAGCTCAGGCCCACGCCATGATCGCCAAGCTCACGCTCGAACAGAAGATCGAACTCCTCGGCGGCATCGACAGCATGTTCACCCGTCCCATGCCGTCCATCGGCCTGCCCCGCTTCAAGATGTCCGACGCCTCGCTCGGCGTTCGCACCTGGGGCCCCACCACTGCCTATGCCGGCGGCGTCGCGCTGGCCGCCAGTTGGGATCCCGACCTCGCCCGCAAGATCGGCGAGAGCCTCGGCCGCGATGCCCGCGCCCGCAGGCGTCAACTTCCTGCTCGGTCCCGGCGTCAACATCGCTCGCTCGCCGCTCTGTGGCCGCAACTTCGAGTACCTCTCTGAGGACCCGTACCTCAACTCCACCCTCGTGGTGCCGTTCATTCAGGGCGTGCAGTCGCTGGGCGTCGTCGCCACCGTTAAGCACTACGCCCTCAACGATCAGGAGTTCAATCGCCACAACGCGAGCTCCGACGTGGATGAGCGCACCATGCGCGAAATCTATCTGCCCACGTTCGAGGCCGCCGTCACCAAGGCCCACGTCGACGCGGTCATGGACTCCTACAACCTAGTCAACGGCGTCCATTCAACGCAGAACGATTTCCTTAACCTGAAAGTGCTCAAGGGTGAATGGGGATTCCAGGGCATTCTCATGTCCGATTGGGACGCGACCTACGACGGCGTTGCTGCAGCGAACAACGGCCTCGACCTCGAAATGCCCAGTCCCAAGTTCATGAACGCGAAGAATCTCATTCCCGCCGTCGAAAGCGGCCAAGTCAAAGAGTCCACCATCGACGAGCACCTCCTGCGCCTCTTCCGCACCGAGCTTCGCTACGGCTTCACCGATCGCCCGCAATTCGATCCCGCCGACTCCACCTACTCCGTCGCCGACCGCGCCATCGCTCTTCAAGGAGCTCTGGAAAGCATCACACTCCTCAAAAACCACGGAACAACTCTTGCCGCTCGATCCCGCCAAGGTCAAATCCATCGCCGTCATCGGTCCCGACGCTTACCCCGCGGTCACCGGCGGCGGCGGCTCGTCGCAGGCCCATGCCTTCGAGCCGGTCAGCATTCTTACCGGCATCGCCAATCTCCTCGGCCCCGACGCGCATGTCTTTTACAGCCCCGGCATGCCCGATGCGCCCGACGAAAAGAAAGCTGTCGACTGAGGCTGACGTGGTCATCGTCTCCATCGGCTTCGACCCCAGGACGGAGCGCGAGGGCGCCGACCGCACCTTCACTCTGCCCCCCGGCCAGGACGCGCTCATCGAAGAGGTTGCCGCGGCCAATCCCCGCACCATCGTCACTCTCACCGCTGGCGGCGGTGTTGACACCAGCCGCTGGCTCGATAAAGTGCCCGTCTTGCTCGACACCTGGTATCCCGGCCAGGAAGGCGGCACGGCCGTCGCGCAGATCCTCTTCGGCCAGCACGACCCCGAGGGCAAACTGCCCGTCACCTTCGACCGCAGTTGGGACGACAACCCCTCCGCCAAGTGGTACTACGGCGACCCCAATAACAACAGCACGCTCTACACCATCGGCGTCAACGGCCAGCCCCTCGACTACACCATCGAGCACATCAAGTACGGCGACAAGCTCATGGTCGGCTATCGCTACTGGACCACTACCGGTAAGCACCCGCTCTTTCCCTTCGGCTTCGGCTTGAGCTACACCTCCTTCAGCTTTTCCAACCTTCAAGTGCCCACAACGGCCGCCCCCGGTTCCATCGTCCCGGTCAGCTTCGACTTAACCAACACCGGCAGCGTCGCCGGAGCCGATGTCGCCCAGCTCTACGTCTCCGATCCTTCAGCTAAAGTCGATCGTCCCGAGCGCGAATTGAAGGGCTTCGCCAAAGTCCGCCTCGCTCCCGGCGCAACCCAGCACGTCACGCTCTCGCTCAACGCGCGCTCCTTCAGCTACTGGGATGAGTCCGCGCACAAGTGGACCATCGATCCCGGCAAGTTCGTCATTCGCGTCGGCGACTCCAGCGAGAACACTCCGCTCCACGCCGATATCGACCTGCACTAACTGATCATTTGCACCAGATCCAACTTGAGATGGAGAGAAATCGATCTATGTTGAAACACTGCTTCTGTCTTGCTGCTCTCGCCGCTCTCGTTCTCGCCTTCGGCGCGCCGTCCCGCGCTCAGTCCGCGCCTCATCCGCAAGCCCAGCCCATGCCGCATCCGCAGTGGGTGGGCACCTGGGCCACTGCTCCCATGCTGGCCGAAGGCGGTTTCAACGTTCGCCCGTTCAGTGGCGTCACACTGCGCGAGATTGTCCATATCTCCGTCGGCGGCGTGCAGTTCCGCGTGCGCTTCACCAACGCCTACGGCGCCGATCCCCTCACCATCAGCGACGCGCACGTGGCGCTGAGCGCCGGCAACGGAGCCATTCAGCCCGGCATCGATCACGCCATCACCTTCGGCGGAGCAACCTCCGTCAACATTCCGCCCGGCGCCGAGCTCTTCTCCGATCCCGTCGCGCTCGCCGTCGCTCCGCTCTCCGATCTCGCCGTCAGCTTCTATCTGCCGTCGCAGGTCATGCGCGCCGAAACCTACCACTCCTTCGCCGACCAGGACAACTTCATCGCCAATGGCGACGTCTCCACGGCACAGGATTTGCCAGACGCAACCGAGGTCTTCTCGTGGTACTTCCTCGACGGGATCGACGTGCAGGCCGTTCCCGGTTCCCGCGCCATCGTTACCCTCGGCGACTCCATCACCGACGGCGCTCTTTCCACTCACAATGCCAATCGCCGCTGGCCCGATATTCTCGCCGCGAGCCTCAACCAGGATCCCAATCTCAATCGCGTCGCCGTCCTCAATGAAGGCATCGGTGGCAACCGCGTCCTCAACGAGGGCGCCGGTCCCAGCGCGCTCTCGCGCCTCGACCGCGACGTCCTCTCCCAGAGCGGCGTGCGCTACGTGATCGTGCTCGAAAGCATCAACGACATCGGCCGCCTGGCGCATCTCGCAGCCCCGTATGACGACATCACCGCCGCGCAGTTGGAGATGGGCCTCAAGCAGATCGCCGACGCCGCCCACGAGCACGGCATCAAGGCTATCGGCGCAACGCTCACGCCGTATGGCGGAGCCGGCTACTACTCCGACAAGGGCGAGCAGGTCCGCGAGGCTGTGAACGACTGGATTCGCACCAGCGGCACCTTCGACGGCGTCGCCGATTTCGACAAGGCCACCCAGGATCCGGCGAATCCGACGCACTTCAATCCGGCTTACGACTCGGGCGATCACCTGCACCCCAAAGACGAGGGCTATAAGGCGATGGCCGACGCGATCGACCTCACCCTTTTCGCGAAATAAGGGATTCGCCTAAAGGTCAAGGAACCCGCGCAGTGCCTCGTCAACCGATTGCATCGTATTCGCGTTCACGCGCCCGATGCGCGGCCCGATCTTGCCGCGCGGCACGGTTGTGGCCTTGTCCACCATGATCTGCGACGCGGCGCGCAAACCGGTTTCCTTGCCTGCGCTCACCGTCACCCGGAACAGCGGCGTATCGTTCAACTCGCTGGTCAATGGCAGCACAATCACCGAGGGGTGAACGTCGAAGGCGTCCGACTGCACCACCAGCGCGGGGCGCGGCTTGCCGTAATCCCCCGAGACGGTCACGGTCACCAGATCGCCGCGCTTCATTTGCGGCCTTTCGCCGAGCTCACATCCTGAATCCAGCGCATGACCTCCGCCTCGTCCTTTGAGGCGGCAATCAGTTGCGATTGCCGGCGCGCTTCGGCGGCAAAGCGGCGGCGGCGCGCCTCCTCAACATAGCTCCGCATCAAGCCGCGCAAAACCTCGGCGGCCGGCCGGTCCTCGGCCTCCACGGCAGAGGTAAACTCCGCCTTCAACGCCGCATCGATGCGCAAATTGAGCGTGGCTTCCTTGCCACGATCTTCGGTCACTGGCATCGCATCAACTCCAGACAAGATTGTATCACAGTTTGTAAGTACAAAGTTACATTATATAATGACATTACATAAACGCCCGAGATGGTTCCAGCGCGCCTGCATTGCCGGGACCGCTATCATCGCCCTATGAAGCGCGTCCTTCTCTCCTGGAGCAGCGGTAAAGACAGCGCATGGACTCTCCACGTCCTCCGCCGCGATCCCTCCATCGAGCTCTGCGGTCTGCTCACCACGCTCAACAGTGAATTCGACCGCGTGGCCATGCACGGCGTGCGCCGCGCGATCCTCGAAGCCCAGGCCGCCACTGCCGGGCTCTCGCTCTGGATCGTCCCGCTTCCCTGGCCCTGCCCCAACGAAGTCTATGAGCAGCGCATGGCCGAGACCTGCCGGCGGGCCGTCGCCGAGAAGATCGATGCCGTTGCCTTCGGCGATCTCTTCCTCGAGGACGTCCGCGCCTATCGCATCAAGCAACTCGCGCCCACCGGCCTCAAACCGCTGTTTCCGCTTTGGCAGCTTCCCACCGGCGCACTTGCGCGCGACATGATCGCCGGCGGCCTGCGCGCCCGCATCTCCTGCGTCGACACAAAGCAGCTTCCCGCTGCCTTCGCCGGCCGCGAATTCAATGAGGAATTATTGCGCGATCTCCCGGCCGAAGCCGACCCCTGCGGCGAACGCGGCGAGTTCCACACCTGCGTCTACGCCGGCCCCATGTTCTCCGCTCCGCTGTCCATCACGACCGGCGAGATCGTTACCCGCGACGGATTCACCTTCGCTGACTTTACGATGCCGGTCGCCGAAGCCGTCGGCGTCTAGCCCCTCAGCCCGCGCAGCGCCGGATACAACTTCCTCCACCGCGCATAGCCGGATTTGTACGCCGCCACGTCCGCCGCATCCGGCTCAATCCGCTCGGCCACTTTGATCGCTTGCCCGCATGCCTCGTCGAGATTCTTCCAATGTCCGGCACCCACTCCGGCCATCAGCGCGCAGCCAAACGCGCCGCCCTCCTCGGCCACCAGAATCTCCACCGCGTGCCCGTAAATACCGGCCTGAATCTTCCGCCACAGCGCGCCGCGCGCTCCGCCGCCGCCCAGCCGGATGGCAGTCACCGGGATTCCAAGCTCACGGAACAACGCAAACGTATCTTCGAGCGAGTACGCTACGCCTTCGAGCACCGCCCTCACAAAATGCGCCGCCGTGTGCTGCACGCCAATTCCCGCAAACGCCGCTCGCACCTCCGGATCGAGATGCGGGGTCCTTTCGCCCAGCAGATACGGCGCCCACTCCAGCCCCTCGCTCCCCGCCGGAACCTTTGCCGCTCCCTCGCTCATCGCGTCGTAGCTCTGCCCGGCAAAAAACGTCTCGCGCAGCCAATGCAGGCTCAAACCCGCGCTCTGCGTCACGCCCATCACGTGCCACACGCCGGGCACGGCGTGGCAAAACGTGTGCAGCCGTCCCTTTGGATCCTTGGTCGGTTCGGCCGTCGCCGCAAATACCACGCCCGACGTCCCGATCGTTGCCGACACGCTCCCCGGCTGTAGAATTCCCATGCCTACCGCGCCCGCGCCCTGGTCGCCCGCGCCTGCCGCCACCGGCGTGCCCGCCTTCAATCCCGTCAGCTCCGCCGCCTTCTCGCTGATCCGCGCGCAAATCTCCGGCGACTCGTACACCTTGGGCAGCCAGCTCATCTCGATCCCCGCCGCCTCAGCCACCTCGCGCGACCACCTCCGGTGCGTCACGTCCAGCAGTAGCGTGCCGCTCGCCTCCTGCACGTCGATCGCAAACTCGCCCGTCAGCCGGTAGCGCACGTAGTCCTTGGGGCACATCACGTGCTTGATCTTCTTGAACGTCTCCGGCTCGTGATTCTTTACCCACAGCAGCTTGGTCAGCGTAAAGTTGGGCAGCGCCGGATTGCAGGTCAGCTCGATCAGCTTCTCGTACCCGATCTTCTCCGTCAGCCAGTCGCACTCCGGCTGCGTCCGCGTATCGCACCAGATCAGCGACGGCCGCAGCACTTGCGCCCGCCTCGTCCAGCATCACCGCCCCGTGCATCTGCCCGGTCAGCGCAATCGCCGCCACCGGCTCACGAGGCTCCGGCGTGCTCGCGATCGCTCCTCGAATCGCCTCCTGCGCCGCGCGCCACCAATCTTCGGGATCCTGCTCCGCCCATCCCGGATGCTCGGCGCGAAACGGCTTGTGATCGCACGACGCCGCTCCCATCAGCTTCCCTGCGCCATCCACCACCACCGCCCGCGTCCCGCCTGTCCCCACATCCATCCCCAAAAACCACATAACGTTCTCCCCTTCGCCAGTTGATCCCGCTGGGTGCTCCGGGGCTCGTATTTGAGAGCTCGGGAGCAGGGCTCCCCAACTCAGCTGAGATCAATAAATCGCTTTTCTGTAGCGCCCGCAGCATACCAGCTTTCGCAGGCAGAGAAAAGCCGAGCGCCCGGCGAGCTCCGATCCGGAATCCGGAGAGCTCGAACCGGGATCACGATTCAAGGTCGCCGGGCCTTGGGTCAAACTGGGTGTCAGTTTGCGCTGGGCGCGGCGCTGCCGCCGCCGCCACAACCTGCGCCGCATCGAGCGTTACCGGGCTATCCAGCACCACCTGGAACTGCCAGCCTGCATCATAGAGAACAAAATCCACGCTGTTCGCGCGGTGATGCATCCACAGCAGCGATCCGATGACAGAGGCGGCCATGACGCCTCCCACGATCCCGCCGACGACAGCGGGGTTGGGACCTAACTTCGGCAGCGTCGGCATCTGCGGCTGCTGCCCCTCGCCCATGGCAAAACGTGTCCCCGGCAGTTGCATCGGCAGCAGCTCCGCAACCTCGACGTTCTGTGTTCCGTTCTCCTCCGGTAGCGCTAATGCCTGCGTATTCTCGCCATTCAACGCCACCGAATATCCGTTTGCAAACACCAGGCGCGTGAAGTGGACGCGGAACGATGGTTGTTGGCCGCCCTTCGGGCGCGCCGTAACCTGGCTCACCACGCCTTCCATGAAAGTCCCGGCGGGAATCGCCAGTTGCGTCCCGATCGTCACAGGAAACGCGACCACCGCACGCACCGTGTCTCCGGCTTTCGTCGATTTACTCTTGATCGCGCTCATCAGTGTGAGCTGAATCGTCGTGCCCGTCGGTACTGTGATGACTTGCGTCGCAGACGCCGGCGCATTTTGTCCCGCAGGTGCCGGCATGTTTTGTCCCGTAGGCGCCGGCCCGCTTTGTCCCGCTGCAGCCGGCAAGTTTTGCGCGGCAGGCAGTGCCATTTGCGGAGTGGGAACCGGAGTCTGTGCGATGACCGTTGAAGCAATCACGAGGGCGGTAGTTAAGTGAACGAACATGGGGCCGTCTTCCTTCCAGGGCGCTCTTCGAGAAAAATGCGGCGCTTCACCGTGCCGCTACGGGCTGAGGTGTTTGCGGTTGTTTGTTCTTGACCACCGGCGCGCACGAAATCACAAGCGGCTTGGCCGGGCAAATATAGTCAGGAGTTCCCGGCGATCCGGGCGATCCGGGAATCACTGTGTCCGGCGTGGCTGGAGTTCCCGGAATCGTGATGTCGGGCATTCCCGGTCCTCCGGGAATCGTTGTGTCGGGTGTTCCCGGCGATCCGGGAATCACCGTGTCGGGCGTTCCCGGCGTCCCCGGACTACCGGGAATGTTCCGGCATAGCGTGGCCGATTTGAGTTGTCCCAGCTGCGGCGCGCGCGACACTGGGATCGATTTCGCAATCTGCGTTGCGTCCAACTCGAGCGGTGCGCCCAGCGTCATCTCCACTTCGGCGCCATTGTCGAGCAGCAAGTCGTTCGCCGTTGTCACCTGAATCGTGATCGCAATCAGCGTTTCGCCTTCCGCGGCTTGCGCATCGCCCGATGTGGAACTGTCTGTTGACGTGGGCGCTGCTGCTGGCGCCGGCATCGCATTTGTTCCGCCGGGCAGCTCCACGGTGTATCCGTTGGCAAAGATGATCTTGGTGAAGAGAACCTGAATCTCCGCGCGATCGAACTTGCGCGTCGGCCGCGTCAGGCTTTCAATCGTCCCTTCCACGTAGGTGCCGGCGGGAATTGCCATTCCGTTGCCCAAGACCGTGGGAAACGAAGTTTGCGCGTAGAGAGTGTCGCCGTCCTTGGTGGACTGCGCCCGCTCTGGACGCGTCACAATCAGTTCAATTTTGGTTCCAGCGGGAACAGCGATGGAAGCGGGGGAGCTTGATGGGGAGGGCTGCGTCTGCGAGGCCTGAATCTGGCTTGCCGAACGGCTTGCTGGAAAACCAAGGAGAGCCGCCAACAGCAGAACTGCTTCGAACCGGCTCACGATACCACCTCCCCCGAACTGCGGTATCACATACCTCAGATGCCCAGGGTCAGAGAATGGTTGTCCCCCGCTCCGCGAGCACGATCAAGCGTATCTCATCGCGAGCCGCCGTAAAATGATTCTGAACACGTGTACTTGTGATTTGCGTTACGAGGTGACCACGGTTCGTGCCGAGCGAGTTCCAAACCGGGGTCCCCACGGACAGCCGGGGTCCCCGGCGAGCGATTTCTGCTCGCTGGGGTGGGGACAGGTCCACGTCCGAGGGGTGGAAGTCCGCTCATTTCGATCCGGCCGACCCCAAAGCCGTGCTCACCGCGCTCCCGCAATCGCCCGCGGTCTTCGCGCTCTATGGTGCCGACGCACGCGCCGAACCTTACATCGGCCGCACGCCCAACCTGCGCGGCCGTCTCGAACGTCTCCTCCAGCCCTCGCCCCAGCATCCGCGCCGCCTGCATCTCGCCGGCCTCGTCCGCCGCATCGAATGGAAGCTGACCGGCTCCGAGTTCGAGTCTTTGCTCCTTCAATTTGCGCTACTCCAAAGCCAATACGGCACGAAGTGCTTGGAGCGCATGCACCTGCGCCATCCGGCCTTCGTCCGTTTTCTCGGCAGCAATCCTTATCCGCGCGTCACCGTCACCTACCGGCCGAGCCAACGCGAGGCCGAATGGTCCTACGGGCCGTTCCCCTCGCGCGCCGCAGCCGAACGATTTTCCGAAGAAGCGCTCAAGCTCTTTCTGTTGCGCCGCTGCACCTTCGAGCTTTCGCCCGACCCGAGCTATCCCGGCTGCGTCTACTCCGAGATGAAGATGTGCCTCGCCCCCTGCTACAAGGGCTGCACCGACGAGCGCTACGCCGAAGAAGCCGCCGCCGTCCAGAGCTTTCTCTCCACGCGTGGCGAAAGCCGCCTCGTCACCCTCCGCACCGAGCGCGATCAGGCCTCCGCGAATCTTGCCTTTGAATCCGCCGCCGCGCTCCACGCCCAGGTGCAGCGCGTTGAATCCGTACGCGCACTCGCCGCCGAGATCGTCCGCCCACTCAGCTGCCTCCGCGCCGTCGTTCTTCAAGCCTCCGCCAATCCTGATGAAGTTGCCGTCTTTTTGTTTGACAGCGGCCGCCTCCGTGGCCCCGCAGCCTTCTCCATGCTCGGAATGAGAATTCAGAACGAGCAGTCCGGTTCAACCTCGCTCTTCGCGCAGCCACTGGTGATCGAGCCCATTCCGGCGGCGACAGGGGACAGAGAACAGGGAACAGAAATCAGCGAACAGGAGGCAGGGAACAGGCCTCAAGCCGAAGAAGTGCCGCGGCCAGAACCAGGGATCAGCCAAAGACCCTCGGAAGATGTTTTGAAGGGTACGCCTATACAAGCTCCAACAGGACTCCACGGGGAAAGCACGGAGTGTCAGGGCACGACTTCAGTCGTGCCAGAAGCAGGGCAAAGAGAGCCGGGGGCTTTAGCCCCTGAGGGAAACATAGCGCCCGCTCCACCAAAACTTCCTCGCGGCGTTCTCGAATCCCGCCTCGAAGCCGCCCTCGCTTCGCTTTCCGCGCCCTCTGTCGCGCCCTCGTCCACCATCCGCCAGGGCCATCTCGCGCTGCTCAAGCGCTGGTACTACCGCCCTGAAGCTCGCCGCGCCGGCGAAATCTTCTTCCCCGATTCCGAAGGCCGCTGGCCCATCAAATCCATCCTCCGCGGCATCGGCCGCGTCGCCGCAAAGGGATTGACTCGGGCTGCAACGAGCGAGTAAATTCTCCGTTCTTTTCTCAAATGCGAGGTACAATTCTGTGTTACCTCAACACGTCAATGAATCGTCGCTATCGCATGGTCTCCGATCTCGGTTGGCTCGCTGCTTTGTCCATTTTGATCGCAATTTGGCCGCTCTGCGGCTTGTGCCAGGAAGCGGCTCCCGGGCCTGCCCCGGGGTCACGTGTGAAAATCCGTGAAGCTCTTCTCAAGGTCGGAAAGCTGCCTCCCGACCCGTGCGGCCCTCCGTACGAAAGGATGTCGGACGCTGACGATATCGAGTCATCCGTCTTTAGTGGCGCATCAGACGCGGTGGTGCAGGCGCTGAATGAGGCATCCGGCGGTCCGGCTACAGCCAGCGAGCGGGCAAGAGCGGCGCTTGCGAAGATCGAGCAATTGAGCGGCGAGATCAACGCGGCCTGGCCCGCGGAGAATCGTTTCCACTTCACTGTGCTTGATGATGCTCCATTGGTGATCGTCAAAGTCGGTGTTCGCGTCGATAAGCAGTTTTTCGCTTTCGGAGTGCCGGAAACCGACGACTCTAATAAGCCAAACAAACTTTGGCGTGGAGTTGGCTCGGGAGAGAGGGTCGCGCAGCAGCTTGATCTATATCCCTTGCATCGTGGCCCCGGCCGAGCTGCCAGATTTCTCATTGCCTCGATCTTTAGCGGTTGCGCGGGCAGCGTTGGTGTCGCCTACAGCGCATGGCAATGGATCCCGAGCGAACTAGACGTCGATGAGATCATCAACCTGCAGGGTGCCTGGGGGCTCGATGACAAGGTGCCCGGATTCGAGCAGATCGGCAGGCTGAGCACCGATGGCGCCCTGATAACCCTACCCTATTGCGAGTTCACTTCGATCGATACGTGGGACAATCCTAGCCTTTGTGAGGTCGATACCTACGATCTCTCGGAAGACGAGGTGAGGTTCCGGTCAAGAATCTACAATCGGCCCGATCTCGTACCCATCGCCAAGGCGATCGAGTACGCCGAGAGCCGGGACTACCCCGCCGCGCTTGCATATTGTGCAACTCCGCAGATCGCGCAGCGCCTGGTAGACGAGGCTCCGCCGCATGTTTTCGCTGGCGACCTGCGAGTGAAAAAGATATCGAACGCAGAGGAACGAGTGTCCTTCGATGAGGGGTACGAATTTGTGGTCGGAAAGCATGGCAACCGATGGCTGATCGTCGGCCTTACCGAAAAATGATGAGCGCGTAGGCTTCGCGATCAGAGCTCTCTACCCGAGTTGCGCCGGGCACCCAACCTGCTCACCAACAAAGGCGGCCGTATAGTTCCAGTCCAGTCCAGCCCCGCCCTTCACGGCCTGTTACACTGTCCCCGCAAGGAGTTCCACCCTTAAGCCCATGGTCGAGCTGTTGCCTTCCATCCTCTCCGCGGATTTTGCCCGTCTGGCCGACCAGGTCGCCGCGGCCGAGCGCGGCGGCGGCACGGTCATCCATGTCGACATCATGGACGGCCATTTCGTCCCCAACATCACCATCGGCCCGCCCGTCGTGGCCAGCCTGCGCAAATGCACCCGCCTGCCTCTCGACTGCCACCTGATGATCGATAACCCCAACGATTTCATCGCCGCCTTCGCCGAGGCGGGCGCCAACTGGCTCAGCGTCCACTACGAGACTTGCCCCCATCTGCACCGCTCGCTCGAAATGATCATTCATCACGGCATGAAGCCCGGCGTCGTCCTCAATCCGGCCACTCGCGTCGACCTCATCATCGACATCCTGCCCATGGTCCATCACGTCCTCATCATGAGCGTCAATCCCGGCTTCGGCGGCCAGGAATTCATCCCCTTTTCCCTCGACAAAATCCGCCGCCTGGTCGAAATCCGCCGCGAACTCGGGCTCCAATTTAGAATCGAAGTCGACGGCGGCGTGGCTCACGACACGGTCGTCGCCATCGTCCAAGCGGGTGCGGAGTTGCTCGTCGCGGGCAACGCCGTCTTCGGCGCCGGGCAACCGGAGCGGGACGCTCGCGCCCTGCTGGCTGCGGCCCGTGAGGCCGCTGATCAGATCATTGCCAGCAAGGTGGCGGCCGGAAAGAGTAAAATTCACTGAATAGCATTTCTCGGATTGGTTGCAAGTGAGTTGCGGTCGCCAAGTGGATTCTTCCTCAAGAAGAATCCACCCTGAACGCAACTGAACGGTTCGCCGCTTATCCGAGAAATGCCGCAAAACCGTTTGCGTCGAGCGGACGGCCCACCCCAGGGCTTTCCTCCAATGAGGTGGTATGAACCGGTTGTCTCTCAAAGTCGTCGTTGTCGTCCTTGTCGCGTTGTTTCTGGGCGGGGTTTCGGCCGATGCCAGGACCAAGCAAAAGCAGAAAAAGCCCTATAACCTGAACGCCAACCCGCTCGCCGGCGTGCAATCCAGGCAGCCCGACAAAGAGCTCTACGACAAGGCCATGGTGGCCATGAAGAAGGGCCGCTACGACGTAGCCCGCCTCGACCTGCAAACCCTCCTCAATACCTATCCCGAGTCGGAATACCGCATGCGCGCCAAGCTGTCGGTCGGCGACACTTGGTTCAAGGAGGGCGGCTCTGCGGCTTTCACTCAGGCCGAGGCCGAGTACGAGGACTTCATCACCTTCTTCCCCAACGCCCCTGAGGCCGCCGAAGCCAAGATGAAGGTGGCCGACATCTACTACCAGCAAATGGAAAAGCCCGACCGCGACTACACCAACGCCCAGCAAGCCGAGCGGGAGTACCGGGAGATGATCAACATGTTCCCGGATTCGACTCTCGTGCCGCGCGCCAAGCAGCGCCTGCGCGACGTGCAGGAGGTTTTGGGCGAGCGCGAAGCCCAGATCGGCTTCTACTACGAGAGCCGCGAAGACTATGTCGCCGCCATCGCCCGCCTCCAGACCGTATCCGACACGTATCCGCTCTATTCCAAGAGCGACCAGGTGCTCATCGCCATCGGCGACGCTTACGCTGGTCAGGCGCACGCCGTCGAAATGGTTCCCAACCTGCCCGGCGCCATCAAAGAGCGTCTCCGCTCCATGTATGAGGACAAGGCCGCCGAGGCTTATGACAAGGTGATCACGCGCTATCCCATGGCGCCCCACGTTGAAGATGCCCGCGACCGCCTCGTCGCCATGAACCGCCCCATCCCCGAGCCCACGCCGGCGGCCATTGCCGAAAGCGACGCCGAGGAGCGCAGCCGCCAGCCCTTGCACTTCAGTGACAAGACCCTCGACATCATCAAGCGCGGCCCCACCGTGGTTGAGGCCGTGCACGTGGGCGAGCCCACCCTTGATGATCCCAAGCGCACCCTTGCTCCTCAGGTCACCACCGAAAACCGCACCATGTTTCAGGAAGCTGTGAACGCCGGCAAGCCGCCGGCGCAGAGTGCGGCCGTCACACCCACCGGTCCTAACGAGCCGCCGCGCAGCGATCAACCCTCCACCGCTCCACTGCAGATGCAGGCGCCCGGCGAAGGCACCGGCGTCGGCGTTGAGGTGCTCAGCGCACCGTCGAGCGCCGCCCAGGCCCCCGCTGGCGCCGGTCCGGCCCCTGGCGCCGCGCAGGCCGATCCCAACGCCCTCGTCAAGCCGGTCGGGCCCTCCAACAACGTCCTGCCCGCCCCGGAAAAACCGGCTGAGGCCCCGCTTCAGGTCAACGACATCAAGCCCGGCGAGAACCCGGCTCAGCCCACCACCACCGCCTCCAGCGGCAAGCCGAAGAAGCCCAAGGTCGATCAAAGCGACGAGTCCTCCAGCAAGAAGAAAAAGAAGAAGGGCCTCGCCAAGCTCAACCCGTTCTGAGCGCAATTTTCATCAAATGCGAAAGGCCGCAGCCTCTTTCGGTGCGGCCTTTTCATTTGGAATCCAGAGTACATTGGCCTCGCGGTCAGCCCATCGCTCTGCTCTGCATCTGCTAACCTGAGGGGTAGCCCCCTCGCATTGAAAGCCCCTCTCTGCACGGGTGTTTTCCCAGAATCAACGGGGGCTCGCCAAAGAAAAAATGCCTCACGACCTGCCCAAAGCTTACGACCCAACCGCCATTGAAGATCGCTGGGCCGCTTACTGGGTCCGCGAGAACCTTTTCGTCGTTCCAACGCCCAATCGGCCCGAGCAAGAACCAGTCAAGGGAGGCGAGCCTTTCACGATTCTCCTGCCCCCGCCCAACATCACCGGCCGCCTGCACATGGGCCACATGCTCAACCATACGGAGATGGACATCCTTACCCGCTGGCAACGCATGTCCGGCCGCCTCGCGCTCTGGGTTCCCGGCACTGATCACGCGGGCATCGCCACCCAAATGATGGTCGAGCGCCAACTGGTATCGGAAGGCACATCCCGCCAGAAGCTCGGCCGCAAAGCCTTCGTCGAGCGCGTCTGGCAGTGGCGGCAACACTACGGCGGAGCCATCCTCGAGCAGATGAAGCGCCTCGGCGTCTCCGTTGACTGGAGCCGCGAGTACTTCACCATGGACGAGCTCCGCTCCCTCGCCGTGCGCGAGGCCTTCGTCCGCCTCTACCATCAGGGCCTCATCTACCGCGGCGCTTATATCGTCAATTGGTGCCCACGTTGCCAAACCGCCGTCAGCGATCTCGAAGTCGTCCACCAGGAGCAGAAGGGCCATCTCTGGGAGATTCGTTACCCCGTCCTCGGCGCGTCCGGCAAAGACTCCGGTGAGTTCATCACCGTAGCAACGACCCGTCCCGAAACCATGCTCGGCGACACCGCCGTCGCCATTCACCCCGAAGACGAGCGCTACCTGCATCTTCACGGCAAAAAGCTGCGCCTGCCGCTGATGAATCGCGAGATTCCCATCGTCCTCGACAGTTGGGTCAGCCGCGAATTCGGCACCGGCGCCGTCAAGGTCACCCCCGCGCACGACCCTAACGACTTCGCTCTCGCCGAGCGCCACCACCTGCCCGCCATCAACGTGATGGACGATCGCGCCCACATTAACTTGGAAGGTGGCGCCTACGCCGGCCTCGACCGCTTTGCGGCCCGCAAGAAAATCGTCGCCGACCTCGAAACGCAGGGGCTGCTAGCTGCCGTCAAGGACTACACCAACAACGTTGGCCACTGCGACCGCTGCAAAACCGTCATCGAGCCGCGCCTCTCCACGCAGTGGTTTATCGCCGTCAACAAAAAGCCCAACACCGGCGGCGCATCCATGGCCGAGCTTGCCATCGCCGCCGTGCAGCCTGGCTCCGGCGGTCCAAAAGCCATCCACTTCACGCCGGAGAACTACGAAAAGATCTACCTCGAGTGGATGACGAACATTCACGACTGGTGCATCTCGCGCCAGCTCTGGTGGGGCCATCGCATCCCCGCCTGGCACTGCGCCGTCTGCCACAAAATCACCGTGCCGCTTCCCAACACCAAAGAAGACCCCACCGTCTGCGCTCACTGCGGGTCAAACCAGACTCACTCAGGAGACCGACGTTCTCGACACCTGGTTCTCCTCGGGCCTCCTGCCCGTCTCCGTCTTCGGCTGGCCAAACATACAAATTCCACCCTGTCATCCTGAGCGAAGGTCGTCCGCCGGGGCGGACGACCGAGTCGAAGGATCTGCGGTTGTTTCTTCCGGCGGGCGGGATGGAGGTCCCGCTTCTCAAGCAGCAGCGTACCGCGCTGATTTCGACGCTTTTTATCCCACCAGCCTTCTCGTCACCAGCTTCGACATCCTCTTCTTCTGGGTCGCGCGCATGATCATGTTCGGCTGCTGGTTCTCGCGCGACATTCCCATGCCCGACGGCAGCCCGCGCACGCTCGCCGAATCCGTGCCGTTCCGTGAGGTCTACATTCACGGCCTCATCCGCGACGCCAATCGCGAGAAGATGTCGAAGACCAAAGGCAACGTCGTCGACCCCATCGAGATCGTCAAGCAGTACGGCACAGACGCGGTCCGCTTCACGCTCGCGTCAATGGCGTCTCCAGGTACCGACATCGCCTTCAACGTCGCGCGCACCGAAGGCTACCGCGCCTTCGCCAACAAAATCTGGAACGCCGCCCGCTTCATCTTCATGAACGTCGACCGCGCTGCCGAGGTGGGCATTACCGTCGATCGTGCCACGCTCGGCCAAATGCCCACGGTTGGCGACGACGCCCCGCTCGAAGCGCGCTGGATTGTGACTGAACTTCACTCAACTGCTCAGCTGATCAGTGAGGCCCTTCAAACCTACCGTTTCGACGAAGCGGCCAACATCGTTTACCAGTTTTTCTGGGGTAGTTTCTGCGACTGGTATCTCGAGATCGTCAAGCTGCGCCTCGATTTCTCAGAAGCCGCCGACAAAGCGCAGACAAAAGCCGCTCTCACCACGCTGGTTCAGGTTTTTGAGTGCGCTCTGCGCCTGCTCTCGCCCTTCATGCCGTTCTTGACCGAAGAGCTCTGGCACGCTGTCTACGACGGCAATCCGCCAGCAAAGTCGATTGCGCTGACGCGATATCCAGTCGGGAGCTTCAACCAGGATCTATGGGCGCTCGAACACATGCACAAGCTTCAGGACCTCATAAGGGAGGTTCGCGAGGAGCGCAAGTCCCGAGAGATTTCAGAGAAGGAAACAGTACCGATACTCGTTGTTACGAATGCGCATCAGGCATTCCGCACAACAATCGAGGAACTGATAAACAGAAATCGGGACATTATCCAGAAGCTTGCAAAGGTCTCCGAGATCACGGTTTCCGACACGAGGATAGCTCGAAGCGAGACCCAAACTTGGCGCTCCTTGGAGTTCGCCGACTTTGCAGTAGTTCATGAAAAAGACCTCGATCTCGTCGCCGAGCGCGAGCGCTTGACAAAGGACATCGCCAGGTACGAAAAAGGCTTGGCAGCAGCCGAGCGTCAACTGGGCAACGAAGGCTTTTTGGCCAAGGCCCCCGCGCACGTGGTCGAAGGCCTCAAAAAGCAGGAAGCCGAAACCCGCCTCCTGCTTGAAAAAGCCCGCGCCGCGCTCAATGCTTTGCCAGAAAGTTGAGGCCCTCGGCCTTGTGCGAAAAAGCTAATAGCTGAAAGCTGAGAGCTGATAGCTGTTTTCCCGAAGGGAAAACCGGAAAACGCATGGATTGGAAGTCCCACCGCATCGACGCATTGCTGGAGCAGGCCCTGCAGGAGGACCAGGCCCCCCGCGACGCCACCACCCATATCACCATCGATGCCAATCTGCTCGCCGCCGGCTCCATCATCGCCCGCGAAGAGCTGGTCGTCGCCGGCCTCGGCGCCATCCCACGCTTCTTTGAAATCTACGCCCGGCTCGATTCCCGCCCTGAGGCGCAAACCCGCTTCGAAGTCGTCAGCCACCCCGAAATCTTCGACGGCGTCCGCGTCCATCCCGGCCAGGTCCTCGCCGTCATTCGCCACAACGCGCGCGTCCTGCTCAGTTGCGAGCGCGTCATTCTCAACCTCCTCCAGCACATGAGCGGCATCGCCACCCTCACCCGCCGCTACGCCGACGCCATCCAGGGCACCCACGCCCGCGTCCTCGACACGCGCAAAACCGTCCCCGGCCTGCGCGCCCTCGAGAAATACGCCGTCCTCTGCGGCGGTGGCACCAATCACCGCATCGATCTCGCCTCAGGCATTCTCGTCAAGAACAATCACATTGCGCTCGGCGGCGGCATCGCCGCGGTCCTCTCTCGCGCGCTTGCCCGGCGCAGGCCTCCGCAACGCGTTCAGGTCGAAGTCCGCACCGCGCAGGAACTCGATGAAGCTCTCACCCACGGCGCCGAAGCCATCCTCCTCGACAATATGACGCCGAAAGAGGTAAAACACGCCGTCGAACGCATTCGCAAAGAAACCGAAGGCCAACCGGCGAGCGAGCAGCCTGGCCGCTGGATTCCCACCGAAGCCTCCGGCGGCATTACGCTCGAGAACATTCGCGCCTATGCCCAGACCGGTGTCGACTTCATCAGCGTCGGCGCGCTCACCCATTCCGCACGCGCCGCCGACATCTCCATGACCATCGCCGCAGAGCCCGGCCAGGGTAGCCCGCGCATGGGCCGAGCTTTTGAAGGCGCCGGGCTTTGACTAGAGCAATCGCCACGACGCACAAACTCACGCGGCCAGAGAACTAAATGCTCGATCTCGCAGCCCTCGAATCCGAACTCGCCGGCACAATCTTCGCCGGCAAGCTCCACTTCGCCCGCGTCACAGGATCCACCAACTCTGACGCACTGGCCGCCGCCCGCCGCGGCGGGCCGCACGGCTCGGTCTACTTCGCCGACGAGCAGTCGGCTGGCCGCGGCCGTGGCCATCACGGCTGGATCTCCGCCCCCGGCGAAGGGCTCTACTTGAGCGTCCTTCTCCGTCCGCAGTTTTCCGCCGCGCGCCTGCCGCTTTTGCCGCTGGCCGCCGGCCTCGCCACCGCTGAGGCCATCCGCGCCATCTCCGGCCCCGCTCCGTCCCGCGGCCTGGCCATCGATCTCCGCTGGCCCAACGATCTCCTCATCGGCCCGCGCAAAACCGCCGGCATTCTCGTCGAATCGCAGTCTGAGCCTGCGCAAAACGAATTCGCGCGCACCGGCGCCACCGACGCCGGCTGCGTCGCCCTCGCCGTCATCGGCATCGGCATCAACGTGCATCAGCGCGTTTTCCCTCGCGGCCTCGCCACGCCCGCCACGTCGCTCGATCTGGAACTTGGGCTCCGCCTCAGCCGCCAAACCCTCCTCGTCGCCCTGCTAAAATCGCTGCAGCGTGAGGCTTCCGCGCTCGCCGATCCGGTTGCTGCCGCAACCATCCCCGCGCGCGCAGAACAGGCTTCCACGTGGGCGCGCGGCCGCAGCGTCCTGGTGCATGGCCCGCAGAATTGCCAGGGCGTCACGGCTGGCCTCGACGAAAACGGATTTCTGCGCGTCGTAACCGCGGATGGGCTCATTACCGTGCGGACCGGCGGCCTTCGCGCCGCGGAGAAAGGTTAGCTGCTAGCTTCTAGCCACTAGCTTCCAGCCTTTGTCACTCCAAGCTGTCGCGTCGGTTTCAGCACAAATAGCTAGAGGCTAGAAGCTGGAAGCTAGGAGCTGTCTTCCAATGCTGCTCGCGCTCGATGTCGGCAACACCAATACGACCCTCGGCCTCTACCGCCTCGATGATGAAATGGCGCTGTCCCCCGCGGCGGGTGGCTCGGAGAGCCGGGGCCGCGGGGGCGCTGATAAACCCGAGCTTGCCGCCCACTGGCGCGTCACAACCCACCGAGCGCAAACCGTGGACGAGTACGGCGTCTTCTTCGTCAACCTCTTCGAGATGCACGGCATGGCCCCCAGCCAGGTCACCGACATCATCATCGCCTCCGTCGTTCCGCCGGTCGACTCCATCCTCCGCCAAGTCTGCGAAGCCTACTTTCACGTCGAGCCCCTCTTCGTCGAGCCCGGCATCAAGACCGGCATGACTCTGCTCATCGACAACCCCGCCGAGCTTGGCGCCGACCGCATCGCCGACTGCATCGCCGCCTACGAGCGCTATGGCGGCCCCTGCATCGTGGTTGACTTCGGCACTGCCACCAAGTTCGAAGTCATCTCGGCGCGCGGCGAATACCTCGGCGGCGCCATCGCCCCCGGCCTCGGCCTCAGCGCCGACGCGCTCTTCAATCGCGCCGCCCGCCTCAGCCGCGTCGACATCAAGCGCCCTGCCAAAGTCATCGGCACCAACACCGTCGCCCACCTCGAGAGCGGCCTCTATTTCGGCTACATCGGCCTCGTCGACGGCATCATCGAGCGCATCATCGCTGAGCTTGGCGAAGAACAGGGCAAGCCGCGCATTATCGCCAGTGGCGGCCTCGCCCGCATGATTGCCGCCGACTCGCGCTACATCCACGAGATCGACGACCTGCTCACTCTCGACGGCCTGCGCATTCTCTTCGAGCGCAATCGCTCCGCCCGCTCCCGCGGCCGCGCCCGCTAAGCGCCGTTCCTGGGCCCACCTGGGAAAGTGCGCTCACGGTTTCAGCAACACCTCGACACTCCACCTGTTCCGTCCTTCCACTGACCCTGAACCCTGTTCCCTTAGTCCCTGCGTCCCCGGCAACCATGAAACAATGAATCCGTACCCATCATGACCGACGAACCCCTCCCGGAAATCCCGCCCGCGCCCGAATCCGTTCCCGAATCTTCCAAAGCGCCCGCCGAAGACCGAAACCTCGACACCCACTCCGAACCGGCTGCGGAAGTCACTGCCTCACCCGGCCAAAACCAAGGCCTGGACGGCCAGTCCGAATCTCCCACTGCTCTCATCCAAAACCAAACCCTCGACGCCCACTCCGAACCGGCCGCGGAAGTCGCCGCCTCACCCGCCCAAGACCAAGGCCTGAACGGTCAGTCCGAATCTCCCACCACTCTCATCCAAGACCAAGGCCAGGACGGCCAGTCCTTTGCTGACGCGCTCTCCGCCTTCGAGCGCTCGCACACGCATCGCGCCGCAACCCGCCAGTTGCAAGGCACCGTCGTCTCGCTCACTGCCGATCAGGTCATCCTCGACGTCGGCTACAAAATGGAAGGCGTCCTGCCCCGCTCCGCCCTTCCGAACAACGCCGAAGGCGTCAATCCCGGCGACACCTTCCCTGTCTCCATCACCGGCCGCAACGAAGAGGGCTACTACGAGCTCTCGCGCTTCCGCGTCGCGCAGCCCCGCGACTGGTCCGCCCTCGAGCGCGCCTTCGCCGAAAAAATCGCTGTCGCCGGAACCGTCACCGCCGTCATCAAGGGTGGCCTCAGCGTCGATATCGGCGTGCGCGCCTTCATGCCCGCCAGCCGCAGCGGCACCCGCGACGCCGCCGAGCTCGAAGCTCTTGTCGGCCAGCAAATCACTTGCCGCATCACCAAGCTCGACGTCACTGATGAAGACGTGGTCGTCGATCGCCGCGTCGTTCTCGAGGAGCAGGCCCGTGGCGAGCTCGCCGGCCGTCGCGCCGCGCTCAAGCCTGGCGACACCGTCACCGGCATCGTCCGCACCCTCATGCCCTACGGCGCCTTTGTCGAGATCGAGCCCGGTCTTGACGGCCTCCTCCACATCTCCGACATCTCCCACTCCCGCGTCGCCAAACCGGAAGACGTCCTCTCCGTCGGCGAGCAACTTACGCTGCGCATCCTCAAAATCGATCCCGAAACCAACAAAATCTCGCTCGGCCTCAAGCAGACTCCAGCCCGAGCCGTGGGAAACCGCGTCCGGGCGCTACCTGCCCGGCCAGCGCGTCAATGGTGCAGTTACGCGCCTCACCGACTTCGGCGCATTCGTCGAGCTAGAGCCTGGCCTTGAAGGCCTCATTCATATTTCAGAGATGTCGTGGGCTAAAAAGGTCCGCCACCCCTCCGACCTGCTCCGCGAGGGCGACCGCGTCGACGCTGTCGTTCTCTCCGTCAAGCCGCCCGCGGGCACCGAGCAAGGCCGCATCTCTCTCGGTCTCAAGCAAACACTCGCCGATCCCTGGCTTGAAGTCGAGCGGAAATTCCCCGTCGGCTCCGAGGTCGAAGGCCCCGTAACGAAACTCATGAACTTCGGCGCTTTCGTTCAAATCGCCGATGGTGTCGACGGCCTCGTCCACGTCAGCGAGATCGTCGCCGACCGCCGCATCAACCATCCTCGCGACGTGCTCCGCGAGGGCCAGCGCGTCAAGGCCGTCATTCTCGCCATTGATCCCGAAAAGCGCCAGATCAAGCTCTCGATCAAGCAGCTCATCCCCACCAGCATCGACGAGTACGTCGCCGAACACAAACCCGGCGACCAGGTCTCCGGCCGCGTCGTCGAGCTCCACGTCTTCCGGCGCCATTGTCGAACTCGGCGAAGGCATCCGCGCCACTTGCAATGCGGCAGCCGCGCCTTCGGCGAAAATATCGTCTTCTTCCGCGGCAACTGCTGCACTTTCGGGAAGCGCCGTAACCTCAGCGCCGTCGTCGCCAGCCGCAGCGCAGACCACCACCGCCGCGCCCACGTCTCCGTCGGGCGCTCCGTCCAAACCCGGCTCTGCGCCCGACCTCTCGCAGCTTTCCTCGATGTTGAAGGCTCGCTGGAAAGGCAATGCGCCCGCGCCCTCGGCCCAACCCGAGCCCCTCGCCGAAGCCCAGATCCGCACCTTCAAAATCGTCAAGCTCGTCGCCGATTCAAAGAAGATTGAAGTGGAGCTAGTTTAGGCAGGCTCTTTGAGCGAGCCCGCCGACTCGCTGACCCGCTAACTTGCTGACTTGCTGCTACAGATACACCTCGTCCACGTAGCACCACCGCCAATTCTCGCCGCGCTCAGCCGATTGGATCAGCGGATGCCCCGTCGCGTTGAAATGCGCCCGCGCGTGCCGGTTCTTCGACGAATCGCAGCAGCCCACGTGCCCGCACTCCAGGCACATGCGCAGGTGCACCCACGTGTCGCCCGTCTTCATGCACTCCTCGCAGCCTCTCGTGCGCGCCTTCACCGCTTTCGCAACGTGCGTGCATTGTGCCGCCATCTCCCGACCTCCTTCGGCGCGGCATTCCGCGCCTTGCGTTTCACTCGTGCTACTGAATAGCCTTGGGGAACCTCATCGCATCGCTAAAGAAGGTCGGTAAGGAACGGCGCGCTAAGCAGCCTTGCGCCCTATGCTACACCCGGCGCCAAACAACAGTCTCGCCGCCCGCGAGATGCCCGCCCTGCGCTTGCTCGAAGCAGAACCGCTCAGCGAAATCGGCTCCCGGCCCCAAATCACTGTCACCTTCGCGTTGCTGCCGTAAGCAGCTTCCACGCCGCGCCCGCGCTACACTGAATCCTTGGACCCCCCCATGCCAACGCGCCCCTGCTGGGCTGAGATTCGCACCCGCGCTCTCGAAGAAAACTTCCGTTTTCTCGCGGGCTTGGCCGCTCCCCACGCCGAGCTTCTCGCCATCGTCAAAGCCAACGCCTACGGCCACTCGCTCGCTCTCTGCGCTCCCGCCGCCGTGCGCGCCGGGGCAAAGTGGCTCGGCGTCACCAGCGTCGAAGAAGGCATCGTCGCGCGCGCGCTATGCCCTGAGGCCCGCGTACTGGTCATCGCCGGCGTTTTCCCCGGCCAGGCCTCGGCCGCCATTCAATTCCAGTTGACCCCCGTCGCCTGGGAGCCCTGGCAGCTCGACGAGCTTCTCGCCGCCGCCCGCGCCGCGGGAGCGCAGCCAGGCTCCTTGCCCTTCCATCTTGAGGTCGACACCGGCATGAGCCGCCAGGGCGCGAGCCTCAGCGATCTCTCAAAAGTCTTCGCGCGCTTCGGCCCCGGTTCACCGCTGCGCCTTGAGGCCGTCATGACCCATCTCTTCGCCGCCGATGAGTCCGACGGCCAGTTGACGCAGGAGCAGCTCAAGCGCCTCGACGAAGCCATGAACCGCATCTCCGCTGCCGGCCTCTTTGCCGAGTGGCTCAACGTCGGCGCCTCCGCCACTCTGCTCGCCGGTCAAGCGCGCGAACTTGCCGAGCTCGCCGCGCGCCACGGCATGAAGGCCATGCTCCGTCCCGGCCTTTCTGTCTACGGCGTTGTCCCGCGCTTCGATCCGCCCTTCCGCACGCCCGACGGGTCGCCTTCTCTCGCCGAACCACCCTCTCTCGCCGCCGCGCGTGCCACGCTTCAGCCCGTGCTCACGTGGAAAACCTCGGTCGTCGGCGTGCGCTCGGTTCCCGCCGGCGCCACCGTCGGCTACAACGCAACCTTCGTCGCCACCGAGCCCATGCGCCTCGCGCTCGTCTCCGCCGGATACGGCGACGGCCTCACCCGCTCCCTCGGCAACCGTTTCAGCCTGCTGGTGCGCGGCCAGCGCGCGCCGCTTGTCGGCCGCGTCAGCATGGATCAGATTGTTCTTGACGTTACGGAGATTCCCGGCGTCGATGTCGGCGACGAAGTTGTCCTGCTCGGCGCGCAAGGCAGCGAGACCATCACCGCCTTCGATCACGCCGACGCCGCCGGAACCATTCCCTGGGAAGTCTTCACGCGCATCGCCGCCCGCGTCCCCCGGGTAGCCGTGTAGAGTTCGCAGCGTCCCGCATTGCTGCCTCCTCAAAACGCTGTCATCCTCAACGATCCTCGGCTCGCCCGCAGCTATCGAAACAATTCGCTCATGTGAGGGTTCGCGAGGGTTTTGTATCAGGGCAGGACTTGCCGGGGCCCCCTGCGACTGGTCGTTGTCGCAGGGGTGGATTGAGTCGTGCCGCAAAAGGCGCATAAAATCCGGGGCTTTAGTTGTGAAGTTTCAGGAGGTTGTTTACCTTTGAGCGAAGTTTTGAAAGGGCACGGATTGATCCGTGCCGCAAGCTGCTCGATTGCCGGTGGGCTTCAGCCCCTGAGGGAAGGTCCGTATTGCCCTGAAAATCTTACTCGTAGCAGCAGTAGGGGCTGTGGGAAAGGTGGAAAGCGCCCTTTGCTTTTCATCTTTTCCATAGCCCGCCTCTCGCTGGGCGGTGGCCTTCGAGGTAAACAACGTCTTGAGACACGACATTTAGCCCCTGGGGGGCGCACCGGCGGGCCGAGTAGCATTTGTGCAACTAGCTAAAGAGCTTTGTCATCCTGAGTGAATTTTGGTGCGCTTTCGCGCCTAAACGAGTCGAAAGCCTGCCCTGAGTGCAGTCGAAGGACCTGCGGTTTGGGGACGCTTGATGTACGCAGCGAACCCGAGCGCCAAAACAGCTACCTTGCCACGCCCTCCGCCGGCGCCCCCGCGCACAACCCCGCCGCGCATTGCACCGCGTCGATCATCGCCTGCGTCCCGATCGCCGAGTTCAGCAGCATGTGATACAGCTTGCGCGAGCACCACTCCTGCTGATAGAACTTGCGGATCACCGCAGCGCGCCGCCGGTCGAACGCCGCCAGTTGTCGCTCCGCCCCTTGCGCCTGATCCGGAAATTTATGCGCAAACCAATCTTTCTTGGCGCTCGCCGTCGCGTACACAAAAATGTGAAAGCAGCCCGGATTCCCCGCCAGCGCGCAGGCCGAACCGCGCCCCACCAGCACGCAGTTGCCCTCGTGGGCCGCATCCAGAATCTCCTTCCGGATCAGCTCCAACATGCGTTCGGAGTCGAAGATCTTTTCATCCTCGGTGGTTGCGGGCGCATACACGGGATCGCGCCAGAACATCTTCCCGTAGCGGTAATACCACGGGTCCAGCCGCTCGTCGAGCTTGGCCGCCTGCTTCAGGTCCACGCCGGCCATGCGCGCCGCGCCGGTCACCAGCTCCGAGTCCAGCAGCCGCCAGCCCAGGTGCTTGGCCAGATCGTGCGCAAACTCCCCTCCCCGCGAGCCGTACTCGCGCTCCACGGTGATCACCTTCACCGGCGCATGCATCATGGCTGGATTTGACCTCGCGGGGAATCATTTCCCCTCGCAATGCAGCATACAACTCGAGGGTCCGTTCCCACTACTTAGATGCTGCCTGAAACAAAACAGGCGCAGGAGGATCATCCCTCCCGCGCCCGCTCAGGTCGCTGATTTCTGTTGCAGAAACTACTGCGTAACCGGCTGTTGCGGCAGCGTCTTCGAGCTCTTCAGGTGCGGAGCCTTCGCTGCGCCCGGCGCATTGGGCGTCGCTGGGGTCGCTGGTGCTGCCGGCGCCGCCGAGCCCTTCTTAATGTGCAGGTCCCCGTTGCTCGTGCTCAACACGATGTGTGCCGCGCCCGTGCCAATTCGCCCGCTCACCGTCTTGTCCTCTTCACCGCTTACCGTCAGCCCGAAGTCCGTCACAATGTCGCCATTGTGCGTTCGCCCGTTCACCGTGGCCGAGGCATCGGGCGGCAGCGTCAGCTCCACGTCGCCTTTGTCGTTCCTCGCCTCTACGCCATAGGCGCCCGCCGGCGCCACGCTGATGGTTCCGTTACCGTCTTCCACGTAAGTGTCGCCATAAATCTCGCTCAGGTCCACGTCCTTTGAGTGCGTCACCACGTGCACTGGCCCCTTGGCGTCGGTCACACGCAGATCGTCCGAATCCAGCGTCATATCGCCGGGAAGACTCCCAATCTGCACGTCGGTGTACGGCGTATGAAGACTTACCTGCGTCTCGGCGTTTTCGATGTGTGCCTCGCCGAAGATCTCCCCGTTCAGCGTGATCTTGCCCTTGACTTCGGAAAGGGTCACGTCGTTGCAACTGCCATCGCCGCTGATGTCGCCTTGGATCTGATGCGCTGAGAAATCGTGTTTGCCGCTGGCGAAGCGCATCGTCACCGGGCCCGAAATCCCGTCCAGGTGCGTGTCGCCCTGCGCCGCGTTCACATCGATTCCCGCGCCCAGTCCCGATGCCGCCACGTCGCCCTTGCCGGCATTCACGGTCACCTTGGCCGTCCGCGGAACCGTGACCGTCAGGTTCACTCGTCCGTGGTCGTTGCCATTCGACTGCACCAGCACGGCGCTGCCGCTCACCGTCACGTGTGCGGTCTCGGCGTCGAAGATCTTCTTCGCATTGGAATCTGAGTCGGCGTACGCCATCTCGTGCGCCTGCACCACTACGTTAGGCTGGTCGCCCGCGGTAATGCTCACGTCGCCTCGCGGATTCAGAATCTCAATCGATGCGTTAGCGGGAATCTGCGAGTTCAGTACCTGCTGGTCGCTGTCGTGCTCCGGCAAACCGAAGACGTTGAAAAACTCGTCATCGCCGTTCCAGTTGTGAACCCACGGCCGCATGTGGTTCCATCCCGCTGCGCAAAGCCCCAGGAACGCAACAAAAAGCAGAATTCCCACAAAGCTTCCGCTCCGCCGCACCGGCGTCTCCCGCCGCATGTCCAGCGCCCACTCTGCCAGCAGCGCCAACCCTGCCGCGATCAGCAGCAGCGGCCACCACCGCCCGTACCACGACCAGAATGCGCCTGCGTCCACATGTCCGGTCACCATCATCAGTGCCACCACGCCGATGCACACCAGGATCACCGGGCCCACGACCGAGGGCACGCGCGGTCCGTACACGCCCGGATACCCCGCCTTCCACGCGTGCCGCTGCGCCCGCCATGCATCACGTTGCGCTCGCCACGCGGCCCGCTGCTGCTCCCGATACGCGCGCCACTGCGTCTTCGGATCGTACGGCGGCGGTGCTCCGCCGCCTGGAGGAATGTTCCCAGGTACGCTGCTCATGACTGTGCTCCACTTCGGTCGCTATCGAAGTCATGCGGTTCAGACGGCACAATCGACGATTCTCCCGATGCCTGCCCGCCTTGTCCCGCCGGCGAGCTCCCCGCTCCGGAATTCGACGCGCCCTGGCCTGCGCCTTGCCACGGTCCGGCCGGATACGGCGGATAGCCTTCCGCTGACAGCGCCGCCCGCTCCGCCAGCAACAACAGCCCCGCCACGATCAGAAACAGAGGCCAGCTCTGGCCCCAACTGAGAACGTTCGCCTGCGCCAACAGCGCGATCACACCCACCAGAAGCAGAAACGCTGGCGCGCGCAAACGCCGAATCAAAATGTAGCGGCTCATTTTTGCCCTCCCTGGGAACTCCCCTGCGAATTCCCCTGCGTCTCCTGCAAACGCCGCACAATCAACCACACTCCCAATCCAATCAACAGCACCGGCCAGGTAAACTCAAACATCCGGCCTGAGAACCAATCGAACTGCCCGAGCAGGAAAAGCAGCCCCAAACCGATCAGAATCACGGCTCCAATCGGCTCCCGTCGCCGCCAATGCATCGGCGGGACCGGTGGAACCGGAGGAACAGGTGGAACCGGAGGATAGCCCGGAGGCGCATACGGCCCCTGATATGGAGCCTGATACGGCGCCTGATACGCCCCTTGCCCCGGAGACTGCCCCGGTGCCTGGTACGAGCCCGCCGGTCCAGCGCTCGCCGTCCCCACTCCCGCTGCGTTCGGTCCAGCTTGTGCCCCGGGCTGCGCTCCCTGATGCAGGTGCCCACCCGGCGCAAACCAGTTACTCACCTCGTTCAGTCCTAGAGGATCGGGCAAAGGTTCGCCGTCGCGCCGCGCCTTCGCCGTGTAGTACGCCTCGAACACCTGATAGAAGATCCAGCCTGCAATGAACAGCCCGAAGATGCCGTACACATGGGCCGCGCTCACCAGCACGGCGAAGATGAACACGTGCACCAGTCCCTTGATGAACTGCCCGTTGTACATCGCGCCCACTCCGGGAATCAGTCCCAGAAACGCCGCCAGCCCAGGGCTGGGCGCTCCCGCCGGCGCAGGCACGAATGGCCGTTGCGCGCCTTGCCATGCCATCCAGCACGGATCGCAGAAAATCTGGCCTGCCGCTGTCTTGCGCATGCACGTTGCGCACAGCGCTCTGCCGCAGTTCTGGCAGTACGCGGTCGCGCTCACGCCGCTATGGTTTACGCAATCCATACTCTGCTCCTTTCTCGAGCTCGTACTGCGGAGTTTCCGGACTGCATGTGCTGCTTGCCTTGAACATGAAACGAAGCTTCAACAAACTCACCGTTCGCCGGTTCCATCGCCGGTTTCTCGCGTCGTTCCCGGCCTCGGTCCTTTGCTCCCTTGGTTTCCTGATCCCTGTCTCCCTGCCGAGGGTCCGCGCGCCATCCTCCGTCGCTGCCGCCCGGATTCTTCCCCGGATTCTGTTTTGTCTCACCCGGCGTCACCGGTTGGATCTCGTTGTGCTGCGGTTCTCCGCTGCCTTCGCCGGTCTCCTGGCGCAGTTCCCGCACCTTCGATTTCACTTCGTACACAAACCGCAAATGGTCGTAATACCGCACGATCGGCACCGAGGCCATCGTCCACTGCCGTTCCATATACGACCGCATCGCCTCTGGCCGCAGGTCCGATAGCCGCATGTCCGTCAACCGCACGCCCATCATGTTCAGCGTCAGCGCGATCGAGAAGAATGCCCCCGCCGCCGTCATCAGCAGCCGCGGCTGCGCCATGGCTCGCACCCGCGCGAAGAATCCCGGCTGTTGCCATATCGGCGGCATGAAGTCGGGAACTGCCGTCCCCGCAACCGCTGGCAGCGCTCCGCCCGCCGTCCATTCAGTCGGCGCGGCGTGGCCCGGACCCGTGTGCGCCAGAATCTTTTCCAGCAGCCCCTCGGGCGCCTCCGGCTCGGGCGAAAGAAACTCCAGCCACTCCCGCCCCTTCCGCGCCTCTTCATACAGTGCCGCGCAGGCCGGGCAGGCGGCCTTGTGCGCCGTGAACTTCGCTTCGTCCTCGGGCTTCAGCAGCCCGTCCAGCGCGTCCGCCAGCAGCATTTCCCACTCGCCGCACGCCGGAGAGCTCGGAATATGTGTGCGCTCTGCCATCGCTACATCACCTCCTGCTTATTACGTTCCAGCAGCCGTGCAAGTTCCGCACGGCCCCGGCTGATCCGGGACTTCACAGTCCCTTCGGGGATGCCTAAAACCTGTGCAATCTCTTTATAATCAAGGTCTTGTAGATCTCGAAGGATCACCGCCTCGCGCAGCTCCACGCTCACCTTGGCCAGCGCTCCTTGCACCATCATGGCCAGTTCCTTGCGCGCTGCCGCCTCATGCGGCGTCGGCCCCGCGGCGGCCAGCCTGTCTGAAGGCCTAAGCTCCTCCTTTGTCTCCCACCCGTCGTCCAGCGAGCTCGTCGCCCTCTGGTTGCGCGTCCGCCTGAAGTTGTCCACCAGCAGGTTCCGCGTCATCGTGGTGATCCACACCGGCAGGCTGCCCCGTCCGGCATCGAAGCTGCCCAAATTCGAATAGATTTTCAGGAACACATCCTGGGTCAGGTCTTCTGCGTCCGCCGCGTTTCCCGTGAAGCGGTAGCACAGTCCATACACACGCTTCTGGTGCGTACGGACCATCTCGGTCCATGCGCCGGAGTCTCCCTCCATGCAGCGGCGCGCGAGTTCATTCCAGTCTTGCGGCAAGGCTTGCTCCAGCTTCCTCACCTCCACGCGCGCCGCGCGGCTCCGAGGTGCCGCCACCAACGCGGCGCCGGCGGATTCTTTCTGGACCTTCGGCCGTTCATTCGCATGGTCCCGGGAACTTGAGCATGCCATTGCAGCACCCCAAGCCACCCCGCTCAAGCTTAATGCACCCACGCACTCCATGGTTTGTTAATACGGAGATCGCCAACCCCTGGTTCCGTTCGTGGTTCCGTTCGTCGTTCCATAGCGGTTCTCCAATTGGTGTAGAGCAAAACCACTGACCTTGAGTGGCTTTCCCCCAAGATAAAGTCACCTTGCACGACGTTGGCGGCTTCACGAGAATTGGAGAACCGCTCTAAACCCCGGCCGCCGCCTCCGCCGCTCGACGGGGAAGAATTCTCGTGCCCAACAAGAAAATCGCTGCATCCTTTGGGATACGCCGTAAACTTGGCAGCAATGGAGGTCAGAACGTGGAAGATTGGAAGTTCACAGAAAAGGATCCCTCAGAAGCCCTTGCCAGACTGCACTTCTTCTCCATCAAGAAGAAACATGCCTCGGGCGAGGTTGAAGCGCGCATCACCGTCAAGGAGTTCGCCACGGCAAAAACCACCGACATGAAATTCTTTGCCGTGGCCGATATCGAGTTGAATCAGAAGACAATGAAATTCCAGCCCTGCGGTTGGGCCGAGACCCTGATGGGTGCACTCACAGAGTGTCTCAGGAATTTGCGCAAGTTCGAGTACGAGAGCCCCGAACTGCCTCCTTCACCTTCCGCCGGTGGAACGGAGCTCTAAGGCCTCAACTTCCTCAAGTCGCTATCGGCCGCAATTCGGCGGCCCCGCCTGATCCTGAAATGCCTGCCAGGGCCCCAACGAGTGTCCGCCGCGGCGGGTGCCCTCTGAGCGGCGCGAAGGGGTGGCCGGGTTC
Source organism: uncultured Acidobacteriaceae bacterium (assembly GCA_963799155.1). GTDB lineage: Bacteria > Acidobacteriota > Terriglobia > Terriglobales > Acidobacteriaceae > Telmatobacter. Next base: position 235,816 of record CAWCWB010000016.1, read on the forward strand.
CTTGGTCCCTACGTCCCTGTCTGCTTTCACGGAACCATCGCGCCCGCTCCTCCGTAATCTATGGCAAGATGCATCCCACCTTCAGTTGGCTCTGGGTTGAATCGCAGTCCGCGCTCACCGCCGAATCCTGGCGCGCCTGCGCTTGCCACCCCCTGCCACCGGGTTCCGTCTACACTCCGCTTGAGCAGCGCCAGCGCGAGCAGGCCTACGACGACTGCCTTCGTGCCGTCGAGCGGGAACTGCACAGCCCTCCCCGCACCGAAGCCGCTCGCACCGCCTTTCAGAACCGCCTCGTAGCCACCTTCGCCCGCTTCGCCGCAACCGCATTGGACCTCGAACCGTCGGCGATCCAGCTCATTACCCACGGTTTCCTGCCCGCGGGCGCCGAATTCGCCCGCCGCTCGCGCCGTTTCGACGCCGCCCTCACCATGGCTGAGATCCTTCAGGCCTGCCGCAATGCCTGGACCGTCTACGGACTGCAGCCACTCCTCGGCGAGCCCTCGCGCATCACGCCCTCCATCGTCGGTTACAGCCTCCTCTACCCTTACACCGACAACTATCTCGATCGCCCCGACACAACCGCTCAGGCCAAACGCCGCTTCTGCGCGCGTTTCCGCCTCCGCCTGCGCGGCGAGCGCCTTCCCGCCTGCGACGCGCACGAGGCCGCCGTCTGGGCGCTGGTCGCCATGATCGAAAGTCAGTATTCCCGCGCCCAATATCCCCAGGTCTTCGATTCTCTGCTAGCCATCCATCAGGCGCAGGAGGAAAGCCTCGCCCAACTCAACCCGGGCCTCAACCCCGGCCCGAATATCGCCCGGCCCTGCACCGCCGACGAAATCCTCCGCATCAGTTGCGCTAAAGGCGGCAGCTCCGTCCTCGCCGATGCCTGCTTGGTCCGCGGCTGGCTCAGTCAGCAGGAAAGTCAAGCTGCCTTCGATTGGGGAGCGCTGCTCCAGTTGGGCGACGATCTCCAGGACGTCCACGAAGATCTCCGCCGCGGTTCGGCCACGCTCTTCACGCGCGCCGCCGCCCAACGCATTCCGCTCGACTCGCTCGTCGCCCAGTTGCTCAACTTCAGTGAGCGTGTCGGCGCCGAGCTCGACCGCTTTGCCGCCGGCGCGGCCACGCTCAAATCGTTGCTCCGCATGAGCTGGCGGTCGCTCATCGTCGCCGCCGTCGCCAACGCGCCTGAATTCTTCTCTCCCGCCTTCCTCCGCGAGCTCGAGCGCTCCTCCCCGTTTCGCTTCACCTTTCTCAAGGCGCGCCACAAGAAAGTGATCAGCCGTACCGGCCTCTACGCCGCCGTCTTCAACGCCCTCATCGAAGCGCCGGATACCGCGGAACGACTGCCTCTGCCAATGGATCGGTGTCTTGTATCCCCATTTGCGTATCTAGGCTAATACCGCTGCCCAAACTCCGGGTCCACCGGATTCTCAAACAGCGAAGCGTCCCGCGTCACAATCGTCAGCCCCGACGGCGTCACGAAATACCGCCGCTTGTCCTCCACGGGATCGTACCCAATCACCGTCCCCTCCGGTATATGCACGTCCCTGTCGATAATCGCCCGCCGGATCCTGCAGTGCCGTCCGATGTTCACGTGCGAAAAGATAATGCTCGCGTCCACGTCGGAGTACGAATTCACGCGCACATCCTGCGACAGCACCGAGTTGTACACCGACGCGCCCGAAATAATCACGCCCGCGGTGATGATCGAGTTCACCGCCATGCCCGACCTTCCCGGCTCGCCGAACACAAACTTCGCCGGCGGATACTGCCGCACCCGTGTGCGGATCGGCCAGCTCTTGTCGTACAGGTTGAACACCGGCGATACCGAGCACAAATCCATATTGGCGTCGTAATAGGCGTCCAGCGTGCCCACGTCGCGCCAGTAGAGCGCCTGCTGCTTGTTCTCGTCCACAAAGCTGTAGGCCATCATCTTTTTCTTGCCCAGCAGGTTGGGCAGGATGTTGTGCCCGAAGTCGTGCTTCGATTCCGTGTCGTCCGCGTCGGCAATCAGCGCCTTCAGCAGCGTCTCCGTGTTGAAGATGTAAACTCCCATCGATGCGTCCACGGCATTGGCATTGAACGGCGAGCGGAAACTCGTCGACGCCGGCTTCTCCTGGAAGCCCAGAACCTCTCCCGTCGCACCCACCTCCACCACCCCGAACCGCGAAACTTCATCCGGCGCCACCGGCAACGTCGCCATCGTCACATCGGCATTTGTCTCCTTGTGGTGCGCCAGCATTCGGCTGTAGTCCATCTTGTAGATGTGGTCGCCCGCGAGGATAACCACGTAATTCGGCTGCTCGCTGCCGATCGAGTAGATGTTCTGGTACACCGCGTCCGCTGTCCCCATGTACCAGTTGGCGCCGGTGCGCTGCATGGGCGGCATCAGCTCGAAAAACTCGCCCAGCTCCTGCGCCACAATCCCCGACCATCCCTCGCGGATATGCCGGTTCAGGCTCAGTGCTTTGTACTGCGTCAGGACGTACACTCGCCGCAACCCCGAGTTGATGCAGTTTGAGAGCGTGATGTCGATAATGCGGTAATGCCCGCCAAACGGCACCGCAGGCTTGGCCCGGTCTCGCGTCAGCGGAAACAGTCTCTCTCCCGCTCCGCCCGCCAGCAGTACTCCGAGTGTGTCCTTCATGTCCATAAGGCACCCGCCTTCAATTGACGCCCGACCCCGTGTTCCGTAGCGGCTAGAAAGTGCCGCGATCCGAAACGTCATATTCTCTGGCGGCACTCTTTCCTGAGCCGCCGCCAGACGCAGGAGAATACCACACATACCAATACACTTGGCTCTAGCCCCGCCCCTCGGCCCTCTTCAATTGTGCGCAGTTCGCCCCGGCGTAAATCGTTCCGGTATTGCAGCAGATTGGGAAATGAGCGCCGCCGCGTCTTCGCGCGGGTCTGAAGGCCACGACCGCCGGCTTCGACCCCCGGCTATGACCGATGGCTTCAACCGCCGGCGTCCCACTTCGTCCCCGGCCCGTTTCTCCGCTACCAGCCTGACACCCAGTTCGCCTTCTTGGTCGACCGCTTGATCGAGGTGAACTTGTACTCCATCCCCACCGAGATGGCAAAATTCACGTCAAACTGCGAGTAGGACGCGGAGGAATAAGGCGCGTCGTTGAACGTGTAGTGGGTCATCACCGCATCGGGCGTTACGCGAAACACCCAGTGCTCCGAGCGGTTCAGGTCGAAATGGCCGCCGATGATCGCCGCCGGCGCAATCTGGTTGTAGTAGAAATCGAACTCCGCAGGCGGCTGTCCCAGCAGATCCTTCTGGAAATTGCCATACACCCCGCCGAACATGGCGTGGGCAATGATCGCGCCATGCTTGTTGTGCGGTCCCAGCCACTCCGCTCCGCCGACGAAGAAGTATTGCTTCACCACCGGGCCCTTCAGGTTGATAGGGTTGGGCCTGCCTGCCCCGCTCGTCCCAATGTACCCCCGTCCCGACGTCTCAACCGCCCAGTTCCTCGTCAGCCAGTATGAACCGTCCATATCCAGCCCGCCCAGGTTCGACCCCTGCAGCACCGACGGCCCCGCTTTCATGTGGTCATACGCCATCCCCAGCGACAGGTCCCACCGGTTGTCATAGCGAACCTTCGCCAGCGGATCGACCGAAAGGTAGACACCGTACTCAGGAGCCTGCGTCGCCTGCCCCTGCCCGGAAGTAGACGAAGACGACGATTGCGGCGGCGAGCTTTGCGAGCTCGAATCCTGCCCCTGCATGCGCACACCCGCGCACACGCTCACAGCGAAAACAACGGCTAAAGTTGCTGATAACTTGACTGGGAGATGCATCACCAACCAGCTTACAGGACCGCCCCAAAGACCGACAACGCGCCCCGCCGCCATCTCCTCTTAGACTCGTCTTCGCACCAGTCTGATAGCCGGGAACTGCCCAGTCCCCTGGTCTCTGTTCTTCTATTCCCTACTCCCTACTCCCTATTCCCTGTACTTCACACTTCTCCATCTGCCGCGACCACACCAGATAGTGCACCGTCTTCACCGTCTCCACCATCTCATCCGTCATCGTCGTCCACGCCCCCTCCGGCTCCAGCGCGGGAGCCGCGTGCACCCGCCACTTCAGCGGCAGCCGGCTCAGGATCAGCCCCACCCGCGGCAAATGGCTCGCGCTCGACACCACCTCCGCCGACTCCCATCCGTGGCTCCGCATCACCCGCAGCGAGTCGCACGTGTTCTCCATCGTGTTCTGCGCCTGCGTCTCCTCCACGATCGCCGCCGCCGGAATTCCTAGTGCCTCGGCCACCCGCGCCATCACCTGCGCTTCCACAAACCGGTTGTGCGCCGCCCCTCCGGTAAAGATGATCCGCGGCGCCGCGCCCCGCTCGTACTCGTCCACAGCCTCGGTCACCCGCTCCAGCTCCGTCGGCGTCGGATTCCCGTCCGCATCCGCCGGACTCCCTAGCACGATCAGCACGTCAAACTGATTCTGTGTCGTGTTTCCAGTCGGCGCCAGCGCCCGCTCGATCGCCGCCCACGCCACCAGCCCCGCCAACACCAACACGCACGACCCCACGCTGCGCCCCACCCAGCCCAGCCGCCTGCGCCGGGTGCCCCATCCTCGCGGTCCGCCGCGGCGGATTCTTGCCGCTAGGGTGGGCTGCCTCGCCCGCCGCGCTCCCGTCCGCCTCCGTGTCCCCGCCGCGCTCAAAGGTGCCTTCCTTCCACCCTCCACTCTATCGCGCCAAGGAATCTCCCCGCTCCAACGCATTCCGCCATCAGGAGCAAGTCCCACGGCAACGCTCAGCTGGCCCATTGATGGAATATGCTGTAGAAAATAGGTCAGAGAAACCAGCCGGCTAGGTCCAAACGACAAGCGCCGGCGGAAGGCAAGCACCCATCATGAAAGAGAGGGTTTCCCGGAAAGTCGAATCCGCATCTCGCGAATCTGCATCTAGCTTGATCGACGCCAGAATCAAGGAGCTCGCCGACTGGCGCGGAGAGATGCTTTCCCGCCTCCGCGCCTTGATCAAGCAAGCCGACCCTGAAGTCGTGGAAGAGTGGAAGTGGGAGATCCCTGTGTGGTCGCACGACGGGATCATCTGTACCGGCGAGACCTACAAGAAGGTCGTCAAGATGACCTTCGCCAAGGGCGCCTTTTTGGATGACCCCGCAGGTCTCTTCAATTCCAGTCTCCAGGGCAGAGTCAGGCGCGCCATCGACTTCAGCGAAGGCGAAAAGGTGAACGAAAAGGCTCTGAAAGCTCTGATTCGCGCCGCCGTGGCCCTGAACTCGTCCAAGGCCTGAGACGACCAAGGGAATTCTGCTGCTGACCGCTGTCAACGGCTCGCCGGGGCGGGGCGGAAAACCGGTTTCGGTGATGAGTTTTTTGCGAGGGGCCGCAAAACGCGGTAAATCAAGGCAAATGTTCGCATTTGCGGTACCGGAACCCCCTCAAATGTTCGCTTAAAAGGTTAGCTTTGGGCCCCAAACCTAACCTCTGGAGGTTACATTTTGCGGGGACATGCACCTAGAAAAGTTGCATTTTAGAGGTATTCGTAACCTAGAAAAGTTCCGTTTTGAGGGGTAGTGGCACCTAGAAAAGTTACGGTCTGCGCGAAACCCGACATGCTTGGTTCAGGGCATGACTGGTAAGCCGGGGCTTCAGCCCTGAAAGCCGAAGCCGCCCATTCTTTCGAGATAGAAGGCACGCGGCGAAGCCGCGCTCAAATCCCAAGGCGCCCCCGGATCAGAAAAGATTCCCCGCTCCAAGTGCTTTCAGATCCGCAAGACGCGTCGGCTGAAGGGTCTCGAATTCCTTCTGAGGGACCTTCAAATATCGCCACTCGGTCTTCGTCAACGCTGAGGCGCTCTCGCACCACCGCGCCGCCGCCGCATCCTTGTGGGGAACGTCCTCAGTCTCTGCGCCTTTGGTTTCCAACAACCAGCGGGCCCCATCCTCCGCCGCCGCAACGAAATCCGGATAATAAGACCGCAGATTCATCGCGCCGTCCGTGTACTCAATCGAGAATCCGAATGGCTGTGGCAGCTTTGCGAACGCCGTCACGTCACAGCATTGATCGAGGAACTTCGCAAAGTCCCGCTCGAATCCGTTATCGCAGGGAACCGCATTGAAGACGGTATGCGCTCCCTCCCCAATCTGCCGGGACCAGGGAAATGGCTGGCAGGTTGAAAGCATCCGCTCCGGTTCCAACAGAACAGGTTCCTGCTCCGCAATGGTCAACTCCTTTAATTCCTTCTCAAAAACGCCCACGCAGACATAATGCGCAACGGGCGTGCTCATTGCCCTCACGACGGTTGTATCCGCCAGATCCACCGCCTGTCCGAACGCCTTCTGCTCGAAAAACTCCCTCACCTTCGGCGCCAGCGCGGCAAACTGCGACGGCAACTTAACCCGTTCGGCAATTCTCCGCGAATAGTAGCCGATCACCTCCTGGGCCGTCTGAGGTTCCGGAATCGCATAGTCCCGCTCCACCACTTTCAGGAGCGTAACGATGTCGTATCCCTCGTACCGAAAAGTCTTATGATTCGGATCGTCCGCCGTCAGCGGCAGCATGATGGTTTGGAACTGCATCACGTTCAGCCCCGCGATCTCCTCGGCCAACGATTTCTTGCGAACCAACGTGGGAGAAAGCACCGGCAGGCCAATGTCGTATTCCTTGCGGCCTTCGAGCGGCATAATCGTGACGATCTTGAGCTTGTCTTTGCCGATCTCAAACGTCTCGAACTTCAGTTCTTCCAGCTTCTCTAGGTCGTCCACAAAATCCAGAAACCTCTGGTTGCCAATAATGTCCACCCGCTCGATGAAATCACTTGGCACATCACGGAACATCAGGCGCAGCCCGCGCCCGATGGCCTGCTCGGGCAAAATATTCGCCTTGGCCGTGTAGGGCCGCAGCCCCACTACCACCGTGACGTTCTTTACGTCCCAGCCTTCGCGCAGCATCAACACGCTCACGATCGCGTTGATGGGGCTCTCCGCATCGTCCACATCGTGAACCGCCTTCCGCGCGACATCCAATTCCTTCTTGCTCACATCCCCGGAGTTGTCGGTGTGGATCACCCGTGTCTTTTCGCCACCGAACTCCGTCGGATACTTCTCGCGGAGCCAATGCGCCACGTCGTCCGCCTCCTTGGTATCTGCCAGCATCGCAAACAGCACTGGCTTCCGTTTCAGCAGCGTCAACTCCTTTCGATACTCCCTCCAGCGTTCCACTGCCGCGGCGAGGTATCCCTGGTAGCGGATGCTCGCGTAATCCGACTTCGCCTCCGTAATTTTCGCAATCCCCTTCATCGGGCGCTTCACAATCCCGTCGAGAATCGCCTGTTTCAGCGGGTAATCGCAAATCGTCCACGGGAAAATCTCGCCTTTGGTGAACCGCGGCGTCGCTGAAAAATCCAGTTGCGCGGCCAACGGCGTTGTGGCGTGGAGCTTCCGGATCGTCGTGTTCCACTCGTTCTCTTCGTCGTGCGTGTGGTGCGCCTCGTCGTTGATGACCAGCAGATTGCCCGCTCTCAACCCGATCCGATCGCCAAAATCCGTCAGCTCCAGCTTTCGCGCCGGCGGCTTCGGCCCCAGCATGGCGGTTATCGCGTCCGGTTCATCTTCGCCGTTCCGGTCGGCTCGCTCGTAGAACTGTTGAATGTTCGTCAAAAAAAGCGTTCCCTCGGCGGGAGCCTTTTCCGCCTCGCCGCGCATCACACAGTCGAACTCCCAAAATATCTCCAGTTCTTTGGGAATCACCGGGTCCGCTCGAAAGATACGGCCTCCGGCAAAATCCGTCTTCAGGCGTTCCAGAACAATCACATTCGGCGCCAGCACCATAAATGTCTTAGCGTATTGCTTCGCCACCGCCTCCGGGTCCCGCACGGCGTTGAAATACTGCCACGCCACCGCCAGCGACATCACCTTGGTCTTGCCCGACCCGGTTGCCATCTTGATGCAGTACCGGGCAAAGTCGTCGTAAGGCGGGAGCCGCACATCGTGCAGGTCCTGCGCGTACCGCTCCAGCAGCGCCTTCCGCGTACGCACCTGCTCAAACTCCCACACGAAGATCAGCGTCTCAATGGCCTCTTGTTGTGATCGGTGATATTTGAACGGAACGCCGTTGGCCAGCTTGTGATCGGTGCGAAACCAGTAGTTCAGCAGGATGCGCGTCGTATCAGTGATTCCCTTGTAACCGCCCGCGGCCCACGCCTTCACCGCTTCGCGCAGCGCCGGCACGCAAACTGCCGTGCGCAGTTTCGCGGTCACATCCAGCAATTCACCCTGAGCTTCGCTTTCAGCCCTCTTCTTTCGTGCCATCGGCCTTCCCCCGCTCCCGCGACTTCTATCCAGCGCCCGGCGCACTGAATCCGATCCTTTTCCGCTGCTTCTTTGGCGGCATCATCAACTCCCGGATCGCATCGAAAACGACTTTGAACTGCGTATCGTATTTGCTTTCCATCTCGTCCAGGCGCCGCGCTAGATCGCGATGGGAAGCCAGAATTTCTCTCAGCTTGACGAACGCGCGCATAATGGCAATGTTCACTTGGACAGCGCGCGGGCTGCGCAGAACGCTCGACAACATGGCCACGCCCTGCTCGGTAAAGGCATATGGGGTAGCGCGGCGAGCGCCTCCCCAACTTGAAGTCACAATCTGTGACTTCAAGTTTGCCAGTTCCGCCCTTGTCAACTGGAACATAAAATCGCCAGGAAAACGCTCCCGGTTGCGTTTCACGGCCTGCACCAGAACCCTCGGAGCAACCTCGTAAAGCTCAGCCAAATCGGTGCTCAGCATCACCTTTTGCCCGCGAATGAGCAGTATCCGCCGCTCGATCCGCTCGGGCGGTATGCCGGGGTTTGAGGTCACAATCTGTGATTTCAAACGGCCCATGCGCCGGCTACCTCACCCGCACTTCCAGTGTCTTCGTTGTATCGTTCCCCAGAATGTCGATCACCTTCACCACCACCCTGTACGATCCCGGCTCCGGGTACTCATACTTTGCCGAAAGCTCCAGATCGGGGTCCTGCCGGGTACGGTACGACTGCCATTGATTGTGAAAGGTATCGTCCTTGAAATCCCAGTCCACTGCCCAGTAGTCGACCATCTGGCTCCAGTGCTTGATGGCTTTCCTGGCCTCTTCCGGCACATCGTCGATCGGAACCACAAAGTCCGTCAGCTTCAGCGTCAGCTCGAGCCCGTTCTGCTTCGGCTCAACTGAAAGCGCGCCCAGCTCGAAAAATTTGATGTCGCCCTGCTCAACGGCCTTCTTTTCCAGCACCTCGTGGGGAATCTTCTTGAAGGCCACATCCACGCGGGATTCGGCGGCCACCTGCCGGGCCGTCTCATTTAACTCAAAGGCAAACTCCCAGCCGAGAAGGTCCGCTGCGGCTCTCGTGGCCCCACCCCCGCTCCCAGCCAGCTTCCAGGTCTCGCGCGCAACCGCCTTTACGTCGGCCAGAGTCACCGGCGCGTCCACCGCTCCCACATGCACTGCGCGCCCGGATTTCAGCCCATGCAGCCAGGTATGCCCGCTCAGCGGCGTCGCGCGGTAGAGGTCGAGGATGAACTTGCGGTACGCGGCCTCTCTCAGACGCTGTTCTTCGAGCGCCGCCGCACCCTCGGGCCGGAATTCCGCGATCTGCCATGCCTGCCGCTCGTATTTTCCGAGGTTTTGCACGACAAACGGCTTCACGCCAGGGATAGAAAGGAGACGCTTGCGAGTAGTATGGATTGCAAAGCGGCCAAGATCGCAAGCAATCCATCTCCTCCCGATCTTCTCAGCGACAACTGCGGCGGTTCCACTGCCGACGAAGCAGTCCAGCACAATGTCATCCGGGCCGCTGCTTAGCTTGAGGACGCGCTCCAAGAGCGCTTCCGGCTTCTGGGTGTCGTAACCGACTCGCTCGTTCCCCTGCGCCTGAATCGGCTTAATGTCCAACCAAAGGTCTTGTAAAGGTACTCCAGGCATCTCATCTGCATACCGTTTCTGTGCAGGAACAGTGCCGGGCTTCGTCTGAACTATCCTCCCCTGCTCATACAGCTCCGTCATCCTTTGTTTCGAGAACCGCCAATATCGAGTGACGCCGAGGAACTCGTAGTACGGATTTCCCTTTAGTGACTTGCCCGGAGCAGTCGTATCGCTAAGTCGATATCTGCGTCCCGAATCCGGCTCAACGTATTTGTAAAAGGCCTTGAAATACTCTTCGCTGTATGGCGTGTACTGCATCTGCCACTTGAAGTTTTCGGATTTTGTGTAAAGAAATATCGTGTCGTGCAATCGTCCCAAGTGCTTGGCGCCCTGCGTAACATCACTATGCGCCGTCTGCCGCTTCCAAACGATCTCATCCAAGTACCGGTCTGCCCCGAAAACCTCGTCCAGGACCGCCTTCACATAATGTGACACGTTCGAGCCGATGTGAACATAGAAGGTGCCGTCGCCCGCCAGCAATTCGTGCAGAATAACAGCGGCCTCATAAAACCAGTGCAGGTAGGAGTTGAGCCCTCGGCCCCACGTGTCGCGATATGCCTTGTGCTCCAGAACAGAGGGCTCTTTGCTGAACATCACGGGCTCGTCGTCCTCAGCACCGTTGGCAGGCGGGACGGTCGCTGTGTAAGAGAAGTCTGCTCCGGTATCGAACGGCGGGTCGATATAGATAAGGTTCACTTTCCCCGCGAATTCCGGCAGCAGCGAGGGCAGCACATACTTCTTGTCGCCCCAGATCAACCGGTTGCGCCACTCGGTCTCCCGTCCGGCGGCGAACAAGTCCAGCGTCCGCTGCCTGTCCGCCGCGCTCTCGTTCACCGTCTCGATGGTTTGAAACGGCAGCGCTACCCGGACTGGACCTTGCCGCTTTCCGTCGATATACTTCCCATCCCAAATCAGCTCTGTCATCGTGTGCCTTGCATTCTACCGCCCGCGCCCGGCCCACGCGCCGCGCTGACTCTCCGACCCGCAGACCCGCCCGGCCCATTTCCCACGCGAACCACTGAAAACACGCCGCAAAAACTCTATCTACAGATAGAGCTTGGGCCGCGAAGCCTGCTTTACGGGTACATTCTGTTCAGCATCCGCGGAAACGGAATCGTCTCCCGCACGTGGTCCAGTGCGCATACCCACGCCACCACGCGCTCAATGCCCATGCCGAACCCCGAGTGGGGCACGCTGCCGTACCGCCGCAAGTCGAGATACCACTCGAACGCCGCGCGCGGCAACTTGTGCTGGTCAATCCGCGAGCTTAGCAGCTCGTAGCTCGACACGCGCTGCGACCCTCCGATGATCTCGCCGTACCCCTCCGGCGCCAGTACGTCCACGCACAGCGCATACTTGGGATCCTTCGCATCCGGCTCCATGTAAAACGCCTTCACATCCGCCGGATAGCGGTGCACCATCACCGGCCGGTCGTACTGCGAGCTCAGCCACGTCTCGTCCGGCGAGCCGAAGTCGTTCCCGTACTCGAATGGAGCCTCGAGCTTTCCATCCTTGTACGCCTGGTTCAGCAACTCCGCGGCCTCGTCGTAGCGCAGCCGCACGAATGGCGGCTTCACCGTCTCGAGCTTCGCCCTGTCGCGCCCGATCGTCTGCAACTCCGCCGCACGGTTCTTCAGCACGCTCTGGACGATGTACGAAATGTAGTTCTCCGCGAGCTCCATCAATCCCTCGAGGTCCATGTAGGCCACCTCGGGCTCAACCATCCAGAACTCCGTCAAGTGGCGCCGCGTCTTCGACTTCTCCGCGCGGAACGTCGGCCCGAAGCTGTACACCTTGCCCAGCGCCAGCGCCGTCGACTCCACGTAAAGCTGGCCGCTCTGTGTCAGGTACGCGGGATCGCCGAAGTAGTCTACCGGGAACAGCGTCGACGTTCCTTCGCACGCCGCCGGCGTCAGAATCGGCGGATCGGTCCGGATATACCCATTGCTGTCGAAATACTCCGCCGCCGCCCTCATGATCTCGGCGCGAATGCGCAGAATGGCCGACTGCCGCGGGCTGCGCACCCACAAGTGCCGCCGCTCCTGCAGAAAGTCGACGCCGTGCTCCTTCAGCGTGATCGGATAGGGGTCCGACTCCGGCACCCGCTGCACTACTTTGAGGTCCTCCACGTCCAGCTCATACCCGCCCGGCGCGCGCTTATCCGCACGCACCTTTCCCGTGACAATAACTGACGACTCCTGGGTCACATTCTTGAGCGTTTCAAAAATCTCGGGCGTCACGCTCTTCACATGCGCCACCCCCTGGATCAAACCGGTACCGTCGCGAAAGATCGGGAACAGCAGCTTCCCGCTCTCGCGCAGGTTATAGAGCCACCCGCGCAGGGTCACGGATTGCCCCTCGTGCCGGCCGATCTCGGCGATCGTTGCTACGGGGGCGGTTGATTTCGCGGTTTCGGGAGTGGCGGGAGCAGTTTCTTCTGGCATCGTGCTTCCTTTTCAAGCCTTGGCTGGACCTTCCAGAATAACGCGCATCGCAGACGGCCACGGTGCACGGCCGCTCCGCAACAAAGGCACAAACCCCTCCACAGCAAACCCCAAACCACTCCACGGCAGAAGCAGCCGCGCCGCGTCAGCAATTTCGTGCCACGAGAAATGGTTTTGATCTAGACAACAATTGACCCGCCATTGCATCCTAATTCAATAAGGAGCGGCAATGACCGAACGGCTCGAGGCGAACGGCGAAGAGATGCACAAGACCCTGGCGGATGCCGACACCGCCGAGCGATTCATCACCGAGAAGCACTTGGGCGAGCGCATCCGCCGCCTGCGCCTCAAGAAGTCGATGGGGCTCGTGGATCTCGGCAAGCACACTGGGCTTTCGGCCAGCTTCCTCTCGCAGTTGGAGACCGGCCGCGTCGTCCCCACTCTCCGCAACCTCGCGCGCATCGCCATGGTCTTTTCCAAGGACCTCTCGTATTTCTTTGAGAACGAGCCGTCACCGATCTTCCGCGTGCATCGCAAGAAGGACCGCGTACGTATGCCCCAAACCGGCGTCGAGCCGCCCAACTACACGTTTGAGAGCCTCGGCTACATGGTGCCCGACCGCCACATGGACCCGTACTTCGCGGAGTTTGTTCCACTGCCTGAGAATGTAGAACCCCGATCGCACATGCACACGGGATTCGAATTTCTGTATGTGCTCGCGGGCGAACTGGTGCTCCGGCACGGCGACCAGGAGGCCACGCTGGCGCCGGCCGACGCCGTCTACTTCGATGCCGGCATGCCGCACTCCTATCGCTGCTCAGGCAGCAAGCCCGCAGAAGCCATCATCGTTACCATGCTTCAGGCGCCGGCAGACCACCCGCAGCCGCTGCGCTTGCCGGCTGCTGCTGCAGCAGTGCGTCCGGCCCCGATTGTAGCGACGTCGAGGGCCACATTAGCTGACGGCAGATAGCTGCAGCCTACTTTGTTATAGGTCGCTCCAACTCCCCGTATGTGGGGTAGGGTGCGGGGGCTGCGCTGGTCGGCATCGCCGCCAGCGTCTTCAAATCCGCTTGAACCTGCGCCCATGCGTCGCGGTTCCGCTTGGTCGTGATCGGCGCGTTGGGATCGGAATAATACGCCTGGATATCGCTCTTGATGCCCGGAGGAATCGGCTGATTCGGGTTGCTGGTCAGGCGCTGAAGAAGATCGGCGTACGTCTGGTCCGTAAGTGGGTAACCACCGGGCTTTACCACCTGCCCTGTATCGAGATCCCGATTCGGCAGGGGATGCCCCGCATCAGGCGGACCCAGCGTGGCTGTCGAAGTCGTCACGCTCGCGGGAAGCGCATGTCGCGCTTCGGTCGGCGTAAACAGTGCCAGGCGGTCCCGCATCACGGTCGTGGCAGAAACCATGCTGTGCATATAGTCGGCTTCAGCCGCCGCAGTCGGGCCCTTCACCGCCACCATCGCCAGCGGGCCAAACTTGGGCAGGACCCACAGCGCGCCGGCGATCAGATGTGTTTCCACTCCGGCCTTCTTGTGATAGGCGCCCCAATCGTACAGCGTCGCCGCCTCCGCTGCTTCCTTCTCGATCTCCTTCGCATCGGGTGTGTCCGGCTCCGCCGGCTCTTGTTTGCGATGGAGCAGCGTGACTGCATACGCCACGCGGGGAATGAACTTCCGCGTCGCAACCTGGTACTCGCTCAGGTTGAATTTATGCCGCGCGCCGGCAGCGAAATCGTCGGTTAGTCCGTAAGTCTCATAGAAGGCCAGCGCAAGCTGGTGCGTTGGAACCATGATGCCGATATGGCGCAAATAGCCCAGCGGCGCCAGCCGGTGCTGCGCGATCTGGTCGATGTCGAAGGCAAACTCCACTTGCACGTGCTGGTGCCGCCCCTCCGCGTAGTTCACGTTCGTCCCGTATCGCGCTGCGAGCTTGGGGAACTCGAGCGCGACCGCCCGGTTTGTCGCCTGCGAGTGCCCAATGGAGTCGCCGATGTAATGCGATAGCGCGCCCACGGCAAAGGCCAACTCATTGGCATCGTGCGCGTTGCGGAACAGCGCCAGCACGAAGTCGCCCGTGCGCACGTAGTGCGTCAGGTCCGAGAAAAACCCATCGCCGAACGGGTAATACCCCATGTCCTGAATCACGCATCCGCCGTAGGCGTAGGCGCGCGCGCGGTCAAGATCGGCCGCGGTCAGGTTGGGATAGTGGCTCTTCAGCAGAGGAACAATCGAGTCCTGCCAGGTCAGGTCGATGAGCTGCTCATGCGTCAGCAGGGAATAGGCCGCCGCATGCTGATGCCAGCAGATCGGCAGCAGCAACACAACCAGCAGAAATCTTCGCACGCGTTTCCAGCGCATAGCACTCGAGTTGAGCGGAATGCCGCTCCGGTACTGAGGGGGGAATTGAAGCGGGGACCCGCCTTCATTGTATGCGAACTTCGCCCGCCCGGCCCGCCGGATTTGCGTGCTGCGGGTCAGATCTATTTAGGCGCCGATAAGCCGCTCCGCCACTGACCGCTGTCCCCTGACAACTAGCGAGCGGTTAGAATCTCGTCCTACGTCCCTACGTTTCTATATCCCTCATTCCCTTAGTCCCTGCTTTCCATCATCCTGTCCAGCGCCACCCTCGCCCAGTGCTTCACGTCAGCCTTCACCTGCACGCGGTTCACGACGCGCCCCTCTACCAGGTTCTCGAGCGCCCACGCCAGGTGTTGCGGGCTAATGCGGTACATCGTGGTGCACAGGCAGCCGGTGTCATCGAGAGTGATGATCTTCTTGCCTTCCGGGGCAAAGCGCTTGGCCAGCCGGTTCACAAGGTGAATCTCCGTTCCAATGGCAAACATCGATCCCGAGGGCGCTTTCTCCACCAGCGCGATCAGCTGCTCGGTCGAGCCCAGCGCGTCGGCCTTCTGGCACACCTCATACCGGCACTCGGGATGCACGATCACCTGAATACCCGGATACTTGGCCCGCACCTGATCCACGTGGCTCGGCAAGAAGCGCTGATGCACAGCGCAGTGGCCCTTCCACAGCAGCATCCGGCTCGCCGCCAGCCGCGCCTTCGGTTGCCCGCCGCGGAAGGAACCGAGTTGAATCGCCCATGGATCCCACACGGCCATCTCTTTCAGCGGAATCCCCATCGCATGGCCCGTGTTCCGCCCCAGATGCTGGTCCGGCAGAAACAGAATCCGCTTGCCCCGCGCAAATCCCCACTCGAGTGCAGCCCTCGCGCTCGACGACGTGCACACCAGCCCGCCGCGCTCGCCGCAAAACGCCTTGATCGCTGCCGTCGAGTTGATATACGTCACTGGAATTGTATCGTTCGTCAGGCCTGCCCGCTCCAGCGCATCCCAGCAATCCTCTACCTGCGAGATTTCCGCCATGTCCGCCATCGAGCAGCCGGCGTTCAGGTCCGGCAAAATCACCTGCTGCCCATCCCGCGCCAGAATGTCCGCGCTCTCCGCCATAAAGTGCACGCCGCAGAAGACGATGTACTTCGCGCCCGTCGCCGCCGCGGTCTTTGAGAGCTTGTAGCTGTCTCCGGTAAAGTCGGCGAACCGCACCACCTCGTCGCGCTGGTAGTGGTGGCCCAGAATCACCGCCGTCGCGCCCAGCCGCGCACGCGCCTCGGCAATTCGCCTATCCATCGAGTGGTCGGGAAGAGCCAGATAGTTTTCAAGAGTGCACGTTTCACCCGCCTGCGCCGCAGGCGCTCTAGTTTCGTTAAGAATCAGGGTCACAATATTCCGCCTTCAGTCCGTTTCCGGACGGGGATGTTGAAAGCTTCCTAACCGGCTGCAGTGGCTGCGTTCCTTTCCGGCCCTGGTTCCGCACTCACATCGAGCCCTCGACCAAAACCAACAAAAAACCATCCACGGGGTTGTTGCAGCCCTTTCCTATGGGATGCGCCGAAGAACCAGCGGGTGCGGTCGCGCCCGCCCGTTCCACGCCGTACCATCTGTCCTCCATTTTAACGCGACTGAAACAGTGATCAAATGCACCGGAAATGTGAGCCGAATTCGCGAAGATTTAGCGGAAAGCGACCGGTTTGAACAAATCAGATTCTCTGATTGCACCAGGACTACGACAAACCTCCGCATCGGCGCTGAAAAACCTCGCCAATAGCCT
Source organism: uncultured Acidobacteriaceae bacterium (assembly GCA_963799155.1). Classification (GTDB taxonomy): domain Bacteria; phylum Acidobacteriota; class Terriglobia; order Terriglobales; family Acidobacteriaceae; genus Telmatobacter. The sequence continues at coordinate 252,344 of CAWCWB010000016.1, forward strand.
GTGAAAGCAGTCGCGCACGTCCCGGCTTGCTATCCGGACTCTCAAGGCGTCTCAAACTGCTGAGTTCGGGTAAGCCAATCGTCCTCACGCCGGTGATGCACAGTCAGCAGTGCTGGCATTCGCGCGGGCATGCTCGCATCGTACCTATCGCTCCGCGATTGTGAGCGTCGCGCAGCGGCAGGTATCATGATCCTTCATGGGAACTCCGCCGCCAATTCAGCTTGCCACGCTCGGCATGTGGGACACTTTGCTCCTCATGGTGCTGGCGTTGGTGGTCTTCGGGCCGCGCCGCCTTCCCATGATCGGCCGCCAGCTCGGCAAGCTCATGTACGAGTTTCGCAAAGCCTCCAACGACTTCAAATTCCAGATGGAAGAAGAATTGCGCAACGCCGAAGAGGCGGATCGCCGCAAGAAGGAAGACCAGGAGCGCCAGCGCAACCTCGCCGACGTCCCGCCGCAATTGGAGCAGGCAGCCTCGCAAACCGCAGAGCCCGCCACCCCTCCGGAATCAACCACATCCGCTCCCGCCGCTACTGAAAGCCCCTATCCCAGCGAGCCTCCCCTGCTTCGGCATCCCGACCTTGCCGCCGAAGCAACTCGTCCAGAGGAGACCACCCCGCCTTCAGCCGAAGCAGCGAGCCCGGAAGAAGCCGCCCCGCCTGCCCCCGAAGCATCCGCTCCGCGCATCCAACCGCCTTCCACCGGCCAGATCGTTGCAGCCGAGCGTCCCGGCCAGCAACCCCAGCGAAATGAACCTGTCGCCCCCCCGCTTAGTCACCCCGGCAAAACCCCGGAGAGCGTCATCCCAGCAGCCGAAAGATCGGAGCCGGCGGCCCACCATGGTTGATCCTGCTGAAGCCATCGGCAAGGCGCGCAAGGCCGTCACCGAGCGCGCGGAACTCCCCGGCATGAGCCTCATGGAGCACCTCGAGGAGCTGCGCAAGCGCATCGTCCACTCCGCCATCTATCTTGCCATCGGCTTCGTTGTCGCGTACGCCTTCCACGAGCGTCTCTACGGTTTCGTTCAGGCCCCACTCACTCGCTTGGGCATCAAGCTCAACTACACCCACCCCATGGATCCGCTCAACCTTTATCTCCAGGTTGCGCTCATCGGCGGTGCGATTCTCGCCTCGCCTTTCATCCTCTATCAGGTGTGGCTCTTCATCGCTCCCGGCCTTTATCAGAAAGAAAAGCGCTTCGTCATTCCCTTCATGTCCGCTACCGTCGGCCTCTTCCTCGCCGGCGCGGCCTTCGGCTACTTCTACGTACTCCCCGGCGCCCTCAAGATCCTGATCGTGAACTTCGGCAGCAAGTTCAACCCCATGGTCACGATCGAGGAGTACACCGGGTTCTTCCTCTCCATCATCCTGGGCCTCGGCGTCAGCTTCGAGTTGCCCATCCTCATCTTCTTCCTCGCTCTCTTCGGCATTGTCAGTCCAAAGTTTCTTTGGAAGAACATTCGCTACGCCATCCTCGCCGTATTTCTGGTTGCGGCCATCATCTGCCCCAGCCCCGATCCCGGCACCATGTGCATCTACGCCGTTCCCATGCTGGCCCTTTACCTGGTCGGCATCGGCGTCGCCTGGTGGGTCCACCCAGCGCGTAGAAAGAAAAAGGAGGCCGCCGGATGATTTTCTCCCTGTCTTGGAAGAGAATCGCAGCGGCGCTTGCCTTCATTGCGCCGTTCGCCGTCCACGCCCAATCTCATTTCGACGGCGCCAAAGCCTACGAGTATGCGCGCGAGTTTGCCGCCATCGGCCCACGCTGGCCCACCGGCCCCGGCCACGTCAAAGCCGAGGACTTCCTCCGCTCCCACTTCCAGCGCGCCCACGATCAGCTCGAAGAGGACACTTTCACCGCCGACACCCCCATCGGCCCCGTGCCGATGTGCAACTTCATCGTCCGTTTCCCCGGCAAGAAGCCTGGCGTCATCGTCCTCGGCTCGCACTATGAGACCAACTACCCGCTCCGCAACATCAACTTCGTCGGCGCCAACGACGGCGCATCCACCACCGGCCTGCTCATGGCTATCGCTGACCGTCTCCGCGCCGAGTCCGCGCAAGCCGCCGGCAAAAAACTCGATGGCTACTCCGTCTGGCTCGTCTTCTTCGACGGGGAAGAGGCCATCGAACATTGGTCGGCCTCCGACTCCACCTACGGCAGCCGCCATCTCGCCGCCAAGTGGGGCCGCGACGGCACCCTCAACCAGATCAAGGCCTTTCTCCTCGCCGATATGATCGGCGACAAGGATCTCGACATTCAGCGCGAAACCCACTCCACGCCATGGCTCATCTCGCTCGTCGCTGAAGCGGCCAAGAAGTCCGGCTACCAGCACTATTTCTTCCAGCAGGAGATGGACGTCGAGGACGATCATCTGCCCTTCGTCGAGCGCGGCGTGCCCTCCATCGACCTCATCGACCTCGACTACGGGCCCAACAACAGCTACCACCACACGGCGCAGGATACGATGGATAAGATCAGCGCCCACAGTTTGACCATCGACGGCGACGTCTTCATGGAGTCCATCCGCCTGATCGATCAGAGGTGAGAAGCCCTCAGTCTTCAGCCGTTAGCTTCCAGCAATTTGTTGCCGAATCAGCCGTTGAAGATCGTTCCCAAGCGCCAAAGCCGAAAGCTGAAGGCTGATAGCTGAAAGCTGAGAAAAGGAGCAGCAAGTGTCTCAAGCAGAAATCGGCATCATCGGCGGCAGCGGGCTTTATTCCATGCCCAGATTCACCAACATTCACGAGGAGCGCGTCGACACCCCCTTCGGCCCGCCTTCCGACGCTTTTGTTCTCGGCGAGCTCGAGGGCCGCAAGGTCGCCTTCCTCGCGCGCCACGGCCGCGGCCATCGCATCCTTCCCTCCGAGCTCAACTTCCGCGCCAACATCTACGCCTTCAAGAAGCTCGGCGTCGAGCGCATCCTCTCCGTCTCTGCCGTCGGCTCACTCAAGGAAGAGCACAAGCCCACCGACTTCGTCATCCCCGACCAGTTCATCGACCGCACCTTTCACCGCATCTCTACTTTCTTCGGCGACGGCATCGTGGGCCACGTCGCCTTCGGCGATCCCGTCTGCGCGACCGTCGCCAAAGCCGCCGCCGGCGCCTGCGCCAAAGTCGGCGTCGTGGGCAAGCTCGGCGGCACCTACGTCTGCATGGAGGGCCCGCAATTCTCCACCAAGGCCGAGTCGAACCTCTATCGCAGTTGGGGCGCCGACGTCATCGGCATGACCAACCTGCAGGAGGCCAAGCTCGCCCGCGAAGCCGAGATCTGCTACGCCACCATCGCCATGGTCACCGATTACGACTGCTGGCGCGAGGGCCACGACGCGGTCACCATCGAGCAGATCGTCGCCGTCCTGCATCAGAACGCCGACAACGCCGCCAAGGTGGTCAAGGCCGCCGTCGCCGCCCTGCCACGCGAACGAACTTGCCCCTGCGTCTCCGCGGCAAAGTATGCCGTGCTCACCCAGCCCGACGCGATTCCCGCTGCCGCCAAAGAGCGCCTTAAGCTGCTCTTCGGCAAATACCTCGGATGGTAGGAGCGTCCGCTAGCTCACTAACTTGCTAACCTTACATTCGAGGAAGACCACCCCATGTCCATTACCGTAGTTGGCAGCGTCGCCTACGATTCCATCGAAACCCCCGCCGGCCGCCGCGAGCGCTGCCTGGGCGGCGCAGCCACTTATTTCTCGCTCTCCGCCAGCTTTTTCACCAGTGTTCGCGTCATCGCCGTCGTCGGCGAGGACTTCGGCCCCGAGCAGGAAGCCGTCTTTGCCGCCCGCAACATCGATACGCGCGGCATCGAGCGCGCCGCCGGCAAGAGCTTCTTCTGGGAAGGCTCCTATCTCGAAAACATCAACGAGGCCAAAACTCATTCGACCGAGCTCAACGTCTTCGCCTCCTTCGAACCGAAAATCCCCGATGCCTACCGCGACTCCGATTTTCTTTTCCTCGCCAACATCGATCCCATCCTTCAGCGCCGCGTCCGCGATGCAATGCCCAACGTCAAGCTCGTCGCCGGCGACACCATGAATTACTGGATCAAGGATCATCGCCCCGCCCTCCTTGAAGTTCTCAAGGGCCTCGACATTCTGCTCATCAACGACACAGAAGCGCGCATGCTCGCCGGCAACAGCAACCTCGTGCAGGCTGCGCGCGGCGTCATCGCCCTCGGCCCGCGCACGCTGGTGGTCAAGCACGGCGAGTACGGCGCGACGTTATTCCACAGCTCGACTCCCAAAGGCCGAGAGGAGCTCCGCACCTTCAGGGCCCCGGCCCTCCCGCTCAAAGAGGTCATCGATCCCACCGGCGCGGGTGACAGTTTTGCCGGAGGCTTCCTCGGTTATCTCGCTTCGCAGCCCGAGCTCACGCCCGCATCCTGGCGGCACGCCATGTTTTACGGCGGCGTCATGGGTTCCTTCGCCTGCGAGCGTTTCGGCACCGAACGCCTGCAGCAGCTCTCGCGTCCTGAGATCGACGCGCGCTTCAACGTCTTTCGCGAGATCACGCATCTTGACTGAGAAGAGCATCTCAAATGCAGAAGGCTGGGCCGTTCTGGCCTTTTGCATGGCCGCCTCGAGCTGCCGCCATCGTTTGGAGCTGGCGTCACGGAGCGATGCTCAACTACGGCGACGCCATCGCCCACCTGCACATCGCGCGCCGTGTCTTCGATTCCCGCACTCCGCGCTTTACGCAGCTCGGCTCGGTGTGGCTCCCGCTGCCGCACATCCTGCTCATCCCTTTCGTGCAGGACTACGATTGGTGGGCCACTGGCCTCGCCGGCGTCATTCCCTCGGCGCTCGCCTACTTCGCCTCCTGTGCCGGCATCTACCGCCTCGCACGGCATTGGCTCAACGCCGCTTCGGCCGCGCTCGCACTCGTCTTCTTCGCTCTCAACCCCAACCTCCTCTATCTGCAAACCACGGCCATGACCGAGCCGCTCTTCCTTTGCGAAATGATCTGGATCGTGGTCTGGATGGTCGAGTGGCGCGCCGCCCTCAACGAAGAGACTCAAGCTGCCAGCCACGCGCTTCGCTCCAACTCTCCCTCTCGCCTCCAGGCCTGCATCGCCGCCGCTCTCGTCGCGGCCATCTTCACCCGCTACGACGGCTGGATTATCGCCCTCATCGCCTGGACGGCCATCGGCCTCACTCTGCTCAAGCGCGCAGCCGCTGGCGAGCGCGGCCGCCTGAACTCTCCCGCCTTCTGGCTTGCTACCCTCGTCGTCGTTGCCGCACCCATCCTCTGGTTCGTCTACAACTCCGTAGGCTTCGGCGACTGGCTCTACTTCGCGCGCGGTCCATTCTCCGCCAAAGCTATCGAACTCCGAACCGCCGTGCCTGGCTCGCCGCCGCATCCCGGCTGGCATAATCCCTGGGTTTCTCTGCTCTACTTCCTCAAAGTCTCTGAGCTCGACTCGGTGGCCGCGCACGCTTGGGGAAATGCCTGGGGCAACATCGTCCTGGCCGCCGCCGCTCTCGGCAACGTGGCCGTTTGGTTCGCTGAAAGAAGCGCCGCTCAACGGCGCGCGCTCGCCTGGACCCTCCTGCTCTGGTTGCCCGTTCCCTTCTACACCTGGTCCGTTGCGTACGGATCGGTGCCCATCTTCTTCCCCGCTTGGTGGCCCTACACCTGGTACAACACGCGTTACGGCCTTGAGCTGCTCCCGGCGCTCGCGCTGGGTCTCGGCTTCGCGGCGCAGTATTGCCAAGTCATTTCAGGCTTCAGGTTGCGTCGTCCCGCGCCGCTCTTGTCTCGCCTCGCGCTGTTCGTGGTTCAGTTCATGCCCCGCTTTGCCTTCGTGCTCTCTTTTGGTCTCGCCGGCCTCAACGTCTTTCTTCTGCTTCACGCCGATCCGGTGGTCTACGTCGAAAGCACGAAAAACGCCGACGCCCGCCAGCCCTACGACGACGCCATTCCGCCAGCCCTGCAAGGCCTGCTAGCCCTCTACCCGCGCGCCCCGGTGCTTATGAATACTTCCACTTATCCTGAGATCGTCGCCTTCACCGGCATTCCTCTACGCCAAACCATCAACGAGAGTGATCTCCAGATCTTCCGCGACGCATTGGCTGCGCCCGCTGCTCACGCGGCTATCGTTGTCACCTTCGACGGCGACGACGTCGACAAGGCCGTCAAGGCACACCCCGACAGCCTCGTTGCCGTCGGCCACTTCACCGCCACTGGTCAACCCCCGGCCACCATCTATCTCTCCACGTTGTGGGCCGATCAAACCAAGGCTCCGCTTTAGCCCTTGGCCGCACGCGCTCACTTCAGCCCCTTGATTATCCCGCTCAACATCCCGCCATCCTCGGTGATAGCATCGGGCAAGGAACAAGCGTGAGTCCCGCATCGTCACAGATCGTTCATCAGTCCTCTTCTAACTTCAATAGCCTGGAGCACTTTGCGGCCGTCCACCGCACGGCAGGAGGTCTGCTGGCGACCTCTCCGCTTGTCTTGCCGGCCATCGGCGCGCCCTTCACATTCCGCAATCCGGAGGAAGATTGATTCCCTTCACCAAGGCCCACGCCTGCGGCAACGATTTCCTGATCGTTGCCGAAGATGCCGCGGCAAACTTTGATCCCGCGGCTCTCACGCGCCGTCTCTGCCACCGCAACACCGGCATCGGTGCCGACGGTGTCGAGTTTTTCGCCTGGACCGGTCCGAAGGCCGGCCGTATTCGCCTCCACAACGCCGATGGATCCATCGCAGAGATCAGTGGCAACGGCACGCGCTGTGTGGCTGCGTGGATGGCCCAGGCCCTCGGCTCGCAGCCCGGCGATGCTCTCGAAATCGCCACGGATGCCGGTCTGCGCGTCTGCCGCATCCACAGCGTGCATCAAGACGATGCATTCACCGTTGAAGTCACAGCCGGCATGGGCGTGCCGAAGTTTGTACCGCATACTCTTAAACTGATCGATGGCGTGGAGATCGTTGGCGTCGAAGTCTCCACGGGCAATCCTCACTTCGTGGTCCTCGTCGAGAATCCGGACTTCACCGTCGCCCGCCGCGCCTGGACCGGGATCGCCGCAGAGATCTGCGCGCATCGCGATTTTCCGCAGCACACCAACGTCGAGTTTGTGCGCATCGTGGGTGACCACGAGATCGAGATTCGCATCTACGAGCGGGGCGTAGGCCCCACTGCCTCCTCCGGCACCGGCAGCTCGGCCGCGGCCACAGCGGCGCTCGCGTTGCGCCGCTGCATCTCCCCGCTTTCTGTGGTCGCGCCCGGAGGCACGCAGACCGTTGCCTGGGACGGCCCCGGCAAGGAGCTTTTCCTCACCGGACCGGCCACCCTCATTGCCCACGGAGAGGCGTGGTAAGATGGCGCACTTGCTGAAACCTCCGCCCGTCGCGCCCGATTCGCGCATCAGTATCGTCGCTCCGGCCTCCTCAGCGCAGCCTGAGCGCGTCGATCGCGGCCTGGCGGCGCTGCGCGATCTGGGCTTCGCGCCGAGGTTAGGCCCCAGCGCGCGCCAAGCCGAGCCAGTCTACTTCGCCGGCACTCCGGACCAGCGCTTGGCCGACCTCCACGCCGCCTTCGCCGACCCCGACACCAGCGCCGTCATGTGCCTGCGCGGCGGCTACGGATCAAATTACCTCCTCGACGGCCTCGACCTCGAGATTATTGCCACGCATCCCAAGCCCCTCATCGCCTACAGCGATCTCACCGGCATCCAACTCCGCCTGCTCGACGAGCTGGGTCTGCCCGCCTTTCACGGACCCATGCTGGCCGCGGATTTCTATCTTCGCAACGGCGTTCATCTCGAGAGCTTTCGCGCTGCGCTTGCCGGCAAACCCTACAGCGTCGGCGGCGAAGAAGGCTTGCGCGCTTTGAAGCCCGGGAAAACGAAGTCCGCGGCGCGCGGCACGCTCTACGGCGGCTGCCTCAGCATTCTCGTCTCGCTGCTCGGCACGCCCTGGGAGCCATGCACCGAGGGCACTCTGCTGTTTCTTGAGGACACCGGCGCCAAGCCCTATCAGATCGATCGCATGATCTGGCAACTGCGCAATGCAAGGAAGCTCGACGGCGTAAGGGGTATCGTCTTCGGTGAGATGCTCGATTGCGTCTCGCCCGGCGCCCCGCCCGCTCTCCTCGAACAAGCGATCCTCAGCGCCCTCCACGATTTCGACGGCCCCATCGCCATCGGCCTGCGCAGCGGCCACGTTTCGCGTGAGAATGTCACGCTCACCTTCGGTGTCGAAGCTGAATTGACCGTCGACGAGAGTGCTCGCCTCGATCTGCTCGAACCGGCGGTGAGGAAGTGACCGTATCCCCGCGCCACATCCATCTCAGCGGAATCTGCGGCACCGCCATGGCCTCGCTCGCCGGCCTGCTCCAGTTGCAGGGCCACCGTATCACCGGCTCTGACAAAGCCGCCTATCCGCCCATGAACGATCTCCTCCGCTCGCTCGGTATCCCCGTCATGGAGCCATACGCCGAAGCGAATCTCTCGCCCGTGCCTGATCTCGTCGTCATCGGCAACGCGCTCTCCCGCGGCAATCCTGAAGTCGAGCGAATCCTCGACGAGCGCATTCCCTTCACCTCCATGGCCGCGCTCCTGCGCGAAGAATTCCTCTCCGGCCACCAGTCGCTCGTCGTCGCCGGAACCCACGGCAAAACCACCACCACCAGCATGCTCGCGTGGATCTATCAGGTCGCCGCGCGCGAAGATTCCTCGCTCGAGCCCTCCTTCCTCGTCGGCGGCGTGGCGGAGAACTTCGGCGTCAGCTTCCAGCTTCGCCCCACGCGCACGTTCATCATCGAGGGCGACGAGTACGACACCGCTTTCTTCGACAAAGGCCCCAAATTCCTCCACTACTTCCCTGACGCGCTGATCCTCACCCACGTCGAGTTCGACCACGCCGACATCTACGCCGATCTCGACCAGGTCAAGACCGCCTTCAAGCGCCTCGTCAATCTCATCCCGCGCCGCGGCCTCATCGTCGCCTACGACGGCAGCGACAACGTCACGGAATGTGTCAGCCACGCCTTCTGCCCCGTCGAGCGCTACGGATTCACCGAGAGCGCCTACTGGCGCATCCGCAATCTCCGCTTCGAGAACGGCCGCACGCGCTGGGAAGTTTTTCGCTCCGGCGCGCCATGGGCCGAGTTTGACATGCACCTCGCCGGCGAGCACAACGCGCTCAACGCCACCGCAGCCGCGGCTCTCGCCGCCAGCCAGGGCATCTCCAGCACAACCATCGCCGAGGCGCTCGCCACTTTCAAAAGCGTCAAGCGCCGCCTCGAAGTCCGCGCCCAAATCGGAGGCATCACCATCGTCGAGGACTTCGCTCACCACCCCACGGCCATTCGCGAGACCCTCCGTGCCCTGCGCTCCATCTATCCCGCCGCGCGCCTCTGGGCTGTTCTTGAGCCGCGCTCCAACACTCTCCGGCGAAAGATCCTCGCCCCCGATCTCGTCGAGAGCCTTCACCTCTCCGATCACGCCGTCCTCGCCGCCGTTTATCAACAGCAGCGCATCCCTGAGGCCGAGCGCCTCCACCCAGAAGACGTCGTCCGCGCCCTTAACGCCGAAGGCACGCCCGCCGAGCTGCTCCCCGATGCTGATGCAATCGTTGCCGCCATTGTGCCGCAGCTCGCTTCCGGCGACGTCGTCGCCATCCTCTCCAATGGCGGCTTCGACGGCATCTACTCGAAGCTCCCCGCGCGCCTGCGCGAGCGTTTTCCCGCCGCCCCCAACGGCGCCTGACAGCAAGAGGCACGCATGATCTGGTCTCTCATCTTTATCACCAACATGGTCGTCCTGGGCATCCCGTCAGCTCTCCTGTTCATTCCCTGGTGCTGGATCACAGGCAACGTGCTCCCACTCTACAAGGCCACGCGCTTCATGCTCTCCTCGAGTTGCCGCCTCGCCGGCATCCGCATGTCCGTCGAAGGCCTCGATCGCATCCCGCGCGATCGCGCCTGCATCTTCATGTCCAACCACGTCTCCAACCTTGACCCGCCCGCGCTCATCTCGCTCATTCCCGGCCGCACCTCCGCCTTCATGAAGCGGTCTCTCATGAATCTGCCCATCCTCGGTACAGGCTTCCGCCAGGGCGAGTTCATCGCTGTTGACCGCACCGGCAATCCCGCAGACGCGCAGCGCAGCGTGGCCGAGGCCCAGCGCGTCCTCTTGAAAGGCGTCCACATCACTACATTTGTTGAAGGCACCCGCTCGCCCGACGGCCGCATGCTGCCCTTCAAGAAAGGACCGTTCTATCTCGCCATAGCCGCCGGCGCGCCGTGCATTCCGGTCTCCATCCACGGCACAGAAACGATTCTCCGCAAAGGCAGCCTCCGCATCCATCCCGGCATCGCGAACGTCAAATTCCATCCCCCCATCGACCCTGCCGCGTTCGCCACGCGCGACGCGCTCATGTACGCCGTCCGCGCCGCCATCGCCTCCGGACTTCCCGAGTGGATGCGCACGTAGTTTTCACAGGTTTCGTTCGCTCACGAGCAGCTTGCGCCTCGCAGGTAGAAGCCAAAAGCTAATGGCTAATAGCTAAGAGCTACTTTTCTGACCACTGACCACTGATCACTGATCACTGACCACTCTGAATGAGATACTCACCCTTGCACGCTCTCTCGTGCGCCCCATGATTGTTTCGTTTATCGTCTTCGTCACCATTCTCGCTCTGGGCATTCCCGCAGCGGCCATTTTCATTCCGTTCACTCTTTTCACCGGCAATGTCGACCCGCTCTACTCTGCAGCCAGCTTCATGGTTCGCGTCGCTATCCGCGTGGCAGGCATCCACTTGTGCATTGAAGGCCGCGAGGACATTCCCGTTGGCCGTGCCTGCATCTTCATGGCCAACCACGTCTCCAACCTCGACGCACCGGCCCTCATGTCGCATCTTCCCGGCCGTACCGTGGTCTTCCTCAAGCGCCCGCTCATGAAGATCCCCATCCTCGGCTACGCATTCAAACTCGCCAACTTCATTCCCGTCGACCGCACCGGTGACGCGACTGAGGCGCAGCTCGCCGTCGACGAGGCCCTTCTTGTCCTCGCCACCGGACTTCACATCACCACATTTGTTGAAGGCACCCGCTCGCCCGACGGCCGCATGCTGCCCTTCAAGAAAGGCCCGTTCTACCTCGCCGAAGACTCCGGCGCGCCATGCATCCCCGTCTCAATTTATGGAAATGAGAAAATCCTTCCCGCGGGCAGCCTGCGTATCCACCCCGGCACGGCGCACATCGTCTTTCACCCGCCCGTCAACCCCGCCAACTACGCCACGCGTGACGAACTCTCCGACGCCGTCCGCGCCGCCATCGCTTCCGCCCTGCCCGAATGGATGCGGAGTCTGACCGCGCACTCACGGCTGGATCATCGCGTTATACCCGTCGTCCAGCAGCCTCGTGCACATGCGGTTGGCTTCATCGCGGCTCGCAAACGGCCCGATCCGCACATGGATCAATCCATCCGCAGGCTCGCGTTGCGCCGTTACCGAGTATCCACGCTTGCGCAGCGCGCCAACCAGCACATCGGCATCCTCGGCGTGTGACACGGCCGCAACCTGCACCATCAGTTGAACCGCCGCTGACTGCAGCGCCGGACGCAAATTCGGCGCTACGCCTCCTGGCCTGCCCGCTCCTGCACTCGGCTGCCCACTCGGCGCCGTGCCCGCCGGGGCCGCTCCCGGAGTAGCGCCGCCATCCGCAGGAGCCGCTGGCGTGCCGTCACTTCCCGGAGTTGTCTGCGGCGCCGGAGCCTGCGCGTCTGCTGAGGGTTTGGGAATCGATCCGTTTGACTGCAACGGCTCCTGGTCAGGAGCAGCGGTCTGCGTGGCGGGTTGCGTCGCGGCCGCCGCCGGAGCCGCAGCCGAGCCGTGATGCCCCATCTCGTACCCCAGGCCGAAGCACAGCCCGCACAGCACCACCAGCCCGAAAAACATTCCCAGTATCGCGCCCGCCCCGAGCGTGACCTCGGTATCTCGCCCGCGCTCCTTACGCTCCGGTTCCTCGTCGTCGAAGTATCCCCGCATGCACCGCCTTCAGCGCATCAGCGTTTCAGAATCGATCGCGCTCTACGGCTTCGCCGCGGCGTTGAGCTTGTTCAGCAGCGTCATCATTTCGAGCGGCAGCGGGAAAACAATGGTTGTGTTCTTCTCCACTCCGATGTCGGCCAGGGTCTGCAGATAGCGCAACTGCAGGGTCATGGGTTGCGTGGCCATCAACGCGGCGGCATCCACGAGCCTTTGCGCGGCGGCGAATTCTCCCTCGGCGTGAATGATCTTCGAGCGCTTCTCGCGCTCCGCCTCGGCCTGCTTGGCGATGGCGCGCAGCATCTGCTCCGGCAGGTCCACCTGCTTCACTTCCACTGAGACCACTTTGACCCCAAACGGCTCGGTGCGCTGGTCAATAATGCTTTGGATGCGCAAGTTGAGCTTGTCGCGATGGCTCAGCACCTCGTCCAGCTCCACCTCGCCCAGCACCGAGCGTAGCGTGGTCTGCGCGAATTGCGAGGTTTGATACACGTAGTTGGCCACTTTGATGGCGGCGTCGTTGGGATTCACCACGTACAGCGTCACCACCGCATTCACCTTCAGCGTGACGTTGTCGCGAGTGATAATGTCCTGCGGCGGAACCTCAAGAACCTCCTGCCGCAAGCTGAGGCGCACTATCTGGTCGATAGGCCGGAAGACCAGAATGATGCCGGGCCCCTTGGGCGTTCCCAGCACGCGGCCCAGCCGGAAGATGACCCCGCGCTCATATTCGCGCAGGATCTTGATCGAGTTCAGCAGGTAGAGGACGACGATGGCGATGAGAATCAACATCGGAATGGGCAGATCGGAGATTGACATTGGGCTTCCCTCACTCAGCAGGGATTGTACTCCAACGCTGCTATCCCTTGGGCGGGGCCGCAATCGATGCTTGATCCGGCTCAACCTGTAGCAGCATTTGGTCGTGCCCCACCACGCGTAGCGCAGTTCCCGCCGGAACCGGCGCGCTGGCCACAGCCCGCCAGATCTCTCCCTCCACCACCACATGGCCCGCCGCGGCGGGAGCCAGCGGTTCCATCGCCGTAGCCGGGCACCCAACCATCGCTTCCGCGCCGATGCGGGCCTTCCGTAGCCGCGCGCGTACCACCAGCCGCACCAGGAACACGGTAATCGCGCCAAACGCCGCGCTCACGGCGATCGCCACGAGCGGGCTGATTCCCATCTCCGGCACAGGCGCAGCCACCAGCGTCAGCGTGCCAAAGGTTAGGCAAACGATCCCCGCGATCGCCAGCGCGCCATGTGCGCCAAACTTGGCCTCCAGCAGCAGCAGCACCATCGCCGCCACGATCAGCATCACAGCGGTGTAGCGGATAGGCAGCAGGTTCAGCGCGAAGATCGCCAGCAGCACCATCAGCGTGCCCAGCGCTCCGGGAACAATCGTGCCGGGCGAATTGAATTCGAGATAAATCAGCAGCGCTCCGCCCACCAGGAACAGAAGCGCGATGTTGGGATTCACCAGCCAACCCAGCAGCTCTTCCCGCAGCGTCGGCCGGATGGTCACAATCCGCGCCCCGGCCACGTGCAGCGTCACTTTCGATCCGTCCATGCGCGTAATCTCGCGGCCTTCAAGCGAGTTCAGCAGATCGGCATCGTTGTTCGCGATCAGGTCGATCAGGTGCTGGTTCAGCGCTTCTTCGGCCGTGTACGAGTGCGACGCCTGCACCGCCGCCACCGCCGCATCCGTACTCCGGTCCCGCTTGGTCACATACGAGCGCAGAAAAGCCTCGGCGTCGTTCTCCACCTTTTGCATTTCAGTCGCGTCGGGCTGCGCGCCAAACTCAAACACGGGATGAGCGGCGCCGGCCTCGGTGCCCGGAGCCATGGCGGCCACGTCCGCCGACTCCAGAATGAAGAACCCCGCCGAACCCGCACGCGCGCCCGAAGGAGCTACATACACGATCACCGGCACACGCGAGCGCAGGATCGCGCCCACCATGTCGCGCATCGAATCGAGCAGCCCTCCCGGAGTATTCATCTCGATCAGCAGCGCACGTGCCCCGTCGGAGTTGGCGCGCCCAAGGGCCCTCGTCAGCTCGTCCGCGCTCACCGGCTGAATCGTGTCATCCAGCACCAGCTTGTCCACCAACGGCTGCTGCGCCAAGGCAGCGCGGCCCCTGGCCATTCCAAAGCCAATCAGCAGAACGGCCACCACCAGCGCGAGTTCAGATCTTCTTCCCCGATCGAAGCGCTGCCTCATGGCTTACCCCTTTCCATCTTTCACCCTCAACGATCACCAATCCCTGATCTCTGTTTCCTCCACCACTACGTTCCTACTTGCCCCTTTTCGCTTCAATCTCCCGCATCAGCTCTTGCGCCGTCCGATTCGCAGGCTCCAGCTTCAGCGCATCTCCTGCCTCCGTATTGGCCTGAGCCAGCGAACCCGCCGCCAGATCCACCTTCGCCAGCACCAGGTACGCATCGGCTGAAGGGCCCAGTTCCAGCGCAGTATGAGCCTCCTTGCGCGCCGCCTCGGCATCGCCGCTGCGCTCGCGCACCTCGGCCAGTCCGGCATGTGCCTGCGCGCTCTTGCCATCGGCGGCCACGGCATCCTGATACAGCCGCTCCGCCTCCAGCAGCAGCCCGCGGTCAAGGAATCCTTTCGCTTGCGTGCACAGCGCTCGCGCCCGTTCGCGTGGAGTCAGCGCAGCCAGCCGCCCCGCATTCATCTCGTCCAGCACCGCCGCTGCCTGCCGGAAGGCCGCTGCATCAAAGGTGCGCACAATCCGCTCCAACGAATCGGCACTCGCATCCGCGTCGGTAGCGCCGCCCACTGCCGGCCTTTTCCATGCCTTATCCAGCGATAACGCCTCGCTGTCGTTCGGCCGCAATTTCAGGCACTGCGCCAGCTCGTTCAACGCCCCGGGCAGATTCCCGCGCCGCTTCAGGCTCACCGCCAAATTAAAGTGGTAATCCGCCGCGCTCGGATCGGCGGCCGCGGCCTGAATGAATAGCGACGTCCCGTCCTTGCCCTGACGGCTCGCTGCCACGCCTTCGTTATTCACCACCTCGGCCAGCGGCAGCACCCGCGCCACATCCGCAAACGCCTGCTCGGCGTGCGGATAGTCACCGGAAAACATCAGCGACAGGCCGCGGTAGAAGTCTGCCTCAAGTCCGTCGGGACCATTATGGTCAACCTTCGTGAAAGCCTCGGCCGCCTCCTGGTACTGCTGTCCGCTATAGTCCTCGCGCCCCAGCGCCATCCACGCCGCGCCAAACCCCGGACTCAGCCTCACCGCATTCTGCAAATGCCGCTGCCGCTCTGCCTGGTCCGGCTCCGTGATGCCGCGAATGTATTGCTCGAACGCAGTCAGCGGAATTCCGTTCCCCGCCGCCGCAAACGTCTCCTCTGCCACGCTGAACCCGGGATCCATCTGCTTCGTCAGCTTCCACGCCAGCGCGCCAAACACGGCGATCAGGTTCTTCATCTCGCCGCGCGCGCTTACCTCCGGCAGCATCCGCAACTCGGGCACGTCCACCAGCGTTGCCTCGGCCACAATCCCGCTTCCGTCCGTGGTATAGCTGCCCACCACAATCGAATCCGCGTCCAGCGTCTGCGCTAGCTTCAGAGCGCTCGCCCGCGACGGCTGAAAGCCCTGCGGCAAGCCCAAATGATCCAGCGCGTACATCCGGTCAGCGCGGCTCGTCGGTTGGAAACCGGCCGATGCAACTCGCTGGCTCAAGATCTCCGCCGCCGCCTCGCGAATCCACTCCAGGCTCGGTTGCCCCGTGCGGTTGTCGAACGGCAGCACCAGCAGAACCTTTGAGCCGCCGGCTGCGCCCCCTCCGTCGCCGCCCGCCGCCTCAGCGCCCGCCTGCCCACGCGCGCAAACCGCGGCAAACAAAGCACAAAAAACCGCAGTCGCCGCGCCACCTGCAACCCGCCGCAGCGCCCGCATCCGCAATCGAAACACTGGAATCACAACAGGGTGATTATAGGCGTTATCGCTTTCATCGGTGCGCGGCGCGTGGGCTTTGGATGGAC
>CAWCWB010000017.1:0-72570 GCA_963799155.1 uncultured Acidobacteriaceae bacterium
ATTCGCAAGTTTATTAAGAAGGTTTCTTGCCTATTTTATTGTCGTGGTAAGTTTTGGGCGTAGATTTCAAAGATTTTGTTCCGAAGACTCCCGTTAAACTTGAGGATTTAGGCGGCAAAATCATTGCCATAGATGCTTACAACGCGATCTACCAGTTCCTCGCCATCATCCGCCAGCCCGACGGCACACCGCTAAAAGACAGCACTGGAAAAGTCACCAGCCACCTAAGCGGCTTATTCTACCGCACAAGCAACCTTGTGGAAATGGGCATAAAACCAATCTACGTTTTCGATGGCGTTCCGCCAACTTTGAAGGCTGCTGAGATTGAGCGGCGAAGGCAAGTCAAGGTGGAAGCAGCCGTGCAACTATGAGAAAGCAGCGGCAAAAGGTGACACCGCAAAGATGCGGATGTTCGCTCAAGCACAACAAGCATGAAAGATTACATGAAAGACGACAGCCGAAAACTGCTGGACCTTATGGGTTTGCCTTGGATTCAGGCGCCAAGCGAAGGAGAAGCCCAAGCTGCGCAGATGACCAAACGCGGAGATGCAGATTACTGTGCAAGCCAGGACTATGACAGCTTACTCTTTGGCGCGCCAAAAATGCTAAGGAACGTAACCGTTTCTGGCAGGCGGAAACTGCCCAGCAAAAACATCTACATTGATGTTGTTCCTGAGGTGATTGAGCTTTCCAAAACGCTAAGTAATGCGGCTTAACATACGAACAATTAATTGACGTTGGCATACTGATTGGCACAGACTTCAACCCAAATGGAATAAAAGGGCTGGCCAAAAACCGCTTTGAAATTAATCAAGCAATATGGAACATTAGAGAATGCGTTGCCTAACGTAAAAAACGCTAGTTTTCCAGTTGAGCCAAATTGTATACGCGAAGTTTTTCTTGCATCCGCAAGTCACAGACAACTACAAGCTGGAATGGAGAGAACCAAACGTTGAAGGAATCATCGACTTCTTATGCAGGCAAAGGGATTTCTCAGAGGACAGATCGATGCCTGAACTGAGCAGCAGAAATCGGCTTGGCCGGGAGTGCCAGAAATGGCCGCGCTCGCGTATTAGGTACACCACGCCTTGTCCGCTGAAGACCAGCATGACGAAGACGAGTGTCTGTAGTTGAGCAAGCGGGAAGCGCAGGAAATCTCGCGCCGTAAAGAACACGGTAAAGGAGAAGAGCAGAATAAGCGCCGCGAGAGAACCAGCGGTCAGCATAAGCGTGCGTATGTCCCATCTGTCAGGTTTGGGCGAGGGCGATACGTTGTCGGTAGCGATGGACATGGTCACAAAATCATTGGTGAATAGCAAGAGGACCATCAACAGCGGAGTAATCACCAAGCTGCGCGTTACGATTATGCCAACACTAACGAAAAGACCGATCTCGATTGTCTTTATGATCTTGTTGAGCGTATAGGTCAGCATGCGCTGGTAGATCTGGCGGCTTGTATTCACGGCGGCGACAATATCCTCAAGACCGGGGTTAGTTAGCACCAGGCTCGCAGCGGCCTTCGCCACATCCGTCGCGTTCGCGACCGCGATACCGGTTTCGGCCTGTTTCAGTGCAGGCGCATCATTCACGCCATCGCCCGTCATGCCGCACACATGGCCGTGCGCCTGGGCCGTACGCACCAGCGCCAATTTGTCCTCCGGATAGACCCCGGCAAAGATGTCGCATCCGTTCAACCCGTCGCAGCCGGACTTCGCCATAGCCGCAACATGGCAGACACGAGGACCGATACCGACCTGCGCCGCTACCGAAGCCGCAGTCGCTGGGGCATCGCCCGTGACGATTACCACCCGAACGCCAAGGTTCGTGAGTCGGCCGACGAGATCCTTCGAGTCGGCTCGTGGAGGGTCCGCCAGAGCGATGAAACCCACCAGGTTGAGCTTCTGGCCTTTCGTCCCAGACGCCACTGCAATGACCCGATTTCCCTTCCCGGCGAGTCGTTCCTCGTCTGCCTGCCACTGCGGCAAAGGCGTCGTCTCCGCGACCACCGACGCCGGAAATCCCTTGACGATATGTAATTCCTGGCCGCCCTCGGCCGCGAAGGCCTCGCTTACTTTAGTGGCAGGATCGAATGGTACGAATTGCGTTCGGGTGATTGGGGAGAGCGCCACGCCACCCGCTTGGCTCGCCTCTGGACTCGCATCGCTCGCGCCCAGGATCGCCTCATCAATCGGGTCCTCATTTCCGGCATCGCTTGCGAGCGAAGCGAGCCGAAGCAGCTCTGACCTGGAAAAGGGAGGAAAGACAAGCGTTTCGGTCACTGTCAGGCGGTTTTCCGTGAGCGTGCCGGTCTTGTCGCTTAGCAGAAGATCCATCGCCGCCGCTTCCTCAATGGCGGAGAGCCGGGTTACCAAAACGCCTTCCTTGGCCAGTTCCATCGACCCAAGAGCAGTGGCGAGCGTAAATGTTGCGGGCAGCGCAACGGGCACCGAGGCGACCAGCAAAATCAGCGCCACTGGTAGCATTTCCCGCATCGGAAGGCCGAAAAAGGATGCGAAGATCAAAAGGCCCGCGACTAGAACCAGATCCAAAACCACCAAATACTTAACAATCTTGAAAATGATGGCTTCAAGGTGACTGACTGTCTTCGTCGTGCTCACCAGTTCCGCGGTTTTGCCAAAGGAAGTATGCTGACCGGTCGCAGTGACCTTCGCGCTTGCTTCACCGCGCGTTACCGTTGCGCCGGCATAGGCTGTTTGCCCCGGACCTATGTCGACAGGCTGCGACTCTCCCGTGAGGGCTGACTGGTCAAGCGAGATATGCCCCTCTGCGATGAGTGCGTCCGCCGGGACGATATCACCCATGCGCAGGTAGATCGCGTCTCCCAAGACGATCTCATTGGAGTCGATGAGTTGCCACTTTGCGTCGCGCATCACGCGGGTTCTCACCGGCAGCCGCTTGCGCAACAGCGCCAGCGCGTTCGCCGCCTTGCGTTCCTGTCCCTGGCTGATCAAAGCGTTGAAAAGGAGAAGCATCCCAATGACAAGCGCCTCGACTCGCTTGCCAAGAAACAGTTCGAGCACGATTGTGACTTCCAGCATCCAGGGCACGGGCGCCCAGAACCTACTCAGCAGCGAAAGAAGGGGGTGCGAAGCAGGTTCCGGAAGCGCATTCGGGCCTGACTGCCGGAGCCTTACACGGGCTTCTTCCGTGGTCAAACCGCTCAAGAGCTCTTGTGGCATTCGGCGAAACCTCCCGAGATGAACCAGCCCTGACTGGTTATCCTCATGTATCCCAGGTAATGGTAACGAGAACGCCCATGTCGGCTGGATTGCTTTTGGAATCACGCTAAATCGCCGAAGCGCGAATCGAGCGCCCAGGAGGCAAAATCCGGTGTTCCGGCCGTATCGCCGCGCAATCGGAAGTTACCGGTTGATAGACATTCGCGCACGCCCTCGGCGCGAATGATGCCGCGCATTCTCTCGCGCAACCGGTGTCAGAATTGCTGTGTACGAGATGGCAGGATTCGCCGCAACCTGCAATCTGATTTGTCGGGAATCTAACGAATGATGCGTCAACAAGCTGAGAGCTGAAAGCTGAGGGCTGAAAGCTAGCAGCTAGAGGCTAGAAGCTGCTTCTTTCTGCACCGGCTTTTTCTTGCTCGCGTCCACCTCGTCGCGGGCGTTCAGCTCGCTCTGGCGGTCCATCCACTCGTCGAGGCGCGACCGCTTGAATCTCCAGCGGTTGCCCAGCTTGAACGCGGGCACAAACCCCTCCGAGGCGTACTTGTAGAGTGTGTCGGGCGAGATGCCAAGATAGCCCGAGGCCTGGCGAATATCCATGACCTCGCGCACTTCAGGAACCAGCAGGTTCGAACGGGCTGCAGCGTTGCGCATGATTGCCTCCCGAAAAAGCGGGATGAAGAACGGTATTCTTGCGGCAAATGTGCCGGTACTTCTGTATTTAACCCGACTTGATCGGTTCATTCAAGGATTTTCCGTAAGTTACAGGAATTCCAAGGGGTTTCACCCGACCACACTTAGCCAGCACCCCTGTGGAAAACCCCATCCCCTTGTGTCCCCGCCCCACCCCCAACGCAACCCATAGCGCCCTTGAAGCACATGGTCCGGCGCTCTTCCCTCCGTAACCTCATCCCAATCGTTCCCTGCCTTCTTGGTCCCTCGGTCCTGGGTCCCTGTTTTTCTGTTCCCTTGGTCCCTTGGTCCCTCGTTCCCTCGGTCCCTGTTTTTTTGTTCCCTTGGTCCCTTGTTCCCTCGGTCCCTGCATTTCTGTTCCCTTGGTCCCTTGGTCCCTTGTTCCCTGGGTCCCTGTTTTCAATTCCCTACTCCCTATTCCCTACTCCCTGCTTCTCTCACATTTCCTTCCGCCACCACGCCGTCCTTTCGTCGCTCAGGAATTTGGTCTTCTCCCCACGCGATAAATGAAAGTCCAGCACATCGCCTTTGCGAAAGGTCGAGCAGTCCGGCCAGCTCAAGTCCTTTTCGAAATGCGTCTCCGCCTTGTGGCTGTCCACCAGCGTGATCTCCGTCGGTGTGCACTCCACCACTTGTTGTGCATAGAGCCAGAAGGTGTACCCGGAAGGCGGCTCGGGCGGCATCTGGTTGGCAATCTTGGTCAGCAGCAGGATGCAGACAAAGACCGCCGCCACAATGGCAATCATCTTTACGTCAAGCGAGCGCTTTGAAGTCTTCATGGCAAACCAGCGCCTCGGGAATCGCCCGTCGCGCGGCCGCATGGCCTTATCTCGCGCAAATCGCGAGCAGCGGCCCCGCCGCGCGCATCCGTGAGGTCAAGTATAGCGAAGCTCAGCGCAACTGACAGCCTGCTCCGACCGCATTGACGCATCGACGCAAAAACGGCTTCCCTCTCAGGAAGCCGTTTCCACTTGTCACGATTATCGAAGCGTGAGCCCACGCAGCCAGACGATATCCCCTCGCCGTGTCCTACTCCCTACTGGCTACTCCCTGTTTTCAGTTCTGGTCATCGCGGCGGTGCAGCGTCGGCGGCCCGTCGCCGGAGTTCGAGGGATTGCTGCCGTCCTGGGCGGTCGAGTCACCCGGGTTGCCGTTGTCGTCCCCTCCGGTGCTCGCTCTGCGCAGTGACGGTCTCGCGGCTCCCTTCGTGTCGGTCAGCCGGCGCTTGTTCTCGATGCGCGCCAGCCGCGCCTTCACGTCGCTGAATTCCGAAGTGGTGACCAGATAATCGGATTTCGCCGGCAGGATCCGGGCAATCTCCTCCTGCGTGTGCAGAATGCGGTCCGGCGTTTGCGGATGGTCGCTGAACGCCTTGGCCACCAGTCCCGGCTTCCGCTTCTCCAGCGCCTGCACCTTCTCAAAAAAGGTGATGAATGCCTGCGGATCGTAGCCCGACCGGTACATATATTGC
Source organism: uncultured Acidobacteriaceae bacterium (assembly GCA_963799155.1). Lineage (GTDB taxonomy): Bacteria > Acidobacteriota > Terriglobia > Terriglobales > Acidobacteriaceae > Telmatobacter. The sequence continues at coordinate 5,365 of CAWCWB010000017.1, forward strand.
ACGCCCAGGTAGTCGGCCTGCGCCTCAAACTCGCGCGAGAACTCCAGGAACGTGATCGGAATCGCCAGTTGCGCCGCCTCGTAGATGCCGATGCCGGTCAAAGTGTAAGGGTCTGTAAAGATCATCAGCGGCACCATGCCGATCTGTGCGTAGTTCAGCCGCGTCATCTCGCGGGCCGCGTGGTGCGCGCAAACGTGCGCCGTCTCGTGCGCCATCACGCCCGCCAGCTCAGCCTCTTCGTCCGCCGCCAGAATCAGTCCGGAGTTGACGTAGAAGAACCCGCCCGGCAGCGCCATCGCATTGATCTCGTCCGAATCGATCACCTTGATCGTGAACGGCACTTTGCAGTCGGAGTTCTTCACGATGTTCTGCCCGATGCGATTGATGTACTCGTCGACCACGGGATCGGTGATAAACTTCGTGCTCTTCTCGATCTCGTCGGCGTACTCCTTGCCCATCTTGATTTCGCCGTCGGTCGAGTACCAGTTGCCCAACCCGCGCTTGCCAATATCGCGATTCCCTACCGCATTCACGTCCTCGATGCTGCCCGGCTTCACCTTGATCATGTCGCTGCCGGGATCGACCACCTTGTTGACATCCACCGTCTGTGACGGCCCGGAGCAATCGCCGCCCACCGGCGTCGTGCCCGGCTCCGGATCCTCGTCCGCGTCTTTACCCTTATTTTTGCCCTTCTTGTCTTCCTTCTTCGTCTCGCAGGGAACCGTCTGCACGTTACTCGCCGTGGTTGCCGTTCCCGAATCCGGCCGCGATGACGGCAGTGGTGAATCTCCGCCCACTGTCGTGGTGCCGGGAGGCGGCTCCGCTGGCCCCGATGTCGTTGGGCTCGCCGCCGGACCAGTTTGCGCGCCAGTGCCATCAGGTGCCGTACCCGGCGGAGCCTGCGCCGAAGGCGAGTTGGATGGCGAACTCCCCGGCCTCTGCGCGCCCGGCTGCGCCCACACCACAGCGGTCACTGCCAGCGCCAATCCTGCCAGAACCGCCGTCCTCAACCCCATGCGATCCATTGCCCTCATGACCTCTCCTCTGCTGCAGTTGGCCTGCTGCCACACTGCCCCGCTTCGCTCTATCTCTTAGACGTCAGTATGGGCCAGTTGGGCAACAAAGGAAAGCCGGATTTCTCCCTGTACGCTCCAGATCGCCCGCCCCTTCCCGGCAATTCCTGCCCAAACACCCTCCCCATTGCCCGCCTTACCGCCTTCCCGCTGGGCTCTTGGAGCTTCGAACCTCCTGCGAGTACAGTGGTGAAGAAAACGCACAGGGAGGCGCTTTGCGGCTCAGAATTCCAGCGGCAGTTTGGCTTGCCGTCAGCGGGGTAGCTCTGCTCGCTGCCCAGGCCGCGCCTCCGTCCATCAACCCTCCGTCCGCGGCTGTGCCCAAACCGCGCAGCCACGCCAAGCCAACCAGTCCCTCAGCGCCGTCAGCCCTTCAGGCCATCTTCGATGCCACCAGCCTCGGCTCCCCCCTCCTCCTCGATAAAGACTGGCGGGTGGGCATCACATCCGATCCCGCGGCGGCCTCGCCCGCTTTCGATGACTCCGCGTGGGCCATCCGCACCGCCCAGGCCGCTATGGATGAGGTCCCGGACGAGGATCAGCCGCAACCCGCTTCCGGCGCCAAGCCAGCCGCCGCAGCTCCCGGGCAGCCGGCCCAGAAAGCCCCTCCGCAGCGCTACGCCTGGTTCCGGATTCATATCAAGCTCGCTCCCAACCACGGGCCGGTCGCATTACTCATCGAGCTCCCTTTCTCGAAGAATACTTCCTTCGGCCCTGACGCTCTGGAGTCAACCCCTGACGTCTTCGCCAATGGCGCCGAGATCCAGCCCCAGGGGCCGCATGGCAATGCCCCCGGAGATTATCAGCCGATCTCTCGCATCTACAATCTCCATCTCGAACCCTCGGAAACCTCGCTCACGCTGGCCGTGCGCATCATCTACGTGCCCTTCGGCTATGGCGCTTACACCGGCTTCTTTTTGAACCACACTCTGCGCCTGGGCAACCCTGACGATCTCGCGCGCGAACTCAATCTTTGGTCCGACCAGAACCTTTTCCTACGCCTGCCCCGCCTCATCTATTCCGTGCTCCTCGCCGTGCTGGCGATCTTTCTCTTCGCGCTTTACTTCGCGCAGAAGGGGCACATCGAGTACCTGTGGCTGGCCTTGCACGAGCTGGTTCAGGCGCCCATCGGCTTCATCGAGCAGGCCGGCAGTTCGGCACGAATCGACAGCCTTTGGTTCGCGGCCCTCACCGTGCAGCTCGTCCTCATCTCGGCCTACCTCTTCTTCGAGTTTCTCGTCGCCTTCCTCTCGCTGCCGCGGCGATGGTATATCCGGTGGCTCCGCTATACCGCGCCCGTTCTGGCCGGCGTGGGGCCTGCTCTTCTCTTTATCTTTCACGGCGGATCGGTTTCTATCCTGGCCAGCATCTTCCTGTCTGCCGTGTTATGGCTGCTGGTATGGGCGATCTTCGTCTTCACGACGCTCATCTCCGCGGCGCTGCGTCGAAACTTTGAGGCGGGCCTCTTTCTCGTTCCCCTCGTGTTCAACCTCGTGAGCGTTGTCGAGGCGGCTGTGACCTCTGCCCTGGGCGGCGAAAGCGGAACCCCCTACAGTTCCCCGTTCAGCTTCCAGGCCGGCCCCATTCCCATTCGTCTGTACAACTTCGGCGACTTCACCGGCATCCTGGTCATCGTGATCATCGTCTTCTTCCGCTTCCTGCGCATTCAACGCGAGCAGGAACACGCCAGCAACGAGCTGGCCGCCGCGCGCGGCATTCAGGAGTTGCTGATTCCCCGGGAAAAACCGGCCACCCCCGGCTTCGAGATCGACTCCGTCTACAGCCCCGCTACGGAAGTCGGCGGCGATTTCTTCCACGTGCGAACCGTCGGCATCGAGGGCATGGTCGTGGTCATCGGCGACGTGGCAGGCAAAGGCCTCAAGGCGGCGATGAACGTTTCCTTGCTGATGGGCGCCTTACGCCGTACTGAGGAGCGAAGCCCTGCCAGAATTCTCCAGGCGCTGAATGGCGTGCTGACCGGGGCCGACAGCTTTACCACCTGCCAGGCTGTCTGGTTCGGAGCCAATGGCGAGATGATCATCGCCAGCGCCGGCCATCTGCCACCGTATCTCAACACTCAGGAAATCACCTTGCCCGGCGGGCTTCCGCTGGGCGTGCTGGCCGAGATCGGTTATGAAGAATCCCGCTTCTACCTCCATCCCGGCGACCGCGTTCTCCTGCTCTCCGACGGTGTCGTCGAGGCGCGTCTACCCTCCGGCGAGCTCTTCGGCTTCGATCGCGTCCGCAACCTCAGCCAGCAGTCGGCCCTCTACCTGGCCGATGCCGCCAAAGCCTTCGGCCAGCAGGACGACATCACCGTGCTCACCGTTCGCCGCCAGGCCCAGGTCCTCGCCGCGTAGATTGCGGTTTATATGCTATCTTCAGCAACATTGAGTTCTTCAAAAAATAAGTTGTCATCCTGAGCGAGTTTTGGCGCGCTTTTTGCGCCAAAATGAGTCGAAGGATCTGCGGTTGCCTTTCCTGGAGCGTGTTTCATAAATCCGCTTTGTATCAGGGCACGACTTGCCGGGGTCCCCAACGACAGGTCTTCGTCGTTGGGCTGGAAGACCCGCACACCCAAATCGTTGCAACGCAGACCCCGCACTGCTGTGCTATCTTCTGCCGTATCGTGAGTCCCTTGAAGAACCCAGTCGACCAAGCCCCAGGCGCCAAGCCTTCCCACTCCACCTCGCTTGTCCTCGAGGCCGCCATCTTCTTCGCCCTCATCGCCGGCCTCATCGTCCTCTTCAAAACCAATCCCGCAGCCCTCCATTGGGCGCAAGGCTACAATCCCACCGGCCACTGGGTTCTCTCCACTCTCGTCGCCGCACTTCCCATCGTTGTCCTCCTCGGCGCCATGGCCATCCTGCGCCTCAAGGCGCACGTCGCGGCAATCGCCGGCCTCATCACCGCTCTCGTCGCCGCAACTCTCGTCTTTCACATGCCCGCGCGCCTTGCCTTCACCGCCGCGGCCTACGGCGCAGGCTACGGCGTCTTTCCCATCTGCTGGATCATTCTTCCCGTCATCTTTCTCTACGACCTCACTGTCCAAACCGGCCGCTTCGTCACCCTCCAGCAGAGCCTCACCGGCATCACTGCCGATAGCCGCCTTCAGCTTCTCCTCATCGCCTTTGCTCTCGGCGCGTTCTTTGAGGGAACCTCCGGCTTCGGCACGCCCGTCGCGGTCTGCTCCGCCATCCTCATCAGTCTCGGCTTCCGGCCTCTTCAGGCCGCCGGGTTGTCTCTGCTCGCCAACACCGCCCCCGTCGCCTTTGGTGCCATGGGAATTCCCATCGTGGCCCTCCACGGCGTCACCGGCCTCGATCTGCTCTCGCTCACCCGCACCACCGCCGTCATTCTCGTTCCCTTCGATCTTCTTGTTCCCTTCTGGCTCATCTGGGCATTCGCGTGGCTTTCGCGCCATGCTCGAAGTCTGGCCAGCAATTCTCGCCGCAGGCGCCACCTTCGCGCTCGCGCAGTTCCTCATGGCCGCATATAGCGGCCCCTGGCTGGTCGCCATCGTCGCCGCCTCCGCCACCATCGTCGTCCTCGTCGTATTTCTCCGCTTCTGGCAGCCCCGGCGCACCCTCAACGTCCATCGCGAAGACATCACCGGCCAGGCTCGCCTCCATCACGGCCACAGCGCCTCCACCATCTTCAACGCATGGCTGCCTTGGCTGGTTCTAAGCCTCGTGGTTTTCATCTGGGGCCTTCCGAGCTTTTCCGCCTGGATGGACGCACACTCCACCATCAAGATATCTGTCGCCGGCCTCCACAACGCCATTCAGCGTGTCCCGCCGGTCGTCGCAGCGCCCACAGCCGAAGCCGCGGTCTTCAACCTCAACTGGCTCGCCGCAACAGGCACCGGCATTCTGCTCGCCGCGCTCGTCGCCGGTTTGCTCATGGGCCTCGGCCCTCGCTCGCTCGCCACGGCCTTCGCGCGCACTGTCTTCAACATCCGTTTCACCATCGTCACCATCGCCGCCATGGTGGCCCTTGGCTACGTCACGCGCTACTGCGGTCTCGACGCCACCCTCGGCCTCGCCTTCGCCCGCACCGGCTCGCTTCTATCCCTTCTTCGGAACCCTCATCGGCTGGCTCGGCACCGCCTCGACCGGCTCCGACACCTCGGCCAACGTGCTCTTCGGCAGCCTGCAGCGCATGACCGCCCGTCAGATCGGCGTCTCGCCCGTGCTCATGGCCTCGGCCAACGCCGCCGGCGGAGTCATGGGCAAAATGATCGCCGCCCCCAGCGTCGTCGTCGCCAGCACCGCAACGCAGACCTACGGCCAGGAGGGCTCGATCCTGCGCTTCGTCTTCCTGCACTCGCTCGCTCTCGCTGCCCTCGCCGGAATCGTCGTCACCCTACTGGCTTATGTGCCTTTCCTCGCCGGCCTTGTCGCCCGCTAACTCCGCTAACCCCGCTGCCTTATCTCCCATTCGCACGATTTCCAAAAACGTACTATCATGGAACTTCCGATGAAATCCTCCGCCGGCCCACGCGCGTCGCCACCTTTCCGCACGCCCGCTGCGCCCGCCTTCCGTCCGCGCCTCCGCACCCTCTTCGACGACGCCGCCGGCAACCTTCGCGGCAAAGTCGTCGGTATCTACGGCGTTCTCTTTCTCTTCAATGCAGGCGCATGGCTCTGGGCCGCCGTCGCCTTTCGCCACTTCCCCCTCCTGCTCGGCACCGCTCTGCTCGCCTACAGCTTCGGCCTCCGCCACGCCGTCGATGCCGACCACATCGCCGCCATCGACAACGTCACCCGCAAGCTCATGCAGGAAGGTAAGCGTCCCGTCGCCGTTGGCTTCATGTTCTCGCTCGGCCACTCCACCATCGTCGTCATCGGCTCGGCCCTCATCGCCGCCGCCGCCCTCGCCTTGCAGCACCGCGTCCTTTCTCATCACATCGGCGCGGCCCGCGACATCGGCGGCCTCATCGGCACCCTCGTCTCTTCGCTCTTCCTCTTCGCCATCGCCATCGTCAACATCGTCGTCCTCGTCTCCATCTATCGCGCCTTCGTCCGCGTCCGCAACGGCGCCCCCTACGTCGATGAAGACTTCGATCTCCTTCTCGCCAATCGCGGCTTCCTCGCCCGCCTCTTCCGTCCCATGTTCGCCATGATCCGCCGCAGTTGGCACATGTATCCCCTCGGCGTCCTCTTCGGCCTCGGCTTCGACACGGCCACCGAGATCGGCCTCCTCGGCATCTCCGCCGCCGAAGCCTCCCACGGACTTCCTCTCGGCTCCATCCTCGTCTTCCCCATCCTGTTCGCCGCCGGCATGTCCCTCATCGACACCACCGACAACATCCTCATGCTCGGCGCCTACGGCTGGGCCTTCATCAAGCCCGTGCGCAAGCTCTACTACAACCTCACCATCACCTTCGTCTCCGTCCTCGTCGCTCTCGTCGTCGGCGGCATTGAGGCCCTGGGACTCCTTGCCGGCCAGCTTCATCTCGCCGGCAGCTTCTGGTCCGCCGTCCTCCGCCTCAATGGCAACTTCGGCACCATCGGCTACTTCATCGTTGGCCTCTTCGCCCTCAGTTGGATCGTCTCCATCGCCATCTACAAATGGCGTCGCTTCGACTCGCTCGAATTCGGCGACTGAGCCCGCCCGCACCCCGGCGCGCGATGATCGCCGCGCATTCAAAACGACGCCCTGCCAACCGCCAGAGGAAAATCTCTTGTGAAAAAGTCCACCATGAACAACTGCCAGTGATCCCGATCACGTTGTGCGGTCAAATTGGCGAACTCCTTCTTCACCTCGTCGTGATTTTTCGCCCAAGAAAGACACAGATAATTCCAAATCTTCATCTCGCGGCAACGGCTCCTGAGTTTAGAATGCCTCGTAGCGACTCCCCCGCATAAACCACGAGTCATCGTGTGTTCAACCTGATTTTGGGCCCGGCCTGAAAAGAAGACGCGCGCTCTGGCGAGGGTGCTTCATGCTTGCTCTGGTATTCCTGGGCAGATATTCCACAGATCCAGCATGGACGCCGCCGACGCCCGCGGAGAAACAAGACTTGGAGCCTGCAGTGAAGATTACGAATGAACAGATCGCGGCGGAGATTGCGGATCTCACCTCCGAGGCAGATCGTTGGGTCGCCTCGGCGAAAGCGCTGTTCCTCGAAGCCTCCAAGCTCAAAGCACAGGCGGATCATTTCCGGCGCCTTCTGGAATTGCGGTCACAAGCGGAGCACCACCCGGGGCTGACCTCGTATGTCCTACTGGGCTTTGTTCCGGAGAATGAAGAGCCCCCAACCCCCTTGTGCGCTGTCACATGGAAGGGCTTAACTGCAGCACCGCGAGACGTTCGCATACTCCTGACCTCCAATTGGACGAGGGCCTTGGCCGCTGATGTTTTTACCTACTTCAATGAACTGTTGGAAGCCTGGGAGAAGATGCTGCAAACCCAGCCGGAAACAGTGTTGGCCATGGTCGCGGACCTCTCGGCTGGTCCCATTCGGACCATCGATCAGGGCACCATGCACGAAGAGCGAGTTTCGATTCTGGTTCAGGAGAAACTGGGTGAGGTTCTGCGCTTTCCCGCGAGCCCCGCTCAGATCAGGGTGGAGGGCCTTAGGTAGCAGGGCCATTCAGTTTCACTTGTGGCCGGAGCCCCTGCACTCGAGCCGCCCCGCTTCCCGATAAGTGCCTGGACGTCGTGACCGTCTGGCGGCCCGTCCTCCGCCTCAACTCCAGCTTTGGAACCCTCGGCTACTTCATCGTCGGCCTCTTCGCCCTCAGTTGGATCGTCTCCATCGCCATCTACAAAGGTCGCCGCTTCGACTCCCTCGAATTCGGCGACTGAGCATGCGCCTCTCGCCCACTTGCGGTACAATTCTGCCAACCTGCGCATGTATCCTGCGTTCGACACGACCCCCCCCCGCGCGTCGGAGCCGTCTCTCCGCGCAGCCTGAAGAGGCCTTCACGTGCCGACGCTCAATCTCATCGGCGGTTGGTTGGGAATGTTGGCCGGCGTCCTCTCCGGCGCTGCCGTTGGCCTGTTCTTTCACCAGGAAGGCTGGATGGGCGGATACAATTCCTATCGCCGCAGGCTCACGCGCCTCGGCCACATCTCCTTCTTCGGCCTCGCCTTCGTCAACCTCTTCTTCGCAGCCACCGCAGGCCAGCTCCATCTTTCCCGCGCCTATCTTCCCGTCGCGTCCTGGGGATTGATTGTCGGCGCCATCACCATGCCGGCGGTCTGCTTCCTCTCAGCGTGGCGTAAGCCCATGCGGCATCTGTTTCCCATCCCGGTGGTCTCCGTCACAGCAGGAATTCTCGCAATCCTGATTGGATGGTGGCATCGATGAAGCTCGGTCTCATCGCCATGAGTGGAGTTCGCGCGCACAACCCCGAACTCACCGCGCTTGGCCTCACGCTTCCCGGCTTCGTCGAGCGCAACAAGGTCATCGCTTCACTGCCCAGCCTCGGCCTCCTCACGCTCGCCGGCCTCACGCCCGCCGAAATCGATCTGCGCTACCTCGAAGTTCCCGACATCCAGGCCTTCCCCGGCGTCCCTGAAGAATTCGACGTCGTCGGCATCTCCAGCTTCTCCGCGCAAATCCACGAGGCTTACGAGCTGGCCGACCGCTACCGCCTCCTCGGCACGCGCGTCATCCTCGGCGGCCTCCACGTCAGCGCCCTGCCCCACGAAGCCCGCCTTCACGCCGACGCCGTTGTCATCGGCGAGGGCGAGCCCGTTTGGCCCGCCATCATGGCCGATCTCCTCTCTCCCGCCGGCCTCAAGCCCGTCTACGATGCGCGCTCCCTCGACTACTACTTCGCTCGCTCCCCCATGCCGCGCTTCGATCTCCTCGACATCGATCGCTACAATCGGCTCACCGTGCAAACCCAGCGCGGCTGCCCCTTCCGCTGCGAGTTCTGCGCCGCCTCCATTCGCATCTCGCCCACCTACAAGATCAAGCCTGTCGACCGCGTCCTCGCAGAAATCCACGCCATCAAGGCCCTGTGGAAGCGCCCCTTCATCGAATTCGCCGACGACAACACTTTCGTCAACAAGGCCCACTCCAAGCAGCTCCTACGCGCGCTCGCCCGCGAAGACGTCCGCTGGTTCACTGAAAGCGATCTCTCCGTCGCCGACGACGAGGAGGTGCTCGACCTGCTCCGTGATGCCGGCTGCGCTGAAATCCTCATCGGCTTCGAAGACACAACCTTCAGCGCCGTCGACGGCATCGAGCAGCGAGACAATTGGAAAGCTAAGCGCGTCGACACCTACCTCGAAGCGATTCACAAAATCCAGGACCGCGGCGTGCGCGTGAACGGCTGCTTCATCCTCGGCCTCGATGGCGCCGACCCCGACTCCTTCGACCAGATCTGGGAATTTGTCCAGGCCAGCGGCCTCTACGATGTGCAGATCACCGTGCAGACCCCATTTCCCGGCACGCCGCTCTACCAGCGCCTCAAGCGCGATGGCCGCATCCTGCGCGACGAGGCCTGGGAACTCTGCACCCTCTTCGACGTCAACTTCCAGCCCTCCAAAATGTCCGTCGCCGACCTTGAAGCCGGCCTGCGCACGCTCGGCAGCCGCATCTACTCTGAGGACTCCACCGCCAAGCGCCGCCAGGACTTTCGCCGCAACTTCATCGCCAAGCACCGCCAATCAACCCCGTTCTCCAACGGCAGGTCTTCGTCGTTGGGGCGGAAAACCAAAGAATCACGAGGTGAACATGTCCACAAAATGGATTAAGGTCCTCTTCATCGTCGCCGCCATCTACGACCTTTCGCTCGGCATTGCTTCAATCGTCGCCGCTCCACAAATCTTTCGCTGGGCGCACGTCACGCCGCCCAACCACTGGGGATACGTGTACTTCCCGGCGCTGTTGGTCGTCATGTTCGGCGTCATGTTCCTGCGCATCGCCGCCGATCCCGTCGGCCGCCTCGAACTGATTCACTACGGCATGGGCCTCAAGGCCTCATACTGCGGCGTGGTCTTCTGGTACATGATCATCGGCAGCGTGCCCACTCTCTGGATCCCGTTTGCCTGGGCCGACCTCGCCCTCTTCATCCTCTTCTTCTTGGCGTGGAAGAAACTCAGGCCCAAAGCATAAGCTCGATCGAAAGATCGCCTTCACCTTGCACCGCAATTCACTTGCCGCCGTTGAGGCAGCTTTCGTCATTGCCCGGCAAAGATCTCCCGCGTTGCGTCGCCGGCCGCCGCAAGGTTCGCTAGCCACATCTCTGTGTACTCCCTCGCTAGAACCACGCCGTCGCCTCCGGCAGCAAAGGCCGCGCGCACCTCGGCCTTCACGCCTTCTGGCGTCGTCTGCTTCCAGCCGGGCTGAACCGGAACATTGATATCGACGCTGGGGTAGATTTGAATGGAATGTCCGGTGTCCGCGATGGCGCGCCTGGTCTCGCGCGCAATATAGTCGACGGAAAGGCCCGTGGCCGCGAGTTTGTCGAACGGCGCCTCGTCGTAGCCCATCATCTTGAAATACACCGGCGTCAATTCCTCCGGCGTGGCATCGGCAAAGACGGTCGAGCACAGCCTTTCGATAAAACCTGCCATGCGCCCGCCGCCGGCATTGTTATAGGTCGCGATCTTGATGAAGTCGGAATAATTCTTGATCGCTGCGTAGTCGTCTGCCGCGCTATAGAACGGGCTGAACGTGATGTTCTGCATCATATGAAAACCGAACGGCTTTCCCGGCGCGATGGCCTTCGCCGTCCTGTACAGCGCCGAGCGCGTCTGGTGATAGCTGTCATGCCACATGCGGTGCCAGGCCGGCACCTCCGGATACTCGATGAGAATTCTCCAGAAAGTGATGAAATACCCGTCGGCGGGGCGCTGCCGATTGCCCGCCGCCTGAAACAACCGATCGAGCCGGATAAACCCTTCCTGCGCTCTTTCGACGGAGATGCCGCGGTCTCTGGCTTTGGCGCGGCAATAGGGGCAGAAGCAGGAGATCCCGCTTGTCGCCCAGCCGCCGCCGATCAGGTTATCCAGCGGGCCCATGCGCTCGCAGCCCCAGATGATGCCCGCCACCTGATCGGGGTAGCCGGAGAGATACGATTCGATCCTGCCGGTGAGCAGCGCGCGGTAGTCAGGATGGTTCCAGCACGCGCTGTCGGTGCGCCTGCCGTAGACGTCGATCTCCGCCACCTCGGTCAGTCCCGGAATCAGCCGCATCATGTTGGCGTTGGTGTTGTTGTAGTCGAAGGCGAAGAAATGCATGCCCCGCGCCTTCATCTTCGGCGCCACTTCGCCGATCACATTGAATCGGCTGGCCGCATGAAATTCCTTGAGCCTCGTGTCGGCGAAATATTTCAAATCGTAGTCGTAAAACGCGCCGCCAATCTCCGGATTCGCCTTGCTATACGTTCCGTGGTCTGGGAGCGGAATCTTGCCGCTCACATCGGTCGCTTCAGAGTTGAACGTGAAGGCGAACACGGTATTCACGTTGCCCTTCTGCTGCAGGTTGTCGAGCAGAGATTCGATTCCTTCATCCTGCCAGGCATACGCCTTCACCTGGGTCGCCACAAGGTTCTTCCGGTTGATGGTCTTCGACGCGCCCGGCGAAGCCGGTTCCAACCCTTTCGGCGAAGCCGGTTCCAACGCGTTCGGGGAAGCCTGCACCGCGCTCGCCTGCGCGCGCGAAGGCAGACTGCTGGCCGATGACAAGGCGGCAAGCAATTGCACAAACCGCCGCCTCGTGACTTCGAAACGCATCGCGTATCCCCCTTTCGGCGAAAAGCCGCTGAAAGGCCGAAGCTAGTTGCAGGTGGCGCCTGGGACCCTGCTGCGCATGGGCCAAGCGGGTGAGCAAGGCGCCGGCTGGAAGAGTCCCTTCGCCGCAAGCTCCAGCTTACGCGGCGGGCGGCACGCGCACCGGCGTTGGTCCGCGGCAATCCCACATCTCATCCGCCGCGGCGGACGAGACGTGGGACGCGCGGATTTTTGTTTTTGGGGAAGACGGTGTTATTTCGATGCGGTGATCTGGTCTTCCACCTTGTAAACGACCGTATGTTCGATGGTGCAGGCCTTGTCCAATACCGTAAAGGCATCGTTGGGGGTCATCTCGGGATGCACCTTCTTCCAGCGGGTGATGAAGTCGGGTCCGAAGTAGTTAAACATCGAGTCCCAGGTGGGGAAGATGTCCACGGTGCTCACGCGGCTGGGGTCTTTCTCGCCGCGAGGCTCGATCTGTATGTTCACCGCCCAGCCGTCCTGCGCGCCCTCTTTCACACCTTCCTCGGCGAACGGCTGCCATAGCCTCTTTTGCGCGGCGACGCACTGGCCCGCGTCGGTTGCGCGCATGGAGTTGAAGACCAGGTAGTCACCCTTTTTCGAGCCGCCAACCAGCGCCTGATATTGGGTGATGTTGTTGGAGACCAGCTCGCCGACCGCGGAGAGGCGATCGCGCCACTCCTGCAGCGTGGAGGTGACGCCGGCTTTTTGCAAGACGGCCGTCATCTCCTCGTCACTGAGAGGCGCAGTAGGCAGGCCAGGGTAGAACGAAACGAAAACGTAGTCGCACTTCGCATCGGTCCCCGCGGGGATGACGGTGCGCAGCGCAATCCAGGTTGAGATCGCTCCCGAGTCAACGCGCGCCTGCTCAACCTTAAGGTAGTCTCCGTTGAGAAGAGCGTGAAAGGCAGCGGATTGCCCGGGTTTGACCCGGACACAGGAAATGCTGTGATATCCAACCGGCGCTTGTTGAGCAACAAGTGTCACGGAAAGCACCGCAGCCAGCGCGGCGCCCCAAGCCATATGACGTATTCCCATCGCAAGACCTCCTTGGTCTTTGTTGTTGTTTCGGGTTTGGTGTGTGATGCTCGACTTTCGACTTGGCAGGGGAGGCAAACTTGAACGATGACTGTGCTCCGGGGAAGATTTTTGGGCTGGCCGCCCGGCCCGTAACTCCGCCAGCGCCGCTCACTCCGCTAGCTCCGCTGCTTCTCAGCTTTTGAGCCAGTCTTTCACTTTCTGCACCATCACGTCGCGGCTGATGTCGGAGATGGCGTTGGTGAGCGGAATCAGCTTGGGGCAGGCCTTCACGCAGTTCTGCGCGTAGCCGCACTCCTGGATGCCGCCGTCGCCAGCCAGCGCTCTCAGGCGGTCTTCCTTGAAGACCTTGCCCGTGGGATGGTTGTTGAACAGCTTGACCTGCGCAATCGTGGCCGCGCCCACGAAGCCCGTCGTCTCGTTGAACTGCGGGCAGACCTCCATGCAGCAGGTGCAGGAAATGCAATTCGAGAGCGGATAATTCGCCTCCTGCTGCTGCGGATAGACGCGCGGCCCCGAGCCGAGATCGTAGGTCCCATCCACCGGTACCCACGCTTTCACGCGCATCAGGTTTTCAAACAGAACCGACCGGTCAACTTGCAGATCGCGCACCAGCGGAAACTTCGTGAGCGGCTCGACGCGGATGGGCTGGTCCAGATTGTCAACGAGCGCAGAGCAGGCCATGCGCGCGCGGCCGTTGATCCTCATCGTGCACGACCCGCAGATCTCCTCCAGGCAATTCGAGTCGTAGGTGATCGGCGTGGTCGGCTTGCCGTCGGCGGTCACAGGGTTCGTGGCGATCTCCATCATCGCCGAGACAACATTCATCCCCGGCCGCCACTCCAGCTCAAACCGCTCCCACACCGCCGGCGCCTCCGGGCCGGCCTGGCGCTTGATTTCGAAAGTGACTGTCCTCGTCGCCATATTTTTCCTAATCCGATTCAGAGTCGATTAAATGCAACTCACTTGCGAAATTCTGTTCGATAATACCGATCTTGCCACCTGGAACCTTGACGAAGCCTCCGACAACTGGCCAGACGAGGGATAAGACTGCAAGGCCCCAGTGATGATGCACCGCCTGAATGATGGAACATATGACAGCGACGACATATTCCCGGGGTTAATAATCGTCGAAGCAAAATTCGCAATTCTCAAATTGTGAAACCTATATCTAAATGGTGCCCAAATCACATTGGCAATGAGCAGCCCTAGGAGCACCTTCCACCACGCAAGCCAAAGGAAGGCAATTGGAGCTAGCACCAGTGAGAGAAACGAGGGCCAACTGCACCACTCTATAGCCCGTAGCCATAACATCCTTCGTATCTCCGCTTCGGTCCATTCGACTGTCATAGATCGTTTCTAACTGTGTCTACTTCGCTGCGTCAGTACCGTCTCGGCCGCGGCTTGATGAACTGCGTATCCACTTCCTCAAACTCGAATTTCGGTCCTTCCACGCTGCCCGTGAAGCTCGCTTTCGTCGTTTTCAGGAAGCGTTCATCGTTGCGATCCGGAAAGTCGGGCTTGTAGTGGGCGCCGCGCGACTCATCGCGCAGAATCGCGCCCAGCGTAACGGTCCGCGAAATCTCCAGCATGTTCTTGAGTTGCCGCGCAAAGGCAAAGCTGGTGTTGGCCCACTGGCTCTTGTCGCTCAGGTTCACGCGCTTGTAGCGCTCGAGCAACTCAACGATCTTGCCGTCGGCTTCTTTCAGATCTTTGTTGTAGCGGATCACCGTTGCGTGCTCGGTCATGGTCTCGCCAAGCTCGCGCCACAACTTGAATGGATTCTCACCGCCTTCGTTCTGAATGAGCTTGCCGTTGATCTCCGTCTGCCGCGTCACTTCCGCCGCCGCACCGCCATCGCCTTCCACTGCCGGCACGCTCTTCGCATACGCCAGCGCGTTCGGCCCCGCGCGGAAGCCGCCGAAGATGCAACTGACCAGCGAGTTCGCGCCCAGCCGGTTCGCGCCGTGATATTGATACTCACATTCGCCGGCAGCAAAGATGCCGGGAATATTGGTCATCTGGTTGAAGTCCACCCAGAGTCCGCCCATCGTGTAGTGCATGCCCGGGAAGATCTTCATCGGTTCCAGGCACGGATCGACGCCCACGAACTTTTCGTAGATCTCCAGAATCCCGCCGAGCTTGTAGTGCAGCGTCTCGCGGTCGATGTGCGTCAGATCGAGATAAACCATCGGCTGGCCGTCGAGCCCAAGGCCCATCTCGTACACCACTTTGTGAATGGCGCGCGTCGCTACGTCGCGCGGTACAAGGTTGCCGTACTTGGGATACCACTCCTCGAGGAAATAGAACCGCTCCGCCTCCGGAATCGCCTTCACCGCGCGCTTGTCGCCCGGCGTCCGCGGAACCCACACGCGCCCGCCCTCGCCACGCGCCGACTCCGACATTAGCCGCAGCTTGTCCTCGCCGGGAATGCACGTGGGATGCACCTGGATGAACTCGCCGTTGGCGTAGTACGCGCCCTGCTGGAAGATGGCCGACTGCGCCGACCCCGTGCAGACCACGGAGTTGGTGCTCTTGCCGAAGATGGCGCCGATACCGCCAGTAGCGAGGATGATCGCGTCCGCCGTGAACGCCTTCAGCCTCCATGGAGCGCAGATCGAGGGCTACGATGCCGCGTGCCGTGCCCTTCGCGTCGATCACGGCGGAAAGGAACTCCCATCCCTCGTACTTGTGCACCTTACCCTCTGATTCGTAACGGCGCACCTGCTCATCGAGCGCGTAGAGCAACTGCTGGCCCGTTGTGGCCCCGGCAAACGCGGTGCGGTGGTAGAGCGTGCCTCCGAAGCGGCGAAAGTCGAGCAGCCCCTCGGGTGTACGGTTGAAAGGGACGCCCATCCGGTCGAGCAGATCGATGATCCCCGGCGCCGCCTCGCACATGGCCTTCACGGGCGTCTGGTTGGCAAGGAAGTCGCCGCCGTAGATCGTGTCGTCGAAGTGCTGTGCGGTCGTGTCGCCCTCACCCTTCAGGTTCTTGGCGGCGTTGATGCCGCCCTGGGCGCAGACCGAGTGCGACCGCTTGACCGGCACGATAGAAAACAGATCGACAGTCCCTCCGGCCTCGGCGATCTTGATGACCGCCGCAAGCCCGGCCAGCCCTCCGCCAACCACGATGATTCTGGGTGCTGCCATTGTCGATCGAATCCTTTCCAAAAGGGCCACTCTGCGTTTCCGGGCTCTCGCCGTTCGCGACCGGTCAGGTAGTACGCCTCAGCATCAGAAGGCCGGTCAGACAGAACCGCCTGAATCGATTGGCGCTGCCAAGTAAGTGAGCGGCACGTTTTCCGGAGCGTTCTGGAACTTTGGTCCGGTAAACGCCCAGATGCTGGCGATTCCCATCGCCGCCAGCAATACGCCCAGCGCAGCGCAGATGTAGCCAAACCGCCGGCGCGCCGTCTCGCCCGGCGTAATGCCCCACTTGGCGGCGAAGAGCCACACGCCATAGGCGAAGTGCCAACATACGGCGATCATGGCGATCACGTAGACAGCGAGCATCCAGGGGTTTGCCAGCTCCATTTGCACCTTGTGAAAGGCGGCGCCGGGATTCTCGGGCAGGCTGATACCCATGAAGCGCTGCCTCAGTACATGCTGAATGATGTACGCAAAGGCGATGAGGCCCGTGTAGCGCTGCACCAGGTATAGCCAGTTCCCCGCCCACGGGTAATACACGATGTTCGCCCTGCCGCGCAGCCAGATATAGACGCCATAGATGCCGTGGTACAGGATGGGCAGGAAGATGAAAACCCATTCCAGGACGCGCACCAGGGGCAGGCTGTTGAGGAGCTTGACTTGCTCACCGTACGCGATCGGGCCCTTCAACGCCTCGAAATTCGAAAGCAGGTGCTCAAGGAGAAAAGCTCCGATGGGAACGATGCCGAGCAGAGAGTGCAGCTTATGCCAGAGAAAACTGGTGCCTTGCCCTGCGCGTAAGGGCTCGACGCCGCGGCGGACAAGATGCGCAGAGCGGGGCGCGGCGGGTTGAACGGTTGCCATGGAGAATTTGGCTCCTAGGGTCTGATCATGCTACTCGGGTGGATGGCGCTGCTTGCGAAAATTGTGCCAGACGAGGCCGAGCCCGAAGGCTGTGGCGTCCCACTGCAAAGGGCGAGAACGAAGTATGGCGCAATTCTCGCCGCAGCCCAAAGGGCCCGGGCCGGTTTTCCCCATTTCGTTGTCGCTCGTCGCTCCAGTAATTCACTTTAGCTCGCTCCTCGCTTCTAGAACTGGGCGAAACCGGCTCCGGTCGCCACCATCCCAGTAGCATGTTCAGACCCCCGTTGCGGGCCGAAGCAGTCTTAAATTGAGGGACGAAAGCTCGCGCTCTGGTTCTCACGCATTATTCGAGGCCGATGCTACGGTCGTCAAGGCGGCGTTCCACGCTTTGGCGTTTTTGAGAAGAGCAGCGGCTGGTCAGGGCAAGGGTTTTGGCAGTAGCGCCGCGAACGCCCGTCCGCGATGGCTCAAGCTGAGCTTCGTTTCGAGATCGATTTCGGCCATGGTCTTTCCCAACTCGGGCAGGTAAAACAGCGGATCGTAGCCGAAGCCGCCGGTTCCGCGCGGGGCGTCCAGAATCATCCCTTCCACCGTTCCATCGGCGACCTGAACCACCTCTCCGTCGCGCGCGGCAACGAGTGTGCAATGGTAGCGGGCCGTCCGCAGCGCCGCCGGAAACGCCTCCAGCTTCTGCAGCAGCAACATATTGTTCCATACGTCGGTGTTATCGTTGGCCTCGGGGGAGTCCACGAGGCCCGTATCCGCCGCGAATCGGGCCGAGCGCACCCGGGTGCTCCGCCGAGCGCATCCACTTCGAGGCCGGAATCATCGGCGACCACCAGCTCCCCGGGAGCGAAACGCGAATAGTAAACAGCCTTTGTCGCCGCATTCTCGAGGAACGTGTCGCCATCCTCTTTCGGGGCGGCGATCTTCTCGATGTCGGGAAGCGGTTCGATTTCGACCGCGTACGCCTGCGCGGCCGTGCGAAAGTCGCGCAGCTTGCCCGCGCTGGTTGTTGCGGCGTAAAGGCGGAGAGCCATAGAGAGAGTGTAAGACGGTGCGCCGATGGTTCGGTGGTGGGTCACTTTGGTTGTGCTTTGAGAGGGCACGACTGGTAGGTCGGGGATTCATCCCCGACTGCCGCAAATCGCGCCAAATGAATCGGGGGTTTAGCCCCCGAGGGAGAGCTTCCCAAAAACTGACCGACCACCGATGGCTTCGTTCGCTGTACAAAGCGCGCATAGAGCCGATAGGCTTTGAGTTTGCTTGCGGGCTTTGCGCGGGCACTGCTCGGAGCAAATAGAGGGAGTAAGAATGCCGACAGCGATCCTGGCAGGAATCGGATGGCACATTATCGGAGCGGCCTGCGCTGCTTCGTTCTATGCGCCTATCGAAAAGGTGAGAGAGTGGTCGTGGGAGACGACCTGGGCCGTAGCCGGATTCTTCTCCTGGATTCTGTTGCCGATCGGCGTGAGCTATCTTCTGCTGCCGAGCTTCCACGGCTTCTACGCTTCGCTCGATGCTGGCCTCATGTTGAAAGTTGCGCTCTTTGGCGCCATGTGGGGAGTGGGCAATGTCAGTTACGGGCTTACGATGCGCCACCTCGGCATGTCCCTCGGCATCGGCGTCGCCATTGGCGTCACTCTCATTGTCGGCACGCTCGTGCCGCCCCTGATGCATGGCCAGGGCGCGATGCTGTTCGCCACGCGCAGTGGCCTGCTTACGATGGCAGGCATTTTGGTTGCACTGATCGGAGTGGCAGTGGTGTCGTATGCCGGCCATCAGAAAGAAGTGCAGCTGGGCGCCGAGGTACAGGAATTCAATGTGAAGCTCGGGCTTGCGCTCGCCGTGATGTGTGGAATCTTTTCGTCGGGCATGTCATTCGCCATCGATGCAGCCAAGCCCATCGCGGCTGCGGCGCAACACGTGGGCGTCAACTCGCTCTATGCGGCGTTGCCCAGTTATGTGCTGATCATGGGTGGCGGCGCGGTCATCAACATGAGCTACTGCTTCGTCCGCCTCGCCCTCAAGCGCGATCTCTCGCTCCGCGCCGACCTCGCGCAGCCACCTGCGACATTGGCCAGGAACGGTTGCTTGGCCGCCGCCGGCGGCATCATGTGGTATCTCCAGTTCTTCTTCTACGCCTGGGGCCAAGCCAACATCCCCAAGCGACTCGATTACGTCAACTGGATGCTGCACATGAGCATCTACGTGCTGTGTGGCGGGCTCGTGGGTTTGGCGCTGCGCGAGTGGGCGGGAGTGCAAAGCAGACCCAAACGCCTGCTGTGGGCCGGAATCCTCGTGATCATCGCCGCGGCAAATCTTGTGGGTCTGGGAATCGCGTCGAAATCCTGATCGCTGAAATGCCCGTTCGTATTTTCTTGCTTGTTTCGCCAGACGCCCTAGAACTTGTTGCACAAATCCGGTTTTGAAAGGGCACGGCTTCAGCGCTTGCCGAAGAACCCATCGACCCGGGAGTCTTGTATCAGGGCACGACCGGGGAACCCACCCTGTGGGTGGGTCGCGTGCCGTAAATCGCGCCAAATGAATCTGGGCTTTAGCCCCTGAGGGAAACTCTTTCACAGCCCCAAGTTATTTATGCAATCAGTTCTAGGCCATCGCGGATTCGCCAACTCTGTCGCTGTTCTCGTGAAAGCGCCTTGTCAAGGTTGAGTGCTGCCTTTAGACTGACGCAAACATTCGTTCTCTCCGGTTCGGAATTCCTCTGGCGCTCAAACCATGGATTGGCCCTCGATTCGGCACCGAATGCGCGGCTCTCTCAACGCCTTGGCGTCTGGTGGGCGCTGCATTGGCGGCAAATTGCACCTCGCCCTGCCCTGCGTCGTTGCTGCGCTTTGCCTTGCCGCGCCGTTGCTCGCAGTGGCCCAGGATGGCTCACCTCCGGTGGAGATGAACGACACTCCGGCGTTCGAGAATGCGAAACTACCGTCACCTAAGCGACCGGTGGCGAGTGAAATCACTTTGGAAGGAATGGTTTCTTACGGCAACTACAAGATCTTTGCTTCCGGTGAGAATTGCAAGATGTACGACGTGGGCATCGAGTACGACCGGCACTCCTGGGGCCGTTTTCTTGGGGCGCGTGTTGATTATGTAGCTGAAGTCTTGCCCATGATTCTGCTCAATCAGCCGACGCAGATGAACATTTGGGGCTCTACCCTCAGCCAGAGCCGAAAAACGGTCCCAGGAATCGACATCGCTCCGATGGGCTTTCGCTGGCTGTGGCGCGACGGGAAGACGATCAAGCCATACCTGATGGCAAAAGGCGGCTTCCTTGTCTTTACGCAGAAGGCGCTTTCGTCAAATGCAACCTACGAGAACTTCAGCCTGCAATCTGCGGGGGGCTTGCAGGTCAAGATCAATGAAAGGTTCGACCTGCGCTTGGGTTTGTTCGGCGATTTCCATTTTTCCGACGGCTTCATTGTGCCGGCCAACCCCGGCCTCGATGTGATGAACGCGACGATGGGGCTGACCTATCATCTCGGCGGCAATCGGCAAACCGCAGCGCATTGACCGCGTCCGCGTCAGGGCAGAGGCAGCTCCGCATCCAACCCTGATTCCGCTAGGTCGCGGCGCAGTTTTTCCACGGTTGAGAAGACCAGCCCCCTCATTCCCATCGCAACCGCAGGTTCGACATTGGCCGGCCTGTCATCGAGGAAGAGTGTCTCCTGGGGGCGAGTGCCGAGTTTTTCGAGGGCGTAGCGATAAATTGCCGGATCGGGCTTGGCCACGCGAAGTTGATAGCTCCAGACAAGCACATCGAATCGCGAGAGCCAATCAAATTCGCGCTCCATAAGTTCGAGCACACCATCGCCCATGTTGGAGACGATGGCTGTGAGCAGGCCGCGATGCTTGAGCTCCGCTTGCCACGCAAGCATGGCGGGGTTTTCGGTGGTCCACATGCGGGCATCCCAGAGATTCAACTCTTTGATCGCGGATGCAGGCAGGTCGAGCCCGGCATCGCGCACGAGCTTCCGCCAGAAGCCGAGGCCGGTCAGCTTGCCCTCGTCATAAGCTTGACGATTGGCCCAATACAAGCTGTCGAAGCGATCCGCCGCAAGGCCAGTGATGCCGAGCAGTGCGGCACGGGCCACGGGGTCCGGGGGACCCGTCAAGACCCTGCCATAATCGAAGATCACCGCGCGCAGAGCCAACATCACCTCGCCCATGTATCCCCTTGGTTCCCCATGTATCGTTGCAAGAGGCGCTTCTTTCATTGTGCACGACGGGCGGTTAAGGCCTGATCGGCCGTGACGAGCTGCGCGGAAAAAGCGGATGCGCTTTTCGCAAAGGACGGACTGGAACACGGAGGAGAGCGAGCTGGCGCACGCGCACCGGCTGCGCCTCGAGGCCGGTCTGCCGGTTGCCGATCTTACGGCGTCAAATCCCACGCGCTGCGGCTTCGCTCATCCCGCCTCCCTGCTCGCCGCGCTCACCGACCCGCGCGGCCTCGACTACGATCCGCAGCCCAGGGGCCTTTCCGTTGCGCGCCAGGCTGTCTGCGATTACTACGCAGCCCACAGCGTGGCTCTCGACCCGGATCAAATGGTCCTGACCACCAGTACCAGCGAAGCCTACAGCTTCCTTTTCCGGCTGATGTGCGATGCGGGAGACGAGATCCTCATTCCACAGCCAAGTTATCCGCTCTTTGACTTCCTGGCCGCTCTTGACGATGTGCGCCTGAAAGCCGCGCCCCTGGTTTATGAGAACGGCTGGCAAATCGATCCCGCCGGGATTCGCCGCGCCCTCACGCCCCATACGCGGGCCATCGTGGTGGTTCACCCCAACAATCCAACGGGCCACTTTACCAAGCCCTGGGAGGCAGCGGAGTTCGCCCGCCTGTGCCGCGAATTCCACCTTTCGCTCGTTGTCGACGAGGTCTTTCTCGACTACGGTCTGGGCGCGGAGGGAGCCAGTTTTGCCTCGGGCCTTGAAGCGGTTCCGGTCTTCGTGGTGAGCGGGCTCAGCAAGATCGCCGGGCTTCCGCAGATGAAGGCGGCATGGATTGTGGTGACCGGTCCGGAGCGGGAGCGGACGCTCGCGCGCCTCGAAGTCATTGCCGACACGTTCCTCTCCATGAACGCTCCTGTCCAGTGGGCGCTTCCGGCGTGGCTCGCGGGCCGTGCGGCAATCCAGAACCAGATTCGGAATCGTCTCGCCGCGAATCTGGCCGTGCTGGATCGAAAGCTTGCCGCGCTCCCCGCCGTGCAGCGGCTCGCGCTCGAAGGCGGATGGTACGCGGTGCTGCGAATCCCGGCGCTCGCGCCGGACGAGCGGACGGTTTTGGCGCTGCTGGAGCGCGGAGTCTGGCTTCATCCGGGCTACTTTTTCGGCATGGCAGAGTCGGGCTGGTTGGTGGTGAGCCTGCTTGCTGCGGAGTCAGAATTCAGTAACGGAGTAGATATCCTGATTAACTACTTGGGAACGAATCACGGGCGTAACAGGTCGGGCCGGCAATAAGAACTATCTCTTGAACGAATTCATATATCTATATGGTTATAAAGGTCTTAATTTAGCGGCTATTTGGCTGCCGCGTTTGCAGAAAAGGATTGAAGCGGCGTTCTTCGGCGATGGTTGTTGCGGGGCCGTGGCCGGGTAAAACCTTGGTTTCATCGGGCAGAGTGAGCAGCCGGGAGTGCAGCGAATCGATGATCTGATCGAAGTTGCCGCCGGGCAAATCGGTGCGGCCGATGCTGCCGGCAAAGAGCGTGTCGCCGGCAATCAGCAGCTTCAGCGGAGCAAAGTGCAGGCAGACCGATCCCTGCGTGTGGCCCGGCGTGTGGAGCACCTGCGCCGGATAGCTCTCCAGGCCGACAACCTGGCCGTCGGCGAGCGACTCGTCGGGCGGAGCGGTTTCGGGCGTGCTCATGCCGAGCCAAGCCGCCTGCGCCGCCATCATCTTGAGCAGCGGCAGGTCGTTTTCGTTCAGGTAAATGGGCGCGCCGGTGAGCCGCTTGAGCTTCAGCGCTCCGCCGACATGATCGATGTGGGCGTGCGTCACGATGATCTGCTTGAGCTTGAGGCCCAGCTCAGTGAGGCGATTGGCGATGCGACTGACCTCGTCGCCGGGATCGATCACGATGGCCTCGCGGGTTTCCTCGTCGCCCAGGATGGTGCAGTTGCAGGCCAGCGGACCGACGGGAAACGACTCGAGGATCATGGAACGATTGTAGGTCGAAAGGCAGTGGTTAGCGGTTAGTGGTTAGTGGTTAGTGGTTAGAAAAGCAGCGAACAGTGGTTAGTGGTTGGTGGTTAGCCGGGAGCCAGTAGCCAGTAGCCGTGGGAGCGCGAAAGACCGGCCGTCAGCTTTCAGCTTGCTGGCCGGTGAGCGGGGCTGTTTATCTTCTAGGGCAATAAATACCTTGACTAACCCATCGACTTGTGGCACACTTGGGTTAGTGAAGGTATCGCCATGTATATCCCAAAGACATTGACCGAGGCCGTCCGGTACTACTCCGACGAGCAGGTTTGCATTGACACCGTTGCGGCGCTGCGCTGGCCGAACGGCAAGCCGGTTTGCCCGAAATGTGGAGCAGAACAGGGCGAACGTAAACACTATTGGCTGGACACTCAGAAACGTTGGAAGTGCTACGCCTGTCGGAAGCAATTCAGCGTCAAAGTTGACAGCCTCTTTGAAGATTCCCCCCTCTCTTGATAAGTGGCTCATCGCCCTCTGGATGCTCTGCAACTGCAAGAACGGAGTGAGCAGCCATGAGATTGCGCGGGAGTTGGGGATCGCTCAGAAGTCCGCATGGCATCTCCTACACCGCTTGCGCTCCGCTCTGCAATCGCCCGATGAAAACAGGCTGGGCGCTGGCGGCAAGATCGTAGAGATGGATGAGACTTTCATCGGCGGGAAAATCAAGAACATGCACAAGTCAAAGAGGCCCGAGGGAACGGGCTTTAGTGGTCGTCCTATCGGCGCAATGGCGAAGACCATTGTGGTCGGAATGTTGGAACGCGCGGACCGGTTTCGTGCTGAGGTTGTTGCAGAGCGCACCGCGCACGTCCTTCACGGCCTCATAGAGAAGCACATCGCAGATGGCTCTACCCTCATGACCGATGAATGGGGCGGCTACAAGGGAACCGATTTGGCGCATGAAATTATCAACCACGCGAACGAGTATGTGCGGGGCCAGGTTCACACTCAAGGGATTGAAAACTTCTGGTCTTTGCTGAAGAGGGGATTGCACGGCACATACATCAGCGTCGAACCGTTTCACCTGTTCCGGTACATCGATGAACAGGCTTTCCGGTATGAGCATCGCGCAACCAAAGACAAGCCCTACACGAACGCAGACCGCTTCGCTATAGCCTTATCGCAGATCGCGGGAAAGCGGTTGACTTGGAACGACCTGACCGGCAAGGTGGAGGGGCGATTCTAGGAATTCGGCTGGGGCTTTGAGGGGACGTACCTGTATCGCCTATGCCTTGAAACGGGCGCTGCTGGAACGGTCGCTATACGTTTCTGCATTTCAGCGCGAGGAATGGAGACGATCTTCGACAATGCCTCGGAAAAAGCCGTTGTGACTTCGGGCTGTGGAAATCGTAGACGATTAGGCTTTCGCATGGCAGAAATTTACCGATCTGCGGTAAACTGTAACGCAGATCGGCTTTTGACCAATTTGCCGATTCGCCCGGACGGGCGTAGCTCAATGCATAGAGCGCCGGTGGTTTCTACAGCCCCTCACCGCTGTAACGGTGAGGGAACCTGGCCCCGGAGACTGGAGGTTGGAATCCTCCCACTCGTCCCTGGTTTCTATACCGGCCTCAAAACATCGGGGCCGGTTTTCTTTTGTGACGATAATCGTCGGTCCTTTCGACATAATCGTCGGTCCTTTCGAGAGGTTAATGTTTTCCACAGACCTCTGTCAAGGAAAAATCCCGGCTAGCCCAATCCGTCGATCCCGATTTTCCGTTCCCTCCGAACTGGGTTAGCCATCGTAGTTAATGCCTCTTCTAGTAACCCCACCCGGCCACCCCTACATCTTTGAAGCCAAGTACGTCATGGCAAATGGGTTAAGGGTGGGGGGATCCCCCTAAGTCCTTCATTCTAAAGAGTCGCGTTTTGTAAAGACGTCATTTTATGAGAGTTACGCCGGCAGACGGTAGCCAGTGGCCAGTAGCCAATAGCCAGTAGCCAGTAGCCAGTAGCCGGTAGACGGTAGACGGTAGACGGTAGGCAATAGCCAGTAGCCGGTAGCCGGTAGCCGGTAGCTGGCGAGGGAGACTTGGTTGAACGCCTATGAAACAAGTATGCGCTCAAAGGGGGAAATTATCTGCAAAGTTGGGAGAGAAATCGGGGAGCGGGGATCCGGTGGCGGATCAAGGGGTTAGCGGGTTTGCAGGGCGGTGACGGGGTGGTGCGAGGGGTTGACAGGGTCAGCGATTGGTCGGAGGAGAGCGGGGGGACGGTGAGGCTTTCGAGGACGCAGGAGCACGTCGATGGAGCCGTCAGATTGCCAGTTCGGTCTGATCGCCGTCCGCTTCATCTGAGGGCTCGTCAATTTCGGGGGCCCAAGGGACAATGTCGCGTGCGTTCATGCCGGGCTCACGATCCAGTAGCTCTCTTATATGTGAAAAATCGGGGACCCGAATGGCCTTTGCAATCGCGTTGTCGATCGCGCGGCGGACAGGGTCCGAGTTGAGTCTTGCCAGGGGGTCGAGCTTCTGATTCGAGAGCCTATCGTAGTGAGCGGCCAGGCGCCTGATGCGAGGTTCGCTTAGCCTCCGCACGTCTAACACGGGCATCGACTCCCAAGCTGGCTGCTTCATCTGCATCCAGGCGCTCCTTGTGACGACGCGGCGACCGAAGTACAGGAGGAGCGCGAGAGAGCTGTTTAGCCAGAGGAGGAGAGCCTTTTCCTGGTCAGCGCCGAGAGCGTCTGATTTGAGGGCCCACCAAGTGTTGCCCAATACGTCGGTGTCGAAACCGACGGCGAGCACCTTATGTGTGATCGGCCAGAGGCGCTCCGCAAGCAATATCCTTCCGGCACGTTCCCAAAGGTGCGGTCCGTAGCCTGGCCCGCGAGGCGATTCGAGCCAAACGGAGAGGCGCGAATTGGGTTGCTGTGCAATGGTCAGTACGGCGGTCGAGTCGTGCCCCCAGAACGCTGGGTAGGGTGTCCAGTCATCTTTGGTTACCTTGAATCCCTCATGAATGCGCTTTCGGTCTGGGCCGATGGCGCCGATCAGGTCCAACCTGCAGAGGGGAAGCTTGACCACCTCCCCATCTGGCTCCCAAAGCTTGCTCTTTTCCAAGAGCCAGTGAGCCCTCATCAGATCGGTCTGCGCGAAGAGGACGCCCGTCCAGGATTCGCCGCGGCGCGGCGGGGGGGTGCTTATCATTTCGCCAAGCTTGTTGTTCGTGCCCCGGACCGTGGTCACCCCGGAGGACTCGACCGAGGCTGGCTCGGGCGCGCTCGTGAGCCTATTGGCAAGATCGAGCGCCTCGTGGATCGAACGCGGATTTCGCCAGAGATTGATATAGGTGGTGCGCCCTGGCGCTTCATTTTCTCTCAACTTTCGTGCAATGAAGAGGATCTCCGAAAGGTCTGTGTTCTCGGAGAAATTGGGCCTCTCGGCGTCGTGGCTTGCGATGACTGTTTCGAGATGGTAGCTATCAGCAATAAGCTCTCTCGTCCTGGCCCAGGCCTCGCCGGAAGCGACCGCTGCTGGCAGTACAAACGCAAGTCGCCCCCCGTTTTTCAGCCGCAGATCGGCAAGCGCGACGAAAACACTCCCCAGCCCGGCGGTCGCGCTTGCGCCGATCTCTTTGACTCGTCGCTTGAGCTCCTTTTGCATGGCGCCTCTCTCGTCTGGAAGGGAGCCAAACAGGAGATTTCCACCAACGCTACGGACAAACGGGGGATTCATCACGCAAAGGTCAAGCCTTGGGACGGCGGCGGTCGCCGCGGCGCTGGACGAGGCGCCTGTGCGGATCGTCTCCGCGTGCGAGTAGTCGAGAGCCATTTGGGTCTCGATCCTTGGCGATGTCAGAAAATCCAAGCTGCCCAGTTTCGGCTCTCCGTGGTCCAGCCCCATTGGCATGACAAAGAGGTTCATCCGCACGAACGCAACTTCGGGTGCAAGCATCGCCAGGGTCGAGGCGGTTAGGTGAACTGCTGATGGGAGCACGTCATACCCGTAGAGGACGTTCTCCATCAGTGCCCGGTGCAGCGTGGACATATCTTTAACCGCAAGCGGGAGGCCCTCGTTTGCCCGCCCTCTTATGTAGGCGTCTGATATGGCCTGCGCGGCGGCCATGAGGAGCGTCCCGGTGCCGCAGGCCAAGTCGGCGACTTTGAACGAGGAGAGCTCGACTGGATCAGTGAAGTCCTGTTTCCATTTCGCCGCGAGCGCAAGTTTGAGCAGGAGGGTCGCGGAAGAAACCGCCGTGTAATAGGTGCCAAGGTATTTGGCGTCTTGTAGGAGCCAGTGGTAGATCCGGCCCATCAGGTCGTGGCGAAGAGCGGCCTGTTGTGAGCAGATAGACATGGACTCTGCGAGCAGTGCCCGTGTCGCTATGATGGAATTTACGCTTGAGGGGAGCTCGTTGAGGATACGCTCGCCTAGCTGGAAAATCGGAACGTAATTGATGTTCTCCCATATCCAACGCCAATGATCTGCGGTCGTTGTGACGGTGTTTTCGTCCTTCAGCAGCTTGCGCAGCGGCGACATGCGGCCGTCTGTCGCTGCCAGCTGCTCTTGGAAGATGTAGGCGTTTGCGAGAACGAGCGCGGAAACTTTGGCTGCCGTTTCTCTCCTTAGTTGTGCCTTTTCTGGGGTCTCTCCCTTTGGGGGAAATATCCCAAGAATGGCCGAAAGGCGATCACATGCGCCTTTTTGGCCCATCCACAGCTTTGCTACGCCGATAAGGCTCCCGGAGAGCGACTTCGCCGTGCGTTCAACGATGTCGTCTTTTGTGAGATATTCCTGGGCGTGGCGCAGGGCGTCCATCAGCGATGCTGGGTCGCCCTCAAACCAGGTTTCCGTTTCGTGTGTCTCAGAGACGATGCGATACTTCAGCTGGGAGTTTTTGAGCTTGTCCAGAACCTTTGCTGTTGATGTGCTGCGAAGTGCCGTAGGGTAAATGGCGGCTGCCGCGATATGCGCGATTCCGCTTCGAACCCGATTACGGGCGTCTTCGAGGACAACTTGCTCGGCGCCGGGATGGTCCGCGAACTTACCTTCGATGATTACGCGGAGTCCTCGGAGTTCAAACAGAACGTCCGGCCGCTGCTTACCATGGACGTGGATGGTCTCGGCATCGGCGGTTACGCCCAACCGCGAAATGAGGATGGCTAACTGTGTATTTATGACCTCCTCGCGGTTTCGTTGCTTTTCCATTCCCGACCCTTCGGTGGCGGCATCAAAGGAAATTCTATGCGTTAGCTCCTTCGGCGCCTTGGCTGTCCCCTCAAATTTACATCGGGTGGGGCGGAGTCGGGAGCCGGTTCCGGGATTGGGAACCACGGCGGGCACGCGGCGCGGCTTCGCCGCGTGCTTTCTTTCTCAAAAAGCGGGCTGGAATTCGCGGGGCTGAAGCCCCACGCTCCCTCCGTTGTGATCCGGCGCAGGCGGAGATTGAGCGGGGCGACGGGAAGAGCCCGTGGCTAAAGCCGATCTCACGCGGGTCTTCATTCCGGGGCCTGAAGGCCCCTGCTCCTTCCGTTACGCTCCGGCTTCCGGGGCCTGAAGGCCCGTGTTCCTTCCGTCGCATAAGGCGGGGTTCGTGAGGATGGAGCCCCGCGCTCCCTCCGTTGTGATTTCCTGCCCCTGAAGGCAAAGGATAGAGGCGCAGGGGCTAAAGCCCGCTGTTTTTTGTTGGCTGCTTTCGGCATGGCTGAAGCCAAGCCCTGATACAAGGCCGGAGCTTTGCGCGACGCTGAGGGTTGTTGTGTCCCACCCTTTTCGCAATGAGGTCACGAATAGGATGGGGCACCCGGCTCTTATTGCTTCACCAGCTCGACGCGGCGGTTCTTGGCGCGGCCGTCCTCGCTGTCATTCGACGCCACGGGAGCGTAGGGGCCACAGCCGTAGGCCTTCAGCCGAGCGGCCGGAACCGCGTGCTTCGTCGTGAGCGCGGCGAGCACCGCCTCTGCGCGCCGGCGTGAAAGGTCCATGTTCAGGTCGAGCGCACCCTGGTTGTCGGTGTGCCCGACGACATAGAGTTTCAGCGTGGGGTCGCCTTGCAGCAGCTTGGCGATCTCGTTCAGGGTCGCGTCGGACTCAGGCTTGACATCTGCCTTGCCGGTGTCGAAGTAGATGCCATAAACCGAAGCGTGGCCGGTACGGTTGATGTCGTTGGCCAGCGACGCTGCGTTCACGGTGATGAGATCCGACTCCATAGGCTTCACTTCGATGACGTAAAGCTCGGCATCGGTTCGGGAATCCGGGCCCTGATCGTCGACCAGCAAGCTCACATAAACGTCGCCCTCCGGCCGCGCCAGCTTCGCCGAAATATAGTGAATCCCGTGCTCGGGCCCCCAGTAATCAGCGTTGTCGCCGCTGTTGGCATACGCATTTGCAATCGTGCTCCCGCAACCTTGCGGGCCGCACGTAAAGAGCGTCTCAAACCCGCCCTTCTTGAGCGCGGCTTGATAGTTGCGAAAGACCTCCAGCACCGTGCGTCCCACTGGCGCCACGTAAACGATGCGGGTGATCTTCCCTTCCAGATGCTGGTTCTTGGTAATCGTGTTCTCCTCATCGACCGGACCCAGCGGAAGGCTGAACTCATCAAACTCTTTGGTCAGATACTTCGCGATATACGAGCCGGGATACCGCGAAATCAAAGGATGGTCCTGGCTTCCCTCCACGTCCTGGTCTTGAGCTGCCGCGAATGTTGCCCACAGACCCATCAACAAGCAGGCTGCGGATGCCATGCGAATGAGAGCTTTCATTGATTCCTCCCGAAGCGGTGTTTCCTGCAGCCTCCCAACGGCCACAAAGTATACTCCCCTCGCGGGATTCCGGCTCACTCGTTTTTGGCGCCACCTTCCAGCGGCGCCGGATGGGACGCCTAGTTTAGTGGGCGGCGTCGGAGTCGAGGACCGGATCGAGGGTGACGAGGACGATGTCGTTGGAGCTCATGGGGAGGTTGATGGTGAGGGCGCAAGGTTTTGAGCGCGGCTTCGCCGCGTACTTCATTCTTCAAAGAGCGGGGGACGGTTCGCGGCACCCTTCGGCTCCGCTCAGGGCAAGCTTATGAACTCGTGCCCTTTCAAAGCGGCGAAAGGCAACCGCAGATCCTTCGACTTCGCTTACCCCATGTTCGCGTGGCGATCACGGGGCCCCAAAAACGCTCCGCTCAGGATGACAATTCTATGGAGCGGGAGTGGTGGTGGGCTCGAGGGTGACCAGCACGATGTCGTTGGAGCTCATGGGGAGGTTGATGGTGAGGGCGCCGGCATTGGAGGCGTGGAGGATGCGATCGGTTTCGGGCGTGTCGCGAGTGAGGAAGTTGAGGTGGGCGATCTGGGGCGGAGTGAGGTCGGTAGGTGAGCCCATCTCAAGGTAGGCGGAGTAGGCGTCGTTGGAGTGGAAGCCGGTGCGGTGGATTTGGAGATGGTAGGCGACGCCGGGAACGAGATGCGTGACGCGGAGCGAGACGGGAGCGGCGGAGCGCGCGGGGATGAGCTGGGTGTAGAAGGGACGGTCGCTGACGTTCTGAGTGGGTTGGGCGAAATCCCAGATGACGGCGGTGAAGTTACGGCCGTCGAAGGCGAGCATAGATTGGGGATCGGTGGAGAGGATCGAGTCGCCCTGAAGTGCGTGCAGGTATTTGTAGGCGAAGAAGGCGGGCTTGCGAATGCCGTCGCGGGAGATGAGGCCGAAGCCGCCGTGAAATGCGGTGGGAGGCGGGCCGGATTCCTCGAAGAGATCGGAGTAGGTCCAGTAGCTCATGCCCTGAACGAAGCCGGTGGAGGCTTTGAGCTTGGAGAGGATGTAGGGTGCGCTGATGTAGGAGTCGTGGACGGGGTCGCGGGGCGTGTAGCTGGTGCTCCACTCAGTGAAGTAGAGGGGCAGGCGCGGGAATGGGGATGCGGAGATTTGCTGGCGCACGCGGCGCACGTCGCTGATGATGGCGCCGGGCGAGGGATCGAGCTTGACGTCGCTCTTGCCATTGGCGTCGAGGAAGCCGCCGTTGACGCCGTAGGAGTGAGTGGAGACGAAGTCGATGGAGACGCCGGATTGGTGGACGTGGGCGAGGAAGTCGGGGATCCAGGCTGCTCCGGCGGTGGCGGGACCGCCGACGCGGAGGTCGGGGTCGATGGATTTGATGGTGCGGGCGGTGAGGTCGTAGAGCGCGAAGTAGGCTTTCTGGTCGCCGCCCTCCCAGAAGCCGGAGAGGTTGGGCTCGTTCCAGACTTCGAAGAACCAGGAGCGGACTTCGGGCTGGCCGTAGCGCTGCTCGATGTGGCGGATGAAGGCGGCGACGAGATCGGTCCAAGCCGCGGGCTTGGGGTGCGAGGTGTTGCCGTGCCAGTAGAAGATGCTGTTCCCGGAGGTGGCGAGGGCTTCAGGGGTGAAGCTGAGCTCGACGAAGGGCTTGATGTTTTTGGCGAGTAGATCGTCGTAGAGCTGATCGATTTTGGTCCAGTCGTAGACGGTTTGGCCGTTGACTTGGCGGACGGTGCCGAGGACGTCGTGGAAGATGGCGTGAAAACGGATGTAGCGGAAGCCGAGCTCGTCGACGGCGGTTTGGAGTTGCTGCTGGCTGTCGTCGCGGATGAGGGTGCCGGGATAATCGGAGCCGACGGAGAGATCAAAGAAGCGATCGACGGAGCCGGAGGTGCGGTGGATGTCGGCGAGAATGACGCGAGGCGGGGGTGGAACGCCGGGCGATGGCGGTTGTGCTGAGGCGGGAGGGGCGGCGGCCAGCGAGAGGAGGGTGAGGAGGACGGAGAAAACGATTACTGGACGAATTGAGGATTTGTGGGGCATGGGATGCAGGCGGCAACTCCTTTAGGACTCAAAAGCGACACTATTATAAGGCGTTGTGGGCCGGCGCCCGCGGTTGGGCTGGGTTGAAGCCGTTGTTGGCGTCCGGGCTGGGGACGGTTGGCTGGGGACGCATTGTGGAAATGTGTGCCCAAAAAGTAACGGCGGAGACAAAATCTTCGCTTGCGGTTCGCTTTTTATTCGCTATAATGCGCCCATGGCCGTCACACGAAGGCAAAAAGAGGTTCTGGACTTTCTGGAGGCGTTTGTGAGCCGCAACGGCTACTCGCCTTCCTTTGAAGAGATTGCACGCGGCATGAGCCTGAAGAGCCTGGCCACCGTGCACAAGCACATCACCAACCTGGAAAAGAAGGGCATGCTGGATCGGGTGCACAACCGCAGCCGGTCGATTGACGTGCTGCCGCCGGGTACGCGGACGCGATCGAGCCTGAAGCTGCAACTGGCGGGACGCATCGCGGCGGGGCAGCCGGTGGAGGCGATGGAGAGCCCGGAGACCATCTCGCTGGCCGACGTGGTGGGCAACCGCGACGTGTTTGCGTTGGAAGTGCGCGGCGACTCCATGCGCGACGAGCACATTATCAACGGCGACTACGTGCTGGTGGAGCGCACGAAGACGGCGCGGCAGGGCGAGATCGTGGTGGCGCTGGTGCACGGGGCGGAGACTACGCTGAAGCGGTTCTTCCCGGAGGGGAATGTGGTGCGGCTGCAGCCGGCCAATCTGGAGATGGAGCCGATCTACGTTCCGGCGGCGCAGGTGGCGATCCAGGGGCGGGTGCTGGGCGTGCTGCGGAAGTACCGATGAGGCAGTGGTTAGTGGGTAGTGGTTAGTGGGTAGTGGTTGATGGGGAGTGCACGGTGGAGGCGCGGCGGCGCTGACCTAATGAGTCATACGCATCGTGCTGACGGGGGCGCGGTGGTTCTTTAGCTTGCCTGCTCCGCAATGCGGCGGGCGCGCCAGAGAGCGCCGTTGAGGGCGACGGTTTCGGCTGTTGTGACGGGCATCTGGGGCGCGGCGGAGTGAAGGCCGACGAAGAATGCCTCGCGGACGATGGGCATTTTGCCGATCACGCTGCCGGTCCAGGCTGTAGGAACTTCGGCGGCGATGGCATGCTTGCGGCGCAGCTTGGAGCGGACGAGAAGCACGTTCGCGACGAGATCGGCAGCAGCTTGACGGAGAACGCCGACAGCGACAGGGTCGCCAGCTTCGGCGAGCTCGTTGATGGCCGGCGCTAAGGCGGCAAAATCAGGCGCGGGAGTGCCGTCACCGACGTTGATCAATTCATCCATGGTGGGCGTGGCCCAAATCTCGGCCACTTTCTTTAGAACTTCGGTCGGTTCGTCGCGGTCGTAGGCGTTGAGCGCCCGGCGAATGGCGTGCAGACCGATCCAGTAGCCGGAACCTTCGTCGCCGAGGCGGGAACTCCAGCCACCGGCGGACTCGAAGCCGCCATCGGGGGCGCGCCCGATGGTGTTGGTGCCGGTTCCGGCGATCTGCAGGATTCCTGGGCCTCCTTGAAAGGCCGCGTCGAGGGCGATAATGTGGTCGCCGACGACCTCAGAGCGCTCGACTGCAAAATCGCGAAAGACGGCGGTGATCCACTCCGTGATACCGGGCATGGTGGCGCTGGCTACGCCGCAGGAGGCCGCGCGCACGCCCTTCACGCCAGCCCGCGCGTACACATCCGTGAGCAGAGCGCGCAAGTTCTCTTCGGCAGCCTCGGCGCCGACGCGCAATCGCTTGATGGAGCCGCTCTCTGCAAAGGCCAGTTGACGCTCACCGTCGACGATGGAGGCGCGCGTGCGCGTTCCGCCACCGTCGATACCGAGAATCACGCTCATTGCTTCCCTTCCCTTGCTCCCGCAAATCTCAAAGGATACGGCATCTGGCTACCTTCAGGGCTCTCAGGGGCTAAAGCCCCTCACTCTTTGGCGCGTTTTCGGCATGGCTAAAGCCATGCCCTGGTACAAGACCGATCCGTGCAGGATTCGTCTGACGCTGCATAAAGCCCCAGGTTTTGCCGGACATTCTCGGCACCTTTCGAATTCGCCCAGGGCGGGCTTTGAAGTCGTGCCCTGATGCAAACCAGATGATGCCCGTGGCTGACTGCGCATTGAAATGAACCGTTTCACGCAACGAAACCTATTGTTCCGGCGCGGCGCCGTGATCGCGCAGCGTTCCCGAAAGAATGTTCAGGTTTCCGTCGGATTTTGGCGGATGGTGGCCGAGCATGTGCGCCAACCATGGATAGAGATTGACGTTTTCGAAGGGCGCGACGGTTTTTCCGGGTATGAGATCCGGTCCGGCGGCGAAGAAAATGGCCTTCATCTCGGGCAGCATGCGGGGATCGAAGCCATGCATGCCGATGGTGGGCGGGTGATCGTCCTGGCCTGCGGGCGGAGCATGCGCACGAATCGCATAGGGCCCGGTGGCAACGACGACCGGGTCGCCCTCGCGCGGATTCTGGTTGAAGTTGAGATCGGCGGGAACGTTTTTGAGGCGATAAACGACGAACTGCGATGAAGCGTGTTTGAGCTGGTCGTACACGCGGGCGCGATCGGCTTCGGCCCTGGCGTAGAGGAGCGAGCCGACGGTCGAGAAGCCAGTGAGGTCGGCGAATTGGTCGAGGTTGACCCAACCAACTTCCGACTTCACCATGCCGTGATCGCTCACGACCACCAAATCGATGGGCAGGCGGGTGGCCTTGAGCGCGGCTTCCAGCTTGCCTATGATCGCATCCATCTTGAGCGCGACGGCGCGTGTTTGGGGCGCATCGGGGCCGAACTCGTGGCCCACGTGGTCGGGTTCAGAGTAGTAAATGGTGATGAAGTGCGGGCGGTCGGCCGCAGGCAGACGCAGCAGGGCCACGGTATCGTCGATGCGAGCCTGTTGGCTCTCGGGAGTGGGCTCGTTCTTGAAATCGTAGTGCGCGTAGTACGAGGGCCGGAAGCCGGCAATCTTGGCTTCGGAGCCGGGCCAGATCAGGCACGCGGTGCGCATACCCTGGCTCTCAGCCAGGCTCCAAAGAGGAACGCCGCCATACCAGGAACCATCGGTGACAGCCTGCGGTTGTGTGGATGCGAAGCGAGATCCGCGCGCGGGATCGAGGAAGCTGTTGGCGACGATGCCGTGGCGCCCAGGATAAAGACCCGTCACCATCGTGTAATGGTTGGGAAAGGTGAGCGAGGGGTAGCTGGGCAACATGCCTTCGGGGGCCCAGACACCGCGCTTGCCGAGCGCCAGCAGGTGCGTGGCGTTGTCGCGCTTGGCATAGTCCCAGCGAAAACCGTCGAGCGAAACCAGCACGACGTAGTGCTGGCCTTGCGCCCAGGCTGAGTTGGGGCCGTTGTCGACATGCGTGAGGGGGAGAGCAGGATTGAAGCCGGTTCCCTGCCTTGCGGGGGTATGTGGAGCGTCGACCTGGACAAAGACGAGAAAGATTGCGGCGAGAGTGAGGCGAGCGATCGTGCGCAATCGCATGCGGAGTACCTTGGAATCAGCTTATCGCATGGGGTGAGGGCAAGCTCACGCGGGGATTCGCTAGTTGAAGACCCTTGCCCAAACCATGCGCGCAAGCCCTACGGCGAGGATGGCGAGCTTTTGCAGAAGCGGCACGCTGGCGCGCCGCGTGAAGACATCGTAGTTGGCGCGCTCAATGCGCTTGAGCAGAGCGTGGTAGATGGAAACCAGCACCCACAGAGCGGGACGGCTCACGGGGTCGATGAGCGGGAGCAGGTGGCGCGCCGCGCGGTAGTAGCGTTCCGCGAGCCGCGCGATGGCAGCAAAGACTTCCCGCTGGCCGGGCGTGGGCGGCACGTCCTTGGCGCGATGAAGCAGCGAATCGAGAGTCACTCCGTGTTGCGCGAGTTCTTTAAGAGGCAGATAGACCCGGTTGCGCGCGGCGTCCTCGGCCACATCGCGCAAGATGTTGGTCAGTTGGAAGGCAATTCCGGTTTCCTCAGCGAGCTTTTCGGCGTGCATGTCGCGGTAGCCAAAGATGCGGATGCAGACCAGGCCGACGACCGAGGCCACGAGATAGCAGTAGCGGTAGAGATCGGCGAAGGTCGCGTAGGTGTGCGGAGCGCCGGTGGGAACGTGGTCCAGATCGAGGATGACGCCGGCCACAAGCTCGTCGAGCAGGACGAGTGGAATCGCGAAGCGCCAGGTCGCGTCGCGCACGGCAAGAAAAACAGGATCGCTGGTGGCCGCGCCCTTCGCGGTCGCGCCCTTGGCAGCCTCGTGCCAAGCTGCCAGCCAGGCATCGAGGCGGTGGCGGCGCTCCTGGCGCGACAGGCTTTCGTCGTCGGCGAGGTCGTCAGCCTGCCGCATGAAGGCGTAGACGGCGCAGATGGCGTTGCGTCGCTCGAGTGGAAGAGCGACGAAAGCGTAGTAGAAGTTCTTGGCTTCGCGCTTGGCGATTGCCCGGCAGGCCGCGTAGGCGCGGGCCAGGTCCAGGTCGTGCGATGGGGCTTTCTGCGTCAATCAGTCTTTCCTGTCGATCGAGCGCCGACCCCCAAAAAGGGCATTGTCTTGGCGCCCAGGGCTCGAGCGGCGAGCGCGAGCTTGGTGCGTTTCGAGATGGCCGGGCGCGCGCTGAGCACATCGTAATCGCGCTGCTCGATGGCGCGCAAAATCTCCAGGCCGCCACGGCTAAACAGATCGAGGTCGAGGGCGATGTCGCGGCTGACTTTGCCGATGAGCGGAAGACCTTTTGCAAAAAGTGAGCGGGCAAAATCGACTTCATGGCGCAGCAGGGCGCGAAACTCCGGAGTCGCGACGCCTTGTGCGATCGTCTCATCGCTCACGCCAAAACGGCGCATGTCTTCTTGCGGAATATAGACGCGGCCCTTGGCGAAGTCCACGCGCACATCCTGCCAGAAGTTGGCCAGTTGCAGCGCGGAACAGGTGGCATCAGAAAGCCTGAAGTTGGTTTCTCGCGCTTCGGGGCCAGCTTCGCCACAGGCGTAGAGCACTAGGCGGCCCACGGGATTCGCCGAGTAGCGGCAGTAGCCGAGCACATCGTCCATGGTGGCGTATCGGGTGACGGTCTGGTCCTGGCGAAACGCGACGAGCAGGTCGGCAAAAGGCTCCTTGGGAATGGCGCAGGCGCGAATGGTCTCGGCCAGCGCCACAAAGACCGGATGGCGCGCGCGGCCCTCATAGCAGGCGTCCAGCTCCCGCCCCCACAAATCCAGCAGGGCAAGAGCCACGGAGCGGTCGCCGCACTTCGTCGCCCAGATCGTCGGAGATGCGGCAATAGGCGTAGATGGAATGGAAGTGCGGGCGCAGCGCTCTGGGCAGAGAACCAGGTGGCGACGTGGAAGTTCTCGTAGTGCGTATGGGCCAGTAGGCGGCAGTAGGCGCGCGCTTCTGCGAGCGTGGGTGCAACCTTGGGAATGCGATAGCCGGGCGGAAGCGCGGCCCAGCCGCGAGCGACGAGTTCTTCGGACGAAGGCTGGGCGGCGGTGGCGGTCATGGGACTGTTGCATTCCCTCAGGGGCAAATGCCCATCTCTATTTTGCGCCTTTTTCGGCACGAGTAAACTCGTGCCCTGTTACAAAACCGGATAAGGAACCACCTGCTGCAATCGATGTTATGTCCGTCGAAAAGCAACCGCAGATCCTTCGACTCGTTTTGGCGAAAAACCACGCCAAAACTCGCTCAGGATGACAGCTCATGTTTGTGCTTGGCCGCAGGTGGGCACTTCACGGCACAATGGCCGTCTTGATCTCGGTGGAGCGGTTCATCAGCTTCTCAAAGACGCGGTTGAGCTCGTAGAGGTGAGCGCGGCCGGTAATGAAAGCGCCGGCCTGAAACTTCCCGCCGGCAATGAGCGCCAGCGCCTTGCGGCAAATGGCAGGTGTGTGATGGAAGGTGGCGCGCAGAGTGATGTCGCTATAGTGGATGCGGTTGGTGTCGAGAATGACGTGGGTGTTGGCGGCGCAGCCGCCAAAGAAGTTCACGGTTCCGCCCTTGCGCACCAACTCGACGGCCTCCTGCCAGGTCTCGGGCATGCCCACGGCCTCAATGGCGATATCGACGCCGCGGTCGTTTGGCGTGAGCGCCCTGGCATCTTTGATGGCCTTGCGGATGGACGAGGTGTGCACGATGTGCGCCGCGCCCAACTGCCGCGCCGCGTCTGCCTGGCCGTCGTGTTTGACGATGGCGATGGTTTCGTAGCCGGCCAGCGCAGCCACGTGCAGAATCATGAGCCCCAGCGGGCCGCCGCCGATCACCGCGACAATATCGCCCTTTTGGGGATGGGAGTCCTCGAATCCATGGACTGCGCAGGCCAGCGGCTCGGTGAGCGCGGCGTGCTCCAGCGGCACGTTGTCGGGAATGCGGAGGGTATTCTTGGCGACGATGCGCTCCGGAATCTTGATGAACTCGGCATAGGCGCCGTTGTTAAAGAGCAGATCGTCGCAGAGGTTCTCCTGGCCGCGCAAGCAGAAGTAGCACTTGCCGCAAGGCGCGGAGTTGAGCGCCACCACGCGGTCGCCGGGAGCAAAGTCGGTGACTCCCTCGCCCGCTTCGACCACGGTTCCGGCCTGTTCGTGGCCGAACAGCGCCGGAGGAACGATCATGCGCGCGTGATAGCCGCGGCGAAAGACCTTCAAATCGGTTCCGCAGGTGAGCGCAGCGCCCACCTGAACGACCAGCTCGCCCAGGGCTGCCTTGGGGATAGGAACCTGCTCGATGCGGACATCTTCGCGGCCGTGGAGGATGGCGGCGCGCATGGTGACGCGTCCGCCGAGAAGCGCATTCTCTACCGTCTTGCGGCCCTGGTGGACAACGGTCTCGACCGTCTTGCGGCCCACGACGACAGCCGACTCGACTGTATTCAGGCCGACCTCAACGACCGTCTCGACTGTGTTCAGGCCGCCCTCGACGACGTCCTCAACTTTTTTGCGGCCTTCTTCGACAACGGTCTTGACCGTTTTGCGGCCCCGGAGGATCGCGGCTTTCACCGTGCTCGCCATCAATCTCCTCCTCTGCTCCTTACTCAGCTCCCGCGCCGGGCACAGGCTCCATCATAATCTTCATCGAATCGGCTTTGGGGTGCGAAGCGATTTCGATGGCCGCGGCGGCCTCTTCCAGCGGGAAGCGGTGCGAAATCAACTGCGTCAGGTCGAAGCCGTTTCGGTACCCGCCAAAAACTATGCCCGTTACTTCGTCCATGAGCGGGAATGAAGAAGAGTATGAGCCGAGTAAGGTCTTTTCGTCCACACAGACCGCGGCGGGGTCGAATGTGGCCTCGCCGTGCTGCGTTTGGGCAAAGAGCATGACCTTGCCGCCAGGGCGCACTGCGTCCATGGCCGTGCGGATGAGGGCGTTGCCGCCGACAGCGAGGATCACCGCATCCGCGCCGCGACCGTCGGTCTCGGCAAAGACGCGATCGACCACGTTCTCGGTTTCAGCGTGGATCGGGTTCGAGAGGCCGAAACGGGCGGCGATGGCGTGGCGCTCCGGGAAGAGGTCGGAGGTGAGCACGCGGGCGCCGGTGCGCGCGGCGAGCGCGGCATGCATCAGGCCGATGGGGCCCTGGCCGATGACCAGGACGGTGTCGTCGGGCGCCAGGTTGAGCATCTTTACGCCCTTCAGAACGGTGTTTACGGGCTCGACGAACGCCGCCTGTTCGAAGGGGACGCCCAAGGGAATGTGGACCACGCCACCCTTGGCGACCAAAAAGTCCATGACGCGGATATACTCGGCAAAACCGCCCCCGGATGGCTCGAAGCCGGCTGTGGCGCCGGTTCTTTTGTAGAGCGGGCACTGCGCGGGCGTCTGCTTGCGGCAGTAGTAGCACTCGCCGCAGGGAACGTGGTGGAAGCTCACCACGCGGTCGCCCACCGCGAATCCGGTGACGCCGGCGCCCACCTGCGCGACCACCCCTGCCATCTCGTGGCCGAAGATGCGCGGGGCCGAATGTGAGCCCATGTGGATTTTCTTGAGATCTGTGCCGCAGACGCCGCAGGTAGCGATCTTGATGAGCAGCTCGCCGGGTCCGATGCGCGGAACAGGGACGGTTTCCAGGCGCATATCGTTGATGCCGCGATAGACGACGGCGCGCATGGCGGAGGGAATTCTGGGATCGATACGCAGTCTGGGATTGGAGATTTGGGTAGCCATTCTATTCTCTGATGCGACCTCGTTCACGAGAGAAAATCGAGCAGTGACTCCGCGATGCTTTGGGAAGCCCGCTTACTATTCTCGCCCATCCGGAGGAGCGCGGGCCAGTACCAAGGCCGGAACACGGCAAAAAATGCAAAGCGCGCGCGGCGGAAGCGGCCATCGGGCGTGAGGAAGCGGTTGAAGTCGGGGAGGCGGTCGGTGAGGGCGTCGCTGACACCTTTGATGGAATAGAACGGGATGCCGCGCATGGCGGCGAGACGGGCGACGGCCGCGGCTTCCATGTCCACGAGGGCGGCTTGGTATGCGGAGGTGAGGCGGCGCTTTTCGGTATATGGAGCCACCTTAGGGCTAGTGGCGAGCCAGAGTTCTCCAGCGCCCGCATCGCAATGGAAGCGCTCGCCGGTGCGAACGTCGATGACGCCGGCGACGTTGTGGGCCGTGCCGGGGGCGATTTCGGCGCGAAGCGCTCCGGCCCAGCCGACGGAGAAGACGAGATCGATGGGTCCGCCCTCTTCAATGGCAGCGAAGGTGCGGGTGGCGGCGAATTGGCCGGCGCCGGCGCAGGCTGCGATCCATTCTTCTTCCTTGTTGCGCCGGGCCCAAAATTGGATGCCATTCCGGGAGCTGTGCGGCCAGTTGCGGACGAGCGGCTTGAGCTCGCCGGGCATGGCGGCAATGATGGCGACGCGGGTCATGCGTGGACCTGTGCAGACCTTGCCGGCGCGTAGCCGTTCGAGCGGAACCAGTCGATGGCGGCGCGCATGGCCGGGTAGACGGGTAGGAGGCGGAAGCCAAGCTCAGCTTGAGCGCGAGCGCTCGAGGCGTACATCTTCTTGCGGCCCATGCGGACCTCTTCCAGCGTGGCGCGCGGCTCCTTGCCGCGAATGCGGCCCGTAATCCACTCCTCGAAGAAGGCGTAGGTGACGGCGACGGCGAAGGGAATTTTGACTGTGGGTGAGGGGATGCCGGTGATGGCCGACATCTTGTCGAGGATCTGCTTGAGGGTGAGGTTTTCGCCGCCCAGAATGTAGCGCCGGCCGGGCTGGCCTTTGGTGAGAGCGAGCACGTGGGCGCGGGCGACTTCGGAGACATCGACAAGATTGAGGCCGGTATCGACATACGCGGGGAATTTGCTGTTGAGGAAGTCGACGAAGATGCGGCCGGTGGGCGTGGGCTTGCGGTCGTTGGGGCCGATGGGGGTGGTGGGGTTGAGGATGATGACTTGCTGGCCGCCCTCGGCGGCTTTGATGGCTTCCTGCTCGGCGAGGAACTTGGAACGCTTGTAGTGGCCGACCATGTCGGCGAGCGAGACGGGCGTCTCTTCATTGATGACGATGCCGTCGGTGCGGAAGTGCATCGTTGCCACGCTCGACGTGTAGACGAAGCGCTTGACGCCGGCCGCGCGGGCCAGGCGGAGCAGCTCGCGGGTGCCGTCTACGTTGGCGCGGACCATGGCCGCGGGATCGGGAACCCAGAGGCGGTAATCGGCGGCGACGTGGACGACGGCATCGCAGCCGGTGAGCGCAGGACGCAGCGAATCGGGCTCGGCCAGGTCGCCGACGTGCGTCTCGCCGCGGATGCCTTCGAGGTTGGCGAGGTTCGAGGATTTGCGGACCAGCAGGCGCAGATCGGCGCCTTCCGCGGCCAAAGCCTTGGCCACATGATGCCCAACGAATCCCGTCGCGCCTGTGACAAAGATCTTCATAGCGGAGTTCGCGGAGTTAGCCGTCCGCCGCGGCGGACGGGTTAGCTGAGTGGGCGGTGTTCGCGCGCGAGCTTGTTCCATTCTACGGCGGTTCCACGGTCGCTATTGCCATTTTTGAGTCACTTCAAGGTCGCTGCTCCCTGATGGTCGCATCGACTTGAATGGAGCGGCCTCGGGGCACAGTGACCCTGGAACCGCTATAAGCGCCGCGGCAGGCTTTCGACTCCCAACGGTTAGGGGCGGGCGATGAGCATGGGACCATCATGCGAATTTGCATTACTGTATCATGCAGATTTACATTACTCTGTCATGCAGATTTGCATTATTTTGCCTCGCGCTAGTTTTTTCATTCCCATTTCATGCAGATATGCATTACAATCGCCTTGTTGCGGGAAGTTCGAGGAGAAGCACATGGCGACACTGACGGTTACGGCGCGGGGGCAGGTTACGTTCCGCAAAGATGTGCTCAGGCATCTGGGCGTGAAGCCGGGAGAAAAGATCGCTCTGGAGCTGCTACCGGGCGGCAAAGGAATCGTCAGGGCGGCCCGCAAAACCGGCAGCATCGACGACTTTATCGGATCGCTGGCAGGCAAGACAAAGAAAACAGCGACCGTTGCCGAGATCAAGAGAGCCACAGAACGCGCATGGGCAGGGATACGATGAAGGTTTCAGTGGACACGAATGTACTGCTGCGCGCTGCCGTCAGGGACCACCCCAAACAGAGCGAACGGGCCCGCGCCATCCTGCGCAGCGCAAGCGTAATCGCAGTCAGTCTTCCCTGCCTGTGTGAATTTGCCTGGGTGCTCGATCGCGTGTATGGCTTTGAGCGCAGCCAGATTGCCAGCGCGATTGAGACCCTGTGCAACGGATCAAATGTCGTTGTCGACCCGGAGGCAGTGAACGCAGGGCTCGAGATGCTCCGAGCGGGCGGGGATTTTGCCGACGGCGTGATCGCCTACGAGGGTGCGTGGCTGGGCGGGGAGATCTTTGTATCTTTTGATAAGAAGGCTGTGGCCCTGATCGCCAGGCAGAGACAGAAGGCCAAGTTGCTGGCGTGATGGCCGGTTCGGCTTTTCCGGCGCCAGCGCACCGAGGCCATGGAGGCCTCGAAGCTGTTTCATAACTGGCATCACGGCGTTCCGGCGACACGCACAGGGGCTAAAGCCCTCACATATTGTGCGGCGCTGTCGGCACGACTGAAGTCGTGCCCTGATACAAAGCGGAGTTGTGAAACAGCTTCTACGAATCCCGTCGCGCCTGTGGCAAAAATCTTCATTGGAGAAAAGGCGCTCTTATTCTATATAGCGCAGCGTGGCGCTCTTCGGCGCGTGAAGAGCGAGTCACCGCGCGTGCGAAAAGCGCGAACCAGCACGCCGGCGCTCTGAGGGTGAGCGGCCGTGGCGAGGTGCAGCGGCGACGTGGACAGGCGATCTGCGCCGCTACGGCGGTTCTCCTGCAACTATGTGCCATTTCCGGCGAATTTCAGGGTGGCTTTTTCTTGTTGAAAAAGCCACTTAGCGATTGTGCCTTGGTCTACACCTGCAGGAGAACCGCTTTAAGGGGCGAGCTTGGGCAGGGCCGGACGCACATTGGGCGCCGCGGGTGGTTGCGCGGCCACCGGCGCGTTGCCGGCGAGCGCGGGCCGCACCTTGGTGGCCGCTGCGCCCGCTGGTGTGGCGGCCGTTGAGGCACTTTGCGCGGACGGAGCCTTAGTCTGCTGTGGGGCGACCGGGTTCGAGACCGCACCCGCGGAAGCCGGCTGTGCCGCTTTGCTCGCCGGTGGCAACGGCACGAGGGGCGGCGTGGGCGCCGAGAGCCTGGGTATGGAGCCATTGCCCTCGAGCGGCTGCAGACTGGGAGGGGCGGGCCACACGGTGACCGTCGAGGGTTTGGAAGCCAAGGTATTGGCGCGCAGCGGCC
The DNA here is from genome assembly GCA_963799155.1 of uncultured Acidobacteriaceae bacterium. Taxonomy (GTDB): domain Bacteria; phylum Acidobacteriota; class Terriglobia; order Terriglobales; family Acidobacteriaceae; genus Telmatobacter. The sequence goes on from CAWCWB010000017.1 coordinate 48,941, forward strand.
TGGGACTGGGAGCAGCGGACCACACGGTGGCTGGCGAGGGTTTGGGAATTGAGACATTGGCCTGCAACGGCTTGGGACTGGAAGCGGCGGGCTGCGCGGCGGGCGCCGAAGCCGGCGCGGAAACAGGATGGTCCACCGCGTATCGCAGTTCGAGTGGTGTCGTGCCCGGAGCGGGTTCGGTAGCGGTGGGTTCCGGGGTGTTTGCGGCGGGCGGCGCGGGGACTGACGCCGGCAGGACCGTCAACTGCATGGGCTGGTCGTCGCGTGCCGCAGGCGGCTGCGGAACCCGGAGTTCGGTGAGCCGGAACAGGCCCAGGAAGCTCATGACCAGGAAGAGCGCGGCTGCCGGAACCCAGAACATCACGCTGCCGGCGGTTGCTGAAACCAAATGCATCAGCCGCCGCTTGGCCCGCTCCCGATGTTTAGGTTCCCGAGGCGGCTCCGGCGCAACGTCAACGACGACGGGCTCTCTCGAATGCGGAGTCAATTCGAGGCCGGCAATGACTTTGGCCACCATGCTACTGTCAACCGGTTTGGTGTTCAGCTTGCGGCACAGGGAAAGCGCGTTAAAGCACAGGTTGTTGATGGTGCGGGGAGTGCCATGGCTGGCCTCGGTGATCAACTTGAGCGCTTTTTCTGTGAACAGCGGCACGCCAACATAGCCGGCTTGTTTCACACGGTAGTCGATGTACCCGACTGTCTCTTCCGCGGAAAGCGGTTCAATGTGGCAGACCGTTGAAATGTGCTGGCGAAGTTGCACCAGAGAAGCCTGCTGCAACTTGCCGGAGAGCTGCGGCTGCCCGGATAGGACGATTTGCATCAGCTTGCCTTGCGAAGTTTCGAAGTTGGTGAGGAGGCGGACTCTCTCCAGCACGGCTTCGGGCAGACTCTGCGCCTCGTCGATCACCACCACGAATTTCCGCCCCGCCCGATTCTCCCTGATGAGCGCGCTGCTTAACTGCGCGTGCATCTCGGCGCTGCTCTGGCCGGGAGCGATGTCGAGGTCGCGCAGGATGTAGGCGACAAATTCCCGCGGCTCGCACTGGGCATCGAGATCGAAGAGAAAGACAATGCGTGCGGTGTCACGAATGTCCTCGAGAAATTTGAACAACAGCGTGGTCTTCCCCATTCCCGGGGGGGCAATCATGGCCGTGAAACCGCGGTTGCTCAAGAAGCCGAAGTGCAGCGCCTCCAGCGCCTGCTGATGGGTTTGGCTGAGATACAAGCAACGCGGATCGGGAGTGACTGCGAATGGTTCTTCGCGAAAACCGAAGAAGTCCGACAGCATGATGCTAACCTCCGCCCTTCGGCAGCGCAGCGAGCACCTGAGTGCTCCGGGAGCCGGCAAAAGTGTCCGGCGCGCTGAACGCTGGCTTCATATTATCTGGAATCTCCGGCAACCCTATCGCCTTCGAACCAATACAGTTACCTCCTCTAGCGATCTTTCCGGCATGGGTTTGAGAGCCAACGCCCTGCGCGTGCCCTGCAGGGCTATAGCCGGGATCGAAAAGCCGAGATCTGCCCCTTTCTGAGGCGAAGTCATAGATATCGGCGCTCCCTGACGCAGAATCCCGATCGCATGAAGCACTCCAGATGCGGTTTAGAAAGCACGCTGCCCATTGATCCGGAGGTGAAGATGGCGCGGCGATATACTGGCGGCAAGGCGGAAAGAAGCCGTCAATCCGGTACGATTCCGCGGGCGGACAGGGCTCAGGAGTGCTTTGATCGCGCGCGATAGAGCAAGAGAGATCACCGGATTAGCCCAGGAAGCAGGGTGTGACTTGCGGGCGGCAGATGGCTCCGCCGGGAGTCGGTTGAGGTCCTACTGCTGAGAAGGGGGAAAGACAGCCGGGAATGGAGACAGCCGCAGGAGGGCTCGCTCGGTCACAGAGTGAGTTCGATATCCGGCAGCGCCCCGCATCGGCAGCCGGCGGCGCGCCCGGCAAGATGCGCTGGCGCTGGCCTGAATGGTGCGCGCTATTTGCCTATGCCGCGCTGGTTGCATTTGCTATCCCTTTTCACGAGCCGTTCGCGGATGAGGCCCAGGCATGGCAGTTAGCGCGAAGCCTTTCTCTTGGCTCGCTCTTCAAAACCTACATTCGTTACGAAGGATCTCCGGGCCTCTGGCATTTCCTGCTCTGGGTTCTGATTCGCATCCATATCAGCTATACCGGCATCCACTGGATTTCGGGAGGAATCGCCGTAGCGGCCACTGCGCTGCTGATCTTTAAGTCGCCTTTCCCTCGCTATCTCAAGCTGACATTGCCATTCACGGTCTTTCTGGTTTATCAATATGCGGTTGTGGCGCGTAACTATGTTCTGGCGCCGATTCTGCTCTACCTCGTAGCGCTCGGCTGGAAGAGAAGCCCGCTGATCCTTGCGCTGTTGCTCGGCCTGCTGGCGAATGTTTCTCTCCATGCCTCGGTGATGTCGGGAGGGCTGGCCATCGTATACCTCGTCGAGCAGGTACGCGATGGAAGCGCCAACGACCCTCGCCGCCGGCGTCAACTGCTGCTGGGCGCGGTCATTGTTCTTGCACTGTGGGCGTTTGCGATCTGGACAGCCTGGCCGCCGCACGACTTCTCAAATCACTTATCGGCTTGCCTGCGCAGTTCCCCGCTGCTGATCTTACGAGGAGCTGTGGGATCGCTGGTGTTGGGAATGTTCTACCCCTGGATCCTGTCTGTCGCCTTCTGGGTTGCCATCGTGAACTGCCTTCGCGCGCGACGCAGCCTCCTCTACCTTTTGCCGGTGGTATTTTTTGCCATCCTGGCCGGGATCGCAGGACTTACCTGGTGGCATGTTGGCCTCCTCATTCCGCTCGTCATCTGCCTTTTTTGGATTACATGGCCGGCTCCAGGGGGTAAAGTTTCCCAGCCCGAAATCTATGGCCGAACGGCCCTCGTGGCCATGTCCATCATGCAGATTCTCTGGGCGAGCTATGCCATTGAATTCGACCATTATCACGCGTTCTCTCCCGATCGCGCGACCGCCGAGTTTCTCCGGCCTTATGTCCGGCAAGGAGCGCGCATCGCTGTGACCTATGCTTATGACCCGGAAGGTCACGGATTCTTCTCGATTGGGATACTGCCTTATTTTGATCACAATATTTTCATCAACCTGCCGGAACCTTTCTGGTCATGGAGGAATGGCGATCGGAGCGAGGAAATGTTCACGAAGGTTCTGCCGACCAGACCCGAGGTCGTGGTGGTCGAGCAGAATTCAAATGATCCGGGGCTCCCGATCAACATGCAGAATCTGAAGATTCGACTGCTGAACCGGGATGGCTATCGATTTACCCATATGTTTTGCGGCGTGATGCCGGTCGGCTTTGAGTTAGTGGGGAAAAGTTGTCAGTTGATATTTGAACGGAGTGATGGCAGACAGGAACTGCCTGCGACTGCGCCGAGCGCGACTTCGGCGACGAAATGAATTGGGTGGGGCGGGAGATTTCAATTTTCAGAGATTAGGGATCAGGGAAACTGGGCGGCGATTCGGGTGTTGATTGGATTGGAAACGTTCAGCCGGGACAGCTATCTGGGTGCTAGGGCTTTTGATCGAGACTTGACTGCCCAAGTGTCTGGTTTGCCCGTCATCCGGGAGTAATTGGCCGGAGAGTGCACGGTTCGCCGCTTGGATGCGGCTGCCACATCGCACAGGCTCAGTTCATGGTTTGGGGGATTCACCAACGGTGGACCCAGGTTACGGTTTGCTGACGAACTGCCCGGAACCCGAAATTCGGGCGGAAGCTCAAGCACATCCAAGCTCCTCCTGGAGTTGGCGAGGCCAGCATGTGACCATAATTGGCTGAAATTGGAGTTCCTTGAAATCCTGCTTGACAATCACGTGCCCGCGGACTTTCCTTATTCCGTTCGAGATTCACGCTCATTCCGGTCATCCGCGACCGGGCTCCCCCATTTTTACTCACCTGGCTCTGCGCGCGGAGCACCCGATCGAGCAGTACAGTCTCGACCTCGGAAAGGAGCTACCGTGCCAGAACCGAACCAGTCCGGCCTCTCTGATAACGTTGCCGGCGGACTTGCCTACGTTACGTTCATCCCGGCGATCATCTTCCTCATCATTGAACCCTTCAACAAGAACACCTACGTGCGCTTCCACTCCTGGCAGTCTATCTTCCTGGCCATTGCCTGGATTGCAGTCGATGTCGTTCTCCACATTATTGGCAGGCTGCCCTTCCTCGGTCTGATCAATCTAATTCTGTGGCCGGTGGTGGGTCTCTTATTCTTCATCCTTTGGCTCGTTGTGATGATCAACGCCTTTAACGGTAAGCGTTTCAAGGTGCCGTTCATTGGAGATCTCGCCGAGAAGCAAGCAGGGGCCTAGCAACTGGATCGTCAGAGGTTGACGACCTGGAGGGTGGCTGGACACCTTGCGTCCTGTTGCGTCTTGTCGGCGCCATTTGCCCCAGCCTGAGCTGTGCGCCGTCACTTCCGGGTTGGCGACGATGTCGGCGCTATACTTATTCCAACTTAATCCGCGTTTCACTCTCAGTTTCGCTCTGTGGATGAATTCCTTATTCATCCTCGCCCTGGAGTCAGAGGCGGCATCTTCCGTAACCGCCTCGGTTGCTCGCAAACGGGCAGTCGCGAAAACGGCTCCGGTTCGATCCGCAGGCAAGCGCCGCATGACTTTCACCGGGCCGGCCCTGTCCGCTGCGGACGCGGCTGCTCTCGCAACACCCGTATGACGCCGATGGCTGCCCGCTTTCTCGATCAGGCAGCCAGTGGGAAGACGGCGCGATGGGTGGTGGCGAAAGTGGAGTTCATGCCGGGGAGTCGTTTCCCCGGGCGGGTTTCATCGTGACTCGCCTGAAGCGTTCAAGGTCGGAGATTCCGACCAGGAGGAGCTACCATGCATAAACTTGTGTGCCGCGTATTCTTCGTAATCGTTGCCACGTTGGGGATTGCGGCAAGCGTGCCGGACGGTTCGGCCCAGGCCAATCAAAGTCAACAGCTTCCACCGGAAATCCTTGCTCTGGTTCCAGACGGGGCCCAAATCACTACTCAGAGCTTTAGCGTGAACATGGTCAATGCGCAGGTCGAGTTTGTTGCCGAGAGGAAAAGCGGTTTGCGGAGCCAGGTAATGACTCACTACCACTTCATCTTCACCTCCTACGACGGAAATAGCCAAATGTGGAAGATGATTGCGCCGGGCAGTCGAGAGGAGGTTGAAACTGACAGCAAGAGAGCAGCGCAAAGTATGGCTACAACCATTGACGAGATGATTAGCCAACCGGAAGTAACTCAGTATCCCTGGGGGAAAGGGGTGACCCAGCGGAGACGGTTTTATGGAGAAGGGGCGCCGGATTTCTATTCATACCATTGTCTTTACTTCGGCGTGGCAGGAAGCACGGTGTTTCAACTGGAAGTGGAAGAGATACCAGATCGTGCGGATGCGGATAAGTGGGCGATGAAAGTCGCTGATGTCGCCGGCAAGACGAGTCGTACGAGTTTGAGTAAGTAGTTGGGTGCCTCTCTTGAAGAAGCGTCGTTGCGACGGCCGCTGTGGATCTTCGCATCGCCGGAGCGGGCAGCCAAGGATCAATGCTGTTCTGTCCTTGCGTTCTTCGCTTGAGGGGAAAGGCATAGCTTGCGGGAGTAGCTTCACAGGAATCTTGTGCGGAAAGGGCTGGTGAGGCGGCCGCAAGATGGGTAGTGGTCGAGTTACAACAATCTTGCCTTGGACAAGGCGAGGAGGTAGGTTCGTGACCAATCAGGTAGCGAAATCATTTGGACTCATGGTTGTACTTAGCGCTTGTTTCGGCCCCGGTTGCTGGGCCGCCGACTCAACCTGTGATTGCGGGATCGGCCGAGTGGGCATGTTCGAGTTTGACGTCCAGGTTCCCCGGCCTACGGGGGATGCCAACGCCATCGTGCGCTATAAGTCGCTGTTCTACATGGCGAAGGAGACAATCATAAAGATCAGGTCGGACAATTCCTGTCCGCAGGCAGCCCTTGTTGACGGAAACCTGTGGACGCCCAACGGCGCGCCCCGTCTCCGATCCGGCCTGGAAACGCCTACTTTGCCCCCGCCCGGACGTCTTGATCTCGATTACATCGTCACGGGTCAAGTCACAGGCAGCGCTGGTGCTTATACAGTCGTGGTCCGCATCGAATCTGGTTATTCGCGCGAAGTGGTCAAGACGGCCTACTACACCCTCAAGGACCCGGGCAAGGGAACCCAGCTTCCGGACTTCGATGCCGCGGTAGATTCTCTCGCCGGGCAGTTAAGTCCAATTGGCGGCGTCATCACCCAATGGGAGAAAAAGAAACGCGATGCGGATCCCGGCATCGCCCGCAGCCAGCCCGAGGGAACACTAACGATCCGGCCAGCAAAGAACCAGTTGTATGAGGGCGAGACAACTGATGTCGAGCTCGATCTGGTGGACTGCGACGGCGTGCAGTTGAAGAATCGCACTGTCCATTTGCTGGCGGGTCAGTGGGAGACTCTGGGGAACCTTGAAGGCACGACGGGCGGGAAAGTACAGCCTTCTGTGGTAGTGACGGACGGTGACGGCAAGGCTCACGTAAAATTCACGGCGGGCGATCAGCGCGGTCCCGCGACCATCAGGGCCTGGTATGGCCATCACCGGCCCAGCGGCCAACCCAACGCGATCATCGGAAAAGCCACCGTGAACATCGGAGCGGATGCGCTTTCATTCCGGACCGTTGTCGACGCGAAGATGCGGGAAGCGGAACTGCAACACAGTGAAACGCAGCACAGCGTGAGCGTGTACACCCCCACCTCGACTTACGGTTCCTATTGCACTACCGCCATGCAGGCAGGTGACAAGTGTGAGTTTGTGATCTCGTCATTCAGCGGCACAGCCACTTCCATGTCCCCGCATGGTTCCCACACGGCCAGCTCGAACAGCTTTGGCACTGCAGTTAATGCTGAGATCGTCCGCCTCCCTAAAGGTGCGACCCTGGAGTTTGGGGTCCCTCCCTTCTCGTACGGAAGTCCAGATCAGGACGACGAACAGTACATCGGCATTTGTGCCGACCAGGCATGGGTACCGATGAAGTTCACCCTCAGCGAAGACGAATTCCTGCATTTCTCAACCATTCAGAAGACATTCTCCATCAGCTCGCCCCTCGGTGTGAACAATTGCACCGGTTCTGGAACCATTGTCCTGACCGGACAGCATTGAACGGAATCGCAATCGGCAGCGCAAGAACGGGGCGCCTGCCGAGACTCGGGACCTACTTCTTTACGACCTCCACGCGCCGGTTCTGCGAGCGGCCCAGCTCGGTGTCGTTGCTGGCCACGGGACGGCTCGCGCCGAATCCCTGGGTTGTCAACCGGTTCGCATTCACCCCGGCGGCGACCAAGTAGGTTTTGACGGAGATCGCTCGCTTTTCAGAGAGCGCCTGGTTGTGGGCGTCGCTGCCCGTGTTATCGGTGTGTCCTTCGATGGAAAAGTTCCACGAGGGCTGGTCGTGCGCAGTAGCCACGAGCGCGTCCAGCGTGGGTTTGGATTCGTCCTTGAGGTGGTCGGAATCGGTGTCAAAGAGAATCCCGTAGAGGCGAGCACGACCGTTACTCTGGAGCTCCTGCTCGACCGCATTGCCGGTTCCCGGCTTCCAGTACGGGCATGAGCCAACGTCGCGGGAGACTCGCGTGCCGTGCCAGCTTCCCCCAGGGCCTGCGTTGGTGTCGCCTTCGTGCCACCAGAAGCCAGTAAACGACTGGCCGTCGTCAGCGAAGGTGAGCATCGCCGGGCCGCCATGGCGTTCACCGCCAGCCGGGCCTTCGCTCCAGGTGAAGCGGAGCACCCTGCCGTCAAATCCGCCGTTTTCGATCAGCCCGTCAGCATACTCATAACATCCGTTCACCGTGGCGCCGGTTTGCTGCATGTGGAAGTCTCCGTAATCCGAAGAAAAAGTGCCGGAGTTGTCGGCCAGTGCTGGTTGAACGAGCGGTTTGCCATAGGCGTAGACATCCATGATTTCCATGTACTGGTCGTCGCCCCAGTTGCTGAGTACCGTCAGCCTCAGGTAGCGCCCGGCGGCTGGCGCCTTCAGCACGAACTTCTGGTGGTCCATGACCGGCGCCAAAGACGGCGCGGCGATTTGTGTGAAGCCTCCGTCCTTGCGGTCGGAGATCTCCACCTTTACATCCTTCGCTCCGCGTCCCCGGTTTTCGACTTGGGCAGTATCGAAGCCGAGACTGGTGATTTGGCTCCTGACTGCAAGCTCAAATACGAAGACCTTGGGCGTGAGGTCACCGGCCGGGGTGGCCCAACCCGAGTTTGTCAGCTCGTCGAGCAGTGCATCGGGCGACCAGTTACCACTTTCGGCATAGGACGGCGGCGCCTGCACGATGAGCGCGCCGGCGCCCCAGGACAGCAGGTTGACCGGAGTCGCGCCACTTTGGGCTCGAGCCGGGGATTTGGGTTGTAACAATAGGAATGCGCAAGAGAGTACGATGCATGCGGAGGTCCCGGAAAATTTCATAGAATCCCCCTGAGCAGGGGAGTTTAGTTCCCTTGATCATGCAGGTCAAGGCATATCGGGGCTCGGGACCCGACCCGGCCCAGGGGGTGCATCGCCGCGCTCTTTGTTGTTCGGAAGAGCGGAGAAGGTTGCAGCATGACGGAAAGTCATGCCCTGATACAAGGCAGCATCAGGGATCAGGGAACCGGGGGCAAGTCAGTAAGCCAGCGCGTTAGCAAGCCGGCGAGGCCTCCCACCCCCCTTTGGGGGGTTCGTTGGGAGTGGGAGATTTGCGGTTGTGGTACTCCAGCCTGGGCGCAAAGACAAAAGCGCGTCGGTTAGAATACAGGCACCCAGCTCAGTTGATGGCAAGGGGAATTAGCAGCATTTGGGCCGAATGGGCTACGGAGAGATTCTTCGAAGATGAGCAAAACGAATCAGACACGACTCTGGGACCAGCCCACAATCACCAAAGAACCTGGTGCAGAAGCCCTCAGGCGCGGGGAAAGCGGTGGGGTGTGACTGGTCGTATCGGCTGAAGCCATCGCGAGTCCAGTCCATTCGACAATGGGAAGCTTGCTCCGGAACAAGCAGCAGTTAACGAAATGGAAGTCAGAGGAACCTCCTATGAATTCGAAACTCATCGTCACTTCGGCAATCTTGACGCTGGCGCTTGGAATGGCCGCTCCAGCCTCGGCGCAGGATCAGAGGCAAGGCAACAAGCAAGGTCAACCGAATCAGCCGCAACAGCACGCCCAGCAACAGCCGGCGCAGCGGCAACAGCCAGCGCCGCAGCAGCACGCCCAGCAACAGCCGGCGCAGCGGCAACAGCCAGCGCCGCAGCAGCACGCCCAGCAACGGCCGGCGCAGCGGCAACAGCCAGCGCCGCAACAGCACGCCCAACAACCGCCAGCGCAGCGGCAACAGCCTGCACCGCAGCAGCACGCCCAGCAACCGCCGGCGCAGCGGCAACAGCCTGCACCGCAGCAGCACGCCCAGCGACCGCCGGCGCAGCGGCAACAGCCTGCACCGCAGCAGCACGCCCAGCAACCGCCGGCGCAGCGGCAACAGCCTGCACCGCAGCAGCACGCCCAGCAACCGCCGGCGCAGCGGCAACAACAGCAACCTCAGCGCAATGCAGCGCAGCAGCATACCGAGCAGACCACCTGGCAAAATCATCGCGCAGGAAATTGGCAGACCGACCACCGCACCTGGCAACAACGGGGCGGGTACAACGGCTACCGTGTCCCTGACGCCCGGTACAACGTCTACTTTGGGCCGCGGAATGTGTTTCGGATCTACGGTCTTCCCTTCATGGTTTTTGATGGATACCCACGTTTCCAGTACAACGGCTATTGGATTACGCTTCTCGACCCATGGCCGGGAAACTGGTCGAATGACTGGTATGACACCGACGACGTCTACGTGGTTTACGAGAACGACGGTTATTACCTGTACGACGACAGATATCCGGGCATCGGAATTGCGATCAGCATCTCGATGTAATGACGCTGAGTGCGCGCCGTTCTTGCAGTGGCAGGACCGGTGGCGGGCTCAGGGCAGGCTTTCGACTGTGTTCGGTGCACAATTGGCGGCGATTGTGCGCCGACTTGCGCTCAGCATGATAATACAGACGGATGTGTTCGTGGCCTCCCATCCATCGCGCGATGGAGTTGCGCGATGGATGGGGTCCCCCTGGTTAAACTAAGCTACTTTGTCTATCTATAATGTCCTGCCCCTTCCGAGGCAGGGACGCTGGAGTTGTCAGTTCTCAGTTGTCAGCTTTCAGCAATTCCCGGGTTGCAATCGATTGCTAACTCATGAAGCCGAGGTAGGGGTTGGACCCGAAGTTGCCGAAGTTGGGGAAAACGGTGCGGATCTGGCTGTCGGAGAGGCCGAACCAACTGGCGAGGGTGCCGGCGTATTGCTCGACAGAGGTGGTGGGAATGAGGCGGCCCGCACCGAGGTCGTTGGTCTGATCGACGCCGACCACGGGATATTGGCCGTACATGTTCTGGCCCTGCACCGCGCCGCCGACGACGAAGTGGTGGCTGCCCCAGCCATGGTCAGTGCCGTTGGAGTTCGAGGTGAGGGTACGCCCGAAGTCGGAGATGGTGAACGAGGTGACGTTGTTGCTGAGGCCCATGCCGACCATGAGGCCATCGAAGTACTGGAAGGCTGCGCCGAGCTGGGTGAGGAGCTGGGCGTGTTGTACGGCCTGGTTGTTGTGGGTGTCAAAGCTGCCGAGCTGGACGTAGAAGATTTGGCGGGTGACGCCGAGCGAGGCGCGGCCGGCAATGATGCGGGCGACGGTCTGCAAGGAAGTGGCGAGGGGGTTGTCGGCGAGCATGTTGGTCATGGGGTCGAGATACTGCGGGGGATTGGCGACGCCTGCCGCGCCTGCCGGAGCCATGGCCGTGGCGAGCATGGACTGCGCCTGCATGGAGCGGTTGATGACGATTTGATACTCCTGAGCAAAGAGATTGGTTTCGTCGGCGGTGAGGATGGAGTTGAGCGGATTGGCCGCTGAGGGCAGGCCAAAGGGCGGCTGGGCGAGGCCGTAGATGGGGATCGGACCGGCGGAGGTGACGTTGAGCTGAAACGAGGTTTGCCCGGCGAGGAAGAGCGCGTTGCCTGCGGTGGAGATGCAGGTGAACATGGAGTTGGAGTTCATGTTCATGGCCTCGATGGCGTCGGCCACGGCGCCGCCCCAGCCCACGCGCTCGCCGCTGCCGAGATTGGAGGCAATGGCCTGCCATGCGGCGGTTTGATCGAAGTGCGAGAACAGCGAATCGGGGAGAGGGACAGTGTTGGAGTTGATCTCGGTTTTGGTTGCCGGCGCAATGAGGGTTCCGGTGTTAGCGACGATGGCGGCGCGGCCGGCGTTGAAGAGAGCTTGCACGCCGGCGAGAGAAGGATTGAGCGCGAAGGTGCGGCCACTCTGCGGAGTCTGGAGTGTGATGGGCAGCAGCTCGGAGAGCGGATAGGCGAGGCCGGGCGCGCCGGAGCGGGCGGAGGTGAAGGCAGCATAGGAGTCAGGATCGGTGGCGATCACGGTGCCGTGACCGTCATTGCCACCCTGCAGATAGACACAGACGAGAGCTCGATAGTCTGTTCCGGTGCTCTCCTGCGCCATGGCGGCCAGAGAGTTGAGCTCGAGCAGAAACGGGCTGACGTAGATGCCGGCCATGGAGGCCATGGAGGCGGTGCGGAGGAATTGGCGGCGGGTTTGGTGACATGTGCAGCTCATGGCTGGCTCCTATTGCTGCGCGGCGAAGTCGGGCGACGCCACGGTGAGATATATGGCTGTTTGCACGCGCGCGAGAAGCGCGGCGTTGATTGCGTTCTGATCGCCGGTGGGTATGGGGATGGCGGTGATGGCGGCGAGAATCTGGTTGTAGAGAGTCGAGGACATCTGGCCGGACATGAGCAGCAGATTGATGCGGTCGAGCAACTGATCGGGTGTTGCGGCCAGGGTCATTTCAGTGGAGTAGGACGAGAAGACGTCAGGACCGCCAGTGGCGTTAGCGCCGATGGCGCTTTGCATGTAGTTGATGTAGCCGACCACGGTGGAAACATTGGTCATCTGCATCTCCGGCGCGAGCAGGCCGGCGGCGGAGATCGGCGTGTTGGGGGGCGTGTAGCCGGGGGCGAACCAGTTGAAGACGGTGGGCGAGCGGAGCCACATCTCGCCGAGGCCGTAGATGGGATCTTCGGTGCTGCCGATGTCGAACGAGCCGGTGCGCGATTGCGCGGTGAAGGCCCGCGCCCACTCTGTGTAGCGCAGCAGAGACTCGCGAACCTTGCCGTATTGCGGATTGCCGACGTCGGTGGCGGAGTCGCGCGCCTCGGGGTCCATGAGGATGGCGGTGATGACGGCCTGCAGATTGCCGCGCACGCCGGTGCCGTCGTTCTTGAAGACCTGCGCGACGCGATTGACGTAGGCGGGGCTGGGATTGCTGGTGACCAGGTGCTGGATCATCTGCTTGGAGAAGAAGGCGGGCAGATTGGGGTGGTTGAACAAGCGTGTCGAGAGCGATCTTGAGATCGCCGTTGGGGTCGGGGCTGCCTGATGCGGGAATGGTGACGCCGAGGAATTGCTTTTGCGACCGTGGAGTGGTGGTTGGGGAAGCTCTGCATGGGCAGCAGCTCTTCGCCGTAGCCGGGGCCGACGTAAAGGCAGCAGTTGGACCAGGCGTTGTCACTCGAGTCGCCGGGGATGTTCCAACTGAAGCCGGTGAAGACCGCGGCCAGGCCCATGACGTCGGTGTTCGAATAGGTGGGGATGGGCTTGCCGTTGCGATCCGAGCTGCTGCGAGCCGTCGTCGTTCAACTGCCAGAGGCCGATGGTGAAGAGCTGCATGACTTCGCGCGCGTAGTTCTCATCGGGATCGGTGGTGGCGTTGCCCTTGTCGTTGCCGAGCATGGAAAGGAACTGGCCCATCATCGGGCTGAGGGTGACGTCCTGCAGGAGCTGGCGGAAGTTGCCGAAGGCGTCGTTGCCGAGCATGTCGTAATAGCTGGCCTCGCCGCGCGGCATGCTTTGAATCGCGGTGGTGTTGTCGCTGGAGATGACGAAGAGTTGCGAGAGGGCGTACTTGACGCGCTGGCGGAGCTCGTCGGGCGCGGTGAGCGATTGCTGCCAGAAGGTATCCTGCACCAGGCCTTCGTCGGAGCTGTTCTGCACAAAGAGCGCGGCGTTGCACTTGACGTCGCCGGAGGCGCAGGGCGGGTTGTTGACGATCAGCGCCTGCTCGACGGCGGGCTCCGAGGGCGTGGGTGGCATGGCGAATTGCTCGTTGAGCCACGCCTGGTAGCCGTTCAAGCGAAAGGTGATGGATGTCGGCGTCGGTTGCGCCGAAAGTGGCCTGCTCAAGGAAGCGCGCCGCGTCCTTCGGGCTGACGACGGGAGTGGGCGGCGTGCCGCTGACTGTGGCGATGAGATCGGCCGATGTGGCGGGGCCGGGGCGGGATTGAGGACCTGCAGATCGAGATTGCCGGGCTCGGCGAGATCGACGTTGGCAGTCAATTGCGATCCGCTGTTGAAGGTGGTCGGCGCGGGAGCGCCGTTGACGAGGACCTGCGCGCCGTTGATGAATTGCTGGCCAGTGAGCACGATGGTCGCCGGTCCGGGATCGAAGGCCATGGGCGTGGCGGCGGTGAGAATCGGGATAGGATTCATCACCGAGATGTTCTGCGAGATGGAGACCGCAGGATTGTCGACGCTGGTGATGGTGAGCTGGACGATGTTGCTCGGGGTGGGAACAACGGGCGGCGCGGTGTAGGTGATGGAGCCATCGGCGTTCGAGACCGCCGTGCCAACCACGGCATTGCCGCCGGCGATGCCATTCACCTGCAACGTGACGGCGGGATTATCGGTTCCATTGACCATTAAGCCAAGGTTGAGCGAGTTCGATACGCGGACGTCCGTGCCGGAGTTTGGCTCGAGTGGCAGCACCACCTGGCCGGGGCCGACCACGAGGGAAAGCGGAGTTGCGGTCGCCGATCCGGGATTGGGATTGGTGACGGTCAGCGGATAGGTGCCGGGATTGGGAGCGGAGATTTGCGCCACCAGTTGCGTGGCGGAGACATAGGTCGTGGGAACGAATACGCCGTTCCAACTGATCTGGGCGCCGTAGACAAACTGCGATCCATTCACCGTGACGGTTGTGGTGCCCTCTGAGAATCCATTTGGAGTGACTGTGCCGAGCGTGGGAATGGGGTTCCAAACCTGGACCGAGATTGAGCCTGGCGTTGCGGTGGGGTATTGGGCGATGGAGCTGGTGATCTGGACCGTATAGGGATTGGGAACGACGGCGGGAGCGGTGTAAAGTCCGGTGTTGCTGATGGTGCCGATCTCAGAGTTGCCGCCGGGAATTCCGTTGACATAGAACGTCATGGCCTGTCCGGAGGCAACATAGCTGGAGGTGAGCTGCAGCGTTTGATTGACCCGGACGGTGTTGCTGGGAGCGCCGATGGCCGCGATGGTGTTCAGATCGACGGCGATCGATCCGCCGCCGCAACCTGTCATGAGGTAGGCGAACGGAATCAGCGAAGCGACAAGGAGGAATGACGCCCAGAGAGACGCAGTCGTTGGCTGAGGACTGCGTGGGGGCAGGGATGCGCGAAAACACGCCACTCGCATAGGTGCTCCTAGACGGGGAACTCCAAGGCAGGCAAATGCTGATCGACAAAGGAGGCAGGGGAAGAGAAAACCATCAAATTAGTTTCTGAGGTTATCGAAGTCACCTATGAAAAGCAAACTAAAATACGGTAAAGAATTACCTAGGTAATCTCATGTGGCAGCGGTGTCGGCAGGGCTAGCGAGGTTAGCGGCGTTCGATCTTTGCGATCTCGCTTGGCGTTGGTGAATGTGAGGGCTCTGTGCGGTGTGTGTTCTTGTGCTGTGGTCCAATTGTGACTACAATTGAGTCGGAGGGTTTGTATGGCAACGGCAGACACATACGTTCGTGCGCGCATCGATACGGGGACGAAGGAGCGAGCGGCCGACGCACTTGAGGCGATGGGGTTGTCTATCTCGGACGCAATTCGCCTGCTGATGCTGCGGGTGGCCGATGAGCAGCGGCTCCCGTTTGAGGTGCGGGTTCCGAATGCGACGACGCGCAAGGCAATTGCCGAGTTGGAGGCCGGCAAGGGCAAGCGGTTCCGGAGCGTGAAGGCGCTGATGGACGATCTGCATGCGAACGATTGAACGCTCGTCGGCATTCAGGCGCGACTACAAGCGAGAGGCAAGGGGTCAGCACCGGGCGACGCTGGATGACGATCTCGTGCCGGTCATCGAGGCTCTGGCGAACGACAAGCCGTTGGAACCGCGGCACCGCGATCATGAACTAAGCGGAGGTTGGAGTGGCTACCGCGAGTGCCACGTCAAACCCGATTTGCTGCTGATCTATCGGAAGCCTGATCAGGATACGTTGCGACTGGCGAGGCTGGGATCGCACAGCGAGTTGCTTAGGTGAGCGATACTGCCTTCCGGCTGGCGGCAATCATCTAGGCGGAGTGCTGGAGGCTGGGGCCGGTAACTTTTGCGCCGGACAAGATAAGGGCAACTTCGTGGGTGCGGGCGGCGGGCGGTCACATGGCGTGCCAGGTCATGTCGACGCGGACGGGGATCTCGTTTTTGATGGGCACG
Source organism: uncultured Acidobacteriaceae bacterium (assembly GCA_963799155.1). Classification (GTDB taxonomy): domain Bacteria; phylum Acidobacteriota; class Terriglobia; order Terriglobales; family Acidobacteriaceae; genus Telmatobacter. Next base: position 64,550 of record CAWCWB010000017.1, read on the forward strand.
GTGAGGAACGAGGGGCGGTCGATGTTGAAGTCGGAACAGGTGAGAGGAATGGTTCCGGTGATGCGCACTTCACTTCCCTGCTGGGTGCGCTCGAAGGGAACTTTAGAGTAGCGGGTGGTTTGGCCGGCGAACTGGACTTCGAGATCGGCGTGAATCCATTGCTGGGCGGATTCGGCCTGTGGGAAATGGGCGCGGACGACAATCATAGGAAACTGCGCACCGCGCGTGGCCTCGATCATGTGCAGGTCGCGGTTGGTGTCGCCGGAGTCGAACGTTTTAACGGGAACAGCAATGAGGAAGTCGCACCAGCCGGCGTGGCAGATGCCTTTGCCCCTGGCGGCGTGGCTGGTGCCATCGACCTCGTGCATGGGATGCGACATGTGGTAGGTGAGCGTGCCCTGATCGACGACCCAGGTTGAGTCGGGCTGCGCGAGAGCGGAATGCGGGACGAAGACGGCAGGCAAGGCAAGTAAAAGAGCGAGCAGGAAACTCCGCTTCATCATTTCTCCCAGAATTTGAGATGAATGGGCCAAGAAACGGCGACGATGGACGCGCCGTAGGCGCAGACGGTGGCGATGGCCACGGGGCCGTGGGCCGAGGCGATGCCGTGGACTTTTTCGCCGTTCTGCTCCTGTGAGTAGGCCATGGCGCCGAGGATGGGTGTGAGGATCATGCCGGGGCCGTGGACGAAGGCCAGCGCCTCATGCAGGCGGATGGCGCCGTGCTTTGGTGTTCCCGGAATTTTGGGAGCGAAGATGGCGAAGGATGCGGTGGTGAAGTAGAGGGCGGCGGTGGTTCCGCCGAGCGCGGCGTGAAAGTCGAGATTGGCGTTGGTGGGCTCGGTAATGGTTTGGCCGTTGCGGCCTTTGGCCTTGGCCATGGGTCCGGTGATGAGAGTGGCAGCCATGGGCGCGAGCGTGATGAGGCCGAGGCGCTGATGAATCTTGAGCATCTCGGTGCGCTTGTTGAGCTCGGCCTGGAGCTTGGGATTGCCTTGCGTTTGCTGCGGCGTGAAGCCGAGATCGGAGAGCGAGGGTTCCTGCGAGGACGGGGAGGAAGCGGGTACAGGTGCGTTGGGCAGTTCGGGCTGAGGCGGCGGTTGGGCGGCGGGCGGTTGCTGCTGGGATGCGGGCTGCTGCTGTGGGGCCGGCTGCTGTTGCTGGGCCTGTGCGGCGGACTGAGCTGCCAGCGGGTTGGGAAGAGAGATGGCAAACCAAACAACTGCGGTTCGGAGGACGAGCTTCTCCGCTTGCAGATACATTCGTGAATCTCCTTGCGCTGGAGCAGCGAGAGGATGTGTTCGTAGTTGAGACGTAATCAAGTATGGCGCAGTGAGCCGGGTCCGTGACGATTTCGTCGTCTGGTCGGTGTGTCGTGCGGGCTTCTAGCGGCTGGCGGCGATCATTTGCGCGGCGTGCTGCAGGCTGGTGTCGGTAACTTTTGCGCCGGACAACATGCGGGCGACTTCGTGGGTGCGGGCGCGGTCGTCGAGGACGCGGATGCGGGTTTGCGTGCGGCCGTCCTTCTCGTGCTTTTCGACGGCGAGATGCTGATCGGCGAACGCGGCGATTTGCGGCAGGTGGGTGACGCAGAGGACCTGCTGGGCGCGGCCGAGGAGTTTGAGCTTGTGGCCGACAGCTTCTGCAGCGCGGCCTCCGATGCCGATGTCGATTTCGTCGAAGACGAGGGTGCGGGGGGTGGTTTTCCTTTTGGTCTTGGAGGAGGATTCTTCCACTGCCACTTTCAGGGCGAGCAGCACGCGGGAGAGCTCGCCGCCGGAGGCGATTTCAACGAGCGGCTTGAGGGGCTCGCCGGGGTTGGTGGCGATGAGGTATTCGACCGAGTCCCAGCCGGAGGAGGTCCAGTGGGGGTGGTCGGATTCGCTTCCCTCAGGGGCTAAAGCCCCTTCATTCATCTCGCCCTTATCGGCACGGCTGAAGCCGTGCCCTGACACAAAACTCTGTCTGCCAGAACCCCCTTTTGCAGAGGCAGTCTCCGGGCCTAAAGGCCCGCTCGGTTTTGCGGCCTTATTGTCAGGGCTGAAGCCCTGACCTCCTTCCGCCAAAACGTCTTCGGCACGACTGAAGTCGTGCCCTGATATAAGGCTCTGCCCACCGGCACCTTGTTTATCCGAAACCGACACGGATGCCTCGGCGGAGTGGACGGCGACTGCGAATTTCGCCTTCATGGCGAGAGAGTTGATCTGAGCCTCGGCGAGCTTGGCGAGTTTGGCCGCGGCGGCCTTGCGCTCGGCGGTGAGCGCGGAGGCGGCTTTGCGGTAGGCTGCGGCGGCCTGATCGAGATCGGCGCGAAGGGTCTTGAGGATTTCGTCGCGGTCTTCGACCTCAGAGAGCTTGCTGGCCACGGCTTCTCCAAAAACGATGACCTCGGCGACGGTCTTGCCATATTTGCGCTTGAGGCGGTCGAGGAGAGCGAGGCGGTCTTCGATTTCGGCGAGGCGCTCGGGCGAGGCGTTAATGCCTTCGGCGTAGTCGCGGAGCGAGGCGGCGATGTCGGAGATGGTGGCGCGGGCGGAGGCGAGCTGCTGAGCGGGTTCAGCGAAGCGGGCGTCGTAGCGGGCGAGCTCTTCCACATTTCGCAAAGCGTCGCGGAGAGCGGCTTCGGCGGATGAGCCGCCTTCGTAGAGCTGGTCGAAGGCGCTCATGGCGGCAGCGTAAAGTTTTTCGGCGTTGGCGAGCACGCGCTTCTCGGTTTCGAGGGCTTCGTCTTCGCTGGGCACGAGGTGGGCTTGCTCGATCTCCTTGCTCTGATAGGTCCAGAGGTCGACCATGCGCAGGCGGTCCTGCTCGCCCTGGAGGAGATCGTTGAGCTTGGCAAGGCTGTCTTTCCAGCGAGCGTGGGCCTCGGCGACCGCATCTAACGAAATGCCGGCGAAGCGGTCGAGGAGAATGCGCTGCTGCGCCTGGTCGAAGCTGGAGAGGCTCTCGGTTTGCGCGTGGACGAGAGCGAGCTCGGGCGCGAGCTGCTTGAGGACGGCGTTAGTGGCGGGCTGATTGTTGACGAAGACGCGGCCCTTGCCGGTGGAGAGGATCTCGCGACGGAGAATGATTTCGACGCCTTCGGCGTCGATGCCGTTCTGTTCGAGGATGGATTCGGCGCCGGGGGTGGACTCGAAGACGCAGGAGACGACGGCCTTGTCGGCGCCGTGGCGGACGACGTCGGCGGAGGATTTGCCGCCCATGAGGAGGGCGAGCGCGTCGACGAGGATGGATTTGCCGGCGCCGGTTTCGCCGGTGAGGAGGTTGAGGCCGGGACCGAACGAGGCGATGGCGTGATCGATGACGGCGTAGTTTTCAGCGCGCAGTTCGACGAGCATGGGAATCCGAGCGCAGCATAGCATGAACAGCGGGTTGGAGGGGATTTGATCGCGCGGCAGGCGCTGGTTGCCCTTCCTGGCGAGCAAAACAGCGGCGCCGAGGATGAGGCAACCCAGAATATGAGGCATCCAAACGGTCACTTGGGTAGAGAAACGCGGTCTGATACCGTGGAGAATGAGGTGATTCACGATTTATACGGTAGCATTGGCGATTTTTTTGCAGGCTGACGGCGGCACCGGCGCGGCGCAGCAGACGCAGGGCTTCAGCGCCCTGGCAGAGATGATGAGCAACATCGGGCCGATCGCGATTGGCACGCTGGTGCTGCTGCTGGTGGCCAGCCTGTACTCGTGGACGGTCATCCTGGGCAAGATATCGACGTTCAACAAGGCGACGAAACAGAGCCGGAGATTCATTCGCGCGTTCCGCAAGGCGTCGCGGCTGCAGGAGATTGCGGCGCTGACCAGCGAATACAGCGCGAGCCCGCTGGCGCAGGTTTTTGAGGATGTGTACGAGACCTACAAGCGGCAGACGGGAGGGTCGGGGCCTCCGCGAAACCTGACGCCACTAGAGCGCACGGCGCAGACGGCGGCGAGCGCAGCGGTGACGGCGCTGGAGCGGCGCATGACGTGGCTGGCGACGATTGCGGCGACCAGCCCGTTCGTGGGGCTGTTCGGGACGGTGATGGGCGTGGTGGACGCGTTCCACGGGCTGGGCCAGGCGGGCGCGGCGACGCTGCGGGCCGTGGCGCCGGGGATCAGCGAGGCGCTGATTACCACGGCGGCGGGATTGTTTGTGGCGGTGCCGGCGGTGGTGGCGTACAACCAGTTTGCGGCGCGGATCAGGCTCTTTGCCTCGGCGACCGACGACTTTTGCCGCGAGCTGCTGAACTCGCTGGAAGAAATGCCGCTGCGGACGCAGGCGCAGGCGCCGCCACGCGGGCCGAGCGAGATTTCGCCTCGGACGCCGAGCGAGATGCCGCACGAGGCGGAGCGGAGTCTATACAAGTAGAGGCGGGTGCGGCGGACGGGCTCGAATTCTGACCGCGTGAATTGGTAGCTGAGGCACGGTGGTATCCCAGGTCTCAGAATCGAGACCTGGGGCACCCGTCGTCCCTGGAGATTTTGATCGTGGCATTCACCACTAGCGCTGGACAAACACGAACGTCGCTGGCGGAGATCAACATCACGCCGCTGGTGGACGTAGTGCTGGTGCTGCTGGTGATCTTCATGATCACCGAGCCGGTGCTGCAGTCGGGGATTGAAGTGAACGTGCCGAAGACGCGGACGGTGAAACAGATCACCGAGCAGCGGATGGTGGTGACCATCGACCGCGATCAGAATGTTTTTCTGAACGATCAGCCGGTGAACGTTCACGATTTGCCGGCGAAGCTGCACCAGGCGGGAGTGGACCCGGCGCACCAGTCGATCTATTTGCGCAGCGACGAGCGGGTGCCGTTTGGGGCCTTTGCCAGCGTGATGGACGCGGTGAAGCAGTCGGGGATCACGAATGTATCGATTGTGACGCAGCCGCTGGAGACGAAGGCTGCGGCGGGGAGCGGGAATTAGCGGAGTCAGCGAAGCTAGCGGGGTTAGCGGAGTTAGAAAGACAGCAAGCCGGCGAGTCAGCAAGTCGCCGGGTCTTTGAGGCGGCGAGTTAGGGAGTCAGCGGGCCGGCAAATCGGGAGGCGAGTGAGCCAGCGAACCGGCTCAGGATGAAAAGGCGTGAACAGCGTTCTGGAGGGCGGCGAACACCTGGAGCGGGAACTGACGCCGGAGCCATTGGCGGGACCGGCGGCGGGCTCGGTGGGGCTGCATATTGCGCTGGCCGTAACCCTTGTGTACTACGCCTGGGTGATGGGTCTGTTTCATCACAACGATTGGGGCACTGCGGGCGCGGGCGGAGCGATTGAAGTAAACCTGGTGAGCAGCGCGCTGCCGCTGCCGGCCGACCAGATCAACCAGAATGTGCTGGCGACGGAGACTCCGAGCCAGGCGCCGGCGCAGCCGAGTCCCAAGGAACAGAAGCACGTGGACGAGACGGCGATTCCGATTTTGGGCAAGCAGGCGAAACCCACGGCGAAGAACATCCCGAAGACGCAACTGCACCAGCCGCCCCCCAAAGAGAATGTGGCGAAGTACGGCGAGCAGGCGGGGTCGGTCATGCCGCACCAGATGCAGATTGGATCGACCGGGCCGACGACGGTTGGGGATAGCAATTTTGCGAGCTTGTACCCGTGGTACGTGGACCAGATCAACCGCAAGATGTCGCAGAGCTGGGACAAGGGGCAGGTGGATCCGCGCACGCCGAAGGGCGCGCGTGTGTACTTGATTTTTCACATTTACCGCGACGGGAGCCACGAGCAGACCTGCAGCTGGACAGCTCGAGCGGGAGCCCTACGCTGGACAATTCCTGCAAGCGCGGCGTGCAGCGCGTGGACACATTTGGCTCGCTGCCGCCGAACTATAATCAAAGTACGTTGAAGGTGTCGTACTACTGCGAGTACTGAAAGACAGTGGTTCAGTGGTTAGTTTGCCCGGTGGCGGGGCAGCGGCGGTGGTAAGCGGCAAGGAATCGATGAAACCGCGCCAGGATGCAGATTGCAGCTTGAAGGTTGTTGCGGGACTCGGAGGGCCAGGAACCAGCATCTAACGTTGTGTTGCATCAAGCGTCATGCAGAAAGGCCCTTCGAGGGCGTGCGCATACTCGATCTGTTACTCAAAAGGAAGGATTGCACATCGCATGAAGGCAATTTTGCGGGTCTTCCCCCTGTTTTTGCTTTCCCTGGCGTATTTTTCAGCGCCGCAAATCTCCGCTCAAGACTGGGTGCACACGGGAACCAACCTGGGCAACGAGCGCATCCGCCTGGCCGCCGCGGATTTCAAGCCGGTGGGCAGCGATCCCCAGACCACGCCGCTCAAGGCGATCTTCGACTCCACGCTCTCTAACGACCTGACGAACGCGGGCATCTTCGACATGGTGTCAAAGAGCCTGGCGCCGCAGGCCATGCCGGGCTCGCCGCAGGAGTTTGTGCCGGCGCAATGGTCGGCGGCTCCGGCCAACGCGGCGATGGTGGCGTTCGGAGCGCTTTCTGCGGAGAATGGCCGGCTGGTGGTGTACGGATGGCTGACCGACGCGCGCACCGCGGGGAGCGCGCCGGTGCTGGCCCGGCAATACAACGAGACGGCGAGCGAAGAGATGGCGCGCACGGTGGCTCACCGGTTTGCCGACGACATCATCTACCGGCTGGGCGGCGCCATCAACGGCATCGCCGAAACCAAGATCTACTTCGTAAGCAACCGCACCGGCTCCAAGGAGATCTGGGAGATGGACTACGACGGAGCCAACCAGCACGCCGTCACCCACTTAGGCAGCATTTCGCTTTCGCCGCGCATCTCACCAGATAACTCGCGAATTGCGTTCGCCTCGCTGGGCAACGAGGGATGGGCGATTCGGATGTTTTCGCTGGACCTGAACCGGCTGGTGAGCTTTCCTACAGGCGCCGCGGGCGGAAGCAACCAGTCGCCGGCGTGGACGGCAGATGGGCTGAGGATTGCGTTCTCCTCGGCGCGTTCCGGGCATCCGGAGATCTGGGTTGCGGATGTGAGCGGCGGCAATGCTCATAGTTTGACGTCGTTCGGTTCCGACGTAGCCCCGGTTTGGAATCCGCGCACCGACAGCCAGCTGGCCTTTGTGAGTGGAAGGACAGGCGAGCCGCAGATCTACATGATGGACAAAGATGGCGCCAACGTGCAGCGCATGACCGACGGCGGTTATGCCATCTCTCCGTCGTGGTCGCCCAATGGCGGCTTGCTGGCGTTTGCCTGGGACCGCAAATACGGCCCCGGCGATCCCGGCGGCTATGACATCTACGTGATGGACATTGCCAGCAAGAACTGGCTGCAGGCGACGCACGAGGCCGGCATCAACGACTTCCCCTCGTGGTCGCCGGATGGACGGCACATCGTGTTCCAGCGGCAGATCGGGCACCGCACGCAGATCTGGACGATGCTGGCCGACGGGACCGAGCAGCATCAACTGACGTACTCCGGCGACAATATGATGCCCAACTGGAGCTGGAAGTGAGCGATGCGAAGAAAGCGCCGCGTCAGCGAGCGGTTCCCGCGTTGTCAACAGAATCGCGGGCTCGACGGACTATGATTTGTAAGGTGCTGAGGTTTGGCGGGAGCGAAGGATGCTGAATTTCAGCGGCAGCATGCGGGGCGACAGGAAAGCCCGATTGCACAGAAGAACCATTTGACCTTTTTTGAGAAGGAGAATTCCCTTGAAGACACAGAAACCCACATTCTTGATTGCTCTTTTGCTGGTTGCCTTGACCGCAGTCTCCGGATGCAAAAAGAAGACCGCGCCTTTACCGACCGGGGAGGAGGCGCCGCCCGCGACCGCGCCCGCTCCGACGGCACAACTGACGGCGACCCCGACGGTGATCTCAGCCGGAGACCAGGTGCAGCTGACCTGGAAAACGACCAACGCGAGCTCGATTTCGATTGACGGCATCGGCGACGTTCCCTCAGTGGGCGTGAAGACCGTGACCCCGGCGGTGTCGACCACCTATCACCTGGTGGCTCGCGGGGAGGGCGGCTCGGCAGACGCGTCAGCATACGTGACGGTGAATGCGCCGCCGGCGATCAGCGTGCCGAGCACAACCATGAGCGCGGAGGAAGA
>CAWCWB010000018.1:0-75989 GCA_963799155.1 uncultured Acidobacteriaceae bacterium
TTTCGCTGGGCGGAGACGTGACCGGGCTGCTGCCAACCAACGTGCTCAAGCGGCTGCGCGCGCGGATCAACAACGGCAGCCTGACCTGGCGCTCACCCGGCTCCCCGCCAGTTTCCCGCGAGGGCCGTTGACCCGGCGCCGGATTCGCACCGCGAACTCCGCGGATTTCTGCTATACTTCCGGCGTTCCCCATTTAAAGGAGTTTTTATGATTCTGTCTGAAAACAGCCGCATCTGCGGACCAGACAGCGTTGATTCCGCCGGCACGTGGCATGTTGATTGCGTACTCGGAATCACGCGGCCCAGTATGGACAAAACGGACTTGTTTGACCTTATGAATGCAGGGGCTGGCGACCAACGTGATTTGGCGGCGCCGGCTCAAGGAGAAACTCCCCGCTCGCAAAAGTGAAGATTGAGAATGAAGGAAATGAGCCAGTTCTCTTGGAAGCGAAAGATGACATAGTGATTTCGATCCTTCGGCAAAATCCTAAAAGGGACCGACTCAATGCTATACCTTAAAGGGTATCTACGTTACCAGTGGAGGATGTGGAGAGGGACGCCAAGCATATGAGGCTTGAGACCAAAGAAAAAGGGGCCGATTTTTATAACCTTGACGATCCTGGGGCGGATATCGGAGCAAATTACCTTTTCGCCGGGAACTGGAGAATTCAAGCTACCTTTCAGCCGGGAGGTGAAATGGAGTTGACTGCCCTTTTTGATATGCCAATTCCAAAAGTAGCTTACCGATGATCTTGAAGATTAAGAGCGGTGCCCCTGTGCCGGTAAATGTCCCAATAGAGGATCTCTTCTACGCGGCAAAGAATGGTGATTTGCTCCGTGTCAAGACATTGTTCGCCAAGGGGGCCGAGGTCGATGCCAAGGATAGCGATGGCGCGACCGCGCTGATGTTGGCCTCCCTAGGAGGGCCACCTTGACGTTGTGCAGGCGCTGCTCGCCAAAGGGGCCGAGGTCAATGCCAAAGCGAACAACGGCGGGGTCGCGCTGATGGTGGCCTCCGCGCACGGCCACGTTGATGTTGTGCAGGCGCTGCTTGCCAAGGGGGCCGAGGTCAATGCCAGGAGGAGCAATGGCGTGACCGCGCTGATATTGGCCTCCCAACAAGGCCACCTTGAGGTGGTGCAGGCACTGCTCGCCAAGGGGGCCGATGTCAATGCCAAGACGAACGACGGCGGGAGCGCGCTGGATGTGGCAAAGGCGGGCGGGCACGCGGATATCGAGGCCTTGTTGATCCAAGCAGGCGCGAAAGAATGAGTTCCGGCGTCCCCGGATCTCTCTTCCGGGATCTGCGACCCTTACGCCGCCTCGGAGACGGATGACACCCTTATCGCGCGTCCGCACGGTTCTTTGATCCCGGAATCGTAACCCTTCGGCAAGCCCAAGGCTGGTTCTAAGGCGCGCATAAAGCTCCCCGCCAGTTTCCCGCGCAGGGCCGCTGACCCGCGCACCGGATTCGCACCGCGAACTCCGCGGATTTCTGTTATCCTTCCGGCGTTCCCCATGGAAAGGAGTTTTCATGGTTCTGTTGAAAGTGGCACGCTTTCGGCGCTCGTTGATTCTGGGAATCCCGGTGGTGTTGGTCTGCCTCCTGGCAGGCGCGCAGGCCAATGCTAAAGGGAACGATCTCCTCAAAGCGGCTGAAAAGGGTGATTTGCCCCGCGTCAACGCGCTCCTAGCCAAGGGGGCCGATGTCAATGCCAAGAATAACGATGGCTGGACCGCGCTGATGTATGCCTCCTACAAGGGCAACCTTGAGGTGGTGCAGGCACTGCTCGCCAAGGGAGGCCGAGGTCAATAGCAAGACGAACCTCGGCGGGACCGCGCTGTATATGGCCTCCCAAAACGGCCACCTTGAGGTTGTGCAGGCGCTGCTCGCCAAGGGAGCCGAGGTCAACGCCAGGGTGAACGACGGCTCGACCGCGCTGGGGGTGGCCTCCCAAAACGGCCACCTTGAGGTAGTGCGGGCGTTGCTCGCCGAAGGGGCCGATGTCAATGTCAAGGGCGGGATCACGCTGTATGCGGTCAGCCCGGACCTTAAGGAGGCGCAGGCGATGCAGGGGCAAGCGTGGGCCGAGGCCGATGAGTCCGGCGCGACGCCTTTGAGCATGGCTAAGGCTAATGGCCACGACGACGTGGTGGAGCTGCTCCGCCAGCATGGCGGCCACGAATAGGTCGGGGCAAAGCGCCGGGTGCCGCTGGTCTCGATTTCAATACCGAGGAACCTCAAGCCGCGCGAGGAAACTTTTCCACCTTGGGCCGTTTGCGCTGAGCCGCGTGCCACAAGTCGTACTGCTGCTGCAAATCGAGCCGCATCCCCGGTTCCGTTCCGAGGGCGTCTTCCCGCCACAGCGCGCCGTCACCTCCGCCGGAGGATTCTGGCGGATCATTTTGCCCCAGCCGCGAAATCTGGCAAGATGGAGGAGATATGACCGTTCTTGCTCCTCAAAAAGTCTTTGCTGATCGTATTGGGCGGATCGAAGTGTCCGCGACCATGGCCGTGGCCGCCGAGGCGGCCAAACTGCGCGCCCAGGGCGCCAACCTGGTGGATTTCGGGGCGGGCGAGCCGCACTTCGCCACGCCGCGACACATCAAGGACGCCGCCATCGCCGCCATCGAGGCCAACTTCACCCGCTACACCGTGGTGCCAGGCATTCCCGACCTGCGCAAGGCGATCGTGGAGCGGCACGCGTGCGACTTCGGCTCGGACTACTCGATTGATGAGACCATTTTCACCAGCGGCGGCAAGCTGGCGCTGTTTAACGCCATTCAGGTGCTGGTGGACCACGGCGACGAGGTGATCCTGCCGGTTCCCTACTGGGTTAGCTTCAAGGACATCATCCAGTACGCCGGGGGCACGGTGGTGTATCTCGAAACCAGCGAGGCGGAGGGCTTTCGCATTACGGCCAACGCCATCGAGCGGGCCATCACGCCGCGGACGAAGGCCATCATCCTCAACTCGCCGTCGAATCCGGCCGGCTCGGTCGTCTCGGCCGCGGACCTGGAGCGCATCGTGCATCTGGCCCACGAGCGCAGTATCTTTCTGCTTCTGGACGAGTGCTACGTGTACCTGAACTACGCCGGCAAGCCCGTCTCCGGGGGCTCGTTCACGTGGGCCAAGGAGCACATCGTCATTCTCGGATCGCTCTCCAAGACCTACTCCATGACCGGCTGGCGGGCAGGATTCGCGCTGGCTTCGAAGCCGGTGGCCGCGAACTTGAGCAAGCTGCAATCGCAGTCCACGTCGAACGCCACCAGCTTTGTGCAGAAGGCGGCCATTGCGGCTCTGACCGGATCGCAGGAGTGCGTGGCGGAGTTCCGCGCCGAGTTCATCGAATTGAGGGACTATATGCTCGCCGCGCTCAAAAAGATTCCCGGCGTGACTTGCACCAAGCCCGAGGGCGCGTTCTACGTGTACCCGAACATCTCCGCCTATCTGGGCAAGGGCGGCATCCGCACCGCAACGGAGATGGCCACACGCCTGCTCCACGAGGCGCATGTGGTCACGGTGCCCGGCGAAGCCTTCGGCACCGGGGAACACCTCCGCATCTCCTATCCGGTGACCAAGGAGAACATCGACGAGGGCACTCGCCGCATGGGCGGGTTCCTGACCGGCCTACGGTAGACAGAGATCAGAGATCAGGGGTCAGAGATCAAGGATCGGGCGCGGGCGGCTTTTCTCTCTCAATGAAAAATTCGCTGCGGTCCTACGCTTTGCAGCGCGAGCTGGAGCACGCCGGGTGACTAGCGATTCTGGAGAGCCCCGCCGCTTGCCACGCCTCGACTCGCAGAAGCCCCGGCCATCCATTCGCTGATGGGATACGTTTGCTGGCACTCACCGCACATGGTATTGGGAAAGTGTGAGCCGCAGTACGGGCAAATGGCACCGGTTTCGAAGGTGTCGAAGGTCTGTTTGCAGTGGGCGCATCTCCAGAGGGCTCCGACCGGCGGCTTGGCCCCGCAGTTCGGGCAGGCAAATCCCTCGCGGCGTGGCAGCTTTTCAATGCGAATCATGGTCCGCGCACTTTGCAGCCCGCCCCAGCAGTTCAAGAGGATAAAGCCGGCAATCAACAATGACCAAGCGGAGTGCCACCACAGGGCGAGACAGACCAAACCGGCCGCACCCACAAAGCCAAGAACCGTAGCCACCGCCAAGCTGCGCGCGCGCCCCATGAAGAACCAAAGCAGAGAGCGAAGGATCTGGCCTCCGTCGAGCGGGTAGATAGGCAGGATGTTGAAACCCAGCAGGACAGCATTGATCCACAGAACCCAGCCGAGCCAGTTGTAGGCATCGGGCATGGACTGCGCCCAGCCCAGCCCACGCGCCGCCAAAAAGGCCGCGCCCAGCACCGGAAACAGCGCCACATTCACCAGCGGCCCGGCAGCAAGACTCCAGAGCGTGGCGGCTGGACGTTGCGGCGGGTTCACAAACGCCACGCCGCCCAGCGGCCACAGCATGATGCGGTCTACCGTTCCTCCGACCTGACGGCAAGCCAAGGCGTGCCCGAATTCGTGCAAAAGCACGATCAGGAACAAGGCCAGGTATTCCAGCACGCTCCAAACGAGGGAAGTATAGCGGTTCCTCAGGTAGCCGATCTCAATCACCGCCAGCAGAAACCAGGTCCAGTGCAGAAACACATCGATTCCAGAGAATCGAAACAGATGGATCGAACCCTGACGAAGGCTTGGCATTCCTGCTAGCTTACCGCAATCGCGTGGTTGGCGGCGTCTGTTGGCTCAAGCGCCGAAGCTGCGGAGCCGGCAGTAAGCCCCTCATTACTTAGGGCCAGCTTGGCGGGGCGGTTCGGCTAATCCGCTGCGTCGCGGGAAGGCGGGTTGGACCGCCCTGACTGACCGCTCAGTTCAATGGGTTCGCCGCTGCCCAAGCGGGGGCGTTTCCCCGGCGAAAAATCTTCGCACATCCCTGTGCAAACCATATCTTTGTCGAGTACGATGGTTCTTCAAATGTTAGAGCAAATCGATTTTCGTCCCGTGATTCTGGCCGGGGGCAGCGGAACACGGTTCTGGCCTCGCTCCCGGCGCGCCCATGCCAAGCAGGTGCTGGCGCTTGACGGCGAGCGTTCCATGATCCAGCAGACCGTGGAGCGGCTCAAGCCCCTGGCTGCGCTCAAAGAGACCTGGGTGATCACCAACGAGTTTCTGGCTCAAGAGATCGCCGACCAGTTGCCCGGCCTGCCCGCCGCGCAGATCGTGCAGGAGCCGGTGGCGCGCAATACGGCCCCGGCCTGCGGCCTGGCCGCCTTCCTCATCGAACGCGACAATCCCGATGCCGTATTGGGGGTCTTCCCGTCCGACCACGTCATCGCCGACGAGCCGCGCTTCCTCAAGGCGCTGCAAAAGGGCATCGCCGTGGCCGCGGCCGGCGAGAACATCGTGGTGCTGGGCATCGAGCCCTCCCGCGCCGAAACCGGGTATGGCTACATCGAAACCGGCGACCTGACCAAGGACGATGCCGCTCTCCATGTGCGCCGCTTCATCGAAAAGCCCAACCAGAACCGCGCCGAGGAGTTTGTCGCCGCAGGCAATTACTACTGGAACTCCGGCATGTTCCTGTGGTCGGCCCGTACCCTCGCCAACGCCGTCCGCGAGCACGTGCCTGAGACCGCTCCTCTGCTTGAGACCATCGCCGCAGCCTGGGGCACTCCTCAGTTCGACGAGGTTTTCCGCGTCGCCTATCCCAAGTGCGAAAACATCTCCGTCGACTACGCCGTCCTTGAGCCCCGGTCCGCCAAAGGTGAGCATCTCTCCAATCTCTTTTGCATTCCCGCGGAGTTCAATTGGAACGATCTCGGCTCCTGGGCCTCGCTCTACGAGTACCAGGTGGAGACGCGACTGCGCGGCGACGCCGAAGGCAACGTCGCCGACACCGGCGGCCATATGGCCATCGAGGCCAGCGACAACTACATCTTCAGCCCCAAGAAGTTTGTGGCCTTGGTGGGCGTGGAGAACCTGGTCGTTGTGGATACGGAGGACGCACTGCTCATCGCCCACCGCGACCACTCGCAGGACGTGGGCAAGATCGTGAAGGAGCTGAGCATCAGCGGGCACGCCGAGCTGATCTGATTTCGCAAGCGCCCCGCTCCACCGCTGTACAATTCTTGCGTAACTCAGCGCGCACTAATCGCCTGAGTGGAGCAGGAAATGCCCGAAACCATCGATTGGCCGATGCACGGCAAAAGCCGCGCAGCTTGCGTCTTGTCGTCTATCTCTTTCTTGCCGTCGTCATCCTCATCTTCATCGGCGGCCGCACCGCGGTCTCCTATTGGGTTGATCTTCAGTGGTTCCGCTCGCTGGGCTACGCCAGCGTCTTCTGGAAGACCTTCGGCCTCGAGTGGGGAACCTTCGCCGCCTTTGCCGTGCTCACCTTTCTCATCCTCTTTTCGGCGTTTCTCGCTCTCCGCCATAGCCACGCCGCCGATCTGCCCGAAACCCATACGATCTTTTTCGCCGGCCGGCCCATCGAGCTGCCCGTAGCAAAGGTCCTGCGCATCGTCGCCGTAATCGGCGCGGTGATCATCGCCATCGTCACCGGCTTCGCGATGCAGTCGCAATGGCCCACCCTGGCCCTCTATTGGTATGCGCCGCAACCGCCGCCAGTGTCACCGACCCCATCTTCGGCCGCCCGCTTGGCTTCTATCTCTTCACTCTGCCCGCATGGCAGCTCATCGCCGGATGGCTGCTTACGCTCGCCGTGCTGGTGTGCGTTCTTGCCGTGCTGTTTCTCATCGCTGCCGGCGGCGGGCGCGCGCTTGGCGGGCGCTTCGGCGGCCGCTTCCCTGCCCTGGCGCGGCGTCTCCATCGCCGCCGGATTTCTGCTGCTTCACGCTCGCCATCCATGAGTATGTCGGCCGCTTCGCAGCTCCTCTTCGAACAGCACACCATCTTCGCCGGCGTCACCTACACCGACGCGCACGTCACGCTCATCGGCATGTTGTTCATCAGCGCGGCGCTGGCGATTGGCGCCGTGATCGCCGTCGCCGGCGGCGTGCTGCAGCCGCGCGCGCGCTGGCTGCTCGCGTCCATCATTCCCGCGGCGGTTTGTTATGTCGTGGCCGGCGTGGCCGGATGGTATGTGAGCACCTTCATCGTCAAGCCCAACCAGCTTGACCGCGAGCGGCCCTACATCGCCGACAACATCGCCTTCACGCGCCAGGCCTACGGCCTCGACCGCTTTGCGCAGCGCGAGTTTCCCGCCGAAACCACCGTCGCCGCTGCCGATCCGGAGCACAATCAGGCCACGCTCGAAAACATCCGCCTGTGGGATGTGAGCTGCGCTCCAGGACACGCTGCGCCAGGTGCAGGAGATTCGCACTTACTACGATTTTCCCGGCATCGACATCGATCGCTACCAGATCAACGGCTCGCTGCGCCAGGTGATGCTCGCCGTCCGCGAGCTGAACGTGGACAAGCTGCCCGAGAGCAGCCGCAACTGGATCAACGACAAGCTCATCTACACCCACGGCTACGGCATCACCATGAATCCCGTGAACGGATTTACGCCGGAGGGTCTGCCCACGCTCTACCTGAGCAACATGCCCGTGCAAAGCACCGTGCCCGGCCTGAACGTCACGCGCCCCGAGATCTACTTCGGCGAACTCACCAACACTGACGTCTACGTGAAAACGCATCAGCAGGAGTTCAACTATCCCCAGGGCCAGAGCAACAATCTCTCTTCCTACGAGGGCACGGGCGGCATCGTGATGGGCGGCTTTTTCCGCCGCGTGCTGCTGGCCTTCGATCGCGGCGACCTGACCAAGGTCCCGTTCAGCGACGACATCACGCCGCAGAGCCGTCTGCTGATGCGGCGCAACGTGCTCACGCGCGTCGCAGCCCTCGCGCCGTTCCTCACCTTCGATCACGATCCCTACATCGTGGTCGGCGACGACGGCCGGCTTTCCTGGATCATCGATGCCTACACCTCCTCCGCGAGCTATCCTTACTCGGCGCCGGCCAGCCTCGAAGACCAGCCCGTCAATTACATCCGCAACAGCGTGAAGGCAGTCGTCGACGCCTACGACGGCACGGTCACGTTTTATGTCTTCGACAGTCAGCCGATCCCGTCCTCGCCGCGTGGCGCGGCATCTTTCCGGGGCTATTCAAGGATGCGTCGACCATGCCGGCGTGGCTGCGCGCGCACGTTCGCTACCCCGAGCTGCTGCTCAGCCTGCAGGCCGATGTTTACGGCCTCTACCACATGACCGATCCCGAGGTCTTCTACAATCGCGAGGACCAGTGGAGCGTGGCCACCGAGACCGGCTCCGGCCAGAGCGGCGAGCAGGCCGCGCAAGAGATGCAGCCGAACTTCGTGCTCATGTCGCTGCCCGGCGAAGTCGAGCGGCCTCGAGTTCGTTGAGATTCTGCCCTTCACGCCCCTCAATCGCAACAATATGATCGGCTGGATTGCCGCGCGCAGCGACGGCGCGCACTACGGCACCGCGGTGGTCTACGACTTTCCCAAGACGCGCCTGATCGACGGCCCGCAGCAGATCGAGGCGCGCATCGACCAGAACGCGCAGCTCTCCGGCCAGCTCACGCTCTGGAATCAGCAAGGCTCACACGTGATCCGCGGCAGCCTGCTCGTGATTCCGTGCGGGCAGGCGCTTCTCTATGCGGAGCCGATTTATCTTCAGGCACAGCGCAGCCCCATGCCGGAGTTGCGGCTGGTGGTGCTGGCGCTGCAGGACCGCCTGGCTTACGGGCCGAGCTTCGAGGCCGCTCTCAGCTCACTCTTCGGATCAGAGACGCCATCGCTCACGGCGGGTGAAGCGCAGCAATCTTCGACAGGGGCGGTCACGCCCGTAGCGGCGGCCCAGCCGGCAGGCGATCTCAACGCGCTCATCAAGCAGGCCAGCAGCGACTTCGCCGACTATCAGCGCCTGACTTCGGAGGGCAAGCTGGCCGAAGCCGGACAGAAACTCGACGATCTGAAACGCGTGCTCGATGAGCTCGAGCACGCACGCGAAATAGCCCCGGCGATGCAAGCTCTTTCGCATCCCTCATTGCATTGCCGTGACGCAACGGAGGTCATCACCATGCATGAACCGGCGCTGCATTTTTGAAGGCGGCCGCGGCGGCAGTGCCGCTGGCTCGCGAGGAGATTCGTTTGCCCTGAACCCGTCTGGAGCGGCGCCGGGCGCAGGCTCGAATGCCTCGACCGGGCCCGCACCTGATGTGCCCTGGCAAAAAACTCTACGCCGCATCGGCCAGACCAACATCACCGAGCACGACCCGGCCGTTCTCGACGTGGAGGCGTGGGCGGATTATTGGGCCAGCGTCAAAGTGGGCGCCGTGTTTATCAGCATTACCGGCATCGTTGCGTATTATCCCAGCAGGGTGCCGTTTCATCGCCACGCAAAGTACCTCAACGGGCGCGATTTCACCGGCGACCTGCACGATGCGGCGAAAAAGCGCGGGCTGCGGACGATTGCGCGCTATAGCCCCGACCTCAACTGGGGCGATGCTCTGGCCGCGCATCCTGAGTGGTTCATGCGCGATGAGCAAGGCCAGCCGTTGCCTTCCACTGAAGCGATCCGGAACTTTTCCAGACCTGCATGTTCTCGTCGTACATGACCGACTCATTTCCCGGCGATCATGCGCGAGGTCAACTCCCGCTACGACATGGACGCGCACTACACCAACGGCTGGCCCTCGTTCACTCTGCCGGTCTGCTACTGCGACCAGTGCCGCCAATTGCCGCCGCCGAAAACGCCGGCGTACTGGGACAAGTTCAACGAGCGGTTCATCAGCCTTTGCAAACTCTACGACTCGATCGCAAAAGAAAAGAAAGCGTCGAGCTTTTACTTCAACAATATGGGCGGCGGAGTCCGCACCAGCACGAATCTCGCGCAATTGGGTGCAGATCAGCCCGTGGTTCCAGGCCGATAACCAGGGCCGCGGCGGGCAGGATGCGCCCATCTGGGGCGCCGCGCAACAAGGGCGGGTGTGCAATGCCGTGCTCGACGGCAAGATGGCCACCAACGTGACGGGAGCATATTCGACCGGCCCGATCCGCTGGCGCGAGGTGACTAAGTCGCCTGCGGAAAGCGTGATGTGGTTCAGCGAAACTCTCGCCAGCGGCATGGTTCCCTACTATCACATCGTGGGCGGAGAGAAAGGCCTGGGCGAAGATCTGCGCTGGCAGAAGATCGGCCGCGATTACTTTCAGTGGACGGCTCGCCACGATGCGCATTCGGTGAATAAAAGCACGATCGCCAACATCGGCGTCGTCATGGGCCAGCGCACGCAACTTTTCTATAAGCCGCCGCACGACGTATCCATGCAGGAGTACATGGATGCGATGTACTACGCGCTGCTCGAAGGGCGCTTTCTCTTCGACTTCGTGCACGAGGATCGCCTGCATTTGGAGCGGATCAAGAAATATTCCGCTCTCAT
The DNA here is from genome assembly GCA_963799155.1 of uncultured Acidobacteriaceae bacterium. Classification (GTDB taxonomy): domain Bacteria; phylum Acidobacteriota; class Terriglobia; order Terriglobales; family Acidobacteriaceae; genus Telmatobacter. The sequence continues at coordinate 10,428 of CAWCWB010000018.1, forward strand.
CCTGCCCAATACCGCGCTGCTCAGCGACGCGCAGTGCCAGCAGTTGCGCGACTACGTCAACCAGGGCGGCTCGCTGCTGGCCACGTTTGAAACCAGCATGTACACCGAGCGAAATGAGCGCCGCGCAGATTTCGGCCTGGCCGACGTCTTCGGCATCCATCTGGCCGGCGCAATGATCGGACGCCGCGGCAACGCCAATTCCTACCTGGCGCGCATCGAGCGCCCGCATCCCATTCTTGACGGCTTCGCTGATACTCATTGGATTCCCGGCGCGGAGTTTCGCTTGCCGCTCAAGCCCGTCGACAATCCCGCGCTCACTGTCGTGCCAGGTTATCCCGCTTATCCGCCAGAGCTTTCCTATCCGCCCATTCCCCGAACCAACGAGCCGGCCGTGGTGCTTGCGCGAGCGCGGCTCGAGCCGCCTGGCGTATTTTCCCGGCGATATCGAGCCGACGATGTGGCTGTCAGGCCAGACCGATCTGAGCCGCTTACTGCAGAATACGGTTCGATGGGTCGCGGGCGGTGCGGCCCCGGTCACCGTGCAAGGCAAAGGGCTTGTCGAGATCTTTGCCTGGGAGACGGAGCCGGGCTTCGCCCTTCACGTGCTCAATTACACCAACCCCAACACACATCGCGGATGGGTGCGGGAGTTTTATCCCATCGGCGCGCAGCAGGTCCGTTTCCGGCTTCCCGCGGGCCGCCGCGTCAAGCGCGTCGAGCTTCTGCGCGCGGAGCGCGACATCCCGTTCCACGCGGCGGGCGATTCGGTCGAGTTCACTATCCCCTCCATCACGGATTACGAAGTTGCGGCCCTCTATTCCGAGTGAGAATGCGAGAAGACGAGCCGGCACCACGATTGGGGTGGGTTCTGCTGGCCGCTCCGCGCCCGCATCACAGTCTGCGGCGCAAAACGATACACTGCTCTACGAGCCGACCATCCGCCGGTGAACCCTCGCGGATGGATGGAGTGATTGCCATGCCTCGTTTTGCCGCCAATCTGACCATGATGTACACGGAGCACAGCTTTCTCGACCGCTTTGCTGCTGCCGCGCGCGATGGTTTCACGGCCGTCGAGTACCTTTTTCCCTTCGAACATCCGGCCGCCAAGCTGGCCGCGCTGCTTAAGGAGCACGGTTTGCGCCAGGTTCTCTTCAACTCTCCGCCCGGCGACTGGAAGGCGGGCGAGCGCGGCGTTGCGGCTCTACCGGGCCGCGAGCAGGAGTTCCGCGACGGATTCCTGCGCGCTATCGAGTACGCCCTGGCGCTGGAGTGCCCACGCATCCACTCCATGGCGGGCGTTGCGCCGGCGGGCGCGGATCGCGCGCGCCTGCTCGGTTTCTACACCGCCAATCTTGCCTGGGCGGCGGAGCAGGCGCAGGCAGCAGGTGTCGAGCTGCTCATCGAGCCCATTGCTTTGCGCAACATGCCCGGCTTTTTCCTGAACCGCCAGGAGGAGGCTCACGCGATCGTGGCGGAAATCGGCGCGCCGAACCTCAAAATCCTCATGGATCTCTTCCATTGCCAAGTGGAAGAAGGCGATCTGGCCATCAAAATCCGCAAATACCTCGCGGACCCGAAGCAGACCCGCGTGGGTCACTTCCAGATCGCCGGCGTGCCTGAGCGCCACGAGCCCGACACCGGCGAAGTGAACTACGGCTATCTCTTCGATCTGATCGACGAGTTGGGCTACGAGGGGTGGATCGGCTGCGAATACATCCCGGCCGCGGGCACATCGGCGGGCCTGGGCTGGTTCAAGAAACGGCAAACCGCCGCGCGCTAACGCAAAACCAGAGTTGGTGTATCTCGGAGCCACCGCACTCAAGTCGCCGTGACCACCAGGGAGCGGCGACCCTCAAGACACCTAAACAGTGCACAGCAACTCTGGTTTTGCCGTAGAAGTCAGCGGCGCGGCGGCGCCAGTTCCCCATCCTGATTTGCTTCGCTTACTTCACCACACCGAAGGTGAAGGTCGTCGTCGAGTGCATCGTCTCCCCCGGCCGCAGAACCGTGCTAGGGAAATCCGGATGATTCGGCGAATCGGGAAAATGTTGCGTCTCCAGGCAGAGCCCGGCGCGCTTCTCGTACTTCACGCCGTGCCGGCCGGTGAACGATCCGTCAAGGAAGTTGCCCGAGTAGAACTGCACGCCCGGCTCGGTGGTTTCGACCGTGAGCTTGCGCCCGCTTACGGGATCGGTCACGATGGCTGCCAGCCTCAACGTGCCAGGCTTGCCGTTCACCACCCAGTTAAAGTCATATCCGTGCCCAAGCTTGAGTTGCTCGTTGTCGGCGTTGATGCGGGCCCCAATCACTTCGGGCTTGCGGAAGTCCATCGGCGTGCCGGCCACCGGCGCCAGCTCGCCGGTCGGGATCAACGTTGAGTTCACCGGCGTGTACCGGTCGGCGTTGATCTCGATTCGCTGATCAAGAATGTTGCCCTTGTCGTCGCCATGCAGGTTGTAGTACGCATGATTGGTCAGGTTCAACACCGTAGGTTTGTCGGTGGTCGCAGTGTAGTCGATTCGCAGGGTACTTCCCTTGAGCGTGTAGCGCACCTTCGCGGTCAGCATTCCGGGAAAGCCCATGTCGCCGTCCGGGCTCACCAGCGTGAACTCAACTCCGCCTGGCACTTCGCGTGACTGCCAGACGTATTTATCGAAGCCCTTCGGCCCGCCGTGCAGCGCGTTGGGACCGTCGTTCAAGGGAATCTGGTAGGTTTTTCCGTCCAGCGTGAACTTGCCGCCCGCGATGCGATTGCCGTAACGCCCCACGATGGCCCCGAGATACGGCCCCGGCGCGTTGATGTATGTATCGAGCTTGTCGGAGCCGAGCACAACATCGGCCAGCTTACCGTTGCGGTCCGGCGCCTTCACGCTCACCAGATGCGCTCCATACGCCGCCACCTTCACTTCAATCTGGCCGTCGGTCAGCGTGTAGATCGGGAACGGCAACTCCGTCCGCGGTATGACCCCAAATCGACATCTTCGTCTCTCCCTTTGCAATAGGCGTAAGCGCCATTGCCAAAAAAATGATGAATGCAGCAACTTCAGCCACTCGTTTCACGGTTTACCCCTTTGCCTTCGAGCGCCCACGCTACTGCTAAATCGTGGTGGTCCGGCATTTTCTCCTGCTCGCCGGGATTCAACCACGATAGCAGCGCGACGGCACTCCCTGGCAAATATTGATGAAACAGCAGACATTCCCATCATATTCTCCCTGGCTCCGCGGGTGTGGTGACACAACAGATTCTCATTCGCAGCGGTGAAGCGCTAGTAAATCCTGCTGGCAATGACCTGCGTGGCCGTGGCGTTCGACTCGATGCTTGTGGAACGCAGCAAAACCTCGAAGTTGCGGAGGGAACCGTCAGCGCGCGCGGCGTTCTTTAGAATCGGGTCAATGGCGGAAGGATGCAGCAGCATCTCGGCCGCCGCCTGCGTTCCAGCTACATCCAGTCCCTCCAGAACCAGCAGATGCCCGTTGCCGCTCAAGTTGGGGAGAAAACCGATGAGGGCGAATGTTTCGTGTGCCGGTTCGTTCCAATGGCTGGCGTAGGATGCGGCCTCGCCCGGTTGCGGTTTGGTGTTTTCGATGAGCGCGCCCTGCATCCCGGAACGGTACACAATGCGGAAGTTGGCATTCGACTCGGCAATCGCGGCCCATGGATTGCTGCCCACCGAGCCAATAATCACCGCGTTTGCATTCTTTAAATCATCAAGCTGCAGATCGCGCGGAAAGCGAATGAATACGCGTTGCGGATTGTCTTCGGCCAGGTGGGCAAACGCAGAAGAAATCTGCAAATCGACAAACGGCGTGAGCTGCTGCGACCGCAGATCCTCCGCGCTGTGCGCATCCACGCCCCTGAGGGGCAGGCTTCGGTAGGTGCCCGCAATGTATTCCGCCAACGGCACTGGCCGGCGTGACAGGTCCTCGAGCAGGTTGAATCCCGCATCGGAGGGCACAATATAGCAATTGGCCGGGCCGCCAAACAGAGCCGCCCACAGCGCATGAGCCGGTTCCTGCGCCTTTTGCGGCGCAGGCGCGCGTTTGGCGGCATACCAAGCCACCCCAATCAGTGCCGCGCTGTACGCTGCCGCCAATACCACGCGCAGCAGAATGCGCATCGCCCTCGATCGACTCCGCGCTGCCTGCTCTGCACCTTGCTTGTGCGGCTCGGCAGGATGGAATTGGCTCTGCGGTGGGACCGGTAGCCTGACTGGCTCCCTCTTCCCGCTTTCTTCCGCTGGAATAAAAACCGGAACATAACCGCCGAGGGGAATGTCGATGCGTAACGCTTCCGAATTGCCCTGGTCCGCAAAATGTTCCGCCAGCCGCTTGCGCAATTGCCGGGCATAGCTGCGAACAATGTTGTCTTCGAGCGTGCTATAGTTCGACGGCCGGTCAAAAACCCGGACCCCGATCTGGTGTTCCGTAATCTCGTTTCCCCGGCCCTCAAGGGTTTCCGCAACGACAAAAAGGAGAAACTTTGAAAGCAAGGGAGAGTGGCAAAGGTGCGGCCCCGCAACGACTCGCTGTGCCAGTTCCCAATGCGGATCGTCCTGCAAGCTCGACGGCCACGCCTCTTCAGCTGGCGGTTTTGATCTCGGCTGGACAGCAGCAGAGTTTTCCATTGCGTCATCTCCGCCCGGACATGCCGGAGCGATCGAGGTATTCGAGCTGAACTGGACAACCGCGGCAGCTCACCACTTCACCTTCGTTTGTTTAAGTCCGGATTTCCGCATGAAAGTGACGGCAGGGCTCCAAGCTGTGTTCACTCTGCCGGTGGAGAACTCACGGCTGAATCTCCGATTGCAATCCGGCCTCACTGCAGGGTCTGGCGACTCTGGTCGTCCGGTTTTCGTGCCTCCCCGCGCAATTAAATCTTAGTTCAAGAAACCAAGCCGGCTCGAGAAGCATCTTCCTACGCTCTTTTTGGGCTAGAGCTCGTCCATTCACTCCCGTAATTCTCACAGTTTACCAACATTTCAAGCAGGTGCCAAATCTTTGCCGCTCAGTTGGTTAAATGCATTGAACACTAGTGTATACACGTGTATCCACGTAGGGTAAACACTCCCCTGTCCGCCTTGTGCGCAGTATGGTGGCGCTGGTCGCAGAAGAGCGGCCGAGTGCACACGTGTAAAGTTCCCAGTGCAAACGTGTAAAAATTTCTTGAGTTTTGGAGGTAGGAAGACACATGAAAACGCAACTACGACACAGAATTGCAGGCTCGCTGTTCCCGGTTCTCGGCTTGTTCCTGTTGCTGTGCGTCCCCGGCAGGTTAACCGCTCAGCTCGATCGCGGGGAGATCACAGGAACGGTCGAAGACCCATCCGGCGCAGTGGTGCAGAACGCAAGAATTTTGCTGACGAATAACGACACCAGCGTCGAAACCACAACCAAATCCACCTCTACAGGCACGTATGTATTCGCCGACGTGATTCCTGGCAAATACATGATTGAAGCCGAGGCGGGCGGCTTCCAGAAGTACGTCGTGCACGACGTGCTCGTGCACGTGCAGCAGGTCTTGACCGTCGACATTCATTTCGTGACTGGCAACGTGCAGCAGAGCGTCACGGTAACCGCTGCGGCCCCGCTGCTTGAAGCGGAAAACGCCCAGGTCGGCCAGTCCATCACCAACCAGACCGTGAACGATATGCCGCTTGCCACCCGCGACTGGGGTTCGCTGGCGCAACTTTCCGCCGGCGTCAATACTGATGCGACCGGAACCGGTGCTGGCGGGAACGGCACCGCCGACGCAGGCAGCTCTGAGTCTGCTTATTTCAGGGTGAATGGCGTCGACGAATGGCAAAACGATTTCCGCCTGAACGGCATTAACGACAATATCGAGATCTATGGCGGCAACTATACCGGGACCAACGCCGCCATCGTGCCGCCGCCCGATGCCATCCAGGAATTCACGCTGCAGAGCGGCGACTTCAACGCCGAATTTGGGCACTCCACCGGCGGCGTCATCAACGCGTCGCATCAAATCCGGCACCAACGGAGTGCACGGCGACCTGTGGGAGTACGTGCGCAACAACGATCTGAACGCGAATTATTTCTTCAATCGCACCTGCAGCGGCTCAAGCTGTGTGGCCAATCCCATTTCCTCCTATCACCAGAACCTCTTCGGCTTCACGGCCGGGGGCCCCGTCATCATCCCCGGCGTCGTCCATGGCAAGAACCGGCTCTTCTGGTTTGGCGACTACCAGGGAGGCCGCTACGTCCTGCCGGAGCCGGACGGCGGTTTAACCGTGCCCACCAATAACATGATCAACAGCAAGTACACTAACCTTCAGGACAACATCACCTACAACTACTCGAGCACTTGCAGCGCAACCGTCACCAGCGGCTGCCACACCGACGCCTTGGGCCGCTCCTTCTCGAACGGCACCATCTTGGATCCGGCTTCTACCCGCCAGCTTGACCCTACAACCGGCTACGACGCCGTGACCGGGATGACAGGCACGCCGGGCGCCTACGTACGCGATCCCTTCTATAACTGCTCGGCGACAGGCGGTTGCACCAGCTTTTCTGGTCTAACCAAAACCGACTTCACACAGGACACCGGCGGCGTTGCCCTCTCCACCCTCAACGTCATCCCCACCAGCCGCCAGGATCCGAACGCCGTCAAACTGCTGGGCCTGTATCCGGCGCCGGACACTCCCGGGAAATTGGTCAACGACTTCCAAAGCTACGTTCCCATCGAGGACAAAAACACCAATACCTACGACATTCGCATCGATGCCAACATCAGCCCCAAAGACATTCTGTTCGGCGTCTACGACCGGAGCTATCTCACCGTCGACGTGCCCTCGTATTTCCCCGGGGTTGGCGCGGGCCAGAGCGGCGGACGCGTCGACCAACTGCCGGCCTGGGCCTGGGCCGTCGGCTACACGCGCATCCTCACTCCCACGCTCACCAACGAGATGCACGTGGGCATGGTCCACAGCGACAAGCTGCAGGTGTCCGTCTGGGGCAATGACTTCGGAGGCGCAGCCTGTTCGGGAACCGTGAATCCGGGTCCGGGTACGTGCAATATCCCCCTCGAGTACGGCATCCAGGGCGTTCCGCAGGTGGCCGGCAACGGAGGACTGCCCATCATCAACATTGGCGGGCTTAGGGGACTCGGCGTCGGCAACTACTCGCCAACGCTGCAGTACGTCTGGAGCCTCGAGGGCGTGGATGCGGTCACCAAGGTCTGGCGCAATCACGCCTTCAAGACCGGCATCCAGGTGGACGACCTCGAAGCCAACATCTCGCAGCCGCCGCAAGGCCGTGGCGACATGAGCTTCAACGGCCAGTACACGGACATTTCCAACAAAAGCTCGGGGTTGAACGGCATCAGTGACTTGCTGGTGACGCCCATCAACTACGAGTACGGTGTGGGAAATGGCGTGAACCTGGTCGGCGGCCAGAACGGCTTTTCCGCCTCCAACATTCCTGTCACCGACGACCATCGCTGGTACATCGGCGCCTACTTCCAGGACGACTGGAAGGTCAATCCCAAGCTGACCCTCAACCTTGGCCTGCGCTGGGATCTGTTCACGCCCTACGAGGAAACCCGCGGATTCCAGTCCAACTTCCTCCCCGCGGGCGGCAATGGAGCCACCGCAACCTTCTACATCCCCAGCCAGGGGTGCCAGACGCAGCGGGCCACGATCTTTAACACCGTGGCTGCCCTCAGCAATATCAACATCTCGTGCTCTTCAAACGCCGCACTCGGCAACGATCAAAAGACTAACTTCGCGCCGCGTGTCGGGTTCGCGTACAAGTTCCGGCCTACGCTGGTGGTCCGCGGAGGATTCGGCACGGCCTACGGAGCGCTGGCCAACCTCGGTTACGGCGGCACGCTGGGACTGAACTATCCCTTCGGCTACACTCAGACCATCCCTTCTCCCGACTCCAACCATCCGCTGCTCGCCGGTTCTTCGGGCGCGCCGGCGACCCTGGAGAATACCTTCAATAACTTCAACTTCAACAATCCGGCCGTGCTGCAAAGCCCGACCCCGTACACAACGACGCCGGTTTCTTGCTCCACTCTCCCCCTCAACTCTTGCGTGGGAGGCCAATACATCGGTAGCGACTACCTCGGCGCGACTCTCAATGGCCGCCAGTACAACTACCAGACGCCGCTGGTACAGACCGAGAACCTGACCGTCGAGGATCAGTTCACGACCCACGACGCGATCCAGGTGGGATATGTCGGCACCCAGGGCCGTCACCTGGATATTCTAGGGACGACGAACAGCAACTCCCTGATGTTGCCCCCCGGCACCAACACCCAACTCTATATTCCGTACCCGTACATGGCCCGGAACAGCACCTACGAAACCACCAACGCCAACACCAGCTACAACTCCATGCAGATCACGTATCAGCACCAGATGAGCTATGGGCTTTTGGTGCTGGGCAACTACACCTGGTCCCGGTGCGCGGGCGACCAGCACGCGCCGCAGAACTCGGAGTTCAACGCAGGTTACCGCGCCCAGTGGCTCCCCGGGTTCGGCATCAGGGGCGACTACGGCCTCTGCGATGCCGACGCCACCGACCTGTGGCACGCCGCTGCCACCTACGACCTGCCCTTCGGCCGTGGACGGCAATTTGGATGCTACCATGAACAAGGCCGCGGATCTCATCGTGGGCGGGTGGGAGATCAACGGCTTCTACACCTTCCAAAGCGGGCAGCCGCTCACGGTCACTTGCCCCGATCGCCACGACGGCCGACTTCGGTTGCGCCGCCAACGTCGTAGCCGGGCAGAATCTCTATGCCGGCCCGCACAACTTCACGCAATGGCTCAACCCCAGCGCGTTCGCTCAGCCGCCCACGGCTACCCTCGTCGGACAGGGCGATTACTCGCCGCTCGGTGGAGAGATCCAACAGGTGCGCGGGCCGCATTTCAGCAACCTGGATTCGTCGATCCTCAAGAACTTCCATTTCACCGAATCGGCGTATCTGCAGTTCCGCGCCGAGGTCTTCAACACCACCAACACGCCGCCTTTCGTGCAGCCGCGGACAGTTGAATTTCCAGGCCGGCAGCTTCAGCAACATCGGGGCTACGAAGAACAGCAACGGGAACAACGGCGCGCGCACGCTGCAGCTTGCTCTGAAGATGTTCTTCTAAGGTGCTGAGCAATCCTGGCCTATTGGGCTCAGACCTTCCCCGCATCCGGCGCAGCCTCTCGCTCCGGGTGCGGGTTTTCTTTGATGCCGCCGGCCGGTTGGTTCGCGCAGAGTCCACGACGCGAGAGCTCACCGAACCGTCGCATCATGCCCGATATAATGACCCGTGCCCTCTTGTTCCAGAAACCGGGCACGAGCGAAGCGAAAGCGTGGTTCTCATGCTGGCAAATCCAGTTCGACTGGCGTTAGCGGCTTTCTTCTGCATGAACATCTGGCCGTCGCTCGCCGTGAGCGCGCAAAAAAATGCTCTTCCCGCGCAATCCTCCACCACAGAATTCGATCTTGAAGGCACGGTGCGCGCCTCGCAGGACCATAGCTACGTGAAGGCGCCCTTTTCCGTCCCCGCCGGCACGGAGCGGGTGACGATCACCTTCGCCTACACCGGCAAGGAGCAGCACACCGCGCTCGATCTCGGCCTGCTCGATCCCGCGGAGCTTCGCTGCTGGAGCGGCGGCAACAAATCCACGCTCACTGTCGGCCTGATGGACGCCACTCCCTCCTGCCTGCCGGGCGCCATTCCTCAGGGCACATGGAACGTTCTGATCGGCGTGCCGAACATTCGCGCCAACGTGGAGTCGCACTACACCATTCACGTGTACCTTTCGCGCACCGGCGCGGTCGCTCAGGAACCTGCCGTCCTGCGCGAGCCATTGCGCCCCGGTCCCGCTTGGTTTCGGGGCGACCTGCACATGCACACCGCACACAGCGACGGCCAGTGTCCCAGCCAAACCGGAAAGATGGTTCCCTGCCCTGTTTACTTCACCGTCGACGCCGCCGCGCGCCGCGGCCTCGACTTCATCGCCATCACCGATCACAACGCCAGCTCGCAATACGATGTCATGCGCGAGTTGCAACCCTACTTCGACAAGGTGCTCCTGATTCCGGGCCGCGAGATCACGACATTCTATGGCCACATCAATTTTCTCGGCAGCACCGACTGGGTCGACTTCCGCCTTGACGGCAAAACCGTCCGCAATGTGAACTCGCTGCTGCGCAGCGCCACTCGCGTGGGCGCGATCACCTCCATCAACCACCCTGACTCGCCTACCGGCGAAATCTGCATGGGCTGCGGATGGACGCCGTCCACGCCGGTCGACATGCATCTGCTTACGGGAGTCGAGGCCGTGAACGGCGGCGACGAGAAGTACGGCATCTCCGAGCTCCCCTTCTGGGACAAGCAGCTCAACCGCGGCTGCCGGCTAACGGGTATCGGTGGCAGCGACAATCACCGTCCCGCGCAACCGCTCGATCAAATCGGTTCCGTGGGAAGCCCGACGACCGTCGTCTATGCAACGGATCTCTCCACGCCTGCCATCCTCGACGCCATCCGCGCCGGCCACGTTTTTATTGACGTTGCGGGGACTCGCGACCGTCTTCTCGAAGTCGCAGCGCACGCCGGGAGCCAAACCGCCCACGCCGGAGACTTGGTCAGCGCTGCGCAGGGCGAGGGCATAGATTTTGAAGCGCGCCTGACCGCTGTCGCGGGCGGAATGATGCATTGGATCGAGGACGGCCTAGCTCTGACGCCGAGTGCCAGCGCTGCAATCTCCACCGCCGACGCAACCCAGACTCTGACCTGGACCAGTGACGGACGCAGGCATTGGTTTCGCGCGCAGGTTTCTGGTCCCGATGGTAAATTGTGGCTCATCGGCAATCCGGTCTATATCAACTGGAACGTGGCCAACGAGTGTTTGAGCGGCCAGCCACGCCAGCCGGATGCAGCGAAATCCGCACCATGATCCGCGCACATCGGCGTTCAAAGATGCTGCGAAGATCTTCCTTAATCATCCGCGGGCGTGTTCAGAGTTCCTCGCAGGTTCGATCTTTCTCGAAATACGGTAAGGCCGGTGAGTCGAGGCTGTTTTTTCTCTGGGCTGGGTGAACGCCGGGAATCAAAGAGTCAGCTTGCGGAATGACGCACGCGAGGAACGTCGCTGCGATGATTCGCATATCCGACGAGAACGTCGCCTGAGCCATGTAATTCAGATCGATGCGCGCCTTCATCGGCCGGATATTCTGGTGGTAAAAGGCATCCAGCAGAGCCGGATGGACGTGGCGCAGCACCTCCTCTTCTCTGCGGAAGGCAAGTGTCGCTGCACCGGTGATACCCGGCCGGAACGGCATGTTGCGGAACGCGGCGTATTGGGGCAACTTGGGCCGCGGGCCGACCAGGCTCATGTCCCCGCGAACGATGTTCAAAAACTGCGGGAGTTCGTCGAACTTGAGCTTGCGAAGGATCCGGCCTACCCGCGTGATGCGGCCGTCGCCTTCGCGGGTTAGACCCGGTCCCGGCTGCACGCCGGAGGAGATGACCATGGTGCGAAATTTGTACATGGAAAACAACCTTCCTCCCCGCCCCACGCGTTTCTGAACGAAGATTGCCGGCCCGTGCGAAGACAGCCGAATCAAAATCGCAGTGGCCAACATGGGCAGCGCGAAGATTGCCAGTACCAGCAGCGCAACGGCGGCGTCATAGTACTGCTTCGCCAAGGAAACGCTCCACGCGCTTGCCAAAGGCGCTTCAGCGCTCAGCGCAAGAGAGGGCTCAACGGTGTGAAGGTTTAGATGCGCTGGAGTCCAGGGAGCCGGAGAAAGAGTCAGTTCCGGCATTTGAAGGCCGTCAACAGATTGCATCAGTTACACCTCAACGAAAGAATTCACAGATGCTTTTGCTCAGATGGAGAGAATCGATCAGCCAGCGCAGAGTTCCTTTCGCGAATCAGGCGCTGGAGTTCAACCCTTGAAAAACACAATCAGCTACATGGCAATCTTCGTGCGATTTCCGCCATCGAATTATGAGGAGAGCTTTAGATATGCGTCTCGGGAGGGCTGGATTGGGAAAGTTCCCAAATGCGGAAGTGCGGGATCGCGTAGCGCGCTTGCAGAGCGAAACTTGCATGAACACAACGGGCAGACCGCTTGAACGCACATTTAGATACGTTGGCCGCGCTTCAAGGAAGAGCTATGTGAAATTGAGGCTTTGCAGGGCCGCCATCTTTTTGGGGGTCGCGCCGGCTCGATCGCAATGCCCTTGCTTGACAGCGTTTCGCAAATCGCGATCGAAGCCATTGCAGCGCGGGATTCCAGTTCAAGCGATTTGAGGATTCGCTTTCCGCCAACCGCGAAGGAGGCTCATCACTTGACCACATCCAGCGCGGCGGCGCTCAGAGATAGCTGGGACATGATTTGTGTCCATTCCGTGAGCTCACGAATCCCGGACGGCCGCACAATTTTCTCCGGCACGACGATGGTGTCGCCAGGATAAAGGCGGACATTATCCAGAGTGGACGAGGCGAAGATCGAATCGGCGCTCTCGCGATGAACAACCGAACCGTCGGCCCGTAATACGAAGATTTCCTGCCGGTCAGCCTCCCGCGTAGGACCTCCCGCAAGGCGCAAATACTTACCTACCCTTGCGTTCTCCGAACAGAGGAACGCATTCTGATTGAACACGGCGCCGATCACTTGAATCGTCGACGGACGCGATGGAATGACCAGCCGATCCCCATCCTCCAATGCCATGTCCGGCAGATCGCTCGCGCTGTCGCTTTCGGGAGACAAGTTGAGGACGATCCTCCCCGTGGCCCGCGCCTGGCGCAGACGGGCCACCAAGCCCTGGTTTGCAGACGTCAAAGAACTTTGCAGACTGTTCTGCCCGTTTCCGTCCGCAGCGCCCGTGACCGAATCCGCATTGCGCTCGATGAGATGTTGGAGATGATCAGCGTAGTCGTTCATCCGTTGTTGCTCGATGGCTCGTGTGCTTTTGCGCGTGAACTCCGCGCCAAAAAGATACGCCTTCGACGTCAAGCCGCCGGCGCGTTCCACCAGGGACCGCAGCGTTTCTCCCGGAGACGCGCTGTAGACGCCGGCGTTCACGATTTCTCCTTCCAATTGCACGTATTTTGTCTTGCGATCGATGGGAAGATGAATATCGTCCTGCGAAAAGATGGTGACCACGTCGCCCGCCTGGAGAACGAGGTCCTGCGAGGCGTCATGCTGGAGCACAAGTTTCCCCAGATCGAACGGGATCAGCGAAGTGGTCATCGTGACCCGGTCGAGCCTTTCGATGACGGCGTAATCCCAATCGGTCTGGCCGCGAGGACTGGGCAACGCGGCCACCGGATTCGGGGTAACCGAGTTTGGGGCCATCGCTTCACCCTTCGCCGGCTCTTCATTTTGCGCTCTCATTTCGCCGCCGAGCGAACGAACTCCGGCGTGTTCTGTCCTGCTTGGAGAAGATCCGGCCACAGGCTGCTCATCGGCCGGGGGTTGCTCATCGGCTGAGGGTCGCTCATCGGCTGCGGCCACGAACTCCGGCGCAGGAAGACCGAGCTGGGTGCGGCGCCACCAATATCCGCGCGTCACCAACGAATCGCGATCCGGGATCAGATCGCTCAGATGCATACCGGGGCGCCAGCGAAAGTGTCCCGGATTGGCGACCGATCCGCGCAGCGTGACCGTGTCGCGGTAATTCGACGCGATCGGGTCGACGCGCACGATGTCGCCGTCCGCCAGCCTTGCGTCAAGCCCCTCGGCGTCATCCGCGAGCTCGAAAGCGCTGCGCCGCGCGTGATCGGCGATGCGGTCAATTGAAATATGCGAGCCCACGGCCATTGCGGTTCTGCCTCCAGCGGCATCGAGCAGATCGCCGAGTGCTTCATCTCCACGCAGTTCGTAGATGCCCGGCTCGCGCACACTGCCGAGCAAAGCAACCTGCGGCCCCGCCGCGGGGATGTAGATCACATCGCCCGGCTGAAGTTGCCTGTCGCCAGTCTTATCTCCCTTCACCAACAGTTCATAAAGGTCGAAGTCGGTCAGCACCTTGCCGTCCCTTTTGAGCTGAATATGCCGCATGGAGCCCGAAGACGAGGGCCCGCCGCTCAAAAAGACAGCATCAACCAGGGTGCTGAGCGCGCTCACCGTGTACTCGCCCGGTTGCCGCGCCATCCCGGTTACGTAGACCTGAATGGAATGAATCTCGCCGAGGTCCACGGTGAGTTCGAAGTTGCGGTAGATGCGGTCCATGGCCTGGCGCAGATGGTCTTGAGCCGCAGCAACAGTCAAGCCGGCGACATGGACGGCTCCGACCTTGGGAAGGTAGACATCTCCTGCGCGGCTGATGCGCAGATTGGCGCTGAAGTTGACCTGGCCCCATATCCGGATCTGCAGCTCATCTTCGGCGCCCAAAATGAGGTCGGCTGGTGCGGGAGCATTGTTGACCGGCCCAAAGGTGACCTGTTGATTGGTAAACAATCCAGACCCGTAGATCGGCAGCATCTGGCCCGTTGTAGCCGCCACAAAGAGCTGGAATTCCGTAGGCGGCTCAAGGGGGAGCCGCAGGGAGCGAGGCCCGGGAAGCGCGCGCTGTTCCCGGGAGGCCGATTCCGTATAGGTAGAGCCGCCAGGAAGGCTCCCGACAGCCGAGGACTCACTGGAGAGGTCGGCGCGTGGATGTTGCTGGCCCGGCCCGGGAAAGTCAAATACAGCCGGCGCCTCCTGGCTCCGGGTGGATGAGTTCAAGGGCTCTTGAAGCTGGCATGCGATGGAGTCAGGATCAGAATCGCTCGAGCATTGCGCGCCAAGCGTCGCCGGACAAAAGCCCAGCACCGCGACGATTGCCAACCAAGACAAGCAGACCGGAACCCGGCTTGAGCGCGCGCAATGAATTGTGTCTCATATACGGATCATTGTTCCCGCATCATTGCTTGAGCGCGTGGCGAAAATGCGCGCTGCTTTTGCGCTCATTCCCAATTCCAAACCTTCCGATGAGTGTTTTCCCAGAATTGAAACCGGCGTCATATTTGCGCAGGCATTTCGTTGCTCATTCGATTCCCGCCCACCCGTAATCTGAGCCCAGCCTTCGAATCCACGCTCACGTGATCAGCTCAAGCCTCCTCATGGGAAGGACGCGAATTGAGCCTGCCGAAACTGACGATTGAGAAAGGAACACGTGCCCACGGAAACCCAGCAATCCGCTGCTCGCAACACCGTCTCGCTCAACCCGGTGCTCGTGTCGTTGCTTCAGATTGCGTTTCGCCGCAGAAAGCAGGTCTTGGTTGTGGCGTCAGCGATCCTCTTGCTCGCGTCGGCGATCGCGGTTCTTTTGCCCAATCTTTACACTGCATCGGTCGTCATCCTGCCGCCACAGAGCAATTCCACGAGCGCGGCCATGATGGCGCAGCTAAGCAACATGAGCATGCTGGGCTCGATGGGCGGCGGCCTGGGCATCAAGAATCCCAACGACATGCAGGTCGCCGCTGCTGAAGAGCCGCACCGTGGAAGACGCGATGGTGGAGCGCTTCCATCTTCAGGCGGAGTACCACAAGCGCTACGTCTCTTCGGCCCGCAAGCGGTGGGAGAGAATGACCGCGGTTGACAACGGGCTGAAGGACGGCTTGATCCGGGTATCGGTAACCGACCGCGATCCGCGGCGGGCCGCGGAGCTTGCCAGCGGATGGGTGGAGGAGTACCGGCGCCTGACCGCTTCGCTGGCGGTGACCGAAGCCTCGCAGCGGCGTTTGTTTTTCGAACGCGAGTTGAATGGCGCGCGCGGCGATCTGGAACGCGCCGAAGACAACTTGAAGGATACCGAGCAGCGGACCGGGGTGCTGGAGATCGACGGCCAGGCGCGCGCCATGATCGCGTCGGCGGCCATGCTGCGCGCCCAGGTGGCGGCCAAAGCAAGTTGAGATCCGCGCCATGCGCCAGTTCGCCGCCGGCGAGAATCCCGATCTGGCGCGCGCGGAGCAGGAGCTGAGCGGCATGGAAAGCCAATTAGCTGCCATGGATCTGGAGAACGACCACGCCACGGGCGATCTGATTTCGCCCAAGGGAAAAGTTACACAAGCCGGCCTTGACTATACGCGCGCTCTGCGCGAGGTGAAGTACCGCGAAGCCATGTACGAGCTGCTCACGCGTCAGTATGAAGTTGCCCGGGTGGACGAGGCCCGGCAGGGATCGCTGGTTCAAGTCGTCGATCCGGCCATTGTGCCCGATCGTCCCAGTTCCTATTACAGACTCTGGATCTTTTTGAGCGGAATGGTTCTTGCGTTTCCCCTGGCGCTCGTCGCCGCGTGGATCTCGGAAGTGATCGCCGTTATGCGCGGTCTGCGCAACCGCTATGGCTGCTGGATGGGGGTACTCGAACGGGGCTGGACCGGAGAGGCGCGATGAAAGCGCTACGCGCCCTGGGCATGGACGGCGCTGTGACCTACGCCTTTCTGGCTCGGCTCACGAGCATCGCTGGCAGCACCGGAACTGTGCTGCTGATCGTTCGCTTCCTGAGCCCGGTGGAACAGGGTTACTATTACACCCTTCTGAGCCTGGTGTCGTTGCAGCTTGTTTTCGAATTGGGCTTTTCCTTTGTGATTCAGCAATTAGCCGCGCATGAATGCGTGCGCCTGGAGTTCGGCCCCGATGGCAGTGTGAGAGGCGATCCTCGAGCCTGCGCACGGCTGGCTTCGGCACTGCGGCTCAGTGTCCGGTGGTATACCGTGGCCGCCGCGGGCATGGCGCTGATCCTAGTGCCGCTGGGGATGGTGTTCTTCTCCCGCAACGGCGCGACGGGAGAAGCTCACGTGGCCTGGCAGGGCCCGTGGCTTTGCGCCGTGCTCGCCTCCTCCGCCGGCTTGTGGTGCATGCCTTTCTACTCGTTTCTCGAAGGCTGCGGCCACGTGCGGGCGGTGGCCGCCATGCGCTTCCGTCAGGCGGGCGCCGCCGCACTGTGCGCGTGGGCGATGCTGCTCATGCATCACGGCCTTTATTCACCCGCGATGGTCGTTGTGGGACAGGTCGTGACCGGCCTTCTCTATGTGGCCGGGCACCGGCGATTGCTGGCCGCATTGCTCGGCTACCGTCCCGGCGGAACGGCCATCGCATGGAGGCATGAGGTGTGGCCCTTCCAATGGCGTATTGCCGTGAGCTGGATGTGCTCCTACTTCACTGTGCAGGTGCTCATTCCCATGCTGTTCGCGCTGCGCGGGCCGGTGGAAGCGGGCCAGATGGGCATGTCGCTGAGCATCACGGGCTACATGACCGGACTGGTGCTGCCATGGATTTCAACCAAAGCCACCCCGTTCGGAAGGATGATTGCGCATGGGCAATTCCAAAGCCTCGACCGGCTGTTCCGCCGCACCCTGGGCCAGGCCCTGACCGTGTTCGTCTTCGTTGCCTTGGGCGTCTGCGCGGGGGCGGCGCTGCTGCCCTTCATCGCGCCGCGGCTGGCCGCGCGCCTGGTGCCGCCGCACCTTTTCGCCGTCCTGGTTGCCGCCGCAGGCGCCAATTGCACGGTTCAGTGCATTGCCATTCTGCTGCGCTCGTTCAAAAGAGAGCCGTTCCTGGTGCAGTCGCTGATCGCCGCCTCGCTCACGCTCATTTTGGCGGCTCTGACCGCGCCGCGCTGGGGCGACGCTGGCGCGGCTTTCAGTTATCTGGCTTCTGTCGCGTGCTTTGCCCTGCCCTCCGCATTGGCGATTTTCGCGCATGCCCGCCGCGGATACCTCGCCATGAGCCCATCAAGAGCATTTGCAGAAGAAAGATGTGCGGTTTTTAACCGATGATTCGGAAGTTTTTCACACCCGCTCAGAAAAGGAGAGGAGCCTTATGATCGAAACGATTTTGCGGCCCGGACGGGTCACCAAATACTTGCCCTACCTGCGTGGAATGGGGTTGTTTCAGCGCTTCTATCAGGTGGTGCTTCCCCAAGCGGAACTGCACCTGAGCGTGGACGATTTCGATGGGGATTTGCGGCTGCGAAACCTGGACGTCCGCGAAACCGGCGGCATGAATGTGTGGCATCGCCCCGAGTTCTACGACAAGAATCAACGCAAGCTTTTCTGCGACGCCATCAAGCCGGGAAGCGTGGTGCTGGACGTGGGCGCCAACATCGGCGTCTACACGCTGCTGGCGGCCAAGCGTGGCGCCAGGGTTTTGGCCATCGAAGCCGATCCGCGAAACCTCGAGATGCTCCGTCATCACGTGCATCTGAATGGGTTCGACCGATCGTGTCACCATCTTTCCCATCGCCGTAGGCGCCAAGGAGGGCGCGGTTACGCTCTACCGCTTCCATGGCAACTGGGGACATTCGAATCTCTTCGAGGGCACAGATCCCGTCCAGGTCCCGTGCCGGACCATCGATTCGCTCAACCTGCCGCCGATCGACGTTTGCAAGATGGACATCGAGGGCAGCGAGTTGAGCGCGTTGCAGGGCATGGAAGCGACCATCCGCAGATCGCCGCGGATGAAACTCCTGGTCGAATATGCCCAGGTGCTGGGCGCAACGTCGGAAATGATGGAGTTCATCTGCGCGCGCTTCGCTCCCGTCTACGCCATTCGTCAACCGCCGATTCGCCCCATGGGCCCGCTCTCGCCAGACAGAAAAATGCCGCGATTCTGCGATCTTTGGGCGACGCGGAGCTAGAAAAGCACTGGGCGTCAAATCGTGCGAGGGAAGCGATGGGCTATGTAACTCCAGGCAAGGTGCTAATCACCGGCGGACACGAAATCGGAGGCGTGGCGAGTTTTGCCGAAGGATTGCGCGCCGGATTCCGGGAACTCGGTGTGGCAGCTGAGATCATCCCTCCCTCACGCATCTTTGCGCGATGGCGGGAACTGCGCGATCCGCAAGTCCTGAAGATTCTGAGCACCACTGCGGTGTTTGCCTCGCCCTTTGCCAGGCGCGCCATCTGCGTGGCTCACGGTTTTCCGCGGCCCGATGTTCAGGGCTGGATGAAAGCCTTGGGGGTGGCGGCCTCGTTCAAACTGGCCAGCCGGTGCGCGCGCCTGGTTGCGGTCTCGCATTACGCAGCCATTCACCTGCGGACCATCTTCAACCTCCGCGTGGACGCGGTGATTCACAACCCGCTCCACGATGCCTTCCTCGAGGCAAGGGGGAACGATGCGCCGCGGCGCGACTGCATCACCTTTGCCGGACGGCTGCATCCCTCGAAGGGACTGGACAGGATTCTTCCCGCGATGCGCGCCGTTCTCCATGAACATCCGGAACTGCGCGCGGCGATTGTCGGCGATGGCGAGCTTCGTCCCGAGCTCGAGGCCGCGGCGCGCGGCAATTCGCGAATCGAGTTTGCCGGACAGGTGCCGCCGCGCGAGGTGCGGAAGTGGCTTTGCCGCACCTTGGTCTTCATCTCCGGATGCGAGACCGAAGCGCTCGGAATTACCTATCTCGAAGCCCTGAGCCAGGGTTGCAAGGTGGTGATGCCTGCCTGTGGCGGAGGCGTGGAGATTGCGCCGGAGTTGATTGGCAGCGCCATCCACCTTTACTCCGGCAGGGGCAGCGAACCGGTCGCCCGCGCTCTGCGCAGCGCTCTTGCCGCAGCGCCGGCCGAGGTCCCGCTTGCGGCCTACTCTTCGCGCGCCATCGCGCGTGCCTATCTGGCGGTCGACTGCGGCCGCGAAGCGCAAGCGGCAGAACTCGCGGAGGCAATCCTATGAACGCCGCGCGGGTGGAACCATCGCCCCTGAGCCTGGGCCAGATGCTGGCCTGGGCGCGGGAGCTGACTTTTCCGCCGGCGCGACTGGCCCTGGCCCGCTTCCTGGTGGCGTTCTGCTTTGTGTGGCCGTACTTCAACTACACACTGGTCGCCCCTGACAGCCAGGTCGAAATCAACTTCCTGCCCGTGTTTCTCGCCGCGCTTCTGCTGCCTGAAGTCACACTGCGCGAAAGGTGGTCGATCCTGCTCGCTCTGCCCGCCTTTGGCGCGGCTTTCCTGTGGGGCGGTCCAACTGCACCGTTACGGCTTGCGGTGGGCATCGTCCCCCTGCATTTCGTTCTCAACCTGACGCGGCACCTTCGCCAGAGAAACCGCGATCTTCTACCGCCCAATTTCGCCTATCGCACGCTCGAGATCTTCGTCGGCTTCTGCATCGCGCAAGCGGTAGATACGCAGCTCTTTCCTATTCTGCCGGGATGGCTCACCCATACGCTGATCAATATCCTGCCGCGTTACTCCGGAACGCCTTACGACGAATTCGGAATTCACGGCGTGCAGGGGTGGGCATCGGAGCCGTCGGGAGCGGCGGTCATGGGAGCAGCTTTCGCCCTGGTCGCGATTCTCGAGCGGCCGTCGCGGCGCTGGCGCGTGCTGGCCCTGTTCCTGGCTCTCACTGCCGTGAACAAATCTGTCTATGCTCTGATGCTCCTGGTGCTTCTGGGCATTGGCTGCCTGGCGACAACTGCCCGCAGGCGCTATGCGCTGATGGCATCTGTGCCCGTGGGCGCGGCTATCCTTTTCCTGATTGTGCGATCGGCACGGCTTGTGGATCTGCGGTCGGGTCTGCTCATTAGCGGCACCAGCAGCAGCACCAACAACGAGCTGGCGCGCATCACGCAGATTCTGGCTCCGCTTGGCCAATTCCCCCGCGTATACCAACCCCCAATGCTTTTTGGAGGAATCGTGCTCGAGCCGATGGGCCTGCTGCCACTGGTGGTTGGATACGGGAGCGTTGCGGGGATTGTCTGGCTCCTGTACATCCTGCGGCGCAACTTTCCTCTCCACGGCGTTCCTCTGCGGCCGTTGGCGCTCGTCGCCGGGGCGATCCTTCTTGTGCTCACGGCGCCGGACTTTATCCCTGCGGTCGTGGCGTTTGCTTTTTTCATGGTCCCAGTGAGGCGGGAAGGCCCGCCATCCGGCTCGCTCCACGAAGAAACTTCATGAATGCTGACGCGACGATTCCGGACTGCATGCGGCTTCATGCCATCGCTGCATTTGCCGCTATGCGCATCGGCTGGATGGTTCACAGCCTGCGCCCGACAAAATCCCCGGCCGGAGCACAAGGCGTGCCGGCAGAAAGGCAAGACAATGCCCCTGGTTTCGATCGTCACTCCCGTCTATAACGCGGCGCGATGGCTGCCTGAGACCCTGGCCTCAGTACGCGCGCAAACCCTGACCGACTGGGAGCAAATCCTGGTCGACGATGGCTCGAAGGACGGCTCCGTTGCCATGATCGAGGCCGCAGCGCACCAAGACTCACGGTTGCGGCTGCTGCGCACGGCACAGAATGAAGGACCGTCTGCGGCGCGCAACCTGGCCATCCATGCCGCGCGCGGGCGCTTCATCGCTTTCCTCGACGCCGACGATCTCTGGCTGCCGGAAAAGCTTGCCCGGTCCGTCGCGTGGCTCACCATGAACGGGTACGGCTTCATCTACCACGATTACCGGCACCTTTCGCACGACGGCTCGCGCGTAGGTGCACTCATCCACGCACCGGAGAAACTGGATTGGCGCACGCTGCACACCCGTCGCGGCATGGGAGGATGCCTCGCCGTGGTCATCGACCGGGAGCGCATTCCGGCATTCAGCTTTCCCCCCATCGCGCCCTACCGCGCTGAGGACTTCTGCCTCTGGGCGCAGCTGATCCGCGAGGGCCACACCGGGCGCCGCCTGCCTGCCGACCTGGGCCGCTATCGCCTATCCGCGAAGAGCCGCTCAGCCAACAAGCTCGGAGGCGCCATGAACGCCTGGCATCTCTATCGCAAGATGTCCCGCCTTTCGCTCGCCCGAACCGTGTTCTGGTGGTCGCAATACGCCTGGAATGCATTCGCGCTCTATCTCTACGCCCGTCCGCGCTAGGGCCTGTTCACACTATGAGGGCGGCAGCGTTGCGAACCAGAATTGGGCCAGAACCGGGGCCCCGCGGACTGGTCGTGGTCCGTGGGGTGGAGACGAGGCGGAGGCCGCAGGCTGTGGCAGGCCCCCAGTCAAGGCCGACAACGAAGTATGGCCCGATTTTGGCCGCAACCCGCAGGGACGGGGCGGATTTTCCCGATCGCTTTGTCGCTCGTCGCTAAAACGTTTCAACATTTGCCACTTCTCGCTTCGCGCGCTCAGAAAAATCCGCTCCCGTCGATGCCACCCTCATAGTGTGAGCAGACCCTAGCATTTAGGTGTGCCAGAACGCACTCTTGATCTTATGTAAGTTGTTGATTCTAATGGTGGGCGCTGCAGGATTCGAACTTGAGGCGTTTTCGCGGCGTCCGAGCCGCGTGCCGAAATCCTGAGCGCAGCGAAGGACCTCGGCCCGACTCGGACTCCGCCCCGGCCATGGTGGGCGCTGCAGGATTCGAACTTGAGGCGTTTTCGCGGCGTCCGAGCCGCGTGCCGAAATCCTGAGCGCAGCGAAGGACCTCGGCCCGACTCGGACTCCGCCCCGGCCATGGTGGGCGCTGCAGGATTCGAACCTGCGACTTCCACCGTGTGAAGATGGCACTCTACCGCTGAGTTAAGCGCCCGGAAAAGGCTTTGAAGGGGGTTACAACCACCGTCCCGGCCCCGGATGACTCCCGTTGCCAAAGAGGCGCGGCCTTGCGGTTTTTGTTTCCCTTGAGCCCGGCCGGCGGCCGGTAACTCCACCTGAACGGGAAGGTCACCGCAAACGGCATCCCGTAGGGTAGAGTAACACCAGCAGGGCCTTACGGCCAACGCAGGCCGCCTGTCGCGGGTGAGGTTTGTCCGAGCGCTGGCCAGACTCCGCAGAAAGCCCTTCATGCTAAGGAGAGCGCGTTCAATCCGCCAGGAGAACGAGTTCCCATTCGACGGGGAAGCGGCGCTGCCGCCTGCTTCCAGGCTTGGCGGCTCCCGATTGCCCTCCGGATTGGCCCGTGCGGATGCCCGGGCGCAGGCAGGTCCGCCGGACCCCGCCGCAGACGGCTCCGGAGACGGAAATCCAGGCGAAGAAACCGCTTACGGGCCGCAACCTTCCGGTCCGGATGGTGTTCCAGAAGATATGGCAACGATGGCCCTTAGCGGTCCCGCCTTGGGGGTGGGCCCGGCTTACCAGCCGGGTGCATCTCCGAGGCCGGGAGTGGGCCTGCGGGCGGAACTGGATCCTAAAAGCGACGCAGCCATTATGCTGCGGGTGGCCGAGGGCGACGAAGCCAGCTTCAACTATCTGGCGGAGAAGTACCATCGGCCCATGATTCACTTCCTTTACCGGATGGTAGGCAACCAGGCAATTGCCGAAGAGTTAGCCCAGGAGGTGTTTCTCCGCGTCTATCGTGCCAGGAGCAGTTATCGGGCCGAGGCCAGGTTTACGACGTGGCTTTACCGGATCGCGACCAACCTGGCGGTGAACTACGCACGCGACACCAAGCACGAACGGATGGCGCAAACCGTTTATCTGGACGCGCCAGACGAAGCGACGGGGACAACTCCCGATGTGGCCGACGCCGAGCCAACGGTGGAGCAGCGGCTGCTGCGCGATGAGCGCATGGCCGCCATTCGCCGTCATGTGATGGCGCTGCCCGAACGGCAGCGCATGGCCGTGCTGATGCACAAGTACGAGGGAATGGATTACCGGCAGATCGGGGAGGTGCTCAAGCTGAGCGAGTCGGCGACCAAGTCGCTGCTCTTCCGCGCTTACCAGACGCTGCGGGAAAAATTGAAGGACTTTGTTTGAGGGCGAGAGTGAAAATGAGCCGGGCGAGAAGAAACGAAGCGAGAAGAAACGAAGCAAGAAGAAACGAAAATCGACCGGCGGAATCAGGGGTGGCAAACCATGAAACGGAAAAAGACAAATTGCACGGGGTTGGATGCCGAGATGGCTGGGGTGTTGCTCGATTCGCGTCCCGCTTCTGCCAGGGTTGAAGCGCACGTTGCGGAGTGTGAGCGCTGCCAGGCCGAGCTGGGGGAATTAAAGGCCACCATGCAGCTTTTGGATGCATGGAAAGCTCCCCAGCCAAGCCCCTATTTCCTGACGCGGCTTGGCGCCACGATGCGTGAGGAGCGCGAAGCCGCGCCGGCCGGATGGTTTGCCGGCGCCATCGCACGCCTGCGCGCCACCGTAGCCTACGGACCTGGACTGCATGTGCGCCCGCTGGCAGCCGTGGCGCTTACCGTCGTGCTCCTCATAGGCGGCGGCGCCTATCTTAGCGTCACCGACATTTTGCAGTCCCCGCAACAGCCTGGTCAGGATGCGGCCGTGGTGCACGATCTGCAAACGCTCGACAACAATGCGCAAGTGCTGGATCAGATGGAAGCTCTCTCCAGCAACGAAACAGGAGACTGATTCTCTGACATTTCGGCCGCCTGCCGGGAGAAAGATTGGTGAACTGGACCAACATCGCGGAAAGAATGCGTCCGGCAGCGATTGCCGCAGCGGTTCTGCTTCTCTATCTGGCCGTACAAGCCCCCGGCCAGCGCGCTGCTGTGCGTCGCGCTCCCTTGCAACCGTTCCGCTATGCTCAGGCCCAGACCCGGCAGAACCGGCAACAGAACCAGCGGCAATACCAGAACCAGCAGCGGCCGTACCAGAATCAACAGCGGCCTTACCAGCCTCAACAGCGGCCGTACCAGACGCAGCAACGGCCTTACCAGCCTCAACAGCGGCCGTACCAGACGCAGCAACGGCCGTACCAGCCTCAACAGCGGCCGTATCAGAATCAACAGCGACCGTATCAGACGCAGCAGCGGCCGTACCAACAAGCCCCACAATATAACGGCGTGCAGCGCCAGGCGCCCGCATATTCCCCCAAGGGAGCCCGCTTCGGCACTCCGGCGCCTGCATACGGCCGTCCGGCTTATCCCACCGTCGCCCGCCCCGGAAATATGTATCCCGCCGCCTCTCCTCCTGGACATTTAGGCGACTGGCTCAATCGGCACCAGGGCCTTCCCGTCCAGGATCAGGAGCGGCTGCTGCGCAACGACCCCAGCTTCAACCGCCTGGCCCCCGCCACTCAGCAACGATTGGTGCAGCAGTTGCACCAGCTGAACCAGATGCCCGAAGCGCAGCGCGAACGTCGCCTGGCGCGCAGCGAGATGCTCGAGCATATGTCGCCGCAGGAACAGGTGCAGGTCCGCGAGGCCGGGCGCCGCCTCACGGCCCTGCCGCCCGATCGCCAGGCGATGGTCAAGCGCGCCTTCCAGGACCTGAGCTCGGTGCCGCTCGATCAGCGCCCCACGGTGCTCAACTCCGCGCGCTACCAGAACGCCTTTAGTCCGGACGAGCGCGGCATCCTCTCCAATCTGCTGCGCGCCGAGCCCTACGAGCCGCCCCGTTGACGATCAACCGCAACATTGCCGGCCTACGCGGCCCTGCTCCGGAAAAACTCAAGCGACATCCTCAGCCCCTCTTTGAGCCCCACGCGCGGTTCCCAGCCAAGCAGCGTGCGCGCTTTGGTGATGTCGGGGCGGCGGCGCGCAGGATCGTCCTCCGGCAGGTCGACGTAGCTCAACTCGCTCTTTGAGCCCGTGACTTCCAGAACCGCCTGCGCGCATTTGAGAATTGTGAACTCTTGGGGATTGCCGAGGTTTACGGGGAAATGCTCCTCGCTCCGCGCCAGCAGCACGATGCCCTCGATCAGGTCGTCCACATAACAAAAGCTGCGCGTCTGGCGGCCATCGCCGTAAATGGTGAGTGGCTCGCCGCGCAGGGCCTGCATCATGAAGTTCGAGATCACCCGGCCGTCGCCGGGGTGCAGACGCGGACCATAGGTGTTGAAGATGCGCGCCAAGCGGGTGTCGACGCCGCGCGAACGGTGATAGGCCATGACCAGCGCTTCGCCGAATCGCTTGGCTTCGTCGTACACCGAGCGCGGCCCGACCGGGTTCACGTTGCCCCAATAGCTCTCCGCCTGCGGATGCTCGAGTGGATCGCCATAGCACTCCGAGGTGGAGGCGTGAAGGTACCTGGCGCCGTAGCGGACAGCGATTTCCAGTGTGTTCTCAACGCCAACGGAGCCGACCCGAAGGGTCTCAATTCCCCAGCGAAGATACTCCGGCGGGCTGGCCGGCGAAGCCATATTGAAGACGAAGTCGACCGGCCCCGGATCAAAGCTCGTGCAGATGTCCCGCTGCTCAAACCGGAAGCGTGGATCGCCCGCGAGATGGGCAAGGTTCTCGGGGTAACCGGTGCACAGGTTATCGACGCCAAGGACGGAGTAGCCCTCGCTCAACAAGCGATCGGTCAAGTGGGAGCCAAGAAAGCCGGCGGCGCCGGTCACGAGTGCACGCATGGTCAAGAATCAATACTCCAAAACTGAGATTTGGAGGCGCCGAGGAGCGATTGATCGTCCGCACGCACGGCAGCCTCGCATCCCGGCACACGGAATCCGGCAAGCCTCACTTACGCAGGCAATTTGCGCGGCTTGCCTTCCTGCGCCTGATAGCTTGCCTGTCTGCCCACGCTCACGTAGGTAAAGCCGTGGGTCTGCATCTCCCGCGGCTTATACAGGTTACGACCGTCGATGATGATGGGGAAACGCAAGGCCCGGTTCAACCGCGCCAAATCGATCGCGGCAAATTCCTTCCAGTCCGTGAGGATCAGCAGGGCATCGGCATCCTTCGCCGCCTCGTAAATGTCGCCCGCGTACCGCATGTTGGCGGCCGGCGGCAGAACCTCTTTCGCACGCTCCATTGCCGCCGGATCGTAGGCCGTCACAATGGCGCCCGCATGCAACAGTTGTTTGATGATCTCAATGGCGGGAGACTCACGGATGTCGTCCGTGTCACCCTTGAAGGCCAGGCCCAGCGCAGCCAGCCGCTTGCCGCGCAACGTCCAAAGCGCCGAACGCACTTTATTGAAGAACACTTCCCTTTGGGTGTCATTGATCTTGCGAACTTCTTCGAGCAATTGCAGGTTGACGCCACGTTCCTGTGCCACCCAATGGAATGCGGCCACATCCTTGGGAAAGCACGAGCCTCCGTACCCCAGCCCCGCGCGCAGGAATTTGGGTCCAATGCGGCTGTCGAGACCGATGCCGGCGGCAATGTCTTCAATGTCGGCGTCCACGGCCTCGGCCAGGTTCGCAACAGCATTGATGAACGAGATTTTCATGGCCAAAAACGCATTCGACGCATGTTTGATGATCTCCGCGCTCTGCGTTGAAGTAACCAGCAGCCGCGCCGGCCGGGCCTTGCTGCACGCTCCGGGCACAGCGCCCGGCTGCGTGTAGTAGGCGCCGCCAGTAAGGGGCTCATAGATCCGCCGTAGCATATCCGCCGCACGCTCGTTGCTGGCGCCCACCACAATGCGATCGGGATGCAGAAAATCCACCACCGCCGTGCCTTCGCGCAGGAACTCTGGATTTGAGACCACATCGAATCGCTCTGCCGCCACTCCATGGCGGTGCATCACGCGCCGTATCCAGTCGTTGGTGTAGACCGGAACCGTGCTCTTCTCCACGATCACCTTATAGCTTTTGATGGTGCGTGCAATCTCCGCCACGACGGCTTCAACGTACGACAGGTCGGCTGCTCCGCCATCGCCCTGCGGCGTGCCTACGGCGATGAACACCGCCTCGCTCGGCTCAACGGCCTCGCCCAGATGCGTGGTGAACACCACTCCGCCGCCGCGGTGTTTCGCCAGCAGCTCGGGCAGGTGCTCTTCAAAGATGGGCACACCGCCCTCACAGAGCTGCTTCACCCGGGCCTCATCGTTGTCGACACAGACGACCCTGTGACCCATGTCGGCAAAACAGGCCGCCGCCACCAGCCCCACATAGCCGGACCCGATTACGCAGATTGAAACCTGACTCGACATACGTTCGCGCGTTCCTCTCTGGGCCATTCTACGGGCGGGTTGGTGGCTCGGCGCAATTCCCTTTCCGTTGTATGCTGCGAAATCGGCTATTCACGGATCGTTTCAACCACTCACCGGCTCATCGACATTCTATCTTGCTGCTCATCCCCAGGTCTGCGAGGCTTCGCTTGCAGGTGCATCTTCTCAATCACTGCTGTGCGCATGAAGCCATCCTGGTCGTCCTCTCGAAACTACGTTGAATAGCGCCCACCGGCCCGCTCCGAACCCTCCCGTGGGCTACAATCGAAACATAGGCCAAACGGCGTCATTCCTCGCGCATCGCGCGCAAATCCAGCAAGGAGCTGCATCCTCTATGGCGATTCCCGCCACACAACTACGTCCGGGCATGATCATCAAGCACAACGACCAGCTTCACCTTGTCTTCAAGGTCGAGCACCGCACACCGGGCAATCTTCGCGCCTTCATCCAGGCCAAGCTGCGCAATCTCAAATCCGGAGCGATGTTCGAACACCGCTTTCGCTCCGCCGACGCCATCGATAAGGTCATCGTCGACGAAACTCCCATGGACTTCCTCTACGCCGACGGCGACGACTACTACTTCATGAATCCGGTCGACTTCGAGCAGACCATCCTCAAGAGCTCCACGCTCGGCGATGCAGTCGAATACCTGACCGCCAACCAGCAGATCAAGGTGAGTTATTTTGACGGGCAGCCGGTGGGCATTGAGCTGCCCCAAACCGTCGACCTGGAAGTGGTCGAAACCGAGCCCGGATTGAAGTCGGCGACGGCCTCGAGCGTCACAAAACCCGCCAAGCTGGAGACGGGACTCGTGGTCCAGGTCCCAGCCTTCATCAACGCGGGCGAAAAGATCCGCGTGGACACCAGCGAAGGCGCATATTTGAGCCGCGCGTAAGACATTTGGATTCAAATTATGAACGGTGCAAGATCATGAATCGAACGGAGCTTCAAGAAATCAGCGAAATCCGCCTCCGGGAATCCAAAGCCTTGCTTTCCGCCGGATTTGCGGAAGGTGCATACTATCTGGCAGGTTATGCGGTAGAATGCGCCCTCAAGGCCTGCATCGCCAAGCGAACACGAGAACATGATTTTCCTGAAAAGAAACAGGTCAATGACAGCCACACCCACGATCTTGGTAAGCTGCTGAATCTGGCAGAGCTGAAGGATGAGTTGGATGCAGTGATCGGGGCTGATCCAACCATGGCATCGGCCTTGGACGAGATCCAAGATTGGTCGGAAACCAGCCGGTATCAAAGAAAGACTCCTCAAGAGGCCGCAGCGTTGCTGAAGGCAATCGAAGAGGGGAAAGGAGGGCTACTCCCGTGGATACGTCTACATTGGTAAGTTACGACATAGAAAACGGTAAAGAAGTGATCAACGCTCTCGACAATGACGGGAAGACTCCCAACGTGGCGCTCTGGGCCAAGCTTCCGGATTACGAGGGATGGAGATTGGTCATTGCCTCGGATCGTCTCGACCATTCGTCCTCGCTTTCCGGCTACGATGAAATCAACGCAGCGATGAGGAAAGCTGGAATTTCCTACCGTAAACGGCCCGCAATTTATTGGCGGCCGATGAACAAGCCGTTCATCCAGGCCTTGCGCCAGGCCTTTGCATCTGCAAAGGACACCTACGGAATGCGCCTTGGTGGTCAGAAATTTGGCGATCAATATCTGGAGGACGCGTTCGTCTATCGGATCCGCTGAGCCGCGCGTAGGCTGTCAATCCCACCGGGCCGGTGCTACTCTCAATGCGTCGGCATGGAGGTTCCCATGAAACCGTCGCTTTTCAAGCTGATCCCCATTCTGTCCTTCCAAGCGGTTGTTGGGTTCGCGCAGCCGCCTTCGCCGTCTGTTTCCGATCAGACTGTGGCCGTGGAAGGCAGCAACGCCTTCGCCGTCGATCTCTACGCGCAACTTCGCGCGCAGCCGGGCAATCTTTTCTTTTCGCCGGAAAGCATCTCCACTGCCTTTGCCATGGCCTATGCCGGAGCAAGCGGCCAGACGGCGACGGAAATGCAGAAGGTCTTCCACTTCACGCTGCCGCCGCAGCGCCTGCACCCGGCCATGGGCGCACTGCTCGCCCAAATGAATGCCCAGCACAATGGCTACGAACTACGCGTAGCCGACGCGCTGTGGGCGCAGCAGGATGCGAGCTTTCAGGCGAGCTACCTCAAGCTGGTTCAGGCTGACTACGGCGCGGGCTTTCACCAAGTCAACTTCAAGCTGTCCCCCGACGCCGTGCGCGCCACGATCAACCAGTGGGTCGAGCAGCAGACCAACAACAAAATCCAGAACCTGATCGGGCCCGGCGTGCTCACGCCCGCCACGCGCCTCGTTCTCACCAACGCCATCTACTTCAAAGGCAATTGGCAGGATCAGTTCAACAAAGACGCAACGCAAAAAGAGGAGTTCCACCTCTCGGCCACGCAGTTCGTGATGGCGCCATTGATGCACCGCACCGGCAGCTACAGTTACTACGATGGCGGCGCCTTCCAGGCGCTCGAGCTACCCTACGCGGGCAACGAGATGTCCATGGTGATTCTGCTGCCGAAGGACACGGCCGGCCTGCCTGCGCTCGAGAAGTCGTTCACGGCCGCGGCGGCGAGCGGCTGGATCCAAAAGCTCGAGCCCGTCGATAAGGTCATCCTCACCCTGCCGTCCTTCACCATGACGCAGCAGTTCGAGCTGAGCAGCGTGCTTTCGAGGATGGGCATGCCTCAAGCCTTCAGCAACGCGGCCGACTTCTCCGGCATGACGGGCAAGCCCGATTTCACCATCTCCGCGGCTATCCACAAGGCGTACATTGACGTGAACGAACAGGGCACCGAAGCCGCGGCGGCCACATCGATCGTGATGCGGGCGACAGCAGCCCGCATGCCCTTCCCCGAACCTCCGCCGATCGTCTTCCGCGCCGATCATCCGTTCCTGTTCCTCCTGCTCGACACGCGCTCGGGGAGCATGCTCTTCCTCGGCCGCGTCGCCGACCCCACGAAATGACGGCCTGAAGGTAGAGGGTTTTCGACGCTGGGACGCAGGGAGAAATCGTCGCATCGCACCCTCGCGAAAAAGTGCACCTGCAGGTCGAGGAATCACGAGAATTTGCGACCTGCAGGTCTCGGGTTTCGCGCGAAATCGTCGGATTTTGAATGTGCGATACGCCGACTTTGGCGAAATTTGGCGAACGGCGGAGGTCATTTTCCGTCGGGCAGTTTGACCAGCTTGGCCTCGAGCAGCGCGTCGATCACGCTGAGCGCTTCCAGCACCGACTCCGAAACCGGCTCGTCAACCTGCACCACGGCCAGCGCCTCGACCAGCTTGCCGGCGCGCTGCGGCGTCATGCGTTCGCGGCCCAAGGCGAAGTTGGCGATGTTCACTCCCTGCTCGCCAAGGATGGTGCCGATGCGCCCGATCACGCCGGGCACGTCGAGGTTGCGGCAGACCACCAGGGTGCCCTCGAGCGGCGCTTCCACGTCGATGCCGTCAAAGGCGAGCAGGCGCGGCTGCTCACCGTGAATCACGGTGGCGCTGGCGCGGCTCTCGCCCGCGCCCGTGTGCAGCACCACGGTGAGCACCGTGGCCGCGCCGCCGCGATGGCTCTCTTCCTTCTCCTCGTGCACGCGAATGCCGCGCTCCTGGGCCACCGCCGCGGCATTGATGCGATTCACATTTTCCGAGCCCTGCAGCAAGCCCGCGATGGCCGCGTTGCGCACCAGATCGGTTTTAGTCTCAGTGAGCGTGCCGCCGTAGATGAGGTGAATCGACTCGATACTCGATTCGCCGCCGCCCTTCCGCGCCTGGGCAAGAAACGCTCCCAGCCGCCCGGCCAGGTCGATGTACGGCGCCAGTTGCACGTACTCCTCGCGGCTCAGCGACGGCACATTCACGGCATTCTGCACCACGCCCAGCTTGAGGTACTCGCACACCTGATGCGCGATCTGCACGCCAACGGCCTCCTGCGCCTCGGCCGTCGAGCCGGCAATGTGCGGCGAGAGAATCACGTTGTCGAGGCCGAAATAGGGCGAGTCCTTGGGTGGCTCGACGGCAAACACATCCAGCGCCGCGCCTGCCACCTGCCCGCTCCTGAGCGCGGCGGCCAGATCCGCATCGCAAACCAGCTCGCCGCGCGCGCAGTTGACAATGCGCACGCCCTTCTTCATCGCGGCCAGCGTCTTGGCATTGATGATGCCCGTGGTTTGCGGGGTGAGCCCCACGTGCAGGGTGAGATAGTCCGCGCGCGCAAACAGCTCGTCCAGCGGAACCAACGCAATCCCGTTTTCGCGAGCCACCGCGGCCGAGACAAACGGATCGGCGCCAACGATCTCCATGCCGAATCCGCGCGCCCGCTTGGCCACTTCAATGCCAATGCGGCCCAGCCCCAGAATGCCCAGCGTCTTGGCGCGCAGCTCGGTGCCCTGCAGAGTCTTCTTCTCCCACTTGCCCGCGTGCATGGTGGCATTGGCCGCGGGCATCTTGCGCGCCAGGGCGATCATGAGCCCGACCGTCAACTCGGCTACGGCCACCGCGTTTGCGCCCGGCGTGTTCATCACCACGATGCCGCGGCGTGTGGCTGCTTCAGCGTCGATGTTGTCCACGCCCACGCCTGCGCGGCCGATGACGCGCAGCTTTTGCGCATGCTCCATCAGGGCATCGTCCACTTGCACCGCGCTGCGGACTACGAGGGCATCAGCTTCGGCCAGCGCCGCGGGCAATCCTTCGGCCAACTGATCGTGCGTCTTCACTTCCCATCCCGGCTCGGCCGCAAACACGGCCAGCGTGGCCGGAGAAACCTTCTCCGCCAATACGATCTTCATGGCTGCTCCCTTGTCCGCCGCGACGGACCCACTCGTGTACTCGTCAAAGCGAATGCCCTGCTGTTCGCAGAGCAAATCGAACATGCGCACCACCGCCGCGTGCGGCTTGCCCTCGCCGCGCTCGTACTTGGTGAGCGAGTTGGGATGCACTCCCAACCGCTCCGCCATTTCGTATTGATAGAGATCAAGCTGCTTGCGCGCGATGAGCAGCCTTTCTCCGAAGGTCAGTTCCGGCATAAATGCAGTTCCCAGTCTTCAGTTGTCAATTGTCAGCGGTCAGCAATGAGCGATCAGCGAGTCGTACAGTGCAAACGGCGCTTCCGGCTGAGCGGCGACACAGCTTCTCAATTCGCGATGCTCCGCCGGGCACGAACCAGCTGACCACTGATCACTGACCACTGACAACTGCTCTTGCATACACTTCCTGCGCTGCGGCCACAGCTTGGCCATAAATGACCGGCAGCTCCAGCGTGTCCCTGGCGACGTGCTCCATCGCGCCCAGCAGGGCCACCGTGTCGAGATAGTCGAAGAACCCCAGATGCGCGACGCGGAAGATCTTGCCCTGCATCTCGCCCTGTCCATTGGCCACCACCAGCGCGAACTTCGCCTTGAGCGCCTTCACCACCAGGCCCGAGTCCATCCCTTCAGGCACCGCAACCGCAGTAGCCGCCGCCGCCGGCGAGGTGGGCGCAAACAGCGTGAAGCCTAGCGCCACAAGGCCGGCGCGCGTGGCCGCCGCGTTCACCTGGGCATTGTCGACGAGCGCGTCGCGGCCTTTTTCGAGATCGCCGCCCGCCTGCCCGCCAATGTAGTCGAGCGCCGCGCCCAATCCCGCCACCAGCGCCACCGCCGGCGTGTAGGCGCTCTCGCCCTTGACCGCATTCTTGCGCTCCTTGCGCAGGTCGAAGTAGTAGCGCGGGTTTTTGGCCGCCTCCATCGCCGCCCAGGCACGTTCGCTCACGCTCAGGTAGGCGAGGCCCGGCGGAATCATGACCGCCTTCTGCGAGCCGCCGATCAGCACGTCGACCCCCCAGCCATCCACGTCGAAGCGCGTCGTGCCCAGGCCAGTGATGCCATCCACCACGAGCAGTGTGTTGGGCGCGACCTGGTTGCGCAGCCTGGCGATGGCTTCCACGTCGTGGCGAACGGCCGTCGAGGTCTCCGTGGCCTGCATGTAAATAACCCTGTGCTCCGGCTTGAGGGCCGCGCGCACCGCTGCCAGGTCAAAGGTCTCGCCGTAGGGCGCCTTGACCACGTCGGGCTGGCATCCGAACGCTTTCGCCAAATCCACCCAACGCTCGCCGAACTTGCCCGCCGTCAGCACCAGAACTTTATCGCCTGGCGAGGTCAGGTTCGAGACAGACGCTTCCATGGCGCCGGTGCCCGAGCAGGCCAGCAGCAGAACGTCGTTTTTGGTGCCCACAAAGACCTTGAGTTGGGCGAGCACCTTCTGGAACAAGGCGCGAAACTCTGCCGTGCGGTGGTGGATGTCGGCCGCGGCCATGGCAAACTGCGCCGCAGGAAGCAGGGGCGTCGGGCCCGGAGTATAAAGCCGTGTTTTACGTATCATGATGTCCCTCCCACAGGGGTTGGCGCTAAGAATTGGCGCCCTAGGCCTTGGCCGGTGCTTAGGCGAGAGGCGCGTGGCCCAGCCTAGAAATCACAGAATACACAGTTTTGTGGTTTTTGTGAATATTTGCCCCTGTGGAAATCGACTTTTCAGGCAGAAAAATGGCCGGATCCTCCTCGATCCGGCCACTTTCCGGCGACGATTCTCAGACGCTTGTACTTACCGCCGTCCTCCGCCGCCGCCATGGAACCCGCCGCCGCCATGGAACCCACCACCGCCATGGAATCCGCCGCCGCCGCCGTGGAATCCGCCACCCCTGAATCCGCCACCGTGGAATCCTCGGCCACCACCGTAGAAGCCGCGGCCGCCGTAGAACCCGCCGCCGTAGAACCCGCCGCCGTAGAAGCCGCCCCAAGGATAGAAGCCCCAGCCGAACGGGCTAAAGAACGGGTCCCAGCCCAGGTAGGTGTAGTCCCACATCCACGGATCCCAGTACCATCCCGGATTGAATCCCGGCGCGTAGGCATACTCGCCGGCGATCTGGTTGTTGGCCTCGGCCAGATACTGCGACCGCAGCCTGCTCCAGTTGTAGAGCTCGTCGTTGGCGGGATGCGAGTTGAAGTCGACCGGCTTCTCGCGCGCTCCGTCGGCCACGAGAGCCCGTTCGTGGTGGCTCTTCACGGTCTCCCACTTGCCGTTGCCCATTTCCACTTCGGCGCGGCCATCGAACACCATCGCTTCCGGCTGGTTAGCGTCGAACTCGTAATAGCCGGTCTTCAAGAGCTGCGTGGTCACGCCTGCGTCGATGATCTGCACCATGTTTTGCGGGAAGATCTGGTCCACTTCCACGCCGGCGCGTCCGCGTTCCAGCTCAACCTGGGTCTGCGCCAGGTCGGGCGAGATCATCTTGACAGCGCTTCGATCGTCCACGCGCAGAAAAATGCCCGGCGTGAGCAGAATCTCCGCCTTGCCCGCGCCCGTGGTCAGCACCTGGCCGGCATTGAGCTCCATGCTGCCCACGCTTCGATCGTTCAGTGGTCTTCCCTCGATAGATGCCGCGCCCTCGATATAGTTCACCGTGCCGGGGCGGGCAGGATTGGCAGGGCTGGCGGGGTTAGGCATATCGGCGCCAAACGCAGGCGTCCCAAGGATCCCCAACGCGGCCAGCGCGATGATTGTCCTCCAGTGCCTCATGGCTATTCACCTCTCACACCCCTATAAATGCGGCGGCAAGAGGAAAGTTTTGGGCGCGCGGCGTAGTCGATTTTGCGATGTGAAAGCGAAGTTCTTGGCCCGCGCATCTTTCGCGCGGCTCGTGCATCACACAGCGAATAGGCTAAAGACCTACGCGAGGGAATTGAGGGATTCGCGCGCCGCCCGCCGCGCCGATGCCATGCGGAGTCGTGCCGATACGAATTCATGCGCCCGCTCAATTAGAATTCGCAATTGAGGCACAAGACATGACCGATGCAGGCGCACTCGAAGCACTGATCAGCCAGCAGATTGTCACCGCCATGAAGGCCCGCGACGCCGAGCGGACCGGCACGTTGCGGCTCATCAAGAACGCGCTCAAGAACAAGGCCATCGAGAAGCGCGCGCCGCTGACCCAGGCCGAGAGCGAGCAGGCGCTGGCGTCGATGATCAAGCAGCGCCGCGACTCGATTGAGCAGTTTGCAAAGGGCAACCGCCCCGATCTCGTGGCCAAGGAGCAAGCCGAGATCGTGGTAATCGAGGAGTTTCTGCCCAAGGCGCTGGACGAAGCGGGACTGGCGAAGCTGGTGACGGAAGCGCTCGGCGAGCTGGAGGCATCGCTCGGCCACAAGCCGACGCCCAAAGAGATGGGCCCGGCGATGAAGGCCGTACAAGGCAAGCTGCTGGCGGCGGGGCTGCGCGCCGATGGGCGGCTGGTGAGCGAGCTGGTAAAGAAGGGGCTGGCCGGGTAGGGACGTTCCCCGAGACAAATGAGGCGGCAATGGCAATCGACAACGCACTGGAGAAGATTCGAAACATTGAAAATGAGGACGAGGGCGAACTACTGAGCTCCCTGGTTCAAGCGGGTGGGTTTTTCTCGCCGGTAATTGCGGTTCTTGCCGCACTTAAGGGCGTCATAGATATTTCCGAAGTCAAAGCGCGGATCTGGACGGCAATTCGTTCGCTCTGCGACGAGCTAGAGAGAATTAGAGATAGATGGCCTGCCGATGCGGAGTCGGCTCTCAGGGATTCCGTATGGTTCAAGAGGGCTGTCCAGGTATTGATGGAAGAGAGTTTGCGCGCGCCGAATGAAGAACGGGCCATTCTGCTCGCCAAGGCAGCCGCTCAAGGTTGCTTCCCAAACAATGAAAACAAGCACAGGCAAGAGGATTTGGCCAGCTATATTCACGATCTGGCGCAGCTAGGGACAGACGACATCCAGATGCTGAGGCTCCTGAAAGACGCATATAAGGAACCAATCAGGAAGGACCCGGATCTGCGCGATCCGAATCGTTTCACTCATTACAACGAAGGCTTCAAACACATGGCGGATAAACTGAACATCCACCCCGACGACCGCCTCGCTTTGGGAGCGCGACTCAGCGGATTCGGGTTGGCGTACGAAAGTGTGCCCCAGGTGGAGGGGCACTTTTACCGTCCAACCCGTAGAGGCATCTACCTGCTTTCGCTGCTGGAGGCCGCCGAAACTCCCAATGTGCAGCAGAGCTGAGACGCACTTGATTTGTTCCCGACATCCCCCAAAATGGCTGCTGAGGTCTCGGCCTTTGGAACCTGCGTTCGTGCTTTGCGGGATCCGATGCCAAAGATTGACAAATTCTGTTATTGAGCCCACCATCGATCCAGGAGATTTCCCCATGAATGTTTCGCTGACCCCAGAGTTGGACAAATTCGTCGCTGGAAAGGTTGAATCCGGCCGGTACACGTCGGCCAGCGAGGTCGTGCGCGAAGCGTTGCGCCTTCTTGATGAACATGACCGCGCCAGGGCTGCGCAGATCGCGGCCTTCAATCGGGAGCTCGGCGCGAGGCTTCAGTCGCTCGACCGGGGAATCCATGTCGAACCACAAGCGGTCTGGGACGACCTTGAGCGAAGATCGCGCAAACGGAGAAGCCCAAAAGGATGAGCAAGTATGTCGTCAGCGCGGAGGCCAAAACAGACCTCGCCGAGATTTGGGAGTACGTCGCTCAGGACAATCTCGATGCTGCAGATCGCTGGATTGCGCGCCTGCGTGAAGCCTTTGAATCGCTTGCGCGTGCTCCGGGAATCGGGCACAAACGCGAAGACCTAACCTCTCTTCCTGTGCTCTTCTGGCCGGTGGGTGCGTACATGGTTATCTATCGCACGCGGCGTAAGCGCGTCGAAATCGTTGCCGTGACTCAAGGCGCCCGGGATATTCCGTCGTTCCTTCAGCAGCGCGCTCCATGATGAGCCGGAACGCAGCAATTCTTCCGAAACTACTCTCCTAAAGGCGAAACTAATCCCCCCAATCAGGGTCAGAATGATTGGCCCTCCCCCTGGGCTGCCGGGCTTCGCTCTGGCTCCGGTCCTGCCGGAAGCCGGCAAAACGCAGCAGGACGGGCCGGGCTGAAAGTGAGGGATCATGGAATCCCAAACGAGTTCGCACGCCTCTTG
The DNA here is from genome assembly GCA_963799155.1 of uncultured Acidobacteriaceae bacterium. Lineage (GTDB taxonomy): Bacteria > Acidobacteriota > Terriglobia > Terriglobales > Acidobacteriaceae > Telmatobacter. The sequence continues at coordinate 48,121 of CAWCWB010000018.1, forward strand.
CGTTGCTTGCTTTCCCCGACGTTCGACGAACGTTCCTTTGCTTCCATTTCTCAGAAAGAACTCCCCGCTGACGTCAAGAGAGAATTCCCGGTTGATTCGGACAGAGAATTCCCCGCTGCGCGATGCTCGTCCGATTCCGTTGATGGTCGCAGCTGCCGTTGCCGTGCTGACGTTCGCATTCTCGCCGGCGCACGTCAAGGCGCAGCAAGCGTACCCGTCGTATCCACAAGCGCCCACTCCTGCGTTGCCCTACGGCGCTAACGGCAATCCCTACTCCAGCAATCCGTACTCCGGCAGCCCCTACGCGGGCCAAACCGCTCAGCCCACGCCGCAATACGGCAACGGCCAACCGCAGTATGCGCAGCCTGCTTATCAGCAGCCGCAGTACGCGCCGCAATACTCCGCTCCGCAGCAGCCCTATCCCAATGCAGACCAGCAGCCTTACGCGCAACAGCCCTACGCAGCCTCGCCTTATCCGCAGCCGGATTTGAGTCAGCCGGCCGCGCCGGTTCAGGCGCTTAGCGCCGAGGATCTCGAGCAGCTTCTCGCGCCCATCGCGCTTTATCCTGACGCGCTGCTGGCGCAGATTCTGGCCGCAGCCACATATCCGGTGCAGGTGGCCGTCGCCGACCAGTGGCTCGAGCAGATGCAGGCGCAGGGCTACGGTTCACCCGATCAGATCGCTGCCGGGGCCCAGGAGCAGACCTCGTGGGATCCAAGCATTAAAGCGCTCACCGCCTTCCCTGACGTGCTCGACATGCTGAACCACAACCTGGAGTGGACCACAAACCTGGGCAACGCCTACTACAACCAGCCGCAGGATGTGATGCAGACGGTGCAGGTGCTGCGCGATCGCGCCGAACAGGCCGGCAATCTTCAGACCACGCCCCAGGAAGACGTAACCAACGACCAAGGCTACATTGATCTCGCTCCCACGAACCCGCAGCAGGTTTATGTGCCCACCTACAACCCGTGGGATGTTTACGGGCCGCCGATCGCGCCCTACCCCGGCTTCTCGTTCATCGGTGCGCTGGGCGACTTCTTCGGCGGCGTTCCCATTCAGTACGGGCTGAGCTTTGCCTTGGGCGCCTTCGATCACATGCCCTTTGGATGGTTTGCCTGGGGCTGCGATTGGATGGGGCACGGGTTGCTGTTCAACCACTCCGGCTACTATTCGCACAGCAACACGGTGGCCGATTGGGGCCTGCCCCGCGGCGGACCTCGCGCGTATGGGCGGGGTGGGTCGTGGGGCGCGCGCGGCGGCTCAAACCAAGGTGACAGCGAGCGGCAGAGCTACAACCAGCGCGATACCAACCAGCGTGGCGGGTGGTCGGACAATCGCGGCGGGCGCGGCGGAGCCCAGTCCTACGTTCGGCCCGCGCAGGGATTCCCGGAGCCGGGACGACTCGATTACTCCAACCACGCAGCGCAGCAACCGGGCAATGGCTTCACGCGACCCGCGATTCCCGGTCAGCAGATGTATAACCGCCAACCGTATCAGCGCGTCGCGCCGCAACAGAACTACGGCTATCGCCCGCAAACCTACCCCAATCGCTCACAGATGTACACGAGCCCGGGCTATGCTGGCAGGCCGCAAAGTTACAGCAGTCCAGGTTACGGTTACGGCTACACAGGCCGGTCGAATTACGGATACACCGGACCGCAGAACTACGCCACTCGACCCGGCTTCGCCTATTCGAACCCATCCAGTTCGTATCGCGCTCCGCAGTCGAACAATTCGCGCGGCTTCTCCAGCCGCTCCTATCAGAGCTACGGCAACACAGTGGCAAGGAGCGGGCACTCCGGCGGCTTCCATCCCTTCGGCGGTGGGGCTTCCAGGTCCTTCAGCAACGAGCGTGCGCCGCGCTACTCTTACCAAGCTCCGAAGAACTTCGGTGGTGGACACGGGAACTTCGGCGGCGGACACGGAAGCTTCGGCGGCGGCCACGTGAGCGCGCCCAGGATGAGCCACTCCGGCGGTGGAGGCGGACGCAGGCGCTTCTAAAGCGGTTCTCCTGCAGATGCAGACCAAGGCGCAATCGCTAGGTGGCTTTTTCATCATCCGGGGCCCCCACAGACAGGTCTTCGTCTGTGGGGTGGAAGTAAAAGCCACATTGAAACACGCTGGAAATGGTACATAGTTGCAGGAGAACCGCCGTAAGTCCCCCACTTCAGGAAGCGCAAAATGAAAGCGCGATGAATTTCTCTGGACCGCGTAGACCGGAGCGGCGTTCAGGCTCTAATATCGACTTTCAATAAGGTCTTTTGCGGGCCCTCTCGTGGATTGTCGATGAAATTCCCCGGCGCCCTCCAAAACTTCGCCCTTTGTCTGCTTTGCGTGCTCGCGGCTCCGCGCCTGTACGCGCAGGGCCCTCCCTATCAGACCGACGATCCCGTTCCCGTCGACCTGCATCACTACGAGTTCTATATCTTCGGCGCCGTCGACGGAACCACCGCGGAGATCGACTCCGTGGGGCCAGCATTCGAGTTCAACTGGGGCGCCATTCCCAGGGTGCAGCTCCACGCCATCCTGCCCTGGGGCGTGATCGCTCCGTCGAACAATCCCGTCTATCTTCCGGGCGGCACGGGGCCCACGGAGTTCGGCCTGACCGACATGGAGCTCGGAGTCAAGATTGCGTTCATCAAAGAGGGCAAGCACATGCCGCAGATCGGCAGCTTCACCATGTTCGAGATGCCGACCGGCAACTACGACAAAGGCCTCGGCGTAGGAAAAGTCTGGTACAAGCTGCCCATCTGGCTGCAAAAGAATTCGGGCAAATGGCTCTTTGACGGCGGCGGCGGCTACCAGGTGGTTCCGCAGACCGGCTATCGCGATTTTCCTTACACGGGATGGTTGATCAAACGCGAGCTCAGCGAACAATGGGAACTCGGCGCCGAAGTCTTCGCCCACGGACGCGAGGGCTTCGCCGCCGCGCAAACCGGGCGCTCAGCCATGATCGACGTGGGCGGCTATTACCACTTCAAGCACAACACCAACGAGCAGATTCTGTTCTGCTACGGCCACTCGGTCGCCGGACAAACCGAGAACTACGCCTACGTAGGCATGTACTGGACTTGGGGCAAAGATGACAGGAGCGCCTCGCCGGACGATAAGAAAGAATCGGCGGATCGTCTGCTTTTCCCCGCGCCGCCCAACAGAAACGGGCTTTGACAGCGCGATTCGATCCCAGGTGTCAGAGACGAGACCCTTCGGCAAGCTCAGGGCAGGCTCCGAGGCACCCCGCACGCGCAGAAAGGATGGTGTAAATGGAAATCACCACACGCAGTCTCTTGACGATGATCCACGGCATGGGATTCGGCGCGCTCTATCTCATGGCCTGTTCGGGCGCGCTCGTCGAATTCTACCGCCGCTACTGCTCGCAAAGCGATGCGCTGGTCACCACGCGCGACGAGTGCTTCCTGCGTATCTATCTTGCCGTCATGGCAGTGCTGGCGTGGCTCGCCGTGCTCACCGGCGCCTACATCATCTATCCCTGGTATCGCGCTGCGCCGCCGCCGGGAGCTGCCAGCCTTGCCGCGTTTCCGCAGCGCCTGCTAATGTCGAACCCGTCCACAAGCGCATGGCACTCCATCGGCATGGAGTGGAAGGAGCACGTAGCCTGGCTCGCGCCCATCTCCATCACCATGGCCGCGGCGGTTGTCTTCCAATATGGCCGCAGTCTTCGGCTCCATCCCCAGCTTCGCAACGCAGTTCTCGGATTCGTTTGGATCTCACTCCTTGCCGCCGGTATCGCCGGCTTCTTTGGCGCCATGCTGAACAAGAACGCGCCGGTGGAGGGCGGACCGACGATCCAGATTCTGCAAGGAGAACAAAAATGAGCGCTCACAGTCCGTCTAGGCCCGGCGACGCGGGGTCCGCCGGTGCGCGCGACCTTCCCAACGGCCCTGGCGCCGCCGCTCTATTGGCAGCCGGCATCGGCTCGTTCCTGCTTGCGGTCTTCGCCATCCTGGCTGACAAGGTCGCCGCGACCCAGAGCCTGATGAACTTCTATAAACCCACCGGCCCGCTCTCCGGCGTGACCACTTGCGCCATTGTTGCCTGGCTCGCCGCTTGGGCCCTGCTGCACGCGCGCTGGCGCGAGCGGAACCTCGCTTTTGCGCGGGTCAGCGCGATCGCATTCATCCTGCTCGGCCTCGGCTTGCTGCTCACTTTCCCGCCCATCGCCGATTTGTTCTGAGGGCCGCGCCGCGCACAATGCGCCGGTCGCATGCACAAGAAAAACGCCGGAGCCAGCATCAAGCCGACCCCGGCGCCTGAGTGATTCTGTGTTCGACTTACTGCCAGGCGGCGGTCGTAAAGTCGGTGAAGTTTAACCCATCGATGTGACGAGCGATCAGCACCACATTGCCGTTGGTCGGGTTCCTGAGCAAGAGGCCTACCACGCGAACATTGGCCCCGTTGGCAATGTCACTGAATGCGCCAAAGCCATAACGGAAGTCGCAGTCCGGACCCAGATACACCGTGACCGTTTCCGGGATCAGCACCCCGGCAAAGCCGTTCACCTGCATTTGGAAGGTGCCGTTGGCCGAGCTCTGGCTGTTCGCGACTATGGTTCCGTTAAAGCCCCAGTTGCGCAGGTGAATGCGCTTGACCGTCACATCGGACGCACTGGCCGCTCCGGTCGCCGGCCCGCCGATGCCGACATCCTGCCCCGCAACGAGCCCGCTGGAATTGAACAGGAACTGCGTAAGCGGGTTGTGCATCCAGTAGATGAAGTACTTCTCGCTGCCGGTGAGATCCACCGTCGCAAGCTTGCCCAGCGTCAGGCCGGTGTTGGTGGGCTCAAGCCCGCGCACATACAGGTCGAAGCTAGAGGCCGCGCCGGTCGCGGGCGGCGGCGGGTTGACATAGGTGATTTGCCCCGTGGCGTAGAATCCGGTGTCCGTTAGGATGGCCACTTCGTCGGCATCCAAAGTCTGGTCAGCCGGGTCAAGCTGGCCTGAAACCTGCACGATGGCGTTGGCGCCGTCGGTAGCCAGGGCACTCAGGCTGGCATCGCCGTCCCACTCCGTCTGCCCATTCACGTTGACGGTAAAGTTCTCACCGTGCGGACCCTGGACGACGAACGATTGCCCGGTCTGGTTCACGCTCACTACGCCGGCGGCGAATTCGTCGATGTAGCCGCCTTTGTCGGTGTTCTTAAGAGTTGTCACGTCGAACGTCGGATTGACATCGCCGGTGATCGCGCCGCCACTCACTTCGATCGACTGAGCCAGATCGAAGTCAACGCGCAGGCCCACGGGCGGGTTGCCTTTTCCGACGTCCAGGGTTTTGTTGAGCGCGATGGTCCCCGAAGCCGGGCTGATGGTCGCGTTCATTGAGGCAATGGTGGGTGCGCCGGCCCCGGTTTGCAGGTAGCCGATGGTGCCCGTGGAGTTCAACGTAATGATCACGCTGCCATACGTCCCTGTGGGAACGTCATTCATGTCCAACAGAGTTTGAAGACCGTTGTAACGAGCGAAGTCGACGGTCGGGGTGCCGCTGATCATTGAAACCGGCGTCCCGCCGCCCTGGGGAACCAATTGGACGCTTTCGATCTGTACCTGGAAAGAGACAACCGACGCATACGGAGCCGGCGCATCGGTGCCGACCACGAAGGTCGATCCCGTCTCCGCGTTGGACTGGGTTCCAGTGGTGGTGGTGGAGCTGGTGCAGCCCGCAATCACTAGTGCGGCAGTGGCGAGTGGAATCAGCGCTAGTCTCAATAGCATTTTGCGTGTTTGGGGGGACATATTGGGGTACGTCGCTTTCCGCGTGCTGCCGTAGCTTATGTTGAACGAACGCCGAGTGAGCTCGTCTTGCTGGCCTCTCTCCAGGAACGCCGCCCAGACTGTGAGCCTTTGCCGGGATATATCCAAGAATGCAGACCGTCAATGACTCTCAATTTCTAGGCGGGAAAAATAGGTCGTTCCAAGGCGCGCTCGCGTACGGAGCCATCGCCTGAATTCACGATTGGCAGCGAACCAACTTGCGACTCACCACCTGCCGTCGAACAGACTAGACACAGAACGGTTCATCGAAGTTGCGCGAGGATTCAAAAAAGTTTCCAGAATTCATCGGGGGCTTAATTCCTGCGCAGTACCTACGTAACTTCTTCGCCATGCGCCGCTCAGTCGATCTTTTTGAGCCATAAGTTGCGGAAAGAGACCTTGCACGGCGTGCCTTCGATCTGCAACCCGAACAGTCCCGACCCGTTGTTGGTTGAGTTTGGATCGTCGTCCACCAGCACGGCCATTAACCTGCCATTCAAAATGTGCAGGATCACGTCTCCCCGCGCGATGATCGTGTATTGGTTCCACTGGCCGTCGTTCACATAGGTCCCCAACTGCGCACGGTCGCCGATCGTCCCCACCAGACGCGGCGGATTGCCCGGCTCGGACTCCACCACCTGCCCCCGCCAGGCGACGATGCCCAGCGACGTATTTTGCGAGTAAAGTTGCCCGCTATATTGCTTCGCCCGCTCGTTCACGGGATACCAGAAATCGGCCTGCGGCCCGATCATCACCCAGCGCGGATCGAGCGGCGGCTCGCCCGGCCCGGCGACTCGGCCCGGTGGAATTCCCGTGCTGCTGCGGTACTGAACGCCGCTGCCCCCGCCCCACTCCACTTTGATCTCCAGCTTCAAGTCGAAATCCTTCGCGGCGATGCCGTGGTACACCAGAAACGTGTTGCCCGCGTTCTTGTCCCTGGTCGAGACGCCCACGATGGCGCCGTCTTCCACGCTCCACACGCCGAGCCGCCCATCCCAGCCTCTCAACGTCCGGCCGTCGAAGAGCGAAACGTAGCCGGTGTGATCGGCGAAGTCCATGGCATCCGGTTCGGGGAAGACGCCATTCCGCTTCCCCGAGATATCCGGCTTCACCTTCCAAAGATCGGACTGATTCGGCGTCTGCGGCCCGCTGGTCTGCGTCTGCGCCGCGCTTGGCTGGCTCTGGGCTTGGCCGGTTTGCTCCTGCGCATCACCCGGCTGGCCCTGTGCGAATGCGCAGGTCGCGCCGGCGAGCGCGAACGCCAGCAACGCCAGGGCACACCGCGACGCTGCCGGCTTCAACCGTGATCTTCTTCGCATGGATTCCTTCAGAACACTTCCGACCGCACGCCCTCCGGAATCGGCGTGTGCTTCAGCAGACCCAGCTCGCCGGCCATCCGCTCGAGTTCGGCGCGCGTTGCCGCCGTGGGCGGCACCAGCGGCAGCCGTAGATATTCGCCGCAGCGGCCCATCAGGCTCAGCACCGTCTTCACCGGCCCCGGATTCGACTCCCAGAAGTTCGCCTCAAACAGCTTCGCAAAGCGCCGCTCCAGGTCCCGCGCCTCGTCCCAATTGTTGTCGAGCGCGGCGCGGATCATACGCGTCACCTCCGCCGGAGCCTCGTTTGACGCCACGCTGATGAGCCCGTGCGCTCCGACGGCGATCGCGGCCAACGCCAGGTTGTCGTCGCCCGAGAAGATCTTGAACCCCCGCGGCATGATGTGCGCCAACTCGGCAAACTGCGTCAACTTGCCGCTCGCCTCCTTGATGGCTTCGATATTTTTTGCCGCCGTGGCCAGGCGCGCCACCGTCTCCGGCTCCAGGTTCGCCGCTGTGCGTCCCGGCACGTTGTACACGCACACCGGGAGCGGATCGACCTCGCGCGCCAGTGCCAGGAAATGCTGGAATTGTCCTTCCTGCGTGGGCTTGTTGTAGTAAGGATTGGCCGAGAGCACGGCCGCCACGCCCGGCACGCGCCGCAGGTGCCCGGCCAGCCGCACCAGCACGCGCGTGGAGTTGTGGGTGCACCCGGCCCACACCGGAACCCGCCCCGCCGCGGCGTCGATGACCAGCCGTACCGTGCGCAGCCACTCTTCCTCGTCCAGCGTCGCGGCCTCGCCCGTCGATCCGCACGCTACCAGGAAGTCGATTCCCGATTCGATCTGCCAATTCACCAGCGACCACAGCGCCGGCTCATCCACCAATCCATCCGCCCTGAAGGGCGTCACAATTGCCGTACCACAGCCTGTCGTTTCCATAACAAGAGAAGTTTATACCGCTCAGCCTCACCTGCGATGAATGGCCGAGCGAATCACATCCGTTGCCCCGAGGCGGTTTTCCTGCCGGGCCGGCACAGTTCGGGGCTGTTATCATGCGCGGGTGAGGCTTTCCCCCTCAAGGAGCACCGAAATGCGTTCATACCGCCGTTGGCTTCCGCGTCTTCTCGCCTTGCTATGCGCGTTCGCCGCACTAGCAGCCGTTGCACAAACCGGCGAAACCATCTCTCTCACTGTCGATGCCACCGAGAGCCCGCGAAAGCTCCTGCACACGCGTCTGGTCATTCCCGTCATGCCCGGCCCGCTCACTCTTTATTTTCCCAAGTGGATCCCCGGCGAACACCAGCCCAACGGTCCCATCGCAAACCTCACCGGCATTAAATTCGAGGCCGGCGGAAAAACCATCCCCTGGCAGCGCGATCTCCTCGACGTTTTCACCTTCCATCTCGATGTTCCCGCCGGCGCAACGCATCTTGAAGCCTCATACGACACCATTGAGCCCGACGGCGCCTCGGCCACGGACAAGCTTCTCGTATTGGAATGGAATGAAGCCGTCCTTTACCCCGCCGGAACGCCGGCTGCCCAGCTCATCTACCAGGCCAATCTCGTCCTGCCCGAGGGCTGGAAGTTCGGCACGGCCCTCCCCGTGGAGACGGCATCGGGCAATCAAGTCTCGTTCAAGCCCATCTCGCTTGACCTGCTCGTCGACTCGCCCGTGATCGCCGGCCAGTACTATCGCGCCATCGATCTCACGCCGCTGGGCGAGCCCATTCATCACGAAATCGATATGGTCTCCGACAGCGAAGCCGCGCTCGCCATGAGCCCCGAGATTCAAAAGGAGATGACCAATCTGGTCGCAGAGTCGGGCAAGCTCTTCGGCACGCGCCACTATCGCGACTACCACTTCCTGCTTACGCTCAGCGATCACGTGGCTCATTTCGGCCTCGAGCACCACGAATCCAATGACAGCCGCCTGCCCGAGCGCACACTTCTCTCGCCCGACGCCGGCATGACCGTTGGCGCCATTCTGTCGCATGAGTTCGTCCACTCCTGGAACGGTAAATTTCGCCGCCCCGCCGACCTGGCCACGCCGGATTTCGAAAAACCCATGCAGGACGATCTGCTGTGGGTTTACGAGGGGCTCACCGAGTACCTCGGCCCTTTGCTTGCCGCGCGCAGTGGATTGTTCACGCCGGAGCAGTACCGCGACTATCTGGCTAATGCGGCCGCCGTACTCGGCCCGGGCCGTCCCGGCCGCACGTGGCGTCCTTTGCTCGATACCGCCGTCGCCGTGCCCGGAATCGAGGGCCGTGGCCGCGCCTGGATCAACTGGCGGCGCGGCGCGGATTACTACGACGAAGGCGATCTGATGTGGCTTGAAGCCGCCACCATCATTCACAACGTCACCAACGGACAGAAATCCATCGACGACTTCTGCCATCTCTTTCACGGCGGCGCGAACAACGGCCCGGAGCTGAAGACCTACACCTTCGAAAGCCTCGTCGAAACGTTGAATCAAGTTGCGCCGTACGATTGGGCCGCCTTCTTTCACCAGCACCTGAACTCCACCTCGCCCGCCATGCCTTCCGGCGGCATTGAGAATGCCGGCTGGAAGGTGCAGTTCGACGACAAGCCTCTGCACTTGCCGGGGCGCCACGGCGTCGTAGGCGACATTTATTCCATCGGCCTGCAACTCGAGGGCGACGGCACGGTCAACGACGCGATCGTCGGCAGCCCCGCATTTGAGGCCGGCATTTCATCGGGAATGAAGGTTGTCGGCGTCAATGGCCGCGTCTACACCCACGATCTTCTCGAAGACGCAATTAAAGCCGCGCAAGACACTGCCGCGCCGATCACCTTGCTGGTTGTGGATGACGATTACTACCGGACAGCCACCATCCAGTATCACGGCGGCGAGCGTTATCCGCACCTGGTCCGCGACGACTCAGAGCCTGACTATCTCGGCGAGCTCATCAAGCCGCGCGCCACGGTGCATTAGCTGCCGATTTAGGCCGCCTGTTGATCTCTGAAGACAGCCGTACTCAAGGTTCGATTAAAGCTGATCGAAGATCTCCCGGAACTCCCACACCCCTTGCTTGTCGCAGAGCCACTCGGCGCCGCGCACCGCGCCCAGCGCAAAGCCGCGCCGCGAGTGCGCGTCGTGACGCAGCTCCAGAGTGTCGCAGTCGCTCACGGCGCGCACCATGTGCTCGCCCTTGGCGTCGCCTACGCGATGCGACTCGATCGGCACGTCAATCCCCGGCCGCACCGCCAGGATGATCTCCTTAAGCGTGAGCGCCGTCCCTGATGGCGCATCGAGCTTCGACGTGTGGTGGGTCTCATCGATCGAGAACTTGTAGCCTTCGAGCTTCGCCAGCTCCGCCGTCAGGCGGAAGAGTTTCTGCACGCCGATAGAGAAATTTGTCCCGTAGAGAAGCCCGCCGCCGCGCTGGATGGCCAGCGCCTTCATTTCGGCGAGCTTCGCGTACCAGCCGGTCGTGCCCACCACGATGCGCCCGCCGAGCGCCAGCACAGCCCGCATATTTTCGACCGCCGCTTCGGGAGCCGTGAAGTCCACCACCACATCGACGCCCGCCAGATGCGGCGCGGTGAGCGCGGAGGCATGATGGTTCTCGTCAATGTCGAGCGCGCGGACACCGTGACCCCGCTCCCGCGCTACCTCTGCCACCAGGCTGCCTGTCTTTCCTTTTCCCAGCACGAGAATGAGCATAGGTTCCTCTGGAACAGTTCATAGTTCTCAGTTCACAGTTCGCAGTAATCCACTAAGGGACCGCGCTTCAACTGTGAACTAAGAACTACGAACTGTGAACTGCATTTCTCGCTTCCACGTCGAAGATTTCCGGGTCGGGCTCTTTGAAGAATGCCGCGTGCAGCGACCGCACCGCCTCGTCGGCATCGTCCTCTTCGATCATGAAGCTCATATTGATCTCGCTCGCCCCCTGCGAGATCATGCGCACGTTGATGTGCCGGATGGCCGAGAACACCTGCGCGGCTATGCCGTTCTGCCCGCGAATGTCCTCGCCCACCATGCAGATTAGCGCCTTCTTGCCTTCGTATTTCACGTCCGCCATCTTGCCCAGGTCGGCGGAGATCTCGGGCAGGCTCGCATTCGAATCCACAGTGAGCGAAATGCTCACCTCGCTGGTCGAAACCATGTCCACCGGGCACTTGTGCTTGTCGAAGATGGCGAACATCCGGCTCAGGTAGCCGTGCGTCATCAACATGCGGCTGGCCACGATGTCGATGATGGTCAGCTTCCTCTTCACCGCGATGGACTTGAACGGGCTCTTGCAGTGCGGCGCAACGGAGATGATGCGCGTGCCCTCGCAGCTTGGGTTGCGGCTGTTCAGCACCCACACCGGAATGCTTTTCTTCACCGCCGGCAGAATGGTGGCCGGATGCAGCACTTTGGCGCCGAAGTAGGCCAGCTCCGCGGCCTCCTCAAAACTGATCACCTTCACGCGCAGCGCGTCGGGGCACACGCGCGGGTCGGCGGTCATGATGCCGTCCACATCGGTCCAGATCTCGATGGTCTCCGCGTTGAGCGCGCCGCCCACCAGCGCCGCGGTATAGTCGGACCCGCCGCGGCCCAGCGTAGTCGTCAATCCTGCCTCGTTCGAGGCGATGAATCCGCCCATCACCGGCACTTTGCCCTGCGCCACCAGGGGCATCAGCTTTTCCGGCGCGCGCTTTTCAATGAGGTCGTCGAGCGGCGCGGCCTTCTGGAACTCGGAGTCGGTGATGATGACGTCGCGCGCGTCCACGTGCGCCACGTCGATGCCGCGCTCACGAAAGGCCGCAGCCACAATGCGGCTCGACAGGCGCTCGCCGTAGCTCACAATCAGATCGGAGATGCGCGGAGTCAACTCCAGAATCGCCGACAGTCCGCGCAGCACCTCGTCGAGCGCGTCAAACTTCTCGTCGATGAGTTGAATGACCGCGGCGTTCGCGGCCTTGCCCTTCACCAGCTCTGCTGCGGTGTCGCGATGCCGCGCCCTGAGCCGCGAGCTGATGGCCAGCGCGCCGGCGCGGTCGCCCTGCGAAGCCGCCGCGGCTGCGCGCAGCAACTGGTCGGTCACCTTGGCCATGGCGCTCACCACCACCACGGGGCTTCTGCCGCTGGCCACGCGCCCAGCCACAATCGCCGCGGTGCGCCCAATGGCCGCCGGATCCTCCACCGACGTGCCGCCAAACTTCATCACCACCAGACTCATGATTCGTTCCAATACTTCTGCGCGAACAACCGATCAGCTCTTCGCCATCAACTCTCAGCCTCGGGCAAATGTTCAACCCCTTGCTGCCGCAGCCACTGCAGCCGGCTCCAGCTTGCCCAGGCTGGCCAGCATCTCGGCGTTCAAAATCGTCGCTCCGGCCGCGCCGCGCACGGTGTTGTGCGAGAGCAGCACAAACTTCCAGTCCAGCACGTTGCACGGGCGCAGCCGTCCCACCGTCACCGTCATACCCTTGCCGCGATTGCGGTCCAGCCGCGGCTGCGGACGATCGTTCTGCTCCGCCCACTCGATCGGCTGCTCCGGCGCAGACGGCAATCCCAGCCCGGCAAGCGGCTTGAACTCCGCCCACGCGGCCAGAATCTCCTCGCGCTTTGCCGGCCGTCCCAGCTTGTTCCCCAGCTTGATCGACACACACTCGGTGTGCCCGTCGACCACAGGCACGCGATTGCAGTGCGCGGTCATCTTCGCGGCCAGCGGCGTCACTGCGTGGCCTTCCAGCTTGCCCAGCAGCTTCAGCGTCTCGGTCTCCAACTTTTCTTCTTCGCTGGCGATGAACGGAACCACATTGTCCAGAATGTCCATCGACGCCACGCCGGGATAGCCCGCGCCCGAGACCGCCTGCATCGTGGTCACGAAGATCTGCTCGATGCCGAAGCGCTCCTCGATCGGCTTCAGCGCCAGCACCAGTCCCATCGCCGAGCAGTTGGAATTCGTGACAATGTAGCCGCCCGAATCCTTCCGCCACGGCTGCTCCTCGATCAGGTGCAGGTGATCGGCGTTCACCTCGGGCAGCACCAGCGGCACGTTGGGCGCCATGCGGAAGGCGCTCGAGTTGGAGATGACGGCGCAGCCGGCCGCGGCAAACTTCGGCTCCAGTTCGCGCGCGATGGCCGCGTCCACGCTGGCAAAGATGATCTTTGGCGCGGCATCAGTCGCGGAGGGCGGCTCGGCAGGCGACACGATCATCTTCGTGATCCGCTCCGGCAGAGGCGTGTCCAGCCGCCACTTGGCGGCCTCGCCGTAAGGCTTGCCGCTTGACCGGTCGCTGGCCGCAAGCCAGGCAACCTCGAACCAAGGATGGTCTTCGAGCAGTTGAATGTAGCGCTGGCCGACCATTCCGGTCGCGCCCAAAATGCCGATGGGGTACTTGTTTTTCATGGCCTTGACTCATTCCAGTGTACAAGAGGATGAGATCGGACGCAGCGGCGATTCGCTACGCCATCGCCGCCAGCACCGCGTCGGTAAACGGCGTGGTTCCCGCCGTCCAGCCCACGTCGCGGGTCAGCATCTTGCGCTCCGAGCACATTGCCGCGCGGCATCCGGCCCGATGCCATCGCCCGGGATCAGCGTAACCTTGTGCGTCTTTGCCTCTACCATCCCTAGTCCCTACGTCCCTAGAACTGGTTGCATAAATCCGTTTTGAAAGGGCACGGCGGGGCACCCTCTGGGTCCCGTGCCGCAAGACAAGCAATAGAATTGCGGGCTTTAGCCCCTGAGGGGTATCCGGGCTGGCCGAGTAGCATTTGTGCAACCAGCTCTAGCCCCTTAGCACCTACTTCTTCCCCTTACTGCCGCGATGGCTCTCCAACAGCCCCTCAAGCTCTTCCTTGAATTCATTCACGTCCTTGAAGTCGCGATAGACCGAAGCGAAGCGAATGTAAGCCACAGTGTCGAGACTCTTGAGATGATGCATGATGAGTTCGCCGACCTCGGCGGTAGTGCGCTCGCGCTCCGGCGCGTCGACCAGGAAGGTTTCCGTCGCGTCCACGATCTTTTCCAGTTGGCTCGACGAGACCGGCCGTTTCTCGCATGCGCGCAGCAGGCCGCTCAGCACCTTCTGCCGGTCGAAGCGCTCGCGCCGCCCGTCCTTCTTCACCACCATGTAGGGAATCTCGTCGATGCGCTCGTAGGTGGTGAAGCGCCGGTTGCAGCGCTCGCACTCCCGCCGCCGCCGGATCGAGTCGGCCTCTTTGCTCTCGCGCGAGTCCACCACCCGATCCTGCCCGAAACCACAATACGGACATTTCATGCTAAGGCTGATTCTACGGCATCTGCGCGCGGAATCGGCGCGGCTACTCGCTGCTCGCGCCCAGCGGCAAACTCGCCGCAGCTTGAGGTTCCATCGCCACGGTTTCCACCTCTCCGCGGTAGCGAGGCAGGCTGCCCGGATAGTTCTTTTTGAGGAATGCAATGAGCTGCTCGCGGACCAGACAACGCAGGTCCCACGCGTCGCTCGAATTCCGCACATCCATCAGCGCGCGCAATTGCATTGTGTAGCGGTCCGCGTCCGACACCTGCAGCACGCACACTTTCTTATTCCACAGCGGCGTCGACTCCAAAATGCGCCGCAGCTCTTTGCGCACTTCGTCCACGGGCGCGGAATAGTCGACGTACACATACGCCGACGCCAGCAAATCGGCGCTGGTCCGCGTCCAGTTCTGGAAGGGATGCTCGAGGAAATACATGAGCGGCAGAATCAGGCGCCGCAAATCCCAGAGTCGCACCACAACGTACATCATGCCGATCTCTTCAATCCATCCCCACTCGCCCTCGAGGACCACCGCATCACCAATCCTGAAGGGCTGCGCAAACGCAATCTGCACCCCGGCAATCAGGTTGGCGAACGTGTCCTTCATGGCCATACCGATCACAAGGCTCACCACGCCCGCCGACGCAAGAACGCTGATGCCGATGTGCTTGATCTGGGGAAACGTCATTAGCGCAGCCGCCAGGGCAAGCACCGAAACCAGGACGACGCCGACGCGGTGCAGCATCTGGAACTGCGTCTGAATGCGCCGCGCCACCAGGTTGTCCGCTACATCGATGCGGTAACGGCTCGCAAGCACGTCGGCGGTCACTTGAATCAGCAGAATCGCGAGCCACGCCAAAGCTGCGATCAGCCCGAGGCCGACAATGTGTTCCAGCGCTGTTTTCAGATCTTCCGGAAGCTGCAACTCGGGCAGAATGACAAGCATCACGAGCAGCGGCAGAATCCACAGCGAAGGCCGCCGTCCGTGCTTCACCAGCGACTGGCCCAGAACGGTTACCCGGCGTCGCGTGAGGCGCAGCAGCAGATTGAACCCGATGAAGCGCGCAATCAGCCCAACCCCAACGCCCGCGGCCAGAATTCCAATCGACCACAGCAGGTGCTGCCCGTTTTTAATGATGTAGTCGAGCATGAGAACACTGTTCCTTGCTAGTTTGGGATGCGAAACAGCCCCGTTCTGTTTCCTCTCCGCCATTGCGGCGGTCGCCGTCCGTCACTCCCGCTCGTCTCCCATTACCGATCGAGTGACCTTCGTGCTTCGGTTTTGCGGCTTTGTTGTTCCCTCGTTCCCTGCCGGGGCCCCCAGCGACCGGGCCCCAAGAAGCGCTCCTTCGCTTCTTGGGTGGAGCGACAGGTCCTCGTCGCTGGGGTGGCTTGAGTCGTGCCGCAAATGGCATGAAATAAAAATGGGCCTTAGCCCCTGAGGGATGGATTTTCTCAAACTGAGCCACTACCCGGCCCCGAGATGGCTGCTGAATTCTGATAAAGTGGAAACTGAAATTCTGCTGTTTCGGAGGCGATATGGCCCGTAACCTACTTTCGCTGCTAGGCGCGCTGGCCCTGGCATCCTGCGGACCGTCCGCGCCGAATGCGGCTGCGGCGGTGCCATCGGGCCTGCCGGTCCAGGTTGTATCGCAGCCGCAGCAGCCCCAGGCGCAGTCTTCTCAGGCCCTGGTCGGCACCTGGTCTGCGACGGTGAATTGGAACCTGCCGTCCGGGCTGTTGATCACCACCAGCTTCATGTCCAACGGTAGCATCCAATCGACGACCCAGAATCACATGGGAATGAGCTTCACGCTCATGGGCGTCTACCAGTTCAACTCCGCGCAGAGCACGCTGAGCTACAAGTGGCAGGATTTCTCGCCGAAACAGACCTGCGTCGGCGGGTTCTGCACACCGGCGCCGCCGCCGGCGCCGATGGGCGTGGTGACCACAAACAGCATTCGGTTCCTGAGCGCTACTCAGTTCGTCGCCACCTCGAACGGTGCCTCGACGACCTATGTCCGCACCAACGGGGCGGGTTTCCCGACGCCCTGAACACGCTTGCGGGCTGCTGCGTCATCCTGTCAAAATCCATCATGGCATAAGAAAACCCCGCTGTTTATGCGGGGTTTCCTTATCGGTTAACTGCTGGGATTGGACTAAGGCCATCGCGCTGCCGCGACTGCCAGTGGCCCGGCGGCCAACTGCTCCGCTGGGTCTTACTCTGGGGCTTGGGCGCGATGCCCTAGGCCTCAGTCACCTCACGCAAGTTACTACTCGAACCATCTTTGCTCATAGGCTGGATCAACCTCCTTTCCCGTGTAAAGACAAACTACGGCCTTTGCCGCCGCCGCGTCAAGAGCAGTGTCCTCGTGCGGAGTTTCATGCAGTCAATCATCCCTCTTCCCGAGGTCGATTGCGCGAAAGCCGAGCGATCGTTTCTTTTTGGCCGTAAGAAACTTTTTGACTTTGTGAAGTTCCAGCATGTCTTTCGCCAACAGCTTCTCGAGAGTCTCGCGCATGTTCGCAATCTCCACATAATGCTGTTTTCCGAAGCGTATTCGCTCATTCGCATCTTCGGGGATTCGGTACTGAAGGTAGTTGATCTTCTGGACGGCATCGAATGTCTTATCACTCAGCCACAAGCCACTGTCCATGGCCGCGCCCGTGCGAATCAGCGAATCCATGTGTTGTCTCTCCGTGGCGAACGGGCAGTGATATGACTCATTGTGCTCATCTACTACCGTGCTCTTGTACGACTGAATAAGCGACTCCACGCGCTCATAAGCATTCACCCGTTTGGCAATGACAATCTTGTAGAAGTCGTTGAGGTATTCATTCCGCTTTGCACGTAGCGTGAAGTACCCGGACACCAGCGACCCAACGAGCGCCCCGAACAGAGCACAGCCGCCGGATACCCAAGCAATCTGGAACAGGTCATGTGGGCTGGCTTGCATCTGCGCTCCAGTCTATCGCGCGCGGGGCGCGAAAGGGCTACTTTTGGCACAGCCGCTTCGCCCACCTACGCACGGCTGCCGGGGTCACGCGCTCGCCCTTGGCCTCGCTCGCCGCCAGTTGCACGGCCAGATTGCCGATAGTTGAGCTTTCCGTCTCGCCAATCTCCACAGGCAGACCCGTTCGCTGCTCCGTCAGCCCGACCAGCAGCTTGTTGCGCGTGGCGCCGCCGATCATATGGATGCGCTCCAGCTTCCGTCCCAGCATCTTTTCGAGATTCGCCGTGGCCGACGCATACCTCAGCGCCAGGCTCTCAAAAATGGTCCGCGCAAAGATCGGTTCGTTCCCCGCTACATCGGGAATGGCATCGAAGCCGAGCCGCGTGAGCTCATGATTGATTCGCTGCGGCATATCGGTATCGAGCATCAGCGCCGCGGCATCCATGTCTAGCACGCCCGTTGCGGAGTTGCATGCAGCAGCCTTTTGGACCAGGTCCTCGATCTTCCAGCCGCGCCCGTCGGCCGCCCACGCGTCTATGCACTGCTTCAGCACCCACATGCTGTTGATGAGCGAGTGGAACAGCAGCCCGCCGCACGCCGCGCCGATGTTGGTGTAGCCCGCGTCGAATGCGTGCTTGGTCGTCACCGGCACTTGCGTGATGGTTCCCACCAGCGACCATGTGCCCGAGCTGATGTACGCAGCCGAGCCCAGGTCAGCCGGAATGCCGGCGATGGCGCTCGCCGTGTCGTGCGTGGCGGGCGCAATAATTTGCGTCGCTCGAAAGGCGTCCAGCGCGGCCAGCGGACCCCGCAGCGGTCCAAGAATCGTTCCGGCCGGCACGATCGGCGGAGCAGCCTCCACCGCGAGTCCCAGCAGCCCGAACAGTTCCGCGTCCCAGTCGCCGGTCTTTAGGTTCACCAGGCCGGTATGCGTGGCGTTGGTGTACTCCGCCACGCGCCGTCCGCTCAGCCAGTAGAGAACGAACTCCGGAAACATCACCCACGGCGCGCTCTTGTCGATTCTCTGGTTCTTCCCTTCGGGCCCCGCCGCTCGATCGGCCATAACTCGATCGGCCATCAATTGATACACGGAGTTGATCCGCAACGGCATCGCACCCGTGCGCTGGTACATGGCGAAGGGCGAAATGATCTTGTCCGCTGCTTCCTTGGTCGCCACGGTGCGTTCGTCGCGGTAGCAGAACGGCTCGCGCAGCATCGTGCCGTCCGGCCCGAGGCGCACATAGTCCACTGACCAACCGTCCACGCCGATGGAAGCAATGCCTTCGGGAGCGGCCGCGGCAGCCTTGCGCAGCCCGTGTTCCAGGCCGGCAAGAATCTCCGTGAGCGGCCAGCAAAGCGAATCCCCGCGATGTACGGGTCCGTTGGGGATGCGATGGATGACTTCGACGCCGGGCTCTTCACCCTTCCATCGAAGCAGGGAAACCCGGCAGCTTTCCGCGCCTAAATCAATGGCGACGCGCGCAGCTTCTTGCATGTGAGCCGTCGAACTCCATCTTCTTCAGCGCTGAAACGCCTCTGTCAAGCCGCCATCCACGGGAATCACGTGGCCCGTGGTGCAGCGCGCCCGAGGACTGGCCAGGAAGAGGATCGCCTCCGCGCAGTCGGCCGTGTCGATGGCCTTCAGAGTCAGCGTTCGCTCGGCATAGAACGTGGCCAGGCGGCTGCGGAGTTCCTCATCGCTGAACGATTCCTGGAAAGGAATATTGTACTTCCTCAGCGACGCGCGCACGCGGTCGCGGGGAAACATGGCAGAATTGAAGTTGCTGGAAGCGGATGCATCCGAAGTGTCAATTGCGCAATTCATGCGGCCGTAGAAAGATCCCGACTTCTTCGCGTCGCAATGTCGCAGCATGCTGCTTCGCTTCGAGGGCCGTAAGGAACTGCCGGTCTTCATTGCGATACTGCAGAAGCTCGACTGGTGCGGCAACGAACAGCAAATGCCCGCGTTTGTGTCGATCGTCGAGCAATTGAAAACTTTTCCTGTGACCGCCGAGGCCGCGGATCAATTGTTCATTAAGGAGTGGAGGCCTACCCCGATCAGCGGCTCGAGCTGCTGGTTCGATTCGTGGACGATCATTGGTGGAACTTGAAGCCGGTTCGCGACGCATTTCCATCGATCATCCTCCCGTCAAATCGATCACGCGCAAAGACGGATCCGAATTCTTGGTCAGTCGATCCGATCACGCGATTCTGGTACCCGTCTTGCCACTCTCTGGAATCGCCTGTTGACGACTGCGAGTGATTTCATGATCCTGGACGAGTGGGCGAGTGCAGTCGCACAAGAGCTTCAGCGCAAGCCGGATTGGGCCGAAGGTGAAGTGATGCTGGCGATGATCGATCTGCACCGCGGCCGGATCGACGCGGGGTGGCGACTCGCTTGAGACGCTGTTGCCTAAAGTTGAAGTTCGATTTCCCAGTCGGCCGATTATCACTTGGGAGATCGCCCAGGAATTGTCGAACCATGCAGCCAGTCTGGACCTTGCCACACGGTACTACCGAATTGCGATTCGCCGTTCCAACGACGTCAACTGGATGTCGGCAGCTTCACCCGCCGGAGCCATGATCGATGCGAATGTCTCACACAACCGGGTTACTGATTCCAGGAAGCTGCTCTTGCAGAGTGTGCCAGACGCGATTTGCTTGATCCCGCATCCGTCGTGAACCCTTCCAGTGCGTCGATCAATCAGACGATTTGGATCGGCAGTAGACTCAATCATTGAAGGCGCCCATCGATGCGATCGAAGTCTACCTGGCCGCGTTGCAACGCCTGGGAGACAATCCCAACACAAAAATGCAGGCGAACCTGGAGATCCTGCTCGGCGAACTCCCTCCCGATTCGCTGGCCCAGTACCTGGAAGAGTTCGATGCGACGTACCAGCAACTGCACCTGTACGTCTCCGTCCATCAACCGACCCCGGATCAAAGTCGCATGCAAGGCCACTGGAATACGCTGCTCAGTCGGATTGCCGCCGATCGATCATTGGCTGATCGCACACACCTCATTCGAACGACTGGAAGCGGTGCAGGCCGACACGATTGTCCCGCGAGTCCTGTCCGCTCAAATGTGGCTGTCCACTTCGGAACAGGACATGGCGAACACGTCAGTCGACAAGCTGATTCGGTGGATTGAGGCCCATCCACTTCCCAAGGAACGGATCCAGAACGATGCGACAAATCAGCGTCGTGTCACAACATCGCCTCAAGCAACGATCTGGCTGGTCGCCGAGTGCCTGAAACGCCCCTTCCTGACTGCCAAAGGGATTCAACTTGCCCGACGAGCTGCCGAAGCCAGCCGCCTGCAAAATGATCCGTCATTTACGATCGCCATCTTATCGGAATGGATCGAGATCGCGGACCGAGAGCGGTGACAAGGCAACTGTCGAATCACTCACATTAGAATTGGATGAATTCAAGCGGCGGTTTCTCTAAACGAAGCACGCCTACCGAACGACGCCAAACCGTCGTCAGGGTTCGGCGGGGTCAGAACCGCACAATGCGATCGTAATTTTCTTTATTCCGCACTCCGAATTCCGCACTCGTCGCGGCCCACACCTCCGAACCTCTTCTCTACTTATCTTCCACGCTCCAGATGAAGTGTTTCAGGGCATCGAACTGTTTCAAGGCGTCGCCCCCTTCGATGTGTTTGGCGGCCGTTGTTTTCAGGTCGGGGGCGAAGCGCGGCATTCTCGATCCGATGTCATACCGAGGCGGGTCCAACATTTGTCTTAAGGCAAACTCCGGACGAAGGCGTTCCCTGGTCATCGCAAAGTTGATGCCTAGCGCGATCTGGGTCGACTTGTCGCCTCGTGGCTGTTCTTTGCCAACTCCGTGACATTGCCGGCAATCGAGTCCCCCGTCACGTTGCGCCAGAGTTTGTTGCCGATCTCGACTCGCGCCGGATTGGATGGATGAATCACCTCTTCAATGGGACTCCATGCTTTGGCGGCCATTCCGCGTGCCAGCAGGCTGGCGTACGCGGGGAAGCTGGGCATGCGAGCGGTCAGCCAGGGACGTGGCTTTTGATTCAGTTTTCCCTGCAGGATGTTTTCAACCCAGGGTCCCTGCAGTTTTTCACCAACCCACGTTAATTGAGGGACCGCTTCACCGCCCGACCGGAACCTTCTTCTGCCACGATCTCGGGCCACAAAAATGCTTTCGCGTCTTTGGCATGGCAGGCGTTGCAGCGGAGTTGCGTCATCCATTCGGTCACCGATCGAATAGAAGCTGTTGAGTCACTTGTCATCGCCGACGGGACGCCAGACATGCTGAAGGCAATCAGTGATTCGCGGTCGGCAGGTTCCAGGTGGAACCGCGGGGAGTTCGACGAACGGTCGCGATTCGGAGCAAGGCATGCGATTCCCTCGGGCAGTCCCCGTGCGAATCCGAAGATAGCCGTTCGACTCTTAATTGGCGGAACGTTGGGTACCGACGGTTGTCCCGTCGCTTCATGACATGGCATGGCGCATGGTTCTTTCCAAACGCAATTCGTCCTCGTTCCGGATCGCCGTTGGGGACCGTTTCGGTCTTTCTAATTCGCCTTTCGCTTCCCGGCAATGTAGCCACAAGGGAATTGGCTTCGGGCTCGTTTAACCTGAAGTCTGGCATGCGACTATTGGGATGGTGTTCCATGCGGCGACAACAGATATCGAAGCAGGCCCTTGGGCTGGTACTTGGCATTGATGAAATACAGAGAGACACGATTCCACGTGTCTTTCATGTCAGGTTTGGCGAACGAGTGACAAGCGATGCATCCCAATCGCTCAAATGGTCCCGCTCCTTCGGTTGCCAGGGCAGCGACGTCGGCTAAAGCATTTTCCCCGCCAGCCTTTGGCGCCCACCGGCGTTTTGGGATCACGAAGCGTTGCCAGGTACGCGGCGATATCAACGGCGGTCGCGGGTCCGTCTGGGTCGATGACTGCCGGCATGTGAGTTCATTGTGAAGTCGATCCGGTTCGTGAATCCATTGAGCCATCGAGTCGGATTCAGTCCCGAGCCAATCCCTTCCAGTCGCGGGGCGGGGCAAGAAATCTCGAAGAACGCTCGATTGTCGCGATCGGTTCTGTGCCGTCGGGCGTTCGCAGGTTCCTTGTGGCAGTCGGGCAAGACCAAAGTCATTGAACAGAAAACTGCCCGTCAATCGATTCTGTTGGGGAAATCGGCCGGAAAGCGGAAGTACCGCCTCTGGGAGAATGCATCAACATCGTTGCCGGAACCGACTCACGCGGAAAGCGGTTGCTTTCCCACATCAGACGGAAATCCCCAATAAGTGGGGGCACCACCGAGAACGGGTGCATTCCGCGGTTGAGCGATACTTCAATTCCTTTATCGAGTTGGACCGATTGGGTTGCGATCGTCATGCGTCCGGCGACGTCGGCGGAAAACCTGTAGCGACCCGTCGTGGGGACACGAAGCCATCCTTTGATCTCGGTGGAAGCTTTTAGGGTTGTCCGTCGGAGCACGATCTTCAGAGGACGAAGCAGCCAGCCGTTTCGTCGAACTGCTTATCACATGGTACGCTCTTGGACTGGGGCGACCCTCCAGCGGAGTTGATTTCGGTGACTCCAGTTGCAATGCTGCAAGCAGCTTTTCTCGTTCGGGATCGACGGTCTTGCGGTGCAGGTCCTTATCGGGAATGGCGCTGCTGGAGATCGCGTTCAGTGTCAAGATCGCCGTTTGTTCCAGCGGCTGGCCTTCCTTCGACAGCAGTGTGAAACTGACCGACAGTTGATCGACCGGTTTCAGATCCGGAAATTCCAGGAATACGGTGCGGTTGTCGTTCATCAATGTCGCCGACCGGGCTTCGACTTCATCGCGTCCAACCTGCCCAGGGGCGGACGGCTTGAACTCGGGCGAGCCATAAGCGGCGGACCATTTGTAGTTCCACGCTTCCGACTGGTAATTGCTGGGATCTTCGGCCGCCAGGCGATCGATCCCGCGAGAATGTCAGGGCGACTCCATTCTTGGATGTCGTCGGCGCAACCGGGATATCCATCGGCTGGCCGGTATAGCGGACTCGCTGGAAACAGCCGTCGTGAACACCGCTGGTCGTCCAACCCTTCAGACCAGTCAGATAAAGCTGGCCGTCATGAGGACTCATTCGCCCCCGATGGATCCCCGAATTGAATCGCAGCGGCAACTCGACGGAACATCCATTTTGCAAATGCGATTCATCTCGCAAGATAAGGCGCAGCCGACACTGGCCATACGACATGTGGATCAACTGGTTGGCGAGCGGTCCCCATTTGTCGCTGGTGGTCCAGACCTGGCCGCCGGAACTGTTGTCGGCCAATCGCGGAAACCAAACGAGTGGACGAATGAAGTCGTTCGGCGGAGTGGCATGATGGTGCGACATCATCCCGCCGTAGAAGTTCCCTTGGTAGACTTGAAAGACACCGGATGCCGGGGTCCATTCCCCTTCCTGCGGGGCGACGGTGATTTCGTCGTTTGGTCCCATGCCCATGCCGTTGGGGTTTCGAAATCCTGTCGCGTAGACGTCCAGATTCGAACCATCAGGCGAGACTCGCAGCAGGCAACCATCGTGAGGGGTCTGCGTGCGGTTGCCCTTGGCATCGAAACTTTCCAGGCCCGGTCCGCCTCCAGACAGGCGACATATTCGTGCCCATTCAAGGTAACGTGCGAGTCGTTATTGAAGTTCTCGTAGAAGTCCGCTTCGCCGTCGCCGTTGAGATCGTGCAGTCGAGTGATCTGATCGCGGCCAACCACCGAAGATGAAGTCGGAGATTTTTCCCGGCTGCTACGTGCCCTTCTTGAAGTGGGCGTTTTGAGGATTTTCAGACCAAGCGGTTGAAACAGGCCGGTGGCGAATCGGCGCCAGGTGATCCGTTCCAGCTTTTCGTCGATCCCATCGACAAGCCAGACATCGCCATGCAACGTGCAGACGGCGGCTCGACCGTCGGGTAGAAGTTGATGCCCTCCACAAAAGAACAGGGCCTTGAATCGATTTTCAAATGGGAGGGTGATGGTGTCGACGACGTAAGCGGGGGATGTTGTTTTCGCAGGTTTGTCTGGGGTGGCAGGCGGATCGGTCCTGGTGACTTCTCCCTGCGTGACGAGTGGCTCGCCCCAGATGGTTGTTCCAGGTTCGGTCAGCAACTGGAGATTCTGGGGTTGGGGTGAGGCGGCAACCAGTTTTTCGAATGCGGCTTGGTCACTCCCCGTAGCGGCGATCAGTAGCTTGATGGTCACTGGTTTATCGTGCGGGGCGATCAGTAGTACGCGACCGATTCCCGGCTGGTCCATCAGCGATGCGGCTTGGGGAGGTGCCATGAGGTGAACTTTGGCTTTCCCTTCGGCAACGACCATGCGCAATGGAACGGAAGCGGGACCGAGAAGTAGCGTGCGTGTGATCGCAGAATTCCTTCAGCACATTCCAGCCAGGGTGATTCGAGGACCGTCGATTGTGTTCGCGGTGACGATATACCATTTCCCCCGAGTCCGACCGTGTATTTCAAGACGACTCGCTGTCCGTGCCGGTACATACCTTCGTAATGAGCGACTTCTTTCGGGAGTGGACCGTAGGGATTGGCCTCGCGGTAGTTTGCAAACTGATCTTGAAGGGACCAGCCTGGAAATCGAGGTGTTGAAAACAATGCCTCCCCTTCAATCCTGGGAGGAACAATGATTCCCAGTCAAGCAGCGTGTCAAAGCACAGAAAGCCGGACCAGCCGGCGGTTGCTCGGAGGAGTTCCGTGTCGTAGCAGATTGACGCTTCGCTTGTCCCCCAGACGAACGACGATCCCTTTGTAAACAGGGCCGCCGGGGCCGGTGATCGATCCACTGAAGAAGGGGCCAGTGCAGTTCCAAACGGTCGTCTCGTGAATCGGCTTCGGTCCAGCGAAACCCGATCGCGTCCTCGCCCCAGTGCCCTTCAACCTTGTTCGACCTGGCGACATCTTTTGCGGGATTCAGGGGGAGCAACTGCGGCTCCGAGTGTGGCCCCGTTCTTATTCGACGAGGCATCGTTGAGTAGTTTCTTATCAGTCAGTTCGTCCAGATGCCATAGGGCGACTGTAGTTTCGTCGGCGGCAAACGGTTTGTCGGGAATTGAGTCAATGGAGCGTGCTCCCTTGGACACTCGGACTTCGTCAAGCAGGCCGGTACAGCCGAGAGCTCGATCAACCAAACTCGCCAGGGCCAAGGGTCCCGATTTGGGCAGCACGATCGTTTCGCTTGTGCGGTTGATCAGCGACCTGTTTTCCATCGATGAACAAGCGGACTCGCTGTGGTTCCAGAACCATCGCCACGTAATGCCATTGGCCATCGCAGATCATCGTGTTCGAATGGCAATGATCGGGAGCGAAGCCCGGCAGGTATGCGGTGAAGTTCCCATCGCCCGCCATCGTAAACAATTCCCAGTGTGTTCCGGACGACTTCTGTTCGTTGGCGATCAGGATGTTGAACGGACCTTTGTCAGTGAGCTTCGTCCAGCATTCGACCGTGATCGGAAACTTCTGGAATCCTTCTTTAGCGGTGACCGATGCTCCGCCAGTTCGACCATCGGGGCGGACTTTCCCAAATCTTCCGTCGACGAGCGGAGTCGTCGAGACCAGTTGAGGACGGGCAACCGAGACGAGGGGACTGGGCCCGCACAGGGGGACAGGTGTTCTGGTCTTTGGTTTTGGACCAGCGGGTTTGCCATCGAGTTGAGCGACCAGCCAGTCGAGGCCATCCAGATTGTCATGCAGGCGTTCCTGAGCATCATCATTGGTGTGACCAAGAATTCCGATCGGTCCGGCGTAGCCACTTTTGCGAATGACCCGAAGCAGATCGAGATCCAGATCTCCCTGTCCCAGCTGCAAAATCTTCTGTCCCTTTCGGTCTCCCTCCTTGACCATTCCGTTCAGGTTCAGCATCAGCAGGTGGGGCATCATCAACGGAAGCAAGTCCTTGAAGCGATGAAGGTGTTCATGACCGTGATGCAGGTTATAAACGATGCCGACGTTGTCGAGATTCAGCTCACTGATGATCGCAAGCTGGTTTTCTGGATCTCCGAACCAACCTCCATGGTTGTAGAGGGCCACTTTGCATCCAACCTTGGCCGCCGCTTCGGCAATTGGACGGATACGAGCCGCCTCCAAGACGACGCGTTCTCGATACTCGGTGTCATCAGCCGTCAGCCAGCCCCCTCCGGTGACCCACAATTGCGGCGTCACCTTGTGATTCGCAAAGTTCGAGCGTCATTCTAGCTTCGTCGTTCAGGATCGTCGGAAACCACCAGGCAGTCAGTTCGACATGATGTCGCTTCAGTGCTTCGATCTCGGTATCGAATGTCGGAATGTGCTCGGCTCGGTAGTCATAGGCGAACTTCGAAAAACCGAGCTTTTCCAGCATGGCCGCGCATCTTTCAGGACCGCGTTTTTTCGAGTCGAACGGAACGATGCACCAGGCCACCAGATTCTTTCGATCAAATAGATTCTTCGGATCTGGTTCCGCAGCCCCGAGAAATGGGAATGAAAACAAAGTAGCCATCGAAATGATGCAAATCATTGCGGCATGAAGGCGAAGAAACATTCCAACTATCTCCAAGTCTGGGTGCCGAGCATCGGGAGGATTCTGAAATCATCAGCTTTTCTTGGGGGGAGAATGGTTCGCCCCGCTGAACGAATCAGGTTCGCCGTTTTTTTTAGACCATGAGTGTACCGAATGCCGGGCAAAAATCATTCGCATCAAGCAATTCAACAGCGAACCATGCGTCGTTCGGGCGAATTCTGAACGGGCACCAGATTCCACTCGATTGAAAAATTGGGCGTAATACCATGGGATGGGTCTGGAGTTCAATCATAGCTATGTGGCAAATATTCCTGGCTCGGCTCACATCCCTGGCGATTCTTTAAAAAATGAACCCATCGGCGAGATCGTGCGGCGGTGATCGTGTTCCGTCCGTGACCCGTCAGTAGGATGATTCCGATGGACAGGACTGCCGCGACTGACCAATCACATGATTTTTCTGATGACTGCTTAATACCGGTTTCCCGGAAGGGGGTTCGATGAATCAGCGTTTGCTTCTTCCCAATCGACGATTGTTTCTTGGCACCCTGGGGACGGCGTTTTTCACCACGCGCGGACTGTTTGCCGAGCAACTGATGTTGCCGACACCGGGAATGACGGAAGGACCGTTTTATCCTGACAAATTGCCGCTCGATCAGGACAACGACCTGATTATCATCAAGGACAGCACGACTCCGACCGTGGGAACGATCACGCATTTGACCGGTCGTGTTCTGACCGCATCGGGTTCTCCGGTAAAGGATGCCACGGTTGAAATCTGGCAATGTGATGCCAATGCCGTGTACCTGCACACGAGACAGCGGACCGAAGGCGAAGCAGCAGGATTCGCATTTCCAGGGCTTTGGTCGCTTCACGACCAGTTCGACCGGCGAATATCGGTTCCGAACGATCAAGCCGGTTCCGTATCCCGGCCGCCCGGCACCGCATATTCACATCAAGGTGAAGAAGGGCGATCGCGAATTATTGACGTCTCAGATCATGATGCGGGGATTTGACGGAAATGCCCGCGATGGAGTTTTTTCCGATCTACACGATAT
>CAWCWB010000019.1:0-51173 GCA_963799155.1 uncultured Acidobacteriaceae bacterium
ACCAGCGGAACTTCAGGAGGGTTGTCCCCATGGCCGAATCCAACGTCGTCACGCTTCCCATTCCCGCCAGCCCCGATCTGCGAGTCGACGACCGCGCAAACGCCGAGGCCCTCGCCCATCGCTATCACGCCGAATTCGTCGACCTCAAGAACTTCAGCATTCAGCACGAGCTCCTGCGCACCGTCCCCGTCGAGCTCATGTTCCGCTACAACTTCGTGCCCATCGAGCAAACTCCTGACACGCTCGTCATCGCCGTCAGCGACCCTTCGCGCCTCATGATCCTCGATGAGATTGCCGGACTGCTCGGCGCGCGCATCACCGCCCGCGTGGCCACACTCTCGCAGATCACTGACCTGCTTAAGAAAACCGAGCAGTCGCAGCGCGTCCTCGACGAGGCCAGCGAAGGCCTCACCTTCGACGTGCTCACCGGCGACGAAAACGCCGACGAAAATATCTCCATCGAGAAGCTCACCAGCGAGGCTGAGGACATCAGCCCCATCATTCGCCTCGTCGACACCACCATCTTCACCGCTCTCGAGCGCCGCGCCTCCGACATTCACATCGAGAGCTACGACGATTCGGTCCACGTCAAGTACCGCATCGACGGCGTCCTCCAGGAAGCCATGGCCCCCATCGCCCGCGAGCATCACGGCACTATCCTCGGCCGCATCAAGATCATGAGCGAGCTCGACATCGCCGAAAAGCGCGTCCCCCAGGACGGCCGCTTCCGCGTGCGCTACAAGAACCGCCTCATCGACTTCCGCGTGTCGATCATGCCCACGATCTACGGCGAAAACGCCGTCCTCCGCGTCCTCGACAAGGAGTCGATGAGCGAAAAATTCAAGCACCTCACCCTCGATGTCGTCGGCTTCGCCGATGAGGACCTCCGCCGCTTCCGCCGCTACATTCGCGAGCCTTACGGCATGGTGCTGGTCACCGGGCCCACCGGCTCCGGCAAAACCACCACCCTCTACGCGGCGCTCAACGAGATCAAGAGCGACGAAGACAAGATCATCACCATCGAGGACCCGGTCGAGTATCAGATTCGCGGCATCACGCAGATTCCCGTCAATGAAAAGAAAGGCCTCACCTTCGCCCGCGGCCTGCGCTCTATCCTCCGGCACGACCCTGACAAAATCCTTGTCGGCGAGATTCGCGACCAGGAGACCGCGCAGATCGCTATCAACTCCGCGCTCACCGGCCACCTCGTCTTCACCACCGTTCACGCCAACAACGTCGTTGACGTCCTTGGCCGCTTCCTCAACATGGGCGTCGAGGCCTACAACTTCGTCTCCGCGCTCAACTGCATTCTGGCGCAGCGCCTGGTGCGCACTGTCTGCGAGTACTGTGGCCGCACCGTTCACTACGACGACGAGACTCTGCTGGCCGGCGGCCTCGATCCCGCCGAGTGGCGGGATTTCGGCTTCCGCGAGGGGTCCGGCTGCATGGAGTGCGGCGGCACCGGCTACCGCGGCCGCACCGCCATCCACGAGCTGCTCGATCTTACCGACAACATCCGCGAGATCATCCTCGCCAAAAAGCCCACCTCCGAGATCCGCAGGGAAGCACAGAAGGAAGGCATGAGCTTTCTCCGCGAGTCCGCCATCGAGCGCGTCCGCCGTGGCATCACTACGCTCAAAGAGATCAACAAGGTTACATTTATTGAGGCGTCGAGGTAAGACAGGGACCAGGGAACAGGAGGCAGTGGTTCAATTGGATTCTGCTTTGAAAGGGCACGAGTTTACTCGTGCCGGAAAGACCGGGAATGAACCGGGGCTTTAGCCCCTGAGGGAATCTCAGGGTCGTAACAGAAACTGAATCGGAGACTCGTACTTGGGACCGTTCTTGAATAAAACGAAACTCACCACCCAGCCCTCCGGCCGCCCGCCCGCTGCGGTCGAGATCTCGCCTGAAGGCGTGCTCGCCGCCGCCCGCCCTGGCGGGCGCTCCCGCCGTGGTGCATCCGAGCCGGCAAACGGTCCCGTCTACGCTTTCGTTCCGCTCCCCGCTGGCGCGCTCATTCCCGGCATCGAAGAATCCAACCTCCGTGACCCTGAAGCCGTCACCGCCGCCATTCGCTCCGCACTCGACGAAATTTCACCCCGCACCCGCGCCGTCACCGTCGTCTTGCCCGACACGCTGGTCCGCGTCTTCGTCCTCGACTTCGATTCCCTTCCCCCCAAAGCCGCTGAAGCCGTTCCTGTCGTCCGCTTTCGCCTGCGCAAAATGGTCCCCTTCGATGTCGAGCACGCCGGCGTCAGCTACCAGGTGCTCGCGCAAACCGAGACCGAATGCAAGGTCCTCGCCGCCGTCATGCCCGGCCCCATCCTCGCCGAGTACGAATCCGCGGTTCGCGCCGCCGGCTACGAGCCCGGAGCGGTTTTGCCCTCCTCGCTCGCCGCGCTCGAAGCCCTCGACTCCATGGAAGCCGTCCTTGCCGCCAACCTCAGCGCGCACGCTATCACTACCTCCATCGCCACCGGGCAGGAGCTGCTCCTCTATCGCACGCTCGACCTTCCCGAAGATCCCGGCCAGCGCGTCGCCGAAATCCAGCGCAGCATCGCCGTCGCCGCCGCCTATTTTGAAGACAAGCTCGGGGCGCGGCCCCGCCGCATCTACTACGCCGGCGCCCAGCCCCCGGACGAATTCGCAAATTCCATCGCCGACCCCGCGCTCTCCGTTGTCGAATGGGCGTCGCGTCCCGAGGAAGGCGCCATGACCGCGCTTCCTCAAACTAGTTTTGCCGGCGTCGCAGGCGCGCTGGCCGGAGCGAGTTAGCCGCATGAGAATCACTCTCAATCTCGCCACTCGCCCCTTCACCGATCTCGGTCCGGCCCTCAAACGACTGCGCATCGCGATGGCAGTGCTCGCCGTGCTCTGCATCATCTTCCTCTTCGGCCTGCATCTCTTCGACCGGCAAGCCGAGGCGGTTCGCGCCCGCGAGCACTCCCTCGACGGCCAAATCGCCCGCGTTCAGGCCGAGCGTGCCGCCGCCGAGGCCATGATGCAGCAGCCCGACAACGCGCGCCTCGTCAATCAGGCCGAATTCCTAAACCAGCGCTTCGATGAGAAGGCTTTTTCCTGGACCCTCGCCATGGAAGCCATGGAGACCGTCCTGCCGGCCGGGGTTCAAGTCACCTCCATCGAGCCCCTCCGCGACAAGGACGGCCACATCACCGTGCACGTGCGCGTCGTCGGCCCCCGCGATCGTGCCGACGACCTCGTCAGCAACCTCGAGCGTTCCCGCCGATTCCTTCAGCCCCGCATCGTCGGCGAGAACGCCGAGTCCACCAACGGCCCCAGCCGGAACCTCGAACCCATCAGCGCCTCCAACCGCTTCGACTTCGATCTGTTGGCCGATTACAACCCGCCCTCGCCGGAAGAGCGCGCAGCCCTGAAACGCGCAGCCAAAGCTTCAACCAAAGCCAAACCCTCCCCGTCTCGACTGCGGGGCAGCGCAAATCCCGCGCCCGGGCCCGGCGTTCCCCCAGCCCCGCCGCAGCCTGGCCGCCAGCCCTACACGGCGCCGTCGCCATCCAAGCCGCCAGCCTCCGGCCCCAACACATTCTTTCGCAATCCCACCCATGGAGGTCCGCAATGAGCGCCAACGGATCCTCCTCGTCCTGGCGTGAGCGTTTGGCCTCGCCGCTCACCTGGCACTTCGCCGGCTTCGCCGTCCTGCTGGCCCTCGCCATCGTCCTGGCCATTCGCCTCGGCATGGACTGGGCTGCCGTGGACAGCCACTCCACCGACGTCCTCGCCAGCAAACAGATTCAGTTGAAAGCTCTCGAAATCCAGACCGCCCCGCTCCGCGGCCTCGACAAGCGCGTGGAAAAAACTCGCGCCCAGATGGTCACGTTCTACAAAAAGCGCATCCCGCCCGACTATTCCCTCATCTCCACCCGCATCGGCGGTCTCGCTGTTTCCTCCGGCGTGCGCCTCTCGCGCGTGCAGTATACCCAGGGCGAGCCCGGCGCTGACCTCACCGAAATCTCCATGGATGCCGCCATCAGTGGCGACTACCCCAGCATCATGCGCTTCGTGAACAGCCTCGAGCGCGATCCGGTTTTCTTCATCATTCGCGCCATGTCCCTCACCAGCCAGCAGGGTGGCCTCGTCAACCTGCGCCTGCGCGTCTCCACCTGGCTGCGTCCCGCTGATGCCGCCGCCAGCGGTCTGCCATCCACTCCGCCTTCCGGCGAAGAGTCTCCGGCCGCTCCCGCTGCCGGCAAGGAGGGCGAATAGCCATGGCTCTCGCTCTCGGCACTGAAAACAAGCGCCAGGTCATCCTGGTCGTCGTGCTCTTCGCTGTCGTTCTCGGCGCCGGTGGCTGGGAACTCTATCACACCTTTTCCGGACCGCCCACGCCCGCGCGTCCCGCTGCTGCACCCGCTCCGCTACGCAACGTTCCCACCGCGGCCAACACAACCCCCGCCGCCGGCAACGAGGCGCAAAAGCTCACCAACGCCGGCATCGACCCCTCGCTCCACTTTGACAAGCTGGCCCAGAGTGAAGACGTCGAATATTCCGGCACCGGCCGCAACATCTTCTCCGCCGAGTCCGCGCCTGTTCCCATCCCCAAGCCCCTCGCGCCGGGACGCCCCGGCCCCGGCGGCGGACCGGCAGCCGCACAGAATGCGCCGCCTGCTCCACCCAAGCCCCCGGCCATCGACCTGAAATACTTCGGCTACTCCGAGGACACAAAACAAAGTGCTCAAAGCCTTCTTCGCCCACGGCGACGACATCTTCATGGCCCGCACCGGCGACATCGTTGACCATCGCTACAAAGTGGGCGCCATTCGCCCCGCTGAACGTCGAAGTCACCGATCTGGCTTACAACAACACACAGACCCTCTCACTGTCGCCGTTTTGATTCAACCTATGACTGATTCATCCCCAATTCGCTGCGGCCAACATCCGACGCCGGCCCGCCGTCCCATCAAGCCTCCGAGCAAGGCTACGTCATGCTCATCGCCATCTTCTTCGTCGCGCTTGTCGTCCTCGCGCTCGCCGTCGCCGCTCCCAAAATGGCCAAGTCGATTCAGCGCGACCGCGACCTCGAAACCTTTCATCGCGGCATGCAATACCGCCGTGCCATCCAGCTCTACTACCGCAAGTTTCATGCCTACCCGCCTAACGTCGACGCACTGGTCAAGACCAACAACATCCGCTTCCTGCGCAAGCGCTACAAGGATCCCATCACCGGCAAGGACGACTGGAAGCCCGTCCTGTTCGGCCAGAACAAAACCCCAACCGCCATGGGCTTCTTCGGCCAGCCTCTGGGCGGCAACGCTTCCACCCTCGCCGGCACCGGCCCATCCGGAGGCAACGCTTCGGCAGGAACCCCGAATAATGGTGGCAGCGCCTTCGGCGGCAGTTCCTTCGGCGGTAGCTCGTTCGGCGGTAGTTCCTCCGGCGGCAGCTCGCTCTTCGACTCCTCTGACACCACTTCTAGCGCCACGCCGTCGACGCCGTCCTCGCCCAACAGCCCATCCGACAACTCCGGCGGCTCATCCGGCGCCGCGGGAGCTGCCGGAAGCACTTCTTCCGGGACAACCCCCTCTGGAATCTCAGGCGACGCCACCAGCGCTAACCAAGCCGGCCAGACCTTCGGCGGCGCGGGCATCATCGGCTTCGAGCCCGCCAGCTCCAAGCAATCCATCCTCGTCTACAAAAAGAAAAACCACTACAACGAGTGGGAGTTCACTTACGACCCCATCTCCGACACGCCCGTCATGGCCGGTGGCAGCACGGGTCTCGGCGGCCAGCAGGGCAGCAGCACCACCGCGCCCGCGGGCAGCAACAGCTTCGGCAACACAGGCTCCAGCTTCGGCAATACAGGCTCCAGCTTCGGCAATACAGGCTCCAGCTCCCGGCACAGGCCCCAACCCCACCCCGAACCCCATGCCGCCAGAAACCCCGGCGCCGCAGTAGCGTATCCCCATTTCACTTCCAAACACAAAAGGCCCGCCCATCATGGGCGAGCCTCTGTCCTTGCCTTTGCCTTTGCTTTTGCTTTTCTACTCCCTACTCCCTATTCCCTGGATTCTTGGTCCCTGCTTCTTACACCTGGAACGACGATCCGCACCCGCAGGTCGACTTCACCTGGGGATTCTCGAATTTGAACCCCGCAGCCTCCAGCGTCTCCACGTAGTCCACCGTGCAGCCGTTCAGATACATCAGCGACGTCGCGTCCACAAACACCTTTAAGTCGTCGAAATTGAACACCTTGTCCATCATCCCGGCCTGGTTCTCAAAGGCCATGGAGTATTGGAACCCCGAGCAGCCCCCACCCACTACGCCGATGCGCAGCCCGGCCGGCAGCGGATCCTGCGTGGCCATGATCTCGCGCACCTTGGCAACTGCCTGGGGCGTCAGCACAAGAGGCGGTTTCTTAACGGTTTCCTCGGTCGGTGCAACGGTGGTCGTAGCCATGTCGTCTCCTCGGTGGTCTAGGGTGCGTGCCCTGTTGGTACTGTACCGTTCGGCGAACCTTAGCACAAGCCCCATCCCCGGTACATCCCTTTAGATGCACCCCGGCCCCGATGGTCGCGCCCAATCTTGCGCCGCCGCGCCTCTGTTCCCGGGCGCTCCGCGCCCCGCCCGGCCCGCCGCCGGGGCCGTCCCGCCACCGAATTTCCCGCATGGTGGTTCCCAATCACGCCTCTTTGGGGCTATCAATCACGCCTCTTTGGGGCTATCATAGTCAACCAAAGGGGCCCCTCTGGCCGCGAGACCGCTGTTCCCCACGTCCCCGCTGGTTCCTGGGACCGGAAATCGTTCGGAGGTGGAGCATGTTCGTCCCGGTAATGTGGATCGTCTGGTCTGCGTTCTTTGTGTTCATGGCTGCAATGTACATCTATCGCACAAACCTCACCAAAAATGAAGAGGACCAGATCTTCCTCGACGATTCCTTCGACCATGAAAAAGCGGAGCAGGCGGTCATTGCCTCAAAAGTAGCCAGGATCGAACCCACGGTGCGTATCGCCCGCTGGCTCGTCATCGCCGCAACGGTTTTCGTCGCCGCGTATTACGTCAGGGATATTTTGCTCCAGTTCCATTTCATCCAGTAGAACTGGCGCAATCGTCCCCGCATGCGAGGTCGCGGTGGCCTCGCATATCTCCCTTTCGCTCCCTCGCATCACATCACCCACACGTGTCTCCTGTGGCGAGCAATGCGTGCTTTCGTTTTTCTACGGCGGTTCTCCAATTACTATGTGGCGTTTCTAGCACCTTTCAAGGTGGCTTTTTCTTGATGAAAAAGCCACTTAGCGACCGTGCTTCGCGCTACATCAATTGGAGAACCGCTTTATTTGCCGAATTGCTTGAAGACGTCAACAACGTAGTAGCCCACGACCAAGAGCGTCATCACGCCCAGAATCCCCAGCGATGTCACTTTCAGCGGCCGGATCTTGCTTACCTTTGCCGCAATCGCATCCTGTTCCAACTTCTCCTGGTTCGACGACTCGGCCAGGAAGATCTGCGCTTCCTCATTCCTTCCCAATCTCGCCGCAAAAATGCTTACGCCCGCCATAAAGACCAACGACACGCCCCAAAGAGCCCACATAACCAGAACCAATTCCATCCTCGTTCTCCATGGTGAAAAAGTTCGCACGGCACTCGTCCCCGCATGGCCGCGAATGGATGCATCCGAGACTCGCCGGCATCAGTGCCTTACGGCTGTCATCCTACGGGCGGGTCGGATCGTGCGCGGGTGACAGCAATCACGCGCGCCTCAGGAAGTCCCGAATTCGAACCACATTCCGGGATTGGGCAGTGGGTCAGTTTGAAGGGTACGGGCTTCAGTTGAAGAGTATGGGGTTCAGTTGAAGAGTATGGGGTTCAGTTGAAGGGTACGGGCGTCAGCCCGTACATAAATTCAGCAAAATAACCGCGGGCCTTAGCCCCTGACGAAGGGCTTACTCAAACTGACCCACTACGCGGGATTGGCTCGGTTCCTCTACTCCACTTCCTGCTTCGCGCGGTAGCCGTCCCGCGCAATAATGTCGTACTTCAGCGGCTTGTGCTTCTCGTCCTGCATGCGCAGCGGCTGGCCCTCGTCGTCCACTAGCTCCACGTGGATCTTCCTCCACGTCCCATCCTGCTTCGCGTTCGTCGGATGATACACCAGTTCGTACTTGGCGCGGATGTTTTCATTGATTGCCTTCATGTCATCCGGCAACTCGCCCACGAACCTTGGCTCGAAGTGCATCCCGCCCGTCAACTGGGAGAAGGTTCTCATCTGATTTTCGGCCTGCAAGTAGGTGATGCTTTCCCCACGCATTGTCTCAAAGAACCCTCCGGTGGAGATCGTAAAGATCGTGGTGTCGTGCGTCGCCTTCACCCTCTTCAAAATCTCGTCCAGATCCAGCTTCGACATCGTATCGATACCGGAAGCAACCAGCAGAATGTACTTTTGGCCCTCAACCCGGGACAACCGATCCAGCCCTTCGTTCAGCGCATCGAAAATGTCGGTCTCGCTGAATGCCGCCGGCATCCACACTTCGTTCGCCAGCTCGTTGATGCCTTCCAGAATCTGCCGCTTGTCCTGCGTAAAATCGCTCACAATATGGGTATTCAGGTCAAAAGTCATCATGGCCACATAATCCTTCGGCCGCAGTTGCTCGGTAAACGCCCACGCCGAATTCAGCGCATCCACTCTGAAGAAATAGCCGCGCGCCGCGTATTCCATCAGGATCAGCACCGTAATCGGCGCCTCTGTGCGCCGGAACCCTTCCACCTTCTGCTCCACCCCGTCCTCATAAACGCGGAAATTCGAGGGCTTCAATCCGGGCACAAACTGGTGTGTCTTCTCCAAAAGCACGCCCACGTCGATCGTCACCTCGGGAACCTCCACGCGCAGGCTCATGTTGGGCGCGCCCTCAGGGTTCTTGAACTCCGGCCGCGCCGGAGCGGGCGGCGGATTGTTGTCGGGATTCTCCGTCTTCTTGGGCAAGGCGATCACGCCGGTGTCGCCGCTCGGCCCGCCGGCTTCCGGAGCTTGCTGGTCCGGCTGCTGTGGTTGTGCTGCAGGCTGTTGGCTCTGCGCCTGGCCTTGTGCGGTCACGATCGGCGCCGCGGCCACGGCCAGCAGGGCCAGGAACAGCACGTCAAGCGAATATTGCCGAACCACTCTTGCCATCAAACGCAGCTTAGTCATAACAACCTCTTTTGCTCACCAGCATACGCGATCCAGATCACGATTCATCACTCGCCCACGCGAGTCCCTACATCCCTAGTCCCTACGTCCCTACGTCCCTACGTCCCTAGAACTGGTTGCATAAACCCGGCTTTGAAAGGGCACGACTTTAGTCGTGCCGCAACAGGCGCATAAAATCTGGGGCTTTAGCCCCTGAGGGGTATCCGGGCTGGCCGAGTAGCATTTATGCAACCAGCTCTAGTCCCCGTCTCACCGCCTTGCCGTACTCTAATAGACGTGGAAACTCACCCAAAGGGAACCAGCGCGGTTCCAGGGTTGCCGTACACCGACACCTCCACAGCAAAGTCGACGCGACCGGCAGGGAGCGCCGAACTTGAAAGAACCTGGAGACTGGTACACATACCCTGGAACCGCCGGAATCGCGGCCTCTCCGCCCTCGCCATCCTCTCCGCCTTGGCGCTGGCGGCATCTTCCCCAGCCCTGCTGCCGGCGCAAGGCTCGTCGGCCCAGGGCCAGCCCTCATCCGCCTCGCAGCAACCCGTCCACGCCGGGGCGCCCGCTGAGTCCGGTCCGCCGCAGAATCCCGGCATTTTTCCGCTCAGCCAAGTGCGTCCCGGCCTCACCGGCACCGCCTGGACCGTCTTTCAGGGAACCACTCCCGAGCCCATGCGGGTCGAAATTCTCGGCGTCTTGCGCGGCGCGCGCGGCCCCGGCCAGGATCTCATCCTCGCCCAGCTCCACGGCGCCAGGCCCGAATACACCGGCGTGGTCGAAGGCATGAGCGGCAGTCCCGTCTACATCGATGGCAAGCTGGCCGGCTCGCTCTCCTACCGCATTGGCCAATTCACCAAGGACCCCATCGCCGGCATCACCCCCATCGAACAAATGCTCGAGGTCCGCGACCTGCCCGCTGGCCTTCCCTCCGGCAACGAGCTCGAGACCGCGCAGATCGCTCAATTTCCGGCCATTAGGCCAGCCGATTCCACGAGCCTCCAAAGTTCCCTCGCCGCTGGCAGCACGACCTTCCAGCCTATGGATACTCCACTCGTCATGAGCGGATTCCTCCCTGAGGCCATCCGCTTCTGGCAGCAGCAAACGGCGGGAACCACTCTGGGACCGGTCGCTGGCGGCGGCTCGCTCTCCGCGGCGCTCTCTAGCCCGCCCTCCTCGTCCAGTTTTTCGCCCTCCCTGTCCGCGCCCGCCATCTCCGCTTCGACCGCCTCCGCCGGCCCCGCGCTTGAACCCGGCTCCGCGGTCAGCATGCAACTCATTCGCGGTGATCTCGAAGTCGCCGCCACCTGCACTGTCACCTACGTCGACGCCCGGCAACTGCTCGCGTGCGGCCACCCCGTCCTCGGCGCTGGCCCGGTTTCGCTACCCATGACCACCACCGAAGTCGTCACTACGCTCGCTTCGCCCTTGAACTCCTTCAAAATCATCAATACCGGCGTGACCGTCGGCGCCTTCACTCAGGACCGCGAGTCGGCCATTCGCGGCGTGCTCGGCGCACAAGCCCACATGATCCCCGTACACATCGCCATCGATACCCCTGAAGGGCTGCGCAAGGTCAATGTCGAAATCCTCGATCTGCCTGCGCTCACGCCCCTTGCCGCGCAGGTCGTACTCTTTGATTCGCTCCTCGAGTCCAACGACAGCAGCGCATCCCTCAGCTACCACGTCACCGGCGACATCGACATCGCCGGCTTCGCCCCCGTCCCGCTCGATCTCTGGGCGCCGTCTGACGAGCTAATCCCCGCGCCGATGCAGGCCGCTCTCCTCACCGGCAACCAGTTCACCCGCCTTTACTCGAACGGCGCTCGCCAGGGCGTGATTCGCGCCATCGATCTGCGCATTCAGGCCGTTCCTCGCGACGTTCAGGTCACGCTCGAACAGGCGCGCCTGGTCTCTACCGACATCGCCCACGCCGGTGACACCATCGAAATCGAGGCCACCGTCCGCCCCTGGCATCAGCCCGGGCGCAATGTCCGCATCCCCGTCAAGCTCCCGGCCCGGCTGGCTCCGGGCAATTTGCGCCTCCTCGTCTCCGACGCCGCCACACTCGACCGCACCCTCCTCCAGCCGCGCGTTCCCGCTCCGCCCGTCGATCTCGCCACAGTTCTCGCTGAGGCCCGCAACCAACACTCTGCCGACCGCGTCTACGTCAGCCTCCTCTCCCCGGAGACACAGGCCGAGATCCACGGTCAAACGCTCACCAGCCTCCCGCTTTCGGTCGCCAACGCCCTAGAGCCCCTCCGCAACGCCCAGAGTGCCGGACTCAATGGCGAATCTGCCGAGCTCGCCGGCGAAGCCCCCGCCGGAGGCGTCCTCTCGGGCTTCCAGATTCTCAACCTCACCATCGAGCCGGGCGGCGGGTTAAACTAGAATTAACGCAACATCAGTTAACTTTCCTGTAAGTACCGGCGTTTGGGGGATACAGCCGGACCATTGGATTGATTCATGGCAATCGTGATTCTCTAATCCATGCCTGTTTCGGGGATCTGGACTCGTATCGCGCAGACAATAAACCACTTCGCGATTCCGCTAGATACCAGAAAAGTGTTAGTTCAATGGCCTTACAGGTGCTATTGTTCACCTGACTTCTCTGTCACTACGATCATGGTTTGGGGTTTCCGGAGCGATCATGGCTCAGATACAGGGACTTGCAGCTCATGCGGCGGGGTCGGAGCTTTTGCCGCTCCGCTATGAACCGGGCAAGCTCGGCGCGCATGAGGTTGAGATCGCCGTCACTCACTGCGGCGTTTGCCACAGCGATCTTCACCTCATCGCCAACGATTGGGGTATCAGCCAGTTTCCCTTCATCCCAGGCCACGAGATCATCGGCACGGTCGCGGCCACGGGGAGCGAAGTCCGCTCCCTCGAAATTGGCCAGCGCGTCGGTCTCGGCTGGCAATCCAACTCCTGCGGCCAGTGCGAGTGGTGCATGCGCGGCCTGGAAAACCTCTGCCCCAACTCAGAAGGCACATGCGTCCATCGCCACGGCGGATTCGCTGACCGCGTCCGTGCCAACGCCCGCTTTGTCGTTCCCATCCCCGACGCCTTGCCCAGCGAACAGTCCGCGCCGCTGCTCACCGCCGGCGTCACCGTCTACAATCCCATGCGCATTTACGGCGTCAACCCCTCTTCCCGCGTCGGCATCGTCGGCATCGGGGGTCTCGGCCACCTCGCCATCCAGTTCGCGCGCGTCTTCGGCGCTCACATCACCGCGTTTTCCACTACGCTGGCCAAGGAAGAGGACGCCCGCTCGCTCGGTGCTCACCACTTCGTCAACAGCCTTGAAACCAAGGCCATGAAAGACGTAGCCGGCTCTCTCGATTTCCTCCTCACCACCGTCAACGCCGATCAGGATTGGGGAACCCTCCTTCAGACCCTCCGGCCCACCGGATCCCTCTGGTTCGTCGGCATTCCGCCATCCCCCGTCTCCGTCAGCGCCTTCCCGCTCGTCTCCGGCCTGCGCACCATCGGCGGCAGCCCCGTCGGCAGCCCCTTCCGCCTGCGCGAGATGCTCGATGTCGCCGCCCGCCACGGCGTCAAAGCCATCACTGAGCGCTTCCCCATGGAAAAGGCCAACGAGGCGATCGAAAAAGTAAAGAAGGGCAAAGTCCGCTACCGCGCCGTGCTGGCGAACTAAGTTCAACGACCGACGAATTGCTCGGCCATTGTATTCTTAAAGCTCTCCCCCAAAAAACTGATAGCATTGACATCCGTGATCGCCCGGTGACTGATGTCATTCGCTCTGTGAGGTCGTGATGTCGCCTGCCAAGAGTAGCCAGCCCAAGCAAGAGACCCACCAGCCCGACGACATGAATGCCCAAGGCCTGGAACTTGCGGCCTCTATGATCCGGGAAATTCTGGTCGATTTCTTCGGAAGCCTGATTCCCGGATTCCTGTTCGTCATGTTCGCAGTACCCATGGTGATCTGGACCTTCGCGATGCTGCTCGGAAGAGACCCAAATGCATGGAAAGCGATTTTCTCGCCGAACTTTGCCATTCCTTCCTCGGTTTCTTCCATGCTCGTCTTTCTGGTAATCGTCTTGTCATACGTGCTCGGATTCGTCTTTTCTCGACGTGATCCGAAAACGCCAGATCAGAAGAGTATTGCGTACATCCTCAACAAGAACCGAAAGAATCGAGACACTGACCGCGACGTAATCCAGGAACGCTCGCCGATCGGGGCCGGTCGCGAGATTCACTCGGAACAAACCCCACAACTGACATGCAGAAACAAACAATCCTGTCGTGCTCTCTCCCGGAGTGAAGGGGCTCAATTTCCGTACTCGCACCTTGGTGAGTACCTTAAGGCACGGGGCCTCGATGACCTTGCTGCCCATGTCCCTTGGCGAGGCAAAGCGAACTCAATCGACAATCGATCGAAAATGTTTATTAACATTCTCAAGATTCGTCTTCAAGCGTGGAACTCGCGGAAATGCGGCGACATTACTCGAAACGAGGCCCACGTGAGAATGATGTCCTCGTCATGGTATGCGGCTCAACTCCTCCAGTGGGTCTATCTCGCCCTGTTAGCACTTATCTTGGCGGCGTGGTCTCTGCACCAGGTTTGGAACCATCAGTTTCAATCTGGCTTTCAATTCCCCAACCTCATTACGA
Source organism: uncultured Acidobacteriaceae bacterium (assembly GCA_963799155.1). Taxonomy (GTDB): domain Bacteria; phylum Acidobacteriota; class Terriglobia; order Terriglobales; family Acidobacteriaceae; genus Telmatobacter. The sequence goes on from CAWCWB010000019.1 coordinate 13,787, forward strand.
CGGTCTTATTGGTCCTTTTATTCGCTGCAACGTTATTGAGAAGGGCTATTGTGACTTTTCTCCATTATCAGAGAGTCCGCGAAATTGTATTTGTCCTCGGGACCGCCGAAGCGGCGTTTAAACAAGGATGCAACTGGATATTCGATGGCTTCGACGCCCCTTCGGACCAAGCACAGGTAGCCTCGTCGCCAAAATAGCTCACTCTCCAACGCGGTCGATCACCCTGGCCCCGCTTGCGTGGGATAAGCACTGGCCCGCCTGACCCGCCTTCTCGTTCCCTTGGTTTCTCGGTCCCTGTCGGGGTCGCGTAGCGGGGGGCGAGCGGTCTTTGCTCGCTGGGGTGGCTTGGTCCCTGCCCACTCGATTTCCACAGCCGACCTTCGCTAACATATTTGCGCATGAGTCTCCCGATCAAAACCTGCGTCGTCTGCGGCGAGCAGTTCGAGCTCCGCCCCGGCAAGCCCGGCTTCGCCAATCGCTGCCCCTCCTGCAGCGAGCCCGAAGATTCCGCCGAGCCCCAACCCCGCCGCTCTACCGACTACGCCGAGCGCCGCGCCGAAGCCGAAGTCAACGCCGCCCGCCGCCGCGCCATGCGCGACCTCCTTTACCGAAAAGACAGCTAACGCCGTTTCGGTTCGCTGACCCCTTTTCTTCTACTCCCTACTGGCTATTGGCTCATGGGCATCCGCTTCTGCCTACTGGCTACTGGCTATTGGCTATTGGCTACTCCCTGATCTCCAATCACCGCCCACGTAGAATAAAGGCGTGGCTAAAAGCTCCCCACCGCCTTCCCCATCCGTCGGCTTCGTCTCTCTCGGCTGCCCTAAAAACCTCGTCGACTCCGAGGTCATGATGGGCCTCCTCGACCGCGCCGGCGCACGCCTCACCGCCCGCCCCGAAGACGCCGAGATCCTCGTTGTCAACACTTGCAGCTTCATCGACACCGCCAAGCAGGAGTCGGTCTCGACCATCCTCGAGATGGCCCGCCACAAAACCGAGGGCCGCGCCAAAAAGCTCATCGTCGCCGGCTGCCTCGTCGAGCGCTACCGCGATGAGATTCGCAAAAACATCCCTGAAGTCGACGCCGTCATCGGCACTGGCGAGCTCGAATCCATTCTCGAAGCTGCGGGCCTCCAAGCCGCCGGCCTCGCCCCCACACCCGCCGCGCCCTCGCCCTTCAACATCCTCACCAGCGTCCACGCCGAAATCAAACCAGGCCAGGAATCCCTCTCCGGCACGCACAAATCCGCTGTGTCTTCCCAAGGTGCTCTAAATAAACACCTGGAAGAAGTCTTGTATCAGGGCACGGCTTTAGCCGGGCCGAAAGGACGCAAAAAAGTTGAGGGGGCTTTAGCCCCTGAGGGAACCCGGCCTCGCTCAAGACCCGAAGGCGAAGCCCGCACCCTCCACGGCCGCTTCCTTCGCGACGCCTGGGCTGGCGCCTCGTCCACTCTGCCCACCTATCTCTACGACGACACCACCCCGCGTCTCCTCTCCACGCCCCGCGCGTCTGCGTATATAAAAATCGCCGAGGGCTGCGACCACCCCTGCACCTTCTGCGTCATCCCCAACCTGCGCGGCCGCTTCCGCTCCCGCCGCTTCGAGTCCGTGGTCGCCGAAGCCGAGCAACTCGTCGCCCGTGGCATTCGCGAAATCACCCTCATCGGACAGGACACCACATGCTACGGCGAAGACCTCGGCCTTCGCGACGGCCTTGCCACCCTCCTCGACGCGCTCGCCCGCATCGATGGCCTGCGCTGGCTGCGCTTCCTCTACGCCTATCCCAACCGCATTACCGGCCGCCTTCTCGAGACCATCGCGCGCCACGACAACATTTGCAAATATCTCGATCTGCCGCTGCAGCACGCGGCTCCTGACGTGCTGAAGCGCATGAAGCGCGGCGCCTCCGCCGATATCTTCCTTCGCACGCTCTCCAAGGTCCGCGCCGCCGTCCCCGGCAGCGCCCTCCGCACCTCGTTCATTGTCGGGTTTCCCGGAGAATCCCCCGAAGACTTCGCGCAACTCCAGGACTTCATCACCGAGGCCCGCTTCGACTGGCTCGGCGTCTTCAGCTACTCACATGAGGAAGGCTCGGCGGCATATTCGCTCGACGCGCAGGTTCCGCAGCGCACCATCGAGTCGCGCCGCAAGCGCCTGATGAAGCTGCAGCAGGCGATTTCGCGGCGCGTGAAAAAGAACTGGGTAGGCCGCGAAGTCACCCTCCTCGCCGAAGGCCCCAGCGCCGAAACGCCGCTTCTCTGGGAAGGCCGCACCGAGTTTCACGCTCCCGAAATCGACGGCAAGGTCTACATCAACGACTTCGGCCCTTTTGAGAATCTCGAACCCGGACGCTTCTACCGCGCCCAAATCACCGAATCCCACGACTACGACCTCGTCGCTCGCATCCTTTCTCCTGCAAACTAGCCCGCCACAAAATGCCGAGTTAGCATGTGCTCGTCCTCGGTGCGTTCACCGGGTCGGCGAGCCGTTCTTGCGCAGCTCGTGCGTCTGCTCGTTGAGCTCAAATTCCCAAAATCGAAAGACAGACATGGCGGAGAATGACGGGGACCGAATCTTGGCGCCATGATAGCAGTTGCTTTATTCCGGCAGTTTTTCGATCTCCGGCGCTCCAACCTCCAGTCCTGGCGCCTCGCGCTGTTGACTTGCTGACCCGCCGACTTGCTCGCCTCGTTCCCTCGATTCCTGCTTTCCCGGTCCCTCGGCCTGTGATCGCCGCCTCACGCTCGGTTTCAGTGAGGCCCTCTCGCGTGATCGTCCAGGACTGTCCGGAAACTTCTTGTTTTCCGGCCGGAGATGCAGCTTTGGCCCTCCAAATGTCTTCCACAAGTGGTACACTCGGTGCGCATCAATCTCAGATAAATAGAAGATTCCTAGTCCTGGAAAGGCGGAAACAAGAGGGCTGAGCGTCGAAACACGCTCGAAAGGAGCACGATCAAATGAAACGAATCAGCGTCGTTATCGCAACGGTTCTGTTCTTGCTCTTCGCGGCCACAGCCATTGCCAATGCCCAGCACGATCAGCGGGGTAATGACCAGAACAGATCGAACCAGGCACCGCAACATCAACAGGCGCAACCCGCACAGCAACATCAACAGGCGCAACCCGCGCAGCAACATCAACAGGCGCAACCTGCACAGCAACGTCAACAGGCGCAACCTGCACAGCAACATCAACAGCAGGCCGGCAGACCATCGCAAAGTCAGGCAAGACCGCAACCGACGTATGGCGGCGCCTATCACGGCGGCGTGCAAGTCAACAGCCCTACGAACGGTGGAGTCCACCCCAGCGGCGTTCCGCAACACCAAGGGCAGGTGCGCGATGGATTCGGTCAGTCTCGCGCCAGTTCATGGCAAAACCAGCATCAAACGTGGACCCAGCGCGGAGGCTATAACGGTTACCGGATTCCCGACAACCGCTTCAGGCAGTACTTCGGCCGCGATCACTTCTTCCGCATCTCCGGTCTTCCACTGGTCTTCGTAGGCGGAATGCCGCGCTTCCAGTACGACGGATACTGGGTCACGATCATGGATCCGTGGCCGGAATCATGGGGCCCGGACTGGTACGAAACCGACAACGTGTATCTTGACTACACCGGCGATGGGTACTATCTGTATGACAGTTTGTACCCTGGTTTTCCAATTGCCGTCACAGTTACGTTTTAGCTGAGGCTGGGTACCCCAACTGGGCGCCGGGGCGCCGGGGCCCCAGGGCGCCGAGGCACCCTCTGGGTCGGGCCGGGTTGGGTAGTGCGTCTTCGTTTTGGCGGCTGGCGTTGTGTCTCGAAAACTCGTTCAAAAGGTATCGCTGTCATCCTGAGCGGGCCGCGCCCCTGCGGCCTACGCAGTCAAAAGCTTACCCTTCGCTGACCTGCTGACTTGCTCGCCTCGTTCCCTCCGCCTCCGCTCCCTAGTCTTCATTTCCCTGTGTCCCCAGTCGCTACTCCCTACCCCTACTCCCTATTCCCTTCGCTATCATCTGTCCATGCCGATTCCTCGCCGCACCTTCCTCCAATCCGCCGCCTCCCTCGTCCCTGTCGCCGCTTTCCACAACCTCATCGCGCAAACTCCCGCTCCACCCACCCCCGCCCTCCACCCCGTCGCCGCCGGACAGGACCGCTTCGGTCATCCCCACTCCCTCGGCTTCAGCACGCTCGCCTTCAAGGTCGCCACCTCCGACACCGCCGGCAACCTCTTCGTCATCGAGCACACCAATCTCATGCCCGGCACCGGCCCGGCTCTCCATCTGCACTTATCTCAGGAAGAGTGGTTCTACATCATGGAAGGCGAAGTCATCTTCCAGGTCGGCGATCGGCGCCTCACCCTCCGCTCCGGCGAGTCCGTCCTCGCCCCGCGCCGCATCGCCCACACCTTCTCCGCCGTCGCCTCACCCGCGCACATGCTCATCGCCTTCACCCCCGCGGGCAAAATGGAACAATACTTTCTCGACGCCGCCGCCCACCCCTCGCTCGCCGCGACCGCCGACTTCATGAACCGCTACGACATGCAATGGATCGGCCCCTCCCCTTTCTGGAAGTCCTAGCGAGCCTGCGCGAGCGCCGGTTGCCTCACCTTTTTGCGCCGTCATCGCAACAGGAGGGCAATAGCCCGCCAAAGTCGCCAGCTAGGAGACGCCTCCCTGGCTCCCTGCCCCTACTCCCTGCTCCCTGCCTTTCTGCTATCCTTCCCGCATGAATTATCCGCTTCCCCGTTTCACTCTCTCCTCAATTTGCCTGCCGCTTCTCTGCGCCGCGCTTGCCCTCAACGCACCTCACGCCCCCGCCCAGGACTGGGCCAAAACAATCCTCGATAATTCCCCTCGACACCAGGAATGGGTCAAAGTCAAGTACGGCAGCCGCACAGTCGACGCCTTCGTCGTCTATCCCGAAGTCAGCCACAAAGCGCCCGTCGTCCTCCTCATCCACGAGATCTTCGGCCTCTCCGACTGGGCGCGCTCCATGGCCGACGACATCGCCGCCATGGGCTACATTGTCATCGCGCCCGACTTGCTCTCCGGCTTCGGTCCCAACGGCGGCGGCACCAGCGCCTTCCCCGATCAGCAGGCCGCGGTCAAAGCCGTCAGCGGTCTCGATCCCGCGACCGTCACCGCCGACCTGAACGCCGCCGCTGACTACGCGCTCAAGTTTCCCTCGGCCAACGGCAAGCTCGCTGTCATCGGATTCTGTTGGGGCGGAGGACAATCGTTCCGCTTCGCGACCAACCGCAAGGACCTCAGGGCGGCCTTCGTCTTCTATGGCCCTCCGCCGCCTACCCCAAGCCTCGCCGCCATCACCGCTCCCGTCTACGGCTTCTACGCCGGCAACGACGCGCGCATTTCCGCTACCGTCCCCGACACCAAAACTGCGATGGCCGCCGCCGGCAAGAAGTATGATCCTGTCATCTACGATGGCGCCGGCCACGGCTTCATGCGCGCCGGCGAAGACCCCTCCAACACCAATCCCGCCAATGCCACCGCGCGCGCGGAAGGCCTCAAGCGCCTGGAGTCGCTCCTCAAAGGCATGTGACGCGCGCCGCGCTACCGGCCCGCGACCCCTGCGATATACGAGAGCTGTAGCTGGATCGCTTGCGGGCTGCCGCTGAAATAGTGCCGCGCCACGGCCAGTCTCGCTCCCGATTTCAGCTCGATACGCAGCTCCCTTGAAAGCGGAATCAGATTGACGCGATGAACGAAGCGCACGATCTGCCTGATCTCGTTCCAGCGGAATTTGTATTCGACCACGCGGAATCGCCCGAACCACCCCTGTTTAGGCATCCGGATCGCGATTCCACCCGGTCCGGCCTTGAAAAAACAGTTCCGCGCAAACGCGCTCACCGTCCGCCCCACGCCCCCGCTCACAAAGCAGAAGCCCGTAAACGCCAGTGCCGCGCCCACCAGGTACATCCACCATACCGGCATATCGCCCGGTTTGGTCGGCTTCATGTCCCCGCCCCACGTGGCCCAGATGGCAAGCGCGCCCATCAGCCCGATCAGCAAGCCAAACACCGTCCTCACCACGGCCAGCAGCACAATCCGCGCCGGCGCGTAGCTGGTCACAATTTGCATTCCCGCTGCGTCAAAATTCTCCAAGAGCACACCCTCTGCTGGAATGAATGCACACAGCCTATCCACAAACTGGCCCGCCCGGCAAGTTACGGCGGTGCGGCGCCCGCGCGTTACCATATTGTTGATCGCGGCCCTCGCGTCCGCGCCAACGCTCATGTCGCCCCGCAAAAAATCCTCGAAGCTCCTCCGCTGCCCCTCCTGCGGAATGATCGTGCGCTCTGGGGACGAGGACTTCCCCTTCTGCAGCGACCGCTGCCGCCAGATCGACCTTGGCAAATGGGCCATGGGCGTTTACAAGATCACCTCCCCAATCGTCGATCCCGAAGTTCTCGAAGACCTCGGCGCTCTCGGCAAACAGCGCGGCGGAGGCTCGGATGAAAGTTGATCGTTCTCCCGCTGCTCCCGTGCAAAACCAGAACGCCAGAAGAACCCGCTGGGCCTGGACCATCGCCACCTTCTTCGGCACAGGCTTGCTCAAGCCCGCTCCTGGCACCTGGGCTTCTGCCGCCGCTGTCCTGCTCTGGGCCGCCGCCGCGCACTTCCTCCATCTCACCCCGCACGCTTTGCTCCTCCCGCTCGCCGTCGGCATCGCCCTGACGTTGGTCTTCGGCGTTCCCGCGGCCACCATCACCGAGCGCGAAAGCGGGCGTCATGACCCCGGCTTTGTCGTCATCGACGAAGTCGCCGGTCAATGGGTCGCGCTGCTTTTCAGTCCGGTCGATTGGCGCCACGGCCTCATCGCGCTCGTGCTCTTTCGCCTCCTCGACATTACCAAGCCATTTCCCATTCGCCGCATCGAGCGGCTCCCCGGCGGTTGGGGTATTGTCTTCGACGATGTGGCCGCCGGCCTGTATGCTTTGGGTATAGCGTCGCTCATGCGCCTCTGGTTCTGACTTGGCTCGCATCTGGTTCTGATATGCCTCGCCCTTCACCTCAACCCGATCCCTCCGTCGGCCACCTGCCTCGCGTTGACGATGTCCTGCCCGCCGCCGCGTTGCCCCATGGTGAGGTGGAGCTGAGGGGAATCTTCCTCGGCCCCAACGGGTCCGGCCTGCCGTCGGTATTTGTTGACGACCAGCCTGCGCACCTCCTCATGAGCCGCCCTACCCGTCTCGTCTTCCGCGTCCCGGCGCAGGCCTCCACCGGCCTCGTTGAGGTCCGCACTCCCGCCGGCGCTGCCAACCCCGCGGCGCTCCACATCGCCCGCCAGCTCAATGACGGCCTCCACCCCGTCACCAGCCCCGCCGTCAGCCGCTCCGGCATGGTCTACGCCACCATCTCCGGCCAGCGCGGCAAGCAAACGCCCGTTTCCGTCGTGCGCGTCAGCCCCGACGGCCGCGCCACTCCCTTCGTCACCGGTATTCTCAACGCCACGGGACTGGCCTTCAATCCCGAGGGCGCCCTCTTCGTCACCTCGCGCGCCGAGGGCACCGTGTACCGCGTCGACGCGGCCGGCGACTTCACCGTCTATGCCGAAGGCATGGGAGTGGCCACCGGCGCGGCCTTCGACGCCGAAGGTAATCTCTTTGTCGGCGACCGCAGCGGTTCCATCTTCAAGATCAACTCGGAACGCAAGATCTTCGTGCATGCCACGCTGGAGCCCAGCGTCTCGGCCTATCATCTCGCCGTCAACGCCGCCGGCACGCTCTTTGTCACCGCTCCATCGCTTTCCTCAAACGAGGCCATCTGGGCCATTGAGCCGAATGGCGACACGCGCGCATGGTTCCGCGGCCTCGGCCGTCCCCAGGGCCTCGCCATCTCGCGCGAGGGCGATGTCTATCTCGCCGCATGTCTCCACGGACGCCACGGGTTGGTCCGCGTCACGCCCAAGGGCGAGGCCACGCTGGTGCTGGCCGGAACCAACCTCGTGGGCATCGCATTCTCTCCCCTTGGCACCGCGATTCTGGCCACCAACGACGCCGTTTATGATGTGGATTTGGGAGTCGAAGGCCTGACTCTGTTTTAACCCTTCGCTCCGCACTCCCCAGCGGCCCTGGCGCGGAGCAGTCTTGTATTTTGCCTGTGATCTCACACGGACGGGAAAGTGAATGCGGAAATGGAGAGTAAGCCGGCTGTCCAATCGTTTCGAGATTTGCTTGTCTGGCAGAGGTCGATTCAATTGGCTACTGCGGTTTACCGGTTGACGCGGGATTTTCCCCGTGAAGAGCTGTACGGATTGACCAGCCAGATGATGCGGGCTGCGGTTTCAATTGCGAGCAATATCGCGGAGGATCAGGGTCGCCTGAGCACGGGCGAGTTCCGCCAGTTTCTAGGCATGGCGCGAGGCTCGAGTTTTGAATTGCAGACTCAGCTCGAAGTTACACGGTCGCTCGGATTGGGCAGCGCAAAGTCAATCGACGAAGCTGAGGCCCTATCCCTCGAAGTTACGAAAATGATTAACGGCATCCTCAAAGCGCTCAAACCCTAGCCACTAATCACTAACCACTAACCACTCGCTTCTCTATGATCTCCGAAATCATCGCCGTCGGCTCCGAGATGCTTACCCCGTATCGCCAGGACACCAACTCTCTCTACCTCACTGAAAAGCTCAATTCGATCGGTGTCACCGTCGCCTTCAAGACGGTGGTCGGCGACCGCCGCAAGGATTTGGTCGGCGTCATTCAGACTGCTCTTCGCCGCACTGACATTGTCATCCTGATGGGCGGCCTCGGACCCACGGAAGACGATCTCACCCGCGAAGCCGTCGCCGAAGCTCTCTCGCTCTCGCTCCGCCGTGACGCCGCGCAGGTCGCCGCGCTTCACGCCCGTGCCGCTGCGTGGCGCATCTCCATGCCGCCCAACAACCTCAAGCAGGCCGACGTTCTCCAGGGCGCAACGCTCCTTCCCAACCCCAACGGCAGCGCCCCCGGCCAGTGGCTCGACACCACCTTCGGCGGATACCGCAAGCTGGTCATGCTTCTCCCCGGTCCGCCTCACGAGTGCCGTCCGCTCTTCGACGCCGAGTGCCTGCCCCGCCTGCGCGAAGTCGTGCCGCCACGCTCCATCGTAGTGCGCACGCTGAAAGCGGCCATGATTCCCGAGTCGCAGGCTGACAAGTTGCTCGCTCCCATCTACACCACCTACGCCGACGTCGAAACCACACTCCTCGCGCACACCGGCGACTTGCAGATCACGCTCACCTGTTCCAAGCCCACCGCCCAGGCCGCGCAGGCGCGCGTCGATGAGCTCGCCAGTCGCGTCGAAGAAACCCTCGAAGACTGGCTTTACTCTTCGCAGGGCGATTCTCTTGAGCAGATCGTGCTCTACTATCTCGGCCTGCGCCAGGCCACGCTTGCCGTGGCTGAAAGTTGCACCGGCGGTCTCATCGCCCAGCGCATCACTTCCGTTCCCGGCGCATCGCGCTCGTTTCTCGGCGGTGTGGTGGTGTATTCCGACGAGCTCAAGACTTCTCTGGCTGGCGTGCCGGCGGAGATGATCGTGCAACACGGCGCTGTCTCCGCTGAAGTCGCTAAAGCCCTCGCCGCGGGCATCCGCGCGCGCACCGGCGCAACTCTGGGCCTGGGAGTCACCGGCATCGCCGGTCCCACCGGCGCTACGGAATCGAAGCCCGTCGGCCTCGTTCACATCGCCGTCTCTGACGCCCAGGCCACCGATGCTCTGGAGCGCACCTTCCGCGGCGATCGCGAACGCATTCGCCAGTGGGCCGCGCAGCAAGCCCTCGACCTCGTCCGCCGCCGCCTGATGTAGCAAGGGCACGACCGCCCTCGGCAGCGATCTGCGCCCACCGTTGCGTCTCCGCGCCCCCGCCCGCGCCGCACAACCCTCCCCACCGCGGGAGGTGCCCCATCTGGGCGCCCTCCGGGCACCGCGCCTTCTGCGGCTAGGGTGGGATCGCGCGCATCCGCCTAAATTGCCGCTTCTACTTTTTCGCCACAGCGACCGGCTTATACCCCGACTTTCCCGCTTTCCGCAGCGCCGACATTCCCTGCGCGATCGTCAGCAGTGGAGTCGTCTTCACCGTCTTGCATGAACCGCCCGCGGCGGCCGCCAGCGACAGCGCCGCTGCGCTTACGTTGTTCGGCATCTCGATGATCATCACCAAGTCGTGGTCGCCAAACGCCAGCCACGACCCCAGCGGCTTGCCGCCTAGATTCTCAATCACCTTGCCGACATGTCCCATCCGGTCCTGCGGCTTCGCGATCAGCGCGCTCCACGCCTCGGACGTGTACGACACCTGCACCAGATAACTTGCCATGGGGATTCACCTTTCAAGGGAAACTTCCTTCGTCGGGGGATCGAAGGCTGTTGCAGTATACATCCGCAACCAAACGTCTGCCGCATAAGTCCTTCCACACCGCCGCACCCACTCGCTGCCTTGCCACCTCCGCTAGCTCCGCCAACCCCGCTAACTCCGCTGCCTTTGCTACACTGCTCCTGACGCCTTTTCTCAATCCACCATGCATCCAATCCACAATCACCGCCGCGGGAGCCTCTATGCCGGTCGTTGAGCTCACAGGCGTCACCAAGGCCTACGACAGCAAAGTCGCCGTCCGCGATCTCTCGCTCTCCATCGAGGCCGGCCAGATGTTCGGCCTCCTCGGACCCAACGGCGCCGGCAAAACCAGCTCTATTCGCATGATGATGGGCATCACCCTGCCTGACTCCGGCCGCATCAACCTCTTCGAAAAACCCTTCGACCGCCGCAACCTCGACCGCGTCGGCTATCTTCCCGAAGAACGCGGCCTCTACAAAAAAATGAAGGTCCTCGACCAGCTCGTATTTTTCGGTGAGCTGCACGGACTCACTGCCGAAGCCGCCCGCAAACGCGCCTCCGACTGGGCCGCTCGCATGGAAATCTCCAATGCTCTCCCAATGAAGACCCAAGAGCTTTCCAAGGGCATGCAACAAAAAATTCAGTTCATCGCCACGCTGCTCCACGACCCCGGCCTCGTGGTCATGGACGAGCCTTTCGCCGGCCTCGATCCCGTCAACACCACGCTCCTTCAGGATGCTCTGCTCGAGCTCAAGACTCAGGGCAAAGCCATTCTCTTCTCCACGCACCGCATGGACCAGGTGGAAAAACTCTGCGATTCTATCTGCCTCATCAACAATGGCGAAGCCATCCTCAGCGGCAAAATGCGCGAGATCAAGAGCCGCTACGAGCGCAATCACGTCATCGTCGAGTTCGAGGGCAACGCCGGCTTTCTCAAATCTGACGAAATCGCCGAAGCCAACAACTACGCCGGTCACGCCGAGATCAAGCTCAAGCCCCACGGCGATGCGCAAAAGCTGCTTCACCTCGCCGCTTCCATGGCTGCCATCTATCGCTTCGAGCTCGTCGAGCCTTCGCTCGAAGAAATCTTTATCCAAAGCGTCGGAGGTAAATCCGATGCGTAATATCCTCCTCATCGCCCGGCGTGAGTACCTGGAGCAGATTCGCGGCCGCTCCTTTCGCATCTCCACCATTCTGGTGCCTGCGCTCCTCATCTTTATTCTCGGCATCACCGCCTTCACTGGCCGCAGGATGGGCATTGGCAAGCACATCGCCGTCGCCGCTGATAACGCCGCCCTCGCCGCCGATATCCGCGCCAATCTTCTTGACGACAAGCGCGCCGGCTACACTGTCGATACCGTCGCTCCCTTCACCCCGCAAGACCGCGCCAATCTTCAGGCGCGCGTCGAAAACAAATCCCTCGACGGCCTGCTCACCATTGAGAACTCCGCCTCCGCCGCGCCCAAGGTCACCTATATCTCCGAATCCTCCGGCGATCTCATGGATACCTCGCGCCTGCGCACGGCGGTCAACTACGGCCTTCTCAATCTGCGTCTCAGCCAGCAGGGACTGGCGCCGCAGCAGGTGCAAGCCCTCATCAAGACCGTCCCGGTTGACACGCTCCAGGTATCCAACAGCGGCAAAACCGGCAAGAGCCAGGGCATGACGCCCTTCTACAAGGCCATGCTCATGACCTTCCTCATGACCATGCCCATCCTGCTTTACGGCATGGACATGGCCCGCTCCATCGTCGAAGAAAAAAGTTCGCGCATCTTCGAGGTCATGCTCGCCGTCGCGCGCCCCGACGATCTGCTCACCGGCAAGCTCCTCGGCGTGGGCGCCGTCGGCCTCACCCAAATCGCCATCTGGATCGCCGCTGCCGTCCTTCTCTCCGGCTCTGCCTTGCTCGGGCCGCTGCTCAGCGGCCAGGTCAAGATCCATTTCACTCTCCTCGAAGGCATTCTCTTTCCCATTTACTTCATCCTCGGCTTCTTCCTTTACAGCGCCTTCTTCTCCGGCCTCGCCGCCACCTGCGAAACCGCGCAGGACCTGCAAATGTACATCACGCTGGCCGTCATCCCCACCTGGACCGCCTTCGCCATCCTGCCCTTCCTGCTCAATAACCCCAACTCGCCCTGGGTCATTGCCGCCTCCATCTTTCCGCCCACCGCGCCGCTGGTCATGGTGCCGCGCATCGGCATGCTCTCCGCGCCCTATCCCTGGGGTCAACTCGCCATCTCCCTCGCGCTCATGCTCGTCAGCATCTGGGCCGTCATCTGGTTCGCCTCGCGCCTCTATCGCGTCGGCATCCTCATGTACGGCAAGCGCGCCACCCTCCCCGAACTCCTCCGCTGGCTCCGCTATAGCTAAAACCGGCCATGCTCTCGGAAGCAGGTCGCGCGAAAATTCGGAACAAGCTCTAGAATCGAACCAGTGACCACCGAGGCCAGCCCAAAATTCACCTTCCGGCAGCGCATCGCGCTGGCCATCGTTCCGCGTCTCGTTTGGGCTCTGCTCTCGGTCGTCGGCCGCACCTGGCGCTTCGAAACCATCGCCGAACTGGGCGCCACGCCGCTTCCCTTCGGCGCGGGAGCGGGAGCCGAGATCTTCTGCTTCTGGCACCAGTGCGTGCTCCCCTGCACCTTCTACTTCCGCCGCACCGGCGCCACGATCATCGTCAGCCAGAGCTTCGACGGCGAGCTCATCGCGCGCACTCTTGAGCTCTTCGGATACAAGACCTCGCGCGGCTCCAGCTCCCGCGGCGCGCGCTTGGGGCTCCTCGGCCTCAAGCAAGTGATCGCATCCGGCCGTCCCGCCATCTTCACCGCCGACGGTCCCCGCGGCCCGATTTACCGAACCAAGATGGGCCCCATCCGGCTCGCCGCTCTCACCGGCGCGCGCATCGGCGCGTTCCATCTGCAGCCTCGGCGTGCCTGGTCATTGCGTTCCTGGGATCGCTTCCTGGTGCCCATGCCTTTCACGCGCATCGCCGTCAGTTGGGCGCGCTGGACCGAAGTCCCGATCGATCTCGCCCAAGACCAGCCTGGCCAGTTTGACCGGTTCGAGCGCAAGCGCGAGGAACTGAACGCCGCCATCGAACGCGCCCGCCTCCACGCGCTAGAGCATTTTGAAAAGACTGACCACCTTGGGAAGGCCAATGTCTGAAAAGTCTCCTCCAAAGACTAAGAGTGCGGAGCACCGCGTCGAAGAATTCGACTACGATCTGCCCGAAGAGCTGATCGCACAGCACCCTCCCGCCGAGCGTGGCTCGAGCCGCATGTTAGTCATGGACCGTGCCTCAGGCGCATTGCAGGACGACCTCTTCGCCGGTCTTCCCACGCGCCTGCGCCCCGGCGATTTGCTCGTCCTTAACGACAGCCGCGTGATTCCCGCGCGCCTCTACGCCCGCCGCACCTTGCTCCGCGACCACGAGAAGCCAACCGGCCGCATCGAAGTCATGCTCCTCGAACCCGTTCTCGATCCCACCGGCTCGAATCTCTGGCGCGCCCTCGTCCGCCCGGGCCGCAAAGTCGCCATCGGCGAGCGGCTGGTCTTTCCCACGCCCGCAGGCGCAGTCGCGCTCGAAGCGGAGGTCCTCGAACGCGGCCAATACGGCGAGCGTCTGCTTGAGTTCTCGCCCGTCGACGATTTCTTCGGCGTCCTTGACCAAATCGGCCACACGCCGCTACCGCCGTATATTCATCGCGACGACGCCGATGCCGATCGTGAGCGCTACCAGACAGTCTTTGCCCGCGAGCGCGGCTCCGTCGCCGCGCCCACAGCCGGCCTGCACTTCACGCCCCAAGTCCTCGACGCCCTGGCCGCCAACGGAGTCGAGATCGCGCGCATCACGCTGCACGTGAGCCTGGGAACATTCGCTCCTCTGCGCGTCGAGCGCGTCGATGAGGTCCATCTGCATCGCGAGCGCTACACCATCAGCGCCGCAGCCGCCGAAGCCATCAATCGTGCCATCGCCGAACGCCGCCGCATCGTCGCCGTCGGCACCACGGTTGTGCGCACACTCGAAGCTGCTGCGCTCGCCGCCCCCGGCAACCCGATCACGCCCCACTCCGCCTCGACCGGCATCTTCATCGCCCCCGGCTTCGCATTCCGCCTCGTCAGCGCGCTCGTCACCAACTTTCATCTGCCCCAATCGAGCCTGCTCATGCTGGTCAGCGCCTTCGCCGGCCCACATCGCACCGGTCTTGACCGCATCCTGGCCGCCTATCGCCACGCGATCCGCGAGCGCTACCGCTTCTTCAGCTACGGCGACTGCATGTTCATCGCCTGATCGCTCTTCCGCGATCCCTGATCGTTGTTCTCTGGCGCCTGGTCTCCGATCTCCGTTCTCTGATCTCTGCTGCAGCTTCCTGTTATTCTCTCTAGCGTGACCGGCCAATCCAAGCCGCCCGTCTTCCTGCTTGACGCGATGTCCTTCATCTTTCGCGCCTATCACGCCATGCAACGCAGCCGGCCCATGTCCACGCGCTCTGGCTTGCCCACGGCGGCCACTTACGTCTTCGTCAACATGATCAAGAAATTGCGCCAGGACTTCTCGCCGAAGTATTTCGCCGCTGTCTTCGACGTCAGTGGCGAGGTCTTCCGCGACGAGCGTGCCCGCGCCATCGGCAAACTCCGCCGCTGGAACTCGAAGACGCAGAGCTTCGAAGACGTGAGCTACCAAGGCTACAAGGCCACGCGCGAGGCCATGCCCGAGGATCTTCGCCGCCAGATTCCCTACATTCGCCGCGCCCTCGAAGCGCTGCGCATCCCCATTCTTCAGGCCGAAGGCTTCGAGGCCGACGACGTCATTGGCACCCTGGCGCGCGAAGCGGCCGAGCAGCAGCACGAGGTCTTCATCGTCTCCGGCGACAAGGACATGATGCAGTTGGTCACGCCGCAAGTGAAGATTCTCAACCCGCAAAAGGATAACCTGATTCTCGATCCCGCCAAAGTCACCGAGACGCTCGGCGTTCCGCCCGACAAAGTCGTCGATGTCATGGCCCTGCGCGGCGATTCGGTCGACAACATTCCCGGCGCGCCCGGCATCGGCGACAAAGGCAGCGTGGAGTTGATCCAGGAATTCGGCGCCGTCGAGGCCGTGCTCGACCGCGCCGCTGAGGTCAAGCGCAAAGCCTATCGCGAATCGCTCCAGCAGAACCGCGACGCAGTTCTCCTTTCCAAAGAGCTCGTCACCATCGACACCCACGTGCCTTTGCCACTGGACCTGGGCGCCATGGAGACGCAGCCGCCCGACATCGAAGCCTGCCGCGCGCTCTTTACCGAGCTTGAGTTCACCTCGATGCTGCGCGACCTCGCGCCCGCAGCCGGCGGGCCTTCGACCGATCTGATCGAAGAACCATCGCCCGAACAAACCTCCGCCTTGTACGCCGCCGCGCGCACTGGCGGCTTTGCCTTTTCGCTCGATGCCGTCGAGCCGCCCTCGGAAGAATCGGAAGACGAGGCTCCGCCGACGCGCTCGCTGCTCGACGTTGCCGAGGCCGCCGAGAAGAAGACCCACTTCTATCTTGGCGTCTGCGCCGATCCCGCTCGCGCTCTGCGCTTGCCGCTTACGCCCGAGCTGCGCGCGCTCCTCGAAGACGCCGCCGTGCCCAAGCGCGTGCACGATTGGAAGCTCGCGCTTCACGTCCTCGGCGACATAGGTGTCGAACTGCGCGGCCCGGTCGACGACACCATGCTCCTCTCCTATGCGCTCAACCCCACGCATGCCACGCAATCGCTGGCCGATGTCGCCGCGCGTCACAACCAAGCGCCGCCCTCGTCGCTGCCCGCCGCGGCCGCTGCCGTTTATGCGCTTGTCCCCGCTCTGCGCGAAGAGGCTGACAAAGCCGGCGTTTCGCGCGTGTATGCCGAGATCGACCTGCCTCTGGCGCCCGTGCTGTACCGCATGGAGGAAGCAGGCGTCCGCATTGATACCGGCGTGCTCGACGGTCTCTCCAGGCGTTTCAGCGCGGAGATTGAGCGCGTAGGAGAGCGAATCTTCTCACTCGCCGGTAAGCGATTCAACATCAACTCGCCCAAGCAGCTCGCCGTCGTGCTGTTCACCGATCTGGCGCTGCCCGCTCCGCCAAGCCGCGGCAAAACCAAGTCCGTTTCCACCGCGCAGGACGTCCTGGAGTTCCTTGCCGAGAAGCACGAGGTTCCCCGGCTCGTCCTTGAGTACCGTCATTTGTCCAAGCTGAAATCTAACTACGTGGATGCCTTGCCGCTGCTCGCCGATGCCGAGTCGCGTGTGCACACAACATTCCAGGCCGCCGCCACGGCCACCGGCCGCCTCTCATCGGTCAATCCGAATCTCCAAAACATTCCCGTGCGCACGGAGCTTGGCCGCGAGATTCGCGCAGCATTCACCGCCGCGCCCGGTACGCAACTGCTTTCGGCCGATTACTCCCAGATTGAGCTGCGTCTGCTCGCACACTTTAGCGGCGACCCGCTCTTGATCCGCGCCTACGCTGAAGGCATTGATATTCACACGCTCACCGCCAGCGAAGTCTTCGGCGTTCCCGCAGGGACCATGGACAAGGAAACGCGCAACCGCGCCAAAGCGGTGAACTTCGGGATCGTTTACGGAATCTCAGCCTTCGGCCTCGCCGCGCAGTTAGGGATTCCGCAAGCCGAGGCGAAGGCGTACATTGAGCGATACTTCGCGCGCTATCAGGGCGTCAGGGCATTCATCGAAAAAACACTCGAGCAGACCCGCAAGGACGGTTCCGTGCGCACCCTGTTCGGCAGGTTGCGCCCCATTCCCGACATCGAGAGCCGCAACCCGAATCAGCGCGGATTCGCCGAGCGCACGGCCATCAATACCCCGCTCCAGGGAACCGGCGCGGACCTGATCAAGCTCGCCATGATCTCTCTCGACCGCAAATTGACTGAGCGGCGCCTGAAGACGCGCATGATCCTGCAGGTCCACGATGAATTGCTCTTCGAAGTCCCGGCCGATGAGAAAGACGAAGCTGCAGCGCTCGTTCGTTCCGAGATGGAAGGCGTAGCCAAGCTGAAGGTGCCGCTGGTCGCCGATTTGGCGTTCGGCCCAAACTGGCGGGATCTGAAGTGAGCATTCGGTGTGTTTCCAGAACTGGCTTGTATCAGGGCACGACTTTACAGCTTGCGGAAAAACTTGGTTTCTTTGAAAGGGCACGAGCGGGGCACCGGGGCGCCCACTGGGCCGGGGCGGACCGGGTCGCGTGCCGTTAATGATGCAATATGATAACGGGCTTTAGCTGTGAAGTTTCAGGAGGTTGTTTACCTTTGAGCGAAGTTTTGAAAGGGCACGGATTGATCCGTGCCGCAAGCTGCTCGATTGCCGGTGGGCTTCAGCCCCTGAGGGAAGGTCCGTATTGCCTTGAAAATCTTACTCGTAGCAGCAGTAGGGGCTGTGGGAAAGGTGGAAAGCGTCCTTTGCTTTTCATCTTTTCCATAGCCCGCCTCTCGCTGGGCGGTGGCCTTCGAGGTAAACAACCTCTTGAGACACGACATTTAGCCCCTGAGACGATGCATGAAGCAAATCCGGATCGGAACGAGCTGTACCGGTAAACGCTTGCCGAAAATGGGAGGAGACTCCATGAAGAAAGTAAGCCGAAGAGAGTTTGCAAAGCGCCTTGCCGCAACCCCGCTTGGATTGGCGGCCGCATCGTCTCTTCTCGGGAGAGCTGAAGGAGCGCCTCTCGGCCAGGCAACGCCCGCGCAGTCGAGCGCGCTCCCGAAGAAGGCTTCGAAGACCGAAGCCGAATCGAACCGCGTGTTTTCGGTGGTTGAACCGGAGCCCTTCGCCGCGCCGCTTAAGTTCGTCCGTAACGAGATGCAGCCGAAGGTTCGTCCCTTCGCTCTGGACGAAGTCTCACTGGAGGCTGGGCCGCTTAAGGATGCGCGCGACTGGAACCGCGGCTACATGATGCGCCTCACCAACGACCGCCTTCTGCACAACTTCCGCGTGAACGCCGGACTGCCTTCGAGCGCCAAGCCTCTCGGCGGCTGGGAAGCTCCCACGTGCGAGCCTGCGCGGGCACTTTGTCGGCCATTATTTGTCAGCTTCCGCGCTGCTCTACGCAGCCACACGAGACGCAGCAGTCAAGGCGAAGGCGGATGAACTCGTGGCAGGGATCGCGGAATGTCAGGCCAAGCTCAACCAGAATGGCTATGTCAGCGCCTTTCCCGCTGAGTTTTTTGACCGGCTCGACAGGCGCGAGAATGTGTGGGCTCCGTTCTATACGCTGCATAAGATTATGGCCGGCCTCCTGGAGATGAAGATGCACGCGGCCAACGATCAGGCCCTCGATGTGGTGGTCAAGATGGCTGCCTGGGTTGACGCATGGACGGCGAGCAAAAGCGACGAACATATGCAGGACATCCTGAACACCGAGTACGGCGGAATGAACGAGGTTCTCTACAATCTTGCTGCCGTAACCGGCAATGACCGCTGGGCCCGAACCGGCGATCGCTTCACCAAGAAGATTTTCTTCACCCCGCTGGCGCTGCGGAAGGATGAGCTCAAGGGCCAGCACATGAATACGCATGTCCCGCAGGTCATTGGCGCGGCGCGGCGCTACGAGCTCAGTTCCGATTACCGGTTCACTGACGTGAGCCGCTTTTTCTTCGAGACCGTATCGGAGTCCCGCACCTATGCGACGGGCGGCTCAAGTAACAATGAGTACTGGTTGACCGACCCGAATCATCTCGCGCTCGAGATGCAAATTAGTTCGCACCACCAGGAGTGTTGCTGCGCATACAACATGATGAAGCTCACGCGGCATCTCTATGCGTGGAGCGGGGACCCCCGCTTCATCGACTATTACGAGCGCAACCTGCTGAACCACCGGCTGGGCGCGATCGAGCCGGTCACCGGGCATACAACATATTTCCTATCGTTGGCGCCCGGAGCCTGGAAGACGACTTGTACCGACGATGAGACCTTCTGGTGCTGCACGGGCACTGCCCTCGAAGAATTCGCTAAGTTGAACGACACCATCTATTCCCACGATAACGATGCGCTCTTCGTGAACCTCTACTTCGCCTCCACGGTGAACTGGAAAGAGCGCGGCGTGACGCTCAAGCAGACGACGGATTTTCCCGCGAGCGGCCGCACGGATCTCACCATCGAAAAGACGCCCGGCACGGCGTGGGCGCTGCGCCTGCGCATTCCCTCGTGGACCACGGCGGCGAATTCTGTAGCCATCAATGGCATGCGGTTGGAAGCGGCCGGTACACCTGGAAGCTATCTCACTCTCACCCGCGTCTGGAAGCCCGGCGACCGCGTGGAACTCACGTTTCCCATGCGGATCACCGCCGAACCACTTGCAGATGACCCATCGCAGCAGGCATTTCTTTTGGGGCCCGTTGTGCTCGCCGGGCAATTTCCAAAGACCGGCCTTGAAGACGTCCTCGAGCACAATCAAGGCCCGGAGATTCAGCAAGCGCCCGCCTTGGAGGTACCCGTTCTCAAATCGAACGGCGCCGAACCCAGCGCCTGGATCCGGCCCGTTCCGGGTGAGGCGCTCACGTTCCGTGCCACCGGACAGGAACGCGACGTGATTCTCAAGCCTCTGAACCAGAGCTGGCAGCGTTTCGCCGTCTACTGGACCGTGACGTAGACGGGTGCGGGAACGGGATCGAATCGGCGTTCTCTTTGCGCAAGCGCGGGATGGCTGGACCGTGGCACAACGTCTCGGCGAAGCATCTTGCAGCCTACCTCGACGAAATGACCTTTCGATTTAACAATCGCCACAATCCGTATCTGTTCCGCGACACTTTGATGAAGCCACTGGATACGCCCAAATTGGAATACAAGAAACTCGTTGCAGCATAGGTCGTTCCCTATGGACCATTGTGACTTCTGCAATACATACTCTGGTCCTTACCATCTACGCGAAAGCACAATTCCAATAGGGTCTTTCCTTTTTCATCTTTAACATGGCACAGGAAGTAATAGGCTCTCGTCCCGGCATTCACAAGCTGAATCTGAACATCTGTTACCGACCTTAGGACGAGCGGCAAGTTAAGGGTCTTATTGTTGGTTGGCATAACCAGGGGAAAAGGTGGCTCTACCTTTGCGTGTTTCTCCATCATCCCCCAAAGGGTTTCCTCAGCCGAGGCTTGGGTCGTTACGTCGGTCGGATATACATACCACGTAGCTGTCATCTCTTCCATTGATACTTCCCTTGCGCTTGTGCCAGCCAATGAGATGCCGACATTTGCCGTAGCATCATCTCCTGCTTTAGTTGGAAGCTGAACATTTATAGACCCCACATTTATCCGTTGTTGTTCTTTTGGAGGCGTAGCTGACGTGGAGGAAAAATCTGGCGGAGGTCCGATTGGACGCGGGAGCGATTGGGAAAGATTAATGGTAAGCAAGGGTATCTTTTCCAAAATGTAGCCGCTTCCTAAACGAGTGACGGCGACAAATAACACGAGGGCGATTACTGTTGCCATCATTTTCTGAAAGACCGAAGTCAACTCGGTAGTTTTCCATGCTGAATGGAGAATTCGGAACAATAAAAATAAGCCGCCCATCCATACAAGAGATGCAGCCCCCACAATCTCCATCGCGGACGGAATAGGCTCTGTCAAAGCTGCACCTATTCCGATTGCGCCAAAGGTCCAGAGTGCGGTAACGATGAAAAGAACCGCACCCCAGTCCCAAAGTTTAGTAGCGAACCAGCCCAAAAGATGCCACAAGTGCATCGCCAAAGCAGGGCCCTGACACAGCTTGTCGCGGATGTACTGATCCCCGCCCATACCCCTAATCCTCCCACCGGGGTATACCTTGAGTAAAGTCGATCAATTCCTTGGACTTCCTCGCCAAAATACATAATTATTACCTCATTTACCTTGCGTCAAGTACAAGATATCCTTAAAAATAATGCTTGCATACTTATACAATTATTGTGTATATTTATTCAATCGCGGTTTCCGCCTCGCGGACCGCGCCTCTGATTTGCACGCCACCAACACCGGGACGGGAAAAATGAAGGTCCAACGCCTCAATGTGATCCGCGAAGTGCTTGCCGCCTCGCACGTGGCCAGCCAGGATGAGCTGCGCCGCAAGCTGCGCCGCCGCGGAATCCGTGTCACGCAGGCGACCCTCTCGCGCGACATTCACGAGCTGCGTCTTTCCAAGGGCCCTGGCGGTTATTCGCTCCCTAACGGCAACGGCTCGGCGGCAATTCAGGCAGAGGCGGAGGACGATCAACCGCCCTCACTGAAGGAGATGATTGACAGCTTCGGCCTGCGCGTGCGGCAGGCCATGAATCAGGTGGTGGTCAGCACGGTGTTGGGCGGGGCGCAGCCGGTCGCCGCGGCCCTCGACCGCGAGGAATGGCCCGAGGTCGTGGGAACCATTGCCGGCGATGACACCGTTCTCGTTGTTTGCCAGGACGCTCGCCACGCCGGCGAAGTGGGCGCCCGGTTGAGGACGATGCTGGAAGCATGAAGAAGACCGTACAAACCGCGGTTGTGGGAGTCACAGGGTACGCCGGCGCCGAGTTGGCGCGGCTGCTGCTGCATCATCCGCGCCTGCAGGGGAAACCGCCGGTCTTTGCCGGGCGGGTTGACGCCAAGGATCGCGCGCGCGGCGGCGTTCCTCTCATCGAGATTCACCCGCACTTGGGAGACAACAACGCCAGCGCCAACTTAAAGCTGGAGCCTTTCTCATGGGATCTGCTGGCTGAGCGCGGCACGGAAGTCCTGTTTCTCGCCACGCCTCATGAGCAGTCGCGCGAATGGACCCCTGAAGCGCTGAAACGCGGCATGCGCGTCATCGATTTGAGCGCAGCGTGGCGATTGACCGAAGCCGCCAATCGTGCCGTCTATGCCTTCGAAGACGACGGAACCAAACAGGCCGCGGTCACGCAGGCGCAAGCCGTCTACGGCCTGCCCGAACTGCATCGCAAGCAGATCGCCGGTGCGCGGTTGATCGCCAATCCCGGTTGCTATGCGACTTCCATCATTTTGCCGCTCAAGCCGCTCGTCGCTGCGGGACTCGTCGATCTCAAACGCGGCATCGTTGCCGACGCTAAGAGCGGCGTAAGCGGCGCGGGAAAGGCGCCCACGGCCAGGACCCACTTCATGTACGCGGCCGACAATCTGTCGGCCTATAGCGTCTTTACCCATCGCCACACCGGCGAGCTGTTGGAGCAGATCGGCGTCACCGCGGACGAGCTCGTGTTCACACCGCACCTGTTGCCCATTCCGCGCGGCATTCTGTCCACGGTGTATGTGCACTTCAAAAAGGCCCAGACCCGGGAGGGCTTGGCGCAGGTTTACCGCGAGTTCTTTGCTGGCAGCCCGATGGTCCGGCTCTACGAAAAAGCATTGCCGCAGATTCAATATTCCGTGCGGACAAACTATGCCGACATCGGATTTCAACTCGATGCCAGTGGCATGAGGGCCGTCATCGTGAGTTGCCTCGATAATCTCCTCAAAGGCGCTGCTGGCCAGGCCGTGCAAAATCTGAACGTTATGCTGGGCTGGCCCGAATCGGAGGGTCTCGCATGAAACTCGCCGCGGAGGCGCTTGAATGAAGTTCGTTGTCAAATTGGGAGGAGCGGGCCTCGAATCTCCAGCGCTTCTTGACGGCTGCATGAGGGCCATCGCCGAACTGGTGCGCGACGGCAACCAGGTGGCCGTGGTGCACGGCGGCGGTGTGCAGTTGACCCGTACGCTCAAGGCGCTGGGCAAGCAGAGCGAATTCATCGACGGCCTTCGCGTCACCGACGCGGAAACCCGCGACGTCGCGCTGATGGTTTTTGCGGGCCGGGTGAACAAAGGCTTGGTTGCCGCTCTGGGTGCGCTGGGCCAGCCTGCGGTCGGACTTTCCGGCGGTGACGGGCTGCTCTTCCGCGCGCGCAAAAAGCGCACCACCCCCGATCTCGGCTTCGTAGGTGAGATCGCAGCCAGCGATCCGCGCTGGATTGAGGCCATTTGGCAATTGAGCGGAGTGCCGGTCGTTTGCTCTATGGCCCTCGGCTTTGATGGCGAGTATTACAACATTAACGCCGACGAGATGGCTGCGGCGTGCGCCATTGCTTGCCGCGCCGACGCTCTGGTCTTCCTCACCGATGTGCCCGGCGTGAAAGGAGCCGACGGCGAGGTGCTGCGATGGCTTTCCATCGATCAGATTGCGGAGATGGCCAAGAGCGCGGTGATCTCCGGCGGCATGTTGCCCAAGCTGGGCGCGTGCCGCGAAGCGCTGTTGAACGGCGTGAAGCGCGTGCGAATTCTGCCCGCGGAGGCTGCAGGCTCATTGCCCGATCTGTGCAGCTCGCGCATAGCTCATGGCACCGAAGTCATGGTGGCTGAGGAGGTCCGACGAAATGAAACTCGAAGAGATTCGCGCTGCGGAAGCACGGCTGCTGCTCTCCACTTACGACCGGAGCCCCATCCTTTTTGTCGGCGGCGAAGGCGTGCACATCATCGACGAGAAGGGCGATCGCTATCTCGATCTGCTCAGCGGCATCGGCGTCAATGCCCTCGGCTACAACCATCCGGCCATCGTCGAGACCATCGCTCGCCAGAGCCGCGCGCTCATCCACACCTCGAATCTCTACTATCACGAAGGCCAGGCGGAGCTGGCCATGCGACTGACCGAGCGCACCGGGCTCGACCGCGTCTTCTTCACCAACTCGGGCACCGAGGCATGGGAGGGCGCGCTCAAGCTGGCGCGCGCTTATGCGGGCCTCAAGCGCAGCTGAAGGCGCGAACATCGGCACCAAGTTTCTCGCGCTGGAGCAGAGCTTCCACGGCCGCACCTTCGGCTCCATGTCCACCACCTTCAAGGAGAAGTACCGCGAGCCGTTCGCTCCCGTGGTTCCCGGCGTCGAGTTCGTGCGCTTCAACGACGTTGCCGACCTGCGCGCCAAATTCTCAAACGAGGTCTGCGCCATTCTCGTCGAAGCCATTCAGGGCGAGGGCGGCGTGCGGCCGCTCACGCAGGAGTTTTTCGCCGAAGCGCGCGCATTGGCCAGCTCCACCGGCGCGCTGCTCATCGTCGACGAGATTCAGTCCGGCATGGGCCGCACCGGCAAGTGGTGCGCGTATCAGCACTACGGCATCAGCCCGGGGTCCCCACGGACAGGTCTTCGTCCGTGGGGTGGAAGCCCGATGTCACCACGCTCGCCAAGCCTCTTGCCGGCGGCCTTCCTCTTGGAGCGGTGCTGTGCACCGAGGAGGTTGCGCGCGTGATGCATGCCGGCATGCACGGCACCACCTTCGGCGGCGGCCCGCTGGCCTGCGCCGTCGGCATCGCCGTCATCGACACCATCGAGAAGGAAGGCCTGCTGACGCATGCGACCGAAGTCGGCGATTATTTCCAGGATCGCCTGCGCTCGCTCGCCGCCCGCCACGAGGCGATCGTCGACGTGCGCGGAAAGGGCCTGATGATCGCCGCCGAACTCGATTCGGCGGATCTTGCCAAGCTCACCGTCGCCGAGATGCTCAAGCGCCACATCCTCATCAACTGCACCAGCGACACCGTGCTGCGTTTCCTGCCGCCGTACATTCTGGAACGCGCGCACGTCGACACGGCCATCGCCGCGCTGGACGAAATCTTCACCGAACATGCTGCGGCGCACAACGCGCCCGCAGGAGGACACCATCATGGCTAGCAGAGCGACCTATGCGAACGCAAGGAGTCCGCCGTTCCCGTGCAGAAGGATCCCGATGTTCTTGCCGCGGCCGCGCGCATGGCCGGCGAGGATCTGTGCTCCATCGCCGATCTCTCCAGCGCCGAAGTCCGCGCCATCCTGAAACTGGGCCACGACGTCAAGCGCAATCCGCGCGAGTACCGCCATGCGCCTCGACGCCAAGCAGATGGTGCTGATGTTTGAGAAGGCGAGCCTGCGCACGCGCCTCGCATTCGAAACCGGCATCAACACCATGGGCGGCAATGCGATCTTCGTCGATCAGACCAACTCGCCGCTGGGCGAGC
Organism: uncultured Acidobacteriaceae bacterium; assembly: GCA_963799155.1. Lineage (GTDB taxonomy): Bacteria > Acidobacteriota > Terriglobia > Terriglobales > Acidobacteriaceae > Telmatobacter. The sequence continues at coordinate 39,046 of CAWCWB010000019.1, forward strand.
GCGAAACCATCGCCGACGTGGCGCGCAATCTGGAGCGCTGGGTCGACGTGATCGTGCTGCGCACCTACGCGCACGACACCATCACCGAGATGGCCGCCAACTCGCGCGTGCCGGTGATCAACGCGCTCTCCGACTTCGAGCATCCCTGCCAGGCGCTGGCCGATTTCATGACCCTCGAGGAGCACTTCGGCACCGCCGCCGGCCTCAACTTCACCTACGTCGGCGACGGCAACAACGTGTGCCACTCGCTGATGCTGACCGGCGCGCAGTTGGGGGCCAACGTCACCGTGGCCACGCCGCGCGGCTACTCGCCCGACATCGAGATCGTGACCATCGCGCGCGAAATTGCGCAGACGAATCACTGCGAACTGCGCCTGACTGCAGGATCCGCAGGCGGCCGTCGAAGGCGCCGACGCCGTCTACACCGACGTGTGCGTGAGCATGGGCTTCGAGCACGAGTCGACCAAGCGCGCGCCCATCTTCCGGCCGTTCCAGGTGAACGAGGCGCTGATGCAGAAAGCCGCGCCGAATGCGGTCTTCATGCATTGCCTGCCCGCGCGGCGCGGAGAGGAAGTCACCGACGCCGTCATCGACAGCCCGCAGTCCATCGTCTTCGATCAGGCCGAAAACCGCTTGCACGCGCAGAAGGCTTTGCTGCTTCTGCTGCTGGGCGGCCTGGCCAACACGGCAAGTTTTCAGCAGACAGTGAACAGCGGACGGTGAACGGTGCGCTGTAGAAACGAACCGCAATTAATTCTTTTTGAGGATTCGCAAACATGTCCGTAATTCTCGAATCCCTGCCCATCGGCCAGAAAGTCGGCATCGCTTTCTCCGGCGGGCTCGACACCTCCGCCGCCCTGCACTGGATGAAGCAGAAGGGCGCGATTCCTTACGCCTATACAGCCAACCTCGGCCAGCCCGACGAGACCGACTACGACGCCATCCCGCGCATGGCCCTCGACTATGGCGCCGAAAAGGCCCGCCTCATCGATTGCCGCGGCCCGCTCGTTCGCGAAGGCATCGCCGCGCTACAGGCCGGGGCCTTCCACATCACCACCGCCGGCGTCCCCTATTTCAACACCACCCCCATCGGCCGCGCGGTTACGGGCACCATGCTGGTGGCCGCCATGAAGGAGGACGATGTCCACATCTGGGGCGACGGCTCCACTTTCAAAGGCAACGACATCGAGCGCTTCTACCGCTACGGCCTGCTCGTCAATCCCAGCCTCCAGGTCTACAAGCCCTGGCTTGACGCCGCTTTCATCCGCGAATTAGGCGGCCGCGCCGAGATGTCTGCCTTCATGCAGCGCTCCGGCTTCGCCTATAAAATGTCAGCGGAAAAGGCCTACTCGACCGACTCCAACCTGCTTGGCGCAACCCATGAAGCCAAGGATCTGGAACATCTCTCTTCGTCCGTCAAAATCGTCGTTCCCATCATGGGCACGGCATTCTGGCGCGACGATGTCGAGATCCAGCGCGAAGAGGTCGTCATTCGCTTCGAAGAGGGCTCGCCCGTAGCCCTCAACGGCCGGCAATTCGACTCGCCCGTCGCCCTCCTTCTCGAAGCCAACCGCATCGGCGGCCGCCATGGCTTGGGCATGTCCGATCAGATTGAAAATAGAATCATCGAGGCCAAGAGCCGCGGCATCTACGAGGCTCCGGGTCTCGCCCTGCTCTTTATCGCTTACGAGCGCCTCATCACCGGCATCCACAACGAGGACACCATCGAGCAGTATCGCGACAATGGCCGCAAGCTCGGCCGTCTACTCTATCAGGGCCGTTGGTTCGACTCCCAAGCGATCATGCTCCGCGAATCCGCCCAGCGCTGGGTCGCCAAACCCATCACCGGCGAGGTCACACTCGAGTTGCGCCGCGGCAACGACTACTCCATCCTCAATACCGAGTCGCCTAACCTCACCTTCCATCCCGAGCGCCTCAGCATGGAGAAGACTGAATCCACCTTCTCCCCGCGCGACCGCATCGGGCAACTCACCATGCGCAACCTCGACATCTCCGACACCCGGGAGAAGCTCGTCACCTACGCCAAAGCCGGCCTCCTCACGCTCAGCAAAGGCAGTGAAATGCCCAAGCTCAACAATGGCAAGGAGAAGGAATAGAAGAACACGAACGATTCGCCGCCTTGCAGAGGCCAGGCGGTTTTTGAAAGGGCACGGCTTTAGCCGTGCCGAAAGATCGGCAATTTCAGTGGGGGCTTCAGCCCCTGAGGGAAGTTTTTCAACGCGTTAGGATTTTCACCACAGTACTGTTAAAGAAATGTTCAACGAACAACAATCCGGGAAGATGTGGTCCGGCCGCTTTCGCGAGCCGCTGGACGCCGAGTTCGAAGCGTGGCAGCGCTCCATCGTCTTTGACTGGCGGCTTCTCGACGAAGAAGTGGCCGCCAGCAAGGCGCATGCGTCTGCCCTGTGTGCCGCGGGGATACTGACCGAGAGTGAAACAGCGGAACTCCGCGCCGCGTTGGACGCGATTGCCGCGGAGTTCGCATCGGAAGAAGGCAAGGCGCTGGTGCGCGATCACGCCTCGGCCGAGGACATTCATCATTTCGTCGAGCTCAAGTTGGTCGAGCGCGTCGGCTCGCTGGGGCTGAAGCTGCACACCGGCCGCAGCCGCAACGAGCAGATCGCCACGGACCTGCGCCTCTACGTGCGCGCTCAAATTGAGCTTGCGATCGACGGCCTCGCCGCCTGGGCGAATGCGCTGGTCGAGCAGGCTCGCGCCGCCGCCTCCGCCGTGATGCCGAGCTATACGCATTTGCAGCGGGCCGAGCCGGTTCTTGTTGCGCACTGGCTGCTGGCGTACGTAGAGATGGCGCTGCGCGATGCGGCCCGACTTCAGGATTGCGCGGCGCGGCTGAACTTCTGTCCGCTCGGATCGGGAGCCGTGGCCGGCGCAACGCTCGCGCTCGACCGCACCATCGCCGCACGCGAGCTTGGATTCACGGCGCCGACCGCCAATTCGATCGATGCGACCAGCGACCGCGACTTTGTTCTCGAATATCTCAACGCGCTCACTTTCGTTGGCCTGCATCTGAGCCGCTTCGCCGAGGAGATCACGCTCTTTGCCACGGCGGAATTCGGGTTCGTCACGCTGCCTGAGGCTTTTTCCACCGGATCGAGCGCCATGCCGCAGAAGAAGAATCCCGATTTCACCGAGCTGATTCGCGCCAAAGTGGGACGCATCAACGGCGCGGCGCAGGCAGTCGCGATCGAGCTCAAAGGGCTGCCCTTGGCCTACAATAAAGACATGCAGGAGACCCAGGAGCCGGCCTTTGCGGCCGACTTTGTGCCGCAGATGCTCCAGCTCGTTGCGCGCTTCACCGCCGCCCTTCAATTCAATCGCGAACGCATGAGCGAGGCGGCGCAGTCGGGCTATCTGAACGCGATGGCCGCGGCCACCTACCTCGTCCACAAAGGCGTTCCCTTCCGCACCGCGCACGAAAAGGTCGGCCAGGCCGTGCGCTTCGCCATCGAAAAGGGCGTCGAATTAAGCGGCCTCACGCTCACCGAGCTGCGCCAGTTTGGCGAAGAGTTCGGCGAGGACTTCTACGCTGCCATCACGCTCGACGCCACGCTCGATTGCCACGACGTGTTCGGAGGAACCGCGCGCGAGCACGTGCGTCAGGCGCTCGATCGCGCATCGGAGCGGATCGCCAAGCTGGCGAAACCCAAGGTCACGGAGGCTGCTCATGCTGGTGCGTAAAGCCCTCCTGCACGATGCCTCCAATATCTACGATCTCGTCAACTCGCTCTCCGGCGACGGAACGCTGCTCAAGCGGCCCTTCGCCGAGGTTTGCGAGAACATCCGCGACTTCACCGTTGCCGAGTCCGATGGCGGCGTATTTCTCGGCTGCGGCGCGCTGCACCTTTACGGCCCGCATCTTTGCGAGGTGCGCTCCATCGTGGTCAAGCCGGAAGCCAAGGGCCAGGGCGCAGGTGGAAGCATCGTGAAAGCGCTCATCGAAGAAGCCGAGACGCACGGCATCCAATCGGTGTGCCTGTTCACGCGCATTCCGGACTTCTTCTTCAAGTACGGCTTTCGCACCGTGGAAGACAAATCCGAGCTGCCCGACAAGATCTTCAAGGACTGCCAGATGTGCCCGCGCCTGCACCGCTGCGACGAAGTGGCCATGGTGCGCGGGCGCATTCCGCGCATGTCCATCCTCGGCCCGCGCCAGGAAGCACAGGAGCTGGTCCGGCTGTCAGGCTGATGCTTCATTTTTCAGGATCGCCGCTGCCACCACGGCTTGCCCGTAGCTAAGGCCGCCATCGCCGGGACTGACTTGGACATGCTGAAAGACCTGAAAGCCTTCCTCTTCGAGTCCTTCGCGCAGCAGCCGCGCCAGACGCCGGTTGTGCAGGCAGCCGCCGGAGAGAGCCACTTGCTGAATGCCCGTGGCCTCGCGCGCCAAAACTGCAGCGCGTACAAATGCCGCCGCAACGCCGGCATGAAAACGCGCCGCGATGCGCGGCTTGCTCACGCCAGCGCTTAAGTCGCGCAGAAGCTCGCGCCACAGCGACGCGGCGGAAATGCGCACGGGCTCGCGCGCGTTCCAATTTCCGCCCCGAAACTCAAGCGGGTAACCGGAATCGAGAGCGTCAGGCTCATCAATGGCCAACCCTTCCAGCTCAATCGCCGCTTGCGCTTCGTAATCGACCACGTCGCGGCCTAGCACTACCGCAGCAACCGCATCGAAGAGGCGGCCGCAACTCGAGGTGAGCGGAGTGTTCACTCCGCGTTCGATCATGCGCCGCAGCACGTGCGCGTCCTGCTGCTTTGCGCCCACCACGGCCAGCACTTCCGGCGACTCGATGTCGAAGCCGGCCGCATCGAGATGGCCCAGCGCCATGCGCCACGGCTCGCGAATCGCCGCTTCGCCGCCGGGCATGGGCACGTAGTCGAGATGCGCGAAGCGCCCGAATCCGTCGAGGCGGCTCACCAGCACTTCCCCGCCCCAGATGCGGCCATCGCTGCCGTAGCCGGTGCCGTCGAGCGAGAGGCCGATCACCTGGCCCTCGAGCCCGTGCTCCGCCATGCAGCCGGCGATGTGCGCGTGGTGATGCTGCACCGCGATCAGTCGCAAACCGCGCTCGCCCGCCCACTCCTTCGCCCACGATGTGGACAAGTAGCCGGGATGCAGATCGTGGACCACGGTCTCCGGCTCGATCTCGAAGGTGCGCATCAGGTGCGCCAGCGACTCGCGGAAAAAATCGAGCCCGGTGACATTCTCGAGATCGCCCAGGTGCTGGCTCTGGTAGGCGAAGCGCCCGCGCGCCAGAGCGAAGACGTTCTTGAGATGGCCGCCGACGGCCAGCAGCGGAGGCGAATCAAACGGCAGCGGCACGCCAAGCGGCACAAATCCGCGGGCGCGGCGAAGCAACTGCGGCGCGCCATCGACCAGCGCCATCACCGAGTCGTCGCAGCGCTGCAGAATCTCGCGGTCGTGCATCAGAAACGCATCGGCGATCTTGCCAAGCCGCGCCAGCGCTTCGTCGTTATCGATCGCGATCGGCTCTTCGCTGAGGTTGGCGCTGGTCATCACCAGCGCGCGCACGCCGGGGGGAGGCGTGCGTGTCCAGCGAATGCGTCTGGCTCGGCAAAGAGCAGGTGCTGCAGCGGCGCGTAGGGCAGGAAGACGCCCAGCCAGGGAATGCCCGGCGCGACTGCGGGCGCGATGCCGCAGCCTGCGCGCCCGCGCGCCAGAACGATGGGGCGCGGAACCGTGAGCAGCAGCTCTTCTTCCTTCGCCGTCAGCACGCAGACCTCGCGCGCCGCATCGAGATCGCGCACCATGACGGCCAGCGGTTTGCCGTAGCGATGCTTGCGCTCGCGCAGGCGCATCACGGCAGCTTCGTTGGTCGCATCCACGGCGAGGTGGAATCCGCCGATGCCCTTGATGGCCACGATCTCGCCGGCCATCAGGCGGTCGATCGTCTCGGTGACTGGATCGGCCGAAGGAATCTCGCTTCCGTCCGGCCGCACCAGCCACACGCGCGGGCCGCATACCGGGCAGGCGTTCGGCTGCGCATGAAAGCGGCGGTTGGTTGGATCGTCGTACTCCGCCTGGCACGCCGCGCACATTTTGAAGCGCGCCATCGAGGTCTGCGGGCGGTCGTAGGGAATGCGGCGCGTGATGGTGAAGCGCGGGCCGCAGTTGGTGCAGTTGAGGAACGGATAGCGATAGCGGCGGTCATTGGGGTCGAGCAGTTCGCGCAGGCAGTCGGCGCACGTGGCCGCGTCGGCGGGAATGCCCGTGCTCACCTGGCCGCGCGCGTCGCTGGCGACGATGCGGAAGCCGGTTTCTCCCGTGGGTGTCAAGTTCGCTTACTGTGACGGAATCGATGCGCGAGAGCGGCGGCGCCTCCGCCCGCAGGCGCCGGCGAAAGGCTTCCAGCCGCTCTGCCGGCCCCTCGATTTCGATCGTCACTCCGCCGGTATCGTTGCCGATGAACCCGGCGAGGCCCTCCTCCGGTGCGAGCCGGTAGACGAATGGCCGGAAGCCGACGCCCTGCACCACGCCGCGCACCGTGAGCACTTCGCGCTGAAGCACCCCTTCGGGCCGTCCTGGTTTTGGATGGGATTCCTGGGTCAAATCCGCGCCTCGCACAGGAAATCAGCATAGCGCATGAGGTTCGAGTGCGTTCCCGGCTAGCAGCGCCTTCAACAACCGGTTGCATCAATCCGGCTTTGAAGGGGCACGACCGGGGAACCCACCCGGTGGGTGGGTCGCGTGCCGAAAACGGCTAACAAATTCAAGGGCTTTAGCCCCTGAGGGGATCTCCTTCATCGACTCATCCCCTTTACGCAGCCAGCCCTCTTTCTTCATTCCGTCTGAGCGTGACTGCGCAGACCCCGCGAACAGGCGCATAATCTGAGAGAGAGGCGAAAGCCGAAGGATGGATGCCGTGCAATCGAGATGGGCAAGTGCGATTGCGGGAGTTTCCGTTCTGCTCCTGCTCGGCGTCGTGACGGCTGCCCAGGAGCCGAATGCGGCGGCAGTGATTCGCAGCGTGGATGCCGCGGTCGCGGCCCGATTTAACAACATCCTCGGATTCACCGACATTGAGCACTATGCCGTTTACAGGGGCGGCGATGAAACGCATCCCGCAGCGGAGATGACGGTGAAGGACACTTACAGGAAGGGCGTGGGCAAGACCTACATCGTGCTTTCGCAGAGCGGATCGTCCATCTTTCTTCATTTTGGATTGAAGCCGCTTCTCGATAACGAGCAGACCATCAACGTACCGGGGAACGTGGAAAAGTCGTGGTTCACATCGGCAAATTACGACATGAAATTGAAACCCGGCGGCGTGCAGAAGCTGAATGGGCGCGACTGCCTCGCCCTGGACATTACACCCAAAGGAGAGGCGCCGAACCTCATCAACGGGACCATGTGGGTGGACGCTCGCGACGGAACTCTGGTCGAGATCGACGGAGTTGCGTCGAAGAATCCTTCGGCATTCTCGGGAACGACCCACATGATGCGGCAGTACGCGAACATTAACGGATTCTCAATGGCCATGCATGCCCGCGCCGAGTCGGACAGCTTTCTTTTTGGCCGTACCGTCGTCGCCATCGATTACAGCAACTACAACCTGCAGCTCAAGCCGGGCAATTAGGGCGATCTTTCGCGCGCAAGGCCACCTGCGGCATGACGGCGCCGGTCTGGCGCCGGCGATCTCCTTGGTGGGCGGCCGAAATCTATGCCAATAAATGGGATAGCCACACAGGCACGTGACTGCTGTCACGGATTGCGAGGGGTCGATGCTCGTACAACAATGGTAGTATCAGGCGCAGGCGGGCCAATCCCCCGCTCCGCGCCCGATACGCGTCCCCGGATCGACCGAACAGGGAGGAAAAGTGCCCGCATTCACGCCCCCGCCTCTACCCAGTGACGACAAGCGATGGAAGATCGTGAACGGCACCATGCGCAAGAACGGCTTTGCCCGCCATGCGCTGATTGAGACCCTCCATACGGTGCAGTCCTCGTTCGGCTATCTCGACGACGACTCCATTCGCTTTGTCGCGCTCTCCCTGCGGGTGCCGCTCAGCCAGGCCTATGGCGTGGCCACGTTTTATCACTACTTCACCCTGAAGCCGCCGGGCAAACACACCCTGACGGTGTGCGCCGGGACCGCGTGCTACATCAAGGGCGCCAATAAACTGATCGCTGCGGCGGAGAAGCGGCTGGCCATTGTGCCGGGGCAGACCACTCCGGATGGCGAAATCAGCCTGATGATGGCGCGCTGCGTGGGCGCGTGCAGCCGCGCCCCAGTGGCGTTGTATGACGGCGAGGTGGTGGGCGAAATGACGCGCGAACAGATGCTCGAGCAACTGGAAAGGTGGACCGTCGAATGACAATCGAGGAGCTCGAACTGATCGCCAAAAGCGTCCAGCAGGAAAACGCGAAATACGATTTCGAAGTCAACGTGTGCATGGATCTGGCTTGCGCCAGCCAGGGCGCCGACAAGCTGAAAGACGCACTGGTCAAGGCCGCCGAGGCGTCGGGAAAAACGGTGCTGGTGCGGCGGACGGGCTGCATGGGGCCGTGCTCGCATGGGCCGCTGGTGCGTGTCGATCCTGAAGAAACGCTCTACCACCATGTGAACGCGAGCCACGCCGAGGCCATTGTGAAGAGCCTGGGCGGTGCGCCGGCTCCTGAGCTGCAATGCGACCTCAATGACCACTTCGACAAGCAGGTCCGGGTCGTGCTGGAAAACGCCGGCTACATCGATCCCGAGAAGATCGGCGACTACATCGCCCGCGACGGTTACAAGGCACTGTTGACGGTGCTCACCGAGATGACGCCCATCGGCGTGGTTCACCGCATCACGGAGAGCGGATTGCGCGGGCGCGGCGGCGGCGGGTATCCCACCGGACTGAAGTGGGGCACGGTGGCCAAGGCCGCGGGCGACGTGAAATATGTGGTCTGCAACGGCGATGAAGGCGACCCCGGCGCGTTTATGGATCGCAGCGTGATGGAAGGCGATCCGCATCGCGTCATCGAAGGCATGGCCATTGCGGCCTACGCGGTGGGCGCGAGCAAAGGCTTCATCTATGTGCGCGCGGAGTATCCGGTAGCCGTGTCGCGGCTCACCACCGCGCTGCGCGAAGCGCGGCGTCACGGCCTGCTGGGCAACAACATCTGCAACACGCCATTCAACTTCGATGTGGAGATTCGCCTTGGCGCCGGCGCTTTCGTCTGCGGTGAGGAGACGGCGCTGATCGCCTCCATCGAGGGCAGACGCGGCACACCGAAACCGCGCCCGCCATATCCGGCCGCGAGCGGCCTGTTGGGCAAGCCGACGCTCATCAACAACGTTGAGACCTACGCCAACATCGCGCCCATCGTGCGCAACGGCGGCAAATGGTTCTTCAACATGGGCTCGGAGCGCAGCAAGGGAACCAAGGTCTTCGCGCTCACCGGCAAAATCTCGAACACCGGCCTCGTGGAAGTGCCCATGGGCATCAAGTTGCGCGAGATCATCGAGGACATCGGCGGCGGCGTGCCCGGCGGCCATACATTCAAGGCGGTGCAGACGGGCGGCCCTTCCGGCGGCTGCATTCCGGCCGAGATGCTCGATGTCGGCGTCAGCTACGATGCGCTGCTCAAGATGGGCTCCATCATGGGCTCCGGCGGCATGATCGTCATGGACGACACCTCGTGCATGGTCAACGTGGCGCGCTTCTTCATCGAGTTCTGCATGACTGAGTCGTGCGGCAAATGCATTCCCTGCCGCGCGGGCACGGCGCAGATGTACACGCTGCTCACGCGCATCTGCAGCGGGACCGGAACCATGGACGACCTCGCGCTGCTTGAGGATCTCTGCACCACGGTGAAGGAGACCAGCCTGTGCGGGCTGGGCCAGACCGCGCCCAATCCCGTGCTCAGCACGCTCAAGTACTTCCGCAACGAATACATCGAGCACATCCTCGACAAGCGCTGTCCGGCCGGCGTCTGCAACATGGAAGCGATCAAGTCTGAAATCCAGAGCGAGGTGGTGGCATGAGCGCGGAAACAGACGTCAAAACTCTTGTCATCGACGAGCAGGAAGTCAGCGCCCGCGCCGGCCAGACCATTCTGGAAGTGGCGCGCGAAAACGAGATCAACATTCCCACCCTCTGCCATCTCGACGGCCTGAGCGACGTGGGCGCGTGCCGTCTGTGCCTTGTCGAAATCAAAGGCTCGAACAAGCTGTTGCCGGCCTGCGTGGCCACCGTGCAGGAAGGCATGGAAGTCACCACCAACACCGAGCGCCTGCAGAAGCATCGCCGCACCATCCTCGAGCTGCTCTTTGCCGAACGTAACCACATCTGCTCGGTCTGCGTCTCCAACGGCCACTGCGAACTGCAGACGCTTGGCCAGGAGCAGGGTTTGACCCACGTGCGGCTGCCCTATCGCAACCCCGACCTGTATGTTGACGCCTCGCACGAGCGCTTCACCGTGGATCACAACCGCTGCATTCTGTGCACGCGCTGCGTGCGCGTCTGCGCTGAGATCGAGGGCGCCCATGTGTGGGATGTGATGGGGCGCGGCATCAACTCCATCGTCATTACCGACCTGCATGAGGAGTGGGGCGGCTCCACTTCGACTTGCACGAAATGCGGCAAGTGCGTGCAGGTGTGCCCCACCGGAGCCCTGTTCGACAAGAGCAAGATGGGCTCCGAACACCCCAAATCTCCTGATTTTCTGCCCTACTTGAACTTGATGAGGGAAGCGCAATGAGCAAATTGAAACTGGCGACAGTCTGGCTGGACGGTTGTTCCGGCTGCCACATGTCGTTTCTCGACATGGACGAGCGGCTCCTCGAACTGGCGGAACTGGTCGATGTGGTCTACAGCCCCATCGTCGACGCCAAGGAGTTCCCTGACGAGGTGGATATCGCGCTGGTCGAGGGAGCCGTAGCTTCGGTGGACGACGAGAAAAAGATCAAGAAGATTCGCGACCACTCCAAAATGCTGGTGGCGATGGGTGACTGCGCGGTCACCGGCAACGTGCCCGCGATGCGCAATCCCATCGGCCCGGAAGCGATTCTCGATCGCGCTTACATCCAGAATGTCAGCGCCCAGGCGCAAATTCCCTGTGTCGTGGTGCCCAAGCTGCTGCGCGTCGTGCGGCCCATTCACGAGTTTGTGAAGGTGGACGTGTTTTTGCCCGGTTGTCCGCCCTCGGCCGACACATTTCACACCACGCTGACCGCGCTGGTGAACGGCGGGCCGCTGGATATTTCGGCGCTGACCCGCTTTGGAGCTTAACCATTCGGAGGCCAGCCCTATGAGCCAGACCATCACCATCGATCCGGTAACGCGCCTTGAAGGCCACGGCAAAATCACAATCCAGCTCAACGGCCAGGGCGAGGTTGAGGACGCGCACTTCCACGTCACGCAGGTGCGCGGCTTTGAGCGCTTCTCTGAAGGCCGGCCGTTCTACGAGATGCCCAGCCTCATGGCGCGCATCTGCGGCATCTGCCCGGTCTCGCATCTCATCGCGTCGGCCAAGGCATGCGAGGCCATCATGTCGGTGCGCATTCCGCACACCGCGGCGCAGTTGCGGCGCATGTTGAACCTGGCGCAGATGGTGCAGTCGCATGCGTTGAGCTTCTTTTATCTCGCCTCGCCCGATCTGCTGCTGGGCATGGAGTCCGATCCCAAGCTGCGCAACATTCTCGGCGTGGCAGCCGCCAAACCGGAACTGGGCCGCGCCGGCGTGGCGCTGCGCCGCTTCGGGCAGAGCATCATCGAGTTGCTCGCCGAAAAGCGCGTGCACCCAGGGTGGGTTGTGCCCGGCGGCGTCACCGAGCCGCTTTCGGCCGCCAAGCGCGACAAGATTCTGGCCATGATCCCTGAGGCCTATGCCAACGTTGGCCTGGCGCTGGGCGCATACAAGCAAATCGCGGACACGTTCAAGACCGAGATCGAGGTCTTCGCCAACTTCCCGTCGAACTACATGAGTCTGATCAACGAGGATGAGTCGATCGAGTTCACCGACGGCGCTCTGCGGCTGATCGATGCTGAGGGCAAGACGATTGAGGACGGCATCACCGCCAGCCGCTATCCCGAGGTGATTGGCGAAGCGGTCGAACCCTACAGCTACACCAAATTTGCCTACT
>CAWCWB010000020.1:0-106817 GCA_963799155.1 uncultured Acidobacteriaceae bacterium
TTATTGCTATCCCCGTTCGACTCCGATCGCTTTCGCGATCTTCGCTCAGGGCAGGCTTTCGACTCCGTCCGCTGCGGCGGACTCCGCTCAGGATGACAGTCTCTTATTGCAGCGAGATTCTTGGAGATGAAATGATCGACGCCAACTCCGCTAACAACGCTAGCTCCGCTAACCCCGCTGACCCAGCTAACCCCGCTAGCCCCGCTAACTCCGCTAACAACGCTAGCAACGCCGGCTCCGCCAACTCCGCCAGCGCCGCTAACTCCGCTGCCAGGGTCAAGCATGTTTCGTAAAGTATTGGTTGCCAATCGAGGCGAGATCGCGCTGCGCGTGTTGAACGCGTGCCGGGAGCTGGGCATTCGCACGGTTGCGGTGTACAGCGAGGCGGACCGCAACTCGCTGCATGTGCGCTTTGCCGATGAGGCCATCTGCATTGGGCCGCCGCGGGCGTCGGACAGTTATCTGAACGTGCCGGCGGTGATTTCGGCGGCGGAGATCGCGGATGTGGAAGCGATTCATCCCGGCTACGGACTGCTGAGCGAGAATGCGAACTTCGCCGAGGTGTGCCGGGCTTCAAACATCAAGTTCATCGGGCCGCCGCCCGAGGTGACGCGGCTGATGGGCGAGAAAGAGAAAGCGCGCCAGGCAATGAAGAAGGCCAAGGTGCCGATTCTGCCGGGATCGGATGGGGTGCTGACCACCGCCGAGGAAGCGCAGGCGTGGGCGAAAAAGGTCGGGTACCCGGTGATTCTGAAAGCCAAGTCGGGCGGCGGCGGGCGCGGGATGCGCATTGTGCGCGAAGCCGAGGAGCTACCGAATTCGTTTCACGCGGCATTTACCGAAGCGGCGAATGCGTTCGGCAACGGCGAGCTCTACATGGAAAAGTTCATCGAGCAGCCGCGGCACATCGAGTTCCAGGTATTGGCCGACGAACACGGCAACGTGGCCTCGCTGTTTGAGCGCGAGTGCTCCATCCAGCGGCGGCATCAGAAGCTGATCGAAGAGGCGCCAAGCCTGCAGGTGACGCCGAAGCTGCGCGAGGAGCTGGGCCGGACGCTGTGCCACTGCATGAAGGAGATTGGCTACCAGAACGCGGGGACGGTGGAGTTCCTGATGGATGCGAGCCATCAACTGTATTTCATCGAGATGAACACGCGCATCCAGGTGGAGCATCCGGTGACCGAGGCGATTACCGGCGTAGACATTGTGAAGGCGCAGTTGCAGATTGCGGGCGGCGAAAGGCTGGACGCGATTCTGCCGGGGAAGCTGGAGATGCGCGGACATGCGATCGAGTGCCGGATCAACGCCGAGCATCCCGAAAAGTTCACGCCATCGGCAGGGAAGATCACGGCGTTCAACGTGCCGGGCGGCAACGGGATCCGCGTGGATACGGCGCAATATGCCGAAGGCGTGATTCCGCCCTATTACGACTCGCTGATCGCAAAGCTGATCACGCACGGCGTTGACCGCGCGGAGGCGATCGCGAAGATGGAGCGGGCGCTGAGCCAATTTATCGTGCAGGGGATCGATACGTCGATTCCGCTGCACCAGGCGGTTTTTCAGGACGCGGGATTCAGGGCTGGGGAGTTCGATACGGGGTTTATGGAGCGGTTTCTGGAGCGGTCCTCCAGTTAATGTGGCATTTCCGCTTTCGTTCAGGGTGGCTTTTACTCCCACCCCACAGACGAGGATCTGTCTGCCCCCCTGCAACGGGCGCAGACCCCGGCTGAGGAAAAAGCCACTGAGGAGTTGCAGCTTCGCCTCACAGCAACTGGAGAACCGCTCTGGCTGCACGGGCCGAGGGGGAAAAGCAGCCGGCGTAGGGCTGGGGGCTGCGGGCTTTACGGCAAATGGTTGACCTCGAGGCCGGCAGAGTGAGCGGTTCGATGCTGTTTCTGGTCGAACGTGTAGAGAGCGCTGGCGCCGAGTTCCAGAGCCGCGGCCACGTGGAGCAAATCGACAGCGCGAACCCCAATGGCCGGCGTGAGAGTTTGAGCGAGGTTTTTGGCGCGGGCGAAGGCGCTCTCTGGAATAGGGAGCAATTGATAGACGCCGCTGCGAATGTTCTGTTCCAGATCTGCAATCGAGCTCAATGCCTGCCTCTGCGAAATCTCCTTGCGAAACAGGCGGAGGCTTAATGCGTTGACGAACTCCACCTCGCAAAGATGCGTCAGCGCCAGTGGCTCGTGTGCCGATTTGAGAAGCGCTATCGCGGCGAATGTGTTCGCGTCCTTGCCTTGCACAGAGAAGACGACGCTCGAGGCTAGGTAGATCATCCGCTCAATTCAGAACCGGTCTTCCCGATCCGCCGAAATGAGCTCAGCGCCGCTCACTTCAAAAACCTTGTCGCCATAGATTTCCTTCAGCCGCCCAAGAAAATCCGGCAGGGGCGGCCGCTGGGCGGGCTCGGGGGTGAGGCGGGCGATGACTTTGCGGCGCTTGGTGATCTGCAGTTCGTCACCTTGGCGGAGCAGACGCTCGACTTTCTTGAAGTCGTAGCGGAGGTCGCGAACGGATACGGTCTTCATATGATACATTGTAGCATCACATTGGTAGCCGAAGGCAGGTCTGTGGAAAATTTTATCGCTTTTTCTTCGCCTTTTTATGGTGAATTCGGATATGCTGTGTGGGCAACGTGGAGGTTGCCCGAATGGACTTTCAAAAGGACTTGATTGCTGAATTTGACAGTGAAATCGCCAAGACCCGTAAGATGCTCGATGCCATCCCGGCCGATGCCGATTGGAACTTCAAACCCCATCCCAAGTCGATGAGCCTGGGACGGCTGGCGGGACACCTGACTGACTTTGCCGGTGAGTGGGCGCAGGGCACGCTCACCAAGGACAAGATCGAATTTGGGCCGGAAATGAAGTGGGAGCCATATGTGCCGGCGAGCAAAGCGGACCTGCTCGCAAAGTTTGACAAGGAGCTGGCGGCGACGCGCACGGCCCTTGTGGCGACAACGGGAGATAAGTGGGAGAGAAACTGGCAGTTTGCGTGGGCGGGAACAACCTACATCAACGATGCGAAGTATAAGGTGTTCCGCGATTCCGTGATGGACCACATGATTCACCATCGCGGGCAGATGAGCGTGTATCTGCGGCTGCTGGGCGCGAAGGTGCCGGGCGTGTACGGGCCGAGCGCGGATGAGATGTAAGAAAAGCAGGGAGAAGTGAGTAGCCAATAGGGAGTAGAAAGGCAGAGGCCAAGGCAGCTCAGCGAGCTACGGTCGCTGGGGGCCCCGGCAGGGACCAAGGGAACGAGAGAACAGGGGCTTGCGCTGGCGGGCTCCGCTGGCATGGGCGGCGATGATTCGAGAACCGCCTGCATGCGTCGCATTGCGGCGTGTTTGCGGCTTCCTGCTTTCTGGTTTCTGCCCCTGGTCCCTTTCCTTGTTGGACTAGTCTTAAGGCATGTCCATTACCTTTCCGAAGATCTACCCGATTCTTGACGCTGGAGTGATTCCGCAAGCTGGGCGGTCGAAGTTTTTGCGGCGGCTGGGCAGTGAGCTGGCCGAGGCCGGAGTAACGCTGCTGGAGTACCGGAACAAGACGGGAAGTGAACCGGAATTGCTGGCGGATGCGGCGATCCTTCGCGCCGTATTGCCCGCGGGAAAGGTGAAGTTGATTCTCGATGACCGCGTCGATTTAGTTGAGCAAGCTGGATTTGACGGTGTGCATGTGGATGCGGGCGATGCGACGGCGTCCGAGGCTCGACGGCTGCTGGGGCCAGCGCGGATTGTTGGCACCTATGGCGGGACGGAAGCGCTGCTGCCGGGAATCCTGATGGAGCCAACGGATTACCTGTCCATCGGGCCGGTTTTTCCCACGACGACGAAACAGACGACGAAGGCGCCGATCGGTGTGGAGGGAGTGCGCCGATTGCGCGAGCAGTCGGGACCGAATGTGGTGCTCGTCGCGGTAGGCGGAGTGACGCTCGAGACGGCGCTGGAGATTTTGGCGGCCGGAGCGAGCGTGGTGGGCGTGTCAGCGGCGATCTTCCGCACGGCGGATCCGGCGGCGGAGTTCCGGCGGTGGGTGAGTGCGCTGACCTAGAGCCTGTTAACACTACCCGGACGGCGGCGACGGGAGCCAGTTTTTTCCAGTTCGAGAAGCGCGGAGCGAGGCATACCGGGTGTCTGCTAGCGGCGATCGACGAAGAAATGGGAAAAACTGGCCCCGTCCCTTCGGGTTGCGGCGAAAACTCGGAAATACTTCGTTCTCGCCCTCGACCTTGGAGTCACCAAAGCCTTCGGGCTCGGCCTCCCACCCCAGCGACAAAGACCTGTCGCCGGGGCCCCGGCCTCGTCTGACCGGATTTTCGCTCGCAACGCCATCCGCCCTGGTAGTGTTAACAGGCCCTAGAGCGGTTCCACAATTTGTGTGCCCCTGCCAGTTCCGTGCAAGGTGGCATTTACTCCCACCCCACAGACGAGGACCTGTCTGTGGGGGGCCCCGGTTAAGGAAAATGCCACTCGATTGTAGAGGCTTCGGGGTGCGGCAATTGTGGAACCGCTGTAGCCGCGAGACCGGAAGAGTGTCCGGAGTTGGGACAGTTCCTGTCTGGATGTGAGACATCGTCTGCCCGTGGTCGCGGCACTCATTGGCCGGAATCGAGCCACCTACTGCCTAAAAATGAGACAGTCTGGATAAGCAAGGGCGTGGCACGGCCGGCGCCTGACTGCGCGAGGATTGCCGGGGGCGTTAGCGTATGATTTGATAGCGCTTTATGTGCCGGCGCGTGCGACCGGCGAGGGCCGGTTTTGCGCGACGGTGCGGTGTTTTCTGCTGGTTGCGCTGTCTGCCCCGTTCCGTTCGTCCGCAAGAGAGGAAGTCACTCATTGAAATCCAGGCTGCTGCGCATCAAACCCCTGTCGATGCTCTCTCAGGAGGCGAGCGAGCAAGGCGAGCACACACTGAGGCGTTCGCTGGGGGCCTTCAACCTCGTTACGCTGGGCATTGGCGCCATCATTGGCGCCGGCATCTTTGTGCTGACGGGGCAGGCTGCGGCGCTCTACGCGGGACCGGCCGTGGCGCTGAGCTTTGTGCTGGCGGGCATCACCTGCGCCTTTGCTGCGTTGTGCTATGCCGAGTTCGCTTCCATCATTCCCATCGCCGGGTCGGCGTACACCTACGGCTACGCCACGCTGGGTGAGCTGGTGGCGTGGATCATCGGCTGGGACCTAGTGCTGGAATACGCCTTCGCCGCATCCACAGTGGCCTCAGGCTGGTCAGACTATTTCAACAGTCTGCTGCAACAGTTCGGGATCGTCATTCCGCCGCAATTAACGGCGTCGACGGGGACTCCGCTGGTGTTGTACAAGCAGGAGTGGATGCGGGTGATGTCTCTGCCGCCGGGGGTGAGCGGCGCCGGGCTGCCTCACGTGACCGCGGCCTTCAATTTGATTGCCATGGTGATTGTCATGGTGATCACGTTGATCTTGGTGATCGGTATCAAGGAGTCGGCGAACTTCAATTCGGTGGTCGTGTTTGTGAAGCTGACCGTGGTGGGAATCTTTCTGGTGCTGGGAGGCTATTTTCTGATTCGCCATCCGGAGGTGGCGAAGCTGAACTGGCATCCTTTCGTTCCGCCGAAGGACGCTCACGGCAACTTTGGCTGGGGCGGAATCTCCAAAGGCGCCTCGCGCATTTTCTTCGCCTACATTGGATTTGACGCGGTATCAACGGCGGCGCAGGAGGCCAAGAAGCCGCAGCGAGATATGCCTATCGGCATCCTCGGGTCGCTGGCCATCTGTACGGTTCTGTACATCATGGTTTCGGTGGTGCTCACCGGGCTAGTGAGCTACACCACCCTGAACGTTGGCGCTCCGGTGGCGGTGGGCATCGATGCGACGGGTGTGAGCTGGGGCGCGCTGCTGGTGAAGATCGGAGCTGTATTCGGCTTGGCCACGGTGATGCTGGTGATGCTGCTGGGGCAGACGCGCGTCTTCTACTCGATGTCGAAGGACGGCTTGCTGTGGAAGTGGGCCTCGGCTATTCATCCGAAGTTCCGCACGCCGTGGATTACAACGATTGTGTTTGGGATCTTTGCGGCCGTGTTTCCCGCATTCCTGCCCATTGGCAGGCTCGCCGACCTGGTGAACATCGGGACGCTGCTGGCGTTCACCATCGTCAGCGCGGGAGTTTGGGTGCTGCGCGTGCGGCATCCCGAGCTGCATCGGCCCTTCAAGACGCCCCTGGTGCCGCTGGTGCCGATTCTGGGAATCGCGTCGGCGATCTTCCTGATGTCGCGGTTGGCGCTGATTACGTGGGAGGTGATGATCGGCTGGCTGATCCTTGGATTGCTGATCTATTTCACTTACTCCGTGAAGCACAGCAAAGTGCAAAGGCTGGAGAAAGCGGAGGCGGCAGACTGAGAGGCGGGTGCTTTGAAGCGGGAACGACGGCCTCCCTGTGCGGGAGGCCGTTCTGTTTGGGGGGATACGGCCTTGACTCCCGAGCTGGAGTAAACTAAACTAAACAGACTAAGTTTAGTTGGAGGCGCCGTGCGGACGATCAACATTCACGCTGCCAAGACGCATCTCTCGCGGCTGGTCGAAGAGGTTGCGGCGGGAGATCCCTTTGTCATCGCCAAGGCGGGGAAACCGATGGCGCAAGTGATTCCCATCAGCACGCCCAAGAACAAACCGAAGAAACGGATCGGCTTCATGAAGGGGATGTATACGTTGCCGGACAACTTCGAAGAGATCGACAAGCAGTTGGATAAGGAAATCGAAGAGTTGTTTCTCGGCAAGGACGTTGAATGAAGTTTCTCCTCGATACGCACTTCATCCTGTGGCTGCCGATTGGCGGCCGGGGAATCAGGCGAACCGCCCGCGCGCTTCTGGAGAATCTCGACAACGAGTTTCTTTTCAGCGCGGCAAGCTTATGGGAGATTGCGCTGAAGCGGGCGCGTTACCGGGGTACGTTCGGCTTTGACCCACGGGAAATTCGCTTGCAGATGCTTGAGAACGGATACGAAGAACTGCCTGTATTGGGTAAGCATGTGTTCGGTGTGGAAGCTCTGGCTCCAATACACAAAGATCCCTTCGACCGGCTGCTGATTGCGCAAGCCATTGTCGAAGGGATCACATTGCTTACCGTGGATGCGACGGTAGCGCGTTATCCGGGACCGATTCGCAAAGTCTGACGCAAGCGGGTCAGGCGGTGGTTTTGGCGCAGAATTCATCGAAGGCGCGCATGAGTTCAGCGGCGATGTCCTGCGCGGTGGACTGCTCGATTTGGGAGCGCTGCATGAGGTAGACCAGCTTGCCGTCGCGCAGGATGGCGACGGAGGGTGAGCTGGGCGGGTGACCTTCGAAGTAGCTGCGGGCGCGCTCGGTGGCTTCGCGGTCCTGGCCGGCGAAGACGGTGATCTTGCGATCGGGCTGGTTGGCGGAATTGGAGAGAGCGAGGCGGATGCCGGGACGGGCCTTGCCGGCCGCGCAGCCGCAGATGGAGTTGACGACGACGAGGGTGGTTCCCGGCTCGGCCAAGGCTGCGTCCACTTCTTCGGCTGAGCGGGCTTCGCTGATCCCGGCGCGCACGAGTTCCTCGCGCATGGGAATCACCATCAGTTCTGGGTACATGTTTGCCTCCGGCAGGCAGCGGGACCGCGTGATTTAAACCTCGAGATTGGTTTATCGCACGTAGTCACGCATTCATTCTTCACCGCTCCCGGCTGTACAAGCGCACGGTCCCGGTGCAGGGGAAACTGCCTGGGATGATTGTATCGTGTGCGCCCCTCGCGGTGTAGCCTTGATCCAATGCAGATCAAAGAACGACAGGTCCTCGCCCCTTTCACCACCTTTCGCATTGGCGGGCCGGCGCGGTGGTTTGTTGAGGCGGCGAACGAAGCGGAGATCGCGGAAGCGAGTGATTGGGTGAGCGAGCGGGGCGCGCCGCTGTTCGTGCTGGGCGGCGGCAGCAACGTGCTCGTCGCGGACGCGGGATTTCCTGGGCTTGTGCTGCATGTTGGGTTGAAGGGAATCGAGCGGGACGGCGAGATGTTTCGCGTTGGCGCCGGCGAGAACTGGGACGAATTGGTCGAGCGGGCCGTTGCGGATGGCTGTGCGGGGATCGAGTGCCTTGCCGGGATTCCGGGAACCGTGGGCGGAACGCCGGTGCAAAACGTGGGCGCTTACGGGCAGCAGGTTGCGTCGGTCATCGAGCGTGTGCGGGCGTTTGATCTGAAGGCGCGCGAATTTGTGGAGTTCTCGAACGCGGAGTGCGGATTTGCCTATCGTCGCAGCCGGTTTAACTCGACGGATCGCGGCCGCTTCATTGTCACGCGCGTCGACTACCGGTTGCGGCAGAATGGCGCGCCGCAGATTGCGTACCAAGATTTGAAGGCTCACTTTGACGGGTGGGCGAAGACACCGACTCTGGCCGAGACGGCGGCTGCGGTGCGCAGCATCCGGCGAAGCAAGGGGATGTTGCTCGTGAAGGGTGATCCGGATTGCCGCAGCGCGGGGAGTTTTTTCAAGAACCCCGCGGTCACAGAGGAAGTTGCGGATCGCGTGCGGCAGGTTGCGGCGAGCGCCAGCGTGCCGGTTCGAGTTTTTCCCACGGACGATGGACTGGTGAAGATTCCCGCGGCGTGGCTGATTGAGCAGGCGGGTTTTGCGAAGGGATACACGCTGGGCGCGGCGGGGATCTCGTCGAGGCACACGCTGGCGCTGGTCAATATGGGCGGCGCGACGGCCAGGGAGATTCTGGCGCTGGCGGAGAAAATTCGAGTGGCGGCTGAAGCGCAGTTTGGGATTCGGTTGGAGATGGAGCCGGAGAGGGTTGGGTTCGCATAGAGCCAGGCGGCAGAGCACCGCCGCGCAAAGAAGCGGCTTTGGCGTAAAATCCTTGTGATTCGCCAATGAGGTCGGAGAGAGCGTACTGCTATGCGGCTGGCTTTTCCTTCTCTTGTGCGCTTTGTTCGGCAGCAGATTGTTTATATCGTAATTTCTGTCGTTCTCGGCGCCATTTTCTGGGCGATTGGGCTGCCGATCAATCCATTCACAGTTTTGTTGTACACACTCTGCATCGGGAATCTCCTCTCGTTTGCAATCGATCAGGTGGGGTTTCTCTTTTCTGAAAGGCCGTTTCCGTTCAACTGGCTGATCTTTCTGCCGACTCTCCTCGTACTGACGGTCCCGGTTTACCTAATCTCGTCAACCATTGTGTGGCTCATTTCTCCGCCGGGTCCGCAGACGCTTTCTCATCTGCTTCTAACGGGCTGGAAGTTTCCGTTTCTGGTCACCTTCGTCTTCGGTTTTGTCTCGTTTCTGTACCATACGACGAAGGATCGCCTTGAGCTGCGCAACAAAGAACTCGAGCGCTCAGTGAAGCAGGGAGTCGCGCAACTGGAGAAGCAGGAAGAAGAGCTCGAGCGCGCGCGAGAGATTCAACAATCGCTGCTGCCCAAGCAGATTCCGCAGCTTGCGGGATTCGAAGTGGCCGCAGCGTGGCGGCCGGCGCGCACGGTGAGCGGGGACTACTACGACGTGTTCAAGCTGGACGAGCACCGGCTCGGCATTTGCATTGCGGACGTGGTGGGCAAGGGCGTATCGGCCGCGCTGCTAATGGCCAACATGCAAGCGGCAGTGCGCGCATATGCAGGGAGCGCCGAGAGCCCGGCTCAATTGTGCGCCAAGGTGAATAGCCTGCTGTGCGAAAACCTGGCAACGGGGAAGTTCGTGACGTTTCTCTATGGCGTGCTGGACAGCGAGACGCGGACGCTCGAATACTGCAATGCCGGGCAGGTTTACCCGATTCTCGTTTCTTCGGGCGCGACGCGAACGCTCGACCAGGGAGGCGCGGTGCTGGGCGTCTTTCCCAAGTGGGAATATAAGAACGCGACGATTGTGCTGCAGCCGGGCGACCGACTGTTGTTTGTGACCGACGGCATTACGGAAGCGAGCGACGCGGACGAGCAGGAGTTCGGCGAGGAGCGACTGGCCGTGGCCGCGATAAGCTTCGGCAGGCGCACGGCGTCGGAGATGAACGATGCGCTGCTCAATCAAGTGTCAGCGTTCTGCGAGGCGCACTTTCAGGACGATGCGACGCTCGTGGTGATTGCGGCGAAGTGAAAAGCCGCGGGATCAGGCTCGCGGGGCTTGCAGGCGCCCAAGAAGACGATCGCGCTCCGAAGCCAGAACCTGGGCGGCGGGGCCGAGGGCGGTAAGGCGGCCGTCGCGGAGGAGCAGGACTTCGGCAGAGGTAGCGAGCGCGTCGGTGGCGTCGTGGGTGGCCACGACGGCCTGCACGCGGTTCTCGCGCAGCCAATCTTGCAAGCGCATGAGCAGCGCGTCGCTGGCGATGCCGTCGAGCGCGGAAAAGGGCTCATCGAGGAGAAGCAGCCGAGGCGCGGGCGCGAGCGCCCGCGCCAAGGCCACACGCTGAGCCTGACCACCGGAGAGGTTTTGCGGACGGCGGGACGCGAGGTCGGTTGCGCCAGCCAGATCCAGCATTTCATCTACGCGCCGCACGCGGGCAGCGCGATCGAGGCTGCGCAGGCCGTAGGCCACGTTGGCGGCAACGCTCAGGTGAGGGAAGAGTGCGGGCTGTTGCGAGACGAGCGAAGTTTGGCGATGGCCGGGCGGCAGGTGGACTCCGATCGCCGTTTCGGTGAGTGCGCGGCCGTCGAGAGTGATGCGGCCGCGGGGGGGCCGGTCCAGACCGGCAAGCAGGCGAAGCAGAGTGCTTTTACCCGCGCCGGAGGGGCCGAAGATCACGGTCCAATCGGAAGCGAATCCGCACTCCACCTGGAGGTGGAAGCTGCCGCGGTACGCGTCGAGCGAGACCTCAAGCATCGCGGCCTCCGCGCAGCACTCCGCGTTTGTGGCTCATGGAGTAGATGATGGCGAGGGCGAAGACGCTGAGGCAAAGCAGGATTGCAGCGGTGCGGGCGGCGGCGGCGTAGTCGAAGTTCTCAACCTGGTTGTAGAGGACGATGGAGAGCGTGCGGGTGGCGCCGGGAATGTCGCCGCCGAGCATGAGGACCACGCCGAACTCGCCCACGGTGTGAAGAAAGCTGAGCACGACGGCGGCCAGAAGTGAGCGGCGAGCGAGCGGAACGAGAATGCTGGTAACGAGGCGCACGGGGCCGGCGCCAAGTAGACGTGCTGCATCGACGAGAGATGTGTCGACAGAGGAAAAGCCGGCGACGAGTGGCTGTACGGCAAAGGGCAGGCTGTAGATGACGGAACCAACGACGAGTCCATCAAAGGAAAAGGCAAGGGGATGGCCGAGCAGGGAGGCAATTCCGCGGCCAAAGGCGGTGCGGGGACCGAGCAGGACGAGAAGAAAGAAACCGAGAACGGTGGGCGGCAGGACCATGGGCAGCGTGGCCAGAGCTTCAAGAGCGGCGAGCCATCGGCCGCGGCCCAGCACGATGAGCGCCGCGAGAGGCACGGCGATGGCGAGAAGAATCGCGGTGGTGACCGTGGCGAGGCGAAGGCTGAGTAAGAAGGCTTGCCAGTCCATTGCTAGAAAAAGACTAATGTTTTGCTTCATGAATTCCCACCCTTTTCGCAGCATTCTTCGAAAGCTGCGAAAAAGGATGGGGCAACCGGCATTACTTCACTGGCGTGAGGCCGCACTTCGCAAGTTCGGCCTGCACCGGGGGCGAGAGTAGAAAGTCGAGTAGCTTGTGCACGGCGGCGCGCTGCTTGGTGTTACTGACGATGACGGCGCCCTGCTCGATGGGTGGATAGAGGTCGCGTGGGATGACGAAATAGGAGCCGACCGACGAGAGGCGCGGAGTGAGCGCGGACGTGAGCGAGATGAGGCCGGCATCGGCGTTGGCGGAATCGACAAATTGGGCAGCCTGGGAGATGTTTTCGGCGGTAACGAGCCGGGGCTTGAGTGCGTCGTAAAGCTTGAGGCTGCGGAGCGCGGCGACGGCGGCGCGGCCATAGGGGGCGCGATCGGGATTGGCAATGGCGAGGCGTTTCAAGGCGGGCGAGCGCAGGAGATCGAGCGACGGCGGAGGCAAATGCGAGTCTCTTCTCTCCCAGAGGACGAGCGTGCCTCTGGCGTAAGGAATCGGGGTGGTGGAATCAGCGGATCCGGCCGCGTCGGCGAGGCCGGCCTCGATGAGTCGCTTGGGGAAGCTGAGATCTGCGGAAAGAAAGACGTCGTAGGGCGCACCGTTCTCAATTTCCGTGGTGAGCATGGCAGACGCCTGATAGGTGGCTTCAGCGTGAATGCCGGTGGCGCGTTGAAACTCGTCGAGGATGGGGGGCAGAACGGGCTCGAGATCGGCGGCGGCGGCGACACGAAGCGGGGTTTGTGCGAAGAGCGGCGCGACGATCAAGAAACCGAGCAGGGCTTGGACGAGTCTCTTCGGCACTCGCGTTCAACCATCCTATCCACAGCGAAAGTCGCCGTACACTGGTAGGCTAACACTAGCAACGAAACCGCGTGATTCGATCACAAGAAGCGGACGCTCGTACGGCGTCGCACCTGATCGTGCTGCTCGTTTTCGGTTTCTAAGCGTGCGGTTTCAGGGACAGGTATGAACGAGAATTTGCACCAGTTGCGCTGTTTTGGATGCGGAAGCCAGATTGCGGGGGCGGAGGCGCGGCCGGACTTTCGCTGCACCGTCTGCGGGGACCTGTTTGAGGTGGAATATCCCGGCTGGAGCCAGCGCGGAGGCCCTGATCGGCCCAATCCAGGCGCGTTGAAATGGCTGTGGCGGGAACGGCGCTGCTCGACGGAGGCGCTTGACCAGTCCGGGGTGTGGCGATTCCGCGAGCTGCTGCCGATTCTGGATAACTTCGGCAATGCAGTTTCGCTGCGCGAGGGCAACGCGCCGCTCTATCATTTGCCGCGCGCGGCAAAGGCGCTGGGAATCGATCAGCTTTTTGCCAAGCACCAGGGCATGAATCCCTCGGCTTCGTTTAAGGACACGGGTATGACCGCGGCGCTGAGCGTGGCGCGAGAGCGGGGATTCGAGTGGGTGGCGTGCGCGTCGACGGGGAACACGTCGGCCTCGATGGCCGCGTACGCGGCGCGCGCCGGGATGCGCAGCCTGGTGCTGATTCCCGAAGGCAAGATTGCGTGGGGCAAGCTGTCGCAGGCGATGGACTACGGAGCGCTGACCTGCCAGGTGAAGGCGGACTTCGACGGCTGCCTGCGTCTGCTGACGGAGATCGTGAAGCAGGCGCCGATCTATCTGCTGAATTCTGTGAACCCCTACCGGCTTGAGGGGCAAAAGACGCCGGCATTCGAGATTGCCGAGGCGCTCGACTGGAACGTGCCCGACCATTTAATTGTTCCGGGCGGAAACCTGGGCAACAGTTCGGCGCTGGGCAAGGGATTCCGTGAACTTCGCGAACTGGGACTGGTGGCGCGAGTGCCCCGCATCAGCGTGATTCAGGCGGCGGGGGCGAATCCGCTGGTGCGGAGCCTCAAGGACAACCACGGCGCGGCGCTGGAGCCGGTGGAGGCGCACACACGCGCGACAGCCATTCGGATTGGGAATCCGGCTTCATGGCGGAAGGCGGCGCGGGTGATTCAGGAGAGCGGCGGATGGTGCCTGGACGTGACGGAGGCGGAGATTGCGATTGCCAAGGCTGAAATCGGCGCGGAAGGGCTGGGCTGCGAGCCGGCTTCGGCTGTGACGCTGGCGGGACTGAAGAAACTGCGCACGCAGGGGGTGATCCGTTCGGGAGAGACCGTGGTTCTGGTGCTTACCGGGCACACGCTGAAGGACGCGGACTACACCATCGACTTCCATCGCGGGACGTTGCTGAGTGACGAGGAGAAGAAGGGGTCGGAGGCGGCGATCGATGCGCTGCGGCGGGATGCGATTAGCGTGGATGCGACGCCAGCAGCGGTGCTGGCCGCGCTGAAGGGCGAAGTGGGATGAGCGACGAAAGAAAGCAAGGCGCCCTTCGGCTCCGCCTGCCTGCGACCTCAGCGAATCTCGGGCCGGGATTTGATGCAGTCGCTGTCGCCCTAGATTTCTATCTTGAGATGGAGGCCGAGGCGGCGCAGGAGTTTTCAGTGACTGCCACCGGCCGGAACGCGGAGCGGTGCGCACGGCTTGAGAATAACCTGATTCTCGAAACATACAAGCAACTGTTAAGGGATCACCGGCGGGCGCTCGTGCCGCTGGCGATTCGGATGGTGAACGAGATCCCGCTGGGCATGGGATGCGGATCGTCTGCTGCCGCGCGCCTTGCGGCGATCGCGCTGGCAAATCATTTTGGGCAGCTTGATTGGGACACGGATCGGACTCTTGAAGAGGCGTACGAGCTGGAGGGCCATCCGGACAATGTGTCGGCGTGCTGGCTGGGCGGATTTGTGACGGCTGTATGTGAGGGAACAAAGGTGCGCGTGGCTCGCGCCGATCCTCCCGAGGAGTGGCGGGCCATTGTTGCGTTGCCACAGGAGCCGCTGGCCACCAGCAAAGCGCGCGCGATGCTGCCGGCAAGTTATTCGCTTGAAGATGTAGTTGCGAACCTGCAGTCGGTTGCTGTGCTGGGACAGGCATTTGCGCAGGGGCGGGGCGACTTGTTGCGGTTGGCGATGAGGGATCGAATTCATCAGCCGTATCGCGCGCCCATCTGTCCGCTGTTGCCGATTCTGCTGCCGCTGGTGGGAGAGCACGGGATTCTCGGCGTGGCACTCAGTGGGGCGGGCCCGGCGGTTCTGGTCGTCATCGACCATGAGCGGAACCTTGCGCACGCCTCAAAGGCCATTGAGGGAGCGGTCGAAAACTGCATGGCGGCGGAGCTGGCGATTTGCCGGTTTTCACGGGTTGGAGCGAATGAATTTGTTGAAACTAAAGGAGTTTGAGGAGAGACGGGCGAAACAATTGCGTAAGCTCGTGCGTTATCAATAAGTTACGATGGTTGACTAGGTGGGTAGTCATCAAGTCGATGATTACTTGGCCGATTACTCAAGTTTGCTTGCTATTTATCGATTGAACACCTACATTCGCTGCGTGAGCAGTTCTGGGGGAGGGCTGCTCTAGCGCCCGAGGTCCTTGCCGGATCCGGGCGCTTCTCTTTGCGCGCAAGAAGTTTCTGTCACCACAAAAGGCCGCGGACTTATCGCGGAGCTGGCCGCTCTTCTGCGAGTACTCGATTGATACTCTACTCAAGCGATTTGGCGCTCAGCCTCGGCGCGTGGAGATTTGCGGCGGCGTCAGGCTTTGGCGCCGAGTACACCATCTCCGGGATGACGATTGCTGCCGCGCGCTGGCGCAAAATTGCGACGAGGTTTGCGACTTCAGACACCTCAGATGCATCCGATGGGTATACGGTTTCCTGTACAATGATCGCGTGCGGGTCCGCAAGGAGGATCATGGCTGGATTGGGTGTCTTGGAAGTGAACGATGCGAATTTTGACCAGGAAGTGCTGCACAGCGAGCAGCCGGTTCTGGTGGATTTTTGGGCCACATGGTGCGGCCCATGCAAGGCGATTGCACCGATTGTGGACGGCATAGCCGAAGCCTATGCAGGCAAGCTGAAGGTGGCCAAGGTGAATGTAGACCAGAATGGGGCCGCGCCGTCTCGATACGGTATTCGAGGAATTCCCACGCTGCTCTTCTTCAAGGGCGGCAAGGTAGCAGATCAGATGGTCGGCTTGGATCCCCGAGCCAAGGAATTGATTGAAGAGAAGGTCAAGCGGCTGATTGCGTAAGCTGAGTTGACTGAGCAGTGAGCGAGGAGAGCCCGGACTTGTTCCGGGCTTTCGTGCGTTTGAACTGATTCATACGCGGCCGCGAAACTGAATGATACGCCGGCGGTCGCGCTTGGAGGGACGGCGCGGAGGGAGCCGGGCAAATTGGTCAAATGCCTTGCGCTCCTCGGCGAGATGGAGGCGCGCTTCGCGGCTCAAATCGGATTCGCGGTAGAGCGCTTGCGCGACGGTGGCGGGGCCGCGCATCGCGCTGACCGCGAGAACCTCGACTTCAAAGATGCCGCGCTCGTTTTCGATGCGCAGCTTGTCTCCGGCGCGGACTTCGCGGGCGGGCTTGGCGCGCAGGCCGTTCGAGTGAATGCGGCCGATGTCGCATGCGCGCGAGGCCATGGCGCGCGTCTTGAAGAAGCGCGCCGCCCAGAGCCACTTGTCGATGCGGACAGCGTCCATTGAGCATTCCGGGAAAACGAACAAATGGTATCAGGATTTCCCGGTCACTTTCCAGACATAGAGATGACTGGAATCGCTCGATGTGGCGACGGCGAGCCCCTTTTTATGCGTGACGCGGTTGAGCGCAGCGCGAATATTTGCCTTTGTGTCAGGCAGGGCAGCCAGCGGAACCTTGAGCGCGGTGTTTGGGTCCAATTGATCGATATGGCGCAAGAGTCGTTCGACGATCTTCTTGTGCTTTCCATCCCGGCCCCTCGGGACCTCGTTCTGGCGAATGGCCAGGAACCTAAGTGGAGCGGAATGCGTGGTGCGGTCGGGTGCCACAGTCTTCGCGCCTCTTTTTTGATCTGATGCAGGAACGCGTATGCCGTATGCCCAAGGCGTGGCGATGCTCACGTATCTGCGACGTACGGCGATTGGCGCAGGATGCAACAACGCGGAAGGGGAGCGTATTCGTAAAGTAACGGAAAACTATTCTCCGGGTAAAAACATCCTATCCGTGTAGAAACTTCACAATTCCGTGGCGGCACGCCGCGACCTTTGCCAAGCGGTTGTCCACAGGCTAAACCACTCATGCCGCTTCGAGATTTGAATAATCCAGCCCGAATGGAACGCAATTTGCAAGAGTGCGAAGAGAGGTACCGAGGTGCAACCATGAACAGAACACGAAACTCCCCTATCGTGTCGACCAGAGAAGTGCCGTCGGTTCATGCGAACGGCCATCGCCCAAGCGTATTAGTTGTCGATGATGAATCTGCGATTGCAGACACCATCGCCAAGATCCTCACTTTGAGCGGTTATTCCGCGATTGCGGCGTACGACGGGAACGGCGCTCTTGAAATCGCGCTGCTGAAACCGCCGGAGCTGCTCATCACGGACGTGATGTTGCCTGGGATGAACGGCATCGAACTGGCCATTACGATCAAGCGCGTCTACCCGGAGTGCAAGATACTGCTGTTCTCAGGGCATGCGTCGACGTCCGATTTGCTGGCAAGGGCCCACCGCGCCGGGCACCGCTTCACACTGCTCAGCAAGCCCGTGCCGCCGCAGGATCTTCTGGCAGTTGTGGCGGAGAATCTTAGAACAAACGGCGCGGGGCGCGGGGCGCAGCGCGACAGCCGCGTAGTGGCCAACCTCAGTCATTAATGGCTCGCCGGCCATGTGGGCGCTCGCCGGCTGGCTCTCCGTGCATCAGCGCGTGGTAGCGCCGTGCGTAATCGGCCGCACTGCCGGCGACGGCGCGGGCCTGGCTCAGGTGCGGAGGGCTGGGCTTGACGATTCAGTGGAGCTCGATGGGCGGTCAACAGCTACTAGGGCCTGTTAACACTACCCGGACGGCGGCGACGGAAGCCAGTTTTTTCCAGTTCGAGAAGCGAGGAGCGAGGCATACCGGGTATCTGCTAGCGACGATCGACGAAGAAATGGGAAGAACTGGCCCCGTCCCTTCGGGTTGCGGCGAAAATTCGGCCATACTTCGTTTCTCGCCCTCGACCTTGGAACCACCAAAGCCTTCGGGCTCGGCCTCCCACCCCAGCGACAAAGACCTGTCGCCGGGGACCCCGGCCTCGTCTGACCGGATTTTCACTCGCAACGCAATCCACCCTGGGAGTGTTAACAGGCCCTAGGTCTCTGACCGTGTGATCTCGAACCTAGCGATTGCCAAACCCAGGCCCCAAAATCGGGATCTCCACCCCACGGACGAAGACCTGTCCGTGGGGACCCCGAACCTGGGGCACCCCATTTGGCACAAAACTTAGCGGTCAGAGACCTAGTGAATCGCCACCAGGATGCGGCGTGGGCCGCGAAAGGGCATACGCCCGTGGGCGACGAGGAAGTTGTCGACTAAAAGGAGATCGCCGCGCTGCCAGCGAAATTTCACGGTTGCGCTGTCCATCGCATCGTTAATGGAATTCAGCTCGGCGAGGCGAATCCGATCTCCGTTGCCCAGGGTCGCGTGGAATGGCCGTCGGTGCGGGAACGGAAACGCCGCGTGATAGAGAAGCCAGCGCGCCAGGCCGGTGCTGCGTGGTGTGGCAACAAAAGTCGACACGTGGTTGAACCAAAGTTTCTCGCCTGTTTCGGGGCGCTCCCGCACGGCCGGCAGGGTGTTCGTGATCAGCGCGCTTTCCTCAAAATTCCAACGCACAGTGGCGCCTTGGTCCGCGCAGACACGCTCGACCTGCGAGCGGTCATTAGTGGAGAAGGCCTGCATCCAGGATGTGTGCAGTTCAATGATGCGGCAGAGCGCGCGGGTGACGGGATTCCTGCGCGGCCCGTAGAGATGGCGATGGTAGCGGATGCCATGCGTCTCAAACCTGTTACGGATAGGCGCAGGAATGCGCTGATAGATCACGCGCGAGTCGGCCAACGGCGTTTCGCCTCCGTGGCTGGGCTCAACCTCGCAGAAGAATGCCAGGGCGCGCGGCGGATCGGGAAGGTAAGACATCTCGTGGTGCAGAGTGATGCGCAAATGAGCGGGAATACGGGTGGACTCGTAGACGCCGGAGATGATCTGGCCGCGTGGGCTGACGCCGCCAAGATACGGGCGCAGTGCACCGGAAAAGCAACGATCAGCGGCGGCACGGAAGTCTTCCGCGGTGCGGAGGTCAAAGCCGCGAAAAAGAATCGCTCCGTAGCGCCGCTCGATTGCCGCGAGTTCCTGCGCCGCGTTGGTCAGGAGTTCCAGCAGCGATTCGCCCTTTGCGGCCGTGATGACCGCGGGCAGCTTTTGCTCGTTGAAAAAGTCCAGGCGATTCTCGAGGCTCGATTCCCTCGATTCCAGAGATGCGGCCATGGCTTCGCTCCCAGGTACGCGTAGGGGGGGACTATCTCTATAAGATCACAGATTTTGCGGAGTTGGCAGGGGCCGATGTATGTAGCGCGGCTGGCCTCAGCGGCGGGCTCATGGAGTGTGGGCAGGGGAGTGATGGGAGTCACGGGCAAGGCCGCCAGAGCGGGCTTACTCTCATGCTGCAGATGCATCAGGGCCCAAGATGAGTGGATGGTCTGCGCAAGCGGGTGGTGCGCCGCGGCATGCCCAGATCTCCGCGGCGAACGCCTGGACGCAGCGCCGTCTGTCGCTCGTTGAGTCCTGAGCTGTTGCCCATGACCGTGAGGGAGCGGTCGTCTAATGAACGCAATCTGTTCGAAGTGCGAGGCGCACCTTGAGGCGGCGTGGAAGTTCTGCCCGCATTGCGGAGCCGCGGGCGTGCAGGTGACGCGGGGACTGGTGCACGAACACCCGGAACACGAAAAGGCGCCGGTGAAGGGCGCGTTCAGCGGATTGTTGCTGGGATGCCTGGCGGCGCCGGCTCTGATTATTTATGGCGGCATGATTTGCCTGACTGGCCTGGGAGTTTTTCTTGGCGTTCCGATGATCGTTGCCGGCGTAAGCGCACCGCTGATCGGATCGCTGATGGGATTGAGCGCGCTGAAGGGAAAGTGCCCGTGGTGCGGGGCCGCGGTGGGCAGTGTCGCGCTGTTTGACCGCTTCTCCTGCCCCGCGTGCAGCAAGCGCATTGTGGTGAGGAAGAGCGAGCTGCTGCGGGCGGAGTGAGGGGGAGGGCCGGCCTTACCGAGCTTCGATTTTCGTTGTTTATGGTTTCGCCAAGCCGGCGTGGGCGGGGTTAAAGAGAATTCCGAGGGCTTTGGCAACATTCTGCAATGCGGCGTCCCGTGTCCATAGCTGCGTTCCCGGCGTCAGGAGGCAAGATGCGATCAGGTGCGCATCGGTGAGGCCGATGCCCTTCGCGTAGAGAGCATTCGCCTCGATCATGTGCCGCACTTCGCTCATCCGGGCAACACGCACTTCGGGAAGCAGGTCGAGGTCGAGGAGAGTTTTTGCCCGATCCCGCAATGATCCAAGAGCGAGCTCTGCGATTACGAACGGATGCTGGGCAATCTGGTCGTGGGAGAGCAGATTCTGCAGTTCCGGGGTCGCAGACCGGAAATGGTCGATCCAAACGGACGTGTCGGCGAGGATCACAGGTTGTCGGCACGAAGACGCGGAATGTCTTCGAGTTCCGGCATTGTGCCACCGAGAGCGGCTAGGCGGTGCGCGGCTTCGCGCTGAATCAAGGCTTTGAGGGCTTCGCGCACCAAGGCAGTCTTTTCGGAGATCCCGGTGAATTCCTGGGCCCGTTCGACCAAATCATCGTCAAGCGCGATTGTGGTACGCATATCGGCCTCCACGCATCAATTATAGCATCAAATGATGACAGAATCACGTGCTTGATTGGCTGGCGGGCTGGGCTTGGTGGAAATGCTGCCAGATGGTCTCGGCGGTTTTGCGGGAGACGACGGCGGCGAGGGATTCCGGCGTGGCTTGCTCGACGTCGCGCAGGCTGCCGAAGTGGGTGAGCAGGCGCTGGCGGGTTTGCGGGCCGACGCCGGGAATGTTCAAGAGCTCGGAGTCGCGGTCGCGCATGGCGCGGCGCTGGCGGTGATAGCCGACGGCGAAGCGATGGCTCTCGTCGCGGATGAGCTGGACGAGATGAAGCACCGGCGAGCGGCGGTCGAGGACAATGGGCTCGTCTTCGTTGCCGTGGAGGTAAATGACTTCTTCCTTTTTTGCGATGGACGCGAGCGGCTGCGAGGTGTAGCCGAGGGATTCGAGCGCTTCGGCCGCGGCGTGAAGCTGGCCCAGACCGCCGTCGATGAGGATGAGTGAGGGCATGGTGGTGGGTTCTTTGCTCCCGGAAATTCGTCCCTCAGGGGCTAAAGCCCCGGCTTCCTTGGCGGTGATTTCGGCACGACTGAAGTCGTGCCCTTTCAAAGCGGCTTCCGGGGCTAAAGCCCTCATGGATTTTGCTGGCTCTACGCGGGGGTTGAAACCCCCGCCTCCCTCCGGCGGTTTGAATTCTTCCGCAGCCTGTATAGCCCCAGCTTGTTCGGCGTTATTTTTGACACCTGACCCAGAGGGGGCCCCGTCGTGCCCTGACACGGTTCGCGAGCTTTGCTTGCTTTCGGCATTGGAAGAGTGGACACTTTCTTCCCGAAAAGCAACCGTAGATCCTTCGACTCGCCGGTGCGGCGGCTCGCTCAGGATGACAGGCTCACTGGAGGCATCGCGAATGCGCGCGTAGCGGCGATGAACCACCTCGCGCATGGAGGCGAAATCGTCGACGCCGGCGACGGTTTTCACCTTGAATTTGCGGTAGGCGGACTTGTTCATTTTGCCGTCTTCCCAGACGACCATGGAGGCGACAGTCTCCGCGCCCTGGATGTGCGAGATATCGAAGCACTCGATACGTTTTGGAAGCTCGGGGAGCATAAGGGCGTCGGCGAGGGCCTCTTGGATGGCCTTGCGCGACGGCTCGAGGACGCGGAAGCGCTGCGTGTAGGACTGGTGGGCGTTCTGGCCGGCGAGATCGACCAGGGATTTTTTGTCGCCGCGCTGGGGGACGGCGATTTCGATTTTGTGGCCGGTGCGCTCGGTGAGGAGGGCGGCGAGGATGTCGCGGTCGTCAAAATCGACAGGAACGAGGATGGTGCGCGGGACATAGTGCTGGTCGATGTAAAGCTGCTTGAGAAGGGCGGAAAAGACATGGCCGGCGTTGAATGAGGGTCCATCCGGCCCTGGAAAAGCAACCGCAGATCCTTCGACTCCCTTCCCCTTCGCTTTGCTCAGGGTCCGGTCGCTCAGGATGACAGACTCCCTACCGGAATCAGGTTCTTCGTCGACGGCTTCCATCAAGCTCGGCAAGTCCTCCCAAAAGAACTCGCGGCGGTCGACGATTTTGCCGTTGCGCATGTGGAAGAGATTCACGGCCAGGCTGCCGTCCTCGAAGTGATAGCCGAAGACGTCGGCGTCATCGTCGAGCCCGGCGGTGGCGATGCGCTGCTTTTCCTGGAGCTGGTGCACGGTGGAGAGCTGATCGCGCAGGCGCGCTGCGGCTTCGAACTGCTCGGCTTCAGCGGCGGACATCATGCGGGTGGTGAGGGTGCGCTCGAGCTCGGCGTGGCGGCCCTCGAGAAAAAGCTGCGCATCGCGGACCGCGTCTTTGTAGGCTTCGGGAGTGGTGAATCCCTCCACGCAAGGACCGAGGCAGCGGTGGATGTAGTACTGCAGGCAAGCGCGGGGATGGTAGCGTGAAAGATCGACCTTGCAACTAGGCAAGAGGAAGCTGCGGTGAATGAGCTCGACCACGCGATAGGCTAGGTTGCCGGGGAAGTAAGGGCCGTAGTAGGCCGAGCCGTCCTTGCGCAGGCGGCGGGTGACGAAGACCTTGGGAAAGCGGTCGGCGAGAGTGAGCTTGACGTAGGGGTAGGTCTTGTCGTCGCGCAGCAGGATGTTGAAGCGCGGCTTGCGCTGCTTGATGAGATTGTTTTCGAGGGCCAGGGCCTCGTGTTCGTTGGCGACGAGGATGGTTTCGAGATCGACGGCCTCGCGCATCAGCGAGCCGGTTTTGGCGTTGGCCTGTGACGCTTCGAGCAGATAGGAACGCACGCGCGAGCGGAGGTTCTTGGCCTTGCCCACGTAGATGACGTCGCCCTCAGCGTTTTTGTAAAGATACACGCCGGGCTGCGTGGGGAGAGTGCGGATTTTCTCGTAGAGATCCATCGGGAGGGCCGGTGCGCGCGGGTCCAATTCCTAGGATAGCGGGAATCCTCTTTGGATGGCGGGATTCCGGGCGACGCTGCCGTAGGGGGCGCTTTGGCGATGGCGGCGGCATTCTGAGGGGCGAAGACGAGGGCAAACCTTACCGGCAAAGGTAAAAATTACATGATCCGTCGGCGTGCGGGAATTGCACACGGGATGTTCTAAGAGCTTATTGCTCATGAAGTTGCAAGAGGAATCCCGAATGGATGGCGGCGTGCAAATCTCAGGGTGAGAGGAAAAGCCCTTCCCTGCCGAACGGGCGAGAGATGCCGAGGCAGGGACGGAGAGCCGAGGTGAATAACCATGCATCGATTTGGATTTGCGTTGACGGCAGCGGCGTTGGTGGCGTTTGGAGTGACGGGATGCGCCACGAAGAACTATGTGCGGACGCAGACAGGACCCCTGATTGATCACACCGATCAACTGGACCAGAAGACCGCGGACAACAACCGCATGGCCCACGACGTAGACGATCGCGCGCAGGCGGGCATCAGCAAGGCGCAGAGCAGCGCTGACACGGCCAACCAGAATGCGCAGAATGCCACCCAGGCGGCGAATGCAGCCGACACGGCTGCCAATGACGTTGCGCATCGCGCCGACACGCTCGACAGCGTGGTGAAGGGACTGGACAACTACACGCAGGTGGCTAACGTATCCGTGACTTTCGGCTTTGACAAGGCCGTGCTGACCACCGATGACAAAGCGCAGCTGGACAGCTTTGCAGCTTCGCTCGGTTCGGCGAAGAGCTACATTCTGGAAGTGACCGGGGGGACGGATTCGGTTGGATCGGCGCAGTACAACTATGACTTGAGCCAGCGCCGCGCCGATGCGGTGGTGCAGTACCTGGCGGCGAAGTACAACATTGCGCCGCACCGCTTCTATCTGATCGGTATCGGCAAGGATCAGTACGTGGCGTCGAACGATACGCCGGAGGGACGGAAGGAAAACCGGCGTGTGCAGGTGCAACTGCTCTCGAACTTGAACGGCGAGCAGCAGGGCCAGACCCAACCCACGGCGTCAACCGGCCAATCCAACCCCGGGAATGGCCAGGTCTCGACGTCGGTCGTTCCGGAATAACGCAGGCGGAATCTTCCGGACAGTTGGTCGTTGTGGAAGGACGAAGGGCAGATCCGGGTGGGTCTGCCCTTTTTGCTTTTTGCGCGGGCAGCAGTACTCAGGGGCGTATAGAAGAGCTGCTTCAGATGTTCCGCGCGAACTTCGCTCGCAGTAAATAAGCGCAGAAACGGCGCTCCGTGCGCAGCGGCTTCCACGGCAGGGCGGCCGTTGGCCTCTTCGCGTTCGACAATGCAAACTACAGCGGCAACGATCATGCCGGCTTCTCGCGCGGCTTCAATGGCGGCGATAGTGGAGGCGCCGGTGGTGCAGACGTCGTCAACAATGACCACGCGGGCGCCCCGGCGGCAAAAGCCTTCGATGCGGCGGGCGGTGCCGTGAGCCTTTTCCGCTTTGCGAACGAGGAAGCCATGGAGCAGCGGCGGGTGAGGATCCGATTGAGCATGTGAAAGTGCGCGCCAGGCGCTGGCCGTGGCGACGTTAGAGACGATGGGGTCGGCGCCCATGGTCAGCCCGCCAACGGCTTCGGCTTCGATCTTGTTGGTTTCGAGCAGCTCCAGAATGGCGTGCCCGGTGAGGCGGCCGCCTTCAGCGTGGAGCGTTGTGGTGCGGCAATCGATGTAGTAGTCGCTCGTTGCCCCGGAGGAGAGCTTGAACTGGCCGAGCTTGAAGCTGGTGCGAGCGAGAAGGGCGAGAAGCTGCGCGGCGTGGGTGGGTGCGGGCATCAATGCGATTGTAAGGGAACAGGGAACAGGGAACAGGGAACAGGGAACAGGGAACAGGGAGATCCTCTATGCCGGTTTCTTTAGTTTGTTCATGATTGCAACCAACATTCGACTTACTTCCTCTGAAAGCTCTCCCGCCGCCCGACGCGCGGGCGCATTGCCGAAACCAAGCCCATCTGCAATGACGAGCTGCGTTTGGAGCTCGAAGTTCGAGCCCCGCGCGTGGCCGAGAAAAAGAAGATACTCTCCTCGGCTTGATCTGCCGTAACCTTCAGCGATGTTGCTGGCGACAGAGACGGATGCGCGGCGTAGTTGATTGGTCAGGCCAAATCGCTCGGAGTCCGGGAACGATGAAGTGAGTTTGTAGGTCGCTAGACTCAACTGAATCGCTCTCTGCCATACCACCAAGTCCTTGAACGAATCGCCCATTACCTATCTCCTTGTCCTCCAAAATAGCTTCATTGTGATTCGGCTGTGGGGCCAACGTACCACAGAAAACCTGTTCCCTGTTCCCTGATCCCTGTTCCCTGCATTTCTCACATCTTGTCGAAGTGGCGGAAGCCGCCGGTTCCGATCATTGCCGCGGAAAAGATGAAGAAGTTGTAACAGGCGTGGACCAGTGTGCTGGCGGCCAGGGACCTGGTTTTGAGGCGCACCGTGCAGAGCACCAGGCTGACGGCGATGAGAAGGAGGAACGGCCCGAGCGAATGGCCCTGCTGCTCAACGTGAAGCAGGGCAAAGGGGAGGCTGGTGAGGATGGACGCGATGATCATGGCGAAGAGAGACCATTGCGGGTGGCCGTGGGAGTCGAGTGGTGGCGCTGGCTTGCCGGTGCTTCGTTCGATCGCCCAATCCCAAGCGGTGCACAGCGCGGGCAGAAGAAAGCCGCGAAAGAACATCTCCTCAAAGAGAGGCGCGATGGTGACGCCGAAGCCAAACATCAGCCATGCCGCTCCCGGAGCACTCATCATCTTCTCGATTGGGGCGTTGGAGGGGCCAGGCATGACAAGCTCGTCAACGGCTGCGAGAACGATACAGCCCAGGGACGTGGCGGCCAGCGGCCAAAACCTATCGAGCGCAACTGAGCCGCGCCATTGAATTCCGGCAAAGAATCCCTCGTTCCAAAAAAGCGGAAAGACGAAGAGGCTGATGCCAAAAGTGACGAGGTAGAGGATTCCCTCACTGGCAATAATGAGGCGGACGTCGGTGGCCGACGCGGCTGTGGGCCCCAAGCCAAACAGATGAAGCTGCATGGCGAGAAAGATGCACACTACCGCGCAAGCGAAGCCAATGCTCGCCAGCAATAGCAAAAGACAGAGATGGCCAAAGTGCGGGGTGCGTGTGGGCGGGCGAACCTGAGGCTGAGCGAAGGACTGGAAGAGCTGCGGTTCGGCACTGGGCGAGGGGCTGGGCTGCGGCAGGCTGGGTGGCGCATCGGACACGAAGGGCGGGTCGAGCAGGGGGGGCGCGTCGGGCGTGTGCGCGGGTGAGGTGAGCGCGCCGGGCGCGGCCGGAATGGGCTCGCCGGATGTGACTTCGCCCGGCGTAAACTCGACGGGCTGTTGCACTGCGGGAGTAGATGTCTCGGGTGCTCCGAGGCTGACGGAGTCATCGCTTGGCCAAATCTCAGGTTCGCGCGGTTCGTCTTCGGAAGGGGTGGTCATGGGCGTCCCGTCTTTCTTTCGCGGCGGGTGGCGGCTGCCGCTCCATTCTTTTGCCGCGCGCGCTTCGCATTCGTGCGCAGGCTCGCGTTGAGGATCGGCGTTGGCAGATGCGGACGCGGGAGGGTTGAGGCCGGCTCCGCCGGTTGCCGGAGCAGGGAAGAGGTCTTCATCAGAATCGGCAAGGGCGAGGCGGCCACCGGTGGATTTGTAGTATCGCTTGAGGAACTGACCGGTGTAGGAGCCGGGCGTGGCGGCGATCCTTGCAGGACGGCCTTCGCCGATCACGCGCCCGCCGTCTTCGCCGCCCTCGGGGCCGAGGTCGATGACCCAGTCGGCGTTGCGGATGACGTCAAGGTTGTGCTCGATGATGATGACCGAGTTGCCGAGATCGACAAGCCGGTGCAGCACTTCAAGGAGCTTGCGCACATCGTCGAAGTGCAGGCCGGTGGTGGGCTCGTCGAGCAGGTAGAGGGTCTTGCCGGTTTGGCGCTTGGAGAGCTCGCGGGCCAGTTTCATGCGCTGCGCCTCTCCGCCGGAGAGCGTGGTGGCGCTTTGGCCGAGGTGCACGTAGCCGAGCCCGACGTCGACCAGCGTTTGCAGCTTCTGGCGCACCTGAGGCACGTCGGCGAGCAGAGGCAGAGCGTCTTCGATGGTGAGGTCGAGAACGTCGGCGATGGAATGGCCGTGAAAATTCACGGCCAGCGTCTCCTGGTTGTAGCGGCGCCCGTTGCAGACCTCGCACTGGACATAGACGTCGGGCATGAAGTTCATCTCGATGCGGCGCTGGCCATCGCCCTGGCAGGCCTCGCAGCGGCCGCCGGAGACGTTGAAGCTAAAGCGGCCGGGCTTGTAGCCGCGCTCGCGCGCCTCAGGCAGCATGGCAAAGAGATCGCGGATGGGCGAGAAGACCTGCGTGTAGGTGGCCGGATTGGAGCGAGGCGTGCGGCCGATGGGCGACTGGTCGATGCGGACGACCTTGTCGATCTG
Organism: uncultured Acidobacteriaceae bacterium; assembly: GCA_963799155.1. Taxonomy (GTDB): domain Bacteria; phylum Acidobacteriota; class Terriglobia; order Terriglobales; family Acidobacteriaceae; genus Telmatobacter. Next base: position 27,146 of record CAWCWB010000020.1, read on the forward strand.
CTCGGTGCCAATCAGGTCGTCGTGCGCGCCGGGTTCCTCGCGCGAGCCGTAGATGGTTTTGGCCAGCGAGCGGTAGAGGATGTCGTTGACAAGGGTGCTTTTGCCGCTGCCGCTGACGCCGGTGACGACGGTCATGACGCCCAGCGGGATGCGAAGATTCAGGTTCTGCAGGTTGTGTTCGCGTGCGCCAGTGACGGCGAGCCACTTGCCGGTGAGGGCGCGTGGCTTGGCGCGTTGCAACATGGTTTCGGCGCCGCTCAGGTAGCGGCCGGTGAGCGATGCGGGCGTGGCCATGATTTGTGCCGGCGTGCCCTCGGCGACGACGTTGCCGCCGAGACGGCCGGCGCCGGGGCCGAGATCGAGCACAAAGTCGGCGTGGCGAATGGTTTCTTCGTCGTGCTCGACGACCAGGACGGTGTTGCCGAGGTCGCGAAGTTTTTCCAGGGCTTGGATCAGGCGATTGTTGTCGCGCTGGTGAAGGCCGATGGAAGGCTCGTCAAGGACGTAGAGGACGCCGCGCAGGCGTGAGCCGATCTGCGTGGCCAGCCGGATGCGCTGGCCCTCGCCGCCGGAAAGCGTGGCGGCGTTGCGGTCGAGCGAGAGGTAGTTTAAGCCGACGGCGCAGAGGAATTCGAGACGCTCGGCGATCTCGCGGCGGATGCGCTCGGCGATCAGAGACTCGCGCTCACTGAATTGCAGATTGATGGCCGCAGAAAGCGCGCGGTTGAGCGGGAGCGCGGTGAAATCGGCGATGGAGAGGCCGCCGACTTTGACGGCCAGCGACTCAGGGCGGAGGCGCTTGCCGCGGCAGACTGGGCAGGGCGCGGCCGACATGAAGCTCATCATGTACTCGCGATAGCTGTCGCTGCGCGCGTCCTCGGCGTTATCGCGCAGGTAGGCGAGGATTCCGTGAAAGCCGGTGCGCGGCGCTTCGCCTTTGGGCGGACCATAGACGAGAATGTGCTGCTGGCGCGGAGGAAGATCCTCGAAGGGGATTTTGAGGTCAATCTTGTAACGGTCGGCCGCGAGCTGAATGAGTTTGATGAGGTATTGCGACGAGGAACCGGGGCCGAGGCCGCCATCGAGCAAAGGTTTGGACCAGTCGGTGATGACCTTGGCGGGATCGAAGTCGTAGAGCGAGCCGAGGCCGTGGCAGTTGGGGCAGGCGCCGAAGGTGGAGTTGAAGGAGAAGCTGCGCGGCTCGAGCTTGGGCACGTCGAGGCCGCAGTCAGGGCAGGCCATCGAGGAGGAGAACAACTGCTCATTGCCCGCGCTGAAACCGACGAGGACGAGGCCCTTGGCGAGTTGGAGCGCCTTAGCGACGGCCTGTTCGAGGCGTTTTTCAGTCGGGGGCTTCGACCCCACGGATGAAGACCTATCCCCCACCCCAGCAACCAAAGAACGCTTGCTGGGGGCCCCGGTATCCGTGGGGGCCTCCGACTTGCCAGCTGCCGCGGGCGCCTGCTCTGCGGCCGGTCTGAGAAGGACGCGGTCGACGATGGCTTCGATGGTGTGGTTCTTGCGGCGGTCGAGCGAAAGCGGTTCAGAAAGGTCGGTCACTTCGCCATCTACGCGTGCGCGAAATCCTTGCTGATCAAGCTGATCCAGCAAATCCTTAAACTCACCCTTGCGGCCCCGGACGATGGGCGCCATGACCGTGGCTCGCTCGCTTTGGCCCAACTCGAGGATCCGCTGTACGATCTGCTCGGCGGTCTGGCGGGCAATGGGCCGGCCGCAGTTGGGGCAGTGCGGCGTGCCCACCGAGGCGTAGAGCAGCCGCAGGTAATCGTAGATTTCGGTGATGGTGCCGACGGTGGAGCGGGGGCTGCGGCTGGTGGTTTTTTGCTCGATGGAGATGGCCGGGCTGAGGCCCTCGATGGAGTCCACATCGGGGCGCTCGATCTGGTCGAGAAACTGGCGCGCGTAGGCGGAAAGCGTTTCGACATAGCGGCGCTGGCCTTCGGCATAGATGGTGTCGAAGGCCAGCGAGCTTTTGCCCGAGCCGGAGAGACCGGTGACCACGGTAAGAGCGTTGCGGGGAATGCGCACGCTGATGTCGCGCAGATTATGCTGGCGCGCCCCGCGCACCGAGATGTGCGTGATGGACATGATGGGTCAGTCAGGGACCGGAGGGCTCTTACGAAGGTGGAGTGAGGCAAGTCACCGCGCGCAACACCCTGGGAGTATTCTATTGGTCAATAGAATTGAGGGTCAACGCGGCGCATCTTCTGAGACAATCGCATAGACGGTTGTCCGGCTGCCGGGGAGAATCCTCGGGCAGAGGGACGCGCGGGTTACGGGAAGCGATCGCAATCAACCCACAGGCGGGTGGAATGGCGGATTTGTTGAATTTGGCGATGTTGATCTGCGCTTCAGTGGGCGCGATGGCGTTCGGCATTCTCGCCGCATATGCAATCCTGCGCGTGGGTTTTGCCTTCCTGCGTCCGCAGCAGAAGTCGGCGCCAGTGAAGGCGCAAACCGAAGCCGCGCGCATTTCGTAAAAACCAGCCATCAGCTTTTAGCTATCGGCTTTCAGCCATTCGCGCGCAGCCCAACGCGCAGTTGTTGTGGCCCGGATCAGTTTTCCGGGGCGGGTCAAAACCCGGAATTTCCAGTGATCGGTGGCTGAGAGAAACGGGGCAGGTCACGGTTTACTTGCTGCGACACAGACGAAAACCTTGATCGGGGCCCGTGCCATTCGCTGCCAAGCGGCCCCGGAAAGCCGACTCGGTGAAGGGGGCGTCGCCGATCCAACCACCGCCCCTCCAAACGCGGCCAAAGCCGCTTTGACTACCTTTGGGGTCAGCATCATTCGTCTCCAAGTCTCCGTACCAGTCCCAGCACCATTCCCTAACATTGCCTGACATGTCGTAAAGCCCTAACTCGTTGGGTTTCTTGCCACCGACAGGCTTCGGTTTATCATGGTTTTGCTCTATTTCGGCCCAGGTCCAAAATCCAGTCAGGTTTATATCTCCAGAGTTTTTCCAGTACCAGGCTACTTCATCTACATTGTCGCTTCCACTGTATGTGTAACTCCTGCTCATCTGACCTCCGCCCGCAGCGTACTCCCACTCGGCCTCTGTCGGCAATCGGTAACCATTCGCTCCCGCATTGAACGTTACAGTCCATTTGATCGTATCGAGATCGCCGAATTTCGGGTCTGGCTCATTATTCGGGTCTTTCTTATTCTTCTCTATGTTGTAATACGGTTTCAGGCTCTCTTTGATGCTCCTTTTATTACAGTACTCAACAGCGTCATACCAATTCACCATCTCTACGGGCAAATTGTCGCCTATGAATTTTGATGGATTACTTCCCATGACCTCTACCCACTCTTTTTGAGTCACGTCATATTTGCCAATATAGAAGCTCGATACGGTTACACCTTTCCCGTAGTAGTTGGACTTTGTGTTTTTGAAAGTGCCGCCTTTGACCAATACGAAGTTATCAGGTGCTTCTCCCAAACAAGCGCTGGCAAGAACCATGATTGCCGTTAAGATGAATAGTTTTCTCATTGAAGTGTCTCGCATATCCAGATCAGAGAATCACATGCATGTAGATTACAAATATTCAGAAGAGCTTAGAATCTGCTTGCCCACGAAGGCGGTCCAGCCCGCGCCCGTTAACTTTTCTGAATCGTCTTTTGAAATACATATCGCCGGGGCCGGCGGCTGTGAGACCGGCCGGCCTTAGCGATAGCAAACGATTTGCCGCGGGATTGTTTACCACACTGTTGCATTAACGGACCCACTAGCGCCGCTATATGCCTCTGTCCCCAAGATCATGTAATTGAAGGCGCCCAGATTCATTCCTTTGCTCCTCCATGCGCTAAAGTGGTTGCCCGTGGTGACTGTGTGGTTTGATCCGGTCGACGACCCGCCCCAGTTATCCAAGTACTGTTCGAAGGTTGCAGTGCCTTCGATGGAAGGTTGGTTGACTTGTTGATGCTCATATGTGCTGTACGTGTGCCCATCGCTGCTAACACTGCCCTTATACGTTGCATTCCCCGTATACAGCGAACCAAGCTCACAGATGTAATACTCGACCAGCGGGTTTGTCGTCCACCCATAGATGGAGATATTGTTATAGCCACTGGCGGAGCCAACATTGTAGCCTACGGACATCGATCCGCCGGTACTCCAGCCTTTACCGCCAACCACATCGTTGACGCGAGACCAGGTGATCGCGTAATTGCCGGGATACTTGGACGCTTCGGGAAACGTCATGGTTGCCGACCCGCCACTGGTATACAAAGAGTAGTAGTAACCGTTATTCGTGCCCGTTCCATTGTTGTTTACCGTCTGGGCGCTTGCCGCCATTGTTAAGCATCCCGCTACGAGAGCGGAGAGGATTACTTTCTGAATCTGTGACGAAACGAACCTCATTGAGCCCATACTAATCTCCTTTACTGCGACTTCTTTGGTGAGAAATCTGACGATTCCCGCAGGCGTCACCCCCGGTCGTTCCGGGGACCGGCCATCTTGGGAAACAGGTGGTCAGATACTGGGAGGGAGGAAAACAGGTAGGCAGGTAGGCAGCTAGGCAGATACGGAGCGCCACGCTACGCCCCCGTGCGCAACAACGGACAAAAACGAGGCGCGCGCAAAAACCGATTCCCGAACTGCATGCTGCCTGTCACGGCCTTGAAAGCTGCGCGGGTAAGCGAGTTTCACGACCCATGACTCTTGGTTTGAATGACCGGATCAAACTACAGTAATTGCTCACACCTTGCAAGAAAATAATTCGATTTACTAAAAGGATTAAGTGCTGGGATAGGCCGGCTTTGCGCTTCCTAAAAGGATTAAGTATTCGAGTTAATTATTCTTGCATTTGCTGAAAGGATTAAGTAATAAAGTTAGCTCCCGCTGCGGTTGATCGACCGGATTTTCGGCCTATTCTTCCACAGTTTTGCTCGATTTTTCCACAGCATTGAAGAGCGCTCCGGCCCTCACGCGCCTTTAGCTATCAGCTCGTTCTGCGCGGGCCTGTTCGCCTTATCAGTTCTGCGGGTTCTGCTGGCCGTTTTGAATTTGCTCGATCTGGCGACTCCGGTCCCGCATTTCCTCAATGGTTTGCGGGGTGCGCACGGGAACGGGAGGCGCGAAGCCGTTCGGGCCGGGCTCTGGCTGCGGCGGCTCAGGCGGCTCCTGCGCCTGCTGGTCAGCCTCGGTGTCCTCTTCGCTTGGCGCGCTGGGAGTGTTATTGGCGGTGCGCTGCACGCCGCCTCCAGTCCGGATGCTGAGCACGATCCGCCGCGGCGTGCCCTGCCCCCGGTCGCCAATCATGAGCACGTTGTAGCCGGAGCCATCAAGAAGCTGCGAGAGCACATCGCGCGCAGACCCTGGGCCATAGGTGCCAAAAACCCGCTGATCCGTATCCATCCCCTCCACTTTGGCGCCGGTGTCCGTCGCAACTTCCTTCAAGATCTGCGCCAGGCTGGAGTTGGAAGCGGCGATCAACAGGCCATGGCTATCCCAGACCACGGAAGCGGGGGCAGGAGGATCGCTTACGGGCCAATCCGGGGCCTTAGGCTGGGCTGGCGCCGGCGGCGTAGCCGGCTGGGCCGCGGGCTGGACGGCGGTGGAATGGACGGCGGCGGGCTGCTTGTGTGGATGCACCGTCTTATGCGCACGTGCAGAAGCCGGCTTCGGCGCATGGGCAGCAGCCGGGGCCGGCGCTGGAGAAGTTTGCGCGGAAAGGATCGGTCCCGCTAGGAGCGCCTGCGCCGCGAATAGACCCGCGAAAAGACCCGCACACCGGGCAAGAAATGCAAGCGTCCCGCGCGCACTGGGGCCAAGCCGCGGGCGCAAAGGGAGATTGCTCGAGAATTCCGTTTGCGGTGTTTGGCGTGTACGCATCGGAACCGGCTCCTTGCGGCAGAACGGCGCGCCGGGGCACCGGGGCGGCCCTCTGGGCCGGGCCGCGTCGCGTGCGCGCGACTGCTGCTCTACTGTACTAGACTAGCAGTGGTCGATAGACGCTCGAAAGAGGAGATTCGGGAGAGCATGTTGCCGGGAATGCGCAGGGGATGGAGAATCTTGACAGTTACAGCGGCCTTGCTGCTGGCGCCATGGGCAAGCCGCGCAGCAACCTGCACCACGCAGGCCGAAATGGGGTCGCTGGACCGCGATGCGCTGGCGACCATGGCGGGCCGCGTGGCGAACGCTGTTCTGGGGCAGGATTTCAACACGCTGCAAGCGAACCTGCTGCCCCAAGAGGCTTCGGAGTGGGGCGGCATTCGCGCCACGGTGGAGCAGGCCGTGCCGCTGGTCAAGGGCGGACAGTTCCAGTTGCGCAATGTGTATTTGCTGGACGCAAGCAACCAGACCGCGCCGCAGGACACGCAGTTTTTCTGCTCGAACTCGTCGGGGTCGCTCACGGTGACCATTACCATGAGCGCGCTGCCGCCGGGGCGTTACGCCGTGATTCTGGCGGATGCGGCAGGCGCGCCGTTGGCTGCGCAGATGGGGCTGATTCTGGCGTGGGATGGCGCCGCAACCGCGTGGAAGCTGGCGGGACTGACCATAAGGCCGGGTATCTTCGACGGGCATGACGGCGTGTGGTACTGGGTGCGCGGGCGGGAACTGGCAAGGGTCGATCCGTGGAGCGCTTGGTTCAGCTATGACGCGGCGCGCTACCTGCTGCTGCCTGTGGATTTTCTCTCCTCGCCGAATCTGGAAAAGCTGCGCCAGGAACAGTCGCTGATTACACCGCCGCAGAACTCGTTTCCGTTGTCGCTTCCCGATGGCGATCGGACGTGGAAGATCGAAACGGTGGTTTTCGATCCCTCGCTGCATGAACCTGACCTGGCCGTGGTGTATGACTCGACGGGCGTCACTGATCCCGCGGCGCTGCGCACCGAAGCGACCACTGTGATGAGCGCGTTTTTGAAGGCGCAGCCGGGAATCCGCGCGAACTTCCATGGGCTCTGGGCCTACGCGGAGAAGGATGGGAAGCGGACGCCGGTGATGGAGCTGCCGATGAAGGAGATTCCATAAAAGCAGGGAATAGGGAGTAGCCAATAGGGAGTAGGATGCTACGATCCTGTGCGAGCTGTTCGCGCCATGCGGACAGGAAATGAAAGAGGAAATATGGCTGGCTCATTCAGGGATCTCATCGTTTGGCAGAAGGCGGTTGAACTCAGCCTTGGGATTTACAAGCTTACGGCGTCGTTCCCGCAGTCCGAACAATTCGGTTTGACCAATCAGTTGCGACGGGCTTCAGTCTCCATCGCAAGCAACATTGCAGAAGGATACGGACGATCCACGAAAGGCGAGTATCTTTTGTTTCTTGGTCACGCCAGAGGTTCGAATTGCGAGGTGCAGACGCAGCTCGTTATCGCGGGTGGATTAGGGTTCGGTGCGGAGCCAAAGCGGCAAGCCGCGGAGAGCCTCTGCGATGAGATCGGCAGAATGCTCGTCGTGATGATGAGAAAGTTGAGGGCGTAGGGCAGTTTTCTACTCTCTACTCCCTATTCCCTATTCAAGAAGGGCGCAAAAGCTTGGCAAGGATCATTGATCTACGTTCGGATACCGTGACGAAGCCAACGCTCGAGATGCGCGCGGCGATGGCGGCGGCCGAAGTCGGCGACGACGTTTACGGCGAGGATCCCACGGTCAATCTGCTGGAGCGGCGCGCGGCGGCGATGTTTGGCCGCGATGACGCGCTCTTTGTGCCCACGGGCACCATGGGCAACCAGGTGGCGATCCGCACTCTCACGCAACCGGGCCAGGAAGTGATCGCCGAGTCTCGCGCGCACATTCTGGATTACGAGATGGCGACCACGGCGGTCTTTTCTGGCTGCCTGATCCGCGCCGTGCCGGCCGAGGGCGGAATTCTGACCTGGAAGCACATCGAGCCGGCGATCAGCCCGTATGGCGGGTTCCGCGCGGCGACGGGATTGATCGAAATTGAGAACACCGCGAATCTCGCCGGCGGGCGGGTCACGCCGCTGGCCGTGTTGGAGGAGATTTGGGACGGGGCCAAAGCGCACCGGCTGCCGCTGCATTTGGACGGCGCGCGCATCTTTAATGCCGCTGTAGCGCTGGGCGTGGATGTAAAGGCGCTCACGCGCGGGTTCGATACGGTGATGTTTTGCCTGTCGAAGGGATTGGGCGCGCCGGTGGGATCGATGCTGGTGGGCTCGGCGGAGCGGATGGCGAGGGCGCGAGTCTTTCGTAAGGCGATGGGCGGAGGCATGAGGCAAGCGGGCGTGCTGGCCGCGGCAGGGCTGATCGCGCTCGAAGACGGGCCGAAGCGGCTCGCGGACGATCACGCCAACGCGCGGCTGCTGGCGGAGGCGCTGGCGCATACTGAGGGCGTGGCGATTGATCTCGGAACGGTCGAAACAAACATCGTCGTCTTCCGGTTGACGGCGGGAAAAGGCGCGGCCGAACTGGTGTCGCGGCTGAAGGAGCGTGGAGTTCTGGCGGGCGCATTCGGGCCGGATGCAATTCGGCTGGTGACGCACCGCGACGTGAGCCGAGGCGGGTGCATCGACGCAGCCGAGGCGCTGGCGGAGGAGATTGAAGCGGCAATCAAAACGGCCAACACCAAGTGATGCCGTCAGCTTCGACTGCACTGCGCTTCTACTGACCCTCACAAACCCAAGCAGTGAACCGACTCGTACGTCTCTGGATCGGAACGGGTCACGGAGCAATCAGAACGACGAAATGAGCTTCTGGTATTTCGCCTCCTGGGCTTGGATCGGGCTGCTATTGGGTATGGGCGGGGGCGAAAACGCGCGGACGTGCGGCCCATACGTATTGGGCATTTTGCACGGCGCCGCGAAACCGAAGAGCGCGGGAACCGTCGCGGGATCGCTGACTAGCCATGCCGACGAGTCGCACACGATGGGACCTCCAAGGTTCGAGGTGAGCGTGGCGCCGGAGATGTCCACGCTGGAGTTGTCAAGCTCAAGGATGCCGGGACCGTCGTTTTGGGAGATTTGGCCGCCACGAATGTAGGCTTCGGAGTTGCCAGCCACGCGGACGCCCGCGCGCGTAGGGTAGGTTTCCGGAGAGCCGGTGCCATTGCTGGCGATCTGGTCGGGGCCATAGATAAATGCCTGGCTGTGCCCGAAGACATCGATCCCCGCGTCGGGATGATTGGTGATCTGAGCCCCCTCCCAAAACGTAGCCTGGCTGCCCAGCCCGACGGTAACTCCGGCGGATCCGTTCCCGCTGATGATGTTGCCCCACGAATCGCCGGCGGGAAGGTCCGACGCAAAGCTGATGCTGATCTCGGAACCTTCATAAATTGCGACGCCCCCGGCCTGATTGCCCGAGATGACATTGGGGGCACAGAAACCGAGGACAGCTCCCCGCGCATGTCCCCTGAAGTTGATACCGAAACCGTTGCCTGCGGGAGGTGCGAACGGCGAATCGTTGGGGGGTGTCTTGTTGCCGCTGATGGTCAGGCCTCCCAACGCCTCCATCTTGCCATCCTGCAGGTAGAGCCCATCCCCTAGATTGTTGCTGATGCTGACGGGCCCGCCACACCAGCCGAACTCAAGATCGGTGATGCCGGAGGCGTAAATGCCGTCACTGCCGTTGTTATTGAAGGCGCCTGTGCCCTGAATGGTTACAGCCGAGTCTGAAACGTTAAGGCCAAATCCGGTGTTGTTGCTACTGGCGCAATTGTCCAGCGTCACGGCGGAGCTGTTCGAGATGTCGATGCCGTCCCCGGAAGGGTCAGTGACGTTCATTCCGTAGAGAAACAGGTTCTGCACGCTGTTGAGAGTCAGGTTGCCGTTAAGCGTTGCGGTTTGGCCCCAGGGCGCGCCGATGTTGAGATTGGCGAGACCTGTGATGGTCACGTTTTCCGTGCAGGGGCCGGTGATGCGCACCACAGAGCCGTTGGTCAGGAGTGGAAGCACGGAGTTGATGGTGGTGTAAGCGCCGGGCGTGTTGCCGGTGCAGTCGACGACGTATTGGGCAAATGCGTCGGTAGGAGTGAATGAGAAAAAAGCTATTGCAAGAAGAACCACGAGAAAACTTGCAACTCGTGCGGGCCGCATTGGAGTCTCCTTTCAGGCGACCTCCAACACGTAAGTTATCGGGAAGACACCCAGACTACTCCTTGGCCGAGTCAAAGGAAACGGCCGGCATCTGCGGATGCCGACCGGAAGTAATGCAAAGTAACCCGCGCATGGCCGTTTCGGGTGGATATGCTATCCCACCCTTCCGGCAAAAGGCGCCGGAAGGATGGGGCAACCAGATTCTTCTCACAGATCGTAATAGAGGAAGAACTCGTAAGGCACGGGGCGCAGGTTGACCGGAGCCAGCTCGCGCGTGCGCTTGTAGGTGATCCAAGTTTCGATCAGGTCCTTGGTAAAGACTCCACCTTCCAGCAGGAAGGCGTGGTCCTTCTCGAGCGCTTCGAGAACCTCGCCCAGCGAGCCGGGCGTGCTCTTCACCTTTGCCGCCTCTTCCGGCTCCAACTCGTACAGGTCCTTGTCCATCGCCTCGCCGGGATCGAGTTTGCGCTTGATTCCGTCGAGACCGGCCATGAGCAAGGCCGCGAAGCAGAGATAGGGGTTGGTCGAAGGATCGGGGCAGCGGAATTCGATGCGCTTGGCCTTGGGGCTGGTGGAATAAACCGGAATGCGGACCGCGGCCGAGCGGTTGCGCTGCGAGTAGCACAGGTTCACCGGCGCCTCGTAACCGGGCACCAGGCGGCGATACGAGTTGGTGGTGGGAGCGGCGATGGCCAGCAGAGCAGGCGCGTGCTTGAGCAGTCCGCCGATGTAGTACTTCGCGGTCTGGCTGAGCAACGCATAGCCCTTGGCATCGTAAAAGACGTTCGTGTTGCCCTTCCAAAGGCTTTGGTGCACGTGCATGCCGGAACCGTTGTCGCCGAACAACGGCTTGGGCATGAAGGTCGCGGTCATGCCGTGCTTCCTGCAGATCATGCGGATGATGTACTTGTACCAAAGCAGGTTATCCGCCATCTTGGTGAGCGGCCCAAAGCGCATGTCGATTTCGGCCTGGCCCGCCGTGCCCACCTCGTGATGGTGGACCTCAACCTTCACGCCCACTTGCTTCAACGCCAGGAGGATCTCCGAGCGGATATCCTGCATCTGGTCAGAAGGCGGCACCGGGAAGTAGCCTTCCTTGTGGCGCAGCTTGTAGCCCAGGTTGGGGCACTCTTCGCGCCCCGTGTTCCAGACGCCCTCTCTGGAATCGATGTAGTAGTAGCCGCTCTGCGCGTTCTGGTCATAGCGGACACTGTCAAACATGTAGAATTCCGCCTCTGGCCCCCAATAACTGATGTCGGCAACGCCAGACTTTTTCAGATAGGCTTCGGCCTTTTGCGCCACGTGGCGCGGATCGCGGCTGTAGGGCTTGCGGCTGATGGGATCAACCACATTGCAGATGATGTTGAGCGTGGGAACCGAGAGAACCGGGTCCACCTGCGCCGTCTCGGCATCCGCGACCAGCAGCATGTCGCTTTCATGAATCTGCTGGAATCCTCGGATGCTCGATCCATCGAAGCCGATGCCATCGCTGAACAGATCGTCCTCAAGGTCTTCCACTGGGATGGAAAAATGCTGCCACATGCCCGGCAAGTCGATAAACCGCAGGTCGACAATCTTTATACCGGCCTCTTTTGCGAGCTTTTTCACGTCATCGGGAGTACGCGGCATTCTTACTTCTCCTTTCGCTTGGTGTTGTCAAATTCAAGCACTGGCTTGGTTGTGGAGGTCGAGCCCAATTGCGGCCAAGGTCAGATTAAGTGCAATTTGGGCTAAAGCTCATCGCTCTGCCGCGTGAGACTGAAGCGGACACGAGGTTGGAGCAAACAGCGGGCACACTTTCAATGCAAGATGGATAGGCACCTAAGATTCACTGGAATCCTAGTGCATCCAGCATAAAGAATCCGTGAGGATTTGGGGGCAATCGGTGTGGAAAACCCCGGTCAGTGGTGGTGGGCGATGAGAACCATGATGAGCAAAACGAAGACTGGAATCATGGCCAAGGCGCCGTAGTAGAGGATTTTTCTCGCCAATTGCGACTTTCGCTTTTGCCAGTCCCGCAGCTCGGGGCGGTCTTCGACTCCGACCTGATCGGGGTGCTCAAGGTCGTGGACGAACTCCTGGGCGGTGGCGTACCGATTTCTGGGATCCCGCTCCAATGCGCGGTACAGAATCTCCTGCAATTGGGGCGAGACGGTGGGGTCGGCTACACGCGGCGGTACGGGGTGGTTCAACAAGCGGTCGTTCATCGCGGCCAGGGGCGAGGGGCCGGAGAAGGGCAGCTTGCCAGTGAGCATTTCGTAGAGGATGACACCCAAGGAGTAGATATCGGTGCGGCCGTCGCCGCGCTTGCCCTTCACCTGCTCCGGTGCGATGTAGTCGGGCGTGCCCAGCGTGGCGGTGAAGTTGGCGTAGGTGAGGCGCCTTGAAGCCGAATCGCTGGCGATGCCGAAATCGATGAGCTTGATGTGATCGTTGTCATCGACCAGAATGTTCTCCGGTTTGAGGTCGCGGTGGACGACGCCATTGGCGTGGATATAGTCGAGCGCCTTAAGGACCTCAATGGCGATATGGATGGCGCGATCCTGGGGAATGCGGCCTTCATCGAGGATGCGGCGCAACAGACGGCCCTCGCACCACTCCATGACCATGTAGACGCGGGAACGGTGTTCTCCGCCGTAGACCTGCATGACGTTGGGGTGGCGCAGACGTTCGCCGATGGCCGCCTCGCGCTGGAAGCGGTCAGAGAGGATGGGATCGGCTTCCATGTCGGGGTGAGGTATTTTGAGGGCGACGGTGCGGCCGTCGCGCGTGTCAGTGGCGCGGAAGATGGTGGCCATGCCGCTTTTGGCGACGGGAGCGTCGATGCGGTAGGAATCGAGTCTGAGTCCCTGCCTCCAGAACATCGAAATAACTCATCGTTCGGTCCGCTCCATCGGCGCTCTCTCTACTTTATCGGGTGTGAGCCGGGAAACAGTAAGGATTTTGTAAAGCGGGAACGAAGAAGTCAGGGAACAGGGATCAGGGATGAGGCAAACGAACCGAGTCTGTTCTTAAACAGGCAGGCGATAGGGGCGGCCGCGGTACATGCCAACCTGTTCCACCGAACGCACGCGGATGACTTGCGCTGTGGTGTTGTCGCCGCCATCGATTTCGACCGCGCGGGCGACGAGCTCGCGGGCGATCTGGGCGGCGTCCTTTTTCTGCGAAACGATGGAGGCGATCTCGGCGTCGCTCATTTCATCGTGCAGCCCGTCGGTCGACAGGACGAGAACGTCGCCGGGTAGCAGGGTGAGGACCGTGGTGTCGGGTGAAACGAACATCTCCGGCCCCAGGGAGCGCATGAGCACATGGCGGGAGTCGGAGGACGGAATTTCGCTGGCGGAGATCAGACCCATCTTGCGCTGCTCGTTGACCCAAGTGTGGTCCTGGGTAATTTGGCGTGCCTGGCCGTTGCGGACGAGGTAGCACCGCGAATCGCCGACGTGGGAGACCACGGCCTGGTCGTAGCGCAAGGCGCAGGCGACGAGCGTGGTGGCCATGCTCTTGCCTTGGTATTCGGGCTCGAGCCTGCGGTCATGTACAGCGGCGTTGGCTTGCTGGATGAGCCGCGGAACCAGGCTGATGAGCATGGCGCCGGATTGCGCCTTGGCGAACTGTTCCGTCACGGCCGAAACGGCTGTGGCCGCGGCCACCTCTCCCAGATCCATCCCGCCCACTCCGTCGGCAACGACGAAGAGAAAGCCATGGGAGCGCGCTTGCTGGCGCGAGGCGGGGACAAAGGATCCCATAGCGTCTTCATTGTTGGTGCGGACTTTGCCGAAGTCGCTGGCCTCGCCGAACTGTACGTCCAACATATGCGCCGCCGTATGAGGCCATCTCGCGGAATTGCGCCGCTGAGATGCCGTTCTTTGAAACGATTCAGGCTGTTCCTCGAAAACGACGATTGGGTGGATCCCTTCCCCAGCCTCTCATAAGAGGCCGGGGAGCGAATCCACCCGGATGTGACAGTTCAGTTGTCGCGTCGTTTACAAGAGTTGATGTTTTGAAGCCAGCAGCACCGTCTTGCCCTTGGCCTTTGAAGATCGCAGGAAGTAGATCGCTCCATAAATGCCCCATATAGCGGAGATACCCAGCGCCGTAAGGGGTTCCATCTTGGTGCCAAGGTTGAAGAACGGCCCGGCTAAGTAGAACGCCATGCAGGTGAGGTTGGCGACGAGGCCGAAGCCCGGGATGAGGTAGTGTTTGAGCCAGTGTCTGTCGTGGCGCTCGGAATAGGCGATGATGCACAACAGGCAACTCAACCCGTAGAGGATGAAGGTGCCGAAGTTTGAGGTCAGCGTCAGGGCCAGCAGCGAGTTGGGCAGTTTGGCCAGCGTGTCGTGCGGCAGGTAGCCAAAGCTGGAGAAGATGCCGTGCGGAAGAGCTGCGATGGTGGCGTCGCTCGGCGCGCCGGCGTCGCCGAACATCAGCGAGATGGCGATGACGCCGATGACTGCGGAGATCCAGGCCAGCGTCCAGATGGACTTGCGCGGCGACAGGGACCCGGCGTGCAGCAAGCCGAAGTGCTCCGGAACCTCCGCGTCTTTGCCCATGGCGTAAGTGACGCGGGCGCCGGTGTTCATGCAGGCCAGCGTGGTGCCGATGAGGGCGAAGAAGACAGTGACCGCTTCGGCCAGCATGAAGTACCGGCCGTGGCCCTGGCCCAGCAGTTGATCGCCGACGACGATCATCATGTCGCCGATGGGCGCGGCCGAGCCCGTGGCGCTTTGCATTGTGTACCCCGAGTTGAGAAAGTAGTTGGCGCAAAAGTACTCAAAGAGGTAGCAGAACAACCCCTGAATCAGCAGCGACGCAATGACGGCGATGGGAATATGCTTGGTCGGATTTTTTGCCTCGCCTCCCATCGAGGTGACCGACTCAAAACCGACGAGGATGAGAATAGCGACCGTGGACTGAATAAAGACCCAGCTCCACTTGTGGACGCCGACGACCGAAGCGGCGCTGGGATGGGCGAGGAAGTTGCCGCTGGAGTCAGTCTCCTGATAGCTGATGGTGAACGGAACGGGCTTACCGGCTTTGTCAAGCAGCGGGAGCGGCGTGCCGCTCGCGTCACGCATGATGGAGCCGTCCTTAGGATTGGTGGCGAACTGGTAGGTATAGGTCTGCAGCGTCTGCGTGTCGTACTGGAAGGCCGTCGCGCCCTCCGGATGATTGGCGCGATAGCCGAGAGCCAGCACGCTGAAGACGATCAGAGCGGAGATCTGAATCACATTCATGGCGATGTTGACTGCCGAGGAGGCGCCTGCGCCTTTGGAGGCGATCCACGCGACGAAGAAGGAGAAAACCACCGCGACGATCGCCATGAAGAGCAGACCGGGGTTGGCGCCGCTCATAAACGTGGGATACAGGAAGCCAACCACGTAACCGACAAAGACGCCGGTGACGGCCACCATCACGCCGGGATAGACCCAGTAGTAGAGATGCGAGCCCCAACCGACGACAAACTTCGCGATGCGGGCGTACTTGAAGGCCTTGTCCTTGGAGAGCATGGCCTGTTCGGCGTAGTAGTAGCTGGAGCCGGTGCCGGGATAGAGCTTGGAAATCTCGGCGTAGGACACGGCGGTGGCCAGGCAGAGCAGCAGGGAGATGAAGATGCCCAGCCACATGGCTGGCGCGGTGGATGGCTGGCCCGCAACGCCGGTGGTGGCCTGGATGTAGAAGGTGAGCCAGAGGAAGGCGCCGGGGGCAATGAGCGCCATTGCGTTTGCGGTCAGCTGGGTAAGGCCCAGAGTAGCCTGCATCTGAGGTGCTTTCTGATCTGCCATGAGCATTCTCCTGAGGTTTTGAGGTTCGTTTGGCGGCTCCCGGCGGCTGACCTCCGGGGAATTTCTCAAACACGGTTGATAGCGGGCTCATCTTTGCCGGCCATTCTTGCGAGCGCCGGCGCTGCTTGCTGCGGGACCTTCCGTTCGCCTGGTTCGGCTTGGGCCGGTCCCGGTGTCGGTAGTGCGAGTCTAGCGGTCGCCCCATCAGGACGAAATAAAGAACGAAGATGGGTGCGCTGGGCTCTGCGGAGCCAGCGCCTCATCGCGGTCATTTCTTGACAATGTTGTCGCCGAAGATGAAGCCGAACTCACCGACGGCGCGGAACTGGGTGGCGTCGCTTCCAAGCGGGCCGAAGACATCTCCGGGGGTGTAGTTCATTGTGTGCACCACCGCAAAGTCGGTGCGGAAATAGAAGCCGGCCTTCTGGTAGGTGGGCGTGACGGTGAAACTGGTGGCCGAGCTGCCAGGCCCGTAGAGGAGATTGACGTCAGGACCGCCGAGGGAGCCGGAGGTCGCGATGTATTCAAAGCGGCCGGGCAGCGCGAAGCCGCTCTTGAAGGCGCGGCTGACGAAGAGCGCGCCGCCGGTGGCGCTCGAGCCCTTCACGATGCCGATGCCGGTATTGGTCGGGACCTTGCCGTACTGGAAGTACGGTTGAACGATCCAGGCGCCCTTGGTGTACGTATAGATCACCACGTGCATATAGCCGTTGTTCTGCACCGGGGTTGCCAGAGTCTCAAAGGCGGTCTGGCCCAGGTTGCCCATTCCGTCGTAGACCAGGCTGTGAGGCCCCTTGGTAAGGGTGAACGAACCGCTCAACCATGAATAACGGTTGGAGTAGTAACCGTCATTCCAGCTAAAAGAAGCGGCGAAGTATTTGCCGAGCGTCTGGTTCACCTGAATTCCGTGATTGACCGCGTTCTCCTGTCCCCACAGCACTCCGCGCTCGATGTCGAAGTTCTGATAGGTGAACGTGGACTCAGCGCCCATGAGCGTGGGCAGCGCGCCGATCTGCCAGGTGGTGGTCTTGCCTGTCGCAAGCTTGGCGTAGGCAACCGGAACCGGTCCGTAGAAATCCTTGACGGTGTCCTGGGCATCGAGATACGCGCTGCCCAAGGTCGGCATGGTGTACTCGCCGGCCTGGACGTACCACTGGAACTTTCCGTCGGCCTTCTGGATGAAGATCTCGCCGTTGCTGAGCGTAGCTTCCTTGGTGTCGTCGCCCGGAACGGGGTTGTTCTGCCCCACCGCGAAGCCCGTAATGATGCCGTTGACCGAGAGCTTGCCGAAGGGGCCGGCATCG
This sequence comes from uncultured Acidobacteriaceae bacterium, assembly GCA_963799155.1. GTDB lineage: Bacteria > Acidobacteriota > Terriglobia > Terriglobales > Acidobacteriaceae > Telmatobacter. The sequence goes on from CAWCWB010000020.1 coordinate 44,254, forward strand.
AAGACCGCCGGCGGCAGCCACTGCAGCGGACCCGTGAGAACGAATGTGGAAAGCGGAGCGGGTGCCGCTTCCGCGGGGGCAGCGGGCGCAGGCGCCTGCGCAGGCGTCGCGGAAGACGAAGCCGCTGGTGTTTGCGCACCGGCCATGAGCGCGGTTGCTAAAGCACCTCCAGCAATCGATCGAAGGATGACCTTTGCGTTCAAAAACATCAGTTACCTCCAAAGAAAATTTGTGAATGATACAAGGGTGATTCATGCTGCCGGTAAACCTTGCGGCGTGTCCGCTGCAGGATCAGGGCCCGGAATTCCTTGACTGCGCACACGTAGGGCTCAGATCGCCAGTGGTGAGGCTGGCAATTGTGCGGTTGTGATCGGCGCCGTTGATTGAGTCAATCGAGCTAGCACCAGTAATGCAAACAGAGCATAAAGAAGCTATGAAGAACGCATCAGGAACGCATGAGAATTGCAGAAAGATTCCTTCCGGGTCGCAGGGACGAAGGCGGGGACGGGGATTGGATTAGGCTATTTGGCGCCTTTGGCGCAGCGATGGCCCCGAGGGGCACAGCCGGGAAGGAACGGTAAAGAACCTGATAAACTCTTCTTTTCCCTGCTCAGACCCTGCAAACTGTGGGCCATTCCGCCTTGAAGCGGGATCGGTCCCTTGGAAGTACGAGGGCGGGGTCCAGGCGGCCGTGCGTTCCGATTGTTCTTTTTCTGCGCGAGGCGGATTTCCGGAGTGATTTCGAAACTGGAAGGTGAGTAACCGGTTGTCTCAGAGCTATCAAGCGCGGTCGATCTTCCTGCTTGGCCCTCCGCGCGGCGCCAGCTTGCGGCTGCTGCTGTTCACGCTGGAGTGCGCGCTGGGAGTGGTGGCCGTGATCCTGGTGGCGGCGCTGGCGCATTGGTCCGGCCGGCTGCTTCCCGTGGCCGCGCTGCTTTATCTGCTCATCGTGGTTCCCACGGCGTTGCTTTGCGGATTCTGGCAGGCGGTGATTGTTTCGCTTTCGGCAGTGGTGGCGCAGAGCTGGTTCACGGCGCACCAAACGCAGTTGAATATGGCGGCCAACCCAGCCAATTCCGTCACCCTGCTGGTCTTCGTGCTTGTTTCACTCACCGTCAGCCGGCTCTCGGCAAGAGTGACCGACCATGCGCGGGAGGCGGAGTCTCGCGGCGGGCAGATGGAGGACCTATACGAGTTCACGAGGCAGACCCTGCAGATGAATCTTCACCAGGAACCGGGGCCGCAACTGGCTGAACTGGTGCATGAGATCTTCAACCTTGAGGCCGTCGCGGTGTTCGATGCGGATCTGCACGATGTGTACCAGGCGGGTTTCTGGAGTGTGGATCCTCAGGAGATGGCGCAGAACGTCTACTACTTTGGGACCTCGGACGACGACCCGGAGACAGGCATCGGCCGCCGCGTGGTGCGCCTGGGGACGGTGCCGGTTGGCAGCCTGGTGGTGCGTGGGGATACCAGCCCGCTAACGAACAACGCAATTGCCTCGCTGATCGCAATCACTTTCGACCGCTACCGGGCCTTCGCCAACGAGAGCCGGATCGAGACTGAGCGGCGCACCGAGCAACTGCGCGCCACCGTGCTGGACAGCCTGGCACACGCATACAAGACTCCGCTGACGGCCATTCGAGCGGCCTCGACGGGATTGGCGGAGATGGGCCATCTTTCGCCGGGACAAGCGGATCTGGTTGGATTGATCGACGAGCAAACTCGGCTCCTCGGCGATCTGACGACGCGTCTGTTGACGACCGCGCGCCTTGACGGAGGCGAGGTTGCCATTCACGTGGCGACGGTCAGTGTGGGAACGCTGATTGAGGAAGTGCTCGCCGGCCTCAAAGACCGGCTGGCCAGCATGAAGGTCGCGGTGGAGATTGAAGACGAGAGCCTGGTCTTGAGCTGCGACCGGCAGTTGATGGTCATGCTCCTGACCCAGTACATTGACAACGCATGTAAATACTCGAACTTCGGAACCACGATCACGATCCGCGTCCTGGTTGCAGGACCGGAGGCGATCTTTTCCGTGCACAGTTATGGGCCGGTGATTCACATGGCGGACCGCGAACGGATCTTTGACCGGTACTATCGCTCCTCGACTTACTCCAATCGCGCCCCAGGCACAGGGATCGGCCTTTCCGTGGCCAAGCGGGCGGCACAGGTCCATGGCGGCTACGTTTGGGTGACCAGCGATGAAGAAGAAGGCACTACTTTCTTTGCCGCCATTCCGCTTATAACGGAGAAGGAGAGTTTGTGATGGTGCAGCCCGCGATCCGCATTCTCGTGGTCGACGATGAGACAGCCATCCGGCGAGCGCTGCGGCCTCCGCTGCTGGAGCTTGGTTTTCAAGTGGCGGAGGCCTCGCGCGGGGAAGAGGCGCTGCAGGCGTTGCGCGCCGCCCAGTACGATGCGGTGCTTCTGGACATCAATATGCCGGGGATCGGCGGCATCGAAACGCTACGCCGGATTCGCGCCTTCGCGCCCCGCCTGCCGGTGCTGATGCTCACTGTGCGCGACGACGAAGAGGACAAGGTAGAGGCGCTGGACATGGGCGCCGACGACTACGTGACCAAGCCATTCAGCACGCGGGAACTGATTGCGCGCATCCGCTCCGCCGTACGGCGCGTGCGCGCTCCGGCCCGGCCTGAGGACGCACCCATGGAGATCGGCGAAATTCGCCTGGAGCCGGTGAAGCGCCTGGTGACCAAGCGTGGTACGCCGGTGCGGCTCACGCGCAAGGAGTTTGACATTCTGTACTGCCTGATGAGCCGCGCGGGACGCGTGGTGACCTACGCCAAGCTGTTGACGGCGGTGTGGGGCGCAGAATTCCGCGAGGAGGTGGAGTATCTGCGCACCTTCGTGCGCCAGTTGCGCAAGAAGATTGAAGATGATCCGTCCAATCCGACCTACCTGCTGACCGACGTCTATGTCGGCTACCGGTTTGCCGACGCGCAGATGTTCCTGGATGATTCCGGCGCCGCGAGCGCGGGGCAAGAATCGGAGCAAGCGCCGGAGCAAGCGCCGAAGGATGAATCGTAATGCGGGTTCCGAATCTGGCAGTAGCGGAGCTGGCCGCGGCTATTCGTCGTAGTGCAGGAGGCTGAAGACGTCGTACTCCTTGAAGCGGTCGCGGCCCTTCAGGAAGTCGAGTTCAACAGCAAACCCCAGGCCGGCGATGACGCCGCCCAACTGCTTGACCAACTTGATTGTCGCTTCCATGGTGCCGCCGGTGGCGAGCAGATCGTCAACCAGGACCACGCTCTGTCCCGGCGCGATGGCGTCCATGTGGATTTCGAGCGTGTCTGTTCCGTATTCGAGGTCGTAGGTGACGCGGGCGACGGGAGCGGGCAGTTTTCGCGGCTTGCGCACGGGAACAAAGCCCGCGTTCAGCCGGTAGGCCAGCGCCGGCCCGAAGATGAACCCGCGCGCCTCGATGCCCAGAATCAGGTCGATGTTGCGCCCGATGTAATGCGCGGCCATGGCGTCGATGAGCTGCGCAAAGCCCGTCTTATCTTTCAACAGTGTGGTGATGTCGTAAAAGAGAATCCCCGGCTTGGGAAAATCCGGCACAGTGCGCACCAATTTCTTGAGATCCTCCACGTTGACGGGCTTTCCTTCTTGCGGCATGACAGTGCTAAGCTCCAGTTCGTAGATTTCGGTTTTTCAGTGATTCGTTGTCAGCTCCCAGTCTATCGCCGAAGGCTGGAAGCGATGGAACAGGGAACAGGAAGTAGGGAACAGAGAGTAGGGAGTAGGGAGTAGAAAAACATTGCGGGAACAAGCTCGTGAGATTTCTCCGTCAGACAAGCTCTCAATTTACAGCGCCCAAGCCGGACAAGCCCCCTACTCCCTATTGGCTACTCCCTGCTCCCTGTCTTGCTACCATGCGCCATCGATCTGGAAAGAGCTGAGGCCTTCGAGTTCGCTCTCGGCGAGATGATGTTCAACGACGCGATCGACGCGGGCGCCGCGCGGGCCGCGGCGGAGGCTGGCGCGGAGCTCGTCCAAGTTGCCGGGATCTCCCGCTGCGACCACTTCCACTTCGCCATCCTCGGTGTTGCGCACCCATCCGCGCAGGTCGAGCTCGGCGGCCTCGCGCTGCACGAACCAGCGAAAACCGACCCCCTGCACGCGGCCTTGAATAAGGAAATGAAGAACCATGGTTACCAGCCATCGCCAGTTTTGCAGAAACGCACGAGCGGGCGCAAGCGGCAACTGGGTTCGGTCGAAGCGTGCCGCGCGGCGCAGCTCGGAACTCGAATGCGCGCCGCCCGCGCTACACTGGAAGTCACGATGGTCTTCGTCCTCGACAACTACGATTCGTTCACCTACAACCTGGTCCAGTACCTGGGCGAGCTGGGCGCGGAGGTCGTGGTGCGCCGCAACGACGAGGTGACGCCGCAAGAGGTGGAAGCCATGAAGCCGGAGCGGATTCTGCTCTCGCCGGGGCCGCGCACTCCGCACGAGGCGGGGATTCTGGTGCCGCTGATCCGGCACATGGCGGGGAAGGCGCCAATTCTTGGAGTTTGCCTGGGACACCAGGCGATCGGCGAAGCCTTCGGCGGCAAAGTGGTGCGCGCGCGGACGCTGATGCACGGGAAGACCAGTGCGGTGGAGCATGATGGTAAAGGCATCTTTGCCGGGCTGCCCACGCCGCTCACCTGCACGCGCTACCACTCGCTCATCGTGGAGCGAGAGTCGCTGCCGGCCGAACTTGCGGTGACGGCGCACACGCCTGAGGCGAACGGATCAGGAACAGTGATCATGGGCCTTCGGCATCGCAGCCTGCCTGTGGAGGGCGTGCAGTTCCATCCCGAGAGCGTGCTCACCGAGGGCGGGCACCAGATGATTCGCAACTTCCTGGACATGTAGCCCATGCGCGCCGCGCCGAACATCACGACTGGCTGCGCGGATTTGGCGCGCGTGCGTGAGCTGGTTTCTGTTCTGGCCGTTTGCGCGGCCTTGGTTGCCGCATCGGCGGTTCGCGCTCAGGCGCCGCAGGCGACGCCGCAACCGGGGCCGCAATCAACTCCGGCTCCGCAAGCTGTGCCCGCGGCAGAAGCGCTGCCGGCTCCGCAGCCATCGGAGGCAGGCCAGGCTCCGGCCTTAACCTCGCCGCCCGTCGCCATTGTTCCGCTCGACAAATCGATTCCCGGTGCAGCGCTTTCGGTTGCGGGGTCGCTGCAGGCGTTTAATGGCAGGGCGTTCATCACAGGCAGCGGGACGATCACGGCCGGCAATGGAACAGCACAGGTAACGATGCCGTATCGCGGAACACTGCACGTTTGCGCTTCCAGCACGGTCAAGCTCGCGGCGGATTCGAGCACACCAGCCGGTGAAGTTCCCGGCCTGCTGATTGCGCTGGATCACGGCGCGGTGGAGATGAGCTTCGCCGCGAGCACCGCGCGCGAGCGCAACGCCGATACGCTGCTCACCCCGTACTTCCGCATCATGATCGGTGGACCGAACGCGGCGGATGTAAGTGTGCGGATGGGCGATGATGGCGACACCTGCGTGGATAACGCCGGCGCGAACGCGCCCTACGTTGTGGTGACCAGCGTGTTTGACGGCGGCCTCTATCGCGTGCAGGCGGGCCAGAGGGTGATGTTCGAGCACGGCAGCCTGCAGAAGGTGGTAGACCAGGAAAAGGAGCCGTGCGGGTGTCCGCCGCCGCCAAAGTCCGCGCCCAACGAGTTCCCGCTGGCGCAGAGCGAGGGTCTTACGCCGTCCGCAGCTTCCGCGCCTGTAGCCTCGGCTCTGCCCGGCCACGCTCCCGGCACTTCGGATACGTTCGTGTACAACGGCGCCGATCGCGCGGCGCAGACGGCGACATCGCCTCAGCCAGCCGTGCCGTCAGCGCAGACCCCGAGCACAAATCCAGCGCCAAAGCCTGCGACCGCAAAGAAAAAGGGATTCTTCAGGAAGATCGGCGGATTCTTCCGGCGGATTTTCGGTGCGGAGTGATATGTTACGGAATCAACTGTTGCACCGCACATGGAATGCGCCGGATGACCTGACCCGGCTTTTCGAGTTGGAACATAAACGAGCATTGCAACGCCGCATTCCCGGTTGTGGCTCCCTGATAGACGTAGACAGTTTTCGTTCCGGGCTGGTAAACCAGCAGCGAACTCGTCTCGTTGATTCCGGTGAGCTGAAACTCGACGTCGCCTGTACTCGACTGGTAGCTCGACGCCTTGACCGTGCGACCCGAGCCAAGCCAGAACCCGGTGGCCAGCACTCCCAGGAGCGCCAGACCGTTTTTCATCCACCCCCATGCCTTCTCCATTGCGTCCTCCTGCTGCGGATGTCTTTCTCCAAGGACGCACATGCGCTCTCCGCCGCTCACGGATTCCGGAGCAGCCGCGCACGGAGACCGCGCTACATTTGGCGCGCCCGCTCGATGGCGCGGATCACGGCCTGCGCTTTGTTGAGCGATTCCTGATGCTCGAGCTCGGGCACGGAGTCGGCGACGATGCCCGCACCGGCCTGAACGGAGCCTTTGCCGCCAATCGACAGCATGGAGCGGATAGCGATGCAGGAGTCGAGGTTGCCGGAGAAATCGGCGTAGAGGACCGCGCCGCCGTAGGTACCGCGCCTCGCCGGCTCAAGCTCTTCGATAATCTCCATCGCGCGGACCTTGGGCGCGCCGGAGAGCGTGCCGGCAGGGAAGCAGGCGCGAAGAGCATCGACGGCGGTCGAGCTCCGGGCGCAGCCGGCCTTCAATCGAGCTCACAATGTGCATGACGTGGCTGTAACGTTCGACGAACATCAGCTTGTCGACCTTCACGCTGCCGAAGCGGCTCACGCGGCCGACATCGTTGCGGCCCAGGTCGACAAGCATGACGTGTTCTGCGCGCTCCTTTTCGTCATGCAGCATCTCCTCGGCCAGGGCGTTGTCTTTGGCCTCGGTCGCGCCGCGGGGTCGCGTGCCCGCGATGGGCCGGTACTCCACCTTGCCGTGATTCACCCGCACCAGAAGCTCGGGCGACGAACCCGCCAGCTCGAGCGGGTTCTCCGAACCTTTTGACCCTTTGGAGGAGTTTTTCCGCTGGTTTGCCGGCCTCGCGCCGAGCGGCCCTTCCGGCGCGAAGCGCAGAAAGAACATGTAGGGGCTGGGATTCACGGTGCGCAGTGCGCGGTAGACCTGAAAGCTGTCCACGCCGGGCTCAACGTCGAAGCGCTGCGAGACGACCACTTGAAAGGCGTCGCCAGCGCGGATGTACTCCTTGGTGCGCTCCACTGCGGCCATGAAGTCTTTTTTCGCCGTGCGGTGCTTGATTTTGAGCTTGAGCGATTTGCTTGGCCTTTTGCGATCGAGATCCGGCAGCGGTTGTTCGAGACGCTTTTCGAGCTTGTCGAGACGCTTGACGGCGCGATCGTACGCGGCAGCCGCTTGCCATGGGTCACATCTGCAGTGACCACGAGCCAGATCTCCTTGCGCACATGATCGAAGGCGAGAACTTCGTCAAAGAAGAGCAGGCAAGCGTCGGGGACGCGCAGCTCGTCTTTCGCTAGCACGGGAAGCCGCTCGATCTGGCGCACAGCGTCGTAAGCGAAGAAGCCGACTGCGCCCGCAGTGAACGGTGGCAGTCCCGGCAGGCGCGCAGGTTTGTGCCCGCTGAGCGCCTCGCGCAGCACGGCAAAGATGTCGCCCTTAACGTGCGTGGTCTTGCGGCCTTCGGTGATGGCGATCTGGCGCCCGCGCGCCACAATGCGCTTGAACGGCGTGAGCCCGATGAAGGTGTAACGGCCCACCTGCTCGCCGCCCTCGACCGATTCCAGCAGAAAGCACTCGCGCTCAGGCCACGCCGCGCGCAGAAAGGCCGAGACCGGTGTTTCGAGATCGGCCATCAGGGTGCGGCAGACGGGCACGAGCGTGTGCGTCCGGGCCAGGGCCAGGAACTCTCTGCGGCTGGGCTGGGCAGATCGGGAAGAGGCTTTCACAGCCTAAGTGTAACTGCTGGTGCACCGTGGCGTTGGCGAGGCGTTCCGGTTAGAAACACCTCCCATGGGAGAGGAGCCCAGCACGGGAGAAGTATTCGCTGCCGGTTCTGCATGGCTTGACGCAGCCCGCCGCTGGGCCTAGACTCACTGAGGTTTGGACTCGCGAGCGATGCGGCGCGAGCCGAACGCACCGCCGCGAAGGCTAACGGAGTTGTGCCGGATGGTGATGAGGGCGAGGAAAGACTGTGAGAATCGACACCGCGCCGATATGCTAGAGAAACGGACTCCGCATCCGAATCCAAATGACCGGGATGCGGCAGGAGATGGAGACCAGATATGTCAACCGGAACGACCAACGTGCCGTTGGACCAGGAGATCAATCCCTGGGAGGCGCAAAACGCGCGCTTCGATTTTGCCGCGCGCAAGCTGAATCTCGATGAGGGCCTGTGGAAGGTGCTGCGCTCGCCGTCGCGCGAAGTGATCGTCCACTTTCCCGTAACCCTCGACAACGGCATGATTGATGTGTTCACGGGGTTCCGCGTACAGCACTCGATGGCGCGCGGCCCGTGCAAGGGCGGAATCCGCTACGCGCCGGACGTGACGCTGGACGAGGTGCGCGCGCTGGCCAGTTGGATGACCTGGAAGTGCGCCGTGGTGAATATTCCCTTTGGCGGGGCCAAGGGCGGCATTATCTGCGAGCCCCACAACATGAGCAAGGGCGAGCTGGAACGCATGACGCGGCGCTACACGTCCGAAATTATCGAATTCATCGGGCCGGAGAAGGATGTTCCCGCTCCGGATGTGAACACCAACGAGCAGACCATGGCATGGATCATGGACACCTACTCCATGCACATGCGGCAGACAGTGACCAGCGTGGTGACGGGCAAGCCGCTGAACATCGGCGGCTCGCGCGGCCGTATTGAGGCGACGGGACGCGGCGTGATGGTGGCGTGCAACGAGAGCCTGCGCTACCTGAATCTGCCGGTCGAAGGCTGCCGGGTGATCATCCAGGGATTCGGCAACGTGGGCTCGAATGCCGCGCGGCTGATGCAGGAGAAGAACTACAAGATCGTGGGCGTCGCCGAGCGTGACGGCGGCCTGTACAACTCAGCCGGCATCGATATTCAACAACTGCTCGAGTACAAGTACCGCAACAACACCATTCTCGGGTTCCGCGGCGCCGAGGCCACGCCCAGCGAGGAGCTGCTGGTATCGGAGTGCGAGATTCTGATCCCCGCGGCAACGGAAAACGTGATCACCAGCCGCAATGCCGACAAGGTGAGGGCGCGCATTGTGGTGGAGGGCGCAAATGGGCCAACCACCGCCGTAGCCGATGAGATTCTGGCGGAGAAGCGGATCTTCATTGTGCCTGACATCCTGGCCAACGCCGGCGGCGTGACCGCCAGCTACTTTGAGTGGGTGCAGGACCGGCAGGGGTACTTCTGGAAGGAAGCGATTGTGAATGAGCAGTTGGAGGGCATCCTGCGCGACAGCTTCGACGACGTGGTGCGCTACGCCGAGGCGCACGATGTGAACAATCGCATCGCCGCGTACATGCTGGCCATTGACCGCGTAGCGTTCACCATCAAGCAGCGCGGCATCTACGCGTAGCGCATGCGGCGCGAGGCGCAACCGTGGCGGGGAGAGCGCGGAGCTGCTCTCGCCATTTCTTTGCGTGGGCACAACCAAACTCCTCCGGCGTGCAACTGCTTGGACTGCCTCCGAAATGAGATTTCGATTTTCCCGGAGGTCCAAGTGCTGCTTTACTTTGACTCATACCTGATCGGGCTGACGGCCACTCCTGCCGGTAAGGCCATCGGCTTTTTCAAGCAGAACCTGACCATGCAACACGGCCATTCCGAAGCCGCTGCTGACTACGTGAATGTGGACTTCGATGTTTACCGCATTCGCACTCGCATCCCCGAAGTGGGTCAAACAGGCGTCTATGTGAACAAGCGCCACAAACTCGCCGGCGCCGAACGGCTGGAAAGGCCCGGTTTGCGGGAGACGCATGATGCGCCCCGGGCGTAGAAGTGCGAAGACGAAACATTCCGACGAATAGAGCCGGTTTCGATGTGACCTGAGAGCGGGGGAAGTTCCTGGCGAAGAACGGGGCGTTTCCCGCTCCCCACAGCGCCCCTAGGTTTTATGGGCATCCAAATCTGGAGCACCCCAATTCTTCGGTCATTCTGCTTTCCTGAGCACCCTGCCACCTGTACAGAGACCTTCCTCGGACCGCCGCAATCGTCAATGTTTCTGAGGGTGCGAGCGCAATCCGGTCGCCCCGGAGATCAGGGCCCAATGGGTGAGATTAGGTGAGATCGATCTTCCCATCGTAAACAGTGACTTCAGCTAAAGGTGAGAAACCATGACGAAATACAACCCGAAAAATGAACGATCGGGTATACTACGATTCGGGTAATAGGACGATCGCAGGTGCGAACATCGCGTATCCGGATCGCATACCGCTGAGACGGTTGCCGTGCGTATCGCATTTTTGGGGACATCCAATCCGGAAGTTAACGCCTCTCAAGTACGGTTGTACCATTTGGCCCGGGGCATGGCTGACGCCGGTCACCAAGTGACGGTGGTTGTACCGGATGACCCCATTAATCGTGAATTTCCCGTGACGCGTGAGAGCGCGGTCGCGTTCCATTTATTCAAGGCTCGGTCGGCAATTGCCGAGGTATTCACCAAGTTCCTGGAAGTAAGCGCCGGTAACTTTAATGTAATACACGTTGTCGGTATCGGAGTGCGTTCGCTGCAACTCGCCGGACGCCCATTCAGGCGGCCCTTCTACGTGCAAGACTACGACGAGGCGATGACGGTGCACGAGGGCCATTCACGAGCACGGCGGGCGTACTATTCGATTGTGGAAGGTCTCAGCCGGCAGCGTGCCCACGGAGTCGTGGTCGCCAGTCGAAGCTTGGAGCGTCTGGTCCGGGAGCATCGACCCGACCTAGACAGACAGCTCTTGTACCTTCCAATCGGCTATGACCCGAGTTTCGAGGGTGCTAGTGAGAACCTGGATTCGCAATTGAGAGCGATGGTGGGCGAGCGCCCGGTGTTAACTTGGGTGGGAAGCTTCTGGCCTGCATTCGGGATTGACCAGATCATCGAACTTGCAGCTACACTTGCTCGGCGTGGGCGACCCGTGGCGTTTATGTTGGTCGGAGACGGTCCCAGTCTCGAGGCCACGAGGAGCTTGGTGGCGGCCCGCAAATTGAGCAATGTTCTGCTACCGGGGCACGTTTCGCTCGCCGATCTGCAGGCTTACCTGCGAATCTCCGAGGTGTTCCTGCTTCCCTTTCCGGGAAGTCCGCAGAATTTATACCGGTGTCCTACCAAACTCTTCCAGTACATCGCCTATAATCGCCCGGTCGTCACCAACCGGGTGGGCGAGGTGGCCGAAGCGCTGGGCGACGCCGGCTTTTATTATCAGTCCAGAAGCGTCGAAAGCATGGCAGATGCCTGCGAAAAGGCCATCGCGAGTTCCGCGAAATATGATCGTTCGGACTTAATTCCACCAATATATTGGAGCGAGCGGGCGCACCGATACAGAGATTGGATTGAAAGCCTCGACCTGCCCACTTGATTAGCGGATATCCCGCAAGGAGCACGTCCATGAAAGCCGCTGTTGTATTTTTATGCTTCGCCGTCTCCGCGTTTGCGCAACAGAAGGAACTATTCAGTCAGCAGCCCGGGCAGAACCGGCTGGCGTCGGCCTGCGGGCCTGCACACATCAACTACAAGGTCGACCTGGATCGTAGCCAGCACGGCCCCGTTCCGCCCGAAGCCGGAAAGGCGCTGGTCTACTTTATTCACGAAGCCGGAATTCCATTTGAGAAGCTGACCATTGGGTATCCGACGACAAAGTACGCCGTGGATGGTTCCTGGGTTGGCGCCGACCACGGCGACTCCTGGTTCGCTGTCGCGGTTGCTCCGGGCGAGCACCACGTCTGCACGGTGCTGCAGTCGTCCTTCGTGGATCAGCGCGTGGAACTTGCCCACTTCACGGCCGAGGCGGGGAAGGCTTACTTCTTCCGTACCAGGCTGGTGATGTCCGGATCGGTGGAACTGCTGGAACTGGAGCGAATCGACAGCGATCAAGCCGTCTATCTGATCTCGTCGTACCCGCTGGCCACGGCGCACGCCAAAAAGTAGGGCATGCGGCCTCTTTCAGCGGCGCCTTCCAGCCAAAGGCACTATCCTCCGCGCGCGGATTTGTCTCCGGTGCAATAATGGTGTCACGCTACCAGAGACCTGAAGGCGTGGCGGGGCCCGAGATGAATCTGCCCAACTCCATCACCATGACGCGGATCATCATGATCCCCCTGTTCCTGTGGATCCTTTCGCCGCATTTTCCCTGGCAGGGACCGAGCGGCACGCAAGAGATTCTGGCGTCGATTCTCTTTGTCCTGGCATCGATCACCGACGGCCTCGATGGGTATCTCGCCCGCAAACGCGGCCAGATCACCACCATGGGCATGCTGCTCGATCCGCTGGCCGACAAGATCATGGTCACGGCGGCCTTCGTGGCTCTGGTCGCCTACAATCCGCAGGTGGTCAAGGTGTGGATCGTGGTGGTCATCGTCGGCCGCGAGTTTTTGATCTCGGGCCTCCGGTCGATTGCTTCGTCTGAAGGATTCACGATCACGGCCAGCGAGTTGGGGAAGCTGAAAACCGTGGCGCAGATTGTCTCCGTGGTTTCGGCCGTCCTGGCGCACCACTGGCATCATTGGGTGATCGGCGTGCTCGTGATCCCGGTGAATTGGTACGCGGTGGCCGCCATCTACTTTACTGTGCTGGTTTCCATTATCTCGGCGGTAGATTACTTTATCGGCTTCTGGAAGAAGATCGACCACGCTTCGAAAGACCGGCGCAAGGCCGCAGTGCTTTCGCGCGGCAAGAGCATGCGGATATCGTAGAAGCAGGGAACAGGGAGTAGGGAATAGGGAGTTGGGAATAGGGAGTAGCCAGTAGGGAGTAGCCAATAGGGGATAGGCAACGGCCCCGAGCTGTCGCCTTTTGAGAACAATAACTCGCGAGCAATGAAAGTCTTGAAATCGAAAGCTAATCCCCCGCGATAAGGTTTTTTCTACTCCCTATTGGCTACTCCCTAGTCCCTGTCTCTTCACTGACCAATCTCGTAGCGCACCACGGCCAACGCCGTTTGATAGGAATAGCGCGCGTTGGTGTTGGCAATTTCGGCCTCCGTCTGATTGAGTTGCGCCTCGCTGATCTCGACGATCCCGCTCAATCCGATCTTGTAGCGCGCCGAGGCCAGGTCGAGCGCAAAGTTGGCCTGGTCGAGCAACTGCTGGGTGACGGTGATGCGCAGGTATGCGGTTTGCGCGTTGAGCACCGCTGTGCGCACGTCGCGCGCGATCGTGTCGCGCAGGTTGCGCACATTCTCCTGGGCCGCCTGGGCGCGCAGCTTGGCCTCCTTCTCCTCGGCGTTATAAAGAAAGCCATTAAAGACGGGAATATTGACGTTGGCGCCGGCGCCGAGATACCACGAAGACTCGATCAGGTCGTCGCGCACCGGTGTTCCCCCGCCACCAAGCAATGCTGAGACGGTCGGCATCCACAAGTCACGCTCGGCTGTGGCGTATTGCCGGGCCGAGATGTATGTGTCGTTGAGCGCGGCCAGGTCAGGACGCGCCGTGAAGGCTGCCTTCACCATTGCTTCGGGATCGTCGGGGGCGGGCGGCGGATTGCCGGTGGTTTCGTCGACAAGGGTGTATTGCTGATCCTGCTCGGAGCCGAGCACATTATTTAAAGCAGCCATGGATGCCTGCTGGCCGTTCTGGGCGTCAAGCAGCAAAAGCTTGGCCTGGGAGAAGCTGCACATCGGCGAAGCTCAGGTCGAGATCGGAACGGATCTTTGCTTTGGTGAGGGCGCCCACCTGGTCCACCGTGTCCTGGCGCTGGGCGACGGTTTCCTGAGCCACCTTTAGCACCGCCTGCGCGGTAAGCGCCTGATCGAAGGCCTGATCCACGGTCAGCGTAATGTCCAGCTCCGTGGCGCGCTCGCTTTCGAGTTGCGCCTTCGCGGTGGACTGTGCGCTGAGAACCAGATTGTGCGTGCGGCCAAAGTCGGTGATCAACTGGCTGACTGTCAGTCCTGCCGCGGCCTTGTTAAGAACTCTGGGATTGTTCAGTGTCCCTGCTCCGGTGATGCGGCTGTCGTCGTGCGCGTCCACGGCCGTCAGATCGCTTTCAGCCATGGGCATTTCCGCCGACCGCGCTTCGCGCGTCACCTGGGCTGCGGCGAGCGCCAGCAGCCGCGCCACGCTGATGTTGGGGTTATTGCGGATGGCCATCTGCTCGGCCTGCGCGATGGTCAGCGAAGGCCCTGCCGGTTGCCCTGCTGGCTGCGCCGTGCCCTGCGCGCCGCCGGGCATCAGCGGGCCCGCGGCTGGGGCAGGAGCGGGCGAAGCGGAATCCTGGGCCAGCGTGGCGATGAGTTGCGTGGAGGGCGCGTCGGGGAGTGATGAATTCTGCGCTGCCGCGAATGCAGGCAAGGCCGCGGAAAGGGCGGCGCAAGCGGCGAAGAGATGCGGATGTTTGCTCTGCTTACTCATGGCGAAAACCCTCCGCGGCGGTTTCTTCTCCGCGCCGGCCGTGGATGAGCAGATAGACAGCAGGAACCAGGAAGACGGTCACGACGACGGAAAGAGCTAGTCCGCCAATGATGGCGCGGGCCAGCGGCGCGTACTGCTCGCTTCCGGCTTCGAGGCCCAGCGCCAGTGGAATCATGCCCAAGAGCGTGGCCAGCGATGTCATCAGAATGGGCCGCAGGCGAACGCGGCAGGCCGTCACCGTCGCTTGCAACAGCGGCTCGCCCTCTTTGTGGAGAATGCCGGCGAACTCGACGATCAAAATGCTGTTGGAGACCACGATGCCGGCCATCATGATCACGCCCATCAGTGACATGATGTTCAGCGTGCTTCCAGTCACGAGCAGAATGAGAACCACCCCGACGAGCCCCGGCGGAATGGCCAGCAGGATGATGAAGGGATCGATGAATGAGGTGAACTGGGCCATCAGGATCAGGTACACCAGCAGGACGGCGATGATGAGGCCGAAGCTGAAATCATGGAAGGCCTCATTCATGTTGATCACAGCTCCGCGCATGTCGATCACCGTGTTGCGGTCGTGCTTGGTATCGGCCAGGATGCGGTTGATGCTGGCTCCCACGCCCTGCAGAGCTTCGGTCTTGGTGGCGACAAAGATGTCAATCACTCGGCGAATTTGATAATGGTCGACCTCGGTTGGCGTGTTGATTTCGGAAATATCGGCGACTTCGCCCAAAGGCACATAACCCCCGGCGTGATCGCCGCGGAAAAGTTGCGGCGACTCCGGATCGGCCTCCTTGCCCTCCTGCATCGGTGCATAGCCGGCCGGTTGTACCCCACGCAGCGGGATGTTCTTCATATCCTCGAGCGACATGTTGTCGATCCAGCGGTTCGCGTACTGCACCGTGACCATATAGTTGTTGCCGGTGCGCGGGTCGATCCAGTAGCTCGGCGCTACCATGCCGTCGGAGGTGAGCGCGGTGATGACGTCGTCGACGACATCCTTGGCCGACAGCCCGATCAAACTGGCACGCTCGCGGTCGATGTTCAGCGCCAGGCCAGGATAATTGACGCTTTGCGGGATGTACACGCTGCTCACATTGGGGATGGTCTGAATTTTAGCGGCCAGTTGCCGGGCCAAGTTGTAGGCGCTGTCCATGTCATTCGATTTGATCTGGATGTCGATGGGAGCCGGCAGTCCCTGGTTAATCACGCCGTCGACCAGGCCACCGGCCCGGAAATAGGTGGAGAGCTCGGGCATCTGGCGCGAGAGTTCGGCCTGTACACGGCGCATGTACTCATAACTGCCAATGCTGTGGTCTTCCTTGAGACTGGTTTGGACGAAGGCCGTATCCATGGATGCGTTGGTGGTGTAGATCGCCGAAAGGTCGGGATAGACGCCGATGTTGGAGACGATCATGTCCAGGTCCTTCGGCTTTACCACGCTGCGGATGATGTTCTCAACCTTGGCGACATAGTCGTTGCTCACTTCAAGCCGCGTGCCGCTGGGCATGCGCACATCGATGATGAACTGTCCTGGATCGGTGCGTGGAAAGTAGGCTCGGCCAAGAAACGGAAACGAGACAAGCAGGAGAAGAGCCAGCCCGCCCAGCATGACGGTGGTGGCAATTCCCGGCCTACGCAGCACCCTATAGGCCAGCGCTTCATAGCGATCGAGGAGCCGGTGGAAATGCTGATTGAAGACGATCAAAAAGCGTTTGAAGAACTGCGGCTTGCTTCCTTCGACGGCATCGACGTCGCCTTCGTGTTCTTTTCCCTGCGGGTCCTGTTTGATGAACTTCGCGCAAAAGAGAGGCACCACAGTCATGGCGAAGAAGTAGGATGCGAAGATCGAGAACGCCACGCCGAGGGCAAGCGGGGTAAAAATGTACTTGCTCACGCCGGTAAACCCGGTGACCGGGAAAAAGACGATCGCGGTCGTAAACGTGGCGGCCAGCACCGCCATGGAAACCTCGGTGCCGCCTTCTTCGGCGGCAACCTGGGGCGATTTGCCCAATTCCATGTGGCGGAAGATGTTCTCGAGCACGATGACGCCGTTATCGATGAGGCGCGAGAAGACCAGCGCCAGCCCGCCGAGAATCATGGTGTTGATGGAGCCGCCCATGAAGTTGACAATGAGCAGGCAAACCAGCATGGAGAGCGGGACAGCGAGTAGCACGGCAACCGTGGCGCGCGGGCTGCCCAGAAACACCAGAATCATCACGCCGGTCATCGCGAGGCCGATGACCGCCTCGCGGGTGACGTTAGCGATGGCCAGCTTGACGAAGACCGACTGATCGAAGACCACGGCGGTCTTGAGCGCGGCGGGAATGTCCACCAGTTTTTTGACCGCAGCCTTGATGCCGTTGACGATTTCGATGGTGTTGCTGTCGCCGCCTTGCTTGAAGATGGGCACATACACGGAACGCTGGCCGTCGATGCGCACGATGTTGTACTGCAGGGCGCCGGAATCCACTGCTTTCCCCACATCGCCCACCATCACCGACGAGTTGCCCACCGACTTGAGCGGCATATCGTTCATGGACTTTGCGTCGGGGAACTGGCTGTTGGCATAGATGTTGTAGTCTTTGGAGCCGATGCGCACGTCGCCCGCAGGCAAGATCAGGTTGGAGTCGTTGACCGCGGTGACCACGTCGTTCAAGCTGAGGTTGCGCGCTTCGAGCTTGAGCGGATCGACGTAGATCTGAATCTGGCGGTAAGTCCCGCCGTAGGGCTGCGGAACCGAGGCTCCCTGCACGTTCGAAATTTGGTTGCGCACCTCGAATTGCGCCAGGTCCTTGAGACGTGTCTCGTTCAGTCCCTGCCCCTTCAGCGTGACCAGGCAGACCGGCTGCGTGGAAGCGGTCATGCCCAGCACGACGGGAGGCAGGGTGCCGGGCGGCAAACGGCGCAGATCGGCCATGGCGAGGTTGGCGATGTTGCTCAGTGCCGCATTGGGATCAGTGCCGGGCTTGAAGTAGATCTTGATGAGGCTGACGCCGGTGAGCGAGCGCGACTCGCTGTGATCGACGTTGGCGGCCAGGGTGAAGAACCGCTCGAAGGTGTTGGTGATGTCGGCTTCGATCTGCTCCGGAGGCATGCCGTTATAGAACGTGGCGACAACGACCACGGGCATATCGATCGGAAGGGAAAAGGTCCACCGGCATGCGCGCCACGGTGACCGTCCCGACGAGCGTGACCACCAGGCATAGCATGAGGATGAAAAACGGATAGCGCAGGGCAAACTTCGGCATTACTGGCTTCCTCCGTTTGCGCCGGCTTTCAGGTCGATCATTCCGCCCGATTCCTGCACGGTTTCAGAGGCGGTCGTGGAGGCAACCATCGGGCTCACCTCTTCGTCTTCGCGGTATTTGTCTTGTCCGCCCAGGATCACCCGGTCGCCCGGATTGAGTCCGGACTTGATCTCGGCGAGTTTCGTCCCTTGCAAGCCCACCTGAACGGCGCGAATGTGAACGTGGTTGCTCGAGTCGAGCACGTACACCGTCTCCTGCTGTTGCGCGTTCAGCACCAGCGCTTCAACGGGAATTGTGACCACATTCTTGACACCCGCCAGTTCCAGCGCGGTGTTGGCATACATGCCCGGCTCGATGGAGAGATCTTTGTTGTCCACGTCCACTTCCGTCTCCATGGTGCGGGTCTCGAAGTTCACGTTGCGCGTGAAGCGGACGATTTTGCCGGTGAAGGAGCGATTGATGGCGTCGACGCGAACCTGCAAAAGGTCGCCCTCGTGAACATACTGGATGTCGTCTTCGGGCACGGGAATGCGCAGTCGAAGCAGGCTGCTTTGCGAGAGCCGGACGATGGGGAGTGCCTGGTCATTCGAGTTGGTGCCGCCCTGGATGAGGGCGCCGGTATCGGCGTAGCGCCAGACGACCACGCCGGAGATGGGCGCGGTGACAGTGGTGTAGTTCTCCAGAGCCTGAACACGCTCATTGTCCGATCGCGCGGCCTCGGCATGCTGCTGGGCCGCGGCCATCGCGGCTTTCGCGGCGTCCACCTGTGCCTGCGAACTCAGGTCCTTGGCCTGCGCGTCGTCCAGTTCCTGCTGTGCAATCAGGCCGGGCCGCGTTGCGGCCGCCTGCTGCAAACGCACCGACTGCGCATGGAGAGCGGAGTTCAGTGCTTCGGCGCTCTTCAGTTCGTGCTGTGCGCGCGCAATCTCCTCCTGGCTTTGTTTGACCTCAAAGACCGTTTCTTGCAGTTGCGCTTTCAGCTCAGGAACTTCGAGAACCGCCAGCGTTTCTCCCTCGTGCACAATGTCGCCAATGTCGACGTTGATGCGCTTCATGTAGCCGCTCACCTTGGGGTGGACGTCGACGACCTGATAGGGCTGAAATTGGCCGGCCAGCGTGAGGATTTGGGAGATGTCGCCACGTTGCGCCACGGCGACACGCGCCGAGGGCTCGGTGGCGGCGCTCGCTTCAGAACCGGAGCCGCCGGAATGGCAGGAGGTGATGCCCGACACTATGCACATTGCTGCGACGGCAGCCACGCCAAGAGAAACTCGTTTAAGCATCTCGATCTTGCTCCTGATTTCCAACACCGTCTACCTGGCGGTGCATGGAATCAAATGGGAATTAAACCAAATGGGGTAGGCAGCATTGAGTTGGATGCAACCCACCGAAAGCTGGTTGACCGTGGGGAGGTTACCTTAGCGGGCCGGGTGCTTGTGTACCGCGAGTGGTTCTTCCCGGGAACACGTTCCCCCTGACCGAGCCGGGACGGACAAGTCCTGACGGGTCCAATGCGGCCGCAAGATGGCGTCTGTCGAAGTCCCCCGCAACCCTAAAGTCCCCATTGCCTCAAAAACCGGCGACACTCATCACGAAAAGAGGATCACGGAATGAAGACGCAATGTACGAAGGTTAAAAAGCTGGCGGGGGACGGGTGAGATTGGAATGAGAAAAACCGGCCGCCAGGAGATGTGAAAGTTGGATGTCGAGGATCTGGCTGCCGGCCAGCGCACGGACACGCACCAGCGACGCGGCGGCAACTGACGAAAGAGGCGCAAACGCGGTCCGGGGATGCGCCGGGTCTGGCGCGGGGACGCCGTGTTTCACGACCTCCGGCGTGCCGGCTGGGAGCGCCTTCGCAGCGCGGACAATGCCTCCGAAGCCGGCTGCCGGCCCGTACCAGGCCGTTTTCGCTTCGAGGGCAAAGAGAAAGGCCAGCAAACACAGGCCGAAGGCACTCGGAGCCCGCCGGAAGGAAAGGGAAGCGGCGAACGATCCTGACATACTAGCAGTTTATCATGCGGCGGTCGATCGGGGATTGGCTCGGGTGGCGACCTTCGGGCGTGCGTGGTCAGCATTCTTGCGCTGTGATCGGCACGCGGAGAAGGCAGGGGTGAATTGCCTTCTGCGGCCGAGGAAAACTGTGCGTGAGAAGTTATTGCACGGCGCCGACGGCGATCTCAATGTTGATCTCAGGCGGCGACAACAAAGTGTTGTGAATCGTGCAGTGCCGCACCGAGCGCAGCATAGCTTCCGCTTGCTCTTCGGTGAGAGGGACGGGGGACACAACATGAATGCGGAAGTCGCCCAGCCGACCCGGCTTCAACAGCTTTTCCGCGGTCACTGAAACTTCGACTCCGCCGTGCGCCAGGTTGCGGGTCATTAGATATTGCGCTGCATAAAAAGCGGCACAGGAGCCGAGCGAGGCCAGCAGGAGCTCAGGCGGCGTCATGCCGGAATCCGCGCCGCCATTGTCTGCAGGTTGATCGCATGCGATGGTATGCGACCGCGCCTGAATGTCGAACCTTACGCCTTCGATTTGCGAAACTTTTACTTCCACGGGGCCCTCGCTTCCTATCCCAACAAAGCCACAAAAAAGGGAGTTTGTTACAGGATAGCGAGGGTTTTTTTCGAAAGATGTGACGGCCGACGCACGACACTGCGCGATGCCGGATGCAAAGGATGGGGCGCGCCGGCGCCAAATGGGGTTAGTCGGCGGTGACCAAGGTTTCAGCGACCTGGGCGGACACCATGGCGCGAATGGAATCGATCACGAGATCGGGCTCGTCGAGATGAATCCAGTGCTCGCTCTTTGAGGCGATGACCTGTTGCACGTGGTCCCCGATGCGTTCCAGATGTCTCTGCGAGAGCGGCGCAGCGTTGCCGGGCGTGAGCACGGTGACGGGAATGGAGTGGATCGGCTCCGCCGCGTGCATTTCCGTGACCGTCGACGGGAATGGATGCGATATGGCTGCGCACTCCGGCATAGAATCCGGGCCGCGACCAATGCGCGGCGACCGCCGGCCAGACCTGCGCGCGGCATTTTGCTCACTTCGGTCTTGATCCGGCCCAGCACGTGGCGGCTGTTGGCTCCGGCGGCGCCGGCAATCTGGTCGGAGACTTTTCCGGCCCGGCAAAACAGCAGCGAAACAAAGAGGCGCGCCAGCCCGCAGCGCGCAACCGGCATCGCGTAGCGGATCAGCCTGCGGCCCAGATCGAGCTGGGATTGCTTCGTGGGGTCGAGCGGCGGCCATTCTTCGCAGCGCATGGGATCGATGAGCACAACGCCGGCGACTCGTCGGGGATAGAGCAGCGCGTAGCGGCGCATCACGAGTCCGCCGAAGGAATGTCCGACCAGAATGTAGGGCGGCTTGAATCCGCCGCGGCCGCAACATCTGGTGCAACTCTTGAGCAATGTTGAATGGAGTACGGGCGGAGCGGCATCGGCTGCTCCAGCCCAGTCCGCCGCGATCATAGGAGACGGTGCCAGTGAACTGTGCGATCGCCTCCTGAATGGATCGCCAGTTAAGATGCGTGGCGCCAATCCCGGCTTCAAAGAGCACCGTGGGCTCGCCGAAACCCAGTTCAAACAGATAGAGGTTGGATCGGTTTGCGATGGTGACCGACCGCCCCTCACCGGTATGGATTCTGCGGTCGTGGCGGCTTCCGAGCAGTTGATACACGACGCCCGCCAGGATGAGAGCAACGACAAGAACGGCGATCGAGAGAACGATGAGCATCGATTTCCTAGAACTTCGTAAGCTGCCCCGGACTGAAGTCAGCGAGGGTTAGGTTCGCCTTGGCGCTGCCGCGATCAATGATAAGCAATGTTGATCCGGCTTGGCCACGAGTTTTTACTTCAATCTGGTGCGCCGACCACTGGCCCTGTTCGTGGCGCACGCCGTACGAAGTGAACTGCTTCACGGCCCCGGTTTCCTTCACCGTCTTTTCGGCGTAAACCGAAAAACCGATACTGGGATCGATCCAGGTTTTTACTTCCGCGTAGTGCGTTCTGTCGGCGGGGCCGGGCGTGCTCTTCACCACGTCGCAATCGCGCGCGCCGAACTTTGCTTTGCCTGCCGAGGTTTGGCCTGGCCAGAAGTATTGCTGCTCGAGAAAATCCTCATAGTTGAAGCCCGGCCCGAGCGGGTGCACGCTCCATTTTTCAAAGGGCAGGATGCGTGCCGCTGTATCGCCGGGATCCGCGAGGCGAATCGTGTTTTCGCCGTTGGGGCGCATCTCCAGAAGAATGTGCTCCCGCATATCGCTGGCGGACGGCCGGCGGTTGCCCGAGATCGACCCGCATGCGCAGCACGCCGGGGAACCAGCGCGCCTTGACGGTGATGGGAAAGCTGACGCGCGTGCCGGCTCCATCGATCGCCACCAGGTGTCCCGTGGCGCGAAAGTCTGCGATCTGGATCTGCTTGCGCGCAGTGGCGAGCAGATCGTTGACGTTCGAGGTTTGCGCGCACAGCACCGGCGTCAGCACAGCCATC
The DNA here is from genome assembly GCA_963799155.1 of uncultured Acidobacteriaceae bacterium. Classification (GTDB taxonomy): domain Bacteria; phylum Acidobacteriota; class Terriglobia; order Terriglobales; family Acidobacteriaceae; genus Telmatobacter. Next base: position 66,541 of record CAWCWB010000020.1, read on the forward strand.
CATGCCAACCTCGGGCGCTTTCATGGTTCAATCCTTCCGTCGCGGATGCGAATGTGGCGCGGGGCGCTCATGGCAATTTCGTTTTCGTGGGTCACAATCACCAGCGTCATGCCGCGCTGTTCCCGGATGCCGCGCAGGAGCTTCATGATGTGGGCCGAATTGACGCTGTCGAGGTTGCCGGTGGGCTCGTCGGCGAGCAGGATGGTAGGATCGTTGGCCAGGGCGCGGGCAATGGCCACGCGTTGCCGCTCACCCGCGGAAAGCTCGTTGGGATAATGGAGCATGCGATCCTGAAGGCCCATCTCCTCAAGCAGAGCCGCAGCGCGCTCGGCGCGGTGGTTGGCGCGCTCTTTCAGCGCCAGCATGGCCACCTCCACGTTCTCGACGGCGCGCAGCGTGGGCAACAGATAAAAGGCCTGAAAAATGAACCCCACCTGGCGGCAGCGGTAGGTATCGAGATCGACTGCTGCTCCCAGGCGAGATCCCCGAAACAACACCTCGCCTTTCGTGGGCGTATCCAGCCCGCCGAGCAGATGGAGGAGCGTGGATTTGCCGCTGCCGCTGGGGCCGCTGATGGTGACGTACTCGCCCGCGTCAATCCGAATATCCACGCCGCGCAGGGCCACAATGCGCCCGTCGTCATAGCTCTTGGTCAGTTCGCGCCCTTCCAGAAGAGGTTCACTCATACCGCAGTGCCTCCACTGGCGAAAGCCGCGCGCCGCGCCATGCGGGGTAAGCTCCGGCGGCAAGCCCTGAAGCGATGGCGATGAAAAGCGATTCCAGCAAATGAAATGGCGACACGGAAACCGGAACCACGCTCGCGGTCTGCGGCAGGGTGGCAAGCAGATGAAGCGCGCCCCAACCGACGGCGATACCGAGAAGGCCGCCGGCAAGTCCCAGGACCGAGGCTTCAGTGAGGATGAGCAGAATCACGTGGCGGCCCTTCCAGCCCAGCGCGCGCAGGATGCCGATTTCGCGAGTGCGCTCGAAAACCGACATGGCCATGGTGTTGGCGATACCCAGGATGCCGACGAGCAGCGCGATGAGCGACGTACCCCAGGCTACGGCGTGAGCCAAGCCGACAAGCTCATTATTGTTGGCGCGCTCCGCGGCTGGAACAGCTTTAATTCCCGGCAATGCGGCTTCGATCTCCGCCGCGGCGCGTTTCGTGTACTCATCCTGCGATTCGCCGGAGGGCGCGGGACGAAGCCGCACGTGGAACGCGGTAACCTTCCCCTCCATGGTGGCGATGGCCTGCATCTGGTCGAGCGGCAGAATCACGGCGCTGGCTTCGAGTGCCGTTTCCCCGTGGTAAATCCCCGTAATCGTGAAGGTCGTGCCCTGAATCGAAAGGGTATCGCCGACCTTTTTGCTCAGGTTGCTGGCGAGCAGATCGCCCAGGATAATTTCGCGCTGCCCATCGCGAAAGCGGCGGCCGGAGAGGAGCTTGAGCGAGTCGAGTTCGTAGGAATCGGCAGGCCACCCATATGCCAGCGCATTCACCTCGGGCGTCAGATCCATCAGGTTAAAGATCACGGGCGCAATCTGAGCCACATCCGGAAGCGCGCTGATTTTAGCGCCGAGCGATTCGTCGAGCGCGCTGCCAATGAAGTTTGTTTGGACGACGACAATGTCAATCCCCGCACTCGTATACATGCGCAGCCATTCGTGCTCAAAGCCGCGCGAAAACCCGACCAGAGCGACAAATGCGCCGATTCCCATCGTAATTCCGCCCAGCGTGAGAAGTGTTCTAAGGCGGCGCCGCCAGAGATTCTTCCAGGCGAATCCTGTAAACGAGAGTGGGGCGGCTATGGCGTTGGGAAGCTTCCTCATGCGCGCGGATGTGTAGGGGGTCCTTAAGCGTCAGTTTATCGGGCGGCGGCGGTTCTGTCCATTCCGGGATTCAGAATCGACCTGAACTTTGGCTTGATGATTTGCGGTCGCGCACGGAGGACGCGCGGCGACCCCGCCTCGCTCCTGGCTCGTTGCCATGAGCGCAAGGAAAGAGGGCAGAGAATCACTTCCGGCAAAACTCTGCAGGAATGCAGGGCCGATGCGCTGGCGCCGCCAAGCCTTGTCGCAAAAGGAAAGTGAGATCCGCAAGGCGAGCGGTCTCCCCCTGTCGGGTGTTCCGGCGATCAGACCGGCGGTACCTATCCGCGGTCGCGCCCCCGTCCGCCGCCGCCGGTGCCTTTACGCGCCGTGTAGCAATCCCGGCAATAGACCGGACGATCGCCCCGCGGCTCAAAAGGAACGGTGGTTGGCTGGCCACAACCCGAACAAATCACAGGAGTTCCCTGTGAAGGAGCCGAACGGTGGCCGGATCCCCCTTGTTCGTTCTTCTTTGCCTGGCGGCAAGGCTTGCAACGCTTCGGGGTCGAGTAACCGCGTTCCTGAAAGAACTGCTGATCGGCAGCGCTGAAGGTGAATTCCTGCCCACAGTCACTGCATGTAATTTGCATGTCTCCGGCCATAGGTCTCCTTGTGGGGATTGTACAGCCCAACCGCGGGAATTCATATAAGGATTCTTTTGAATTTGCAAAACTTACCGCAAAGCGCGGTTTGTCCGGGATGCCGGATTCCCTCCGGAAGCCGTCACGGTATAGTTCTTTTTGAAGAGCAGTGAGGCGCGCCGTCAATAGCTGCCACAGACTCGAGCCAGGATGAAGAAAGCACCCAATCCGGAAGTCGAAGCGGAGTGCATCCGCCGTATTCTGGCCGGGGAAAAGCAACTCTTTCACGAGCTGATCCGCCCTTGCGAGCGCCCGATTTACTTTCTTTTGTTGTCGATCCTGCGCAACGAGGCCGAGGCGGAGGACGCGGCGCAGGACGCGATGCTGAAGATTTACCGCAATCTGCACCTGTTCCGCGGGGAGTCGCAGTTCCGCACCTGGGCGCTCTCGATTGCGCGCAACGAGGGCCTGGGCCGGCTGCGCAAGGCCGAAACCCGCCGCGAAGACTCGCTGGACGCGCTCACCGAAGATCAGGCCAGCGACTTTACCCCGGCGATCCTGACCAGTTGGCGCGAGGTTCCCACCCAGGCTCTGGAGCGAAAAGAGCTGGCGGCCCTGCTGCGCCAGGCAATCGAGGGCCTGCCCGAGATTTACCGTAACGTCGTGCTGCTCAGAGACATCGAAGAGATGGATGTCCGCGAGACCGCCGCCGCGCTCGGCATCACCGAGGGAGCGGTAAAGGTTCGTCTTCACCGGGCGCGGGCACTTTTGCAGCGCAGCCTGGCGCCGCGGCTGAAGGGGTTTGCTCCCAAACGGGGCAGCAAGCTGTTTGGGTGGGGGAGATGAGGATCGACTGCAAGCACGTTTGGGAGCACATCTCCGCCTACATCGACGGCGAGGTGGACGCCGAACTGCGCGCCGAAATCGACAAGCATCTGGAGACCTGCGAGATCTGCTCGGCGGTGCTCGATTCCACGCGCAATGTTGTCGTTCTGTACGCGGACGGCCGCGTCTTCGAGCTGCCCGCCGGCTTCAGCGACCGGCTGCACGAGCGGCTGGACAAGGAAATGGAATTGTCCGGACCGTAAACTCAGCCCTGATGCACGGACTTGTGACGGCCCGGCCTCGGCAGGATCTCAGAACGCCGAGGCCCCGTGATTCACGATCGGATGCGTCCAGATCTCCAGTCCTACGAGAACCAGCGTGAGAATCGCCAGCGCCACCTGCAGCCGCTCGGAGCGGCGCTGCTTCTTCGGGATCTCCCGCTGGCGCCATTGCGATTCGGGCCGCGCGCGCAGGCGCCAGACCCACGCCAACACCAGCAGATTCACCACCGCGCCGATCACCGCCATCGAGAGCATGGGAATGCGAATGGCATCGCGGTGAAAGGAGAGCAGCGGCGTGGCAATGCTGCCGGCGGCAAGGGCCGCAAGGCCGATCCCCAGGCGAATGCCGTTGATGGTCAGGATGGCCGTGCAGAGGCTCTGCAGCAGCGCCATCGCCACTGCCGCGCCCGACAGCGCTCCCAATCCTTTTGTGCTTTCCAATCGACCTCCCGACAGCGCAAGCGCGCACTTAAGGCTCGAACAGAGTAGCGCACCAGCCGCGGTCGCCGCCAATCGTTGAAGGACGAAATAAACCACGGGCCAGCGAACGGCGCTCCGGAGATGATACAATTCATCTTGCCGCGCGCATTTCCCTGTAACCATTTTGCCGCGCAGGCACTCCAAGGTTGCGTACCACCGATTCTGCGGGATGGACGAGTTGACCATCCTGCCTTCCCCCAACCCGCGGAGAACCTCCGCCCAATCCCCAAACGAGGTCAAAAACGCCATGAAGAACCAGTTCAATGCATTGCTTCTCAGCGCTGCGCTCGCCGGCCTGGCCGGCGGAAGCGCCGTTGCGGCCCACGCGGCCACGCAAACCTCCGACGACCGCAAGCTCCGCCAAGGTCATGAAGGCCGGTCTGCGCTACAACGGCTCGAACGCCGACACCGCCAAGCACTCCTGTAAAGGCAAGAACGACTGCAAAGGCCAGGGCGGCTGCAAGTCCAGCGACAACGGCTGCAAGGGCAAGAACAGTTGCAAGGGCAAGGGCGGCTGCGCCACCGACGGCTCCAAGATGCCCAAGTTGGTCTAAGAACAGTTGTCGGTCGTCAGTGATCGGTGGCCAGCACACGGCTCACACGGTTTTCAGGCAAGTTTTCGTGTGCCTTCCACTTTTCACTGACGACTGATTGCTGACTACTAACCACTAATCCACTGGTCACTGCCTTTATGCCCGGCAATCGCTTCAATGCGTTTCAAGACCACGGCGTCGGAATCGGCCTGCGCATTCCGCACTACGAGCACATCTTTTCGCGCAAGCCCGTCGTCGACTGGTTCGAGATCATCTCGGAAAACTACATGATCGATGCCGGGCGCCCGCTGGCGACGCTCGACCGCATTCTGGAGCAGTACCGCGTGGTGCAGCACGGCGTCTCGATGTACTTCGGCTCGGTGACCGCGCCCGACCCGGAGCACCTGAAGCGCCTGAAGCAGCTGACTCGCCGCACCAAAACTCCGTGGCTCAGCGATCATCTCTGCTGGGGCTCGGTCGACGGCACCTACACGCACGATCTGCTGCCGCTGCCCTACACCTGGGAGGCCGTGCAGCGCACCGTGGAGCGCGTGCGCATGGTGCAGGACTACCTCGAGATTCCCGTTGCCGTCGAAAACGTGAGCTCCTACGCCGCGTTTACCGGATCCGAGATGACGGAGTGGGAGTTCTTACCGAGGTGGTGGAGCGCGCCGACTGTGGCATTCTGCTCGATGTGAATAACATCTACGTCTCGGCGATGAACCACGAATTCAATCCCATGGACTACGTGAACGCCGTGCCCGCGCATCGCGTGGCGCAGATTCACATCGCCGGCCACTCGAAGTACGAGAAATACATTCTCGATACCCATGACCATCCGGTGATCGATCCCGTCTGGCAGCTTTATGCGCGCGCCATCGAGCGCTGCGGGCCCACACCCACGCTGCTGGAATGGGACGACCACATCCCCAGCTTCGACGAGGTGCACGCGGAAGCGAAGAAGGCCGAGCGCTACCTGCATCCGCACGCAACCGAGCTTGTGGGAGCGGCGAAATGAGCCCCGGGACCAACGGACCCGCAATGGATCTGGCCGCTCTGCAGCGCGAGATGGCCGCCGCCGTCATGCAGCCGCTGACGCCGGATGAAACCATGCGCGCGACCACGCCCGATGGCCGTCCGATGGCAGAGGTCGCGGAAACGTTCATCGCGCCCAACAGCCGGCTCACCGCTTTCGAGCGCCTGGAAATCTACAACCGGCAGTACTGGTTCCGCGTGCTGGGTGCGCTGGCTGAAGATTTTCCCGCGGTTGCGGGCCGTGGTTGGCAGCCGCCGCTTTGAAGCGCTCTCCGTCGCGTATCTCACCGAGCATCCCAGCCGCTCGTTCACTTTGCGCAATCTCGGCTCCAGACTTCCCGCGTGGCTCGCCGCTCATCCCGAACAAGCTGGACGCCGCCATCGCCTGGCCGTGGACGTGGCGCGCATCGAGTGGGCATTTGTTGAGGCGTTTGATGCGGCGGAACACGCTCCGCTTACGCATGGAGCAGATCGGCGCGCTCGACGGCGAGTCGCGCTTGGTCCTGCAGCCGCATCTGCAATTGGTCGCCTTGAGCTACCCGGCAGACGAACTCGTGCTGGAATTGCACCACCGCGAAAAGCGCCAGACCAGCGAAGCGGGGGTTGCGCATGAAGATGCTTCCGGCGCGGCCGTTGCAGCGCCCAGGTCTGCGGCCACGGCCCACATGGCTTGCTGCGCATCGCATCGATCTTTCGGTTTATTATCGGCGCATCGAGCGGGAGGAATTTCAGACGCTGGCCGCGCTGCGCTCCGGGTCCGCGCTCGGCGAGGCGATTGAGGCCGGATTTGCGGGCTCGCGCATCCCCGAGCGGCGGCGCGCGCAACACGTGCAGCAGATGTTTGCAAATTGGGCGGAGTTGGGCTGGATTTGCCAGAGTTGATTTGCGTAGCCTAATCTGGACGGCCTGATCGCGGAGTTGCTGTGCCAGGCCGGCAGCAACGGCAAGGAGCGCTATGTCAGTTCTCGTAAGAACGGCCGCTGCTGCATACGGCGCCGTGCGCATGTTTCTCAACCGGCTGCAAAGCCCGATGCTGCTCGCTATTCGCCTTTACTGGGGCTGGCAGTTCGCCCAGGACGGTTGGGGCAAACTCACGCATCTCCAGCGCGTGACCGAGTTCTTCACCTCGCTGAACCTGCCCATGCCGGGCCAGACCGCGCTGCTGGTGTCGCTGGTGGAACTGATCGGCGGGATTCTCTTCGCCGCCGGCGTTGCCTCGCGGCTGGTTTCGCTGGTTCTATTCGTCAACATGACCATGGCCTACCTGAGCGTGCCCGACGACCGCGTGAATCTTTCCCACATTCTCTCCAATCCCAGCGATTTTTATAACGCCACGCCGTACACCTACTGGTTTGCCGCGCTGCTGATCCTGATACTGGGCCCGGGGCTGTTCGCGCTCGACACCCTCATCGCCATTCGCCTTTCTCCGCCGGTCAGGGCGGTGCATTCGGCGGTATCATCAATCCGATCCTTTTTCAAGTAACGTTTGGCTTCAAATAAGGTTCGGGTCCCATGCGCATTGTCTACCTGCTGAACTCGCTCGCGATAGGCGGGGCGGAAAAGCAGGGGCTGGCCGTAGCCGAGCGCATGGCGAAGCGCGGCTACGTGGTGGCTGTCGTCGTGCTCATGCCGCGCGTGGCTGAAGAGTGGCCCACGGCGCTTCGGACGGTCTATTTGGGCGTGCGAAAGACGCCCTTGAGCCTACTGGCATGCCTCATTCGCGCCCGATCCTGAGCGAAGCACCCGGATGAGAGCGGAAATGGGCGTCTCCGCTGCGGCGCCGAACGTTGACTTTGTTTGGCTCGCCGTCGGACGAATTGTCCCGGCGAAAGACTATCCCAATCTGTTGCGTGCGCGAGCTGATGGGAGACGCGGGCGTCATGGTCGAGGCGAAGAATTCCGAGGCGTTGGCCGAGGCGATGCTGGCAACGATGGGGCAAAGCAGGGAAGAACTCTCCGCGCGGGGCCACGCAGCGCGGGGGGCGGACGATTCTTGCCCGTTGGGGTGGCTTGGTTCCTGCTTCTAGAACTGAAACGCAGCCTGGAAAAAGACACGCCGCGCCGCCGAGCTGGTGGAGAAGATGCTGCCGGCGAGGCCAGCCGATTTGCCGAACTGAGGGCCCGGGGCATAAAGCCCGGTGGTCGAATCGTAAGTGGGCTGAATGCCGCCCACCGGCGTGCCCAGGTCGATGTCGTTGAACAGGTTCAGGGCTTGAACGTTGAAGTTCAGCGTGTACTTGTGGCCGGTGTCCGACATCCCGCCGCGCATCCCGCCGCGCCCGCCACCGCCGCCAAACGGTCCGCCAAAGCCGCCGCCGAAACCGCCACCGCCGCGTCCGCCGCCGCCACCGCCTCCGCCCGGCGGCGGACCACCCGAAGTCTCCACCTTGGGACCGATGCCAAACGTCCGGCCCACGCGCAGGTTTACCGCGACTGCGGACGGGCTGTTGCCCAGCGAAAAGGGGACAATGTTCTCTCCCGTCTGCGGATCCACGTTGAGGGCGCCAAAACTGGTTTGGACCACATCGTCGCCGGGCGACGATGTGTTCGCGTACGATGGCCTGTCGTTGAAGAAGTTGTCGCCGGTTAGATCGTATGGCGACGTGATGTTGTACGGCCTGCCCGCCTGGGCAATGAGAAACGGGTTGAAGGTGATGCCCCACGGGCCGTTGTAGTTGCCCATGAGAAACAGCCACTGCGGCCGGATAAACGAGGCGCGCCCGTAATCCTGCCGCAGGTTGTACGAGTTCGACGGGCTTGATCCTCCGCCGCCGTCAGAGTTCGCCCAGCTCCCCGCGTAAAAGCCCATCAGGCTCAGATTGGGCGAGAAGCGGGCGTTGATATTCACAATGACTTGGTTCTCGTTGAGGACCGCCTCAGGGAAGTATTGATCCACAATGCCGAGGTTCGGATTGGGGCGCGGCGCGGTAATCGTCGGCGGGCCGCCGGGATTGTACGTGTAATCTCCGGGCAGATAAGCGTTCGAGTCGCGCGTGACCAACTGGTGGAATCCGCCCGAGTGCATATAAGTGAACGTGACCGTCGCCGCCTTGGTCACCTGGCGCTCCAGGCTCACGCCAAGCTGCGCTAGATAGGGCGAGCGGTAGGTGGGCGAAATCTGATAAATCGCAGAAGTACGAGCCGTGGCCGAGTTGCAGTTCGTGCCTGTCTGAGCAAGGGCGTTGCTCAGGCTGGTCCCGTCGAAGCAGGTGGGATCGCTGATGACGATTTGCTTCTGGCTGTTGGCGGTGCCGTTCAGCTCCTCCAGGCTCATCAGATTGCTGGTGGCGAAGCGGTCGTAGAAGAAGCCAAAGCCGCCGCGCAGAACGGTCTTGGACACCGCACCCTTTTTGTGCCCGTCGAGAGCGTATGCGAAGGCCACGCGCGGAGCCCAGTCGCTGTGATCGGCGATGTGGTTTTGCGACTCCCAGCGCAACCCTCCCGAGAGCGTGAGGAACTTGCTCACCGTCCAATCGTCCTGGTAAAAGAGCGCGGCGTTGAACACATTCCCCATAAATGCCTGGCTGCCAGAAGTGTAGGTGAGCTTTATCGGTGTGCATCCGCCTGCTTGCGTTGGGGGGCAGGCAGCGGCGACGTCCGCAATGGTCTCTCCCGCCGCGATGCCGTTCCAGGTGTCCACAAAGGCCGTGACCGACGGGAAATTGAAGCTGCCGTTAAAGTTTCCGTCCGTCGAAGTGGCCTCGCGGTCGTCGCGCAGCCAGGCGCCCATCTTGATGGCCTGCTTGCCCGCGCTCACCGTGACGAAGTTCTGCAGCTCGTAGTGATCGGCGTGCGAACTGGAGGTTTGGTTCGAGTTGCCGCCGCTGGAAAACACATGGGGCACGCTCATGCTGGGCGCGCTGCCAGCCGGCCCAAACCCCGGTGCAGTGCTCACCGGCGTCGACGAAGAATCGGCGCGCCGGTACTCGAAGCGCGTCTCGTTCACGATGCGGTCGCTGATCACCTGCGTATCGTCCAGTTGAAACGTGTGCTCCAGCGAGTCGGACGAGGCTCGAAGTGGAAGGCAGCGACGTCGAGGTCAGCGAGCCGCTCACGTTGTTCCGGTAAAACTGGTAGCGCATGGTGAGTGTGTTTTTCTGCCCCAATTGCAGGTCGATGCGCGGCGAGACCTCAAGGTGGTTAGCGGGGCTGAAGAGGCTGCCCGCCACGGGCTCAGAGCTGATCGACCAGGTGGTTGCGGCCGCGTTGTACACCGGACCGTTGGGAATATAAAACACATTATCGGTCTGGGTGTCGCGCTGCTCCACGCTGAGGAAGAACGACGCCCATTTCGAGAGCGGGCCGCTCAGCGTGCCGTTGTACTGGAAGCTGTAATACGAAGGCAGCTCCCTGGTAAACGGGTTGCCGGTGTTGAAGACGTTGTCGTTTCCCTGGCTGAAGACTCGCCCATGCAGCGTATCGGTTCCCGGCTTGGTCAGGATCTCGATGCGCCCGTAGCCGATCTTGTCGAACTCCGCCGAGAACGGATTCTGGTTGATGCGGATCTCGCGGATCGCGGACTTGGGCGGCAGTTGCCCGCCGGTGAATCCGTCAATGTAAATCTGCCCGCCGTTCGGGCCCGCCGAAGGGCCGGCCAGCGCGGTCAATTCGTTCGACAGCTCGTCGGGATCGTCGGACAAGGCATCGAGATCGCTGCCCTTCAGGACCAGGGAGTTGGCGTTGGCGCCAGCTTCGGTGCTCACCGTGGGCCCGCCCTCGTCTGTGACCACGACTTGCTGCTCGGCTTCTTCGATAGCCATCTTGATGTCGACGTTCTTGGTTTGGCCTGTGGCCAACGCAATCGGCGCAGAGACGAAGGGCGCAAAGCCTGTGAAGCTAGCCTCGATGATGTAACTTCCCGCGGGAAGCCCGCGGACCTGGTAGCCGCCGGCAGCGTCAGCGGTCACGTTGCCCACGTTTTTGCCGGCAGCGGTTGTGACCGTCACCTGCGCGCCGGGGATCAGGGCGCCTGTGGGGTCCAGGATGTGGCCGTGGAGCGTAGCCGACGTCGCCGCAGGAGCCTGCGCAGCGGGAGCCGATGCGGGAGCTGATGCGGGAGCCGAAGCGGGAGACGATGTGGTGGACGGTGCAGGAGATGGGACGGCAGGCGCAGGCGCGGCTGCGTCGACTGGGCCGCGTCACCACGCCGGTCGATGCCAGCGTCAGGGCCGGCGCCAGGGCAATTACGAAAACAATAAAGCAGTGCGATTTTCGAGACAAGATTTCCTCGCTTGTGAATGAATCAAACCTGGGTGCAACTACTCGGTGGAGACCTCGGATTCACCCTGATTCAGGCTCCAGCTGGAGAGCAGGTCCTGCGCTTCCGGGGCTTCGAGAAGCGGCTCGACTCCGGCGAGCAGCTTGATCGCGTTCACGCCCGAGGCATCCTCCGTGGCCACGATCATGACTGCTTCGCCTTTCTGCAAACTGGCGAGCTGAATCTCCGGCGCGCGCTCCAGAATGGTTTCCAGATCGGCTCGTCCCTGACCTGCGCCACCCCCTTGGCTAAAGCTGCGCTGCGTTCCTCCGCCGCCACCGCCCGCACCGCCCGCGCCATTCGCTGCAGGACGGCCGCCGGAGCCTCCCTGGTTGCCCTTCAGCCGCGCGGCAAGAAGCGTGGCCACGTTGCTGTCGAGCCGCCGCAATTGCGCGTCGGCGGTGATGCGCACGGTTACCGGCTTCTTGGTGATGAGGTCTTTCACCGTCACCGTCGAGGCGGAGGTGTCGGCGGAAAGAATGGTGCCGGGGATGCTTCGGAAGCTGCCGGAGACCACGCCGTCCGCCGCGATGGCCGTCCCATCGGCGTTCATCGTGCCGCGGGCCCATAACTGGTCGCCGGGATGAATCGCGTCGATAGGCGCGGGCTGTGCCTGATCGAAGCGAACCGAGCCCGGCGCATACCGCTTGAGCACGGTGGACGGGCTGATATGTACGGTGACCTCCTTGGTGACGGTTCCTGTTCTGGTGTTCACTTGAATGACGCCCGCCGCGCTGTCGATGCTCTTCACCAGGCCGTGTACGCCCTGGTTCCACGCTGCGGTTTCCGCCTGCTGCTTCTTGGCTACGTCGGCCTGCTTGATGGCGATGATCCGCAACGCTTGCGGCGTGGCGCCGGTTGCGTTGGGATCGAGCGTCACCAGCACGCGGTCGCCGGCGGCGATGCTGGAGAAGTCAAGCGGCTCCGCTTTGCTCAAATCGGTCTGTCCCGGCTCGATGCGCTTGAGCTGCGCGGTGGACGGAACCTCCACCTGGTTCACCTGGCCGGCGTCGGTTTTCACGGTCAGCGTGTCGCCGCTGATGGCCGTGACCGTGCCCAGATAACGCACCGCTTGTGCCTGCGCCCACGCGACCGGTGTGGTGGCCAAAAAGAAGACGGCCAGCGCGGCCACAGCCGCGAGCGTGCCCGCGGCCATCCCGCGAATCGCCCATCTGAATCTCATAAAGTCTTGCCCCACAGTCCTTTGGTGCCGGCAGCGGATCAAAAACACCAGCCCTCCTTGCGTAGACGAACCACCCCGGCAAAAGGTTGAAACAGCGTCCCAGAATAGGGAGTAGCCACTAGCCAGTAGCCAATAGCCAGTATGGAGCAGTGAATAGCGGCCGGTTTCCTGCTCAATTATATTTCCCCGGAGTTTCGTTGATCATGGAACGGCTCGCGAATCATCGAATCGATTCTTCGCCCGCTCTGTGCAAAACCCTCTGTGCTGAAATCTGAGAGCTGAGGGCTGAAAGCTAGAAGCTAGAAGCTAGAAGCTAGAAACTCCTGCTCCCTATTGGCTACTGGCTACCCCCTGCTTTCTCACTTCCATGTTCCGAGCAGGCGGCGCACCAGCACCATTTCGCCAAGATGGTAGGCGTTGTGATCGGCCACAAGCAACGCCTCGCGCAGGATCGTTTGCCCGTCGCCATGCGGGATTCTGCCGAAGAGATCGGTGGACGGATTGGCGACCAGATCGCACATCGCCGTCAGATCGCGGCGAAATGCGCGCACGCTCTTGTCCCACGCTTTTTCGTCCGGCGGCGCGGGCGTCGCCGGCCAGTAGCCGCCGGGCCACTCCGGCGATTGGTGGCCGGGATCGCGCGAGAAACTCCAGGATGTCCCATTGCGCGATGCGCATGTGCTCCAGAATCTCCAGGGAGAATGCTCGGCGCCTCTGGGCCGCTTGCCGCGCAGCGCCGGGAGGGATGTTGCGGGTGGCAGTGTCGAAATCGGCGTGGGCATGTCCACCGGTAAGCAGGTCAAGCAGATGTTGCCGCAGGGGAGCGTCGCGGTCGACTGCGCTGGAACGCTTTTTCGTGGGCATGATGATTCTCCTTGCTGAAACAGGATCGGTAGGTTGGCTGCTTGAATGGATGGATTCGGTTGCGCGTCCAGCCGATGCAACAATTTTCGCTCGCCGCAGACTCCGAAAACCGCAGAGTCCGCCGGAAACCGCTCCCAGATCGAATGCCTGTTCCCTGTTTCCACGTTCAGGCAGTCGGCTTCACTGACCCGCTGACTCGCTGACTTGCTCGCCCTACTCCCTACTCCTTACTCCCTAGTGGCTACTCCCTGTTCTTTCAGCACTGCGCGCTGAACGGCGAAGGTCTCTTTCAGTCCGGCCTCTGCGAGATCGAGTAATGAATTCAGTCCGGAACGAGAAAAAGAACCTTTTTCTGCTGTCGCCTGCGTCTCCACCAGGCCCCCATCGGCGGTCATGACCACATTCATATCCACCTCGGCCTGCGCGTCCTCTTCGTAACAGAGGTCGAGCAGCGGCACGCCGCCCACGATGCCCACCGACGTCGCGGCCACCAGTTGCCGGAGCGGCGATGCCTTGAGGGTTCCCGCCTTGACCAGAGCCTCCAGGGCCAGCGCCAGGGCCACCGCCGCGCCGGTGATGGCCGCCGTGCGCGTGCCGCCGTCGGCCTGGATCACGTCGCAATCGAGGATCACGGTGCGCTCGCCCAGGGCCTGCATATCGACCACCGAGCGCAGGCTGCGGCCGATGAGCCGCTGAATCTCGTGCGTGCGGCCGCCGATCCTGCCGCGCTCGCTCTCGCGCGGCGTTCTGGTGACGGTCGACCGGGGCAGCATCGCGTACTCGGCCGTGACCCAGCCGCGCCCCGAGTTGCGCAGCCAGCCGGGAACGCCCTGTTCGATGGTTGCGCAGGTGAGCACACGCGTGCTTCCGAGCGAGACCAGAACCGAGCCCTCAGCGGTCTGGACAAAGTCGGGCGTGAGCGTGAGCGGGCGGAGCTGGGCCGGGCTCCTGCCGCCGGGACGAAGCGAAACGCCGGTTGCCTGCCCAGAATCGTGCCCACGATTGTGCATAGACGGATTGTACGGGAGTGCGGCGGGTGCGGGCCGGAGTGGGAACTTGGGGTTCCGGAACGGGAATCGAAGAAGCTCCAATGCCGGAACAGGAAAAACATCGTAAGTGACTGATACGGTTCATCCTTTTGCCGAATTCAAGAGGCCGCTTATCCCGTTTTGGGCCATTCGACCCACGCGACGCTGTGCTCAATGGCGGCAAATCAGCCACTCATCCCTTCCCTTATCAAGAACTTAGGGAATGCGTTCTGGTTTGGCACGTGACGTGTATGAAAACAGGACAAAGCCCAACGGCAATCGCAGAAACGGGAAGCGGGACAAGCGATAAACCAGTGCAGAAGACTGGGAATGGGGACAAGGGAACAGACAACAGAAGACGGCGGCCAGTGCAAGCAACTGAAAACTAACCACGAACCACTAACCACTAACCACTGACCACTGGACGAAAGGAAACGGCATATGCAGCAGGCACAACAGAGGACGGAATCCGGCCGTGGGGTCGAAAGGCGCGGATCGGCGCAAGCAAGAGAAGGCATGGCTGGCCCGTGGGGTGGCGAGGAGCGCAGGCGGGTTGAGACGGTCGTGGAGACTCTGGCCACGCTGCACAGCCAGGGTGAGACCCTCGCCGAGGTGGCGCACGATGCCCGGAATATGGTGACGGCGCTGGGACTCTACTGCGATCTGCTGGAGGAGCCGGGTGTTCTGGCCGTTCCATATCTTCACTTTGGGCACGAACTCCGGCTGGTGGCCTCGGCCAGTCGCCGGCTGGTGGAAAAAATCGTGGCGCTCGACGCGCAAGGGGCGGCGAAGACGGCAACGATTTCATCTTCCCAGCTTGAATTGGGGCCATGGCTGACGGCATCGGGGCCGGAGCAATCGTCCGGCTCAGCCCCCAACGGGGACTCTTTCCGGAAACCCGAAAAAGCCGCGAACCGGCATTGGGATCTGCTGCCCGCCATGCCCGTCGCCAACCTGGCCGCGGAACTGTTGGCCAATCGCAACCTGCTTTCCGCGCTGGCCGGGCCCTCGATCGGTCTCACCGTGGATGCGGATGGGGGCGCATGGCCGGTGCGGTTGACGGGTGAGGATCTGACGCGGGTGCTGGTGAATCTGGTAAAGAACGCGGCTGAGGCGATGCCCGGGGGCGGACGCATAGCCATCGGCCTGCGCGAGCGCCCTGCCGCTCAGGGCACCGCGGCATGTCTGGCATTGACCATCGAAGACAACGGACCGGGGATACCGGAGGAAGCTTTGGAAACGATCTTCACCTCCGGTTTCACCACCCGGGGAAACAACGCGGAGAAGAACGGCGGCTGGACGCTCAGCCATCGCGGCCTGGGCCTGGCCATCACGCGCTCCATCGTGGAGGGAGCGGGGGGCCGCATCTCCGCCGCCAACCGGGAACAGGGTGGAGCGCGCTTCGTGATCGAACTACCGGTGCGAAAGGCGAGCTTCTAACGCGGTTCTGCAATTGGTGTAGCGCGAAGCACAATCGCGAAGTGGCTTATTCATCAACCGGGGTCCCCACAGACGGGTCTTCGTCTGTGGGGTGGAAGTAAAAGCCACCTTGAAAGGCGCCCGAAACGCCACCTAGTCATTGCAGAACCGCCGCAGCCCTTCGCTCCGGCCTGAGAGCTGAGAGCCAAAGGCCAGGAGCTGACAGCGAATAGCCTTTAGCGAATCGCTCAAGGGTTCGTGGCCGCGAAGAGGAAGTTTTGAGATTGGTTTTTCTGAACACGCACGAGGCGAATACAATGCTGAATACAGTCTTCAATACGCGGGCCATGGAGTTGATTCCACAACTCGCTGAACCAGCGGTACGGTTGCACCTGCTGGTAGTCGATGCGGACGCGGCAGTGCGCTCGGCCTGCGCGGAGATTGCCGCCAGCCTGGGCTATGCGGTAGAAAGCACGGGCGACCTCAGCCAGGCGAGGAGCCTGCTGCGCGGCCATACCGCCGACATTCTGCTGGTGAACCTGCCCGCCGGATCGAACGAAGGGCTGGAGATGGTCTCCGAGGTCAAGCTGCTCTATCCCGATACCTCGGTGATCGCCATGACCGCGACCGGTTCGGTGAACGCGGCCGTGGAGGCCATGCGCTGCGGCGCCTCCGACTACCTGACCAAGCCCTTCGCCATGGACGAGCTCTCCACGGTGCTGGACCGCGCCGCGCAATGCCACATGACCGACACCGCGACCCGCCAGTTGCGGGAGCGGCTGCGCCTCAGCGAGGGGCTCGGCTCCATGATCGGCCGCTCGCCGGAGATGGAGAAGATCTACCGCATCCTCTCCAAGGTCGCCCAGAGCACCCACCCGGTCCTGATCCTCGGCGAGAGCGGCACGGGCAAGGAGCTGGTGGCGCGGACCATTCACGCCTATGGTCCCAACGCCCCGAAACCCTTCCTGCCCGTCGACTGCGGTTCGCTGGTGCCCACGCTCATTGAGAGCGAGCTCTTCGGCTACGTGAAGGGAGCTTTCACCGGGGCCAACCGCTCCAAGGACGGACTGCTGGTCTCAGCCGAAGGGGGAACCGTCTTCCTCGACGAGATCGGCGAGCTTTCGCTCGATCTTCAGGCCAAGCTGCTGCGCGCGCTGCAGGAAAAAGAGGTGCGGCCGGTCGGGGCCACCCACCGCGTGCCCATCAAGGCGCGCATCGTAGCCGCCACCAACCGCGATCTCGCCGATATGGTCGAGAAGGGAAGCTTCCGCAAGGACCTGTTTTACCGCCTCAATGTGGTCAACCTCCGATTGCCGCCTCTGCGCAATCGCCGCGAGGACATACCGCTCTTGGCGGCGCACTTCCTGGACCGCATCAGCCGCGAGCATGGCCGCAAATTCACGCTCTCGGACGAGGCGCTGCGCGCCATGATGCGCCACGACTGGCCGGGCAACGTGAGGGAACTGGAAAACTCTTTGGAGCGCGCCTGCGCGCTCAGCTCGGGGCCGGTGCTCCACCTGGGCGATCTACCCACGCAACTGCAGCAGCAGGGCCTCCAGCAGAACCTCGACGAGCGGCGCGCCGCCGGCGAAGAGGCCGGAGCCGCCGCCGCACCCGCGGTGAAGACGCTGGCCGAGCTTGAACGCGAAGCGATCTTAAGCGCGATCCGCACCCTCAATGGCGACAAGCTGCAGGCCGCGAAGCTTCTGGGCATCGGCAAGACCACGCTCTACCGCAAGTTGAAGGAGTACGGCATCGCCGACCCGTTACACGAAGAGTGAAAGACAGCTTTCAGCCCTCACTGAGATCTTGCCCGTCAGGGGCCACAGCGCCAACGCGGATCTCCATCCAGGCGCGAACAAGCTGAAAGCTGAGAGCTCGACAGCCTGCGAGGACATCACGAACCAAAGATCGGGAGAACGAACATGAGCATTCTATTAGTGACCGGAATTGAAGGCGCACGCAACTGCGCCGATGTGGTGGGCGCGCAATTGGGCATGGAGGTTGAAGTGGCTTCAGGGCGCAAAGACGCGCTGGCAGCGCTGCGCAAGCGCGAGTTTCTGGCCGTGGTCATGGACGAGACTCTGGCCGAGTGCGACCCGGCAGCCGCGGACAAGATCTGCGAGCATGCCGGCCTGGCCATTCCTTTGCAGATCAACTTCGCCGTCTCGGGAGCGGCGCGCCTGGTGCGCGAGATTCGCGCCGCGCTGCATCGCCGCGAACGCGAGCAGGAGTTGGCCCGCCGCGCCGCCTTAGCAGCCATGGAAGCCGAACTCAAGTCCACCGTCGCCGGCCTGCTGCTGCACTCGCAATTAGCGCTCAGCGGCAGCGAAATTCCGGCTCCCGTAGCCGATCGTCTGCGCATGGTCGCCGATCTGGCCGGCAGCCTGCGCCAGCAGTTAAGCGCCCCGCTTGCGGCCCGCGCCAACGCCGCGGGCTGAACGGCGCGCCTCCGTTGCCGTCGCCCTCGAAGCGAAAAGGCCTGACGTTCGGCCGGGCCCGGCGCGAAAGGGTCCGGCGTGCGACCGGGCCTGACGCGCGCCAAACGGGGCCGATCCGCGAAAGCGGCCGCCAAGGCGAACGGGCCTCGCGGGTTCTGCCGCAGCTCGATCATCAAGCTTTTTCGACGCGCATCTGGGCAACTGTTTCTCTTTGCGATGAGGCCTCCGGTAACCGCCGGGCGCTTCATCGCTCTTTCTTTTAGAGCCCGCGCCGCCTGTCCGCCCCCCTCGGCTACACCCTTCCGCCGCGTACCCGCTGTTTACAACTGCCATCCGGCATCGGCTACCCTAAGAGTTCGAGGAGCCGATCCCCATGACCGTCATCCGCCAGGAAGATTTCATTGCCAGCGTCGCGGGCGCGCTGCAGTACATCAGCTACTACCACCCGGTGGACTACATCGTTTCGCTCGCCCAGGCCTATGAGCGCGAGCAGTCACCGGCGGCGCGCGACGCCACGGCGCAGATTCTCATCAACAGCCGCATGTGCGCCGAAGGCCATCGCCCGGTCTGCCAGGACACGGGCATCGTGAACGCCTTCGTCAAGCTGGGCATGGATGTGCGCTTTGAGCCCGGCCCCGGCGAGCAGCCCCTCGACCTGCAGCAGATGATCGACGAGGGCGTGCGCCGCGCCTACCTTGATCCCGACAACAAGCTGCGCGCGTCGTTGCAGGCCGACCCCGCCGGCAAGCGCACCAACACCAAAGACAACACCCCGGCCGCGGTCTTTGTCGAAGTGGTGCGCGGAGCGACCGTCGAGGTCACCCTGGCTGCCAAAGGCGGAGGGTCGGAAGCAAAAGCGAAGTTCATCATGCTCAATCCCAACGATTCGGTCGTCGACTGGGTGCTACAGACGGTGCCCACCATGGGCGCAGGCTGGTGCCCGCCGGGAATTCTCGGCATCGGCATCGGCGGCACGGCTGAAAAGGCCATGCTGCTGGCCAAGCAATCGCTCATGGACCCCATCGACATTCAGGACCTCATCGCCCGCGGCCCCACGACCACAGCCGAAAAACTTCGCCTCGAAATTTACGACAAGGTCAACCGGCTGGGCATCGGCGCGCAGGGGCTGGGCGGGCTGACGACTGTGCTCGACGTCAAGGTGGTGGATACGCCCGCGCACGCAGCCAATCTGCCCGTGGCCATGATTCCCAACTGTGCCGCCACGCGCCACGCGCACATCGTGCTCGATGGCTCCGGCCCCGTCTTTCTCGATCCGCCTTCGCTCGATGCCTGGCCGAAGCTGACCTACGACGTCTCCGGAGCGCGGCGCGTGAACCTGGACACCGTGACGCGCGCCGAGGCCGCCACGTGGAAGCCCGGCGAAGTTCTGCTGCTGACCGGCAAGCTGCTCACCGGGCGCGACGGCGCGCACAAGCGCATGAGCGACATGCTCAACCGCGGGGAAAAGCTGCCCGTCGACCTCCGCGGCCGCTTCATCTACTACGTCGGCCCGGTCGAGCCGGTGCGCGACGAAGTCGTCGGCCCCGCCGGACCCACCACAGCCACGCGCATGGACAAGTACACGCGGCAGATGTTGGCCGAGACCGGATTGCTGGGCATGGTGGGCAAGGCCGAGCGCGGGTCGGAGGCTATTACAGCCATCCGCGAGTTCGGCGCGGTCTATCTGATGGCCGTCGGCGGCGCAGCATACCTGGTTTCAAAGGCGATTCGCGGCTCGCGTCTCGTAGCCTTCGCGGACCTGGGCATGGAGGCGATTTTTGAATTCGATGTGAAGGACATGCCCGTCACCGTGGCAGTCGATTCGAAGGGAACCAGCGTGCACCAGACCGGCCCGGCGGAGTGGCAGAAGCGCATCGCCGGCATTCCGATCCTGCAGTGAACTGTGAACAGTGATCAGTGGTTAGTGAATCGTGACCAGCAGTCGAGCTCCCGCGTCACGCTCTCGCCAGATACCCCATCCCATCCAGCACGCCGCGCATGAATGCGAAGCTTTCGATCACGCCGGGCATGGGATCGTCGGGATGAATCTCGTACTCGAGATCGACGAAGCCCTTGTAGTCGATCCGGATCAGTGCCTCGAACATCTCGCGAAAGGGCAGGATGCCTTCGCCCACGGGAACCTGGCTTTCCTTGCTCGCGAAGCTGGTCAGGTCCTTCGCGTGCATGTTGAAGAGGCGCGGCCCCGCGGCGTGGATCGCTTCCACGAGGTTCGTTCCCGCGCGCGCCGCGTGGCCCACGTCGATGCAGCAACCGATGCGCGGGTCCATGTGCTTGACGACCCTCAGAACGTCGAACGGAGAAGGATAAACCTTGTCTTCCGGCCCATGGTTGTGGATGGCGATGCGGATGTCGTACTCGCGCACGAACTTCTCGATGCGCGGCAAAGTGCCGGGCGCGGGATCGCCGGCCACGATGACGCGAATACCAGCGCGCTTCGCATACTCGAATTTCGCTCGGATGTCATCATCGTCGTCCTTGGGGAAGGCGATGGTTCCCGCGGCGTGGAGCTTGATTCCCGCGGCGGCATAGTCGGCCAGAGCCTGCGACTCCAGCGTGGGCTCCATGGGCAGGTGGTCCTTCACGTCCTTGCAGTTCAGGTCGACGACGTTCAACTGCTTCAAGAAGCCAATAAGTTGCGCGCGCGTGAAGTTGCGAAACGTGTAGCTGGCCAGGCCGAGCCGAATGGGTGACGGCTTGCCTGACGCCGGGACTGCTTCCGACGGCGCAGGAACGGCGACCGACGTGGCGCATGCAGCCAGTACACCTGTCTTCAAGAAACCACGGCGTGAAATCACGCTTTGCATCTTGCACACCCCTTGATCCGGCTTGGCTGTTCCGTTATCCCATCAGAAAGGGCGAAACGAAGACCGAGCAGAAGGAAGAACGGTCTGGCTGGTCCCGAATTGCGCCCTTCCGCACCCGATTTGTCAGAACTTCCTGCACATCCCGCCCACGCAGGATTCGCCAATGCCGCAGGAATTCCCGCACCTGCCGCAATTCTGAGAGTCGCTCATATAGTCGCTCGTGTTCTTGCACTGGCCCATACAGCTGTCATAACCCGGCGCGCACTGGCAAAAGCCTCCCACTCATGCCTGCGAATACGAGCACATGTTCCCGCACCGCCCGCAATTCGAGTTGTCGTTCACGAAGGTGATGGAATCGACACAACTCCCGTTGCACCATTCCTGCCCAGCGGTGCAACTGGCCGGCCCGGTTGCCGCGGGAGCGGTAGAGGCAGGGTTGGGCGCCATGGGTAGATTGCCAACACATCCGAGGATGAAAACCAGTGACAGAAACAGGGGCCGGGACGCTTTCATTGCTTGCTCCAGGCATCAGATGGCTCAATGATAGCTCGACAGTCCCGATAAGCGACTCGTCTGATTCCTGACCACTGACCACTGACAACTGTGAACTGCCCTTACTGCTTGCCCCAGCGATAGATCAATCCGGCGGTGAAGCCGCGGCTGGCCTGCGTGGTGGAACCGAAGCCGGTGAAAAAATACTCGGGCACCAGCTTGAAGCCGATGCTCGGAGACAAATTGTACTCGCCGATCACGCTCACGCTCGCGGCGTAGGAGGAGCCGCTGGGATAGAGAAGGCAGGTGCTGGCACCGGGCGGGCAAATATTCTTGAAGCCGTTGGTGTCGCCCTCGAAGTTGCCGTACGCCCAGCCGCCCATGACCCGGCCGGAGATGGAGTATTTCGGCTGCAGATAAAACCGATAGACGGGCCCGACGAGCAGGTCGTACTGGCTAATGGCGTACCGCGTGTCGTTGGTAAAGTTTGGTCCCACGTAGGCCGTGCCGAAATAGCCGCGACCGATGAGCGTGTAGCCCAGCCGCTCGGTCGAGAAACGGGTCAGGCCCGTCTCCCAGGCATAGTAGGTGAGGCGCTGCTGCGATGGGCCGGGCGTAAAGCGCAGGTAGCCCATGTCCATGTAGGATTCCCACCTGTGGTCGTAGGCGTCGTGGATGGCCGTGGCGCGGCGCTGTTCGCGGCGCTGCCGGATACGGGCCTGCACGCTCAATTGCCCCTGCGTCTCTCCGGCAGACTGCTGCGCCTGGCTGGAAGATGTGCCTTCGCTCGGGCTTTGGCTTTGATCCTGCGTTGAGCCGGGTGGGGAACTGCTCAAACTTTGAGCCAAAATGGCGGGCATTGCCGGCAAACTGAGCGCCAGCAAAAGAGCAACACGGCGAAATGAGACCATCGGGTTCGGATTTCCTCCACGGGAGTACGGAAGCACATCCGCTGACCGCCTCAGGAAGTCCGACTCAGCGGAACTGCTTCCCGTGGACCCTGGTTTCCGAGCGGTCTCGATGCAGTGCTCCCCCCACTTGGTATTAAACCATCTTGGGGGAGCCTTGTGCCGAGACCGGAGCCTTCAGCCGAGACCGCTGAGCTGACGCGCAGAGGTTAGACGCAGGCCGAGGCCCCACGGACAGGTCTTCGTCCGTGGGGTGGAGGGCCGGCGCCGGCCGGCACTGCCCCTGTCAAACGATGGCCTTGAGATCGGCCAGCAATTGGGCTTGGTCGAAGCCGTTGGGCGCCCGTTTGGCCGCGAGCCAGTCCTGGCCGAGCAGCGTGTGCGCCTCGTCGCAATACTTTTTCCAGAAGGCGAGAGTCATGATCTTCAACTGTCCCCAAGTGATGCACGTGAATCCCTTCTCATCGTATTTCGGCACAAAGACGCAGTGACCGCCCCAGCTTCCCGGCTTGGCTTTGGCGCCTCCGCTGGGCGCCACGTCCCATACGTCCTGGGTCTGTGCCGTCAAGGGCAGCGACAGGCCGATGTAGACGCCGCCGAAGAGCGCAATCGACTGGCGCACCTCGGCGAGATTAGCCGCCTTGGGGTCGGCGAAGGCCATCAGGGCGTTGCCGTCAAAATCCTGCTTTTGCCAGTCGTTCAGGACGTCCAGCTCGATGCCGCCATTGTCCGTGCTCGGTTTGCCTGGCACGTAGCCATCCCACTTCTCGTAATAGCGCTTGATGGTGGCGTCAGGAACGGTGACCATGCTGCTCGTGTTTGCGGTCCAAATCTGAATGGCATGAGCCACGCCGGCGATGGTGCAGTCACCAAGAGTGTCGTTGAGCATCGCGCCCCAGGAGGTCACGCCTTTGGTCCAATCTTTTGCGGGCGGCGGAGGAGGGAGCGCGGGCGTCAGGTAACGGGCCAGAGCCAGCGTGCGGCTGTCGGTCTTGATGGCCTTGCGGCCCAGCTTCATCTGCGAATGATCTGCCATGGGGGAACTCCTTGATTGTGCCTCGCGGTTCGCCGCTGGAAGTGCGGACGTTGGTTGCCGCAAAAGGGATGCGCCCAGCCAGTGTAAACTCCGCCAAGCCAACCTGCGATCATTGTCGCGTAAACCACGGAAGAATCTGCAAGCCTGAACACGGTAGGATGGAAGGCGACGGAGAGGCGAAGAAGCGATGGTGCGCATTTTGTTCGGAGTCATCCTGTGTCTGGTCCTGGTGCCGGCGGTGGTGCTGGCGTGGTTTCGTTTTGGGCATCCGCCTGTGGCCGTGGCCGACCCGCCGCTGCCATTGGAGCGATGGGTGACGCATGTTCCGCTGCGCGAGCGGATCGAGCGCGAGATGCCTGGCAACCCGCCCATTCAAGCCGACGAGGACAATCTTGTCGCGGGTGCCGGGATCTACCGCGACCAATGCGCGGTGTGCCACGGCTTTCACGGTAAGCCTTCAAGTTTTGCTTCACATATATACCCCAAAGCACCGCAGCTATGGGAGAAACACCGCAACAGCGATGTGGTGGGTGTGAGCGACGACCCGCCCGGCGAGACCTTCTGGAAGGTTTCGAACGGCATCCGTCTTTCCGGCATGCCGTCGTTCAACGACACGCTTAGCGGCACGCAGATTTGGCAGGTCAGTCTGCTGCTGGCCAATGCCGATAAGCCGCTGCCGCCCGCGGCGGTCCAAATCGTGCGCGGCGAGCAGCCTCCGGCGGCACCGCAGGATTCGGCCGCGCCGTCGCCAAAGTGAGCGTCAGAACGCGCTGGCAGCGCCGCCGGAGAAACGGAAGGGAAGTGGAACCATGAGCGTGATGGACTGGCTGCGCAAAGGATTTGGCTATCTGCTGTTGAGCATGGGGGTCTCGCGGCCCGCGCCCAGGCCGAAGCCCAAGGCCAAGCCCGCGCCGAAAGCCGATAGCAGCAAATAGGACGCATGTCTTGCGAGGAGCCCACCGGGGCACCCTGCCTCTGCGCCCTCGCGCCGCGAATCCCCGTACAATAAAGAAGGAAGCGCACCCCACCCCGCCGATGGCTGACAAAGAGAACAACCAAACCCAGCAGAACGGTTCCGAAAACGGGCCCCAAAACGGTTCTGCGGAGCCGAGGCGCAGGCCCGACGACGACGTGGTCGGCAAGGTCTACGATGCGCGCCTGATGCGGCGGCTCAGCCACTACGTACGCCCCTACTGGCTGCAGGCCGGCATTGCATCGCTTGCCGTGTCTTTGAAGTCGCTGTGTGATGTCGCTGGACCGATCCTGTTCATGGTGGCGCTCGACCGCTACCTGTCTCACGGGTTCCAGGCAGACCAATCCAGTAGTGCTGTCGCCCACTGGGTTGCCAATTCGAGTCCGCTCGCCCGGCTTCTTCCCGCCGATCCGGTCCAGGGCGTCACTCGGCTGGCGGCAATTTATGTTGCGCTGCTGATCGTGGCCTACGCCCTCCAGTTCGTCCAGGTCTACTTGATGCAATGGACCGGCCAGAAGATCATGTTCGACCTGCGCCGCGACATCTTCCGGCACATGCAGCGCATGCACGTTGGATTCTTCGACGTTCATCCGGTTGGGCGCCTGGTCACCCGCCTGACCTCCGACGTGGACGCCATCAACGACATGTTCACTGACGGCGTTCTGGCCATTGTCAATGACGCCTTCTTGCTCGCCATCATGGCCTGCGTGATGCTCGCCATCAGTTGGTGGCTGGCCCTGCTTGCATTCTCCGTCCTGCCCCTGATTCTCATCGTCACGCGCATCTTCCGCGACCACGTGCGCGAGAGCTACCGCCGCGTCCGCACCGCCATCGCCCGCATTAACAGCTTTACCCAGGAACACATCTCGGGCATGAGCGTGGTGCAGCTTTTCAACCGCGAAGAACGCGCCTACAAGGACTTCGAAGATGTGAACCGGCAGCACATGGTCGCCTTCATCGACACCATCTTCGCCTACGCTCTCTATTACCCCGCGGTCGACTTCCTTTCCTCGGTCGCGATTGCGTTGGTTGTCTGGCGCGGCGGATTCGGTGTGCTTCGCCTGCCGCCCACTGTGACCATCGGCGTGCTCGTCATGTTCACGCAATACTCGCTGCGGTTCTGGCGGCCCATCCAGGACCTGAGCGACAAATACAACATTCTCCAGGCTGCGATGGCCGCCTGCGAGCGCATCTTCAGGCTGATGGACTCGGCGCCGGAAATCGTGAGCCCCGCCCGGCCCGTCACCGGCGACGGCTCCAACCGCATCGAGTTCGATCACGTTTGGTTCACCTACCAGAAACTGACCGACGCGCAGCGGGCCGCAGTGGCGAAAGCCGAGCGTTCTGCGGCAGACGGCGCGGAATTGGCCGGTCTCGATGGCATCGAGTGGATTCTCAAGGACGTTTCGTTCACCATCGAGCCGGGTCAGACGGTCGCCATGGTTGGTCACACCGGCGCGGGCAAGACCACGCTCACCAGCCTCATGATGCGCTTCTACGAGGTCACCGCGGGGCGCATTTTATTGGACGGAATTGACCTGCGCGATCACGACCTGCTGTCGCTCCGCCAGCATTTCGCCGTCGTTTTGCAGGATCCGTTCCTCTTTTCCGGCACCATTGGCGAAAACATTCGCCTCGGCAATGAACAGATCACCGGCGATGTGATGCGCCGCGCGGCCCGCGACGTGAACGTGCTCGACTTTATCGAGAGCCTGCCGCACGGCTTCGACGAGCCGGTGCGCGAGCGCGGCAGACTCGCTCTCCACGGGCCAAAAGCAGCTCATCAACTTCGCCCGCGCGCTGGCCTATAATCCTCGCATCCTCATCCTCGACGAGGCAACCTCGAGCGTCGACACCGACACCGAGCTGCGCATTCGCTCGGCGCTCGAGCGCATGGTCGAGGGCCGCACCAGCGTGCTGATCGCGCACCGGCTTTCGACAGTGCAGCGCGCCGAAACCATCCTCGTCATGCACAAAGGCCAATTGCGCGAGATGGGCTCGCACCAGGAGCTGCTCGCGCACCGCGGTCTTTACTGGAAGCTCTACCAGTTGCAGTACAAGGATCAGGAGAACGGCTTCCTTCCGCCGCCTTCGCCCGAACCCTCCGCCGCGCAGGCCGTCTAGCCCACAACGTCCCACTAGTGACCCTCTGTCAATTCGTTTTGTGGACAAACGCTTCGGGATCGGCTTTGCGCAGCTCGTCGAGAAACTGCGCGTACTCCGCCTCGCCACGCTTCAGCTTGCCGTAATTAACATCGGAGTAGAACCGGCTGATGTAGTCGAAGGCGTAGGCGGTGTACCAGGGAATCTGCGTGTTCGGGTTCGCCGAGTCAATCACCGGGTTCGCGGCGGGTTTGCCTGCGGCGAGTGTCCAGGCAAACGGCGCCTCGCGGATGTCGTAGCCCGCCAGGACCATCTGCCGTATGCCAATCCGCAAGGCCTGTTCATCAGTGGTAAGCGGGAACAGGAACCCGTCGAGATCAGGAAGAAGAAGGTTGGCCTGGCCGGCCGCATAGGCGGAGAAATCGGCCCAGCCGTGAGTGGTCGGGATCGGGTAGTCCTGCTTTTGCAACACAACTGTGATGGCGCATGACAGGATCGATGCCAACTGCGCTTGGTTAGCGATTCTTGCCAGCGTGTAGTCAGGTATAACGATGACGCCATCAGGAAAGGCCCCCGCAGCGTCATTCCCAGTGGGCCGCGCCATTAACGATACGCTGTCAAGATCGCTCAACGCATCGTCCAGGAGCTTTCCTTCCGTCTGGACAACGTAGAAGCGGAAATGAACCTTTGTTTCATCCTGCTCAGGCAACGCTTGTTGATATTCCGGAATGAGTGAAGCACCGAGCTTGGAGATAAACTCCTGGACATTCTGATCGGGAAGAATTCCAAGGGCTGCCTCCCGGCGCCTGCCCTGAAATTGCAGTTTGCCCTCGAGATGATTGGTGTAATCGGGAGGTTGAATGCGTAGCGCGAGCTGCTCCCGATAGGTTTTCTCTTGTCCCGTTGCCTGATCAGGCCACAGTCGAATCCAATCCAGCACGTTCTGTTTTTCTGCCGGACCGACGCCTTGATATGCGACCCACGTATTGGGCTGAAATAGGGATGCCGAGAACGCCGGAGCAGGAGCCATGGGCATGATGGCGCTCAGGTGAGCGTTCCGAGACTTCTTGAACAAACCGTAGCCCATCTGTGTGCCATCCGGGGCGGTCAATAGCTTTGTATCGCGTCCGATACTCATCGGATAGCCATCGAGCCACAGGGTTCCAGCCCAACCATCTCCTGTCCGGCTTATTTGCGGTTTCTCTTCGAGCAGCGCCCCGCCTGCCCACTTGCGGTCGTCCCAGCTATAGGACGTGAAGCCCTCACTAATCTCAACTGAGTACACGGTAATCTGCGCGGCGCTGAACGAGCCATCTTGCTGCCCACGATCCCCAGCGACCTGCACATAGGAACCGACCTTCAACGGTAGTTCATTGCAGGGCGTGGCGATCCTGCTCTTCCAAACTTCACGGTTCCATAACCCAAAGTATCGATACACACGGAGGAAACCATGATCTTTGCTCCGCACTACAATGTATGAGTTTTCCTTCCCTCGATAACACTCTGTCGTGCTGTCGATTTGAATATGCAGCGCGCTTGTATAGAACGCTGTTGGCGAGGCGATCGTCGTAACGAAGCCATCGACCGTTTCCGCTGCGGCGCAGGCGCACGCGAGCGCGGCTGCGGTGATCCAGAGGGCTCCCGAAACACACCATGCACTTCTAAGGGAAATTGAGGACTTCATCGCAATTTACCCCAGCACGACCTCAGATTGTAGGGAAGCCCGCGTAGATTGGACGCAGATTCGATGGTAAGGGTTGCCGCGATGCCCAGGCGCTCTGGAATGGAGACTCTGCCCCGACGCCCGCCACGAACTTCAGGATATGATGTAAATATAAGGGCTTTTCCGTGCAACCACCGGCTTTTGACACAGATTCGCGCTCACTCCGAACGAAATGACAGACAAAACGCCGCCCCAAGTCGAGCTCTTTGACACCAGCCTGCGCGACGGCATGCAACAGCCGGACCTCGAGATCTCGGTGCCCAACGCCGTCTTGCTTTTGCAGCGTATGGCTGCCTTCGGCGTGCGCTACGCGGAGATCGGATTCGCCGGCGCTAACCAGTTCGTCGCCGATCTCACCGCCGCCCTCGACTCGGTCGACACGGGCTCGATGAAGCTCGCTCTCTTCGGACGCACGCGCGGACGCGGCGCCAAGGTTGAAGACTGGCCCGATGTGCAATTCATCCTCCGCCACAAGCATCGCATCCCCGCTGCCGTGATTGTCGTCAAGTCGCGCCTGCTCGACGTGAAGCGCTCGCTCGAAACCACGCCTGAAGAAAATCTGCTCATGACGCGGGAGACCATCGCGTGCCTGCAGCAGCACGGCCTGGAGGTTCTTGTCGATTTGGAGCACGCGATGGACGCAAACTGTGGCCGCCGCGAAAACGGCGCACCCTGCGATCCCGAATTCACCAAGCGCAGTCTCGACTACTTCCGCCAGTTGACAGAGCAGTGCGTTCAGCAAAAGGTCAGCCGCATCGTGGTCTGCGACACCAACGGCGGCTCGAGTCCCGAAGAAGTTTCGCAGATCATCGCCGGGCTCATCCGCGATTTTCCCGCCGCGCATTTTGGGTTTCACGGCCACACCGATCGCGGCCTGGGTATCGCCAACACGCGTGCGGCGATTCTGGCGGGCGCGCACCATATCCAGGGCACCCTCATCGGAACCGGCGAGCGCTGCGGCAACGTGAACCTGACCACCGTCATCGGCGCCATGCAACTTCGCGGCGAGGCGGAATTTGTTCCGCCTGAGTCGCTCCCCGGCCTCACCTCGCTGGCGCACTCCGCCTACGCTGCCTTCGGACTTGAGCCGCCGCACGGCGCGCCGATCGTCGGTCCCGGCGCTTTCGGCACATGGGCCGGCATGCACGGCTCCAGCGAGCGCAAGAACCCCGGAGCG
The DNA here is from genome assembly GCA_963799155.1 of uncultured Acidobacteriaceae bacterium. Taxonomy (GTDB): domain Bacteria; phylum Acidobacteriota; class Terriglobia; order Terriglobales; family Acidobacteriaceae; genus Telmatobacter. The sequence goes on from CAWCWB010000020.1 coordinate 95,577, forward strand.
TATCTATGGACCGATCCGGCGCTTGTCGGCGCCAGCCCGACCATCGGCGTCAACGCGCAATCGGGCAAAGCCAACATCATGATGCTCTCCGAGTCGCTTGGCGTGCCGCTCAATTCGGCGCAGGCACAAGCGTTGATGGACGCGAACCAGGCGATGATCGAGGGCGGAGGTTTTACGGCCAGCGAAATCTCGTTTCGCCTGGCCTGCATGAGGACGCTCAGAACATTGCCCAATTGGTTCACCGTGAGGAGCTGGCGCGTCTTCGACGAATGCGACGACGTCGGTGACCACTACGCTCTCGCCTTCATGACTCTCATGCTCGGCGACGCAAAAGTCGCCACCACTCGGGCTGAAGGCGCCGGCCCCGTCGACTCCCTCACCAAAGCCCTCCGCCGCGAACTCGAGAAGCCATTCCCGTCCCTGGCTGAAATGCACCTTGGAACCTTCACCGTCACCGCCCTCGACGTGAGGGCGCACGATTCCGCGGCGCATGTGCGCGTCACCGTGAGTTTCAATGCCGAGGGCCATGAGCCGTGGGTCACCGCAGGCGTCAGCAGCGACCTGAACCAGGCCGCGCTGATGGCCATCGTGGACGGCTTCCACTTCTGGCTGCTGGTGCAGGCCGAGGAGTCCCACGTTTCAAAATCGAAGATTGGCGCGCCGATTGACCATGCGGCACAAGTCCCGGCCGCGAAGATCGGTTAAGCCGCGCAACCGACCGCTGCATAGTGGCTCAGTTTGAATTTGTTTTGAAAGGGCACGACTTCAGTCGTGCCGTAACAGCCGCATAAAACCTCGGGCTTTAGCCTCTGAGGGATGATTTCCCTCAAACTGAGCCACTACCGAACAGCTACGGCTCTTTTTCGAGCTTTGGATCGAAGCCGTCCTCGGTGGATTCAATGATCGGGCTGTCGCCGATGTAGCCCGTTTTACTGAATTGCAGTTGAATGTGCTCCGGCCGCGGCGGCGGCAAGTTTTGCAATGTGTAATCTCCGTGGCTGTCGGTTTCCGCCGTGTAGGTCTTGCCGTTGGGCAATCTCAAATCCACTTCCACGCCGGTGATCGGGCCCTGAGTATGAAGGTCGGTCACCCTGCCCTGAAACTCCCACGGTGGCAGAGGCGCCGGATGAATGCCGCGCCAGATTCCAGCGGCCAACGCGATCACGAGCACTGCTGCGGCCAGCCCTTGCCAGATCCGCCTGCGCGTGAGCGTCCAGCCCAGGCTTCGTCCGAGCGCGGCCGCAACCTTCGCGGCATCTTGCTCAGTGATGCCCTGTAGCTCCAGCATCGCCGGCAACGGCGTCGAGTCCAGCAGCAAGGGAATGACCGGTTTTTTGAGAGCCTCGGCGCGGGAGTATTCAAAGGTGATGTACTCGTGGCCCTGCGCATTTTTTGACCAGCACAGCACCAGCGTGCGCGAGGCGCGGATGGAGCGGTCCAGGCGATCCTTCCACTTTTCACCGGGGTCGATGGATTGCACGTCGAAGAAGACCCGATAGCCCATCCGGCCCAGCTCATCTCGCAGCCGCTGCACGCGCTCGCTGTCGGCGCGCGAGTAGCTCAGAAACACGTCATAGCGCGGCCAGAGCATGTCACTTCTTCATAACCTCCTCAAGCTGGTCTAAGGCTCCGGTCATCGCCGCGCCGTTGCCGTCTTCGAGGCTTTGAAACAAGGCGATCCACGAGGCGCGACCCCTGGCAAAAGCCCGCGAAGATCCCAGAAAATGTCGCGCCCCTGCGAAATCTGAAGTGCTGCTTTCAAGGCCGGCCGCCTTCTGCACTAAAGCCGCTCCGGTCGCCCGAGCTGCAGCCTTTTGTCCCGCGCCCCACTGGCAGGTCAGCTTCAGTGTGTCTCGAATCAGGATCACGGAAGTTGCCGGAGCTGGAGAGGCTGCATCGTCGATCGACAGCGCTTGTTTTTCGCAGTCATCAAACCGGCTAGTAGTGAGGTCCCTTTCCTCCATCTCAAGGTCGATTTCCACCATATTAAGCCTGACTCCGGGTGTGGAAGGCAGCTTGAACAGACGCTTGGTCAACTCGTAAGCATGTTCGTAGCGATACAGCTTGTTTTGATAAATGTCTATTAGGCCCGTCAGCACACCGAAATCATTGGGATCAGCCTGCAGGCTAGCTTCGAGCACACTGGCTGCCCCAGAGTAGTCACCCTCGTCGATGAGGGCATCCTTCAGATGGTCCTGCGCATAGGCCCAGTCCTTCGGAAAGGCCGACTTGGTGCGCACCTCCAGCTCCGCCCGGAAGGCTTGGACCTCCTGGGCAAGGAGTGCAGCCGCCTGCTTCCCGCTGCTCACGCCCGCCTGATCATCGAGCGCGTTGCCCAGGCTGTCCTGTGCGTCGGCCCAGTCCTCGGGAAAGGCCGACTTGGTGCGCACCTCAAGATCCGCCCGAAAGGCTTGGACCGCCTGGGCAAAGAATGCAGCCGCCTGTGCGCCACTGCTCTGTTCTCCCTGGTCATCGAGCGCGTTGCCCAGGCTGTGCTGGGTATCGGCCCAGTCCTCGGGAAAGGCCGACTTGGTGCGCACCTCAAGCTCCGCCCGATAGGCTTGGACCGCCTGGGCAAAGAATGCAGCCGCCTGTGCGCCGCTGGTTCGTTCTGCCAGATCATCGAGCAAGTTGCCCAGGCTTTGCTGTGCGTCGGCCCAGTCCTCGGGAAAGTCGGCCTTGGTATAAACCTCCTGCGCCGCCCTGTAGGCTTGCGCCGCCTGGGCCAAGGGGTCCATCGCGTCGTCCGGCCCGAGCCTACGGCTACACCTCCCCTGATTCTCGAGAGCGTTGCCCAGATTCATTTGAGCCCCAGCCCAGGCTTGGGGTAGGTCCGCCTTGGTATAAACCTCGAGCGCTGCCCGCTCGGCCGCAACCTCATGGCTGAAGAAGTCCACTGCCTCTCTGTCGCAGCCGTGCAGCCGACCCTCAGCTTCGAAAAGGTTCCCCAGACTTTCCTGCGTGTTAGCCCAGTCATGAGGGGTGTCAGCCTTGGTAAACACCTTCAGCGCTGCCGCGTAGGCCTGCGCTGCTTGGGCAAATAAATCCATCAGCTCCGCTCCGGTGCCCCGCTCCGCCTGAAGGTTTAGATTCGCCTGATGGACTAAGGCCCTCCCTAAATTAAGCTGTGCGATTGCACTGTCCGCGGGCGAACCCGCCTTGGTAAAAGCCTCCAGCGCCGCCCGCTGGGCTGCGATCTCCTGGGCCGACAAGTCCGCCGCCTGCGCACCGCTGCCCCGCTCCGCCTGATCCTCTAGAGCGTACCCCAGCTCGGTCTGTGTCCATGCCCAGTCGATGGGCTGATTCGCCTCGGTCAACACCGTTAACGCCGCCCGGTCGGCTGCGACCGCCTGGGCAGACAATTCCGCTGCTTGCACACCGCGGCTCCAACTGGCCTGCTCCTCCAGGGCGCCTCCCAGAGCGTGCTGTGTTTTGGCCCAGGCCGTTTGCTCGTCCGGACTTGCAAACTCGGTCAACAGTTTCCGGAAGTCATCGATGGAACGGGATAACAAGGGGATCCTGTCGCGGGCCGTTGCATTCTCGGCCTCTCTCTCCCGCGCCTGTGCGGCCATCCAGAGGGATTCTCGCCAGATGGTGCGATAGCCCGGGTCTTCCGGAGACATACGGCGTTGTTCGGCGGCCTCATCGCGGGCCTTTTCGAGGATTTGAGTCGCCTGGTGATACTGGGAGTCCATTTGAAATGCACGGGCGCTTTGATATTCGCTGTCGAGGTATTGCTGGAGCTCTTTCACCTCTTCCGCATGCTCCTTCAGCTGGCGTTCCTTGAACGCGCTCAACTGATCCGTCGCGGCCTGATGAAACATGGGAGCGGCGACGCCATAGTGTTTGAGCGCCAACTGCGCAAGGGCCTGTTGATCTTCGTAGTCCTGTTTCTTATCCTGCAGAACCTCTTCCGCCCATTCCTGTACTTTCGCGTCGACATCTTTGATCGCGAAGCCATTCGCCTTAGCCCACTCGGTCATCGCTGCCGTCAGGTCTTCCGGCTTCTGGCCTTGCGCCGCTGCCAGTTCCCCCTTGAGCGTGCGATTCTGCTGTTTCAATTGCTCGCTCTGGAGCAAGAGGCGATGCAGCATGGCGTAGATCTGCGCCGGTCCCATGAGTGCGGGGTCTTTCTTGGGCAGCAGTTTTACGTGGACAGTGAGGGAGGGGATATCGAGATTCCCGGTCAGTTGGCCGTCTGCCGGTTCGTAAACGACCAGATCGCTTACGCCGCCGATTTCAATGCGCAGATCGCCGCGCTGCGCGGCCTCCTGTGACACGAGTAGCAAGGCTTGCCCTGCGCGATTGGTGGCGTCGCGCGCATCGACGACCTTTTCGGCTCCGGTGACAAAGCTCAGCGAAACGCGCACGCCCGCCACGGGCTGCGATGGGTCAACGTGCGCGTTCACCACCACAACAGTCAGTTCTGTGTGAGGTGTGGTTTGCTGGGCTGCCGCAAAGGGAACGATAAGGCCTGAGAAAACGGCAAGAGCCGTGATTCGAAATCTCGGCAAAATAAACCTCCTTCGCCATCGAGCGAGTCAAAGGAGTCTCGGAAGAGGGTTTGAAGTTGACCCCATTCTGCCACAATTTGCGATTTGAGGACAGCACAAGGCCAAAAGGGCAACCCATGCGCAATGCGATCCATTCAGGAGCTTTGCGCGATACCCTCCTTGATCGCCTGGATCAGGGTCCCACATGAAGTGATTTCGCTCACAGCGCCCGGCCCAATCCAGCCCCACACTAGGAGCCAATCCAGCGGAAGACTGGGTTTCGTCCGGCATTACAGCGGTTCCGCGGTTACTGTGTCCTGAAGCCACTGACGCCAAGTGGATTTTTCCTTAAGAAAAATCCACCCTGCACCAAGGCTAGAAACGGCTAAAACAACTGCGGAACCGCTCCAGAGCCGGTGCTCTCGATGCCGACTTTTTTCCGCCTGATCGGTTGTGATCGGCCCCGCGGGAAAATCCCCGGAGGAAGGACTGCCGTGTCCACGCAAATGCTTCATGCACCGCTTGATACAGCAACCATTAGCCCAGCTTTCCGGTACATTCGCGAGACGCGTGAGGTCCTCCTTGCCTATGAGACCGAAGAACTCGCCGCATTGCGTTTTTCCATCATTCTTACTGCGAGATGGGAGGCGTCGAACGATGAAGCTCCCGAGCGTCGCGCCGAATTGCGCGACGAACTCGCGTTCCTGCGCAAGCACTACGGCGACAAGGTCGACGAGATTGCCATGACCTACGGCATTCAACAAGCCATGGAAACGAAAGAGGAAGTGGAGCGCACCATCATCGTGCCGCGCGATATCAAGCCGATCACCATGCTGCGCGATAACGGAGAATGCGACGGGGGAGAGTGCGGTATCTAAGGCTCGATAAGACGGCGGCGTCGGCCCGCTGTTGAAGCGAGCGACAAAAATGCGCCACCCGCGGTTGCGGAGTGGCGCATTCGTTTTTTTGCTCGTTCCTAGCGCAGCGAGGCGAAGCTACTTGGCTGCCAGCGAAGGCCGCGGGTCAAGCGCACCGCTCTGGTAGCCCTTCGCCATTTCGCTGATGGCAATGGGCGCATAATCGCCGGCGTGGCTGGCCTGCCCGAACTGGGTCATGCGCAGCGCCACCACCTTCGCCATCGCCTCGCGGGCCGGCTTCAAGTAGTCGCGCGGATCGAACTTTTCCGGCGTCTCCCACAGCACCTTGCGAATGGCGCCGGTCATGGCGAGGCGGTTGTCCGTGTCCACGTTGATCTTGCGCACGCCGTTGCGGATGCCGAGCTGAATCTCTTCGACCGGCACGCCCCAGGTCGGCTTCAATTTTCCGCCGTACTGGTTGATGATGTCCTGCAGGTCCTTAGGCACCGAGGAGCTGCCGTGCATCACCAAGTGCGTATGCGGCAGCCGCTTGTGAATCGCGATGAGAATGTCCATCTTCAGCACGCTGCCGTCGGGCTTCTTCGAGAACTTGTACGCGCCGTGGCTGGTTCCGATGGCGATGGCCAGCGCATCCACGCCGGTGCGCTCCGCAAACTCCACCGCCTGATCGGGATCGGTGACGTGTTCGAGGCCCGTGCCGCCCGCGCCGTGGCCGTCTTCAATGCCGCCCAGCACGCCGATCTCGCCCTCAACGGTTACGCCGCGCTCGTGCGCGTAGTCCACCACGCGCCGCGTCACGTCCACGTTCTGCTCAAAGGTCGACGGCGTCTTGCCATCCTCCAGCAGCGAGCCGTCCATCATCACGCTCGTGTAGCCCAGCGCGATCGCGCTTCTGCAAGTCTCAAAACTGTTGCCGTGATCCTGGTGCATGGCGATGGGAAGTTCGGGGTTCAGCTCTGCCGCCGCCTGAATCAGCCGGAACAAGTAAAGATCCTCGGCAAACGCCCGTGCGCCGCGGCTCGCCTGCACAATCACCGGCGACTTCGTCTGCCGCGCTGCCATCATGATGGCTTGAATCTGCTCCATATCGTTCACGTTGAACGCGCCGACGCCGTATCCGCCCTTGGCCGCTTCATCGAGCAATTGCCGCATAGAAACGAGAGGCATATAAATTCTCCTTTGTGTTGGCTTCGGCCGCTTATGTACTCGCGCTAATCAGTTCGTCGTGCGCATGCTCTTCAGTCCGGCCGCGAGGACTGCAATCATCCCTATGGTAGCAGAGAGGTACGTGGAAAAAGCTCGGGCGCGAGCAGTGGCCGAATCTCGGCGGTGCCGATTCAGTCCTGCGCCAGCTCCGCCGTTTCCAAAAAGGTATAACTCCCTGACGGCGAAGGAACGACATGTGTTAACCGCCGGTTGTGCACCACCAGCGTGTCCAGATACCAGAGGTTTATGGCGGGCAGATCGCGGGCCAGAATCTGCTGCGCCTCCACGTAGTCGGCGCGGCGGCGAGCCATATCCTGGCTTTGGGCTGCATCGCCGAGCAGCGCATCGAGTTGCGGATTCGCGTACCGCCCGCGGTTGGCGCCATTGGGCGGAAAACGCGCCGACGAAAAGACCAGGCTGAAGATGTCCGGCTGCTCGTTGCCGCCGATCCAGTAGAGCGAATACATCTGAAACGCGCCACGCACTACGTCCGCATAAAACGTGGCGAACTCGTTGCTTCGGATGCCGAGCGCAATTCCTACGCGAGCCATCTGTTGCTGCAAGACCGCCGCCAGCAGGCGTGCGCGTTCGTCCGTGCTGGACTTGATCGTCAAATGCAGGCGCACCCCGTCCGCGCCGCGCGGATAGCCGGCCTCGTCAAGCAATCGCTCCGCCCGCTCCGGATCGTAATCGTACCGCTCGACGTCTCCGGTCCACGCCCAGTGGCTCGTGGGCAGCAAGCTCAGCGCGGGCCGCGCATGGCCGCGATACAACGCGGCGATGATCAGATCGCGGTTGATGGCGCAGGCAATCGCCTGGCGAACGAGCGTGTTCTTCAGAATCGGATCGCGTGTGTTGAACGCGAGATACTGAATCTCCGTTCCGGGCGCGTCGTCCACTTGCAAATTCTCCCGCTTGGCCAGAACCGGAATTGCATCCATGGGCAGGGAGTTGACTTCCACATCGGCCGATCCCTTTTCGAGCTCCAGCGACTGAGTAATCGCATCGGGCACTACCGCGAACCGCACCCGCTCGATCTTCGGCTCACCGGCCCAGCTCAGTGGATTGCGCTCGATGACCACATCCTGATCGATCCGCTGGCTCACAAACCGGAACGGACCGGTTCCCACCGGATGCCGCCAGAAATCGCGCCCACTGCCGTCGGGAACAATCCCGATTGCGCCCGTGGAAAGGTTCGTGAGCAGAAAATTGTCCGCGTGCTTCAGATGAAAGACGACAGTTTGCGGATCGCGCGCCTCGATCGTATCGATGGATGCGTAAGACGCAGCTTTGGCCGAAATCAACGCGCCTGTCGTCATGGAGTCGATCGTCCACACCACGTCCCGCGCCGACAGCGGCCGCCCGTCGCTGAACTTCACGCCGCTGCGAAGATGAAAGATGATCGTTCGCGCATCCGGCTGCTCCCAGGATTGAGCGAGGGCCGGAGCGAAGTGGAACTGCGCATCCTTTTGGACCAGGCCATCGAAGAGCAGTTCGTCGATATGCTCGGAGGGCTCATCGGTCCCGATGCGGGGATCGAGACTCGCCGGCGAGTTCTGAATGAGAAACACCACGGTCCCCGGATCGCGCTGGGTTCCGTGGCAGCCCGCCAGCAACAAAAGCGCCACCAGCGCCAGCAAAGGCACGAGTGTTGAAACCAAGAGCTTCTGCGCAAAAATGGAACGCCGGTCTCTGAGTTGAATGTAGCGCCGGTCTCCAGACCGGGGCCCCCAACGACGGGTCTTCGTCGTTGGGGTGGCTGACCGGCTGTCGTGCGAGCCACCAGGCCCGCACATTGCCAGCAACGGCCATGTTGCCCCATCCTTGGCGAAATGTGCCGCTGTTTTGAAAGGGCACGACTTCAGTCGTGCCGTGAACGGCCGCAAAATGAACGCGGTCTTTAGCCCCTGAGGCAAGGTTTGCTCAGCAAATTGCGCTTGTCCAGCGGTTCCCTTACGCATAGCTGACTTGTCCCAGCACCACCGCCCGCTTCGCACCTGTCGCCGCAGGCACATTGCCGGGCAACCGATGCCACGCGCACCACGCCAGCAGCGCAAACCCAGCCGCCTCCTTGGCTTCGGCGGGCATTCCAAACTTCTCGCTCGCTTTCAATGCGCATCCCAGCGGTTTCAGCCGCGTGGCCAGCATCGTCACCAGTGTTTTGTTGCGCGCTCCGCCGCCGGACAAAATGAAGTCGACCCCGCGCCCCACCAGCTTTGGCCGCACAAAGCGCGCATAGCTTCGCGCAATCGTCTCCGCGGTGAGCGCCGTCGCGGTGGCCAGTGCGTCTTTTGGATTTTTGCTGTGCCGCCGGCACGCGGCAAGGAATTCCGCCGCGTATTCCCGCCCAAACTGCTCGCGCCCCGCGGTGCGCGGGGGCCTAAGCCGGTAAAAGGAATGGCGCAGCGCATCTTCCAACACCGGCGCGAGCACGGCGCCCTTCGCCGCCAGCGCGCCATTGCGATCGAACGGCTTGCTGAAAAGTTTTTGCGCCAGCCAGTCGATGATCATATTACCCGGACCGGTGTCGAAGGCGATCAGCTTGTCCGGCCGGGCGCCCGCGGGAATTGCTGTCAGGTTCGCGATGCCCCCGATGTTCTGCAGGACCCTCCCGCGCTTGGCATCGGCAAACAGCACATAGTCGAGCAGCGGAACGAGCGGCGCGCCCTGCCCGCAGGCCAGCATGTCGGCCGGGCGGAAATTTGAGACCACCGGAACATGGAGTGCCGCGGCGATCGCCTGCGCCTCGCCCGCCTGCCAGGTGCAGGCAAATCTCCGGCCGGCGTAACTCTCTTCGCGCGGCTGATGATAGAGCGTCTGTCCATGGCAGCCAACGAGGTCGAGACTCGCTTTGTGCTTGCGCGCGGTTTCTTTCACTGCCTCGGCATACGCGAGCCCCAGCCGCCAGTTCAGCCGCGCCAGCTCTGCAGTCGAAGTCGCCTTCGCGTTCATCGCCGCCAGGACAGCCCGCCTCAACGCAGCAGGAAAGGCAAAGCCCTCATGCGCCAGCAGCGTGACCTTCGGCCGCAGGCAGCCCGCCCCAGGAATGGGGTGGCCCGCCCTCGCCGCGTTTTTGCCTTTGCGGCTAGGGTGGGTTTCCGCGATGCGCACAATCGCTACATCGATCCCGTCGGCCGAGGTGCCGCTCATCACTCCGGCCACCGTCATGGCGCGCGCTTTCATGCGCTTCGCATCTCCTCACCGGAGATTGCTCTCGCAACCGTCTCGCTGAAGCGCAGAATCTCTGCCCGCAGCGCCTCAATTTGCCGCACGCTGAGCGCCGCCGGCATTCCCGCGCGAAAAATCTTCGCCCGTTTCCGCTCCGATTCACGCGCCTGCGCGAACAGCAGTTTGCCAAACGCCGCGGAACGCTCTGCCTCGGAGGCAAGAGACTCATACACGTTCAGGATCGGCTCCGCATGATGGCAAATCAGCAGCAAATCCGCGCCCACGCGCACAGCGGCGACCGCAGCCTCTCCCATCGGCATGAATTTCGCGACGCCGCCCATCTCCAGATCGTCAGAGAGAACAATTCCTCTGTAGCCGATGCGCTTTCGCAGCACATCGCTGACCCAGAAGTTCGAGACACTGGCCGGGCGCTTTTTGTCCTTCGTCAGCGGATACGCCGCATGGTTCACCATCACCATCGGCAACTCGTCGCTCAACGCGCGGTAAGGCTCCAGATCTTCCTGCCACAACTTCTGCCATGTGCGCCGAATCTTCGGCGTCTCCAGATGCGAGTCGCGCATGCCTCCGCCCAGCCCAGGAAAATGCTTGCCGCATCCCGCCACGCCGTGCGCCGCAAGCCCAGCCAGAAACTCACGAGCGTACGCCACAACTCCCGCCGCCGTTGCAGCAGCGCAGCGCGTTCCGATCACCTTTTGCGACTCGGGCAGCCCGAGGTCGAGCACCGGCGCCAGCGGCGAGTTGAACCCGAATTCCTTCACAGCCCGCGCAATCAGCTCTCCGTGCTCCCGTGCCAAGGACGATGGGGTGCCCCATCCTTGGCGCGTCTTTGTTTTTGCGCCAAGGGTGGGGTAGCACAAACCTCCGGCTGACCGCATTCCGGCCCGCGCTACCGTCTCAACTGATGGAATCGGCGCCAGCGCATCGCGCAGACGGTCCACCGTACCGCCTTCCACATCGACGAACCTCGCGCAGTGCGGTCCAGAGAATTGTGTCGCCTCGGTCAGAAGCGCGCGCGTCTGCTTCGCGTCCTCAATATTCCGCCGAAAGAGAATGATCCCTGCCGGCCGCAAGAGCTTCAGCCACGCGCGTTCCAGCGCGGTCAGCGCAGTTCCTTCGAGCCCGACCACGAGCAAACTTCCCGCCGCCTGCCGCAACGTCGAAAACATTCCTTCTCCTCTGGCCAAGTTAGATTGCACGCTTTATATACGGGCTTACTTTCTTGAGGGGTTCGGGGAGCGGCGAATCACCAGGGAAACATGGCGCCCCAACCGTCATCAGGCGCTTTCCGAGTTCTGTAACACCTCTCAATTCCATCAGGCTCATTCCGCCTTCCAGTGCTGAAACAATCGATCGATGCAAGTCGGCCAGTATTTCAGAGTTGCGCGTAGTCCATTGGAATTGGACGCCGGAAGATCCAAGATCTCCAAGCCCTGTGGGCATTACGCTTGTTCGAGGCACTGTGAATAAGAACAGGT
>CAWCWB010000021.1:0-75830 GCA_963799155.1 uncultured Acidobacteriaceae bacterium
GCTACGCTTCGACCATCTGTGGCCAATTTTGAAAAAGCGCCGGCAGAGGTCCTGGAGATCCTTTCCAAGCCGATTCAGCAACTCGGCTTGAAGCTGGAAGGCTCTCCCCTCGAACGCTTCGTGCAGCAACTCCACAAAGAGCTGGACGCCAAGGGGCTGCATCGATTCCGCCCCAAGTGCTATCTGACCGATGAGTGGGGCTGCCCGAACATGGAGCCCGTCATCGGAATTCCGTTTTACCTGGCCGATCCGAAGCTGCAGCGCCTCGAGTCGGAGATGAACGACATTGAAGACGTGCAGCAGATCATGATGTACATGCGCCATGAGGCCGGCCACGCTTTCAATTACGCCTACGCGCTCTATAAAACGCCGGAATGGCGCGACCGCTTCGGACCGTTCCGGCGGGCCTATCGGGACAACTACAAACCGGTTCCCTTCTCGCGCCAGTTCGTGCGGCACATGGAGGGCTGGTATGCGCAAAAGCATCCCGATGAGGATTTCGCTGAAACATTCGCGGTATGGCTGACGCCTCGCTCCAACTGGCGGAAGCGGTACAAAGGCTGGGGCGCGATGAAAAAGCTGCTCTACATGGATCGCATTGGCCGCAAGCTAGGCGATGCTGACCCTGTGGTCGCGCACGGCAACACCGATCTTACCGTCGACGAAATGGCGGTGACGGTCGGCGAATTCTACCAGCGTGCGCTCGATCAGCAGCTCACGCCCGGCGAGCTTCCGCTGGACAGCGATCTGCACGACATTTTCAACGTATCCAAGCGCCGCAGAAGGAATGTTCGCCCGGCGGTCGATCTGCTTCGCGAGAATCGCAAGGTCCTCATCGACAAGGTGAATTATTGGACGGGCGTGCAACGACCGCTGGTGAAGAAGCTAGTGGAGACCATCGAAGCAAAAGTCAGCGACCTCGGCCTGCATGCCGACATAAAATGTGAACGGGAATACCTCACCGAAGTGACTGTGTATGCAACCGCACTGGCGATGAATTACATCACTCGGGGCAAGTTCATTCTGCCCTGATGGGTGCCGTCCATCTGCCGTTGGTGGCAGACGCGGGTTATACCGAGAAAGCAAAGGAGCATCATGGCGAGCCTGAAAGTAACGATCCTGCACGACGTCTGGGAAGAGGGCCCGCCTGAGCCTGAGCCGGAGCCGGTGAAGGCGCCGCGCGGCAAGAACGCCAAACGCCGGAAGAAGAAGAATCCGCTGCATGACCGCGAAGAGATCTTCGAGGCGCTGACAAAGCTCGGTCACGAGCCTTCGTATCACGTCCTGGACGGCAAGAACCAATCGCTGCTAGCGCTGGCAAAGTGCGGCGCCGACCTCGTCTTCAACCTCACTGAGTCTTATGCCGGCGACGACACGATGGACAAGAACATCGCCGCCTATCTGGAACTGCTGCAGATTCCATATACCGGCGGCGGCCCGCAGGCTCTCTATCTTTCCCAGGACAAGTCGCTGGCAAAAAAGATTTTCGACTTTCACAAGATCAAGACTCCGGACTTTGCAACTTCCTATAAAGGCCGCACCGATCACTCGCACGATATCGAGTTTCCATTGATCGTGAAGCCCGTCTCCGAAGACGGATCGATCGGTATCGACACAGGCTCCGTCGTCGATAGCGTGAAAGAGCTGATGGAGCGCATTCACTACATTCACGAAGAATTCGACAGCCCCGCGCTGATTGAGGAATACATTGAAGGCCGCGAAATCTACGCATCCATTCTCGGCAACGACGACGCCGAGGTCCTTCCGCTGATTGAACTCGACCTCTCCAAGCTACCGAAGGGAACTCCGCGGATCGCCGGCCACGACGTGAAGTTCGATCAGGAGACCGAGGCCTACAAAGTGACAAAATCGGCGCCGGCCGAAGACCTCGACGAAGAGACTACGCAGAAACTTCAGGACACCGCGCTGGCCGCCTATCGCGCCCTCAAGCTGCGTGATTACGGCCGCATCGATATGCGGCTGAACAAAAAAGGCCAGGTGTACGTGATCGAAGCGAACCCAAACCCGTGGCTCGCCAGCGCCGCCGAATTCGCCATGGCGGCTAAGAAGGCCGGCTATTCGTACACCGACATGATCGAGAAGATTGTGGAGCTGGCTCGCACCCGCTCAATGTAGTTCGACGAGAAACTAAGGGACGCAGCAACCGCTTGAGCCGCGACGCCGAACCATTCAAAGCAACTCTCATTTATGTGTCGCAACCTTTAGCTTGCGGCCCCATGCATTAGTCTCAAAGTTGCAAATCTATCACGCGTTGGGGAGCCCGGGATTGCGCATTGTTCTGTCGAATATTGGGACGTATGGGGACACCAATCCGCTGATCGCAATTGCGCTGGAGCTGAAGCGGCGAGGGCACAAGCCGGTGATGGCGCTGCCGGAGGTGTACCAGCCGAAGATTGCGCCGCTGGGGCTCGAGTTTCACACGCTGCGGCCGGACATCGACCCCACCAACGCGCTGCTGGTGGAGATGATCTACGACGTGAAGAAGGGCACGGAGACGGGGCTGAGGGAGTTTCTGTTTCCGGTGCTGCGGCAGACGCACGACGATCTGCTGGACGCGGCGACGAAGCCGGCGCGCGCGGACTTGCTGCTGCTGGGCGAGCTGAACTACGCGGGGCCGATTGTGGCGGAGGTGACGGGGATCCCATGGGCGAGCTACGTGCTGGCGCCGTTCTCGTTTTTCTCGGCGTACGATCCGCCGGTGCTGCCGCCGTACCCACGGCTGGCGCGGGCGGACAAGATGGTGGGGATGGGTCGCGGGATGAAGCGGCTGGCGCGCTTCGTCACGCGCAAGTGGCCGGAGCCGATCTACGAGTTGCGGCGCGAGCTGGGGCTGCCGAGGGGTAAGAACCCGATCTTCGACGCCAAGCACTCGCCGCACTTGGTGCTGGCGCTGTTCTCGCGCGTGCTAGGCGTGGAGCAGAAGGATTGGCCGGAGAACACGCTGATCACGGGATTCTGTTATTACGATGCGGACGCGGGAAACGCGGAGCTGCCTAAGGAGCTTGAGGAGTTTCTGGCGGCGGGCGAGGCGCCGGTGGTGTTTACGCTGGGGTCGGCAGCGGTGCTGGCGGCCGGAGACTTTTATGAGCAGTCGGCGCGGGCGGCGAAGAAGCTGGGCGTGCGCGCGGTGTTGCTGATCGGGACGGATACGAGGAACCGGCCGCAAGAGGCGCTGCCGGATTCGATTTGCGCGGCGGAGTACGCACCGTACTCGAAGCTGTTTCCGAGAGCGGAACTTGTGGTGCACCAGGGCGGCGTGGGGACGACGGCGCAATGCCTGCGCGCGGGGCGGCCGATGCTGATCATGCCCTACTCGCACGACCAGCCCGATAACGCGCGAAGAATGCGGCGGCTGGGCTTGGCGCGGGTGATCCAGCGGTCGAGCTACAAGCCGTGGCGCGTGGCGCGGAAGGTACGGGCGATGCTGGCCGAGCCGGAGTTTGAAGCGCGGGCGCGCAGCGTGGCCGAAGAAGTGGCGCGGGAGAATGGGGTGAAGACGGCGTGCGATGCGCTGGAACGGCTGGAGAGACGGGGACTAGGGACTAGGGACTAGGGGAATAGAGAAACTCTCTGTGGGATGTTGCGAGCCGTCGCTGCGGTCTTTGCGCAGGTCAGAAAAGCAACCACAGGTCCCCATTCGACTCCGATGGCTTCGCGATCTTCGCTCAGGGCAGGCTTTCGACTCCCGTCGCCGAGACGACTCGCTCAGGATGACAGACTTCGGTTATTGCGGGGCGGGGAGGTTGGTGGAGACTTCGGCGGGCGGAACGGCGGCGAGGGTCTCGGATTCGGCGGGCAGCGGCGCGGGGAGCGGGCGCTCAAGAGCAAGCGCCAGGACTTCGTCCATGGTGTCGACGAAGTGGAGCTTCATGGCGTTCTTAATGTTGTCGGGCAGCTCGGAGAGATCCTTCTCGTTGGCGCGGGGCAGGATGGTCTCGAAGATTCCGGCGCGAAGGGCGGCGAGGAGTTTTTCCTTGAGTCCGCCGATGGCGAGCACTTTGCCGCGGAGGGTGATTTCGCCGGTCATAGCGATGTCGCGGCGCACGGGGATTTTGGCCAACGCGCTGGCAAGGGCCGTGGCCATGGTGATGCCGGCGGAGGGACCATCTTTGGGGATGGCGCCCTCGGGCACGTGCAGGTGGAGGTCGACGTTGCGGTAGAACTCGCGCGAGAGGCCGAGGGCGTGGGCCTTGCTGCGGATGTAGGCGAGCGCGGCCTGCGCCGACTCCTGCATCACGTCGCCAAGCTGGCCGGTGATGGTGAGCTTGCCCTTGCCGTCGAGGACCTGCACTTCAGTGGTAAGGATGCTGCCGCCTACCTCAGTCCACGCGAGCCCGGTGACGAGGCCAACTTCGCTCCTTTCGTGGGCCTCGGAATCGCGGAACTTGGGCACGCCGAGGAATTCGGCGATATTTTCGGCAGAGATCTCTTCCTTGTGCTTGGCGCCGGCCTTGACGACCTTGCGGGCGACTTTGCGGCAGACGTTGCCGATCTCGCGCTCAAGGTTGCGGACGCCGGCTTCGCGCGTGTAGGAGCGGATGATCTCAAGGATGGCGTCGTCTTTGAAGACGATGTTTTTCTCGCTCAGGCCGGTCTGCGTGCGCTGCTTTTTGACCAGATACTGGCGCGCGATCTCGAGCTTTTCCGGCTCGGTGTAGCCTTGCAGGCGGAGAATCTCCATGCGATCCTGCAGGGCGGGCGGAATGGTGTGAAGGACGTTGGCCGTGGCGACGAAGAGCACCTGTGAAAGGTCATAGTCGACGTCGAGATAGTGATCCTGGAAGGTGATGTTCTGCTCGGGGTCGAGGACTTCGAGCAGCGCGGAGGCCGGATCGCCACGGAAATCAGAGGAGATTTTGTCGACCTCGTCGAGGAGGAAGACTGGATTCTTGGTGCCGGCGCGCTTCATGTGCTGGATGATCTGGCCGGGCATGGCGCCGATGTAGGTGCGGCGATGGCCGCGAATTTCGGCTTCGTCGCGCACGCCGCCCAGCGAGAGGCGGACGAATTTGCGGCCGGTGGACTTGGCGATGGACATGCCGAGCGAGGTTTTGCCCACGCCGGGAGGGCCGACGAAGCAGAGAATGGAGCCTTTGGGATTCTTGACCAACTGGCGGACCGCGAGGAACTCGAGGATGCGCTCCTTGATTTTTTCCAGGCCGTAGTGGTCGGTGTTGAGAACTTTCTCGGCGTAGTCGATGGAGCGGGTTTCCTTGGAGCGCTTCTTCCAAGGCACGGCGAGCAGCCAGTCGATGTAGTTGCGGCTGACGGTGGACTCGGCCGACATGGGCGGCATGGCTTCGAGCTTCTTGAGCTCCTGGATGGTCTTGTCGAGAACTTCCTTGGGCATGCCGGCGGTTTCGATTTTCTTGCGCAGCTCGTCGAACTCGCTTTTTTCGCCGCGGCCCAGTTCTTTTTGGATGGCCTTGATTTTTTCGTTGAGGTAATACTCTTTTTGCGCGCGCTCCATCTGGCGCTTGACGCGGGACTGAATGTTGCGGTCGAGGTCGAGCTTTTCGATCTCGACGTCGAGAACGTCGGCGATGCGGGCCAAGCGCGCCGCGGGATCGAAGATGGCGAGCAGCTCCTGCTTTTCCTCGATGCCGATCTGCAGGTTGGCGGCGATGGTATCGGAGAGCTTGGCGGGCTCGTCCATGCGCACGGCGGCAATGATGGTCTCGTAGTTGAGTGACTGCTGCAGCTTGACGTAGTTCTCGAAGAGCGTGGTAACGCGCTGCATGAGCTGCTCGACGGCGGGCGTCATCTCGAACTGGGATTTTCCGGTGCGCACGGTGGCGACGAAGAAACCGTCGCGGTCGGTGACGTCGATGGACTTGGCGCGCTCCACGCCCTCGACGAGGACCTTGATGTTGCCATCGGGCATTTTGACGCTCTGCACGATGTTGCAAATGGCGCCGACTTGGTAGATGTCCTTGGCATTGGGCTCGTCAATGGAGGCGTCGTGCTGGGTGGCGAGAAAGATTTTGCGGTCGCCGGTGAGGGCCTCTTCGAGGGCGCGCACGCTGGACTCACGGCCCACCACGAAGGGGGTCATCATATAGGGGAAGATGACCATTTCGCGGATGGGCATCATGGGCAGCTTGCGCGGCTCGTTTTTGTCGCGGGGCGCGGTCATCGGGGCACCTGGAACCATTTGGCTCCGGCGGGCAGGCTCGATGGGCTGGGCTGGCGGCAGAGACCTGTAGGGATTGTATCGCGGAACGGTGTTAAGACGAAGCGGGGGGTGTGGTCTTTTGGCGGCATGACAAAAGTCATGTGCTCGAGCGAAACGTGTGCGAAAGGAGTCCCTTCCATGGGGCGGAGACAAAGCGGGCCGCTCAGTTCGCTGCTGAGCGGCCCGTTTTGTGAGAGAACCAAGGGAGGGAGCTTGATTAGTCGCCGGCGACGAGTTCGCCTTCCTGGCGCCTGTTGATGGGCGAGGTGGCGTTGTTCGAGGCAGGCTTGATGGAATCGAGGCTTACGAGTCCTTCAACGGGCTTTTCGCCGAGGACATGCTCGCGGTAGAGCTTGGCCATGCGGGCGTTCTCGGCTTCGTCCTTCAGCTTCTGGTCGCGCGCGCGGATTTTTTCTTCGCGAGCGTTCTTGGCGATGCCCAGATTGTCGAGAGTGTGGTTGGCCTCGGCGTTGACGTGCTCCATGTTGAGCTGCAGGTCGTGGCCAACGTGGTTCATAGCTACCTTCTTGCCGCCGGCGAAGATCTCGTGGCGGCCGTGCTCCTCATACCACTTGGTGAGGGTGGCCGTCATGTGCATTTTTTCAATGATGTTGCGCCAGCCGACGCCGGTGTTGTAAGCGCAGAAGCTGATCTCGCCTTCCTGCGTGGCGTAGGGGATAATGCACTGCTCGGTGCGCCGGAAATCGTAGTTGAAGAGATCCTGGAACCACATGCCGGCGATGAAGAGGAAGTTCCAGCGATCCTGGCGGCGAATCTTGATGTCCTCGATGGTGCGGTCGCCCTTGACGCTGCCATAGTTCTTGCCGCTGGCGTTGAAGGTCTTGTCCATCTTCTTCATCATGTCGGTGATCTTGAAGTGGGTGGGCGACTGGAAAGGATCGTAGTTGCGCAGGAGCGAGATGGCGAGGCCCAGGACGGAGAGGAACTTTCCGCGGGCGGCATCGTTGACCTTGGCCAGATCCTTGGCCACCTGGCCCATGTCGAGGAACGCGGTGACGGGAGCAGATTCCTTGGTTTCCTTGTCGATCATCACAGCCATGCCGATGCCGCAGTTGGGATGGCATCCGCAGGAGAGCTGGCCCCACTCGGCGCTGGGCCCGTGCACGAGGTCGGCCCAGTCGGAGAAGGTGCTCATGAAGCTGATGGGGAACCAGTCGCGCGCCGGCTCACCCATGCCGACCTGCGCCTTGACGTCGTGCGCCATGTGCGAGAGCGTGTAGCGCTGGGCGACACGGCGATCGTCGGTGATGTCCTCGTCGCGGCCGGTGAAACTGACCGGCTGGAAGCTGAGGAAGCTGATCTTCTTGGGATTGTCGAGCGCAAACTCGATGATGCGCCCAACCTGCTCGTTGTTGATGCCGTTGATGATGGTGGTCACCGGCACGATTTCAACGCCGGCTTCGTGAAGATTGTTGATGGCCTGCAGCTTGACGTCGAAGAGGTTGCCAACCTTGCGATGCGAGTTGGCGGCGTTGCCGATGCCGTCGAATTGGAGGTAGACGTAGCGCAGGCCGGCTTCGGCAGCGGCGCGGCAGAGCTCCTTCGACTTGGCGAATTCAATGCCGTTCGACGCGGCCTGGACGGAGTTGTAGCCGACCTTGCGGGAGTATGCGACGGCGTCGAGGAAGTAGGGCGAGAGGGTGGGCTCGCCGCCGGAGAACTGCACGCTCATCTGACGTTTGGGCTTGATGGTGATGGCGTTGTCGAGCATGGTCTTGATCTCGTCCCACGTGAGCTCGTGGACGAAGCCAACCTGGTTGGCGTCCATGAAGCAGGGATCGCACATCATGTTGCAGCGGTTGGTCAGGTCGATGGTGAGCACCGAGCCGCGTCCGTTGGTGATGGTCGAGGTGCCGTGGTGGTGAAGATTCTCGTCACCCTTGCCGTGGGCGCGCATGTCGCGGCCGGGGAAGCTCTCTTCAAGATGCTTGAAGAAGGCCGGGTCGATGGACATCACGTCTTCGAAGTGGCCGTGCTTGGGGCAGTCCTTGACCATGAGGATCTTGCCGTCGCGCTCGATGATCTGGGCCTTAATTTCGCCCACTTTCTCGTTGAGCAGGACTTCGTGAGGCAGCTTGCCGTCGAGGATCTGCTTGCGAATCTCGGGAACGCACTTGGGACAGAGCGAGTCAGTGGTGCGCGGCCAACCGAGGGGCGGCTTCTCCTTTTGATAGCTCTTGAGGAGGGGCTTATCGCTCCACTTGGGCGTAAAGGAGGGGTTGGGGCTGATGCGATTCAGGCGCTCGAAAACAACCCAGGCTCCCTTGGCCACGTAGACGGCGGCCTTCTCGGTGTACTTAACTGCTTTGGACATGAATGCAATCTCCTCAGACTTACTGGATTAAGAGGCCGGGTGGCAACGACTTGCGCGGCGGCTTGCCCGGCTGAGGCCTCGCAGTTCCCGGTGAGGGAGCGGCGGAGGCTGAAAGGTCAGTGAAAGGGTAACCGCGTGGGCCGGTCAACCCAAGCGGAGTGCAGCGAATGGCGGAAACGGGCGCTGGATGGGGATTTGGGGGCGGCGAACGGGAGGCAGATACGAGGGTCGTCGTTTGGGGCAAATGGCAGATCACACGGAAGTTAGAACCTCGGTTCCTGCCGGTCCCGGGGGACTTCCGGCTGCCGGGGCGCGCCCGTCGCCGTGGCGAATTCAGATCGGTCATGGACCCATCTGCTATCGAACACGATGACCAGCCCCGTCAAAACGTACTGGCCGGGTTGCTGGCCTCTGGACGCTTGCGTCTTTTCGCACAGCGGACAGATTTGGGTGCCCAGGGTCCGAATTCCAGGCGCTCGGCCGCACCCTACTGCGCCTGCTTGTAGAACGTCTCTCCATCGACCGTAATGGTGGTCTGGTTGATGTAGACAACGCTCCAGCGAATGTGCCCCGGCTGGAGGGGCATCGGGTACTGGAGATCCAGAATTCCCCCCCTTGCCGAGGCAGTCCACCTGCAGGTCCCGGACCACTTCGCCTTCCCGTTGACCAGGAAGCCGCAGGTACCGTTCTGCTCAACCACCAGGCCATTGGTCTTGCCTTGATTGACCCAGTTGCCAATCGGCGGGGCCGCGCCCTGCGCCTTGGCGATCTGGTTGCTCGTTACGCCCAGCAGCATGCATGCAAATGCCAGGCAAAGTGCACTCAAAGAGAAGGACCTGCGAACGCTTTTCATTTTTTCGAATAACCTCCGTTGCGGCTGATGGAACCTGCATTGGGGGGACGGGGACTTGTGATGTGAATTTACCACGACAAGGCGGCCTAACGACAACCAGGAGCTGCCGCGCCGGTGGTCTGCGGGCCTACGGCGGGTTGACCGCGACTTGGTTGATGATGCGCTGCACGAAGACGACGTGCGTGTGGATGCGACTGGCGACGCTGGGCACAAATTCGGTGATGAGGTTGTCAATGGGCGCGGTGGCCACGTCGATGCCGTAGCGTTCGGCGTCGGCGGAGAAGCGCGTTTGCAGATCCGGAACATAGAGGTTGGAGATGGCGATGTCGAAGACGGGAGCGACGATCTGGGAGTAGTTGATGGTGTGCCTGCCGTTGTCGGCGCGTTGCCAGAAGATCTGGTCGACGCAATGAAGTGCGCGGCGCGGGATGCTGAGGTCGGGACGGCGGTGATAGTGCGGGTCAGTATGTGTGATGGTGGGAATCAAGAAGGTGCCGAAGAATTGATCGGTCATGTCCTGGGTGAAGTTGACGCCCGACAATCTGCCCCAGCCGGGGAAGCCAGGACCGTATGGCGTGTGGGAGTTGGCTGAGATTTCGATGCCTGCCTCGCCGAAGATGGTGAGGAGGTTGAAGGGGTTGATCAGGTTATTCAGCGCCAGGCGAAGTTTCTGCGCGGGCGAGAAGCGCATGACGGCGGGGCCGGTGACGAAGCGGGCATACCAATTGATGATCGGAGCGTGTGTCACACAGACCTTCGACTCCACGGCGGTTGAGCCGGCATCTCGCGTCGTTTCACCCAGACCGAGGACGGCGACGGACCGCAACGCGCCAGTAGCCGCCATGGAGGCCCCCGCGTTCTGAATGTCGCAGGGCTCCAGGGGCCGAGGAGGTTTAGCCGGCTTTTTCGGTTCGGCGGCAGGCGCTGGCGATTGCGCGGGTTCGGCGGATGGCGCCTGGACTGGCTGGGCCGGGCTCTGCGGTTGCGGCGCCGGCGCCGCGGATTGCGCAGGCGGCGCGGCTTGGGCTTGGCCGGTCTGGTTCGGGGAGGCAGGGGCCTGCGCGGCGGCGTCTTTGCAGGTGCACAAGATTAGCGCTGATCCGAGCAGAAAGAGGCTCAAGCGCTGCGCGTTGCGAACCCGCGGGGAGAAGCAGCCGCATCTCAATCTAATGTGGTGGAACGCGTAATTCGCCAGGAAGGTGCAACCTTGCATGCTGAATCTGCGTTCAAAGGTTTTGTATGTACAAATCCTCTTCGCTGCTGAAAGCATCGATCGTTCTTCAGCGAGCCAGGGAAGTGACTTGCGCATTCGCCTTCAAAGTCCGAGAGCGATATGGCGGCGAAAAGTCACGTGCGGCAAACATTGGAGCGCCGCAGCCGCAAAGGTCGCCGCATCGAAGCGGCCAGTTGAGTGGGGGTGCCTCTATGGCGGTTTCGGAAATACTGTGTCCGGTCAAAGTGGTCATTAAGGTCGTCGCTCCCTGAAGTCGCGACGACTTGACCGCCGTGAATGCGGATACACCATTTCCGAAACCGCTGTAGCTCATCATGCGAGAGCGCCGCGCTTCAGGTCAATAGTAATCTCGGCGGTGCCCCCTGTTTTGGGAAGCATTGACGCGGCAAGGCGTATCCAGCAGACTTTGGACAGGTTACTTACGAAGGGACTTCTCATATGAGCGCACCAAATATACCCGGCTCCCACCCCAACGAGCCAAAAGCGGGCTCGTCCCCCGGGCAAGCCGCCCCGAGCTTCGGCCCGCCCAGCGTGGGCCAACGAATTGATGAAGCCATTGAGCTGATCGAGATGGAGCTGCGCCACGCCATTGCGTATGTAAACGACGCCGTGATCCCGCAGGTGCGCCGAGAGTCGATCTCTGCAATGCGCTCGGCCGCCGACACGCTGCGCAATCTTGCGGACCGCTTTGAGCAGCGGAGCAGCCCGGCGCCAAATCAGCCCCGCTACCAGCCTCCCAACCAGGGCAGAGACGATACCAGGGAGCCGCGCGCTTGAGCATAAGAAGGCTGCGAGGCAAGGGCGTGTGGGCCATTGCGGTCTGGCGCGGCGCAGTGTGTGCGGCCGCGCTGGCGGTGGTGATGCTGGGCGCGAGCGGCTGCCGTCACCGCGAAAACGCGGCGCAGGCGCCACCGCCGCAGACCTTGCCGCCGGAGGAGCTTCCGCCTTCCACTGCCACGGCACCGGCTCCAAGGCCAGGAACGGCGCCCATCCCGGTCACGCCGACGCCGCCGGGAGGGATCACTGCGGAAGATCTCGACTATGTGACCACGCACAGGCCGATCTTGAGCGAAGTGGGCTATGCGACGTGGTACACCGCGCCGTACAAAGGCAGGCGCGCCGCCAATGGACAAGTTTTTGACGACGACGCGATGACGGCCGCGCATCGCACGCTGCCCATGGGATCGCTGGTGGTGGTGACCAACATGAAGACCGGCCAGTCCAGCGCCATGCGCATCACTGACCGTGGCCCATTTGCCGAAGACAGGATGCTGGATCTGACCATCGCCTCGGCCAAAGCAGTCGGCGTTTACCGGGCGGGCATGGCCCTGGTGCGCATGGATGTGTACGAGACGCCCAAGCCCATTGACACGGGCGGGCGCTGGTGCGTGCAGATTGGCGCATTCCACGACGAGGACGCGGCGCTTGAGCTGAAGGAGCAATTACAGCGCCGCTATCCGGGATCGAACGTCATTGAATTCCCCGGCGAGAAGAGCTACTGGGTGCGCATCCGGCCGCAGGGCGACGATCGCGACCAGGCCGAATACATTGCGCGGCATTTGCAGCCGGTGGAAGGCGATGCGTATCTGACGCGGCTGGATTGAAGAGGCGGCGGAGTTAGCGGAGTAAGCGGCGCCAGCGGAGCTAGATGCGCCGGTCACGGGACCGGCGCGACACGTTCGCCAGATTGCGCGCCGAGGCGGTCTTACCGTAGCAGCGCCGACGCGGCCCAGAGCACCGGCTCTTGGCCGTGGAAGTCGCCGGTTCGGCGCTTGCGCTCGAGATAATACTCCAGGCTGTTTGATTTATTGGTGCCCTCACAAACGCTGGTCATGTCGCTGTTCTGATCGATGAAGCCGGTGACTGCGATCCAGGCCTTGCGCGCGGCGGGGCCGTAGGTCGCGGGGTCGAGCCAGCCGTTCTTGACGCCGGTGATAAGCGCAAAGGTAAACATGCCGGAGCTGGAGGTCTCTTCCCACGCCTCATCGTGATCGATAAGCTGGCGCCACATGCCGTCGGAGTCCTGATACTTGATGATCGCGGCCATCATGAGCTTGTAAGCCGCCATGATGCGCGCGCGCTCCGGATGGTCGGCGGGCAGGTCGCGCAACATCTCGGTCATGCCCGCAGCTACCCAACCATCGCCGCGGCCCCAGAAAAAGGGCGCATCGGGCGCGTGATAGAAGAGGCCGTTGGGTTGCTGCAGCTTGTCAAGGTAGGCCATCATCTCGTTGGCGCCACGGTCGAGATACCTTTTGTCGCCGGTGGCGCGCCAGGCCTCGAGTTGCAGGATGGTGAGCATGTACATGTCATCGATCCAATAGCGCGTCTCATGCGAGAGGCCGCCGGGTAGGGGGTTCTCCCATTGCCGGTCAGCGAAGGTCAGCCCGTAGTCGAGATATTCTTTGTCCTTGGTCTGGATGGCGATCTCGAGGGGAATGATGCCGAAGATGGAATCGTCCACATGATCGCGCCTGGGGATGAGGTCAGCCTCGGCGCCCCCGGGCATTAAAGGATCGAAGCGCTTGATGAGCCGGTCGCGCAGGCCGGTGTCGTGAGTCAACGCCGCGAAGGTGAGCGCGCCGTACCACGTGCCGACCTCGCTGTAGACGATGGTGTGATTGGGCATGTGCGGAGTGGTGATGAAGTGCTCGGCCAGGGCCTTGCCGATCTCCTGCGGAGAACGCCCGGGCGGCCAGTTGGTGAAATAGTCCTGCTGAGCGGAGACGGTGATGGCCGCGGCCGGTAAGATCGATCCCAAAACGGCAATCTTCAACATGGCGTTCATGTGCATTCTCCCATGTACTGTGCCGGGTTGTGTGCAGCCATTCTAAGCGCCAACTGCGCTTTTCGTTTACGGCAGGGCGCTCACCCATGCCGGATCGATCACTTGACGCAGGGCCGCGGAAAAGCCGCTCCAGGAGCAGGAAAGATCCTGGCGGCTACATGCGGGAACAAAGATGGGCGCTTCGGCAGGCGGGTTCGCGGTCGTGAGCGGCTCCGCTTTGCGCATCTGGTCCAAGGTTTGGGTGGTGAATGCGACGCGCACGAACGGCTCGCCGCCTGCGCGCGGTCGCCAAAGCTCAAAGATGAGCGCGCCGCCCGGGGGCGAATCGTCGACGCGGCCGTCGAGCACCCAATCGATGTTGAGAGCGCCGGCAATCGTGACGATGTTGGTATCGTGGCCGACAAGAACGACCAGGCGATCGCCGGGCTTGCCGAGTGCGCCGGGAACGGACTTGCCGGTCACGCTTTGTTCCATGGTGGTGCGGATGTGGTCGAGGAGATTGGACGCATACATGCGCGCGATCGCGGGCGTGCGGAATCCGAAGTCCCACCGCGCAGCGTCGAGTTGCATCAGCTCGCGCACGGCGGCTTCATCGACGCATCCCCAGCCGGTATTGGCGCCGCTCATGCCTTCGGCGTACTCGAGGAGCAGGTTCTCAGCCAGCGGGGAAGCGGTAACGAGCGGCCCGCGCGCAGTAAATGGAGGATCGCCGGAGCCGGGCTTGAGACTAGAGGGAATATCGAAGATTGAGGTGCGCTTTGCGTTGGCGGGCCCGTGCCCACAGCCGGCCAGCACGCGGTCGAGCGCGGCCAACTGCGGCCGGTAGGCCTCGGTGAGGTTGTTGGGGTCACCACCGATGCGCCCTGAGATGGCAGCAACGGCTAAGGCGGAATCCGCGTGGCCGACCCCCACAATCAGGGGGCGAAAGAGCGGGTCGGGTTTGCCCTCGGGCTGCGAGTGGACTGCGACGTTGCAACCAGGAAGAAGGCCCTCGGCGAGCGCTTCGGCGGTCTCTCGCGTGCGCTGATCGATGTCAGCACGGATCGTGACATGAGCGGCATCGGCGCAGCCGGTGGGAGCGAGAAGACCTTCACCGGAGAGCTTGATGCGATCCCAGGCGCCGAAGAGCTTCATCAACTGGTAGCCGTGGGCCGTGAGATTGCTTAGGGGCACATCCCACTGGGGCCAGGGAGCAGCGGAG
The DNA here is from genome assembly GCA_963799155.1 of uncultured Acidobacteriaceae bacterium. Classification (GTDB taxonomy): domain Bacteria; phylum Acidobacteriota; class Terriglobia; order Terriglobales; family Acidobacteriaceae; genus Telmatobacter. The sequence goes on from CAWCWB010000021.1 coordinate 14,608, forward strand.
AACTGGTTGTACAGTTCAGGCGCGGCCATGGGCGCGCGAACACCGTGACGGGCGAGGATGACAACCATTTGAAGATCGGCGCCGCCGGCAGTGGAAGCAGCGGCCTGCGCCGCCAGCGGCGCGCAGAGCGGGAAGAGGCTAAGAACGCTGAGAAGGGCGGACCGCAGCGCGGCGCAAAGGGTCATGGGTAATCTCCAAGGAAGAGTGTAACGGGAACGGGGCGGGGGAATCTTGAACACGGTAAGAAAGCGATAGGAGCGCGCGGCGAAGCTTGCCGGGCCGGAGCGGGCTGCAATCCATCCAGATCAGTTCCGACTGCAAAAAAGTGGGCGCGCCCGAACTGCGGCGCGCCCCTTCAGGTTCGTTGTTGTGTTTCCTAGAAAATGAACTTTCCTCCGAAGTAGTAGAGATGCTCGCCCTGGCTGTCTCCAAGGGAGGAATTGGTGCCGCCATTGACCTCGCCGGTGACTATGCCAAAGTTCGTGTCGGTGAGATTGGCGTCAGGATTGCTGAAGTGAGGCGTATTCGTCACGCCGAATGCGTCAGCTTCGAATTGGAAGGTCAGGAACTCGGTGATTTTGAAGTTCCGGAACAGGTTGGCGTCCATATCGAAATAGCCCGGCCCGCGGATGATGTTTCGACCGGCGTTGCCAAGCGCCGGCTGCGATGCTGCCGGCACCGACGCAAATGCGGCTGGGTTAAAGTACCGGCAAGTGAGTTGGCCTGTTGTGCAGTTGCCGGGGCTTACATAGGGCTTGCCCTTGATGAGCTGAATCGGGCCGACGATATTCGGGACCTGAGTGTTCCCCGGCGCATTGAATGCCGAGGCGCTCGTGCTCCCGGTGTCGGTGACGGTGAACGGCGCACCGGCCAGGCGGCTGAGCACGCCGCTGAGCGTCCACCCTCCGGCAAGAGCCGACGCAATACCGTGTTGCGCAAAGCGCTGACCTTTGCCAAACGGAAGCTCATAGAGCCAGTAGGTTTCGAAGTTGTATTTGCGGTCGTACCCCGCCAGGGCCCTGTTCTTGGAGAAATATGCGGGATAGGGCCAAGAGATCGAGTCAGCTCTTCGTTGTCTTCAAGGTCCTCGGCTTTGGACCATGTATAGAGGACGCCGACGGTGGAAGATTGACCAAAGCGGCGAGTGAGCCGGGCCTGCATCGAGTCGTAATAGTCGTTTCCAAGCGGAATCAAGGTGCTGACGCCACCATAGCTCTTGCCGAATTTTGCGTTGAGCAACTCTCCCGCAGTGCCTCCGCCTGCCGGCGCCGGGTTGATGTTCAAGTTAAGGATGGGGCGAATTTCGTTATCACCGACAAATCCGAGATCGGCGACGAAGCCGGCCCACTGCTGCTCGATGGTCAGGTTGTAAGAGTAGATGTATCCGCGGCGGAAATTTGGATACGACCCAATCGTCGAAGTCGAGACTCCGGTCGGGAATGGAATGGAACCGGAGCTGAAATCCGGCGTGGGAATCAGGTTGATGCCGATGGGCAGATACGAATATGGACCAGTGGCATTAAGCCCGGTAAAGCTGGACGCAGCCGAGAACGGGCTGCCACTGGCGCTGCCGCCTGTTTGCTGTCCATTGAAAGTGGAAATCGTGTCTGCCGGGTAGTCGTTCCTCAGGTACCGCCAGTTGTTGCTGTCAGAGCTCATTCCAAAACCCGCGCGCACAACAGTCTTATCGGTTACGCGGTAGTCAATGCCGATTCTGGGCAGGTACTCTCCGTGGCCGGCCTGCACGCCGTCATTCTTTGGAATCGAGCCATAGCCGCCGAGAAGAACCATCATGGTTGAGGGATTCAGCACACGCGCGCCTTTGTCATGGTCGCTGTACGCCATGGGGTAGAACTCCCAGCGCACGCCGTATGTCACGCTGAGTTTTGGCGTGACTTGCCACAGATCACGTGCATAGGCTCCCCATTCCGACCAGCGCAGTGCAATGGGATTGGAATCCTGCACCGCTTTGCCGTCCTGCCATGGGAGACCCAGCAGGAAATCGGCATACGAGTTGTACTGGAGATTGGTCGGCGTCTGGCCAAGGACGGCCGCGCATCCCGTCACGGTGGTGGAGTTGGGGCAGGCTGCATCCAAAGTGGCGGCGGATGGACTGAAGCCGAAGGTGCCGCGCGCCGTCTGGAAACTGCCACCCTGGGGCTGGAAGTGATTCAACTGCGTGTGGTCCCATTCGGCCCCGACGCGCACAGAATGATGTCCTTTGATCCACGTGAGGTTTCCGGCGGCGACATACTGGTTATCGCGGAAGATGAATGGGTTACCCGTATTGGGGTTGCCCAGGTTGGTAAACCCAACGAATTGAAATGCCGGAATTCCCCAATAGTCCTGATCGTTCGGAGAAACACTATTGTTGGTTCCCGGAATCTTGAGGGTGTTGAGGCCATAGGCCCCATCCTGCGAGATGTCGAGAGCCGTGGCCGCTAAATGCTGCCGCGTGAAGCCGGCAACGCCGTCGAGCAAGAGATTCGGCGTGAAGGCATGGGTGCCTCCAACACCGATGACGTAGATCTTGGTAAACGCATTGCCGAGCTGGCCGCCATTGGTCGCATTGCCTTCCGCCTTGCCCAGGGACGGCGGATCGAAGATTTGTCCATTGGAGAAGCTGAAGCGCCCCCAAATCTGCGATTTCTGCGAGGGAACGAAATTGATCTTGGCGTCGTAGTTGTCGCGATGGAAGAATCCCGCTGACGTGTCGAGATAGTTGTTGGTTTTAAGAGTTGCAAGGCTGGGGGTCGGATCGGGAATCAATGAGGCCATGGTCAAAGCCGCGGGATCGACCCTGCCGAGACAAATTGTGTCCACGTTGCCATTGCAGGAAATGGGGCTGCGGCCGTTGCCGTTGGCGCTTCCGGTAAGGGGGTCGTAGATGTGAACCGGAGCGCTGGGATTTGCCGTATTCGTGGCTGAGGTGAACAAGCCATAGTTGGCAGTCTGGAAGGGGCGGAAATCGAAATAGCCTTGCGATTCCGCGGTTTTATAATCCAAGCCCAGAAAGGGCACGGTCTGCGGGTTTCCTGCGGCGGGGGCCAACGTCTGGCGCGTCCCTTCGTAATCGCCGAAGAAGAACAGCTTGTCGCGCTTAATCGGGCCGCCAACCGCGCCGCCATACTGATTGAAGATGAGGAGCGGACGCTTAGCGGTGGGCAACTGGAAGTAGCTCAGCGCCTTGAGTTGATCGTCAGTATGGAACTCGTGCGCGTCGCCGTGGAACTGGTTAGCGCCGCTCTTGGTTTCTACGTTCACTTCCGCGCCATTCGCCATGCCCTGTTCGGCGTCAAACGAGTTGGTCGCGATGTTGACCGTCTGGATCGCATCCTCAGGAGGCACATAGGCCACGTTGGCCGGCAGCCAGGGATAGGCATCCAGAATGCCGTCGATACGCGTGTCGATACCTTGAGTGGATTGGCCGTTGACGTTGCTGGTCATGGCCCGCGAGGGATTGCCAGCCTGAGAGTTACTCTCCAACGGAATGGTCGAGCCGGGGATGATGCGGAGCAGATCCTGGAAGTTTTTGCCTTCGGATGAGATCGCCGGTAGCTCCTGCAGTTCAGCGGTGGAAAGGTCCATGTGAACGTCAGCGGTTTCGGTTTGAAGCTCCGGTGGCGCGGTGGACACAGTCACGGTTGCCGTCGCTTTAGCGATGGACAGCTTCTCGTCCTCGCGAACGACAGTATTTGCGTCGACTACGATGCTGTCGGTTTCTGCCGAATTGAAGCCCGGAGCAGCTACGATGACCTTCCAGAGTCCAGGCAGCAATTCAGGAAACCGGTAAAGGCCGCTGATATCGGTGGTCGTTTCCTGGGTGATGCCCTTATGCATTTCGGTTGCGTCAACTTTGGCTCCGGTGATGGCCGCGCCACTGGGGTCGGTGACGATGCCGTTGAGGGCCCCATACAACACCTGGGCCTTGGCCCCAGGGCTTGCCAGGAGCAGGAATGCGACGCCGAGCAAGAGCGCGGCGCAACGCACTGGAAGGGCAGTCGAGGCTCCGTTCATCAGGAAACGTTTGCTCAACTGGCCCAGCAGAATTCGTGCTGTCATATTGCCTCCTGAAATTGTGAATTATGCCGCACCCTTACCACGTCTCCGTGGCGTGGCGAACCCAGCACCGATCTGCGGATCTTCTGCAGATCGCGACTGAACACACCGAGTCTGGCGGAAAGTGGCAGCATCCGGCAGCCATTTTTTTGGCGCCCGAAGTATATGGAGCAGAAATCAGATTTGTCAAGAGAGAAAACAATTTACAACCAAGAACCCCGAAAACAGCCGCGAAGGCCCCTGGCCGCCAAAGTGCTTGGAAGTGAGAGTCTTGAGTGGCCAAAGCGCGATAACTTGCCTCGGGATTGCTGTTTTGTGCGACAGTAGAACTATTCTTTTAGGTGGGCCCAATTGCTTCGTGGACGCGGACTGGCCGTAAAGGCCATGACGATGTAACCCATCCAGCGCGAGCATTGACCGTTACGGAGCGATCGGTTTCATCGCGAGTTCAGGCCGACTCTCCACTTCAAGACGGAGTGCGCGCTCGCAGAATTTAAGGGGGACCGGACTGGCTCAGATATATTGTTTGCGTGAGAATGGACGCCGTAAACCCGGCGCGTAATTCCACAGGCACGAGAATTCGTGGGCCAGGTGAAGACGAAAGCCGCAAGCCATGCTCGCAACCGACAAGCCGACTCGACCGCGCCGCGCCGTCGCCTCGAGCGAAACCGCGCGCGAGATCAATCGCGACATTCTTCTGCATGCCATTCACCTGCACCAGCCGGTGAGCCGGGCTGACCTGGCGCGGTTGACCGGACTGCAGCCCAGCACGGTGTCAGTCATCATTGGTCAGCTCATTGACGAAGGATGGGTGCTGGCAGGCAGCCTGGGCCGTCTGCCGCGCGGCCGGCGGCCCACCTTCATGACGCTGAACGACCGGCACGTCACGCTGGCCATCGACCTGCGGCCGGGAAAAGCGAACCTCGCCGTGGTCGACATCAACGGCAAGATCCTTGGCCGGGAGACCGTTGGCTACGAGCTCCATGCCGGCTCAACCGCGGCGGAAGCCCGAACGGCCATTGCGCATATTGCCCAGGCGGCGCAGACACTGCGCGCGGCCTACGGCGACCGCGTGTTCCAGGGGCTGGGCTTGAGCGTCTCAGGGCGCGTGGATCAGAAGACGCACCGCCTGCTGTTCTCGCCCAACGCGCCCTGGACCCAGATCGATCTGTACGCGGAGTTGCAGAGGGTTCTGGGAGCGCCCATCGAGATGGAGAACGCGGCCAACGCATGCTTGTTCTCGGAGCGGTGGTTCGGGAACTTCAACGACGCATCGAACATGCTGGTGGTGTCGGTTTCGGAAGGCATTGGCGCGGGGATGCTGGTGGATGGCCGCGTGGTGCGCGGCAGGGACGATATGGCGGGCGAGTTCGGCCACATGCCGCTGGAGGAATCCGGCCCGGTGTGCGGCTGCGGCAACGTGGGCTGCTGGGAAACGTTCGCCTCGAACCGCGCCGGGCTGCGGTACTACCGCGAACTGGCCCCGGAAAGCACCCTCACTTCGTTTCAGGAGTTGCTCGATCTCGCCCTCAAAGGCGACATCCGCGCGCTGCGCTCGATTGACAAGATGATGACCTATCTGGCGCGAGGGCTGGCCATGCTGGCGGCCGGACTGGCCCCTGAGGTGATCATCATCGTGGGCGACTGCACGGCGCTGTGGCCGCGCATCTGTCCCCTGCTGGAGAGCCAATTGATCGCCAAGTCTTTCACGCCGCACACGCCGCGCGTGGTGGCGGCCATGGATGGCGACGCGGCGCGGCTGCGGGGCGCCGCTGCGCTGGTCCTGCACAAGGTTCTCTTTCAGCAATCAGATTTCGCGCCGCGCCACGTGCGCGGAGCGGAGCGAGCCGGCCCCAAACCCATCGTTGTGCACGCGTAGGACCTTCAGCGGGCCGTAAGATGGCCGGCGCGAGCGATGCGGGAGTCTGACCATTCATGAGAGTAGGAATCATCGGCACGGGTGCGATCGCCTGGAAACACGCGCAGGCTTACAAGAACATCGGCTACCGGATTACGGCGGCTACGGATCGGACGGAGGAGCGCGGACGGAAGTTCGCCGAGGCGTGTGATGCGGAGTTTGCGGCCACGCCGGAGCAACTGAGCCAGCGCGCAGACGTGGACTATCTGGATGTCTGTACCTTCCCCGGCTACCGGCTGGGCGCGGTCGAGCTGGGCGCGAAAACGGGCAAGCATGTGCTGGTGCAAAAGCCGATGGCCGTGGACCTGGAGACTGCGGCGCGCATGATCGCAGTAGCGCGCGCGGCGGGAATTCAGTTGGGCGTGGTGAGCCAGCATCGCTTCGACGATTCGACGCTGTTCCTGAAGCGCGCGATTGCGGCGGGAAGGCTGGGCACGATCCTTGAGGCCGATGCGTACGTGAAGTGGTACCGCAGCGACGAGTATTATGCGCGGCCGGTGAAGGGAAGCTGGACCGGCGAAGGCGGCGGCGCATTGATCAGCCAGGCCATCCACCAGGTGGATGTGCTGCTCGATTTGATCGGCGCGGTGGATGAGGTCTTTGGCTACTGGCATCTGGGCGCGCTGCACAAGATTGAATCGGAGGACCTGGTGTGCGCGGTGCTGCATTACGCTTCGGGGGCGACGGGCGTGATCCAGGCTGCGACAGCACTGTGGCCGGGCTACCCGGAGAGGATCGAGATCCACGGAACCAAGGGCAGCGCGATCGTGACCGGCGATCAACTGACCACATGGGATGTGAGGGACGACCAGGGCGAGCCGGCTCCGATCTCCCGGCAGTCCAAATCGGGCGCATCCGACCCCATGGCGATTTCGCTCACTCCGTTCGAACGGCAACTGGCCGACTTTGGCGAGGCATGCAGGACGGGTAGGCCGCCGGCATCTTCCGGAGTGGAAGGATTCCGGGCACTCGAACTGGTGCGCAGCATCTATACTTCCTGCGCTGAAGGAAGAAAGGTAAGGATCGCGGCGGTCGAGCTGTAGCGAGAGTGGCTCGATAGAACTCGTAAAGGCCGCAGAAGCGCTCTGGCAGACTAAGCTACTGATTCACGCCGCTCGAGAGGAATCCGCCGTCAACGGCAATGACATCGCCGGTGACGAAGGAAGCGGCTTCAGAGGCCAGGAAGATGGCCGCGCCGGCCAGTTCGTGCGCCTGCCCGAAGCGGTGCATGGGAGTGCGCATCAGGAGTTCCTGGCCGCGGGGAGTTCCCTGGACCAGCGAACGGTTCAGCGCCGTGGAGAAGATGCCCGGCGCAATGGCGTTCACGTTCACTCCGTTGGGGGCCAGCTCGACGGCCAGGGTCCGGGTCAATGAGACCACGCCGGCCTTGCTCGCCGAGTAGGGCGCGACCCCGCGAAACGCTACAAACGAGCCGAGAGAGGCGACATTGATGATGCGGCCGTAGCGCGCGCGGGCCATGGTGGCTCCGAAGATCTGGCAGGCGCGGAGCGTGCCGGTGAGATTGGTTTCGACAATGCGCGACCAGTCCGCCTCTTTGGTTTGTAAGGCCGGGGAGGACCCGGTGATGCCGGCGGCGTTCACAAGGATGTCGATTTTACCGAAGGCCGCGAGACGGCGTCGTGCAGGGCCTGGATTGAGGGCCGGTCAAGCACGTCGCTCACCACGCGCAGGGAGCGGCGGCCCAGCGCCTCGATCTCGGCAGCGGCCTTTTCTACTTCCTGCGAGCGTCGCGCGCTCGGGACGACATCAGCTCCTGCGGCGGCAAGGCCGAGAGCGATGGCGCGGCCCAAGCCGGTGGTTCCACCGATCACCACGGCGACTCTGCCCGTTAAATCGAACAAGGATTGGTGCATCGAGAACATACTCTAACGGATTGCGCGTTAAGAATACGAGGGCGTAGGGATCGAATTTCGCGGTCCAAATCAGGCGAAAGAGCGGACAATTTCGGCGAATTACTTCGCGTCTAGAATTATAGCATAAAGGCCACATGGCAAGAGGTTTGAGGGCGTTCGCCGACCGGCGGCCTCATGCAGGATGAGCCCGAGGCGAGCGCTGCACCGTTTTGTTGAAACGTTTCCTCAACGTGTTGTGCCGGAAAGCCCGCTGAGCGGCGTCGAATCCTGGCTCAGGTCATCGGCGCCTTTCAGCGGATCAGTCTCCTTGAGGCGGGGGCCGAGCGCACGCACGAGATCGGGAATGTCGTAGTGGAGCAGCACGCCGGGAACCACGTCCTCGGGCGCGCCGATGGGCAAAGGCGCATCGATCAGGCTGCGGTAGCTCGTGAGTACGTGGTCAACTTCGATGTGGCGGATGCGGCGATCGAGCACTCCTGCGTGGAGCAGGACGAGGCCCATGTGCCCGCTGGCAACGGCGGAGATGTGCGCGGGATCGACGTCGGCGCGGCTGGCCAGATAATCGACGGCGCGGATCACATCGTCCGCGCGCAGGCCGACCAGCGTGCGCCCGACCAGATCGGCACGCAGGCTGAGCAGATAGAACGGCCCGAGCAGCGGAGCTTTCATATCGTCTGTGCCGGGAGGCGATGGCCGGGGCGTGACGGCCAGAACCACGTTGCCCTGAGCGGCCAGCGCATCGAATCTTGCTTGATTGGCGCGCGCGATCGAGTCAGATCCGTGAATCGAATTGGGAACCAACAGCAGAACGGCCGGATGACGGCCCGGCCCGGACGGAACAGCGAGGTCGCCTTCGAGATGCAGCCCGCCGGCCGTTGGGAGAGTCAGCGCTCCGCTCATAGCGGCCAACAGATCGGCGTCGAACTTGGTTGTGCCCGGCTTGACTTCCGCGCCGGTTGCGTCGCGAATCAACGCGCTGAGTTTGTCTAAGGCAATATCAGGGCGGCGCACGGGGACGATCCGAGCGGCGCGTTTCTTGTTCAGCGTGTAGACGGTAGCGCATCCAGGAAAGCTGGTCGCCACCTGGCCGGTGGATGTCACCTGAAACGCGTCCTTGGGCAGATCCTTGAGCCAGGCCATAGCGGCTCTTGGCCCGTTCCCGGCGGGTAGAACCGGGTGGTCCGCGTCGGCGCCCGGCTGCAGATTGCGGATGAAGAAGCTGACGATGTTGCCCATGATGGGACCCAAGGCGCCATGGCCGCCAGGGCCGGTGATCCACTGCAAGCGAACTTGCGGAGAGATTTGATTTGTGGTGTCGGCATTCAGCGCGGGCGCGGTAGGCGTTGGCGGGACGGCGGGTGCGGCGCCGCCGACGGGCGTTCCGGCGCTGGCCGGATCGAAGAGAGAATAGAAACGCCGAGCCTCAATGACTGTCGAGCGCGCGCCGGCGAAGGGAAACATGTCGGAATAGGTGGAAATGACCGCGTAGGGACGTGGCGCGGCGAGCTCGATCCAGTCGGGAAAGTCGAGGCCCGAAGAGATAAAGCGTGGCGTGGACTGCTCGGCGTCCTGCGGCCCGAGCGCGGGGAGCAGTGCGTCGAACGAGGTGATGTAGCACGCCGAGCCGATGGCGGCGATGCGCGTGTCGAGCGCGCCTGTGAGCGCGGTGACGGTTCCTCCGCCGGAGCATCCGACCGCGCCAATGCGATGCGGATCGACCTCGGGAAGGGAGGCGAGGTAGTCGACGCCGCGCATCGCGTCCCAAATCTCGTAGCGGGCAAAGGTGTCGCCGATGAGCATGGGCTGCAGGCTGGCTTCGCCGTGTTCGCCGGTGGGCCGGGCGGCCAGCGAGGCGCCGGGCTTGGCAGGATCGGGATACTGTAGGCGCTCTCCCTGGCCGATGGGATCGTAAGAGAGCACGATGAAGCCATTGCGGGCGAAGCTGGCGGCCATAGCGGCGTCGCTTGCTTTGCCGCTTGGGCCGTGGCCGGGAGTGATGAGAATGGCGGCGCGCTTGCCGTCAGCGGCTTCGCCAACGGGGACGTAGAGCAGGGCCGTGACGAAGAAGTTTGGCTGGCTCTCAAAGATCAGTTTGCGGATGCGAAAGCCATCGGCCTGCGTCTCGCCCATGAATCTGGCGTGGAGCGGCGTGCGCTGAGGCAAGGCGCCAATCAGCGAGAGAATTTGGCCGCGCACTTTGGCTTGGCGCACCTCAGCCTGGGCGCGCGTGTGGATGCCGGCTACGGCGGCGGCGCGGCTTGCCTCGTACTGCGCCGCGATGCCGTCAAGAACCTGGTCGAGTTGCAATCGGCCTACGTTGGCTGGATTAGCGGCTTGACCGCGTTGCGCGGGCGCTGCGGTTTGCGGCGGAGCAGGAGGCTGCACGGCGGCCTGCGCGGCGGCGAGGCCGGCGAATGAAACCGCAGAGAGGGCAAAAAGAACAGCGAAACTGCTTCGAGTCAAGACTAAGCCTTGATACTCTTTCGGCGCGGTCCGGTCAACCGCTTTCGCAGACAACTGCGGCAATCGCGCGCAGTCCTTTATGCCAGGGCCTTGACAAGCCGGTATCCTGATCGAGACATGGTTTGGCGCAAGCTGATCGACGTCTTCAGGTGGCTCTTTGATGGACACCGCGGCCCGAGGGGCCGGCTGCTGCCGCGGTGGATCTTTCTGCGCGCGCTCGCGGTCATCTACTTCTCCGCGTTCTATTCGTTGCTGTTTCAGATCAAGGGCCTGATCGGCCCGGAAGGGATTCTGCCCGCGCAGGAGTATCTGGCCGCACTCGCGCAGCAGTTGGGCATGGAGCGCTATTGGTACGCACCGTCGCTCTACTGGATCTCGTCGAGCTCCGCGGCGCTGATGGCGGTGACGTGGGTCGGGCTGGTCGCGTCAGTGATTGCGTTCTTCAACGTGTGGCCGAGGGTAAGTTTCTTCGTCTGTTTTGTGTGCTTCCTTTCGTTTATTGGCGCTTCCAACGTGTTTTCGAGCTATCAATCGGACGGCATGCTGCTCGAAGCCGGATTTCTGGCGCTGTTCTTCGCGCCGCGCGGCTTGAGGCCGAAGTGGGGCGAGAACGATCCGCCCTCGCGCGCAAGCTGGTTCCTGTTGCAATGGGAGTGGTTTCGCATCTACTTCGAATCCGGAATGGTGAAGCTGCTGAGCGGCGACCCGCAGTGGCGCAACTTCACGGCCATGGACGAGTACTACCAGAACGGCCCGCTGCCTACGTGGATCGGGTGGTACGTCGAGCACTTGCCGCATTGGTTCCACGCGGCTACGGTTGCAGGAACCCTGGCGCTTGAGTTGGGCCTTGTCTTCATGATGTTCTTCCCGCGCCGCGTGCGGCTGATCTTGTTTTTTATCGTCACGCCGTGGGAGATCGGCGTGATCCTCACCGCGAACTATGCGTTTTTGAATTACCTGGTGCTCGCGCTCGGCTTTCTGCTGCTTGATGACAAGTCTCTGCTCCGCATTGTTCCCAAGCGCTTTCGTCCGCGTGAGCCAGAACGAATCTCAAAGCCGGAGTCTGGGCCGGAGCCGCATGAGGAGCGGCCATTGTCGATCCTGGCCCTAGGCGAAGCCAACGTAGCTACTGCGGACATCGAAGATGGCGAGGGCGTCGCTCGGCGCCGGTCATTTTGGGACCGGTTTGGCTTCTTTTTGTGGACTGGGCGCCTGGCCGTGGCCGCGTTCATGTTGACGTGGATCGCCTACGACACGACCGTGGAGATGATCGGAATTCCACTGCGCAGGATTCCGACAGCGGTTGAGCTGCCGCTGATCCCACTTGATCCTTTTCGCATTGCCAACCAATATGGCCTTTTTGCCGTGATGACGCGCGGGCGGTACGAGATCGAGTTTCAGGGCTCCGACGACGGCCAGAACTGGACCGCGTATCCATTCCGGAACAAGCCGCAGGCGATCAATGAAGCTCCCGGCATCTACGCTCCGTATCAACCGCGCTTCGAATGGAACTTGTGGTTTGCCTCGCTGAGCGACTGGCACGAGAATGAGATTGTTCCGCTTACCGAGGAGCGCCTGTTGTTGGGCGATCCCGATGTGCTGGCGCTGTTCCGCGCCAATCCTTTTCCGCAGTTTCCGCCGCGCTATGTGCGCGCGGTGTTGTGGCAGTATTGGTTCACTTCGATGGAGGAAAAGCGCCGCACCGGCAACTGGTGGCGCCGCGAGGATCTGGGCCTCTACGCTCCGGAGCTGACGATGACCGCGGACGGCAGCTTTGCGGTGGTGGAATGGCCCGAGGAACAGCCGCCTCATGACTGAGAGGCGATTGGCGGGAGGACGATGAAGCGATGAGCCGCGCCTGCGTCATTGGATCCGGCCCGAACGGCCTGGCGGCGGCCATTGTGCTGGCGCAGGCCGGGCTGCGCGTGGAGGTCTTCGAGGCGGACGCGGAGCCGGGCGGCGCGGCGCGGACGCTTCCGCTCACGCTGCCGGGATTCCTGCATGACTTTGGTTCGGCCGTGCATCCCTTTGCGGCCGGGTCTCCGTTCTTTACGACGTTGCCGCTCGCGGATCACGGATTGGAGTGGATCCACGGAGACGCGCCGCTGGCGCATCCGCTCGACGATGGATCCGCAGTGGTGCTGGAGCGCGACTTTGGGCGTGCGGAGCGCGCCCTGGGCGCGGACGGCAAGCTATGGCGGCGTTTGATGCAACCCGCAGCCGATCACTGGAAAGAGTTCGCGGAAGACACGCTGGGCCCGATGCTGCGGATTCCACATCATCCGTTGCGCATGGCGCGCTTCGGGCTGACCGCGCTTGAGTCGGCGCAAGCCTTCGCCAAGAGCCACTTCTTGAGCCCGCGCACGCGGGCCATCTTCGCGGGGCTGGCGGGCCATTCGTTTTTGAGCTTCGACCGGCCATTAAGCGCGACCATAGGGTGCTTGTTCGGCATCACGATTCACGCCGTGGGCTGGCCGATTCCGCGCGGCGGCGCACGCACAATTACGCAAGCGCTGATTGGCTACCTGGCGACGCTTGGTGGCACAGTGCACACTTCGCGCCGGATCGATGCGGCGACATTCCGCGAGCTGGAGGCGGACAACGCCATTGTGCTCTTCGACACTGCGCCGCGGAATCTGCTCGCCATTGCCGGGGAGCGGCTGGCTCCTGATTATCAGCGCGCATTGCAGAAGTTCCGGCACGCTCCTGGCGCGTTCAAAATCGACTTTGCTCTCTCGGAGCCGGTGCCGTGGCGCGCTGCGGATTGCCGTCGCGCAATCACGGTTCACCTGGGCGGATCATTCGAGGAGATCGCCGCGTCTGAAGACGCCGTGGCGCATGGCCGCGAAGCGGAGTGGCCCTTCGTGCTCGTCGCGCAGCCCACGCTCTACGATCCAGGCCGCGCGCCGCAGGGCAAGCACGTGCTGTGGGCTTATTGTCACGTGCCGAACGGGTCGACGTTCGATATGACGGAGCGCATTGAGGCGCAGATCGAGCGCTTTGCGCCGGGATTTCGCGATTGCGTGCTGGCGCGGCATGTTTCCTCGCCCGCCGCGCTGGAGGCAATGGACGCAAATCTTCTCGGCGGCGACATTAGCGGCGGCGCAATGACGATGCGGCAGATAATCTTCCGTCCTACCCTGAGCGGCTACTCAACCGGCGCGCCAAAGCTGTATCTGTGTTCGGCATCGACGCCGCCGGGCGGGGGCGTGCACGGCATGTGCGGCTATCACGCGGCAAAACTTGTACTGCGGCGAATGAAGAAGTGATCCGTGGGAGCGCTCAAAAAAACTTGGGCCGCTCACCTGGGCCGCGCAATGCCTTCCACATCGCGCGGACCAAGCGAACGGCCATTTAAGTAACTTAAAGTATTCTAGGACCTGCGGCTTTGTCCAAGACTTGCAGTTTCCCCCTGCGTAAAGCTTCGCAATGCAAAAACCCCGCAACGTTACCCGCGCGCGTAGCTCTCGAGAGCCATGCGGCTGGGAATGGTCAGTGTGCATCCGTGCTGCGCCACGAGGTGGCGGTTCTTGAAGATGCTCAGCGTGCGCGTGACAGTCTCGCGCGAGGCGCCGATGAATTCGCCAATCTCCTCGTGCGTAAGCGACAGGCGGCAGTGCGCGGCGCGATCGGGCTTCTGGCCGGACTCGTCGCTCCACACCAGCAGAAGGCGCGCCAGGCGCTCAGGCACTGAAGTAGAGAGGCCCACCATGCGCAACTGCTCGCAGGCAAGGTTGAAGCTGCGGCTCACTTCGCGAATGACGATCGGATAAACGTCAGGATGCCGGACAAGAAACTGCAGGAAGACCTGGCGTGAAATGTGCGCGATTCTGGACGGGTAGAGCGTGTCGGCGGTCATCTCATACGCACCGCCCGTGAGTGTGGATGAAAGCCCCAGCACTTCGCCGGCTTTGGCGATGTGGGAGCTCAGGCGGCGGCCGTCGCTCGAGTTGACGGAGAGCTTGACCTCGCCATCGAGAACCACGTAGATGCCCGAGGCTGGCTGCGTCTCGGTGAAGAGAACGACGTTGGAGGGATAGTTGGAGGGCGCGAGCAGCGGCTCAAGATCGGCCAGCGCCGCGGCCGGCAATGCCTTGAAGAACTCGCCCTTCCGGTAAGAAGGAAGATTCGCCTGGTTCGTTGTTTCGTGTTCCGTGTGCATTTCAGCCCTCCGCGTCCGCCTGTTGAAAGTCCTTGCGCGCCACCTCTTCGGCAAGATACTCGGTCCATGGTGTGCCGGTGAGGATCGCGGCTCCCGTTTGAGAGTAGATGGCTCTCAAAACCCTGATCCCGCCGGCGTCGGCAAATGTGGTTTCGCGCAAATCAAGAGACAGTTTCTTCTGCGCAACGTCCGGGGCTCTTTGTTCCCATAGGCGGCCAAGTTCGGCCGCCCATGGCCCGGCGATGCGCCCTTCCAGCTTGATGACGATCGCGTTCGAGTTTTCTTCAACGGTGATTCGAAGCACTTGCTGGCTCGTCCTGCGCCATGCCTGTGATGAGGCACGGCGCGTGCCAAACTTGCGCCGTCACGCGACGAAGCTTGCACCGTGTTGAAAGCAGAGGAGTTGTTTTTTAAGGAGCTCCGATGCGGAGGATGACGATGTGTGGTGCGCGACGAAGTGACGACGACGTCATTTCGTCACCGAGACTACATATAGTCGCCGCGCTCGATGCCGAGCTTCTTCATTTTGGAGTTGAGAGTGGTGCGTTTGAGGCCCAGGCGCTCGGCGGCGCCGCCGGGCCCGCCGATGATGCCTTTGGCCTCGCGCAGCGCGCGCAGAATATGATCGCGCTCTGCGGCCTGCAACGTCGGATTGTCGGCAGCGACGGCTTCTTCTTCCTCCTCTTGCATAGCCTCGAGCTCGGCGAGCGGCACGTGCAGCAGCGGCCCGCGCGAGAGGATCACAGCGCGCTCGAGGAAGTTTTCCAGCTCGCGAATGTTGCCCGGCCACTTCCAGGCTTGCAACGCTGCCATTGCCTCCGGCGGAATGGATTCAATGGTCTTGCCCATGCGGCGTGCATGGCGCGAGACGAAGTGGCGCACGAGAATGGGAATGTCGGCGGCGCGCTCGCGCAGCGGCGGGGCGGAAACGGGAAAGACTTTCAGGCGGTAAAAGAGATCGCTGCGGAACTGCTTTTCCGCGACCATCGTGGCGAGATCGCGGTTGGTGGCGGCGATGAGGCGAACGTTGACGGAAATGGGACGCGTGCCGCCCAGGCGCTCGATCTCTCGCTCCTGCAGGGCGCGCAGCAGTTTCGGCTGCAGTTCGAGCGGCAGCTCGCCGATCTCGTCGAGAAAGAGCGTGCCCTCGTGCGCTAGCTCCAGGCGGCCGATCTTGCGCGCAATGGCGCCGGTAAAGGCGCCTTTCTCGTGGCCGAAGAGCTCGCTCTCGATGAGCCCGGCGGGAATGGCGGCGCAATTCAATTTGATGAAGGTGCGCTCGCTTCGCTGGCTTAGCCGGTGAATGGCGCGCGCCAGCAGTTCCTTGCCGGTTCCGGTTTCACCCTGGATGAGGACAGTCGCATCGGTCGGCGCCACAGTCTCAATCTGCCGCAGCACGGTGCGCAGGCCGGTGCTCTCGCCCACGATGTCGTCGAAGCGGTGTTCGAGATTGATCTCCTCCTCTAGATACCGCTTTTCCTGGGTCAGGCGGTCGCGAATTTCGGCGATTTGTTTGAAAGCCAGCGCGTTGTTTACCGCCATAGCCACTTGTCCCGCGACCTGGCCGAGCATCTCCGCGTCGTGCTGCGAGAACGCATTCTCCTGGCGGCTGGCCACCATCATCGCGCCGAGGGTTCTTTCGCGATGAATGAGCGGCACCCAGACTCCCGACTGCATACCGATGCCGGTCAGGTGCTTTCCTGACTCGGGCGCGAAGGGCCATCGGTCGATCTTGTTCAGGATGACTGGCCGGCGGGTGCGGAAGGCCTGGCCGGCCGGAGAAGCATCTGAATCCAGGAGCACCTCGTCCTGGCTCGCGCCGGCGTCGTTGCCGGCGGCAAGAAATTGAACACGCAGCTTGCCCGTGGCTTCCTCATAGAGGGCCAGCGTTGCGGCGTCATGGGGAAGCATCAGACTGACGCTGGCGGAAAAGGCGTTGAGGAGCTTGCGGATGTCCACATTGGCCAGCAGCATGCTGCTGAGCTCGGCGATCACTGACTCCTGTGCCTGCTTGTTACTGGTCACATCGCGGGTGATCTTGGAATAGCCCGTCACCTCGCCCGCGCTGTCGCGGATCGCCGTGAGCACCGTATTCGCCCAGAAGCGCGAACCATCCTTGCGCACGCGCCAGCCTTCTTCTTCCGTGCGGTCCTTGGCCGCAGCCTGACGCAACAGATCGGCGGGGTGGCCGCGTTCTTGATCCTCCTGCGTGAAGAAACGCGAGAAATGCAGGCCCAGTACTTCGTCTGCCTTGTATCCCTTGATGCGCTCGGCGCCGGGATTCCAGGTGAGAACGTGGCCGTCCCTGTCGAGCAGATAAATGGCGTACTCGCCGATACTCTCGACGATGGAGCGCAGCCGGAGGTCATTCAGCCGCAGAGCCTCCTGAGCGGCGCGCTGCTCGGTGGCGTCGCGAATGAAGCTGACTACCGCCGGGCCCGATGCGGTGTGCATCGGCTTGAGCATGATGTCGACAGGGAATTCTGTGCCATCCTTGCGCAAGCCAAAGAGATTGAGCGATGCGCCCATTTGCCGAGTGCGCGGAGCCGCGTTGTAGTTTTCGCGATGGCGCGGATGAACGCCACGGAAGCGCACCGGCACAAGCATCTCGACTGGCTTGCCGACGAGTTCCTGGCTGGAGTAGCCGAACAGTCCCTCGGCGCGCGGGTTTGCGCCCCGCATCACGCCATCTCCGTCCGTGACGAGGATGGCATCAGGCGAAAACTCAAACAGCCGCTCGATCGTGTTTTGGGCAAAACCCGGCTCGATTCGTTCTTCCGCAGCCGTTTCCCGCCCGGGGGAATCCGAGGGGCACATGTTGTGCTACCGACCTTAGCTGAAAGGTACCGCTTCGGACGAGGATTTGGCAATTCCGAAGATAGATCGGAGCGAAGTGAAGTCGGGGACGCGCGCGAATCAGGAAGGACGCGCCTGCTCTGCCAGGTACGCAAGCCACTCGTCCATCCCTGCGCCGGTTTTTGCCGAGGTCTCGAAAATGCGGATTCCGGGCCGAATCTCATTGATATTCTTGAGCGCGAGATCGCGGTCGAAGTCGCAGGGGCCGGCAAGATCGATCTTGGTAATCACGGCCGCATCCGATGAGTTGAAGAGCCGGGATACTTGAGCGGCTTGTCTTCGCCCTCGGTCACGCTTAGCAGCACCACGCGGACGCGCTCGCCGAGATCGTAGCTTGACGGGCACACCAGATTGCCGACATTCTCGATGAAGAGATAGTTGAGCCCGGCAAGCGTGAAACCTTCCCAGGCTTCGAGATGCTTGGTGACCATCTCCGCGTCGAGGTGGCAGATGCCGTGAGTATTGATCTGGCGCACAGACGCGCCGCTCGCAGCCAGCCGCCGCGCGTCGTTGTCGGTCTCAAGATCGCCCACCAGTGCCGCCGCCCGCGCCCCGTGGGCGCGCAGACTCGCGCAACGTGCGCTCAAGAAACGTCGTCTTGCCGGTTCCGGGGCTCGAAACCAGATTCAGCACCAGCACTCCAGCCGACGTGAAGCGACCGCGCAGCCCCGCCGCAAGCTCATCGTTCTTCTTCAGGATTCCTCGCCGCAACTCCACAATCCGCGTTGTCATATGTGCTCCTCCACCGGGCTCGGCATGCCGATCTGCGGTTCCTTGGGCTCAGGGTCTTCGAGCTCAATCGAATCGATCTCCAGCTCACGCCCCTGGCGAAGATCGGCTGCCAGCTCGCCGCAGCGCGGGCAGCGAAAGCTCTGCACGCCCTCGATCTCAGTATCCGCGCCACAGGCATCGCAGTGCACGACGACTGGTAGCTTATGGATGACGAGCGCCGCGCCAGCAAGCGGCGTGCCTTCCGTAGCCAGCTCCCAGCAGAATTGCAATGAGTCCTCAACGACTGAGGCGAGCGCTCCCAAGCGCAGCCGCACCTCTTTCACACGCGCGCCGGGATACGCGGCGGCCGACTCGGTCACCGCGTCCACAATACTCATCGCGATGGAAAGCTCGTGCATCGATTCTTCCTGCAAGATACTACGCCTGCGCGGACTTTTGCTGCGAGCGCGCGCACCCGGCCATCAAGCGCCCCAAAATGTAAGATGGAAACAAGGGATCTTCCCCGTGCCCGGCATCATGACGCATACCACTGCAACTGGGTCGCGCCTTGCTTTAAGCGCGCTCGCACCCGAGACGCTTCAGTCCGAAATCCGGGCCATGACCACGGAGTGCGACCGCATGGGCGGCATCAACCTGGCGCAGGGCGTGTGCGACACGCCGGTGCCCGAGGTGGTGGAAGCCGCAGCCATCCAAGCCATCCGCGAAGGGCAGAACATCTACACGCGCTGCGACGGCGTTGCGCGGCTGCGCGAGGCGATCGCGGCAAAACAGTTCCGCGACTACGGGCTGCGCTACGACGCCGAACGCGAAGTGATGGTGGCCTCCGGCGCGACCGCCGGCCTACACGCCGCCGCCATGGCGCTACTGAATCCCGGCGACGAAGTGCTCGTGTTCGAGCCGTTCTACGGCTATCATGTGCAAACGCTCAAGTCGCTGCGCGTGAGTCCCGTGCTGGTCGCGCTGGCCGCGCCGGATTGGCAGCTCGACATGGATGCGCTGCGCGCCGCCGTTACGCTGCGCACCCGCGCCATCCTTCTGAACACTCCCGCCAACCCAACGGGAAAAATCTTCACCCTGCCTGAGCTCGAAGCCGTAGCCCAACTTGCGATCGAGCACGATCTTTTCCTCATCACCGACGAAATCTACGAGTATTTCGTGTACGACGGCGCGCGGCACATTTGCCCGGCCACGCTGCCCGGCATGCGCGAGCGCACCATTGTGATCTCGGGCTTCAGCAAGACATATTCGATTACCGGCTGGCGCGTGGGCTACGCTACGGCCGACGCGCGCTGGATGCCGGCCATGGCGCACTTCCACGACCTGACCTATGTGTGTGCACCCGCGCCGCTGCAAATCGGAGCCGCTGCGGGCGTGGAGAAATTGCCGCCCAGCTTCTACACGCAATTGGCCGCCGATCATCAATCCAAGCGCGGCCGTCTGCTCGCCGCGCTCAAACACGCGGGCATGGAGCCATCCGTGCCTCCGGGCGCCTATTACATCATGGCTCTGGCCGAGCGCCTTCCGGGCAAAACAGCCGCGGAGAAGGCTCGTCACTTGTTGCGCGCCACCGGTGTGGCCACCGTCGCCGGATCGGCATTCTTTCGCCCCGGCCGCGGCGAGAATCTGCTGCGCTTCTGCTTTGCCAAGCAGGATGCGGAGCTGGATGAAGCCTGCGAGCGGCTACGGAGGCTCTGAGCGCAGCCACAACTTTCCATCCGGCCGCCTACAGCAGTTTTGGAAATTGTGTATCCGCATTCACGAAATTCAAGTCGTCGCGACCAGCAGGGAGCGACGACCTTTGTAAACGCTTTGACCGGACACAGTATTTCCGAAACTGCTCTAAGACCCAGCGTGCGCGGCCAGCCATGACTTCAGGTTTGGTTCCTGCAGGCGGCGTAGCTCCATGCATCCGTCGATGCGCTCGACGGAGTGTTTAAGGGCCACGCCGGAAGCGGGAACCGGGTGGGCGGCGAAGAAGTTCGTGACATCGTCGCGAGCCTCGGCGGAGCAGAAGTTCCCGGTGGAACCTACCAGTATCGCGCCCATATCGGTGGTCAACTCCGCTCGAACCTGGTCCCAATGCGTCTTGATGAACTTCCACGTCGCATCGCGATTCTCGGGGATTTGCAAAGCGATGGTAAATTGAATGGCAGAATCCTGGTTGCGCACGTTGCTCGAAACCGAGTATTCGAGAGCGCGCTCAAGGAGAGCGGGATTGTCGAACTCGACGAGCAGGCGCAGCGCGTCTTCATGCTGCTCCGGGTCAGTCGAGGTTTCATACACTCTTTGTAGCCGGTCGAAAAGTGCGGCGTCGCCGGATTCCGCGGCAACCTCAAGTGCGGCCTGTCCAAGTGTTGGATCGACGGACGCGGGATTGAAGAGGAATTGGTCCGCAATGCGGCGCGCCTGCGCGAGGATTTCGGGGTAGTTCCCGTTATCGGCAAGAATTCCCAGGAGCTGTCCGCGCAGCTCGCGCGTATTGGGTGAGTCGCCGGGTGCGGGAGGGCCGATCTTTGCGTATGCGGGGGAAAAGTTACGGTGAATCCACGCGTCGAGCGCGTCGCGTTCCTCCTTGGTCGAGGCCACCTGATCCCAAATGGTACCGAGTGGAATTGAGGCCCTGGAAAGCACTTCGGCGTCCGGATCAGCTTTGAGAGCGGCAACCAGATTCAGGTAATCGCCCACGGTGACTTTATTGGCGCGCACCTGTGCCCACTCGTCGCCGGTCAGGCTGATGCGCTCCGTGGGGGTGAGGCCGGTTTCAGCTTGGGAAACCAAGGCCGCGTATTGTGCGGGCGCGTACGCACTGCGGTAATAGCCCTTGCCGCCGGCATTGGCGAAGAAGAGGCCGGACGCGGGAACCGGAAGACTCGAAGCCGAGGGCGTAATTAGCGCGCAGTCCTTTGCATCCGGAGTGGTCTTGAAGCAAACCGGCAGCGTCCATTTCTGAGCGGGATCGGGCGTAATGCTGGGGCTGAGGTAGAATCGCGTCTGCGTGACCGGAACTTTCCCGCCGGCAGGCGCGCCGAAGGCGAGGATGGGCGCGCCCGGCTGCGCCACCAGCGACTCCATGATTTTGTCCACAGGCTTATGGCTGGTGGCGGTTTGTGCGGTCCAAAAATCTTCGGCCGTGGCGTTACCGTATTCGTGTGCGGCCAGATACGCATGCACGCCTTTGCGGAAGGTCTCGGCGCCGAGATAGTTCTCCACCATCAGCAACACGTCGCCGGCCTTGCCGTAGGCGATGCTGTCGAACATCTCGTCGATTTCCTCCGGCGTGTCGGCCTTGGCCCGTATGGCGCGCGTGGTGGGCCGTGCGTCGACATCGAGAGTTTCCTCTTCGTTGCCTGCGACGACTTGCGGAATGTTCCACTCGGGATGCATCGCGGCCACGGGCTTCGACTCCATCCACGTGGCGAATCCCTCGTTGAGCCAGATGTTGTCCCACCACTGCATGGTTACCAGGTCGCCGAACCACTGGTGCGCCATTTCATGCGAGATGGCGAGGGCCACGTTCTCCTTGGCGCTGATCGGGGCAGTCTTCGGGTCGAGCAGGAGGTCGGTTTCGCGAAAGGTGATGGCGCCAAAGTTTTCCATGGCGCCGGCCTCGAAGTCGGGAATGCCGATGAAGTCAAGTTTCTTGAGCGGGTAGTGGATGCCGAAGTAGTCGTCGTAATAGTGCAGAGCGTACTTCGCGATCTCAAGCGCGTAGGGGGTAAGAGCAACCTTGTCAGGAGTGGCGCACACGCGCAGGTCTACACCGTCCTGCTGCCCGCCTGTGCACTCGAAGTCGCCAACCAGAAAGGCGACGAGATAGGTGGACATTCTGGGCGTGGTTGCGAATTCGAGCGTGTGCTTGCCCTCGCTGGGGCCCGGTGTGTCTGCCACGATGGGGGTGTTCGAGATCGCAGTGTCGCCGGCGTCGATGACCAGCGAGATGCCGTATGTGGCTTTGAAGGCCGGTTCGTCGAAGCAGGGAAAGGCGCGGCGCGCATCGGTAGACTCGAACTGCGTGACGGCATAGTTGCGGCGCGCGGTCCTGGAGAGATAGAAGCCGCGCAGCTCGTTGTTCAGGATGCCGGTGTAGCGGATCTTGATGGTGGCGCTGCCCGCGGGAACAGTTTTGGGAAATGTGAACGTGGCCTGCTGCTTGTCAGGATCGAGGCTCACTGTGCCTACCTGTTGCGGGCCGTTGGGGTAGATGGTCACCGCCTGGAAGGCGATCTCAATGGCGTTGAGAGTGATCGAGCGCGTGGACTCAAGAATGTTCACGTCGATGGCTTCTTCGCCGGAGAAGGTGGCGGCTTTCAGATCCGGCGTGAGCTTCAAGGTGTAATGGGTAGGGATCACCGTGGACGGCAGGCGCTGCGC
This sequence comes from uncultured Acidobacteriaceae bacterium, assembly GCA_963799155.1. Lineage (GTDB taxonomy): Bacteria > Acidobacteriota > Terriglobia > Terriglobales > Acidobacteriaceae > Telmatobacter. The sequence continues at coordinate 37,043 of CAWCWB010000021.1, forward strand.
CGTTGCGTGCCGGGAAACGGTGAAAAAAAGACAGGCAAACACGATCGCGGCACAGGAAAAAGCGCGCGTCAAGGAGGAGATGAAGCAGATTCTCATGAGTTTCCTCGTGGAGTTGAAGCGGGGTGGCAGAGTCATTCTTCCGCGCCGGTAGGACAGTTTCAGGATACGGCCGCCTGCGGCGAATCTTCGAGCGGCTCATTCTCTGATTCTGACACAGCGCGCTAGTCGATTTGCGCCGGCGCCAGTTTAGGCGAAATGGCGTGGATGACAACAAAGGCCAGCGGGTACGCAAGGCAAGCGATGATAAACAGCGACACAAAACTGTGCGTTTTCTGAACGATCGCCCCCGCGCTAAACAGCAGCAGCACTCCGCCGAACGCCCCCGTCATGCCGCCGATCCCGGTTACGCTGGCCACAGCGGCCTTGGGGAACATATCGGAGGGCAGCGTGAACACGGTCGCCGACCATCCCTGGTGACCGGCCGTGGCCAGACCCAACAGCGCCACCACGACCCACAAGTGATGAATGAATGGTGCGGCAAAGATGGGTGCGATGCAGAGGACACAAAGCAACATCGTGCTCTTGCGGGCTTTGTTCGGAGTCAATCCATGGTTGATAAGGGCGCCCGAGATCCAGCCGCCACCGACGCTGCCGATGATGGAGATTCCGTAGGCCAGCATGACCGGAATCTGGCTCTGCGACAAGGTCAAATGGAATGTCGTTTGCAGATAGGGCGGGATCCAAAAAAGGTAGAACCACCAGATAGGATCGGTGAGGAACTTGGCGGCGGCGAATGCCCATGCTTCTTTGCACGGCGCCACGCGGCTCCAGGGAACGCTCTCGATCTTTTCGCCGGGATCGCTGAGGATCAGAGCAAGCTCGGCCTTGGAGACGCGAGGGTGCTCTTCCGGCCGGCGATAGAGAATGAGCCAGAACGCCAGCCACACAAAGCCTAAACACCCTGCGACGACAAAGGTGCCACGCCAGGCTCTTGCCGGGCCAAAGATGCTCCATTTGCTGAACAAGGCCACGAATGCCGTCACCACAACCGGCGCCACCATGTTGCCCACGTTGGCGCCGGAGTTGAAGATTCCGGTTGCATACGCGCGCTCGCGCTTGGGAAACCATTCGGCCACGGTTTTGATGCAAGCCGGAAAGTTCGCGGCCTCGCCCAGGCCGAGCAGGAACATGGCCAGCGCGAAGCTGGCCACGGAAAACGCCGCACCCGGCAGCATGGCTGCGATACTCCACATGGTAATGGCGATGGCGAAAGCCTTGCGCGTTCCCAGCTTGTCGGTCAGGCCGCCGGCCACCATCATGGCGATGCCGTAGGCCAACTGAAATGCGACGGTGATGATCCCGTACTTGAAGTCGTTCAGGCCCGGAATGACGTTTTCTAGAGTGTTCTTGAGATTGGCGATCACCGCACGGTCGACGTAGGCAATCACCGTGGCGAAAAACAGCAGCGCGCAGATCGCCCAGCGCTGGTGCGACATGCGCCCGGCAAAAGCTTTATTCGCCGAAGAAGCAAGGGATCCAGAATCCTGTGAAGGCATTTCGTGCGACTCCGTCTTGGGGCGAAGTGGTCCGACCAATTATACCGGCCAGACTGAAGTGCAAACCTGCCGCAATGCGCCGGCGACGTCAGCGCGTAGCCTTTCGGTGAGGCCGCAATGAGTCGAGGAAGAGCAGGCAGGCGCCAGTGACGACAGAGGAGTCGGCCAGGTTGAAATCGGGCCAGTGATAAGTGAAGATGTGGACCTCGATGAAGTCAATGACCGAGCCGTAGGCGATGCGGTCGTGGACGTTGCCGAGAGCTCCGCCAAGGATGAGGGCGAGAGCGATGGTGGTGAGCGTGATGCGGCTGCCCAGGCGAAGCAGCACGATGAAAACAACCAGCGCGGCGGCGAGGGTGAAGGCGACGAGAACCCAGCGGACTACGTTGGGCGAGGCGGTGTTGGCGAAGAGCGAGAAGGCCGCGCCTTCGTTGGTCCAATGGGTGATGCGGAGAACGTGGTCCAAGATCGGGATGGCGCCGCCGAGACGGACGTGCGCGGAGACCCAGGTTTTGGTCAGGCGGTCAGCCGTAATGACCAGCGCGGAGATGAGCAGCAGCCAGGGAAGACGGCGACCACCCCAACGACGAAGACCTGTCGTTGGGGACCCCGGTTGCCGGGGCCGAGGCCAGTTTGTTAGCCAGCTCACTGCTTGGCCTCCGCCTCCGCCGCGTCGCTTCGTGGCGGGGCAATGCCCATTTCGCGCAGGGCCGACTGGCACCGAGTGCAGACGTTTTGCCAGATGCCGTAGCTCGAGACCTCAGGCATGAAGTTCCAGCAGCGGGCGCATTTGGTGCCCGTGGCCAGCGGAACTTTGACGCGGAAATTGCCACCGCGGTCAAACTCTCTCACCGGCAGCGGCGACTCAGGATCAAGTGGTTCCTGGAAGAATCCAGATTCTGATACGTCAATCAACCTTACCGCCGAGACATTGAAAAACTCTTTGAGGTCTTCGTCATTGAGTGTCTTGAGAGCATCGGCGTGATGTCCCCATGCACTAATCTTAAGTTCGGCCTCAAGCGCCTTTCCGATTTTTCCTGCTTGACGCGCTTCCTCAAGAAGACGCATCGCTTCGTCACGGATCTGAAAAAGGTCTCCCCACTGCTCGATTAAAGGAGTTGCGGCCTTTGCGTATATCTCTTCCGGCCGGGGAAACAGCGCGAGATGCACCGATGCTTCGCGGCCCTCGACGGCGGGCAGGTGTTCCCAGACCTCGTCGGCGGTAAAGGTGAGGATGGGCGCGACGAGGCGGACCAGCGCCTCGGTGATCTGCCAGAGGACCGTCTGCGCGGAGCGGCGCGCTTGGCTTGTGGGCGCGAAGGTGTACATGCGGTCCTTGAGCACGTCGAGATAAAAGGCGCTCAGGTCCACGATGGCGAATTCGTTCACCGCCTGGTAGACACGATGGAACTCGAAGGCCTCGTACCAGCCGAGAATCTTTTCGGTCAGGTCCCGCGTGCGGGCCAGCATGTAGCGGTCGAGGGGCAGAAGATCGCTTTCGGGCACGCGGTCGCGCGCGGGGACAAAGCCGTGCAGGTTGCCGAGCAGGAAGCGGAACGTGTTGCGCAGCTTTTTGTAGAGCTCGGCGCAGCGCTGCATCAGATTCTCGCTGGCAGCCATGTCTTCGCGAAAATCCACGGACGCGACCCAGAGGCGCACGATCTCGCCGCCCATGCGGCAGGCGATGTCGACAGGATCGACGCCGTTGCCGAGAGACTTCGACATGGCGCGGCCCTGCTCGTCGAGCGTCCATCCGGCCGTGGCTACGTGGGAATACGGCGCGCGGCCGCGCAGAGCAACCGAAGTGAGCAGCGCGGAATGGAACCAGCCGCGGTGCTGATCGCCGCCCTCCAGGTAGAGGACTTCGGGAGGATTAGCGCCAGTGCCGTTCTGGAAAGCCTTGTACGGAGCACTGAGGTCCGGATCGGACTCGCAGACGGCCAGCCAACTCACGCCGGAGTCGAACCAGACGTCGAGGATGTCGGTCTCCTTGCGAAAAGCTTTGCCGCCGCAATGCGTGCAAGCCGCGCCCGCGGGCAGCAGCGCGTCAAGCGGAGCCGTGTGCCACGCCTCGGCGCCCTCGCGCTCGAAGAGATCGACGATCTTGCGATTTAGTGCGGCGCCGATGATGGGCTCATTGCAGCCTTCGCACATGAAAACGGCGATGGGCACGCCCCAGATGCGCTGGCGGCTGATGCACCAGTCGGGACGCGTGGCGATCATGTTGGTGATGCGCTCCTTGCCCCAAGCCGGATCCCAGACCACCTTGTCGATCTCGTCAATAGCGAGTTGACGAAAGGTTTTCTCCTGATTTTGGCTGAGCTTGATCGGTGTCTCAAGAGAGATGAACCACTGCTCGGTGGCGCGGAAGATGACCGGGTGGTGGCAGCGCCAGCAATGAGGATACGAGTGCTCGAGATCCGAGACGGCCAGCAGCGCGCGGCGCTCTTCCAGCATGGCGACGATGATCGGATTCGCCTTCCACACGGTCAGCCCGTCGAAAGCGGGCGGCTGGGCCAGATGCCAGGCGGCGGGATCGACGTGAATATGCCCGCCGGCATCGACGCGGCAGGTAGGGTCGAGCCCGTATCGCTGGCCCGTATAGAAGTCGTCGGCGCCGTGGGAGGGCGCGGTGTGGACCGCGCCGGTACCCGCGTCGGCGGTGACATAAGTGGCCAGCACGCCAGGGATTTCGCGGTCTAGAAACGGGTGAAGAAAGTGCGTGCCTTCTAACTCGCGTCCCTTTACGCGCGCGAGTTCCTTCGTATCGCCCAGCTTGCAGGCTGCAACGACCTTGTCCACAAGCTCCGCTGCGACAATGTAGGCCGAGTTGTCATCTGTGCCCAGCACCACATAATCGAAATCAGGGTGGAATGCGATCGCCATCGAGGCCGGCAGCGTCCATGGAGTGGTCGTCCAAATGATCGCGTAGACCGGGCGCCCGGCAACCTTCAAAGCCAGGGTCATTTCTTCTGGCTTGGCGGGGCTCATTCGGGATTGGGAGTGGAGCGGGTAGCGAACGTAGATCGACGGGCTGGTGTGGTTCTCGTACTCGACCTCAGCCTCGGCCAAGGCCGTGCGGTCGTGGATGCACCAGTAAACCGGCTTCAGGCCCCGGTAAACGAAGCCCTTCTCGAGAAAGCCGTAAAATGCTTCGAGGGTCCGGGCCTCGTAATCGCGGGACATGGTTTTGTAGGGCTTGGCCCAGCGCCCAAAACAGCCGATCCGCTCAAATTGCTCGGTCTGCAAGTCAACATACTTCTGCGCGTAGGCCCGGCAGGCATCCAATACAGCAGCCGCAGGCATCTCCAGCTTCTTGTGGCCCAGTTTCTCGTCGACTTTGATCTCGATGGGCAGCCCGTGGCAGTCGTACCCGGGGACGTAGGGGGCGTCGAAGCCGGCCATGGTCTTGGATTTGACCACGAAGTCCTTGAGGCCCTTGTTGAGTGCGTGGCCCAGGTGGATGGGCCCGTTGGCATAGGGAGGGCCATCGTGAAGCAGGTAAACAGGGCGCCCGCGGCCAGCTTTGCGCAGCTCTTCATACAGGCGAAGCTTGGCCCAGCGGGCCAGCCGAAGCGGCTCATTCTGCGGCAGATTGGCTTTCATCGCGAAGGCGGTTTGGGGCAAGGTGAGGGTCGCCTTCAACTCCGGCGCAGGGGACATCGGGACTCCGTTCAAGGGTGCGAACTTGTTCAAGAACCAGTGTAAACAAAGGAGTGACAATTTTCCGGTAACAAACCGAACCTGATCAGCGTCTATTGTTTATGGAAGTCTTGAAGCTCACGGAGTATGAGACTGCGGAGGGCCACCGCGGCGGTGAATTCAGCCCGGGAGCCAAGACAAAGACAGGCGTTTTCAAGCATAATGAATCAATAGGCCTGTTGACGGGCGCGCTTGTGCCCGGGCAGGCAGGAACGGCCGGAACGGCGCCGGCGAGAAGGCAAGCGATCTACATATGACACCGGAAGAAAAGGGCGACCAGGGAGCCTCGGTTCCAGCGTTCGGCCACGAGCTGGATGCCTTGCTGGGGAAAGCTTTCGAGGAGAAGCCCATTTGGGTAGGCCTCTGGGAGAGCGTCCGGGACGTGTTTTTCCCGGTCAAGTTGCCGCCTTTGGAGCTGACCTCGCAGCCGATTCCGGTGCCCGACCGGATGGCGGTCAAGCCGAACCCTTGGGCCATCGGGATCTCGACGACCTTCAACATTACCGTCTTGCTGCTGGCGATCTGGCTGGGCATTCGCATGGTGAACAATATCGTGCATCCGCCCATACAGGTGACGGCCGTCGACGTGGGCGACTACAACGCGCCCAAGTCCGATATCAAAGCAGGCGGCGGCGGTGGCGGCGGCGACAGGAGCATCGTCGATGCGAACAAGGGCAAGCTGCCGGAGAAGGTCAAGGATCCCATGACTCCTCCGCAGGCGCAGACGCTTGAGAAACCCTTGCTGCCCGAACCCCCTGCTATCAATGTGCAAAAAGACATTCGACTGCCCGACAACCCAAACATGCCGATGATCGGGATGAAGAGCTCGGTCAACATTATCCTGGCCTCGAACGGGTCAGGGAACGGCGCGGGCATGGGCGCGGGCAGTGGCGGCGGGTTAGGCTCTGGATATGGGAACGGCTATGGACCCGGATCCGGCGGCAACGCGGGCGGCGGGTTGTACCAGGTTGGCGGTAGGGTCGCGGAGCCGGTGCTGATCCACAGCGTAGAGGCTGAGTTCTCAGACGAGGCGCGGCGCGCCAAATATCAGGGCGTTTGCCTGATTTCGCTGATCGTCGACGCGCAGGGCAACCCGCAGAATATTCGGGTGGAACGCGCGCTGGGCATGGGTTTGGACGAGAAGGCCATCGAGGCGATCCGGCAGTACAAGTTCAAACCGGCCATGAAGGACGGCAAGACACCGGTGCCAGTGATGATTACGATCGAGGTGGATTTCCGGCTCTATTGAGGCCTGAATCTTTCTACGGGATGGAAAAGCGGAGCGACGGTCGCTCCGCTTTTCTTATGCAATGGATCTCTACGGGATCAGCAAATCGCCGTCGTCTTCCAGGAGTCCTCGATGGCGGCGCAATCGGCCGGCGCGTGCGAGCACGGAGCTACGTCGGGGCCATCCACGGCGCGCATGACAGTGACAAACCTTTGATGGGTTTTGAGGGCTTCATCGTGGCATTTCTTGGCCACTGCCATGAGCTGTTCCCATGTGCCTTCAAGGACCGTTCCCTTGTTTTTCGTCTGATGGTAGAGTCCGCTGGCGTCGATGATCCTGGCCAGGCCGGCGGCGGTATCGCTTGCATGCCGGCCCTTTCCCTTTGGCAATACGGTCAACTCGAGAAGCATGGGTGAACGTCCCCTTCGTAGTCTTCCTCCTTAGCTGATACACCGTTGGGCTGGGCGGGGCCGTGATGGGAATCACGGTGGGGGTTATCGGGCATTTCTATACTCATTTCGCAACTGAAGAAAGGGTGCGAAATGGCAGGACCGGCGCTGGTTGAAGTTGGGCACGAGCTTGAAGTCGCCCACCGGGTTTCATTTGACCTGGCGGAACTGACGAAAATGTACGATTTCACGGGGAAAACGGTGGCCATCACCGGTGGCGCCGGCATCCTGGGCAGCGACATCTCCCGCGCCCTGGCCGGTTGCGGAGCGCAGGTTGCCATCCTGGACATCAACGTGGAGCCTGGCAAGGCGCTGGCGGAGAGCCTGGGCCGGCGCGGGAGGCAAATTTCGCTCTTTCAGTGCAACGTGCTCGACCGCGACAGCGTGGCCAAGACCGCCGAGGAGGTTGTCGGCCGGCTGGGCAAGCTGGATTGCCTGGTGAACGGCGCAGGCGGCAACAAGCCACAAGCCACAACCAGCAACGAGCTGAAGTTCTTCGATCTGCCGGCTGATGCGCTGCGCTGGGTCTTCGAGCTCAACATTCTTGGCACCATCCTGCCCAGCCAGGCCTTTGGCAAGATCATGGCGGCGCAGGGCTACGGGACCATCCTGAACATTTCGTCGATGAACGCCTTCCGGCCGCTCACGCGCATCCCGGCGTACTCCGCGGCCAAGGCGGCCGTGAGCAACTTCACGCAGTGGCTGGCCGTACACATGGCGCAAGAGTTTTCGGCGAAGATCCGCGTGAACGCGATCGCGCCGGGCTTCTTCCTGACCAACCAGAATCGGTTCCTGCTGCTCGACAAAGATACGGGCGAGCTGACCGCCCGCGGCAAATCGATCATCGCGCACACGCCCATGGCGCGCTTTGGCGAGCCCAGCGACCTGTTCGGCGCGGTACTCTGGCTGCTCTCGCCGGCTTCGGAGTTCGTCACCGGCGTGGTGATTCCCATCGATGGCGGTTTTTCGGCTTACAGCGGCGTGTGAGGCATTGCCGAAGCGCGGCGAGCGCCGGGGCAAGCCTGCATGTTCCAGCGGAAAGCTTGTGGGTTAAATGGCGCGCCCGGAGAGATTCGAACTCCCGACCTACTGATTCGTAGTCAGTCGCTCTATCCAGCTGAGCTACGGGCGCACATGCGAGGGCTTCAGGACGAAGCCCAAGGGATGAACCTTTGTCAGAGTATCAAGGCCAGAGCGGCGGCGCAAGGTTCGACCGGCGGCGCAACGGGTCTACGCCGTTGGCGGGAGTGCTGTGACCGGCGCGGGCGCGGGGAGCTGCGGCTCCTCCTCGACGATGTCGAGCCCCGCCTCGCGGACGAGCTTAGTGACCGCGGCGGCGTTGAGACGCGTGGCGTCGAATTCGACGCGGAGGGTGCGGGCGGCAGAATCGAAGCCGAGCTGCCGGATGCCGTACACGTCGCGGACGCGAGCCAGCGCAAGCGCCACCTGCTCCGAGGGCGGCGCAGCGTAACGATAGATAATGTCCACCGTGGACATAGAGTCAGAATACCAGTTGACCGCATTCCAGCTTGATTGCGTAGAGTGCTGCCCGGGAATTCCGGTTCAGTAGTCGCTTCGCGTTACGACGAGTGTGTGGCCCTCGCTCATGTTCGACACCTGGGCCTTGCCGTCCTCTTCCAGCGTGAGCTGAAAGGTGACTGGAGGATCCGATAGCGTGCGTGGGGGATGGGCACGCTTGTGACTCACCTGGAAGGTGAGCGTCTTCCCATCGAATCTCGGATTGAGGATGGGCTCTGGCAACCCTGGCGTTGCCGTGTAAGGGTGATTCACATCTTCCCTTTTGAGCATGTAGAAAAGGATTGCGCCTGACAGCCCCCCGCCCTCGTCGGTAATGACAAGGGTGAAAACGGGTAGGTTGTCCATTTGTGCTCGCCAGACGCCCGTGACCGCCGCGGAAGAAGGCGATTGAGGCTGCCGGGGCGGAGCACTCTGCGTGTTTGCAGGAAGGCCGATGAGCAGGAGGGCGGCGAACGCAACGATACGGAGTTTCATGTTGGCCTCTTTCGGGATACGGATTTGAGACGGCTTCATTGGATCAAGGATGTTTGGACCGAAACGGAGCGGCCTGCAGCTTCAAAGGCTCTTGAGGTACGCACGGATTTCGGGGCTGGTCCAGTCCTGCGGGCCTACAAATTTGCTGCGGATGATTCCCTGGCGGTCGATGACGTAGGTCTCCGGCCACATATCGGTGTGAAAAAGCTTGGCGGCGGACTGGCTGGGATCGCGCACGGTGATGAAGTCCAGGTGGTGGCGCGCGATGAAGCTCGTGTATGCGGCGGGATCCTCGTCGATGCTTACGGCGAGGATGACGAGATTGGGTTGGTCGTGGTGAAGCTCGAGGAGCGACGGCAGTTCGACGACGCAGGGCGTGCACCAGGAGGCCCAGAAATTAAGCAGCACCACGCGGCCACGGTAGCTGGCCAGATGGACGGTGGAGGCGCCGTCGGAGACGGTAAAATCGGGGGCGACCTTGCCGGTTTGGGCGGGATGCGAGCCGCGATTGCATGCGGACAGCAGGGCTAAGGGAAGCAAAAGCGCCAGGATGAGGCAACGAGGAAACCGCACCTCCTTATAATACGGAGCGAAAGGGCGGGAAGTGAAACAGTGAGGCGTGATGAGCAAGGATGAGCCGGAACAGCGCGGGACCAGAGGCTGGAAGCCGGTGTTGGGTCTTGCCGATCCGGCAGAGGGTGCGGCTCCAGCGGCGGATTGGCGCGATTGGGCAGGCAGAACCGTGCCGGGAACGGTATTCGACCAGCCCGAGCCCGTGGAATTGATCGAGCTGACGGCGATCATCCCCGCGCGCAACGAGGAAGACTGCCTGGGCGAGTGCCTGCAGTCGCTGGTCAACCAATCGGAAGACATCTTCGAACTGGGCCGCGATTGGGAGCTGATCGTGGTGGACGATGGCTCGACCGACCGGACGGCAGAGATTGCGCGCGGCTTTGCCGGCGTGACGCTGATGCAGGCGGACAAGCTGGAGCCAGGCTGGACGGGAAAGACCAACGCTGTGTGGACAGCAGCGCGGCGGGCGCGTGGCCGATGGCTGCTGTTTACCGACGCGGATACGGTGCACGAGCCGGGCGACCTACGGCGGGCGTTACATGAGGCTGAGCGGCACAAGGTGGGCATGCTGAGCTACTCGCCGCGGCAAATCGTACACGGACTCGCGCAGCGCTCGCTGATGCCGCTGGTCTTTTGCGAGCTGGCGCTGGCGTATCCGCCGGCCAAGGTCTCTGACCCCGCGCAGCGCATCGCCGCGGCCAATGGCCAGTTTTTGCTAATGGAGCGGGAGGCTTACCGGCGGCTCGGCGGCCATCCCAGCGTTGCCGACAAGGTTCTGGAAGACGTGGAACTGGCTTTTCTGGCCAAGCGTCGCAAAGTGGGCTTGCGCTTCCGCTACGCCGACGACGCCGTCTCCGCGCGCATGTACCGCAGCACGAGGGCGATGATCGAGGGCTGGACGAAAAACCTGAAGCTGCTCTTCAACAACGCGCTGACACTGGCGGTTTGGAGGGCGCTCGACATTTTTCTGCTCTTTGCACTTCCTGTGTTGGCCTACGAACTATGGAATGCGCGGCTCGGAGCGCACGGGCTCGAGTGGCTGGGCGCGGGGTGGATTCTGGCGTTGCTGTGGTTGCGAACGCTTTTCCGGTTCTATGCGCGGGTGGCGAAATCGAACTTTCCCTTTCTGGATTGCGCGCTGGCGCCGCTGGGATTGCCGCTGTTTGTGGCCCTGCTCTATCGAAGCTGGTTTCAGCACCGCATCCTGAAGCGCGTAAGCTGGAAGGGGCGGGAATACGCGCCTTGAGCGAACCGGGACCACGGGCTCGGCGCTGGCTTTTGAGCGGGTCGTGAACCGAAGGCGGATTTTTTGATCCCGCGCAAATTCATCTTGGTTCTGTGAAACCTTTGCTAAGCTCTGGAATCTCTTAGGTGAGGGCAGGAATGATCTTTTTAACGCGGCGGGCGACTTTTTCCGCATCGCATTACTACTGGAATGAATCCTGGCCCGCGGAGAAGAACCAGCAGGTCTTCGGGCGCTGCGCAAATCGCAACGGACACGGGCACAATTACACGCTAGAGGTGACGGTAGCGGGCGAGCCGGACCCAGTGACCGGATTTGTGGTCGATCTCAAGTGGCTGAAGGGCGTAATGGAGCGGGAGGTTTTGGCGGCATACGATCACAAGCATCTGAACCTGGACGCACCGGAGTTTGCCCACAAGGTTCCGACCACCGAAAACATCGCCATTGCGGCATGGCGACGGCTGGAACCGGCCATTACAGCGGCTGGAGGAGCGAGGTTGAGCAGGATTCGCGTGTACGAGACGCCTGAAATCTTTGCCGAGTATAGAGGTGAGGCGTGAAAGCGTACTTCGGCCGCCGCTACATGCTCAGCGCTAGCCACCGGCTGCACACCGCGGCTCTCACGACCGAAGAGAACCGCGCCGCCTATGGCAAGTGCAACAACGAACACGGGCACGGCCACAATTACGTCGTAGAGGTTCTGGTGGGCGGCGCGGTCCAGGCAGAGACAGGGATGGTGGTGGATCTGGTGGCGCTGGATAGGACGGTGCACGAGCGGGTATTGGATCGGTTCGACCACGCCAACCTGAATCTCGATCCGCTCTTTGCCGATCGCGTTCCCACGACGGAGAATTTCTGTAAGACGATTTTTGCGTTGTTGCACGAAGCTCTGGCGGCGGGCGAGCTGGAGCATGTACGCGTGGAAGAGACGGAAAACAATTTCTTTGAGTGTTCGGCGAGAGGATAAAAGACGATGGCGCATCCGATTGCAATAAGTAGGACCGTTCGGCGCGCGGTTGAAGCCGATGAGGGACTGAGCAGCTACAGCACGCAGGAGATGTATCGCGAGATTCTGAGCCGCCTGGGCGAGGATCCCGGCCGCGACGGGCTACGCGCCACGCCGGAGCGCGTGGAGAAGGCGCTGGCCTTCCTCACCAAGGGCTACGACCAGGACCCGGCGAAGATCATGCGCGGGGCGCTGTTCGAGGTGGACTACGACGAGATGGTCATCGTCAAGGACATCGAGATGTTCTCATTGTGTGAGCATCACATGCTGCCCTTCTTCGGCAAGGTGCACGTTGCCTATATCCCCAAAGGCAAGGTCATCGGCCTCAGCAAGATTCCCCGGCTCGTCGAGGTCTTCGCACGCCGCCTGCAGGTGCAGGAGCGGCTGACGCGGCAAATCGCCGACGCCATTCAGGACGCAATCGCACCACAGGGCGTGGGCGTGATCATCGAGGCGCGGCACCTGTGCATGATGATGCGCGGCATTGAGAAGCAGCACTCGTCCACCGTGACAAGCGCCATGGTGGGCTGCTTCCGCCAGAAGGAGACGCGCGCTGAGTTCCTGTCGCTGGTGCGGCCGGCGGGGATCAACGGGGCCTGACGCCGATCATGCGGCCGGGCGGCGGAAACGTATCAAAATCGGAATCCTGCTCCAAAACTCATCAGCAACGTGGTCTGCTGTTCACTGGGGATCAAGAATGTCGTACTCGAAGTGAGCAAGGTTTGTTTGACGTTCTTCGCTAGATAGAAAATTGTTGCGCTGCCGGTATCGAAGCGCAGGATCGTGTGCCGCGATGGGTACACTTCCAGCACGCCGCCCACGTTCAAAACCGGATTTGTGAACATTCCCAGGTAAAAATCGAGATAGCCCTGCGTTGGCTCGACAATCTGCTTCTCCGTCTCGCCAAAGGTGATGGTTCCTCCGCGAAGCTCACCAAAATATCCCATATGGTCGCGGCGGATTCCGAGCTTGACGCCGGTGAGCGCCTCGAAAGCACGGCCGCCGGCCTGGTAATCAATGTCCTCCGTAAAGCCGGAGTTCCTTCCCGAGTGCATCACCGCCGAGTCCCAGGAGACGTGGCGGCTGAAGTTCCACGATCCCCACAGACCCCAGGTCGGATAAGCATCCAGATACTGGAACTCGGGGAGGATACGCGGCTGCAATGCAAACGTTGCGCCGAAATCCCAGGCTTGTTTGTCCGGGACGCGCTCGGGCGTGTTTTCCTGCAGGCGTCCGAAGCTGCGCGTGATGCCCACGCGCGCATCAAAGTGCTGCAGCGTTGCGCCCGCGCGGTACTCCAACGGAAGTCCGTTCGAATAGCGCGCCAGAACCTGATCGAACTGGAGAATCATCAGATGCGATGCGTCCACGCGCAGAGCCCACCGCGGCCGCAGGCGATACTCGGCCACGCCGCCATACTCCATGGCAAAGTTTGTCTGCCACACGCAGTCGGAGTATGCGGATGGATCGTAATCAAATGTGCCGCAACTGAAGCCCGCGACACCGGCGCGCACCTTTCCGTAGAAGCCCCAGCGCTGGCCACGCCAGCCCACTTTCACGCCGCCCAGGGCAAGCATCTGCCTTCCTGAGCCAAGAGCATTGGTTTCTAGAAAAAAAGACGTCGGCTGCACCATGCCTTCCAGGGCGAGGCTGGGAGACAAGTTGCGTGAGTAGGTGAACGATGGCAGTGAGGGATAGGCATAGTGATTCGTTTCCAGCTGGCACTGCGGGCCCGTGCCGATTGGCGCGCAGGTTTGCTGGCCGAAGGTCTGCAACCCAATACTAACGGCAAGCTCATCGCGCGCGAACTGCTGCGACGGCGCGGCGGCGGGCAAGAGTGGCAGAAGCGAAAGAAACCAAAGAGAAGCCCAGGAAAACTGGAAGGACCGAGGGACCGATTTCACGTACGTCTCCTCCTTGCACGATTCAACGAGCGGATCAAATGCTTCCGGATGGAGTATTGACAGTGTAGATGATCGGTCGACTACTCGGTGATCAAGCTGCCACGTGTTTCAGGGGCAGGCAAGGCAGCCGGATGATTGAGTGCGGGTTTTCCGGGGATTGGGTGCGAATCTCAAACGCCCTGCGGCAGTGGCATGGTCAGGTATTTCCCGCGCAGGGCATTGGCTGCGGCGAGCCCCTGATCGAACTTCCGCTTCGCCGTCTGGGCAATCCGGGCGAGCAGTGCGCCGTCTCGCTCCGGATTCAGGATCTCGCGCGCAATCTCATCCAACTGCTGCCAGTCGTGCCAGTCGCCGATGCGGCGCTGCACGTTTCCCAGCGCGTCGACCAAGCCGGCATCGGCATCCGCGGAAAGCTGCAGGATGTAGCGCAGTTGCTTGACCTTGAGGCGAAAGGCGTGGATGTTTTCTGCGTCGAGCGGCGGCCATTCCCCCAGCTCTCTGGCAATTTCCATCGCCGCGCTGTGGACACCGCCATGCGGCCGGCCAGGCAGGGCATCGGCGGATGCAAAGCCCTTTGTGGCGCCCAGCGCGGATCGGACAAGCTTGGAATACTGCCTGAGATGTTGCCGCACGGTGTTGCGCCGCCGGCCGAGCGCGCGCTGCAACACATCGGCGTTCTGCTGTCGCGCGATTTGTAAATGCTCGAGGAGGCGGGTGAGGGAATCGCCGGTAGAGTGCCGCGCCAGCTTGCGCGCGTTCGCAATGAGGACATCCATATCGCGCACGCCGCCAGCCGCCTTGCGCACCGGCTCCATCGACCTGAGCAGGCGCCGCGATGTCTTCTTCTCGACAGGCTCCAGCGCGGCGGCAATCGCCTCTACCCGCCGCGTGGTTGTGCGCAGCTTGTGAACCTGTCCGGGCGTGGGACTTCCGGGCAAGCTCTTGAGCGATCTTCCGAGCTCGCGCAACGCCTTTCGCGCGCGTTCCAGTTCGTCTGCCATCTCTCCTTAGCTTGGAGCGTTCCGGCTTGGGTTGGCAAGCGTAGTGCCGGCGGCTAAAGTGATGATGTGAACGGGCTTCTTGTCATTGATAAGCCGGGCGGGATGACCAGCCACGACGTGGTCGACCGGCTGCGCGGGATCACCGGAGAGCAATCGATCGGCCACTTGGGCACGCTGGATCCGATGGCCACCGGCGTCCTGCCCCTGTTGATGGGCAGGTTTACCCGGCTGGCGCAGTATTTTTCTGCCGCGGAAAAGAGCTATGCCGGAGCGATCCGGTTCGGATTCGCGACGGATACCTACGACGCCGATGGCGAGCCTGCTGGGCCGGATCGGTGGCCGGAATCAGCGCAGGGCCTGACTCTGGAGCGGGTGCGCGCGGCGGCCGAACGATTCCGGGGCGAGATGGAACAGATGCCTCCGCCGTTTTCCGCGAAGAAGATCGGCGGCCAGCCCGCGTACAAGCTGGCTCGCCAGGGCAAGCCGGTGGTGCTGAAGCCGGCTCGAGTCCGGATCGATGCCTTTGTGATTGAGGCGATGGAGGGCGCTGAAGCGAGTTTCACCATCGACATCAGCTCCGGTGGGTACGTGCGCTCGGTAACCCTCGAGCTGGGGCAGGATTTGGGCTGCGGAGCGCACCTGAGCTGCTTGCGGCGCACGCGTGCCGGTGCGTTCACACTCGCTAACGCGCACACGCTGGAGGAACTCGAGGCCGTGACGGGAAGCGTGGAGGGATTGGAGGCCTTGTGTGTGCATCCGCGCACCCTGCTGCCGGAAATGCCCGCGGTAACCGGTGACAGCGTGGCTTTGGGCAGGTTGCGCAACGGCGCGCAGGCTAATCTGCCGGAGTTCTCTACCGCCCCACTGGTGAAGGTCTTTGCCGGGCCGCGCGAACTGGTTGGCATCGCCCGCAGGGTTGCCGGTACGCTGTTTCAGCCGGTGCTGGTGCTTGGGTAAAGCGAGTGCCAGGAGATCGGCTTACGACAGCGACGAAGAGAAATAGATTGAGACGAGAATTACTGGTCACCGCGCGGGACGTGAGTCTCTAAACCCTGGCCCCTGAGCCCTATCTTCCCCCCTTTTCCTCACTCCGCCCTCAACCCTCACGGCTTAGACTGGAGTTTCGCTGTCTTTCTTATAAGGAGCAGACCCGCCATGCCCTACCCCACGGACTATCGCTATACTCGCGAGCACGAATGGATCTCGGTCGACGGCGCCATCGGCTCGGTCGGCATTACAGACTACGCGCAGAACTCCCTCGGCGACATCGTGTATGTTGACGCGCCCAAAGTGGGCGATGCGGTCACGGCCAACGCCACCTTCGGCTCGGTCGAAAGCGTGAAGGCCGTCAGCGACCTCTTTTCGCCCGTCAGCGGCAAAGTCACCGCGGTGAACGAGGAGCTGAAGACCGCGCCCGACAAAATCAACCAGGACCCGCACGGCACGTGGATCATCAAAGTCGAGCTTTCGAACCCGGCTGAGTTGGCGTCGTTGCTCGACGCCGCGGCGTATGAGGCGTTTATTGCGGAAGAGACGGGGAGCTAGAAGCTAGGCAATGCGCTACCTTCCGAAATCGGACGAAGAACGCAGGCAGATGCTTGCTGAGATCGGCGCGAAGTCGATCGACAATCTCTTTTCGAGCATTCCGGCCGAGTATCGCCTCAACCGCGACCTTGACGTTCCGCGCCAGCAGGCGGAGAGCGAGATCGTGGCGTACTTCCGCGCCGCCGGCCAGAAGAACGCGACCGACTATGCAAGCTTCCTGGGCGCGGGCGCCTATCGCCATTACCGTCCTGTCATCATTGACGCCCTGGTGCAGCGGGGCGAGTTCCTCACCAGCTATACGCCCTATCAGGCCGAAATCACGCAGGGAACGCTGCAGGCCATCTTCGAATTCCAAACCATGATCGCCGAGCTCACCGGCATGGACGTAGCCAACGCCAGCATGTACGACGGCTCGACGGGCGCCGCAGAAGCGGTGCTGATGGCCATGCGCGTCACGGGGCGCCACAGGGCCGTCGTCGCCGCGACCGTGCATCCCGAATACCGCGAGGTGCTGCACACGTATTTGCGTTACCGGGAGATGCCCACTGCGACGATCGGCTATGACGCCGAGACTGGCCGCATTGATCTTGCCGCGTTGGATGCTGCGGTTTCCGCAGAAACCGCAGCCGTTCTTGTCCAGAGCCCGAACTTCTTCGGGGTCATCGAAGACATTCCGGCCGTCGCGCAGATCGCCCACGCAAAAGGCGCGCTGCTCATTGTGTCGATTGCCGAGGCAATCTCGCTGGGAGTGGTCCGGCCGCCCATTGAGGCCGACATCGTCGCAATGGAGGCGCAATCGTTTGGCGTGGCGCTCAGCTACGGCGGGCCTTTTTGCGGCGTCATCGCGGCCAAGGAGCAATTTGTGCGGCAGATGCCGGGGCGGCTCGCAGGCCAGACCGTCGATGGGGCAGGGAATCGTGGCTTCGTGCTTACTCTCGCTACGCGCGAGCAGCATATCCGCCGCGAAAAGGCGACATCGAACATCTGCACCAACCAGGCGCTGGTTGCTCTGATGGCGACGATCTTTATGGCCGTGTATGGCAAGGAGGGGATTCGCGAGCTCGCCGAGCACAACCTGGCCAAGGCCGATTACGCGGCGAAGACGCTTGGGAGCCAGCCGGGCGCGAAGCTGCGATTCAAGGGCGCGCCGCGCTTCCACGAGTTCGTGCTGCAGACCGAAGAGTCGCCCGCGGCATGGAACCGGCGGCTGATGGAAAACAAGATTGTCGGCGGCATTGAGCTCAGCCGCTGGTATCCCGAACTCGGCAATTACACGCTCTGGTGCGCGACGGAAGTGGTGACGCGCGAACAGATCGACACCGCGGCCAAGGTGCTGGCGGCTGCGCCGGTGGAGGCGTAGGGGCTAATGACTGCGAGCGCAAAGAATTCCGAAACCCGTTCTTCCGGCCCCCGCACAACCGGCAAAGTCCGCCCGCACCAAACGCAGAATGAAGCTTTGCTCTTCGAGAAATCCTCGCCGGGCAAGCGCGCGTACAAGATGCCGCCGCTCGACGTGCCTGCTGTTGACCCTGCAAGACTGCTTGGCGCGGCGCACCGCGATACGCCGGGGCTACTGCCTGAGCTGAGCGAGATCGAAATCATCCGCCACTTTACGCGCCTCTCTACGTGGAACTACGCCATCGACCTCGGCATGTATCCGCTCGGGTCTTGCACGATGAAATACAACCCGCGCGTGAACGAGTTTGTTGCCCGCATCGAAGGTCTGGCCGAAGCGCATCCCTACCGGCCCGAATCGCTGGCGCAGGGGATTCTTGAAGTCTTCGATCTCTTGCAGCGCTGTCTGCTCGAAATCACTGGCATGGATGCGATCACACTCCAGCCAGCCGCCGGCGCACACGGCGAATTCACCGGCATCCTGCTCACGCGGGCGTGGCACGAGTCGCAAGGCAATCCCCGCAAGAGAATTCTCATCCCCGATTCGGCCCACGGCACCAATCCGGCGACTGCGGCCATCTGCGGCTACACGGTCGAGAATCTCAAGTCGAACACCGACGGCGGCATCGATCTCGAAGCCCTCGCGCGCCAGGTCGACGACGAAACCGCGGCGCTCATGCTCACCAACCCCTCCACGCTGGGCGTCTTCGAGCATCAAATCCACAAGATCGCTGACATTCTGCACGCCAAGGGCACGCTGCTCTACATGGACGGAGCCAACATGAATGCGCTGGTGGGCAAGGTGCGGCCCGGCGACTTCGGCGTGGACGTGATGCACATGAATCTGCACAAGACCTTCTCCACGCCGCACGGCGGTGGAGGGCCCGGCTCAGGCCCAGTGGCCTGCAAGACGTTTCTCGAGCCATTTCTACCGACCCCGATTCTCGTCCAAAACGCTGACGGGACGAAGTCCTGGAGCTACAACCGCCCGCAATCCATCGGCCGCGTGCGCGCCTTCTATGGCAACCCCGGCATGTTTATTCGCGCGCTCGCCTACATTCTGGCCAATGGCCCCGACGGCCTGCGCCAAACCACCGAAGACGCAGTACTGAATGCCAACTACATCCGCAAGAAGCTCGAAGACCTGTACGAGCTGCCCTACCAGACGCCGTCGATGCACGAGGTGGTCTTCAGCGACAAACGCCAGGCGGCGCACGGCGTGAAAACGGGCGACATCGCCAAACGGCTCATCGATTATGGCTTCCATCCCTACACTGTCAGCTTCCCGCTCATCGTGCACGGTGCGCTGATGATCGAGCCAACGGAGAGCGAGTCGCGCCAGGAACTGGACCTGTTCATCGATGCCATGCGCTCCATCGCGCGCGAAGCCGAGGAGAATCCCGAGTTGGTGAAGTCCGCGCCGCACTCGACGCGCGTCTCGCGGCTCGACGAGGTGCAGGCCGCGAGGAAGCCGATTCTCCGCTGGCGGCCCGCTGAATAGGAACCAAACCCGCCATATACGGCACACGCAGGCTCGCCTACACTCGTCTACAGCGGTTCCGCAATTACTCTGTCCGGAAGGCGTGGCCGCCAAGTGGATTTTTCCTTAAGGAAAATCTACCCTGCACCGAGGCTGGAAATGGCTCCAACAACTGCGGAACCGCTCTGAAGAATGGCCAGCACTTCTCCAACCCCGGCATCGGGATATCGCGGCCGGCTGGCCCCCTCGCCCACGGGCCATCTGCATGTAGGCCACGCGCGCACCTTTTGGACGGCGTTCCAGCGCGCACGCGAGGCCGGCGGCACGCTCGTCATGCGCATGGAGGATCTGGATCCTGACCGCAGCCGCGCCGTCTACGCCGAGGCGGCACTCGAAGACCTGCGCTGGCTGGGAATCCGTTGGCAGGAGGGCCCCGACAAGGGCGGGCCGTTCGCGCCCTACCTGCAGAGCAAGCGTCACGCCATCTACCTTGACGTGTGGCGCAAGTTGCTGCGCACCGGCCGCCTCTTCCCCTGCCGTTGTTCGCGCAAGGACCTTGCAACCGCTCTCGCCGCGCCGCACGAGCGCGCGCAGACAGGGCAGGGAGGCGGAAAGTTTGACACGCTGGACGACGAGCCGCTCTATCCCGGCACTTGCCGGCGATTCATGGGCGGAACGCCGCGGCTGCCCGGGCCCACGTCCAGCGAGCTCGAAATGCCGGGCAGTACCAACTGGCGCTTCCGCGTCCCCGACGGCGAGGTGATTGAGTTCGCCGATCAGAACCTCGGTCCACAGCGCTTTGTGGCGGGCGAAGACTTTGGCGACTTTGTCGTGTGGCGGCGCGACGGCGTGCCCAGCTACCAGCTTGCCTGCGTGGCCGACGATGCGGCCATGGGCATCACCGAGGTCGTCCGCGGCGCGGACCTGCTCAAGTCCACCGCCCGCCAGATTCTGCTCAATCGCGCCCTCGGCTTCTCCAACCCTGCCTGGTACCACTGCCGCCTAGTGGTGGACCACAACGGCCGGCGCTTGGCCAAGCGCCATGACGCCCTTAGCCTGCGCGCCCTGCGCCAGCGCGGGCTCACGCCCATGAACATCCTCTCGGCGGAGCTGCCGGTCGAAATGTAACAACGCGTTCAGGCTGGCGCCAGCCAGCGGCGGCTGCGCTGCGTCCAGACGGTTCCATGCTTTACCATCGTTGACGAGAGAAAAACTCTACTGCGCGTGCATCGCGTCACGGTTTTCCCGCAAACAGTCTGTCGATAGGCGCCTTGGAGCGCCAGGCGGTGCGGTTGTTTGGAGAGGGCCAGGATCTTTTTCGCGCAGGGAGAGGCGATTTCGCAAGCCACTCGACCGTCTGCCATGCACCAAGCGCTGAACCACCGATTGAACCCGTTACGCAGTGCGCCAAACCTGCTCACGCTTTTGCGCATCTGCATGGCGCCGTTCCTCGTGGCCGCGATCCTTGAGGAGCACTACCTGCTGAGCTTCAGCCTCTTTGTGGCTGCGGGACTGACCGACGCGCTCGACGGCCCATTGGCGCGCGTGCTCAAGCAGCGTTCCATGCTTGGCCATTATCTTGACCCGGTAGCCGACAAGCTGTTGCTCAGCACGCTATTCCTCGTGTTGCTGCACAAGGGCTTGATGCCCGTTACGGTCACGGTTCTAGTTTTCGGCAGGGATGTGGGGATCCTGTTGGTTGCCGCCCTTCTCTATGCAGCAGTGGGACGCCGGGAGTTTCAACCCAGCATCTTCGGCAAGGCGAATACGCTTGCCCAGATCGCGGCGGTAGCGGCCGTGCTGCTCCATCAACTCACCGCAGCGTACTGGGTAGCCGTCACCCGCGCGGTCGCGCTCGACGCCACCATCGGGCTTACCGTAGCTTCGGGCTTGCATTACGCGTGGCTCGTCTCGCGCCGCACGGGCGCGCCGGCGGCCAATGGAGCCGCCGCCAAGTAGAGAATGAGCTGGGTGGCCGCGGGGCCCGTCTGGGACCTCCGCGTTCGCGCCATAGCTTCTTATCGAGCAGTTTCGGAAATACTGTTTCAGGACAAAGCGTTTGCGAAGGTCGTCGCTCCCTGCTGGTCGCGCCGACTTAGCTTTCGTGAATGCGGATACACCATTTCCGAAACTGCTGTAGTCCCTAGGAATCGTCTGGGAGATCTTCCGTTCCAGCCGTGTCTTCAATCTCCATGTCGCGAAACTCTTCGGAATCGAAGATCTCGCCACACTCCAGGCACTCGACATACTCGGTGTCATCGTGCCGGGATACGATCCGGACCTTGGGGTGTCTGCAGGCAGTTGCCATCGTTCTCAGGGCCTGGTGAGTTTACAGCAATTCCTGAGTCGCCATGCCCCTTCCGGGTGGGTGAGAAGCCGCCGCGCCCTGACGGACGGGGCAACCTGAT
This sequence comes from uncultured Acidobacteriaceae bacterium, assembly GCA_963799155.1. Classification (GTDB taxonomy): domain Bacteria; phylum Acidobacteriota; class Terriglobia; order Terriglobales; family Acidobacteriaceae; genus Telmatobacter. Next base: position 58,546 of record CAWCWB010000021.1, read on the forward strand.
AGTCCGGGCTCCGGGGGGACAGCCGCTCGGGAATCGCCATAAGTGCTCTTTCCGCCAGATTGTAGCCGTCTTTCGGCCGATTGCAAACCGATTTTTTGATGAATCCTCCAGCTTGCCACTGGGCCTTCCACCGTCCGGGCCGGGTAAGCGCTGGCTTGAAAGGCGGATGAAACCGGACGTATACTAAATACGGACCGAACAGGTCGCATATTGCATGCTAAAGCTCACTAAGAAAGCAGATTACGGGCTGATGGCGCTGAAGTACCTTGCCGAGCATCCGGAGACGCCTGCCCTGAGCGCCAAGGACGTCGCGGACGCCTACGGAATCCCCGCCCAGCTTCTGGCCAAGATTCTGCAGAGGCTGACCAAGGTGGGGCTTTTGCGCTCTCATGCCGGGATGAACGGCGGGTATGCTCTGGCCCGGGACGCGCGCCAGATCTCGGCCTTCGAGGTGATCCACGCCATCGACGGACCGTTGTTCATCACCTCCTGCTTCAAGGGCGCAAAGTCCTGCGACTTAACCCCGAGCTGCACCATTAAAGAACCGCTGGCGCGCGTCAATGAGACCATCGCCGGGGTTCTGAAGAGCATCAGCATCCACGATTTGGCGGAGCAGGAACATGCGGCCGGGAAAGCCCACGACGCGCAGGGGCTGGTTTCGTTGAAGCTGTAGAGCGACGGCCGCGGCCGCGGCAGCCAGAATAAGAGTTTCGATCCAGATGGAGTCAAGCATGGGCACGGTGGCGAATCAAGTGGAAACGCCGGCAGGCGTGAAGCTGCCCATCTACATGGACAATCACGCCACCAGCCCGCTGGATCCCAGGGTGCTGGAAGCGATGATGCCTTACCTCACGAGCAAGTTTGGCAACGCCGCCAGCCGCAACCACTCCTTTGGATGGGAAGCCGAGCAAGCCGTCGACACCGCCCGTGAGCAGGTGGCCAGATTGATCGGCGCCACGGCCAAAGAGATCATCTTCACCTCCGGCGCCACCGAGAGCGACAACCTGGCCATCAAGGGTATCGCGGAGATGTACCGCGAGCGCGGCAACCACATCATCACCCAGGTCACCGAGCACAAGGCCGTGCTGGATACCTGCAAGCGCCTGGAAAAGTACGGCTATCACGTGACCTGGCTGCCGGTAAAGGCCGACGGAATCATCGATCTCGAAGACCTGAAGCGCGCCATCGACGACAAAATCATCCTGGTCACCATCATGGCCGCCAACAACGAGATCGGCGTGCTGCAGCCTATCCGCGAGATTGGCCAGTTGTGCCATGAAAAGGGCGTGCTCTTCCACACCGACGCGGTGCAGGCTGTGGGCAAGGTTCCGTTCAACGTGATCGACGACCATGTGGATGTGGCCTCGATCTCCGCACACAAAATCTACGGCCCCAAGGGCGTAGGCGCGCTCTATGTGCGGCGGCGCAACCCGCGTGTGCAGATCGCTGCGCAGATCGACGGCGGCGGCCACGAGCGTGGCATGAGGTCGGGCACGTTGAATGTGCCCGGCATCGTGGGCCTGGGCAAAGCCTGCGAAATCGCGCAGGACGAGATGGCAGAAGAGGCCTGCCGGCTGCAAGCCCTGCGCGACCGCCTCAAGGCGAAGCTTGAATCCGAGCTGGATTACGTTCATGTCAACGGGTCGATGGAACATAGATTACCGGGCAACCTGAACATGAGCTTCCTGTACGTCGAGGGCGAATCGCTGCTGATGGGCATCAACGACGTTGCGGTTTCGAGCGGCTCGGCCTGCACATCGGCCACGCTCGAACCCTCCTACGTGCTGAAAGCTTTGGGACTCGGCGACGACGTGGCGCACAGCTCGATCCGCTTCGGCCTGGGCCGGTTCAACACCCAAGCCGAAGTGGACTACGTGGCGGCCAAGGTTGTGAACGTTGTCAGGCATCTCCGCGAGCTGTCGCCGCTCTACGAGATGGCGAAGGAAGGCATCGACTTGACCAAGGTTGAATGGCAGGCGCACTGACGCCGGCAAAACCCGCTATGAAGAAAGAGAACAAAATCCGTTTAGCTCGATGGATCGCAATTCCGGTGATCATCCTTGGTCTGCGCTTCATCGCTGGCGGCCGGGTTTGGGACTACATGGTAAATCACCTCGTGTTGACGGCCTTGCTCCCACTCATGGTTCTGTTTTTGGTGCTCTTCGTGCGGGTCACGGCCATGCAGTACCGGCGGGAGCCGGACAAGAGTCCAAAGGCAGGCCGCGCCGAGAGCGCAAAGCCGTGAAGAAACGTATCGACCGGCTAGGGCTTTGTATCAGGGCACGAATTCATTCGTGCCGAAGAGGGCCAAAATGAATGGGGCTTTAGCCTCTGAGGCATGCATCGGCGGGCAGACCTGCCGAATCAAAAGAAAGGACACGCGGGCAGCGCGGGAGGAAAACGGAGCACGATGGCATATAGCGACAAGGTGATCGACCACTACAACAACCCGCGGAACGTGGGCCAACTCGACAAGACCTCAGCCGAGGTGGGCACGGGCCTGGTGGGCGCGCCGGAGTGCGGCGACGTCATGCGCCTGCAGATCCGCGTGAACCCCGAGACACAGGTGATTGAAGAGGCCAAATTCAAAACCTTCGGCTGCGGCTCGGCGATTGCCAGTTCGTCGCTGGCCACCGAGTGGATCAAGGGCCGCACCGTTGATGATGCGCTGGCCATCAAGAATACCGACATTGTGAAAGAGCTGTCGCTGCCGCCGGTAAAGATTCACTGTTCGGTGCTGGCCGAGGATGCGATTCGCGCGGCCATCGGCGACTGGAAGAAAAAGAATAACGTCGCGGAGATTGCTCCGCCGGCGGCCGCGAAGTAAGTTTTCCAAAACGGCGGCTGAAAGTCAGGAATGATGGCGAACATCGTCAATATCGAATCGAAGGCCTCGCCGGACGCAGTTGCGGCTCAGCCGCAGCCTGCCGCGCCGGGCCCAGGGGGCGCCCCGCCTGCCGCAGAGGGCCTGCAAGTGACCGAGCGGGCCGTCGAGCGCATCCGCGCGATCCTGGCCAAAGAGAACATCTCGCCTGAGGAAGGCGGGTTGCGGCTGGGCGTGAAGGGCGGCGGGTGCTCGGGGCTCTCTTACTCCATCGGCTTCGACACGCACCCCCGCGAGCGCGACCGCATCTTCATGTTTGACGGCGTGCGCGTGTTTGTCGATCCCAAAAGCTATGTCTATCTTCACGGCATGACGCTCGACTACGAAGAGACGCTGATGCGCCAGGGATTCAACTTCATCAACCCGAACTCCGCGCGCTCCTGCGGCTGCGGTTCGTCGTTCTCTGTTTAGTGGCGCGTAAGGGTCGTCTCATGTTGAAAGTTATCGATCCTGCGGTTCCGGTCGCCTGCTGGTCGTGTTCCGTCGCTCACAACGAATCCACTCTCTTTTGTCCCCACTGCAGCAAGATTCAGCCTCCACCCGGCGCAGATTATTTTTCTGTTTTCGGACTGAATCCTCACCTCGACATCGATTTGGCCGCGCTGGAGAACGAGTTTCATCGCCTCAGCCGTAAGCTGCATCCTGACCGCTTTGTCCGCGCCGCAGAGAACGAGAAGGAGTGGAGCCTGGCCGACACCGCGCTGCTCAACGATGCATATCGCACCCTCAAAGATCCTCTGCGGCGCACCGAATACCTGCTCAAGCTCGAGGGAGCCGAGATCGGCGAATCCGCAGCTCGCAGCGACGCAAAACTCGTCCAAAACCAGGAAAAAACCTCGCGCGTGCCCGCCGATTTGCTCGAAGAAGTCTTCGACCTCAACATGCAGCTCGAAGAGATGCGCAGGTCAAAGAAGATGGGCCAGGAAGATGCGGGCCTGAAGGAAAACCTGGTGAAGGCCAAGGGGAAATTCGAAGATCTGGTGGCCGCGGTCGACCACGATCTGCGAGCGCAGTGGGCAGTCTGGGATGCGGGCGATGATGCCGCGCGCCAGTCCGCGCAACGCGCCATGGTCGCCCTGCTCGACCGCAGGCGATATTTGAGCAATCTGGTCCGCGACGTGACCGAAATCCTGGGAGCTTAAGCAGCGGCGATGGCAGAAGGACGCATTGTCGGCATCGATCTAGGGACCACGAACTCCCTCGTTGCCTATATGGAGGGCGACCACCCGGTGGTCATTCCGGGCGTGGACGGCTCGAATCTTGTGCCGTCGGTCGTCGCGCTCGATCCGGTCCCCGCTGGCGGCGGCCGCCCCACGGTCACCGTGGGCAATGGCGCGCGCAAGGCGCTGATCGAGACCCCGGAGCGCGTCGTTTATTCCGTGAAGCGGCTCATGGGTCGTGGCCTTGAAGAGGTGCGGAAGGAGCTGAAGTATTTTCCCTTCCGTCTGGCCGGCGACGTCGAAACCGGCCCAAGCATTTCGAATGAGGTCCCGCGCATCCAACTCGGCGAGCTGCGCTTCACTCCGCCGGAAATCTCCGCGTATATCCTGCGCCAGCTCAAGCGCAATGCCGAGCGCTTCTTCGGCGCGCCGGTCAAGCAGGCCGTCATCACCGTGCCGGCCTACTTCAACGATGCGCAGCGCCAGGCCACGAAAGACGCAGGCCGCATGGCCGGCCTCGATGTGCTGCGGCTGGTGAACGAGCCAACAGCGGCGGCGCTCGCCTATGGCCTCGATCGAGCCAAAGAGGGCACGATCGCTGTTTACGATCTTGGCGGAGGCACCTTCGACATCTCCATCCTCAAGCTGCGCGACGGCATCTTCGAAGTGCAGTCCACCAACGGCGACACCCACCTCGGCGGCGACGATATCGACAATCTGCTGCTGGCCATTGCGCTCGACGAGATTCACGCCGAGCACGGTGTCGATCTGCGCAGGCATCCCGGCGCGGTGCAGGCTCTGCGTAAGGCGGCCATCGACGCCAAGGTCCGGCTCTCCGCGGAACCCGCGGCGCGCTTCGATATCGAACTGCCCAATGGCGACCGCTATCAGCGAGAGATTCCGCGCGCGGTCTTCGAACTTTTGATCGAGCCGGTCCTTGCCCGGACCGTGGGGCCGTGCAAGCAGGCCATGGCCGACGCGGGCATCACGCCTGAGCAGATTGACCAAGTGGTTCTGGTCGGCGGATCGACCAGAATTCCCGCCGTCCGCGCCCTGGTCGACGATCTCTTCCGGCTCCGCGCGCGGGGCAAGAAGCCGCACATTGAGCTGAATCCCGATGAGGTGGTCGCGCTGGGCGCGGCGGTGCAGGCCGACATTCTGGCCGGAGCCTCGCAGGCCACCGGGGAAATGCTGTTGCTCGACGTGACGCCGCTTTCGCTCGGCATCGAGGCTCTTGGCGGAACGGTGGCGCGCATTATTCAGCGCAACTCCACCATTCCCGCTTCGGCCACCGAGCACTTCACCACCGGCGTCGATGGGCAGACTAACGTCGCCATTCACGTCGTGCAAGGCGAGCGCGAGCTCGCCGCCGACTGCCGCTCGCTGGCGCGCTTCGACCTCAAAGGCATTCCGCCAATGGCTGCCGGCCTGCCGCGCATCGAGGTCCGCTTCCTCATCGACGCCGACGGCATCCTGCATGTCTCCGCACGCGAGCAGCGCAGCGGAAAGGCCGCGCAAATCGAAGTCAAGCCCACCTACGGCCTGACCGACGATCAAGTGGAGAACATGATTCTGGATTCCTTTGACCACGCTGAGGAAGACTTTTCGAAGAGGCTGCTCATCGACGTGCGGAACGAAGCGGATTCGATTCTTGCCGCTGTCAACCGCGCTCCGCAAAACCCCGCGTGGAACGATTTAAGCGCGGAGGAGCAGGCGGCCATCGCAACGGCGCGTGACCGGCTGGTTATGGCCAAGCAGACCAACAATCTGGCCGCGATCAGCGCGGCGAGCGTTGCGCTCGATCAGGCCACGCGCCGCTTCGCCGGGTTGATGATGGATGCGGCGGTTTCGAGCGCCATCCGCGGCAAAACTATGAACGAGGCTGGCAAGGAATTGAACGAGGCAGTAACCGCGCCTCATGCCATGGCGCCGGCGGAGTTCAAGTGACAGCGGAGTCAGCGGGGCTAGCGAAGTTAGCGGAGTTGGCGGAGTTGGCGGCGGGAGTGAGATTGCCATGAGCGAGACACCAAAGAACGAGATCCCGCTCGACAAGCTGGTCCGCGTCACCTTTCTTCCCGAAGGCCGCACCGTCGAATTCGAGTTCGGCACATTGCCTTACGATCACCACGGCAAGCCCATGTCGTTTCTCGATGTGGCGGAGAACTTCGGCATCTTTCTCGACCACGCCTGCGGCGGATCCTGCGCATGCACCACCTGCCACCTGTGGATCAAGGAAGACGCGGCGGGCATCAGCGAAGCTGAAGACGACGAGCTCGACCGCCTCGACATGGCTGCCGATCAGCAATTGAATTCGCGCCTGGGCTGCCAAGCCGTCATCACGCGCCCTGGGAATTACGTCGTTGAGATTCCGAGCTGGAACCGCAACTACGTGTCAGAGGGCAAGGTCTCCGGGGGCAAGCCGTTGACCCTTGCCGAGCAGAAGTAAGGAGCGTCCCGTGCAGAAAGAACTCTACTGGACCGACGCCGAAGAGATCGGCATTCAGTTGGCGGAAAAGTTCCCCGGCCTTGATCCCCTGACCGTCCGCTTTACCGACCTGCACCGCTATGTAACGGAACTAGAAGGCTTCGCCGACGACCCAAAAATGTCGAACGAGCCGCGCCTTGAAGCCATTCAAATGGCCTGGTACGAAGAGTTCCAGGACGCGCAGAAGTAAACCCTGCCGCACGGGCGCCGGCTTATCACGTCATCTTCGAGAAAGTCTGCGCAAGGGATCCTCTGCTCCCTGATCTCTGTTCCCTATTCCCTATTCCCTGTCTTCAGCGCCCTCTCGATTCCCGCCTCCGCCAGCGGCGCCATGATCGCATACCCGGCCGGTAGCGGGTGCACGCCGTCCTTGCTCAGCGCCGACGGCAACCCTCCGCGCTCGTCTTTCATCGCCGAGTAGTAATCCACATACACATAGCCTTTATCAGCCGCATACTTCCTGATCCACTCATTCACTTCGGCGATCTTGGGCGCGGGCGTGAGTCCCGGCGCCCACGAGAAATCGAAGGCCGGCAGCACCGAGCACAGCACCACGCGAATCCCGTTTGCCGTGGCCAGGTCTGCCATGGAGGCAATATTCTCCTCGGTCTCCTCCAGCGTCATCGGTCCCGTGTTCCCCGCGATGTCGTTGGTCCCGGCCAGGATGATCACTACCTTCGGCTTCAAATCGATCACGTCCTGCCGGAAGCGCACCAGCATCTGCGGCGACGTTTGCCCGCCGATGCCGCGATTGATGTAGGACTTGCCGGGAAACGATTCGTCCAGCTTCCAGCCCTCCGTGATCGAATCGCCCATGAATATTACTCGATCCTCGCCCGGCTTGGGTGCAGCCAGCATCGCATCAGTTTCCTTGAACCGCTCGAGCCCGCCGAAGTCGACGAGCAGTTTCGCGTCGTGCTCGATCCAATATGCATTGTTAGGGTGCCCGGAAGGCAAGGTCTGTGCCGCTGGCGCTGGTTGTGCGACAGGCGCTCCTGCCGTGGGCGAAACTGCAGGTTGCTGGGCTTCGAGACCAGTGGTTGCAAACAATCCTGCCAGAAGAATTACATTGTGGAGTTTCATCGATTCACGGGAGAGCTACAATCAGAAAGAAGACCTCGATGAGCGGCTACTGAAGATCCGCTCCATGCTGCGCTTCCGATTATAGGCAATCGGGGCCCGGCTGAGCTACTGACTTTGCCGGGTTATGGACATGGCATTAGGTCCAGACGATAATGGAAGAAGAGGTAGACGCATATGGGATATGTCTTGCGGAGAGGGAGTTCGAAATATCCTGAGGGAGCGCAGATAGATCGAGCTGCGAAGCCAGCGCCCAGAATTCCGGTGAAGCTCCCGCCGCCTGTGAAGATCCCGCCGCCTCCTCCGCCTACGCAGCCGGCTGCAGCGAAGCAGGAGTGAGTAGAGTGTGAAAGGAGCCGCATAAGATGCCGGCGACACTTCTCGCGCTGCAGATCTTCCTCATCCTCCTGCCGGGCTTTTCGGCGGCGTACGTTGTCCAAGCACTCGCGACCCGGCGTTCCCAGTCTGATCTTGGGCGAATCATCGAAGCTCTGGTTTTCAGCTTTGTCATTTACGTCTGCTACGCACCTCTCAACCAAGGCCATTTGCCCTTTCATGTTGTTCCTGACACGACAGGAAAGGGCGAAACAACGGTCATTTGGGAGCCGGCGCAGTTGGGCTGGCTGGCCGGCGTAACCTTTCTGTTTGCAATTGCCGCGGTTGCGTATATTCGATTCGACGGCAATCGCCTCTTTCAAGCGATCAGGCTCACCGAACGCACAACCCGAAACTCAATCTGGAACGATGTCCTAGAGAGCGAAGCAATCAAGGGGCAGCCGCTTCAGGTTGAACTCTCCGACGGAAGGAGTGTTCTGGGCAGCCTGCACTATTACTCCGACGAAGCGGATGACGCCTCAATCTATCTCACTGCTGCTTCCTGGGTCGATGCAGATGGCAAGACGATTCCCATTCCCGGCTCCGGCATCCTGCTGACGAAGAACAGCGGGATTCGTAGCGTGAGCCTTCTCGACCCTGCTTCGGACACTTCAGATGACGGGTTCTGATCGTTCGGCGACAGCTTGATCGCGCCGTTGTAATCCTCGCGTACGCTAAAATCAATATATGCCCGCGACAGCCGCCGCTCCGGATGTTCTCGCAAAATACGAGCCCGTGATTGGCCTGGAAGTGCACGTGCAACTGCTCACAGCCACCAAGGCGTTTTGCGGTTGCGCAAATCATTTCGGGTCTGACCCGAATACGAACATCTGCCCCGTTTGCCTGGGCCTTCCGGGATCGCTGCCGGTGCTGAATGCGAAGGCCGTCGAATTCGCCACGCTGGCCGCGCTGGCGCTGAATTGCGAGGTGCGCGAGCACTCAATCTTCGCCCGCAAAAACTATTTCTATCCCGATCTGCCCAAGGGATACCAGATTTCGCAGTATGACAAGCCGCTGGCCGAGCATGGCTGGATCGAGATTCCGGCGGCGGACGGTTCGACGAAGAAGGTTGGCATCACCCGCCTGCACATGGAAGAGGATGCGGGCAAGAGCCTGCACGAGGGGTTTGCCGACTCCGCCACGCGCACCTATATCGACCTGAACCGCTGCGGCACGCCGCTGATTGAGATCGTCAGCGAGCCTGATATCCGCACGCCCGACGAGGCCTTTGAGTACCTGACCCGGCTGAAGGAGATTCTGCTTTACACCGGCGTCTCCGATTGCAACATGGAGGAGGGTTCGCTGCGCTGCGACGCCAATGTCAGCGTCCGTCCCCGAGGCCAGGAAAAGTTAGGCACCAAGGCCGAGGTGAAAAACGTCAACAGTTTCCGCTTTATCCGCGCCGCCCTCGAATACGAGATCGAGCGGCAGGCGGAGGTGATTGAATCAGGCGGACACGTCGTGCAGGAGACGCGCCTGTGGAACGCGAACGAAGGCCGCACTTACTCCATGCGCTCCAAGGAGCAGGCGCACGACTACCGCTACTTTCCCGAGCCGGATTTGCCGCCTCTGATCCTCATGCCCGCGTTCATTGCCGAAATCAAGGCAACGTTGCCGGAGTTGCCTGAGGCGCGGCGCAAGCGGATGATCGCCGAATACGATCTAACGCTCCAGGACGCGCATACGCTTACCGCCTCGCGCGAATTTGCCGACCGCTTCGAGGTCGCGGCCAGGACTGCGCGCAATCCACGCCGCGTGGCCAACGTCCTGCTGAGTGAAGTCGCTGGCCGCCTGAAAGCGCTGGGACTGGAGCAGGAGCAATCACCCGTGTCGATGGCGGGCATTGTGCTCGCCGCCGGCTTGCTCGACGAGGGCAAGATCAGCTCCAGGCAGATGAAGCAGCTCTTCGACGTTTGCTTCGAGAAGGGCGAGGACTTTGGCATCGTTTACGAGCGCGAGAAGCCGCAGCAGATCACCGACTCGGCTGCCATCGAAAAGCTGATCGACGAGGTGATCGCCGCTAATCCCAGGCAGGTGGAGCAATATCGCGCAGGCAAAAAGACGGTGGCGGGTTTCTTTGTGGGCCAGGTGATGCGGGCGTCGAAGGGTCAGGCCAATCCGGCGCTGCTCAATGAACTGGTCATGAAGAAACTGGAAGGTTGAAGCTCAAGGCGCGGACTTTGCCGCCTGATTTCGACCCGTCACGCCAAAGATACCCCACCCTAAGCGCCGCGCACACCTACTTATTTCAGCTTCAAATCCGAGATGAAGTCCTTGCGCGCATCCCACGAGCTTACGGTCTTCACGGCGCTCTTTTTACCGTCCTTTTCGGCCCAAAGATCGAAATCCACGCTCATGTCGATTTGCGCAAAGTGAAAGTGGCCGTCGGCCAGGGACGTAAAGCTGCGGATGGCCTTGGTCTTCTCGTTCTTGAGGAAGACTGTGGCGCCGGCGACGGGCTCGGAGTTCGCATTCGATACGGTGCCCGATACAGTGCGCATGCCGATGTTCTGGGCCCGCGCGGCAGGAGCAAACAGCGCATCCCGCGGACCCGCTGAAATTGCTCCAAAAGCCAGAAGACCAATTGCCACTCCCGCCAGCCAGCTTGCTCGGCTCATTCCTACTCCTCCTCATCCTCTTCAAAGGCATCTTCGTCCTCTTCGAGGTCCTCTTCTACGCGCGCCAGCTCCAGCGGTTCGACGCCGACCACCTCGAACTCCGTTCCACACTCATCGCAGGCGATCACATCGCCTTCTTCCACTTCGTCGACTTCAATGTCCAGGTTGGTTTCACATTCAGGGCAGCTGGGCATAGCAGCCTCCTCACTTTCCAAGCCAATTCGCATTGCGGGATAACAACACCCGATTCGACAACCATCGCTAGTTTTAGGGAGAACCCGGCCTCAGGTCAAGAGTCCCACGCCGCCCTGCAAAATCGCATTCCCGTTGCCGGAACTGACCCATCCTACTGACCAAACGATGCGTCTTCCCTGGAGAGCGTTGGCCGTGCTCCATCCCTGGTGCAGACGATTTTGCTCCGGGCGCTCATCCTCCGGCCGCCGCTCTTGAGCATTTGGCCTCCACACGCCATGACACCGGCGCGCTTGAGCGTTTACCCTGTTGACTACGATGCCAAGAATCGGCTCCAGCATGCTCGCCTTCCCCAACTTTCGCGGAGCTACGCGCCGGTTGATTCTCATCAATCTGGCCGCCTACTTCGTTCTGTTGCTGGCGGGGATGGCGTCGTCTTTCCAGGCTTTGCGGCTTGCCGGGAACCTGACCTTCGATCCCTACTCCTTTGTCCACGGGTACCTCTGGCAACCGATTACCTACAGTTTTGTACATCCGGGCTTGCTTGGCGCGCTCTTCGAATTGCTTTCGCTGTGGTTTCTCGCCGGATTTCTCGAGGGCTTTCACAATGCTAACTGGGTCACGAGCCTCTACGCGGTTTCCGTTCTGGGAACAGCCGCGGCGGCGCTGGCTCTCTACGCGGTCTCAAGCACGCTGGCTCCCTCGCTGCTCTCCAATGCACTCCCGCTTTACGGCTGCTTTGGCGGAATCTTTGGCCTGCTGGCGGCCATCGGGTTTCTTTACGGCGACGTGCAGTTCATGTTGTTCCCTTTGCCCATCGGCATCAAAGCCCGCTACCTGGTGGCAATCTACGCGCTCATCGCCGTCGCCATGCTCTTTGGCCAGGAGCGGATGTACGCCTTTGCCCAACTTGGCGGCGCGCTGGCTGGTCTCGGCTTCGCGCGCATGGCGCCCCGTCGCGGGATGTCATTCATGCTCAGCGAAAGCTGGTACGGCCTGCGCAACCGTTATTACCGCTGGAAGCGCCGCCGCGCAGCCCGCAAATTCGAGGTCTACATGCGCCGGCAGGGGCGGACCGTCAAATTCGACGGCCAGGGAAAGCTGATCGACGAAGACGCGGACGACAAGAAGCGCTGGAACTGATCCGGAAATTCGAAGCGGGCGCCCCTCGGGCCGGGCGCACCGTCATTGTTTTTGGGGCTAGGGCCGGACCGCACAGCGAACGGCACGATAAAATCTCACTGAAATGTCAAACAAGATCGCCTTTCTCTTTCCAGGGCAGGGTTCGCAGGCTGTTGGCATGGGCCGCGAGCTCGCCGAGCGATATCCCATCGCAGCACTAACCTTCGCCGAGGCCGATGCGGCGCTCGGCTTCCCGCTTTCGCGGCTCTGTTTCGAGGGGCCCGAAGCCGATCTGCGTCTCACCGAAAACACGCAGCCGGCCATCATGACGGTGAGCGTGGCGGCGGCGCGCGTCCTGGCCGGGCAAGGAGTCGAGCCGGCGCTTGCTGCGGGTCATTCGCTGGGTGAGTGGTCGGCACACGTCATCGCGGGAACGCTCACTTTCGCTGATGCGATGCGCGCTGTCAAGGCTCGTGGCCATGCCATGCAGCAGGCGGTTCCGCCGGGGCAGGGGGCCATGGCCGCCGTGCTCGCGCTCGATGCCGCGCAAGTGGCCGAGGCCTGCGCCGAGGCCGCCCGCGAAACCGGCCTGACCGTGCAGCCGGCCAACCTGAACTCACCGGGCCAGACCGTTATCTCCGGGGCGGCTGCTGCCGTGGAAAAGGCCTCGGCACTCTGCAAGGCCAAAGGCGCGCGCCGCGCCGTCATGCTTCCCGTCAGCGCTCCCTTCCACTGCGCGCTCATGCAGCCCGCTCAGGAGCAAGTGGCGCGTGTGCTCTCCGGCATCGCGATGCACGAGCCGCGCATTCCCGTCGCCGCCAACGTCACCGGCGGCCTCGTCACGACCGCCGACGCCGCGCGCGACGCGCTCATTCGCCAGGTCACCGGCGCGGTGCGCTGGGCCGATTGCGTGCAATCGCTGAGCAGCGCAGGCGCGCACGTCTTCATCGAAGTCGGCCCCGGCAAGGTGCTCTGCGGCCTGCTCAAGCAGATCGATCCCGCCTTGAAGTCGATGAACGCGGAAGACACGGCGAGCCTCGAAAAGACGCTGGCGGAACTGAAGGGAGACTGCGTAGGTCGTGGCCTTTGCATGTCTCAATGCGAGACTTGGAGCACACGGCTAAAAAACGCTGAAGTCAACTTCGATCACGGTAGAAGCTGGGATCGGCAATCCATACTTTGTCGCAGGTTTGAAGCGGTACTGGCTGATTGCCTCCATCGCCTTTGCATCCAATTCCTGGTTTACAGACTTCTCAATTCTCAGGTCGGTGGGGAAACCCCTATCTGTCACAACCAGAGAGACGATCACCTGTCCATGAAATTTCACTTTTCTCGGCTCAGTTGAGTCGCTCGGCGTGACGGTGTGAGTGACAGTAGGCGGCCAATCGTACGGAACTGGAAGCATCTCGGGCGTGAATGGCTTCTTCCTAGGCAGAAATGGAACCCATAACAGAATCTGCACGGGAACTGGCTTGCCGCGCAGTGTTCCGGGTTTGAACTCTGATTGCTTTACGGCCGCGATTGCTGCCTCATCGAACGGATCCGGATTAGCATCCTCAGGTTGAATCTTTGTAGGAATTCCATCGGCGCCGATCACAACGCTTAAGGTGCAACTACGCTTTTGACCCGCTAAATCAGGCGCGGCTGGGTAGACGGCAGGAGAACCACGGACCAACTTGGGTGCCTCGGCTCCATCACTGACTGTGTACACCCCGTCTGTGCCCGACGCGGCGGGCGTTTGCTGGGACCAACTTCGGGCCGTGGCGGCAAACAGCAAGACAAGTGCCCATCGTGTTTTACGCATTGTGGCCCCGCGGTAATGAACTAAATGCGGATTCAAGTTATCACACGATCCATAGCTCCCGCAGCAAAAACGCGTAGTCCAGCGCAATCTCCTTGAGGTAATCATAGCGCCCGCTCGCCCCGCCGTGCCCCGCCTGCATGTTTGTCACCAGCAGCAGCGGATTGTTGTCGGTCTTCATCGTGCGCAGCTTGGCTACATACTTGGCCGGCTCCCAAAACATTACCTGGCTGTCGTGCAACGAAGTTTTGACTAACATCGCCGGGTAACTTGTCGCGCGGAGATTGTCGTACGGCGAGTAACTCAACATATATCTAAAGTAAGTCTCATCATTTGGGTCGCCCCACTCTTCGTATTCGGGAACCGTGAGGGGCAGGGAGTCGTCGAGCATAGTATTCATGACGTCCACAAACGGCACGTGCGAAACGATGGCGCGGAAAAGATCGGGCCGGATGTTCACCACCGCGCCGGTCAACAATCCTCCCGCGGATCCGCCTTCAATGGCCACGCGCTTGGGGTCGCCGTAGCCCGCAGCGGTCAAATGCTCCACGCAGGCAATGAAATCGGTGAAGGTGTTGCGCTTCACCAGCATCTTGCCGGCGTCGTGCCACGGCTTGCCCAAGTCGCCGCCGCCGCGAATGTGCGCATAGGCCATCACCACGCCGCGATCGAGCAGGCTCAGCCGGTTCGAGCTGAATCCGAGCGGCAACGAGTATCCATACGACCCGTAGCCGTAAACATACAGCGCATTCTTTCCCGGCTCCCGCTTGGCGAACTTGTCCAGGCGATACACAATCGAAACCGGAACTTCGGCCCCATCCGGAGCCTTCGCGTGAACCCGTTCGCTCGCGTACAGCGTCCGGTCGAATCCGCCGGGAATTTCAAGCTGCTTGAGCAGTGTCGATGCACCGGTCGCTACGTCATACTCGTACACCGAACTTGGCGTCACCAGCGATTGATACGCGTAGCGGAAAGTCGGTGTCTCAAAGATGCGGTTGATATGCGGGTGCGCACTATACGCAGGTTCAGGGAAGGCAATCTCGCCGGAGGGCTCAGCTTCGTCTCCGAATCCGGCGCCATCGCTCACGAACTTCCACAGCCGCAACCGCGGCAGCCCATCCTCGCGCTCGCAGGCAATGAAGAACCCGGCAAAGAGATCGACATCCTCGAGCATCACGGCGTCGCGGTGCGGGATCAGTTCGGTCCAGCGGTCGCGATCCGGCGTGGCCACCGGAGCAGTCACCAGCCGGAAGTTGCGCCCGCGGTCGTTGGTGCGGATAAACCAACGCCCGTTGCGATGGTCGATCGAGTACTCGTGCTCATCCTCGCGCGCCGCAATCACGTTGAAGTTGCCGGTGGGGTTGTCCGCGGGCAAAACGCGCGCCTCGCTCGTGGTGTGACTGGCTGACTCCAGCACGATGTATTTGCCATCACGCGTCCGCCCGGCAGCCAGGTTAAAGCGCTCGTCGTCGTCCTGATAGACCAGAGCGTCTTCCGCGTGCGGCGTGCCGAGCACATGCTTCCATAGCTGATATTGGCGCTTCTGCCGCTCATCCTCCACGGTGTAGAACAGCGTTCTATTGTCCGCAGCCCACACCACTGACCCCACCCGCTCCACTTCGCCGGCAAGGGTTTCGCCGGTCGCGAGGTCCTTGATGTGCAGCGTGTATTGGCGAAAGCCCTTGGCGTCGGTCGTGTACGCCAGCCAGCGGCCGTCGTCGGTGATGTCGGTGTCGCCGATGGCGAAAAATGCGTGGCCCTTAGCCAACTCGTTGCCGTCCAGCAGCACCTCTTCCGCGGCGTCGGCGCCGGGCCCCGCCGGCGTGCCACGCTTGCGGCAGTGAATACCGTACTGCAGGCCCTCCTCGGTGCGCGAGTAGTACCACCAGTCTCCGTCGCGGTAGGGAACTGAGACATCCGTCTGCTTGATGTGGCTCAGCATCTCCCGGTAAAGCTCTTCGCGCAGGCCGGCCAGCGGCGCCATCACCGCCTCGGCATAGGCGTTTTCAGCTTCGAGGTACGCGGTCACATCCGGGTTCTCTTTGTCGCGCAGCCACGCATAGTCGTCGGCAAGCACAACTCCATGCACTGTGATTTCCTTATGCACTTTGCGGGCAATGGGGGGCGAAGGAAGCAGGTTCTCGTTCATTTCTCTCCCAGTGTAGAGCCTCAAGCGGCGGGAACCCTCAGGCTGCCGCCCGCGTACAATTGAAGTGGATGAGAGGCTTTTTCCCCGATTGCTCGGCCAGATTCCGGCTGCTGTTGGCAGCCTTTTTAGTGTTTCTTGCCATTCCGGCATGCGCCCAGAGCGTTGCCAGCCTGCCCCAGCCCACCGATTATGTCAGCGATTTCGCCCACGTGCTCTCACCCGAAGCAATTACCCGCCTGGATTCGATCTGCCAGCAGCTCGACCACTCCCAGGCCAATGCGCAAATCGCCGTGGTCACCGTGCACGATCTCAACGGCGACGATGCGGCCGACTACGCCAATCAGCTTGAAGATAAATGGAAAATCGGCCCCAAGGGCTCTGATCGCGGCGTGTTGGTGCTGCTGGCCGTCGCCGACCACAAATACCGTATCGAAGTCGGCTACGGGCTTGAAGGGATCCTGCCGGACGGCAAGGTGGGCGACATCGGCCGCGAGATGGTTCCCGATTTGCGCGCCGGCGACTATGACGGCGCAGTGACGCTGGCAGTGGGTGAAGTGGCCCAGGTGATTGCCGACGACGCCAAGATCACGCTGAGCCAGGATGAACCCGTGTACGCGCCGCAGCCAGTACAGCACAGCGCCGGAATCGGAAAACTCGTTCTGCTCATTCTCCTGCTTATCTTTTTTGGTGGATCTTCGCTTCTGCGCATGCTCTTCGGCTTCGGTCTCTTCTTTGGCGGCTGGGGCAGGGGCGGTTGGCGCGGAGGGCCTTGGATCGGCGGACCAGGGATTGGCGGCGGTGGCTTAGGCGGCGGTTTTGGAGGCGGCGGATTCGGCGGCGGATCGGGCGGAGGATTCGGTGGCTTCGGCGGCGGCAGTTTCGGCGGCGGCGGCGCCGGAGGCAGCTGGTAGGGTCTGGATGATTCATGTGGCTTCTCTCAAACAGAAGCCGGAGGAGAAAAGGACCCAATGAGTAAAGGACTTGGAATTACGCTGGCCGTTGTGGCCGTTCTGCTGCTGGCGGCCCTCATGGTCTTTGGCAGCTTCATAAGCGCCAGAAACCAAATGGTGGCCAAAGATCAGGTAGTGAAATCGGAGTGGTCTGAAGTGGATGTGCAACTGGAGCGCCGCGCCGACCTGATTCCCAATCTGGTGGCTACCGTGAAAGGCTTCACCAAGGAAGAGAGCACCGTCTTTGGTGATATCGCCAACGCGCGAGCCGGCATGTTGAACGCACAGGGCCCGGCGGCGAAGATCGCGGCCAACAACCAGTTGGACGGGGCAATCGGCCGCCTGTTGCTGCTCACCGAGAACTACCCGCAACTGCGCTCCAGCGATCAGTTCATGCGCCTGCAGGACGAGCTTTCCGGGACTGAGAACCGCATCAGCGTGGCGCGCAAGCGCTATAACGACGCCATCC